>CAZCZE010000001.1:0-194613 GCA_964503125.1 uncultured Gammaproteobacteria bacterium
AGGAGCCGCCGTGCGTCGGTGCCAATCCGACCGCAACGCCGTTCCCGACGGACTGCACGCGCACCGGCGACGGTTCGACGTACGATCCGCTCGGCCGGCGGTATTTCGTCAGCATGAGTCTCGAGTTCTGATCGAACTGGACTCGTGATCTCGAGCGGCGGGCTTCGGCCCGCCGCTTTTTTTTTGGCGGCCATGGATGGCCGACATGCAGGAAATGCAGGAGCAAATTCCTGTGGCCGCCAGGGATGGCGGACATGCCGCAAATGCAGGAGCATTTTGCGGCTCCGCGCCAGGGACGGCGCGCATGCAGGAAATGCAGGAGCAATTTTGCTGCGCGCGCCGGTGCTCAAGCGGCGGGGAATGCCACGTGCAGCAGCAGCAACAGGGCCAGGATCGTGGAGTGCCAAGACGACTCGTCCGGCTTGCTTAAGCCGACGTCGTCCGGTCTCCCCCAGCCGCCGTCGGCGTTCTGAATCGCGACGACGCGCTGGACGAAACGAGGGTCGACGCGCGCGCCCTGGCGCGCCAAGCAAAGGAATGCGGCGGCTTCGAGCTTGAGGTCGTTCACCAGGGTCGGGCGGTCGTCGACGATCGCGGCCACGGCGCGGTACATCTCGTCGACGAACCCGTCGGGAAGCGCCAGTGCGCAGCGGTTGTCCTGAATCCAGGTCCATGCGAGCAGCGCGTGCGTAGCGTGGTATCCGCCCGCTCGCACTGCTTTGTCGAGCACTTCTGCGAACGACGGGGGTAAACCCAGCCGATCGCAATAGAGCGCCGAGACGAGGATGCGGTCCGCTTGTATTTGCACGTGATCCCAGTCGTCGGGCCGCAGGGGATTGTCGGCATCGGCGATGCGGCGAAGCACGCGCAGCAAAGGCGCCTCTTGCGGTCGTTCGGCCAGCACTTCGTCGAAGCGTTTGAGCGCATCGGCGAACTGCTGGACTCCACAGCGCCGGTGCATGATGTCGAGAAACAGCAAGGCATAAGGCTCGCGCGTGCGGTTGATGAAGTCGGTCGCGTTCGCCACGGCCGTGCGAACGCTTTCCTCGGTCAGCATGAACTCATCCTCGCCTTCGTTTTCTCGGAGTATAGCGGTGGACGGCTGAATTCCGCGCCCGGAGACGATAGGATGTCCGCACTCCACACGATCGGAGAGAAGGAAATGGCACGGCCGACCGCAGGTCAACCGGCGGGGCCGCAGGGAGCCGCAGGCGGCGACCCGCCGCCGCTGACCCTGCTCAATCTTTTCCCAACGCCCCTCGTGGTCGCCACGATGCCGGACGCGGACCTGCTCAACGCCGAGCTCAAGCGCATCATCCTCGCCCGCGAGGCGGCCAGCGAGTCGGTACAGCGTTCCAACCACGGTGGCTGGCAGTCGAGCTGGGACTTGCATCAATGGGGCGGTGCGCCGATGCAGAAGGTGGTTAGCTTCGTCCGGGCCATCGCCGACGAGATCACCGTCGATCGCGCCGGCCAACGGCACGAGCTCGCCTGGCGGGTCAACTCCTGGGCCAACGTCAACCGGCACGGCCACGGCAACCAGTTCCACACCCATCCCGGCGCGCTCTGGTCCGCCACCTACTACGTCGACGACGGCGGCATCGGCACCGACCCCTCGCTCGGCGGGGAGTTCGAGATCCAGGACCCGCGCGGCGTGGCCCCGGTCATGTACGCGCCGTATCTGACGTTCCCCGGCCCGGACGGCGCAGCTCTCGGCGAGGCACAGAGGCTGCCGCCGCGCGCCGGCATGTGCGTCGTCTTCCCGAGCTGGCTGTCGCACGGCGTGCGCCCCTATCGCGGCACGCGCGAGCGCATCTCCATCGCCATCAACTTCAGCCTGGGCGGCGGGTAGCGGCTCCGCCGTGTCCATCAACCCCTTGTTTTCCGTGCCGCTGTTGGTCGAGGACATCGATCCGGCCGTGCGCGACGCCATCCAGGCCAAGGTGGCCGCGTATCTCGAATCCGAGCGCGCCAAGCGCGACATCGAGCCCTCGCCCGAGGAGTCCGTGGCGACGTCTTACTACAAGCCCGAGGCACAGATCCTGGCCGACGCCAAGCTCGAGGAGCTCGAGCAATTCGTCATCGGCGCGGCCAAGACGTTTCTCGAACAGGGGCTGCGGCTGCCGCCCCGGCGGCTCGAGATCGAACGCTCGTGGATCAACGTTTTCCAGCCCGGCGCGCAGGAGGCTCAGCACTCGCACGATGGCAGCCTGCTGTCTTGCAGCTACTACGTCGAAGCGCCCAAGGACTGCGGCTGCATCGTGCTGCCCGACCCTATCGGCGCCCGGCGAAGCTATCGAGAGTTCACCAAGACCGCCGGCAGCGACCCGCTCACGCGCCGCGAAATCGCGGTGGAGCCGCAGCCCGGCCGCTTGGTCATGTTCGAGTCGTGGCTGCCGCATTACGTCCAGTGCAACAAGAGCGACCAGGTCAGGATCTCGATTGCGGTGAACCTGCGCGAGGCGGCGCCGCAGGCCTCCGCGCCGCCGGCCGGCGGCGATGAGGCGCGGGCTCCGGTGATCGCTCCGCAACGCGAGGATGCGGCGGCGAGCGAAGCAGCTCCTCGAGCGAGGAGCTCCGACGGGAAGCCGTTCCTGTTCAACGAGCTTTTCGAGGTTCGCCCGGATTTGAGGCTCAGCTTGGAGCCGATCCAAAACGCGATCCCGACGATCGTCATCGATGATTTCCTGAAACATCCGGAAGAGGCACGGGACGTGGTCGGCCGCGCGCCCGCGGCGAACTGGAAGCTCGAGAACGGCGGGCGGAATTTCGTCGACTACTACGATTGCCGGCTGCGTTTTCCGATCCGGTACCCGAACGGCATGATTGCCGCCGCGCAGCAGGCCATTCTCAAGGTCTATGAGAAAAAGACGCGGCCGGCGGACGCGTGCGTGGACGTCAACTGGTTCATGCAGATCCGCGAGAAACGCGCCGATTTCGCAGTGCCCCACAGCGACATGACGCCGAATGTGACCCGGTCTTTCACTTGCATCGTTTACTTGAACCGGCGCGAGGAGTGCTCGGGTGGCACCGCATTCTTCCGCTTCAAGAAATCGGGCTCGCTCGTGATCGATGAGCCTTACGCCCGGGCGATTCGGGAAGATTCCCGGATCGCGGAAACGGGACTGGATTATTGGGGTGGCGGGGCCGACGAGTGGTGGGAGACTGTCGGAACGGTCGACATGGTGCCGGGGCGCCTGCTGATTTTTCCGTCCGAGTACTTTCATGCCGCCTATCACCCACAGAACTCCTTCTACGAGTCCCCGCGCTTGACGCTCGCGTTCTGGATGGTCTGCTGACGGGCGCCGCGCACATGGACGCACGGCTGCTAAAGCTGAGCCCGCTGGTAGTCATCGGCATGCATCGCTCGGGCACGCGGCTGCTCGTCGAGGTTTTGGGCAAGCTCGGCGTTTTCATGGGCGCGGACGTCCAAGCGGATTCCGAGTCGGTCGCGTTCATGCTGATCAATGAAGGAATTCTTCATCAATGCGGAGCCTTCTGGTCCGAGCCCATGTCGGCCCATTTCATGCTCGCGCAGCCCGCCGTCGTGGCGCAGCTTGCGGCGAGCGCCCGCGACGCGCTCGCGGCGCAGCTAGAAAAGTACGCGGGCCCCTCCGGTTGGCATCTCGAAGCGGGTGCCAAGGAGCCGCCGCCTTTCGGCTGGAAGGACCCGCGAAACACGTTCACGCTGCCGGTGTGGAGGCAGGTCTTCCCGAATCTGCGGGCCCTCCACATCGTCCGTCACGGCGTGGACGTCGCTGCGAGTCTCGCGCGCCGGCATGCGCAGGCGCTGCGTGCGGCGACCGGCGAGTCGGTTCCTTCGGCGCTGACCGTCATCAAGGATCACGCACTCGGCGTCTTGTCGTCACGCCGCGGCTGGACTCTTGCCGAGGCGCTCACGATGTGGGAGCAGTACGTCGAGAAGGCGCGCCAGGAGTCCGCGGCGCTCGGCGAGCGCGCGCTCGAGATCCGCTACGAGGATCTGCTGACGCAGCCTGAACGCGTCATTCCGGCGATCGCGAAGTTCTGTCGCGTGCCGGCGCCGGCGCAGGGCGGGGGGCTGCTCGACGGCCTCGAGCCGGGCCGGGCCTTCGCGTTTCGGCGCGATGCCGAGCTCGTCGCATTCGCCGGCTCCGCGCGCGAGGTCCTCGCGCGCTATGGCTACGCAACGTGACGACTCGCGCACCAGGCACGCCAGACGGACCTGAACGCCGCCTCGAGGTCGCGGGTGAACTGCGGGGCAGCCATGATCGGCGACGACTCGATGCTGCGCCTAAGCCCGCGCCGCAACGCGGCCAGCCCATTCGTATCGCGGATCAACCCGGCCGCGAGCTCGACGTACTGCTCCTCGCTGCGCGCCACGAGGTGCTCGAGACCGACGTTGGCTAGCAGCGTCGAGCCCGCTCGCGAGACGGCCGTGCGGCCCGCGAGGCTGACGACCGGCACACCCATCCACAGCGCATCGCAGGTCGTCGTGCCCCCGCCGTACGGATGCGGGTCGAGCGCGACGTCGATCAGACGGTAGGTCTCCAAGTAATCCGCGAGCGGTTGGCGGCCCACGAAAGCCGCGCGTGATTCCTCCACGCCCGCCTCGCGCATGGCCCCCCGCACGCGGTCGCGATGGGCCTCGGTGCGCGCATAGACGAGGAGCCGCGCCTCGGGCACGCGCCGCAGCAGGCGCATCCAGAGGTCGAGCGTGACGCCGGTGACCTTGGCGAAATTGTTGAGGCAACCGAAGGTCGGCGGGCCGGCGCGGCGCTCCGGCGCCGGCGGAGGCTCAAAACCCGGCAGCGGCGGCACGGAATAACACCAATAGCAGCGCGGCAGGTGCAGCGAGGTCTCGGTGTAGTGGCTCGGGTCTCCCGGCGGGTCGAGAAAACGGTCGGTCACTCGATAGTCGATCGCGTCGACGCCCGTGGTGCTGCAATAGGCGAGATATGTGATCTCAACCGGCGCCGGCTTGCGCGCGAACGCGAGCAGTCGGTTATGGCCCGAATGCGCGGCGAGGTCCACGAGGATATCGATGCCGTCCGCGCGGACGGCGTCGGCGAGCTGCTCGTCCCCGAGCATCGCGACGTCGCGCCATCGATCCACGTGCTCGCGGACCAAGCCGGTGACGGCGTCCGGCCTCGTCACGTCGGAGTACGTAAACACCTCGAACTGCCGCCGGTCGTGCTCCCGGAACAGCGGCAGAACGAAGCGCGCCACGGGATGCTCGCGAAAATCGGGCGACACGTAGCCGACGCGAAGCCGGCGGTCCGGTTCGGGCGCGTTCTCGTGCGGACGCCGGACCGCCGCGAGCGGCGCCACGTGCCGCTCGGCCCACGAGCGATGCTCGCGCAAAAGATCGGCCGGCGAGTAGCCGGGATGATAGTGGAGCGTCAGAAGCAGGTTGCTGTGGAGCTCCGACAAGTCCGGGCGTAGCTCGATGCCGCGCCGATAACAGCCGATCGCCGCGTCGAGCTCGCCTCGATCCTTGAGGAGGTTGCCGCGGTTCGTATGCGGCTCGGCATACTCGGGGTCGAGATCGATGGCTTGGCGATAGAGGGCCTCGGCGTCCGTTGTGCGATCCTGCCGCGCGCGGAGGTAACCGAGGTTGTTGTAGCCCTCGGCGTAACCGGGATCGAGCTCGATCGCCGCCTCGTAACAACGGGCGGCTTCATCGGCGCGCCCGAGGCTCTCGAAAACCTGTCCCAGACTATTTCGGCACACCGCCGCGTCGGGTCGCAAATCCACCGCCCGCTGAAGCAGCGCGCGAGCGGCCTCGAGATTCCCGGCTTGCAGAGCGATCACGCCGAGCAAGTGCAGCGAGTCGGCGTGCTGCGGCTCGAGTCGCAATATCTCCCGATAGTCCCGCTCCGCTTCGGCCAGACGGCCGGCCCGATGGTGCTCGAGCGCGAGCGCGAAGGCCTGATCTGCGCTGAGCTCCGACATCGCTGCTGTTCAACTCTCGCCGTCGCGGCGGCGTACGCCGAGCATCGTAGCGCATCGTATGGTTGTTCCGTTCAGGCTGGCCTACGGCAGCCGCAACCGATTAACGGTCCGAGCCGCAGGCGTGTCGATTCGGCGAATGCGGCTGGACATGCCTCCCGTTGGGGTATAGCCTCAAGAAACATCAAGAACTCTATAGAAGCATCGACGCTCACAGGCGGTCTACGACGCGCCCGGCGACGACCTCCGGGGGGTGGGTCAGACGAGATGCGAGTAGGGCCAATCGGGGTCGTTTCGGGGGTCTTCCTCGGCGCTTGCGACGGCAGCGGGGGCGGAAGTGCGCCGCCGGCCTTCGTCGACGCGACGGCCGCCTCGGGCATCGCTTACCGAGCCGGGTTCACGCGACCTCCGTTCATCAGGAGGGACGCGAGGGGCCTACTCACGTTTCAGGTGTTGTACATGACGATCGGCGGCGCCGCGGCCGGCGACTGCGACCGTGACGGCGACATCGACTTGTTCATCACGTACGGCAACACCGGCGGGCCGGACGGCGGCGGCGGCCCGAACCGCCTCTATCTGAATCAGCTCGCGGAGCAAGGCAACGGCCTCAAGTTTCTGGACCATGCCGCGGAAGCCGGCGTCGCGAACACGCGTCCCGGCGGCCAGAACAACGATCGCCACAGCGGGCCCGCGTTCGCCGACATGGACGGCGACGGCGATCTCGATCTGTTTCTCGGCGGCCTCCACGACGACCCGAGCAAGATTTACGAGAATCGGGGCGACTGTACGTTCATCGACGTCACGGCGAATTCGCCGGACCTCTCGCAGATGGTCGCCGCGCATACGATCTCGGCAGGCTTCGGCGACTACGATCTCGACGGCGACCTCGACCTGTTCCTCACACACTGGGGCGCGCTCGACGATCTGTACGGCGCTCCGCCGACGCGGCAGACCGACCATCTGTGGAGAAACGACTCCGATCGCTCCGGCATTCGCTACGTGAACGTCAGCGGAGAAACCGGAATCTCGGCGTTGACGCGGCTCACGCGCGCGGCCGATTTCCATGGTCAGGTGCAGATCGGGGACTTCACGTTCACGGCCACGTTTGCGCGCCTCGACGCCGATCTTTGGCCCGATATCGCCATCGCGGCGGATTTCGGCACGACCCAGCTCGCCCTCAACAACGGCGACGGAACGTTCCGAAACCTCGCTAACCCGATCCTGCGCGGCGCCCAGTTCGGGATGGGGTCGGCGCTCGGCGACGTCGATAACGACGGCGATCTCGACTGGTTCGTCACCAGCGTCTTGGGACCCGGCGACGAGAGCGTGAACCTTACGCCGTGGGGCAACCGGTTCTACTCGAACGACGGCAGCGCTTCTCTCATCGTCGATGACGCCGCGCGGCTCGGCGTCACGGACGGTTCCTTCGGCTGGGCCGCCTGCTTCCTCGACATCGACAACGACGGCGATCTCGACCTCTATCACACCAACGGCTACCCGGTGTCGTTTCTCACGCCCCAAGACACCTACCACTCCGATGCCAGCCGGGCGTTCGTGATGAACGAGGCGGGCACGTACACCGACGAAGCCGAAGCGCTGGGACTCGCGGCGCGCACGTCGGGACGCGGCGTCGTGTGCGCGGATTTCGATCATGACGGCGACGTCGACCTCCTCGAGCTGACCGAAGCGCCGGGCAATTCCGCGCGGCTCTGGGAGAACCGGACCGCGGCCGCCGGCCGGCGCTTTCTGCGCGTGAAGCTCGAGGGGCTGCCGCCCAATACCGAGGCCGCGGGCGCGCGGATCTTTGCGCGCGTCGGCGACACCGAGCAGATGCGCGAGATCATCATCGGCAGCAACTACACGTCGCAGAATCCGACGGTGCAGATCTTCGGTCTCGATTCGGCGCCGACGGTCGACGAGCTGCGCGTCGAATGGCCGGCGATCGACTCGGGCGAGGGTCCCGTCCAGCCGCCGGCCACGAGACTTAACGACGTCGCGGCCAGCGATCCGGGCGAAACGCTGGCGATCAGGCATCCCGAGCTGCCGCCGCCCTGAGCCTGATGCGAACGATAAGAAAAGGTGTATTGATCGTAGCCCTGTCAATGGGCGTCGCCGGCTGCGACGTCGTCGACGACGACCGCAACCCGCCGCCGGCTCGAGACGACCGCGGCGTGTCGGTCGCGCGGATCTGGAACGAGGTGCTGCTCGAGTCGATCAGCAACGACTCCGCCCGCCCGACCGTGCATGCGCGCAATCTTTGGCACGTCTCGGCGGCAATGTACGACGCCTGGGCGGCCTACGACGACACGGCTTCGACCTGGCTGCTCGGCAAGACGCAGGGCGGCTACGACTGCGATTTTTCGCCGCCGGCCCTGCCGCGCGACCGCCACGCGGCACGCGAGCGGGCGATCAGCTTCGTGGCCTACCGGATGATCCAGCACCGGTTCCGGAACTCACCGGGCGCCGCGCACATCATGGATTTGGTCGACACGACGATGGACGCTCTCGGCTACGACGGGGCGCGCACGAGCACGTCCTATGGCCGGGGCTCGGCGGCCGCCCTCGGCAACCACATCGCGGCTTGCTACATCGGCTACGGCTTGGTCGACGGCTCGAACGAGGCGAACAACTACGCGTACACGGTCTACGAGCCGGTCAATCCGCCCATCGAGCCGGAGCTGCCGGGCATCGTTCGGGACGTCGATCTCGACCGCTGGCAGCCGATCAAGCTTACGGTTTCGATCGACCAGTCGGGCAACATCGTCGACTCGACGCCGCCGTTCGTGGGCCCGGAATGGGGCGCGGTGCACCCGTTCTCGCTGACGGCGGCCGAGCGCTCGACCTGCCGGCGCGCGGGCTTCGATTTTCCCGTCTATCACGATCCCGGCCCGCCGCCGGCCTACCGGGGCGCGCTCGCCGACGAGTACCAATGGACTCATGCTCTGGTCTCGATCTGGGCGTCGCAGCTCGATCCGACCCAAGGGCGGGGCGCCGAGCTCGTGGACATCTCGCCGGCCAGCCTCGGCAATATCGATGCTCGAGATTATCCGACGACGTTCGAGGAGCATCGCGACTTCTACGATCTCTTTCTCGGCGACACGACCGCGAACCGGGGCTACACGGTCAACCCGGCGACCGGCCAACCCTATACGCCGCAGCTCGTGCCGCTCGGCGACTATGCACGCGTGCTCGCCGAGTATTGGGCCGACGGCCCGCAATCCGTGACGCCGCCGGGACATTGGTTCGACATCGCGAACCACGTCGCCGATCATCCGCTGCTCGTCAGGCGAATCGGTGCCAGCGGCCCGATCGTCGATCCGCTCGAGTGGGACGTGAAGCTCTATTTCGCGCTCGGCGGCGCGATGCACGATGTCGCGATCGCGGTTTGGAGCATCAAAGGCTGTTACGACTCCGCGCGGCCCGTCTCGGCGATCCGCGGCATGGCCGCGCGCGGCCAGAGCTCCGACGCCACGTTGCCGAGCTACCATCCGGACGGCCTGCCGCTCGTGCCGGGCTACATCGAGCTCGTCGAGAGCGGCGATCCGCTCGCCGGAGCCGCGCACGAGCATGTCGGCAAGCTCAAGCTCTATACCTGGCGTGGACCCGCCTTCATCAGCAATCCGAACTTCGACGTGGCGGGCGTCGGCTGGATCCTGGCCGACGATTGGTGGCCGTACCAGCGCCCGACTTTCGTGTCGCCGCCGTTCGCGGGTTACATCTCCGGGCACTCGACCTACTCGCGGACGGCAGCCGAGTTGCTCGCGCTATTCACCGGGGACGACTACTTTCCGGGCGGCAAGAGCGAGTTTCATGCGCCGACGAACGAGTTCCTCGTGTTCGAGGACGGGCCCAGCGTCGACATCGTGTTCGAGTGGGCGAGATACGTCGATGCGTCGGATCAATGCAGCCTGTCGCGGATATGGGGCGGCATTCATCCGCCGATGGACGACATTCTCGGCCGCCGAATCGGCATGCAGCTCGGGCCGAAGGTGTTCGATCACGCGCTCGGCTACTTCGACGGGGTCTTTTGAAGGGCACGCATCCCCGTTAGGCGCGCAGTGCCGTATCAAAATGTTCACGTCTCGAGTTCCAAGGCCGCTCAAAGAGCCCCGCTGACGCCGCTGCCTGCGGTGCCCTTGCCCGAGAAATAGCCGGACGCTTTGTCGAAGCCTCTGGCGCCGATGACCCGTCCGATTCGCCGGCCCGGGATGTCGTCCACGGGCGGGTGCACACCGGCCCAGAGCCGCGAGATCCCGGCAGAGTCGGCCAGGTCGAAATAGGTGGCCCACTGTAGATCAACGCGCACGCTCGGTCCTTCCTCGTAATCGAGAAACGCGTTCGCTTCGGCAGGGAACTCGTACAGGCCCGACGGAAAGTAGGGGCTGCCCGTCAACAGTGTCAGCACCTGCGCGCCGGCGCTCGTCAGCGTCGAATGACCCGACGTGTAACCGGAAAACGGCGGCGTCACGAAGTTGGAACGCTGGTAGGGCCACCAGTCCTCGGCCAGGATCCAGTCGACGCCGGCCACGTCGAAATTGCGGTTCGACACGAAACGGTGACCGCGCCAGGCCAGGAGCTTGATCTTGCCGACATCGGCACCGCCGACCGCGAGCGGGTCGCCGGGACGCACGCAATCGATGACACGGCGGCTGCCGTCACCGGCCGGGTCGCTCGAATCATCGACGTACGCGATGCCCCGCGGATGATAGGGGCAGTCCGGATCGTCGGGATCGCTGCTCTGGCCGTGCGTTCCCATGTAGCGGATCGCCGTGATCGGCCGCGCGTAGTCGTACCAGCCCTTGAGACTCCACGTGGTCACGCCGGCGTCATGAACCGCGCCGCTCAGTGCGAAGTAGGCCTTGACGTCCCACTCGAGGTCGTCGACGACGGGGCCGGTGCCGCCGATGCGCTTCTTGAAGGTGGGCGCGTCGCTGATCTGCTCATTGAGTATCAGCATCATGGAACCGGCGGGCGTTTCCGCCGTGAACGGACCGTCGGCCCAGAAGGTCGCCAGCGCGCGCGCATAATCGGCGAGCGGCACGAGCTGGGGCTCGTAGGCGCGTCCGGTGGCGGGGTTCCGCGCGTGCCCCGGGCTCGAGTCGCCGCCACCGAGAAAATCGTAGAAATCGCGCAGACCCGCGATCGTCTGCGGGAACGCCTGGTTGTTGCCGAGCGAGGCCGGTGAAATGTCGATGAGTTTCGCGCCGTGGCCGCGGGAAGGGTCGAGGTGGCCGGACCAGACGGCGACCAGCGAATGGCCCCAGATGTACTCCTCGGGCAGGGCGTCGGGATCCGTCGCGGAGATCAGCGCGGGCTTGCCCGGGTCGTGATAGACCCAATAGTCCGCGCCGTCGCGTCGAAAAACCCGCCGATCCTTCGCGGTCATGGCAAACGGGGAAGTGAAGCCCCACTCCGGCGTCTCGAAGTCGGGCGCCGGGAGCGTTTGGCCCGTCTTGCTGACGAAAGTGCCGAGCGCAAGCTTCTGCCAGCGGTCCGGGTCGACCAGGTCATGGATACTGTCCGGGTCCGTCGGGTCGAGCGGCGGGTTCACGGGCGCATAGAAACGAGTGCGATAGCCGTCCGCTTCGTTGGAGCCGTCGCCGAGGCCGAAGCGGACCACGCAGTCGGCGATATAGTTGCCGAGTGCCGCGGGCGAGCGCTCGCGCTGATAGTCGGTAGACGTGTAGCTCGGATCGAGCCCGTAGTGCGCCATGACATCGTCGAACACGGCGAACGACGCTGTCGCGTTCACCGAGTTGCCGAACCGGTGCCGCAAGTAACGGTAGACCGCGTAGTTGATCGTGGTTCGTTGTGCGGCCGCCGAGCTCTCCACACGACTCGATGCATCGTAGGGGCAGTCGAAGCCGTTGACGGTCTCGCCGAGCAGGAAGGGCCGTGCGTCGGCGTCGTGGACGGCCCAGGCGTCATAGGCCGCCACCGAGAACTGAAAGACGACGCGCGCATTGTAGGCGACCCGGCCGGTGTCACGGCGCAGCGCAAAGATCATGGCCTCGCTCCAGTTCCTGGCAACGGACCGGTCGGGCAGGAGCTCGAACGGCGGCGGCTGAGCCTGCGCGGTCGCGAAGACGAGACAGGCAAAGGCCAGGCTCGGAACGACCCGCAGTAGAGGCAACCTAAACATACTCAGCACCTGCTCCTCAATTTCGACGCCTGCCGCGTCGCTCGTTGCCCCTAGGGCGCGGCAGCTCCGGATGCCTGATCGCCAGCGTCTCGCCCGGATCGCTGGCCGCGACGTCGTTAAGTCTCGTGGCCGGCGGCTGGACCGGGCCTCTGCCCGAGTCGATCGCCGGCCATTCGACGCGCAGCTCGTCGACCGTCGGCGCCGAATCGAGACCGAAGATCTGCACCGTCGGATTCTGCGACGTGTAGTTGCCGCCGATGATGATCTCGCGCATCTGCTCGGTGTCGCCGATCCGCGCAAAGATCCGCGCGCCCGCGGCCTCGGTATTGGGCGGCAGCCCCTCGAGCTTCACGCGCAGGAAGCGCCGGCCGGCGGCCGCGGTCCGGTTCTCCCAGAGCCGCGCGGAATTGCCCGGCGCTTCGGTCAGCTCGAGGAGGTCGACGTCGCCGTCATGATCGAAATCCGCGCACACGACGCCCCGTCCCGAAGTGCGGGTCGCGAGCCCCAGCGCCTCCGCTTCTTCGGTGTACGTGCCCGCGTCGTTCATGATGAACACGCGGCTGGCATCGGAGTGGTAGGTGTCTTGGGGCGTGAGAAAAGAGACCGGGTAGCCGTTGGTGTGATAGAGGTCGAGATCGCCGTCGTTGTCGATGTCGAGGAAGCAGGCGGCCCAACCGAAGGAACCGTCCGTGACGCCGAGTCGCGTGGAGTCATCGACGATCAGGGACGGGCTGCCGTCGTTCGAGTAGAACCGGTTGCCCCACGGCGTAAGGTTCACGCTCTCGTCGCCGGGCCCCAAGATGCTCGTGACGAACCAGTCGAGATTGCCGTCGTTGTCGACGTCGCCGAGCGCCGACCCCATCCCGAACTGGGCGTCGCGCAGGATCGGGTTACCCAAGCTCCGGAACGTTCCGTCGCCGTTGTTGATGAAGATCTGGGTCGTGCCGAAATCCCCCGTAACGGCGATATCGGGCCAAAGATCGTCGTCGAGGCGCGCAAACGTGGCCGTGAATGTGAAGTCCCCGATCTGAGCCTGACCATGGAAATCGGCCACGCGGTTGAGCCTCGTCAACGCCGAGATTCCGGTTTCTTCGCTGACGTTCACATAGCGAATACCCGATTCGTCGGAGTCGTTTCTCCACAGATGATCGGTCTGCCGCGTCGGCGGAGTGCCGTACAGATCGTCGAGCGTGCCCCAGTGCGTGAGGAACAGGTCGAGGTCGCCGTCGAGATCGTAGTCGCCGAAGCCCGCCGAGATCGTCTGCGCGGCGACCATCTGCAAGAGGTCCGGCGAATTCGCCGTGACGTCGGTGAACGTGCAGTCGCCCCGATTCTCGTAGAGCTTGCTCGGGTCGTCGTAGAGGCCGCCGACGAACAGATCGAGGTCGCCGTCGCCGTCCATGTCGGCGAACGCGGGCCCGCTGTGGCGATCGTTGTTCTGGCCACCGGGGCGCGTGTTCGCGACGCCGGCTTCGGCCGCACGGTCCTCGAACAACAATCCGTTGCCTTGCTCGACGAGCTGATTCAGATAGAGACGGTTCGGGCCGCCGCCGCCGTCCGGCCCGCCGGTGTTGCCGTACGTGATGAACAAGTCGATGTCGCCGTCACGGTCGCAGTCGCCGGCTGCCACACCCCCGATCGTCATGTGCACGACTTGCCAGGTGAGCAGGCCGCGCGCGTCTCGGCTGATGAACGAAGGGCGCGTGTAACCGGTCCGGTAGGCGATCTTCGAGCCCACGGTGACGTCGACGAAAGGCGCAGGCGGAGATGGCGGTTGCGCGGACGCACCTCCGCCTTCGCCGCCTCCGCAGGCACGAAGAGATAGCCCCGACAGGAGCCCAAGCACGGCCAGCCCTAGTCGCATCGCTTCGCCCCCCCCGAGGGCATCCGGCGCACACCAAGCGCGGCGCCGGATCTTCGATTCCGTTCTAAAGTTCTTTATTTTTCTTCACACTACGCACGTCGCCGGACCCTGTCCAGGCCGACTCGAGTTACTCTCAAAGGACCGGGGGACGGGCGTTTTTCGGGGCATTTTCGGTGGTTATGCCGGTTGAGGACGACGTGGCTGGCTTTGATCCCCTGCGCGCTACTGTGCGCGGGGTCGCTGTGCGCACAGGCTGCGGCCCCGCCGGGCGACCGCAGCCAGGACGAAGCCCCGGAAGAGATCATCGTGCGGGGCCAAAGATTGTCGGACTTCAGGTTCGCGCTCGAAGCGGCCCGCGTTCGCGTCTACGATGTCTTCAACGACCTCAACAGCGACGACGCATACGATGTGCACTGTCAGACGGAAACCTCCACGGGCACGCGAATGCGGCAGCACACCTGCCGGCCCCAGTTCAAGGACGACATTGCGAACGCGGCCGCAACGGCGTGGGTGTACGGCATCAAGGACGCGTGCCCGGACGGCTTGACGCAGGACTGCAACGCGCGAGGCTGCGATCGGCCGGAGCCGCCTGCTCGATGCTCACGATGACCCTGAACCGCTCGCCACGGCGACGGCGGCGTTCGCTGCCGACCGCAGAGTAATCGGAGGTAGGCGCGATGGGCCTGCTCGTCGACGGGGAGTGGCACGACGTCTGGTACGACACGAAGGCGTCGCAGGGCCGGTTCGTCCGCACCGAATCGCAGTTTCGTAATTGGGTCACGGCCGACGGCTCGCCGGGACCCACGGGCCGCGGCGGCTTCCGCGCCGAGCCCGGGCGTTACCATCTGTACGTGGGGTTCGCGTGCCCTTGGGCGCACCGCACGCTCATCATGCGCAAGCTCAAGGGCCTCGAGCCGCTCATCGACATCTCGGCCGTCAACAGCTACATGGGCGAGCAAGGCTGGACGTTCGCGCCGGCGCCGGAAACGATCCCCGATTCGGTCAACCACGTCGCGCGTCTCTACGAGCTCTACTTGTTAGCCGACGCGCGCTACTCGGGCCGCGCGACGATCCCAATCCTCTGGGACACCCTTGAGCGCACGATCGTGTCGAACGAATCCGCGGAGATCGTCCGCATGCTCAACAGTGCGTTCGATCGAGTCGGCGCCAACGGCAACGACTACTACCCGCTTAAGCTCCGCGCCGAGATCGACGAGTGGAACGCGTTCGTCTACCCGAACCTCAACAACGGCGTCTATCGCGCGGGCTTCGCAACGACGCAGGAAGCGTACGAGGAAGCGGCGAACGGCGTGTTCGCGGCGCTCGACCGAATCGAGGCGCGGCTCGCGACACACCGCTACCTCACGGGCTCGCGGGTGACGGAAGCCGACGTTCGCTTGTTCACGACGCTGATCCGCTTCGATCCCGTCTATCACGGGCACTTCAAGTGCAATCGGCGCCGCATCGTCGACTACCCGAATCTCTGGGGGTTCGTGCGCGACATCCATCAGCTCCCGGGCGTCGCCGACACGGTGCACGTCGACTTCATCAAATCGCACTACTACCGCAGCCATCCGACGGTGAACCCGTCCCGCATCGTGCCGATCGGCCCTGCGCTCGACTACTCGGCGCCGCACGGCCGCGAGCGGCTTTGACACCAGACGCGCGAGCCCGCGCTCCTGAGTAGTGGTCGGGGTCGAGCCCGCCCACAGCCGCCAAAGAGTGGCGTCGGCGCCTCGCTACAACCGGCCGGATTGGTAGTCGGCGAAGGCCTGGCGAATTTCGTCGGGCGTGTTCATGACGAACGGGCCGTAGCGCGCGACGGGCTCCTTGAGCGGCCGGCCGCCGACGACGATGAGGCGCGCACCTTGCGCGCCCGCCGTCACGGGCAATTGCGCGCCGAGCGTAAGGAGCGCGAGCTCGCCGCGCTGAACCTGCGTTCCGGCGACGCCGACTTTGGCGTCACCGACGTAGACGTAGGCGAACACGTTGTGCTCTTCGGGCAGGGCGACGGCATAGCTCGCGCCGGGATCGAGATGCAAGTCGAAATAGACGGGCTCGGTGGCGACGTCGGTTACGGGGCCCGCCACGCCGCCGATCGTGCCGACGAGCACGCGCGCTCGCGCGCCGGGCCCGAGCGCGACCTCGGGGACGTGCTCGGCCTGAATGTCCTGATAGCGCGGCGCCGTCATCTTCCGGTCGCGCGGCAGATTGACCCAGAGCTGGAAACCCCACATGAGCCCTTCCTGCTGCTCCGGGAACTCGGAGTGCACGATGCCGCGGCCCGCCGTCATCCACTGCACGCTGCCGGGCCCGAGCAGCCCGGTGTTGCCCTGGTTGTCGCCGTGCCGCATGCGGCCCGCGAGCATGTAAGTGACGGTCTCGAAGCCGCGGTGCGGGTGATCGGGGAAGCCCGCGATGTAGTCGTTGGGGTCGTCCGAGCGAAACTCGTCGAGCAACAGGAACGGATCGAACGAATCGAGGATCTGCGAACCGATGACGCGCGTCATGCGCACGCCCGCACCGTCGCTCGTCGGTAGGCCGCGGACCTTGTGCGCGACCTCGCGCGCCTTGCCGCTCGCCTGGGTGCTCGTAGTCGCCATGGTCACTCCTTAAATATGTGCGAACGCTGCCGGCCGTGCTGGTACCCTCGGCAGGCGCAGCGATATGATGCCTGTTCGCACGAAAGACAAGTTAGGGGGTAATGCCGTGCTCACGACCAGAATGGCTCTCGGCGCCGCGGCGGCGCTCGTTTTCTCGCTGCCGGCACTTGCGCAAGAGACCGATTTTGCGGCCGTGCAGATTCGGACGCAGCAGCTCGGCAACGGCCTCTTCATGCTCCTCGGCGAGGGCGGCAACATCGGGCTATCGACGGGACCCGACGGCTCGGTGCTCGTCGATACGCAGTATGCGCCGCTCAACGAGAAGATCGTCGCGGCCGTGCGCGCGGCCGGCGGCGGCGACGTGAAGTACGTCATCAATACCCACTGGCACGGCGACCACACGGGCGGCAACGAGCCGCTTGGGTTAGCCGGCGCCGTCATCATCGCGCACGACAACGTGCTGACGCGCATGAGCACGGAGCAATTCATGGCGGCGTTCGACCGGCGCGTGGAGCCTTCGCCGGCCGCGGCGCGCCCCGTCGTCACCTTCCCGTCGCGCACGACGTTCCACTTGAACGGCAACGTCGTCAACGTGGTCCACGTCGCGAACGCGCATACCGACGGCGATTCGATCGTGCACTTCGCGAACGCCAACGTCATCCACACGGGCGACGCGTACATGAAGGACGTCTACCCGTTCATCGACGTCAGCAGCATGGGCTCGATCGACGGCTTCATCCGCTCGTCCGAGGCCGTGCTCGCGCGCAGCGACGCCAACACGAAGATCATCCCGGGGCACGGGGCGCTCGCCAACAGGTCCGACATGCAGCGCTTCCACGACATGCTCGTGAAGGTGCGCGGCAATATCCAGACGCTCATCGACCAAGGCAAGACCGAGGACGAGGTCGTCGCCGCGAAGCCTACGGCCGAGTTCGATGACCCCTGGGGTAAAGGCTTCATGAACCCGGAGCAATTCACACGCTTCGCCTACCAGAGCCTCGAGCGGTAGACGTCGACGAAGCGCGCCGGCGCCTTGGCGCCGAGCGGGCCCAGCGATGGCAGACTCGGTCGAGAACGGATTGATCCTCATGGCCGCGGGCATCGGCACCGTCTTCGTGGTGCTCGCCACGCTCGTCTGGCTCGTGGGCCTGGTGTCGCGCGTGAGCCGTTGGCTCGAGCCCACGCCCGTCGCAACGGCGATGGCCCCGGCTTCTGGCGCCGCTGCGCCGCGCGACGACGAGCTCATCGGCGTGATCGGCGCCGCCGTCAAGGCGCATCGCGACGGCCGCCGGCCCGGCCCGCCACGCTCGCCATGAAGAAACCGTTGCTGCTGACCGAGGTCGTGCTGCGCGACGCGCATCAGTCGCTGCTCGCGACGCGGCTGCGCATCGAGGACATGCTGCCGATCGCCGCGAAGCTCGACGCGGTCGGCTTCTGGTCGCTCGAAAGCTGGGGCGGCGCCACGTTCGACGCCTGCATTCGCTATCTCGGCGAGGACCCTTGGGAGCGGCTGCGGCAGCTCAAGAAGGCGATGCCGAGAACGAAGCAGCAAATGCTGCTGCGCGGCCAGAACCTGCTCGGCTACCGGCACTACGCAGACGACGTCGTCGAGGCGTTCGTCGAGCGCGCGGCCGAAAACGGCGTCGACGTGTTCCGCATCTTCGACGCGCTCAACGATCTGCGCAATCTCGAAACGGCCGTCAAAGCCACGCTGCGCACGGGCAAGCACGCCCAGGGCACGATCTCGTACACCGTGAGCCCGGTGCACACCATCGATCTCTACGTCGACATTGGCAAACGCATCGAGGACCTCGGCGTCGACTCGATCTGCATCAAGGACATGGCGGGGCTGCTGCGCCCGTACGTCGCGTTCGAGCTCGTGTCGCGCCTCAAAGAGAGTTGCCGCGTGCCGATCGCGATGCAGTCGCACGCGACGACGGGCATGAGCACGACGACCAACATCAAGGCCGCCGAGGCCGGCATCGACATGCTCGACACCGCGATCTCGTCGATGAGCATGACCTACGGCCACTCGGCGACGGAATCGGTCGTCGCGATCCTCGAAGGCACCGATCGCGCCACGGGCCTCGATCTCACGCTGCTCGCCGAGATCGCCGAGTACTTTCGCGGCGTGCGGAGGAAGTACGCCGAGTTCGAAGGCAGCTTGAAGGGCGTCGATGCACGCATCCTGCTCGCCCAGGTGCCCGGCGGCATGCTCACGAACATGGAGAAGCAGCTGCGCGACCAAGGCGCGGCCGCGCGCTTCGACGAGGTGCTCGAGGAAATCCCGCGCGTGCGCGAGGATCTCGGCTTCATCCCGCTCGTGACGCCGACGTCGCAGATCGTCGGCACGCAAGCCGTCATGAACGTCGTGCTCGGCGAGCGCTACAAGACGATCACGAAAGAAACGCGCGGCGTGCTCACGGGCGAGTACGGCGCCACGCCGCTGCCCGTCAACGCCGAGCTCCAGAAACACGTGCTCGACGGCAAGCCGCCCATCACGTGCCGCCCCGCGGACTTGCTCGAGCCCGAGCTCGACAAGCTCACGGCGGAGCTCGCGGCGCTCGCGACGAGCAAGGGCTTCGCAGCGCGCGGCCGCGACGACGTGCTGACCTACGCGCTGTTCCCCGACGTGGGACTGAAGTTCCTCGAGCACCGCGGCGATGCGAGCAAGTTCGAGCCACCGCCCAGCGCCGCGCGCGCGCCAACCGCGCCCGTTGCCGCAGCGGTGCCGGCGGCCGCCCCGGGCGGAGCGGAGCGCTACGTCGTGACCGTCAACGGCCGCAGCTACGACGTCGAGGTCGCGGCCGGCGGCGCCGTGCAGCACGTCGTACCGCGCGTGTCGGTTGCCGACGTGCCGAGCGTCGCGCTGCCGGTAAACCCGCCGGCGGCCGCCAAGCGCTTGCGCGAGGACGTGCCGGCCCATAACGTCAAGGCGCCGCTCGCGGGCACGGTGCTGCGCGTGCTCGTGGTCGCCGATCAGGACGTGCAGACCGGCGAGGTGCTGTTCGTGCTCGAGGCGATGAAGATGGAGATCGAGGTGCGCGCGCCGTGCGCCGGGGCCGCCGCCGCGATCGGAGTACGCCAAGGCGACGCAGTCGAGCCGGGGCGCGTGCTCGCGCAGCTGGTCTAGGCCCCGATGGACAGCTTGCTGGCGCTCTGGGAGGCGACGGGCATCGCCAACATCGAGCTCGGACAGATCCTCATGTCCGGCGTCGGCGGCTTGCTCATCTATCTCGCGATCCGCCGCGGCTTCGAGCCCCTGCTGCTGATACCGATCGGCTTCGGCGCGATCCTCGCCAACATCCCGGTGGCCAACATGGCGGGCCCCGAAGGCTTGCTCGGCCTCATCAGCGCAGCCGGCATCGAGACCGGCGTCTTTCCGCTCTTGATTTTCCTCGGCATCGGCGCGCTGACGGACTTCGGCCCGCTGATCGCCAATCCACGCACGATCCTGCTCGGCGCGGCTGCGCAGTTCGGCATCTTTCTCACGCTGCTCGGGGCGCTCGCCTTGAACGCCGTGCCGGGCTTCGACTTCAGCCTCGCCGACGCGGCGTCGATCGGCATCATCGGCGGCGCCGACGGGCCGACGGCGATCTTCCTGACGACGCGCTTGGCGCCCGACTTGCTCGGCGCGATCGCCGTAGCGGCCTACTCGTACATGGCGCTCGTGCCCATGATCCAGCCGCCGATCATGCGCGCGCTCACGACGCGGCGCGAGCGCGCCATCGTCATGGAGCAGCTGCGCCCCGTGTCGCGGCTCGAGCGCATCTTGTTCTCGCTGTCCGTGCTGCTCGTGGTCGCGCTATTCCTGCCCGATGCCGCGCCGCTCATCGGCATGCTGATGTTCGGCAACCTGCTGCGCGAGTCGGGCGTCGCCGAGCGCTTGAGCAAGACTGCGCAGAACGAGCTCATCAACATCGTGACGATTTTCTTAGGGTTGGCCGTGGGCTCGAAGCTCGGCGCGGATCAGTTCTTGCGCGTCGAAACGCTCGGGATCCTCTTGCTCGGCGCGTTGGCGTTTGCGACGAGCACGGCGGCCGGCGTGCTCATGGGCAAGCTCATGTGCTGGTGGACGGGCGGCAAGGTCAATCCGCTGATCGGCGCGGCGGGCGTGTCGGCCGTGCCGATGGCGGCGCGCATCGTCAACAAGGTGGGCCTCGAGACGGACCCGCACAACTACCTGCTCATGCACGCGATGGGCCCGAACGTGGCCGGCGTCATCGGCAGCGCCGTGGCTGCGGGCGTGCTGCTCGCGCTCGTCGAGTAGCGCGACCTGCCCTGGCGCGCCGACCCGACACTCCGACATACTGGCGGGCAGCCATCGCGAGGAACGCATCGTGGGCAACAAAATCCTGATCGATCGGCGGACGCTCATCGCACGCGGTGTACAGCTCGCGCTCGTCGGCTGCGTGATGCCGACGGCGTGGAAACCGGGGCTCGCCGCGGCGCAGGCTACCGTCCCCGGCACGGGCACGCACCTCGTGCTGCTCGGCACCCAAGGCGGGCCGAACTTTGGCCCCGAGCGCAACGAAAGCGCCAACGCCGTGGTCGTCGACGGACACATCTATCTCGTCGATCTCGGCGAGGGCGGACTCGCGGCGCTGCGGAAGACCGGCCTCAATTACCGCAACGTCGCGCGCGTTTTCCTCACGCATCTGCATGACGACCATCACGGCGACGTGCCATCGCTGCTCACACACCAGTGGACCGACGGCCGCACACAGCCGACGGTCGTCGCGGGCCCGTACGGCACGGCGAGGCTCGTAGCAGCCGCGCTCGAGTATGCGGCAGCGAACGCGGCGATCCGACTCGTCGACGAAGCGCGCAGCGTCAAGCCGTCCGACATCTTCTCCGGCCAAGACCTCGAAGCCACCTCCGAGCCGCGCGAGGTCTATCGCGACGACCGTGTCGCCGTTTCGTCGATCGAGAACACGCATTTTCCGGACGAAGCGAAACTTAAGATACCCTATCGTTCGCTCTCGTACCGGTTCGACACGCCCACGCGCTCGATCGTGTTCTCGGGCGACACCGCGTACTCCGCGAACCTCGTGCGGCTCGCGCGCGGCGCCGACGTGTTCGTTTGCGAGACGATCGAGGTCGCGAGCATGCGCGGCGCGTTCGAGCGGCGCGTCGCCGACGGCGCCTACGCCGACAACCCCGAGGGCGTCTGGAAGCACATCGTCGAGACGCACACGACCACGACCGATGCCGGCCGCATGGCCGCGGAGGCCGACGTCGGCATGC
Source organism: uncultured Gammaproteobacteria bacterium (assembly GCA_964503125.1). Lineage (GTDB taxonomy): Bacteria > Pseudomonadota > Gammaproteobacteria > Steroidobacterales > Rariloculaceae > FEN-1219. The sequence goes on from CAZCZE010000001.1 coordinate 21,788, forward strand.
TCGTGCTGAGCCATTTGGCGCCGGGCGCCCTGCAGCCGCTCACGGACGACGACTACTTGCGCGGCGTGCGCGAGCACTTCGCCGGCCCCGCCGTCGTCGGCAAGGACTTGATGGTGCTTTGATCTCCGGAGTCGGTGCCATGCGACCCGCGTCCTTGGTGGTGCTTCTCGGCGCCCTACTCTGCGGTTGCGGCCAACCCGTGCCGCCCGACAAGCTCGCCTATGTCGGCGAGTGGGAGACGCCGACGATGTACCTCCTGATCACGGCCGACGGCTCCGTTCGCTACAAGCGTTTGCGCGCCGGCGCAACGACGAGCCTCGACGGCCCGCTCCAAGGCTTCGACGGCGACAACTTCGAGGTCGGCATCGGACCCTTCCGCACGACGTTCGTGGTGAGCCGCCCGCCCTATCAAGACGGCGACGCGTGGAAGATGGTCGTCGACGGCGTCGAGCTCACGCGCACCGGCGACGCTTTGTGAACGCTTCACGTATCCTTTGGCCGGCGGCGAACTTGTCGCCGGGGGCGATGGCCTCCGCCTTGACCGCGCGCTAACGGACCAGTAGCGTCCGGTTGAGGCGCCAACCGTAGGAACGCATGGCCATCACGATCGAGCGCGTTCTCGTTGCCACGGACTTCTCCCGAGCCGGCCAACGTGCTGCGCACACAGCGGCCGAATGGGCGCGCCAAGCGCGCGCGCAACTGCGGGTCGTCCACATCACGCCGCCGAAGGGTTGGCTCGGCGACGCGTGGGGGCTCAAGCCCTCGGCCGCCGACGCCATTCAAGAGCATGCCACGACCGTGCTGAAACGGGTTGCAGACGACGTGGACCCGGAACGCAAGCTCGAGCTGTCGACAGGCGTGCTCTGCGGTGCGGCTGCACGCAGCATCACCCGTGCAGCTCGCGACTATCGCGCGGACCTCGTCGTCGTTGGCGCACGCGGCGAGCGCGATGCCGGCGGCGAGCGAACGCTCGGCGGCACTTCGGACAAGTTGCTGTCCACCGCAGAGATTCCTCTGTTGCTCGTGCGCCGGGCGCACGAGGATCCCGTTGCGAGCGTCGTCGCTGCAGTGGATCTTGCGCCGCGTTCGCAGGCCGTGCTCGAGTGGGCCGACTTCGCGGCCGCGGGAAAACACCTGCGCGCCTATCATGTCTACGATGCGCCGTTCATCGCACGGCTCGAGGCCTACGGTCTGGCCGCGAGCGGCATCGACGTGTATAGCGAGCAGGTACGCTCGCAGCGCGATGCCGACCTCGCCGCTCTCGTGGCGTCCATCGGCCGAGCGGGCGACACGTCGCGCGTCCTCGAACGGGGCGAGCCGGCCATCCTGCTTAGCCGGTATGTCGAATCCGTTCGGCCGTCGCTCGTCGTTCTCGGCAAACACGTGAAAGGAAAACGCTCGTCGCCCCCGAGCAACGTTGGCAGCGTCTGCCGATTCGTCGCGAGCTCGGTGTCGGCTGACGTGCTCGTCGTGTAGAGGGCTGGCGGGCAGCTCTAGACCGCAGCGACCGCACGCTCGATGCGGGCCAGCGAACGCGCGGAACCTAAGATCGCAAGCGCGTCGTAGAGACCCAAGCCCACGGTCCTGCCCGTGACGGCAAAGCGCAGCGGGTGCACGAGCTCGCCGATCTTCTTCCCGCGCTCGGCGACGAACGCCTTGAGCGCGGCCTCGATGGAAGCCGCCTCGAACGGCTCGACGGGGCCGAGGCGCGCTGCGAACTCGCGCAGCAGGTCGCGCGCGCCCGGCGTCTTGAGCGCTTTGTCGAACTCGGCACCGGCGGTCGGCAGCGCGTCGTCCGCGACGAAGAACTCGCGGAACATGAGGATGTCGCCCGTCGTCTTGATGCGGTCCCCCGCGGCCGCGATGACGCGCCCGACGTAGGGGCCAAGGCTGGCCGGCGCGGGGTTGGCGACGAGCTTCGCCGCCTGCAGATACTCGAGCGCGGCCGGCACCTTGCGGTCGAGCGCGATGCCGCGCATGTGGCGGTCCTGAAAAGCCCAGAGCTTCTGCGGGTCGAAGCTCGCCGGCGACTTGTTGACGCGCTCGAGCGTGAACAGCTCGATCATCTGCGCGCGCGTGAACTCCTCGCGCGAATCGTCGAGCGACCAGCCGAGCAGCAGCAGATAGTTGAGCAGCGCCTCGGGCGAGTAGCCCGCGACGCGATAGAAATCGACGACCACGGGATTGAACGTCTCGGGCGTCGTCGCCTGGCCGATCTTGGCCGCGATGTCGAGCGCGTGGTCGTAGAGGCGCTTGAAGTCGGGATGCTTCAAGTATTGCGCGATCTTGCGCTTGCTGAGCTTGTTCTGGCTGCCGGGCTCGGCGACGTACGGCAGGTGCGCGAACTCCGGCAAGTCGTAGCTTAAGCCCTGCATGATGAAGATCTGCCGCGGCGTGTTCGACAGGTGCTCGATCGCGCGGATCACGTGCGTGATGCGGAAGTCGTGATCGTCGACGGCGCTCGCGAGGTGATAGAGGCACGTGCCGTCGGAGCGCTGCACGACGTGATCCTGCTCGTTGGCCCAGTCGAACGCGACGTCGCCGCGAACGAGGTCGTGGAAGCGGCACTGGCCCGCACGCGGCATCTTGAGCCGCACGACGCCCTTGCGGCCCTCGGCCTCGAAGCGCCGCACGTCGGCGTCGCTCGCGGCGAGCCATTTGCGGCTGTAGAGGAACGCGCGTTTTTCCTTCTCCGCGGCCGTGCGCTCCGCCTGGGTCTCCTCGGTCGTGGCGTAGTCGCGGTACGCATGGCCCGTCTCGAGCAATCGGGCCACGGCAGCGCGGTGCGCGTCGTGGCGCTGCGACTGGAAATACGGCGCGTACGGCCCGCCGACCTCGGGGCCTTCGTCCCACTCGAGCCCAAGCCAGCGAAAGCCGTCGAGGATCGGCTGCAAAGCCGCCGCGATGTTGCGCTGCTGGTCCGTGTCATCGATGCGCAGCAGAAACTGCCCGCCGCGCTGCCGCGAGAACAGCCAGTTGAACAGCGCCGTGCGGACTCCGCCGATGTGCAGATAGCCGGTGGGGCTTGGAGCGAAGCGCGTGCGTACCGTCATGCGGTCCTCGAAACAAGGCGCGCCCAATGTACGGGTTTTTCCGCCCAGCGCCCAGGGGACGGCTGCTGCCCGCGCCGCAGTACACTGCACGTGCATGATGAGACTACCCACAGCCCGGCGCGCGATGTCGCGAGCCGCGACCGCGGTCACCGCTGCGGTCGCAGCAGCCGTCGCGGCGAATGCCGTCGCCACGGTCGAGATCGCGGGCGTCGAGGACGTGCTCGCCGACAACGTGCGCGCGTACCTGCGGCTCGACGAGGAGCCGTGTGACGCACCCGAGTGGCGCGTCGAGCAGCAGTACCGTGCGGCTCCCGGCCAGATCCGCGAGGCCCTGCAAGCCTACGGCTACTACGAGCCTGTGATCGAGACGGAGCTCGAACGCGACGACCGCTGCTGGCACGTCGCACTGACGATCGCGGCCGGCGAGCCCGTGCGCTTGCGCGGCGTCGAGCTCGCGCTCACGGGCGAAGCGGCCGGCGACGCCGCATTCATCGGCGCGCGCGACGAAGCGGGGCTCGCGAGCGGCGGCATTCTCGACCACGGCGCTTACGAACGTCTCAAGCGGCGCTGGGCCGATCTCGCGCGCGAGCGCGGCTACCCCGACGGGCGTTTCGCCGCGACCCGTATCGACGTGTATCCCGACGAGCGCGCTGCCGACGTCGAGCTCGCGTTCGATTCGGGTGCGCGCTATGCGTTCGGCGACATCGAGCTCACGCAGACCGTGCTGACCGAGCGGCTCGCGGGCTCCTACGTGACGTTCCGCGAAGGCGAGCCCTACGACGCGCGCAGGCTCAACGAGGTGTACGGCGAGCTCGCCGCGAGCGGTTTCTTCCGCACGATCGACGTGCGCCCTCTACCACCGGACCCGGCGACGCGCACGATCCCAGTCGAGATCGCACTCACGAGCGCACCGCGAATCCAGCAGAGCTACGGCGTCGGCTTCTCGACGGACACGGGCCCGCGCCTACGCTTCGGCCGCAACAACCGGCGCTACAACGAGCGCGGCCACCAATTCGGGATCAATGCACAGCTCTCGCCCGTGATCTCGGAGATCACGGCCAACTATCGCCTGCCGCTGCGCGGCTCGCGCTCGGAGTGGCTCAACTTCGACACCGGCTTCGAGCGCGAGAAAACGGACACGGCCGAGAGCGAGCGCATCGAGCTCGGCGCGCGGCGCGTGCACGAGCGGCGCCAGGACTGGACGCGCACGGAGATGTTGAGCTTGCGCGTCGAGGATTTCGCCGTCGCGGACCAACAGGGCCGCGCGCGGCTCCTCATGCCCGGCGTCGACTGGACGCGCATCCGCGCCGACAACGAGATCCGCCCGCAGCAAGGCTCGCGGTTGTCGCTAGAGCTGCGCGCGGCCACGGACGCGGTGCTCTCCGACACTTCGTTCCTGCAAGCGATCGCGCGCGGCAAGTGGATTTGGTCCCTGCCGCGCGGCGGGCGCTTCCTCGTCCGCGGCGAAGTCGGCGTCACGGCCAGGACCGACTTCGACGAGCTGCCGGTCTCCGTCCGCTTCTTCGCGGGCGGCGACAACAGCGTGCGTGGTTACGACTTCGAGGCGCTCGGGCCCGTCGACGCCACGGGCCAAGTCATCGGCGGCTCGGCGCTCGCGACCGGCAGCTTCGAGTTCGAACAGCCGCTCACGGCACGTTGGTCGATGGCGTTCTTCGTCGACTCCGGTAACGCGTTCGAAGGCTCGCGGCTCGACGCACGCACGGGAGCCGGCCTCGGCGGCCGCTGGCAATCGCCGCTCGGCCCGATCCGCCTCGACGTCGCGCATCCGTTCGACGACGACACGACGGACTGGCGCCTGCACGTGAGCTTGGGGCCCGACCTATGAAGTGGCTCAAGCGCGCGCTCGTCGTGACGTTGACGTTGGCCCTGGTCGCGCTGCTCGGCGCCGCGTCGGCGCTCTGGGTCATCGGCAGCGAGAGCGGCACGCGTTGGCTCGTCGCGCGGCTGCTCGCCGCCACCCCCGAGCTCACGATCGCGCGCCAGCGCGGCTCGTTGCGCGAAGGCCTCGTGCTCGAAGGCGTCGCGTGGCGCTCCGCGCGCGACGTGCTCGAGATCGACTCGCTCGCGCTCGACTGGAACGCGGCGGCCGCGCTCGCGGGCACGCTCGCGTTCGACGGCGCCGAGGCCTCGCGCGCGAGCTATCGCCGCCTGCCGGCCACGATCGACGCCGAGTCGAGCCCGGCGCCCGAGTTGCCGTGGCCGCTGCGCATCGACGCGGCCACCGTCGCGACCCTCCTCATTACGGTCGAAGAACGCACGCTCGCGTTCGACACCCTCCGCTTCGCGGGCACCCTCGTCGACGGCGTGCTCGGGCTCGAGGACGTCACGGCGCGCAGCGGCGACGCCGAGCTCGCGGCGCGCGCGACCGTCGCACTGCGCCCCGGCGTCGAGCTCGAGACGACGATCGAATGGTCGGCGCCGGTCGGAGACGTCGCCGCCCAGGGCAGCGCAACGCTCGCGGGAACCTGGCCCGCGCTGCGCGTGCACCACGAGCTCGCGGCGCCGTTTACGGCCGTCACGGACGGTACGCTGGCGTTCGGCGGCTCGGCGCCAACGGCCGAGCTCACGACCACGTGGCGCGAGCTCGCATGGCCTGGCGTAACTGCCGTCGCGAGCCCGGACGGCGAGCTCACGCTCGCGGGGAGCCTCGACGCGTACCGCTACGACGCGAGGGGCGCGGTCGTCGTCGCGGGCCGAAACGCGAGCTTCACGGCCGGCGGCACGGGCACGCGGCTCGAGCTCGCGCTCGAGCGCCTCGTGCTCTCGGCCGACGCCGGCCGCGGCGTGCTGCAGGCGACGGGCTCCGTGAGCCTGGCCGCGCGCGAGTCACGCCTCGCCGTGACGGCCGAGAGCTTCGATCCCGATTGGCTCGACGCGCGCTGGCCGGGCCGCCTCCGCGGCACGGTCGCGCTGCACGCGGCCCTCGCGCCCGTCGCAACGGCCGAGCTCAGCGACCTTGCGCTCGCCGGTGAGCTGCGCGGCCACCCCTTGACGATCGGCGGCGGCGCGGTGTTCACCGCTCCGGGACAGGTGCGGCTCGCGGCGCTGCGCCTCGAATCGGCGGCCAACCGCGGCGAGCTCACGGGCACGTTCGACGCCGAGAACGTCGACCTCACGGTCGATGCCGAGCTCGCAGACCTCGGCCTGCTCGTGCCCGGCGCGCGCGGCGCCGTGAGCGCCGCGGGCACGCTCGCCGGCACTTGGCGCGAGCCGCGCGTGCGCGGGCGAATCGCTGCGCGCGAGCTCGCGTTCGCGGGGTTCACGCTCGCGGCGGTCGATGCGAACGGCGAAGCGGGTCTCGCCGCGACCGCACCGGTCGCGTTGACGATCGAGGCGGCGGGCGTCGCGCGCGGGCCCGTCGCGGTGGAGCGTGTCCGCGCGGTCGTGACGGGCGCGACGGGCGCGCACACGGCGACGGTCGCCGCTACGGCCGCGGACTGGGACGCCACGCTCGAAGCCAACGGCGGCGCCGGCGCGGGCGGCGCGTGGCGTGGCGTCGTCACGAGCGTCGAAATCGACGAGCACGTGCTCGGCCCGTGGCGCCTCGAGGAGCCGGTGGCGCTCGCGCTCGGGCCGCGCGCGGCGACGCTCGCGAACGCATGCCTGCTGCACGCGTCGGGCGCGCGCTGGTGCGCCGAGCTCGACGTGCAAGGCCGCAGCGAGGATCGCATCGCCGTGGCCGGGCAGAATTTCGACCTCGCGACGCTCGCGCCGCTGCTGCCGCCCGGCATCGAGCTCGCCGGCGTCTATCAGCTTTCGGCGTCGCTGTTCGACGTGCTCGGCGACCCGCGCGGGGCGCTCGCTCTGACGGGCGAGGCGACGCGTGCCCACATCGCGCTCGACGGCGTCGAGGGCTTCGACGCGGAGCTCGACGAAGCGCGGCTCGGCCTCACGCTGGCGTCCGGCCGTCTCGAGCTGCAGGCGCACGTCGCGAGCAGCAACGGCGGCGACGCGGACCTGGTCGCCGCGCTCGCCGACCTGCGTGCGCCCGACTCGGGCGTGGACGGCACGCTGCGCGCCCAATGGCCCGACCTGCGCTTCCTCACTCTGCTCGCGCCGGATCTCGAGGAAGTGGCCGGCGCGCTCGCCGTCGACCTCAGCGTGGCCGGCACCCTCGCCGAGCCGCGCGTGAGCGGCCGCGCGGCCGTCAGCGACGGGCGCCTCGGCGTGCCGCGTTGGGGCCTCGTCGTCACTGACATCGAGGCCGCGGCCACGAGCCGCGACGGCAGCTCGCTCTCGTGGACTGCGGCGGGTCGCGCCGGCGACGGCACACTCATGCTGGACGGCACGACGATGCTCACGGCCGCGGCCGGCTGGCCCACGCACTTCACGCTGCGCGGCGACGACGTGGCGCTCGTGCAGTTACCGGAAGCACAGATCTTCGCCAACCCCAACCTCGACATCGACGTGGCGTTGCCGCGCGTCACGGTTACCGGCAGCGTGCACGTGCCGCGCGCGGCGATCGAGGTCGAGGCGCTGCCCGCGCAGGCCGTCACGCCGTCGGCCGATGCCGTCGTGCATGGCCAAACGACGACCCAACGCGTGGAGCCGCTGCGCCTGATCGCGAGCATCGATTTCACGCTCGGCGACGATGTGAGTTACGCGGGCCTCGGGCTCGACACGACGGTCGCCGGCGAGCTGCGCCTCACGACGGAGCCCGGGCGCTCGGCGACGGCGAGCGGCGCCCTCCGCCTCGCGGGCACTTACAATGCCTACGGGCAGAACCTCGACCTCGAGCGCGGCCGGCTGCTGTTCAACGGCCCTCTCGACGATCCCGGCCTCGACGTGCGCGCCGTGCGCACCATCGATACGACGGAGGTCGGCGTCGAGCTCACGGGCACCGTGCGCTCGCCGCGCACGCGTATCGTCGCGACGCCGGCCATGAGCGAGGTCGACGCGCTTTCGTATCTGCTGTTCGGCCGACCGGCGAGCGGCGCCAACGCGAGCGCGGGCGCGGCCGAGACCTCCGCGCTGGAAACGGCGGCCCTCTCGCTGGGTTTGCAGCAGGCGCTGCCCGCCGTGCAGCGGCTCGGCACCACGCTCGGTCTCGACGAGCTCTCCGTACAGACGACGGCTACCGACGCGGGCGAGCTCATGGCCGGCAAGTACCTGAGCCCCAAGGTCTACATCCGCTACAGCTATGGGCTCTTCAACCGCATCGGCGGCCTGCTGCTGCGCTTCAAGGTCAACGAGCGCTTGAGCATCGAGACGCGCTCGGGCGAGCGGAAGTCGATGGACCTGCTCTACACGGTTGAGAAAGACTAGGATTCGCACCCATCCACATCAGTAGGTTCCTCGGGGAGGCTCCATCATGCGCCGCACGCTCGTCGTCATCGCCACCTTGCTCGCCGCCGGCACCGTCGCCGCGCAGAGCCAACCGCAGCAACGCTTCATGGGCGGACCCGTGACGCTCGTCGATCAGGGTAGTTTCTTCATCGGCGGCATCACCAAGATCAGCGAGTTCGCCACCGTTCCCGGCGCGCCGCCGGGGCAGCCCGCACCGCCGCGGACGCCGCAGCAAATCACGATCGGCCAGATGTACGTCCAGTTCCAGATCCCCGCACGCCTCGCGGCGCCCGGCTGGCCCGTGATCATGGTGCACGGCTCGACGCACACGGGCGCGGCCCTCGAGTCCACGCCCGACGGGCGCGAGGGCTGGTTCCCCTACTTCGTGCGCAAAGGAGTCGCCACCTACGTCGTCGACCAGTCGGGGCGCGGCCGCTCCGGCTTCGACCAGTCCGTGCTCCACGAAGCCGAGGCGCGCATGCTCGCCGGCAGCCGCGACGCCGCAGTGGCGCTGCTGCCCTCGTTCGGGCGCATCACCGACAACGGCGCCTATCAAGCCTGGTTCGGCCACTTGCTGCCGGCCGGCGCGACGGTCCTCACGGGCCGGCTCGTTCCGCACGGCTCGCCCGACGACCCGCAACCGGGCACGGCGGACGAGCCGCACGTCGCGCCGCTGTTTCCGCTCGCGGCCGTCGCCGAGTACTACAAGCAGCTCGTGCCGAACGCCGAGGTGACGTTGCCGGGCTCGACGTGCGCGACCTGCATGCCGCAGGAGCTGTCGCCCGCCAACACCTGGACGCCGCAAGCGCTCGCGCTGCTCGTCGAGCGGCTCGGCGGCGCGATCGTCGCGACGCACTCGCAATCCGGCATCATGGGTCATCACATGGTGCGGATCTTGAAGGAGCGCGGCCGCGCCGACCTCGTCAAGGCGCTCATCACCGTGGAAGGCGGCTGCTCGCTCGCGCAGAGCGGGCTCGTCGCCGCGGACTTCGATGCGATTCCCTATCTGGCGCTCAAGGGCGACTACACCGCCGCGAGCCAGCAGTGCCAGGAATCGGTCGACGCGATCAACGCGCGCCGCGGCGCCGGCCAGGGCACGGCGCGCGCCGAGTACCTGAAGCTCGACGAGCGCGGCATGCTCGGCGTCACGCACATGATGATGCTGGACTCGAACAACCTCGAGATCGCGGATCTCATGCTCGAGTGGGTCGGCGACCACGTGCCGCGCGCGCCGCGGCGCTGACGAGCCCTGCAATTCGCGCGCGGCGTCGCCCGGGCGCCGCCCGTCACGGCGCCACGCCGCCGCGCGGACGCGCGAGCGCGAGCCAGGCGAGCCCGAGCAGCGCCGCCACGAGCGCCGGGGCCATCGCGTACTGCACGGCGTTCCAACCGAACGCGTCGAGCAAGGCGCCCGAGCCGAACGTCCCGGCGGCCACGAGGCCGAGCACCAAGAAATCGTTGAGGCCCTGCACCTTGGCCCGCTCGGCCGGCGTATGCGTCGTGCCGAGCAAGCTCGTGGCGCCGATGAACGAGAAATTCCAACCGAGGCCGAGCGCCACGAGCGCGAGATAGAAATGGTGTAGCTCCACGCCGCTCGCGGCGATCGCCCCGCAAACACCGAGCAGCAGCAGGCCCACGGCGATGACGGGCAGCCGCCCGAAGCGCACGATGACCGAGCCCGTGAAGAAGCTCGGCGCGAACATCGCGACGATGTGCCAGCGCACGACGTCGGCCGCGTGCTGCGTCATGAAGCCGTGCTCGACCATCGCGAGCGGCGTCGACGTCATCACGAGGCTCATCGAAGCGAAGCCCACCATGCCCGCGAGCACGGCGACGATGAACGCGGGCTGGCGCACGATGACGGCGAGCGGCCGGCCCGCGTCGACGGCGCCCGCGGCGCGCGCGGGCCGCGGGATGTCGAGCCACACGAGGCCGAGCGCGCCGACGACGTTGAGCCCGATGGCGACGAGATACGCACCGGCGTGCGGCGCCGCGGGGAACCATGTCGACGTGAGCCGCACGATCTCGGGACCGATGAGCGCGCTCAAGAGCCCGCCCGCGAACACCCACGAGATCGCTTTCGGCTTGAAGCTCTCCGAGCCCGTGTCGGCCGCGGCGAAGCGGAAGAATCCTTGCGTAGACTGATAGATCCCAAGCAGCACGGCGCCTAGCAGGAACAGCTCGAAGCTGTCCGCGAACAACGCGCGCGCCGAGAGCGCGGCGCCCGCGCCGCCGGCCAGCGCGCCGACGAGGAAGCCAGCGCGGCGGCCATAGCGGCCCATGAACAACGAGACGACGGGCGTCGCGAACAACGAGCCCAAGACGAGGATCGAGAGCGGCAGCGTGGCGAGCGCGGGGTCCGTGGCGAGGTGCGCGCCTGCGAGCCCCGCGACGATGACGTTCATGGCGAGCTGTGAGCCGAGCACCGCATGCACGAGCGCGAGGACGACGACGTTGCGCTTGGCGCGGCGGTCCGGATCCGTGCCGGTATCGAGGGTGGAGACAGTCATGGGGACGTCGCTCTCTGACGGCGGCTCAGGGCTCGAGCCCAAGCCGCCGATGCCAGGCCGCGAGCGACTCGTCGGGATAGTCTGCGAACTGCTTGTCGTCGCGCCCGATGCAAAGCGGCACCCAACTCGCTTTCGAGCCGAGCAGTATGTGCGTGCGCTCGGGAGCCGCCGGCAGCTCGGTGTCGATGACCGAGGCGAACGGATGCACGAGGTCGGGCCAATCGGGACTCCACACCCACAGGCCGCTGCCGCAGCGCTTGCAGAAGCTGCGCTCGCCACGGCTCTGCGTGAACCCGCCGCGCCCGTCGGGCAGTCGGGCGCGGTAGACCGTGATGTGCAGGGCGCCCTCGACCGCGAGCGTGTCGAACTCACCGCCCAGGTTGATGCCGTAGCCGCCGCTGCCGTTCGTCTTGCGACAAATCGAGCAGTAGCACTGCATGAAGGGATAGGGGTGCTTGGATTCGAGGCTGAATCGCACGGCGCCACAGTGACAAGAACCTTCGAGCTTCATCGGCAACCTCCTCGCGTGATCAGGCCATCGGCCGCGCGGACTCGCCGCCTGCTCGAGCGTGATCACGCGGCCACCATCGGCGTTGCCCGCCGCAATGTAAAGGCCGCGGGTAGACAACGCCCCGCCGCGCATGCATCCTCACCCTTCAGCCTGCGACCGAGGTGAGATGGCTTCAGTACCCGCGCGCCCCGCGAGCCCCACTTGCGCCGCGCTCGGCGAAGACTATCGGCGTGTGCGTGCGGCGTCGATGGCGCTCGTTGCCAACTTGGAACCCGAAGACTGCGTCGTGCAGACCGTTGCTGAGGTCAGTCCGACGAAGTGGCACCTCGCACACGTCACGTGGTTCTTCGAGAAATTCTGCCTGCTCGAGTATCAACCCGGATACTGCGCATACGACGAGCGGTTTCACTATCTCTTCAATTCCTACTACCAGTCGGTTGGCGCGATGCATGGCCGGGTGGAACGGGGCCTCCTGAGCCGACCGACTTTGCGCGAGGTGCTGCGATTTCGCGAGCACGTCGATGCCGCCATGCTAGCGCTCATCGCGGACCGCGGAGACGACGAGGGGCTCGCTCTCAGGGTCGCGGTAGGCGTGCAGCACGAGCAACAGCATCAGGAGCTGGTGCTGACCGACATCAAGCATGTGTTCTTCACGAATCCGCTCGGCCCGGCGTATTCCTCGCCGGCGCCGCGGTCGGTTGCCGGGGCCGCGCCGCTCGAGTTCGTCTCGCGGCCGAGTGGACGGTTCGCGATCGGCGCAGCGGGCGAGGGTTTTTGTTTCGACAACGAGGCGCCGCGCCACGATGTGCTCGTCGACGAGCACGCGCTCGCGAATCGGCTCGTCACGAACGGCGAGTACCGCGAGTTCATCGTCGCCGGTGGCTATGCGAGCCCGCAGCTGTGGCTCGCCGACGGCTGGGCGCGCGTGCAACGCGGTGAGCTCGCGCGGCCCTTGTACTGGTCCGACGACCTCGCCCGCGAGTTCACGCTGGGCGGTTGGCAGCCGCTCGATCTCGACGCTCCGATCTGTCATGTGAGCTTCTACGAGGCGGACGCGTTCGCGCGCTGGGCCGGTGCGCGGCTGCCGCTCGAAAGCGAATGGGAGCTCGCCGCGGCGCCGACGGCGGTGACAGGCAATACGCTCGACAGCGGCCGGTTGCACCCGCGCGCGGCGACGCCTGATGCGGGCACGGAGCACGACGTCATGCAGCTATGGGGTGATGTTTGGGAATGGACTCGCTCGCCGTATACGCCTTATCCGCGATTCGTGCCTCTCGCGGGCTCGCTCGGCGAGTACAACGGCAAGTTCATGGCCAACCAATTCGTCGTGCGCGGCGGCTCGTGCGTCACCTGGGCCGCGCACCTGCGCGCAACGTACCGAAGCTTCTTCTACGCGCACGATCGCTGGCAGTTCCTCGGCATTCGTCTCGCCAAGGATCGGCCATGAGCTTGCTGGCCGAGAAATCAGCCAACGTTGCGAGCGCCGCGGAAATGTTCGCCGAAGAACGCGCGGAGATACTCGCGGGCCTCCGGGCGGTGCGAAAGCACATCTCGCCCAAGTATTTCTACGATCAGCGCGGTTCGGAGCTTTTCGCTACGATCTGCACGCTGCCCGAGTACTACCCGACGCGCACGGAGCTCGGGATCATGGAACGCTGTCTGCCCGAGGTCGCCGAGCTCGTGGGGCCGGCCGCCGCCGTCATCGAGTTTGGCGCCGGCTCGACCGTCAAGGCACGTCGGTTGCTCGCCGAGCTCCACGAGCCCGTCGCCTACGTGCCCGTCGAGATATCCGGCGAGTATCTCGGCGAGCAGGCCGAAGAGCTCGCCCGGGATTTCCCCGGCTTGAGCATCGTGCCCGTGGTCGCCGACTTCACGAAGCCCTTCGATCTGCCCCCGCATGCGAAGATGCCACGGCGCAACCTCGTGTTCTTCCCGGGCTCGACGATCGGTAACTTCACGCGCGTCGAAGCACTCGGCCTGCTCGACGTCATGCGTCAGGAAGCGCGGCCCGGCGGCGCGTTGCTCGTGGGCGTGGACCTCGTCAAAGACGTGCGCATGATCGAGGCCGCCTACAACGATGCACAAGGCGTAACCGCCGAGTTCAACCTCAACGTCCTGCGGCATCTCAACAACGCACTCGGCACGAATTTCGAGCCCGAGCAATTTCGCCACGAGGCCGTTTACGACACTCGCTACGAGCGCATCGAGATGCGCCTCGTGTCGCTCGTTGCGCAAACGGTTCGGATCGACGGAGAGCCGATTCGTTTCGCCGCAGGCGAGCACATCGTCACCGAGTATTCGCACAAATACTCGGTCGACGGCTTCAGCACCCTCGCGCGCCAGACGGGGCTCGCGCCCAAGGCCGTGTGGACGGATCCTGATGCTCTCTTCAGCGTTCACTACCTGACGGCGCGTTCCCGGTGATCCACCGGGCGCGCGTGCGGTTGCCGCTCGGCCGAGGCGGCGTTGCACACGAGCCCGTACCACGCGCCGCGCCCGATTGGCGGATTCGTCGTCCCGCACTATGATGGTCGAGGGCCAAGGCTCGATCAGCGCTTCGGGTCTGTCCCGCCGGGAGACCGCCCGCTCGACTCGATTTGCGGACGGATCTCTGCCGGTAACGAGGAGGATAGGAGTATGGTTGCGACAACGTTGGCTCCGATCTTGCGAGCTCGGTTCGACGTGCGGGTAGCCGCCTCCATCGCGTCGCTGCTCCTCGCGCCGGCTGCATCGGCGCATCACTCGGTCGCTGCGGAATTCGACACTTCACAGCGCGCGGAGCTCGAAGGCGACATCACCCAGGTCTGGTTCACGAACCCGCACGTGCGCTATCGGCTCACGGTGACGAACGCGGACGGCGCTCGCGAGGACTGGGAGCTTCAGGGCGGCAACGTCACGAATCTCCTGCGGCAGAACTGGACCGCAGATTCACTGCGTGTCGGCGATCGAGTAACCGCTTCGGGGTCCCTGGGCCGCAACGGTGCGAAGAAGCTCCAGATCCGCGAGATCGTGACGGCCGATGGCCGCCTCGTGCCGCCCCGCGGCGGCTCGCCCGCGACCCCGCGCGACACGATCGTCGCGAGCGCCGACAAGTACTACGGCTACGGCGAACGCAGGCTCGACCCGATCGATATCACGGGCCCGTGGCGCAACGACTTCAAGTGGCGAGTGACGGTCGACGATCTCGAGCCGAAGCCGATACCTTTCACGCCCGAAGGCCGGCGGCTCTTCGAGTCGACGCAAGCGTGGCACGACTATTCGTTGCGTTGCCTCGCTCCAGGACTGCCGCGAATTTTCGGCGCACCGTACAACACGGACATCGTCGACGCCGGCAGTCATTACCTCATGGTTTACCTCGAGCACAACACGCCACGGCGCATCTGGATGGACGGGCGCACGCCGCCGGCCAACACGCCCGCAACACCGATGGGTTTCTCCGTCGGCCGTTGGGAGGACGGTGTGCTCGTCGTCGAGACGACGCATCTCTCGGCGGGTTGGGTCGACGGCTCCGGGTTGCCGATGGCGGGCGACGGGACACGGACCGTCGAGCGCTATGAATTCTCCGACGACCGGCTCGCGATCGAGCGCACGATGACGATCTACGATCCGAATTACACGGCGCCTCTCGTGCGCCGTCGGTTCTCGGCGCGTGGCGACAACCTCGCTTTAACAGAGCAAGCGCCGTGCGATCCGGATAGCTATTATCGCGACCTCGCGGCGAGCGGCCGACTCGACGAGCACTTCGGGCGCTAGCTCCGGATCTCGAGGGGCAGTCATGAAACAAGGGTTGATCAGCGCTTTGGTGGCGGCGGTCGTCAGCATTGGCGCGTGGCAAGTCATGAACTTCGCGCAGGGCGTTAGGGCGACCGAGGCCGCATCGGCGGCGGCTGCCCCGCCCGTGCTTCACCACACGGAGGAGCTCGTCGAGGACGGCTGGGTTGCGCGCGCCCCCGGTGCCGACGAAAAACCGCTCGAGCACGCGTCGAATTCGATCTGCTATCTCACGAAGATCGAGATCAAGGGCATCCAAGGGCCCGAGGACGCGAGCTCGTGCGCGATCGGCATCGATGAGTTCACGGGTTTTTGGCAAGTGACTGCGGCCCTCGGCGAGGGCAGCCGGTCCGAAGTGCGCTGCAACGCGCGCTGCCTCGTTTGGGAGTAAGGAGGCACGATGCTCGATACCAACGCTCGTTCCCGGATGCTCGTGCTCGTTCTGTCGTCGCTCGCAACCGTGTCCGCGTCCGCGCATCACAGCAGCCAAGCCGAGTTCGGTCCGTTCGCGTCACCAACCGTTTACGTCGAAGCGCGCATCGTCGACATCAACTGGGGCAACCCGCACATCAGCATGGATCTTACGGTCACGGGGGGCACGCTACCGGCCGGCGAGCACTGGCGGCTCGTGAGCCACCCGGTCCGAATCATGGAGGAGTACGGGTTTGAGCGCGACGACTTCGCGGTCGGGGACACGCTCAAGCTCAAGACCTGGCTACACGTGCGCAAGCAGCCGCTGCTCTGGCCGCGCGCGATCCAGGTCAACGACGGCCCGATGCGCTCGAACTTGCGTTTTACGGACATGATCGACATCGCGAACGGCGTCTTCGATTCGCTGAACATCGTCGCGCCGCTGAACTTGAACGGCTCTCCGCCTGCACGCGCGGGCGCCGAAACCGTCGAGAAGCTCGCGGAGATGGGGTTGCTCGACGACGACGGCTTGATGATCTGGCCGCCGCCGAGGCCCTCCGGTCGCTGATCGACCGGCCGATGGAAAGGCCGGCCTACTAATATTGACCCCCGGTTGGCCGCTCCCCGAGTGGTTTTCATGACGATCACGAGCGCGATTCGACGTCGCACGCTACTCAGAGGCCGGCCGGAACGGCACGGGCCACGCTCGCCGGCAGTTCTCTCGTGCTGCGCGGCACTCGCGTGGGTGACGGCCGCGCAAGCACAGGTCAACTTGGGCTTCGAGGACACCGCGCCGCCATCGGGCGCGCCGGCGGGTTGGCGCGTGGCCGCCGAAGATACGCTCGTGGCCATCGACACGACGACGGCCGCACGCGGCTTGCAGAGCCTACATCTCACACGCGTGGCTGCGAGCGGCACCGGCCGCGTGGCGCAGGAAATCGACACCGAGCGTTCCGACGGCAATCGTGTGCGCGTGAGCGCACACGTCAAGATCGACGACTCGGCGACGACGGCCGCCCTTTGGATCCGCGTCGAGGGCGACAGGGGGTTCCTCTACGCCGATTCCCTGCCGGTGGCGGCGAACCCGACCGCGGGCCCGTGGAGGCGTTACGAGCTCGAAGCCCCGCTCGACGAAACCGCACGCCGGTTGAGCTTCGGGGCCGAGATTCGCGGCCAAGGCAGTGCTTGGTTCGACGACTTCGCGATCGAGCCCGTGCACACGAGCACGCTGCCGCCGCCGTCTCCGCCCGCGGCACGCTATGTCGAGCGCGCCCTCGCGATCATCGAGGAGAATTCGGTGAGCCGCGACCTCATCGATTGGCGCGCGTTTCGAAGCGCGGTGCTCGAGCAAGCGCGTGGCGCCAACACGGTCGCCGCGAGCCATCTCGCCGTGCGCTTCGCGATGAGTCACTTGGCAGACGGCCATAGCTACTTCATGGCTCCGCGGCAAATGACGGCGATCGCAGCTGAGCCCGTCGGCAACGCACGCACGGGCTTAAGAACAGTCGCCGCGCGCAGCGAGCTGCTCGCGCCGTCGATCGGCTATCTCAGTTTGCCGGGGTTCGCAGGCGGAACGCACACCGACCAAGTGGAGTTCGCGGTGGCCCTGCAAGCCCACATCGCGACGCTGGACGCGTCCGATACCTGCGGTTTCGTGCTCGACTTGCGCGGCAACTCCGGCGGCAATCTTTGGCCGATGCTCGTAGGCATCGGCCCATTGCTTGGCGACGGAGAGGTCGCGATCGCGGTCGATCCGAGCGGCACGCGCACGCCCGTCTGGTATCGCGACGGCAAAGCCGGGCTCGGCGATGCCGTGCAGTTGCGGGTGCGCGACGCGCCCTATCGACTGCGCAACCCGCTCGCACCGATCGCCGTGCTCATGGATCGCTCGACGGCAAGCGCGGCCGAGATCATCGCAGGCGCTTTCGGGACACGGAGCGATGCGCGCCGCTTCGGCGCCCCCACGCGCGGTGCGGTCACCGGAACGCGGATCTTCCCGCTCGCCGACGGTGCAGCGCTCGTGCTCGCCGTGACGCACACCGGCGACCGGAACGGACGCGTCTATTCAGGCCCCCTCGAGCCCGACGAGGTCGTGGAGGCTCGCGCTCGCGGCCTCGCGCTCGCGGATCAGCCCGCCGTTCGCGCGGCGCTCGAGTGGCTTCAGTCGCGGCCCGCCTGCCAAAGGGCAGGGCTTCGTGAGGCCGCTCGGGTGCGGTAGGATTCGGCCCGGGGGGGAAGAAACATGAAGAACACGACCTTGCCGGCTCTCGTGGCGCTGATGGCCGTGGCCGTGACGACCGCTCGACCCGCATCGGCCGCCGAGTCCACTGCGTGCGACCGCGAGTGTCTGCGCGGCACGATGACCACGTTCCTGTATGCGCTGCTCGAGCACGACGCGAGCAAGGTGCCGGTCGCGGACGCGGTGCGCGTGACCGAGGACGGCATCGAGAAGCCGCTCGCGAACGTTGGCCTCCTCCGCACCGTCACGCGGCTGCGCGGCTACCGCCAGGACTTCCTCGACGAACGTGCCGGGATGGCCGGCGCGCACATCGTCGTGGAAGAGGTGGGAGCGCCGGTGCTGCTCGTCGTGCGCCTCGAGGTGGTGGACCGCAAGGTCACCGAGATCGAGACCGTCGCGACGCGCAGCCGCAGCGACGGGCTCATCTTCAACATCGATGGGCTCAGCGCGCCGAGCGAGGAGATGAACTACGCGCCGCGGCCGGAGCAACTCGCCTCGCGCGAGGACGCGATCGCGGCGGCCATGCACTACCCGACCGGCCTCAACGCCGCGACGACCTTCGCCGCCGTGAACGCGCCGTTCGCGCCGAATGCCTACCGCTACGAGAACGGCCAGGTGATGGCGGGGCCGGACTGCACGTTCGCCCCCGGCTGCCAGAACATCGCGACGCAGTCGCTGGCCATCTTCGAGCGCCTCGGCGACGTTTCGACACGCGTGATCGGCGTCGACGAGCGCTTGGGTATCGTCTGGCTGCGCATGGCGTGGGGTGTGCGCCAGGAGGGAGGCGATCAGCTCACGGTGTGGGAAAGCTTCAAGGTCTACGACGGTCAGATCCATGCCGTCGAAGCGTTCATGAAGATCTTGCCGGTAGAGTTCCGATCGGGCGGCTGGGAGTAACGCCCACCCATGAAGCGACTGGTCGGAAGGCGCCTGGCGCCTTTCTCGCTGCTCTCGATCGCCCTGCTGCTCGTGCAGGGCGCGTGGAGCGATCGCGCGTCTGCGCAGCGGGCGCCGGCGAGCGAGATCGAGGTCGTGCAGCTGCGGCCGAACTTCTACGTCATCGGCGGCGCGGGCGGCAACATCGTCGTGCAGATCGGGCCCGAAGGCGTCGTCCTCGTCGACTCCGGGTCTACGGCGCTGGCCGACGAGGTGCTGGCCACGATACGCAGGCTGACGCCTCTGCCCATCCGCTACATCATCAACACGAGCATGGACGCCGACCACGTCGGCGGCAACGAGGTGCTCTCGAAATCGGGTTTGAGCATTCTGCCGGGCGCGGTTGCGGCCGGCGCGGGCTTAGGCGACGACGTCCTCGCGAACTTCGGCTTCGCGAGCGTGCTCGCGCACGAGAACGTGTTGACGCGGATGTCTGCGGCGGAGGCGCCGCCGATCCCGTCGGTGTTTTGGCCGACGAAGACGTTCTTCTACCACGTGTATTCGATGTACTTAAACGGCGAAGGCATTCAGGTCATCCACCAGCCGGCCGCCCACACCGATGGTGACGTCATCGTGTTCTTCCGCCGCGGCGACGTGATTGCGACCGGCGACCTCATCGACACGACGCGATTTCCGTTCATCGACGTCGAGCGCGGCGGCACGCTGCAGGGCGAGCTCGACGCGCTGAACCGGTTGATGGATTTGAGCATCCACAACGTGCCGCTGCTGTGGTACCCCGACCGCACGTTACTGGTACCGGGCCACGGCCACGTGTACGACAAGCTCGATCTGCTCGAGTACCGCGACGCGATCACCACCGTGCGCGACCGCGTGCAGGATCTCATCGATCAAGGCCTGACGCTCGCGCAAGTGCAAGCCGCCAATCCGACGCTGGGCTACCGCAGCCAGTACGGCGCGGATTCCGGTCCCTGGACGACCGAGAGGTTCGTCGCGACCGTCTACAACGAGCTCGCCGCGAAGAAGAACAAGCAATGAGTTACGCGAGAACCACCATCGTCGTCGCCGCCGGCGTGATCGCGCTCTGTCTCGTCGCACGCGTCGACGCGCAGCGCCCGGGCGCCGCGCCGCCGCCGCCTCCGCCTCCGGCGCCACGAGCGGCGGCCCCGATCGACCTCACCGGAGACTGGGTGTCGATCGTCACGCAGGACTGGCGCTGGCGCATGGTGACGCCCGCCAAGGGCGACTACCAAGGCGTGCCGCTGACGCCCGCGGCCAGAGAGATCGCGGACGCCTGGGATCCGGCGAAGGACGAAGCCGCAGGCGAGCAGTGTCGATCCTACGGTGCGCCGGCCTTGATGAGCGTCCCGGGACGGCTACACATCGCGTGGCAGGACGACAGCACCCTGAAGGTCGAGACGGATGCGGGCATGCAGACGCGCACCTTTCGCTTCGGCGACAGCCAAGCGCCCGCCGACACGCCGCGGACGTGGCAGGGAGCCTCGGTCGCGCAGTGGCAGACGCCGCGCCCCAACGTGCCGCTGCTCTTCCGACCGGCGGAACGAACCGCCGACGCACCGGCCGTCGTCCCGACCGGCGGATCGTTGCGCGTCGTCACGACGAACCTGCGCGGGGGGTATCTCCGCAAGAACGGCGTCCCCTACAGCGAGAACGCCGTGCTGACCGAACACTGGGATCTCTACAAACGCCCGAACGGCGAGCAGTGGCTGACGATCACGACGCAGGTCGACGATCCGCAGTACCTTCGCTTGGCGAGGCTCACCGCTCCGATCTTCAAGAAGGAACCGAACGGCGCCAAATGGGACCCGACACCCTGCTCATCGGAGTGGTAGTCACATGAGAATCGCCGCGCTCATGGCCTTCGTCCTTTTTCCGGCGCTGCCCGCGTTCGCCCAGGTCGATCTCACCGGCACGTGGGCGCGCAGCGGGCAGTCGGACAACGGCGCCGCGCGCGAACCGGTCGACCTCCTCGGCATGCCGCTGAACGCGGACGGCCGCGCGAAGGCGCTGAGCTACGACATCGCGGCGCTCTCGGCGACCGAGCGGCAGTGCCAGATGTACACGCCGTTCTACGCGCTCGTCGGGCCGTTCCCATTGCAGATCTCGATCGAGCAAGAGCCGGTCACGCAGAAGCTGCTCGCGTGGAAGATCGCCGGCTGGGGCGATCGCGACGAAACGATGATCTGGATGGACGGGCGCCCGCACCCATCGCAGTACGCCCCGCATCCACACGGCGGGTTCACGACCGGCACGTGGGAGGGCGACACGCTGACGGCCGTCACGACGCATTTCAAGCTCGGCGACATCAAGCGCCATCGTGGCTTCAGCAGCGACCGCGCGACGCTCACCTATCGCTTCAACCGGCACGGCGACACGCTGACCGTCACCGGCATCCTCGAAGACCCCGTCTATCTCGCCGAGCCGTACGTGCTGACCGAGGTCTTCCGCCTGACGACCAATCCGAACGGCTTCCCGCTGACCGCGTGCGAGCCGATCGAGGAGCTGCCGCGCCTGCACGAGGACCCCACGCTCGCGCCGCACTATCTGCCCGGGAAGCACCCGGCGCTGAACGAGGTCACCGAGCGCTACAACATCCCGCTCGAAGCGGTGCTCGGCGGTCCCGAGACGATGTATCCCGAGTACCGCAAGACGCTGAAGGACGCCTACGTCCTACCGCCTCCCGTCCCTCCCGTTCGCGCCGGCGGCGGCAACTAGATCAAGGAACGACACCGTCCGCGGCCGGGCGGCCACCTTTCCGTTTCTGCCTGAACTCAGCAATTTTCGTTCTCCAGAGCCACCCATTGGCCGCCCATGCTCACGTAGAAAGGCCGCTCCCTGCGGCATTGGCGTGGTGCGGCATTGACGCAGAGTCCAAATCTGTTCACCATCATCGAAACCCCAACCTTCACTCGGCTGTGGACGAATTATTGGGACGAAGACGAGCGCGGTGAATTCGTCGCCTGGTTGGTGGAGAACGCCGAGGCTGGCGACGTCATCCGCGGACAGGATTCGGAGAACATTGGATGGCGAAGATGACTGAGCGCGCTCTGCGGGCGCGTGATGCCAAAAGGAATCTCGGGGCCGAGTTGCTTGCTTCGGTTCGCGAGATGAAGGCGGGCAAGGCCGGGCACGCCCATCGCGTACCCGTCTCGGCGATTACCGAGGCGCGTGCGCGCTCCGGACTCTCGCGGCAGAAGTTTGCGGAATTGTTGGGTGTTTCACCGCGCACACTACAGGAATGGGAGCAAGGGCGCCGACACCCCTCCGGTGCAGCCCGGTCGTTGCTCGCCATCGCCGCACGCCGCCCTGACGTGCTGCGTGAGGTGTTCGAGTAGTCTTCGGTTCGTTCGCCTCGTAGGTCCAGACCTCCCAGTAGTGGGACGCGGACGCGCGATTTCGGGACGGTGCCGTTCGCGCTCCGGCCGGGTCTGACGCCGTTCCGTGCCGTTCGCCTCCCTCCCCCGGTGGCACGCTACTTGCTCCCCGTCAGTGCGAAGCGCCGGGGAGGGAAGACTAGTGAACGACATCGGGTACGCGCTGCGGCAGGTCGTCCGAAGGCCCGGTTTGTCGGCCGTGGTCATCGTGATGTTAGCGATCGGAATCGGCTCGACGACGGCGATGTTCTCGCTGTTCGAGGTCTTTCTGCTCCGGCCCTTGCCGGTGGCGGATCCCGAACGGCTGGTCAATCTCAACGCGCCCGGGCCGAAGCCGGGCTCCATTTCGATCGGCTACGCGGGCGAGTTCGACGCCGTGTTCAGCTATCCGATGTTTCGCGATCTCGAAGCGCAGCAGTCCGTGTTCACCGCGCTCGCCGCCCATCGCACGTTCGATGCGAATCTTTCCTACGAGAGCCGCAGCGTCACGGGTGCCGGCGTCCTGGTATCCGGTAGCTACTTCCAAGTGCTGGGTCTAACGCCCGCTTTGGGCAGGCTCATAGATGCGCAGGACGAGTCCCCGGCTGGCGACCCAGCCGTTGCGGTGTTGAGCCACGACTATTGGCAAACCGCATACGGAGCGGATCCGAACGTCGCTGGGCGTTCACTGCTCGTCAACGGCAGACCCCTGCGAATCGTCGGCGTCGCGCCCGCGGGCTTCTCGGGCACCACCGTCGCTTCGTGGCCGCAAGTGTTCGTACCGATCACCCTCCGCTCGCTCATGGAGCCGGCCCGCGCGGCCGATGAAAACGATCGACGATCGTATTGGGTGTATCTCTTCGCTCGCCTGCGAGAAGGCGTCACACTTGCGGATGCGTCCGCTGCCGTCAACGGGTTATACGGCGGAATCGTGAACGAGATAGAAGCGCCCTTGAACGCTTCGTTGCCCGCCGATGAGCTCGCGCAATTCAGAGCGAAGCAGATAACGCTCGACCAGGGTAGCCGCGGGCAAAGCGTCGTTCCGACGTACACGGGATTGCCGCTTACGCTGCTGCTCGGGATGACGGCGCTGGTGTTGCTGATCGTTTGCACGAACGTTGCGAGCCTGCTGCTCGCGCGTGGCGCGTCGCGCACGGCGGAGATGGCGATTCGTGCGTCCCTGGGCGCCGGGCGTGGACGGCTCACGCGGCAGTTGTTCCTGGAGTCGGCCACGCTGGCGATCCTCGGCGGGCTCTGCAGCCTTCCGGTTGCGGCGGTCACGCTCGCTGGCATCAACGCGATGCTCCCCGTCGCGCCCGGTACCGGCGTCGACGCGCGGTTGAACGTCGGCGTGATGCTGTTCGCGGCCGGGATCACGCTATCGTCGGTGATCATGTTCGGCTTCGCGCCGGCGCTGCGACTGACACGCAAGCTCGGTTCCGTCGTAAGGCTGCAGGCACAAACGGTCAGCGCAAGAGGCGCGTCTCGATTGCGCGCTGCGCTCGTTACGGCGCAGATCGCGTTCTCGATCGTCCTGCTCGTGCTTGCGGGATTGTTCGCAACCAGTTTGATGAATATAGGCCGCACGAGTCTCGGCATCGAGATCGATTCGATCGTGACGTTCAGCGTGTCGCCGCAGCGGAACGGCTACGGGCCCGAGCGCACGGCGGAGGTCTACGAGCGAATCGAACAGGAGCTGCTGGGGCAGCCCGACGTTGCGGCCGTCACATCGGCTCGCGTGCCGCTCGTCGCGGGCGTCGTCGCGCGCAGTATCGTCACCATTCGGGGCTTCGAAGAAGCCGCAGGCGTCGACAGAGTGGTTGCGCTCAACGAAGTGGGGCGCGATTTCTTCACGGTTCTCTCGCTTCCATTGCTGGCCGGACGTGTGTTCACCGACGCCGACGGACGGGGAGCGCCCCGAGTGGCCGTCGTCAACGAGGCTTTCCTCCGCAAGTTCGGGCTCGCGCGTGATGCGATCGGCACGCGGTTCGGAACGGGAGAAGGCGCCAGCGGCAACGAGATCGAAATTGTCGGCGTCGTCGCCGATGCGAAGTACAGCAGCGTTCGCGAAGACGCGCCGCCGCAATATTTCTTGCCGCGGAGTCAGGGTGACGGCGTCGGAACCCTGTTCTTCTACGTGCAGAACAGGTTCGACGCCGACGACCTTGTCGGGACGATTCGTCCCGTCGTCGCCGGCGTCGATCCGAATCTACCCGTCACGGATCTCATGACTCTCGAAGCGGCCGTCGGGAGCAATCTCTTCTTCGATCGGCTCCTGGCCGTCCTGTCCGGAGCGTTTGCGGTGCTCGCCACGCTGCTTGCCGCCGTCGGTCTCTTCGGTGTGCTGGCCTATATGGTGTCGCTGCGGACCCGTGAATTGGGTCTGCGGCTCGCGCTAGGAGCGACGCCGCGCCAGTTGCGCGCGATAGTCCTGAAGCAGGTGGCCATCCTGGTGTCGATCGGCATGCCGCTGGGGTTGGGAGTGGCTCTACTGCTCGGCCGCGGCGCCGAGGGCGTGCTCTACGGCTTGTCGGGCAACGAACCGGCGGTGTTCGCGGCTGCGGTGCTCGTCGTTGGCGCAGTGGGGATTGCGGCTGGATACTTGCCCGCGCGCCGGGCTGCCAGCGTCGCTCCCATGGAGGCGCTGCGTTTCGAGTGACCGGCCGCTAACAAGTCGAGACGGGGCGCGGTAGCAAGATCTCCGCTATGCGCGGCCGAGCGACCCTCTTACTCCGGCACGTGGTCGCGATATCTGGCCGCGACGTCCGGATCGCAGGCCCCCGTGTTCTGCGAGAACTCGAGGTCGGGACGGTGGTCCCACTGCTGCGTCAATGTGGCCGGCCCCAAGAGATACACCGGATCTTCGACGGTGATCTCATAGCGCAGGCGCGTGCGATCCGCAGTGAGCGTCAGCCGCTCGACCGTGTGCTTGCCCGAGCCCGACGGCACGTTCAGAGCGATGCCGGACGGGTCGGGCTCGAAGGCGATCGTATCGATCACGAGCGTCTCGTCCTCCCACCGGCCAATGGAGTGCCCCTGGAGCGAGGGTTGAACGTCGGCCGGATGCTGTGCGACCACGTGGATGGTGCGCACGACATGGTCGCCCGTGTTATCGAACCGCATCACGACCTCGTCTTCGCCGATCTCGATCGTGCGCAGCTCGTCGAGTATCGAGAGGACTGGCGTGGGCTCTGCAGAGCAGATCCCATCGGCGAGTAGCGCCGCCTGAGCGGCGCGGCCTTCGGGCGTGACCGGCCAGCGCACCATGGCCCCGAAAGCCGCGCCCAGCGCAGCCCTAGCGGGCGCCCAGTGACCCTGGAGGCTCTCGGCCGGCGTGAGGCTGCGGGTCCGGGTGTTGGCCGCATAGAACGGGTGAATCTCGCCGTCTTCGGTCGTGACGTCGAGGATGCGGACCTGCTTGCCCCAGCCGCCGCGATTCGGATTGGCGCGCATGACGACGGGCGTGCCGGGCTTCAGTGCCTCCCGATTGAGGCCGTCGACCAGCGCCTGCGTAATCGCGACGCCTTCGCCTTCTACCAGCGCCGGCTGACCGTCCGGGCCCTTGGTCTCCACGATCAGGTACATGTGCGGGTTCACCCAGTCGAACCGCGCGACCTTGCCTTCGACCAGGATTTCCTGGGACGTGTCGAACATGGACTGGCTGTGGTGCGCGGACGCGGGGGCGCAGAGGAGCGCGGTCGCGGCGAGAATCGGAGTAGCGGCTGTCAGACGTCTCATGTGGGAACCTCGCGGGGACGGACTCGTTAACTTACGGGATCGTTGGCGCTAGTATCGCGCTAAACCAGTAAGGAGAACCGCCCAGTGAAATCTTCATTCCGCCCCATCGGCATCGTCGCTGCAGCGCTCGTGGCCCTCGGCGCGTTGGCGCCCGCTCAGTCTCAACCGGCCCGGCCGGCACCGCCCGTGCTCGGGGACGGACCCTGGGATCTACGGACCGAGACCGGCTTGATCCATGTGTCCGTGCTCACCAAGAACCTCGAGTCGCCCTGGGGTCTCGCCTTCCTGCCCGACGGCGGCATGCTCGTGACCGAGAGGCCGGGACGGCTGCGCGTGATTCGCGACGGCAAGCTCGATCCCAAGCCGATCGAGGGGTTGCCGGATCTCGTCAGCACCGGCATCAGCGGACTCTTCGGGCTCGCGCTGCATCCCGACTTCGCGCAGAACCGGCTCATTTACTTTGCCTACCCCAAGCCACAACCGGCCGACCGCGACGCGTTGACGCTGGCTGTCGCGCGCGCCCGCTGGGACGGCGGCTCTTCGCTCGCCGACGTCGAAGACATTTTCGTGGCGAAGGACTGGTACAGCACGGCGATGAGCCGGGAGAACAATCGCTGCTGCGGGCAGGGGCCTTCGTCGGGCAGCTTCGGTGCGCGCCTCGAATTCGACGAGCAGCGCCGGCTATACATCACGTCCGGCGATCGCAACTGGGGCGAGAAATCGCAGGACCCCCAGTCGCACATCGGCAAGATCGTGCGGTTGAACGATGACGGCTCTATCCCTAACGACAACCCGTTCGTTCGCAGAAACGGGTATCTGCCCGAGATCTACACGATGGGGCATCGCAACCAGACGGGCTTAAGATTCGATCCCGCGACCGGCGACCTTTGGTCGACGGAATTTGGGCCGGCCGGCGGCGACGAGCTCAATCGGATCGAGGCCGGCAAGAACTACGGCTGGCTCTTGATCACGCACGGCAACCATTACAACAACGAGGCGAAGAAGCTCGGAACCGGGGGCGTCGAAGGGTACGTCGACCCGATTATCTGGTGGCCGCGCGGCGGCAACCCCGGCAATCTCATCGTCTACCGGGGCGACGTTTTCCCTGCGTGGCAGGGCAACGTGCTCATCGCCACGATGTCGAATCGCGCGCTTAAGCCCGGTCTCGTGCGCGCGGTCATCGGCGACAACGGCGCCCTCGTTCACGAGGAGCGCATGCTGACCGAGATCGGTACGCGGATGCGCGACGTCGTCGAGGCGCCCGACGGGCGAATCTTCGTGCTCGCCGAAGCCTCGGCGTTCGCGTCGCCCGGCGCGATTCTAGTGGTCGAGCCGGGGGTCGAACCCGCTGCGCCGCCGAGGTAACGGTAGCCGCCCGTGAGGAGCGTATGAGTTGCTCTGCTCGAATGATTCTATCGTTCGTGGCTCTCGTAGCCGCGTCAATAACAAGACACTTTGGTTCATCGAAAACGTCATGGTGGAAGGTCGACGCGTTGTGTTCGAGTACACGGGCGAGCTAGTTTCGGATACGGAGATCCGATTCAAACGGCAGGCAGTGGGAACTCCGGGTCCTGCTATTCAGTTCGTCGCAACCCGCACTGGCACGCCCTAGCCTGCAGCCTATTTGGCCGCGATCGGTGTCATCCTCGCGACTGCGGCGCTCGCGAGCTACAGTGGAACGGCCCACCGAGCTTGGCACCGAGCACCCCCGCGCCTGGCATCGAGTCACCTTTGCGCGGCGGCGCTTGCTGCGCCAGCCTGCTGACTGGCAACACGGCATGGGGTCGAAAACCTGCACGTGACATATCCAGAACGTGTCGTAAGCTTGTAGTGCTCGATGGCGGACTTGAGCGCCGCCGACTAGGCACATCCTAAGGGGGACTATGAGCTTGCTCGTCAAATGCAGCGCCGTGGTCTTAAGCCTACTGCTCGCCGTGGCCGTTCAGTCACAAGAGGGATTTCCGCTCGACGGCACTTGGCGCGGCGAGTGGGGGCCGGATGGAGGCAAGAGCACCGTGGTCATCGTCATGAAGTGGGACGGCAAGAACGTCAACGGCATGATCAACCCCGGCCCGAACGTCGTGAGGTTCAGCGGTCCCGTGCTCGAGCCGAGCGACTGGACCGTGCACATCGAAGCGCAAAGCCGTGACGGTCAACCGATCGTGATCGATGCGAAGCTCGACGACATCGGCTCCTACAACCGCACGTTGACCGGCACCTGGAAGCAAGCCGGTGTCGATCACCCGTTCAAGATGGCGCGCGAGTAACGCACGTATGCGCCATTCGCGTGTAGCAGCTCTGCTCCTCGTAGCGGCCTTGGCCGGCTGCGACCGCGGGTCGGACTCCGCGGCATCCGCCACCGCCCCCGACGCGGACGCGGGTAGGCCAACGCCGCGCCACCCCGACGGCCAGGTACGCTTCGACAGCGAGCCCGGCAACCGGGGTTATTGGGGCCAGGCGAGCGTGGGCTCGCTGTTCGAGAAGGGCGTGCAGGTAGCAGTCGACGAGAACGGCCTGCTCGCGAACGTCGCCGACGCGCCGCGCGTGGCGCCGTTCCAGCCGTGGGCGCTGGCGCTCTACGAGTACCGGCAACGCAACGGCCTGAAGGACGACCCGACGCGTGCGTGCATCGCTCCGTCCGGGCCGCGGCACCTGCACACGGCAGGCGGCTTCCGGATCATTCGGGATCCGACCTACGACCGAATGTACATCCTGTTCGGCGGCGGCAATCGCAACTGGCGCGTCGTGTTCATGGACGGGCGTCAGCCGCCGAATCCCGAGGAAGTGTCCGGCACCTATTTCGGTCATCAAGCCGGGCATTGGGAAGACGACACGCTGGTCGTCGAGTCGAGCGGCTACAACGCACGCTTTTGGTTCTCGAACGGCGGGCTGCCGCACACGGAGGCGTTGCGCCTCACGGAACGTTTCTCGCGGCCGAGCTTCGACTCCTTGAAATATGAAGTGACCGTTGACGATCCGCTGACGTACACGCGTCCGTGGACCGCGGAATGGACGGTCGTTTGGGTGGACGGGGAAGAGATCGCCGAGCGGTTTTGCGAAGACCATCGCGATGACTTCGGACTAAGTAAGCCGGAATCCGTAGGAGAGTGACATGTTACGCATGGCATTGAGATGGATCGTTGGCGGCGTGGGTTCGATCCTGATGGTATCGGCGCAGGCCCATCATTCGTTTCGAGCGCAGTACGATTCGACGAAGCCGATCGAGGTCACCGGCTACGTGACGAAGATCGATTGGATGAATCCCCACGTCTACTTCTATATCGACGTCGTGAATGCGCAAGGCAAGACGGAGAGCTGGGCGTTCGAGATGGGTCCGCCGCACATGCTCGAGCAGCGCGGCTGGAAACGTAACTCGATGGCGATCGGCGACGAGCTCGAGGTGAGTGGCACGCTCGCGCGCGACGGCAGCTTGAGTGCGAACGCGCGCATCGTGAAGCTCAGGGCCACGGGCCAGGTCCTCGGCGCGGCGTCGAGCGAGGGCCAGACGATCACCCAGGGCGCGGGCTCCGGCTCGCCGCCTGCGCGCTAGGCCGGAGTCGTTGCGTCGATGGCGAGCAGGTCCGCACGCAAGCGCTGCGCCGTCGTGGCCGAGGTGGCCGCGGCCGTAGCGGCGGCGGTGCTGTTGTTGTCGCCGGCCGGCGCGCAACCGCCGGGCGAGCCCGGCGAGTTGGCGGCGAGACCGATCCCGCGCAATGTGGACGGCACGATCAGCTTCGCCGGAACGAAGGACGACGTCGGCAATTGGCAGGGTCCCCCGGGTACGTCGCTCGCGAACAACGTGTTCGAGGACGCGCTCGAGCCGAATCGCTTGAACCTGCCGACGAACTTGGATCTAGCGGACGTACCGTTTCAGCCGTGGGCGCGCGAGCTCTACGATCTGCGCCAGAGCAGCTTCACGAAGGACGATCCGCACACGCGCTGCAAGCCGTCGGGCGGCGCGCGGTTGTTCCACACGCCCTACGGCTTCGAGATTCTGCAGCTCGCCGACACGCAAGAGATCACGTTCCTGCCCGTCGGCTCGCCGCACTCGTGGCGCGTCGTTCACATGGACGGGCGGCCGTTGCCGGAGAATCCCCCGCCGTCTTGGTATGGTACGTCGGTGGGCCGCTGGGAAGGCGACACGCTCGTGATCGACACGGTCGGCTTCAACGAGCGTTTCTGGATCTCGCGCGAAGGCGTGCCGCACACGGCGCAGCTGCGCACCACGGAACGGATTTCCCGGCCGCGGTTCGAACAGCTCCGTTACGAGATCACGATCGACGACCTCGGCGCGTATACGAAACCGTGGTCCGGCGGCTGGAACATTCCGTGGGGCGCGGGCAACGAGCCGTTCGACTATCTGTGCCAGGACAACAATCTCGACCCGGCGCGAATGGTCGGGCCGCAAGAGTAGGTATTCCGTGAGCGGCAGTCTTCTTCAGGCGCGGTCCCGCCCGAGCAGCCGGTCGAGACTCCATTTGCCGCCACCCGCTGCGGCCAGGTACAAGAACGCGAAACAGTAGACAATGGCGAGATCGCCGCCGTTCGGCAGGCTCCAGAAGCCGCGCGGCGCGTGCACGAGAAAGTAGGCGAACGCCATCAAGCCCGACATCACGAAGGCCGTGGGTCGCGTGAACAACCCGACGAGCAGCAGCGCGCCGCCGACGACTTCGAGGATGCCGGCCGCGCCGTTGCGCGTGAAGATTTCAAAAGGAACCCGGGCCTCGGCCGGGAAGCCGAGCATTTTCTGGGTCCCGTGCTGTATGAACGTGAACGCGGTGAAGAACCGGAAAATGCTGAGCAGCTCGGATGTCCGACGAGTGATGAACGATTCGAACTGCTTGAGAGCCACGCGAGCACCGTCCTTTCGCCGTGCGACCGGAAGCGCGCCCGTTGCCGCGCGGAAGCCTGCGATCAGTCTGTGGGCACCCTACCGCAGGTCGGGGAAGAATTTCCACTGGCACCGCCGCCGCGACCGCCGTAGCATTTTTCGTGTGTTCCGGGGGAGACCATGATGCGAAGCGCGCGCCTTGCCTTCCTGCTGGCATGCGGCGCCGGCGTGGGCGCGCTCGCGCTTTCGCGCGACGCGGCTGCCCAGTTTCGCGATCTGTCGCAAGGCCGACCGGCGCCGCGAACCGCGGACGGGCGCATCAGCTTCTCCGGCACGCCCGACGAGGTAGGCAACTGGGAAGGCAGCACGGCCAACGGCGCGGAGCTCATCTACCCGACGCCCGAAGACGATCCGCGCAACGGCACCGATGCGTTGCCGACGAATCTCTCGGCGGAACGTGTTCCGTTTCAACCGTGGGCGCGTGCGCTGTTCGATTACCGCCAGAGGACCTATCTCAAGGACGAGCCGCATGTCCGCTGCAAAGCCTCGGGTGTCGCGCGCCTGTTCCACACGCCCTATGGGCTCGAGATCCTGGGTCTGCCGGATTCCGGCGAGATGGTCTTCGTCGGCGTCGGCGGCCCGCACAGCTGGCGCGTCGTCGACCTACGAGCGAAGGAGCACGCAGCCGAGCGCGAGCCGGCGCGCTACGGACATTCGATCGGGCACTGGGAAGGCGACACGCTCGTGATCGACACGGTCGGTTTCGCCGACTCGTTCTGGATGAATCGCCTCGGGCTGCCGCACACCGATCAGCTGCATACGATCGAGCGGATCTCTCGGCCGAACTTCGACACGCTGATCTACGAGATCACGATCGACGATCCAGGCGCGTATACGGCGAACTGGTCCGGAGGCTTTTACCTCAATTGGCGCAGGGGTAACGAGCCGTTCGACTACCTGTGCCAGGACAACAACCTCGACCCCGAGCGGCTCGTGGGACCGGACGGTTGAGGAGCGATCCGCCGCGGACCGGCGCTCTGCCCGCGCCGCAGCTGGCCGCCCGGTCCAACATTGTTCTTGAGCGTGGTATCGTTGCCGCCGGAGCTCGCACTCGGAGGCCAACATGCTGGCCGCGCGGTGGCCGACGATTCTTGTTCTCGCGCTTTTGGCCGCCTGTGGTGGCGGCGGCGGTGCGCCCGCCCCTTCTAATACGACCCCCCCAGCGGCGACACAACAATCAGCCGGCGGCATGTGGTTCGCGGTCACCGGCGGTTCCAGCGGGGTCACGTTCATGATCGCGGAAACCGGCGAGGTGCGGGTGACCATGGGGCCGACCGGCACCAGCGGCCCCTCGTTCGGCTACGGCGCCGTCACCGTGATCGGCAATCGCGTCGAGGGTAGCCTCGAGACTCGCGCGCTTCCAGTTTCGCCGGGCGCACCGCCCGGCGCCGAGCTCGACTGCACCGCCTCAGGAACTGTGAGCACGCGCGTGTCGATGCAGCTGACGATCGTTTGTGTCGATGCCGCAGGCACGACGACTACGACTCCGATCAGCTTCATGTACGACTCGCGTTACGACACGGACTCATCGCTCGCCGATATCGCCGGTAACTACACGCTTACGGTGAACACCGCTACGAATACGCTCAACATCAACGGCGACGGAACGTTGTTCGGCATGTACCACAACGGTCCGCGCTGCACGCTGAATGGCACCGTGTCGATCATCCACTCCGACTTCAATCTGTACCGCTTCGACGTGCTGTTCTCCAACTGCACAGTTTTTGCGGCGCAGTACGAAGGCGTGACGATGACCGGTTTGGCCACGCGCAACCTGCCCGGGCAAAAAGCCGGGTCGTTTTTGCTCCTATTGACCGCGGTCATCAACGGGCGGCTCGAGTTCGCGAGCGTGCTCTATGAGCCTGTTTGACGCGCCTTCACGCTAGCGGCGCCCAACGCTGGCGAAGTCGTCGTATCATCTCGACCCATGAAGACGACACTTCGCTGGTGGCCGTGCGTGTGCGCGGCGGTGGTGCTGGCCCAACTGGCGTGCATGGGCGACAAAGCCCACGCCCAAGCCGCTCTGCGCCCGCCTGAGTTCCGAGTGGATCCGACGTGGCCGACGATCCGGAGCGACTGGGTGCTCGGCGAGGTGACGTCGATCTCGGTCGACCGGAACGACAATATCTGGGTGCTGCACGTACCCCAGTCTATCCCTGAGGCCCGGCGAGCGAACGCGGCGCCGCCGGTGCTTCAGTTCGATTCTGAAGGGAAACTGCTGACGAGTTGGGGCGGACCGGGCAACGGCGCCGAGTGGCTCGGACGCGAGCACGGCATCTTCGTCGACGCCAACGACTTCGTGTGGCTCGGCGGGCGCGCGGGCTGGCCGCGTGCAACCACGCCGGGCGTGAGCGACGACATGATCATGAAGTTCACGATGGCCGGCGAGCTCACCCTGCAGATCGGCCGTCGCGGGCAGAGCACCGGCAATCTCGATACGGAAAACGTCCATCAGCCCACCGACGTCTTCGTCGACACGCAGAGGCAGGAGGTCTACGTCGCCGATGGCTACGGCAACAAGCGCGTCATCGTCTTCGACTCGGAGACCGGGAGCTTCAAGCGGATGTGGGGCGCGTTCGGCAACCCGCCGCCGTCGACGTTCGCGCCGAACGCCCCGGCGCCGCAACCGCAGACGACGCCCGACGGCCCGCCGGAGCTCGGCTTGCCGCACGCGATCAAGGTGTCGAACGACGGGGTCGTTTACCTCGCGGATCGGATCAACAACCGCATCCAGATGTTCACGCGCGAGGGGACGTTTCTGAAGCAGGTGCGCGTGACGAACGAAGGCAGCACCGTCGTGCCGGTTCCGGCGGGCTTCGCGTTCTCGCCGGACTTGAACCAGCAGTTCCTCTACGTCGTCGACTCCGGCCCGATGCGCATCGTGATTTTCGATCGGCAGACTATGACGCAGATCGGCGTCGTGGGCACGAGGGGTGCGAACGCCGGCGAGTTCGACATCGTGCACCACATGGCGGTCGACTCGAAGGGGAATCTGTACACGGCCGAGATCGTCAACAACCGGCGCGCTCAGAAGTTCGTGGCCGACGCAGCACCGCCAGTGGGCAGCTTAAGGTAGTCGAGCACCGAAGCGACGAGATCAAGCGAGCTATTCGGTATCACGAGGATGAGCTAACGCGGTATATTCTCGACAGCATGCCGGAGAACCTCGTACCGCTCGCGCGCCTGGCAGCGCTCACCACACTGGCGCTCGGCCTGATCGCCGAGGTCGGCGCGCAAGAAACGGAATCCGCCCCAACCCGAACCGCCACCCTGCTCAGCATCCACGATGCGATCGGTCCTGCTACGAGTCACTACCTTGCACGCGGCATCGAAGCTGCGACGGAACGAGGCAGCACGCTGATCGTCATTGAGATGGACACGCCGGGCGGCCTCGACTCGTCGATGCGGGAAATCATCCAAGCCATCCTCGCGTCGCCCGTGCCGGTGGTGACTTTTGTCCACCCGCAGGGGGCGCGCGCCGCAAGCGCCGGCACCTATATTCTCTACGCGAGCCACGTCGCTGCGATGGCGCCGGCCACCAATCTCGGCGCGGCAACGCCGGTCGCGATCGGCGCTACGCCGCCACCGGATCCGTCGCCCCGCGACGGCGCCGGAGGTTCCGAGCCCACCGAAGACGACGAGCCGGAGGTCGGGGATGATACGGCCTCGGCCCCACGTGCTCCCGAACCGGCCACCACGTCCGAGCGCAAAGCGATCAACGACGCGGTGGCCTATATCCGTAGCCTCGCGGAGCAGCGCGGCCGCAACGCGGACTGGGCCGAGCGCGCCGTGCGCTCGGGCGAAAGCCTGAGCGCTCAGGCGGCGCTCGCGGCGGGCGTGATCGACGTGATCGCGAACGACCTCGACGATCTCTTGCTGAAGCTCGACGGCCGACGCGTGAACGTCAACGGCGCCGAGCAGACGCTACGCACCGACGGGCTCGTCACCGAGCGCGTCGAGCCCGATTGGCGCACGCGCCTTCTCGCAGTCATCACCGATCCGACGGTCGCCTATATGCTGATGCTGCTCGGCATCTACGGCTTGATCTTCGAGGGCTACAACCCCGGTGCAATCCTGCCCGGCGTCGTCGGTGCAATCTCATTGTTGCTCGCGCTGTACGCGTTCCAGATCCTGCCCGTGAACTATGCGGGGCTCGCACTGATCGTGCTCGGCGTGGTGTTGATCATCGCGGAGTTCATCGTGCCGAGCTTCGGCGCGTTGGGATTCGGCGGAATTGCGGCATTTGTCTTCGGCTCGGTGATCTTCATCGACACGGACATACCGGGCTACGGCGTATCGCTTCCGTTACTCGTCGCGATCGCGACGACAGCGGCGGTCGCGCTGTTCGGCCTCATTTGGTTTGCGATGCGCTCGCGCAACCTGCCCGTCGTCAGCGGCGTCGAGGAGCTTACGAAGGCCGTCGCCACCGCGCTCGAGGACTTCGATCGAGAAGGCGCCGTGTGGGTACATGGCGAACGTTGGCGTGCACGCTCCGCGACGCCCGTCCGCAAAGATCAACAGCTTCGTGTGACCGCAGTAGAGAATCTCGTCTTGCACGTCGAGCCGAACGAGAAGCACCAACCTTAGGGGAATCGCTATGCCAGATTTTGCGGCTATTGGGTTTCTGCTCGCCATCGTCGCGCTGTTTCTGTTCAGCGCGTTCAAGATCCTCAACGAGTACGAGCGCGGCGTCGTCTTCCAGCTCGGCCGCTTTCACGGCGTCAAAGGGCCGGGGCTCATCATCTTGATTCCGGTGATCCAAAAAATGGTGCGCGTGGATCTACGAACGGTCGTCATGGACGTGCCGTCCCAAGACGTGATCTCGCGCGACAACGTGTCGGTCAAGGTCAACGCCGTGCTCTATTTCCGCATCATCGATCCGGAGAAAGCCATCATCCAAGTCGAGAACCGTGTCGAAGCGACGAGCCAGCTCGCTCAAACTACGCTGCGCTCGGTGCTCGGCCAGCACGATCTCGACGACATGCTCGCGGAGCGCGAGAAGCTCAACAGCGACATCCAAAACATCCTCGACCAAGCCACAGCGAGTTGGGGTATCAAGGTCATCAACGTCGAGATCAAACACGTCGACCTCGACGAGAGCATGATCCGCGCGATTGCGGCGCAGGCGGAGGCGGAGCGTTCGCGGCGCGCCAAAGTGATTCATGCCGAGGGCGAATTTCAGGCCTCGCAGAAGCTCTCCGAGGCCGCCGCGGTGCTCGCCGTGAACTCGGGCGCGATGCAGCTTCGTTACTTGCAGACCTTGACCGAGATCTCCGGCGAAAATAACTCGCACACGATCGTGTTCCCGGTGCCTCTCGACTTGCTCAGGACGATGCTGGATCGAGGCGCGCGATAGGTGTAGCGGGGTCGAGCTAAGCGCGCGCTCCGGCCGTCGGAAGCTGGAGATTACTTCGCTCGACCCGTATAGCCGTGCGCGATCATCAGAATGCCGACGACCTGGTTGCGAGCTACTCGACGCGCAGCGCCTTGAGCGGCTCCGCATTGGCGGCATGCCGAGCGGGAATGACGCACGCCAGCATGGCGATCGCCGTCAGCAACAGCACGACGATGGCTATCGTCAAAGGGTCCGTGGCCGTGACGCCATAAAGCTGGCTCGCGATGAGCCGTGTCAAGCCGAATGCCGCGCCGAGGCCAATCAGTATCCCGACGACGGTGACGATGAGGCCTTCGCGGAGAACCAGCAGGATGATGTCCCGCCGTCCGGCGCCGAGCGCCGTCCGTATGCTGAACTCGTGGGCGCGCTGCTCCACGGCGTAAGCGATCACACCGTAGATGCCGACGCTCGCGAGAAACACTGCCAGGCCTCCGAAGAGGACCAGCAGGCGCAACCAGAAACGCTCGTTCGCCGCCGAGTCGAAGAGGCGCTCGCGCATCGGAATCACGTTGTCGACAGCGACCGACGCGTCCACGTCCGCCACGATTTGGCGTACGGCCTGCGCCACGGCCGCCGGATCGGCGAGCTCCGTCCGTATGGCGAAGTCCTTGCGCGCATGAAGGTAGAACGGACCGGTTCCAGCGTAATCCCATAGGTGCTGCTCAAAGGGCACGTAGATCATCGGCCTCGGGTCGTCCCGCAGGCGCATCCGCGTATCGGCAACGACTCCCACGATCTCGCGCGGACGATCGTCGGCCAGATCCCGATTCCCCTGGTTGATGCGAGCCTCGATGACCTGGCCCAGCGCATCGCTGTCGCCGAAGTACTGCCGGGCCAGCGTTTCGTTGATGACGGCGACGCCGGCGGCATTTTCGCCGTCCGCCTCGGTGAACGTGCGCCCCCGCCTGAGCCCGATCCCCATCGTCTCGAAATACTCCGCGCTCACCTCGTAGTACTGCGCGTTGCGGAACTCGTCGGTGGGATCCCCCGGTTGTCCCACGACACGGAACGGCAGGGTCATCGACTGCCTCGGCGGCAGCCCGCTCGTCACACCCACCGATCGCACGCCCGGCAAGGCCCTCACGCGCTCCATGACCTCACGGTGAAACTCCGCGACCTGCGGCGTGACGCTGAAATGCGCGACGTTGTGCCGAGTGCGATAGCGCGCGAGGCCGGAGAGATTGATTTCCATCGTGAGAAGCGGGTCCGGTGTGAACCCCATGTCGACGCGCATCACACGCGCGTAGCTGTTGATCATGAGACCGGCGCCGACCAACAGGACCAACGCCATCGCGACTTCGGTGACGATCAGCGCGCGGCGTAACCCCAAGCGGATGCCGCTCGCACCTCCGCGCGCCGACTGCTTGAGCGCGTCCTGCAAGTCCGGACGCGAGATGCGGAGAGCGGGAAAGAGTCCGGCCAGTATCCCCGTCGCTACCGACACACCCAACGTGAACAGCAGGACGGCCGGTCGGATCGCAATGTCTTGCGTTGGCGGATAGAACCCGGGCGCGAGCGTGACGAACACCCAAATTCCCACGTAGGCAACGGCGATTCCGAGCACGCCGCCAATGAGTGCGAGCAAAATGTTCTCGGTCAAGAGCTGCCGGATGAGGCGCCAGCGGCCGGCCCCCAGGGCGACGCGCGTCGCCATTTCCGACTGGCGCGTCACGCTTCTGCTCAACTGAAGATTCGCCACATTCACCGCGGCGATCAGCAGGACGAACCCGACGGCGCCGAGCAGCAGGTATAGCGTTTCCTCGTACTGAGCCGTAAACATTTCATGCAGGGGCTCGAGGCGGACTCGCCAGTCCGCGGCATCCGCCCCGCCGGGCCCGGCGGCCTCGATGTTTCCGGCGATCGCCGTCAGCTCCGCCTCCGCCTGGGCGTAGTCGACGCCGGGATTGAGACGCGCCACCGTCTGCGCCCGCGCGCCCGGTATCCGCCCGACGTTGAACGCAAACCACCCTTTGACGTCGGCCATCGACGGATGGACCCAAAAATCCGGCGGCATGACACCGATGACGGTCCTGCCCCAGGCCGCGTCCCACCCGGGGATGGTCTTGCCGACGACGTCGGGATCCCCGCCGAAGTGGCTCTGCCAGAGACCGTAGCTGATGACGAGTGTGGCGGCCGTATCCCCCTCGACCGTGGCCTCGTCGAGCTCATACCACCGTCCCACGACCGGCCGGACACCCAGCACGGACAGCGTGTCCAGGGCGATGCCCCCGAGGCTGATGCGCGTCGCGCCGGCGGGTCCGGAAACGGAAACGTCGACACCCCCGGTGATGCCGGCGCCGACGCGGGTCAGTGTCCGGCTCTGTTCGCGCCAGGCGTCATGAACCGCCACCGTGGGCGGCCGGATGCGCCCATCCCGCTGGTTCACTTCCTCGACAAAGACCAACTGCTCGGGGTTGGGGAACGGCAACGGCCGCAGGACGATCGAGTGCAGAACGCTGAAGATGGCGCTCGTGGCGCCGATGCCGAGCGCCAGAGTCAACACTGCCGCCAGCGTGAATCCAGGGCTCTTCCGCAGCAGTTTCAATCCTCTGCGGAGATCGAAGCGGAAGTCTGCGAGCCATGCGCCCACTACTGCCCTCCTGTGCGGTCGAAAAGTCGTCGCAGCATCAGAATGTGATCGCGCGCCGTACGTTATCGTTTGGCGGGCTTCGCCGGCGCGCTCGCCCGCTCGGCGTGCTCGTGCACGACCTGCGCGACGCAGCACGTGAGCTTGCGCGCCGTCGGCACGTGGAGGAACTCGTTCGGCCCGTGCGCGTTCGACTGCGGCCCGAGCACCCCCGTGATCAGGAACTGCGCGCGCGGGAACTTGCGCCCGAGCATGTCCATGAAGGGGATCGTGCCGCCCTCGCCCATGTAGCAGGCCGGCTTGCCGAAGAACTCGCGCGACGCCCGGTCTACGCTGCGCGCGAGCCACGGCGCGAGTTGCGGTGCATTCCAGCCGGCCGAGGGCTTGTCGGCCGTGAACGTCACCTTCGCGCCGTAGGGCGGGCTCTTCTCGAGCAGCCGCTCGAGCTTCGCGACGGCGCGCTCGGCGTCGGCCGTGGGCGGCACGCGCACCGAGAGCTTGAACGTCGTCTTCGGGCGCAGCACGTTGCCCGCGCTCGTGAGCGGCGGGATACCGTCGACGCCCGTGATCGACAGCGTCGAGCGCCACGTGCGGTTCAGGATCCGCTCGACGTTGTCCTTGCCCATGGGCTGCAACCCGTCGACGAGCGGAAACTTCGCCCACACGTCGTTGCCGAGCGCGCGCGCCGTGCTCCTAGCCTGCAGCACGCGCTCGCGCGGAATCGGGGCGCGCAGCTCTTTCAGCTTGATGAGGCCTGTCTTTTCGTCCTCGAGGCGCGAGAGCAACGCGCGCAGCACGCGGAAGCTCGACGGCACGATGCCGCTCGCGTCGCCCGAGTGCACGCCTTCGCGCAGCACCTCGACCGTGAGATCGCCCGAAATCAAGCCGCGCAGCGACGTCGTGCTCCAGAGCTGGTCGTAATTGCCGCAGCCCGAGTCGAGGCAGACGACGAGACTCACGTCGCCGATGCGCTCCTCGAGGTGCTCGATGTAAGGCGGCAAATCGTGGCTGCCGCTCTCCTCGCATGCTTCGATGAGCACGACGCAGCGAGCGTGCGCGAGACCCTGCCGCTTCAGCGCCTCGAGCGCCGTAAGCGAGGCGAAAGCCGAGTAGCCGTCGTCGGCACCGCCACGCCCGTAGAGGCGATCGCCCCTCTGCACGGGCGTCCACGGGCCCAAACCCGCCTCCCAACCCGTGAACTCGGGCTGCTTGTCGAGATGGCCGTACAGGAGCACCGTGTCGCTCGACGGCGCCGAGGCCGGGATCTCCATGTAGATCAGCGGCGTGCGGCCCGGCAGGCGCACGACCTCGACCGTAAGGCCCTCGATCGGCCGACCGGCGCACCAGCGCTCGATGAGCGCGACGGCCTCGTCCATATAGCCGTGCTTCGCCCAATCGGGATCGAACATCGGCGAGCGATTCGGAATACGGATGTAGTCGCAGAGTGCCGGAACGATCGAGGCGCCCCACGTTTCGTCGACGAACCGCTGCAGCGATTGTTTATCCATACGCCTACTGGGGTTCATCGCGTCATTGTAGAACCATGTGATCTGCCCTTCGATCTGGTGATGCGAGCCAACCCGTCAGTGCGCTATCGAACATATCCAACAACGAGCGGGTACGTAAATTCCGCTATTCAGAGCGAGCTCATGTCGCGCTAACGTCGCGTGCACAACAAACCCTCAGGAACTGACATTCCATGACAACGTTCGCGTCCACACAGTCGTCAGGTGAGTCGTTCTCTGATATCTCGATCGGTGCAACGAGTCGAATGCGCAGTGGGTGCATCGACGCAACGCTCCCCGCAGCGTGCCCGACCGACAATCTTTTGCTGGCGGCGCTGCCCACGGGGGAGTATCGAAGGCTGCTGCCGCATCTGGAGCGGGTGCCCCTGCGCTTCGGCAGGCCCCTCTCTGAACCCGGTGAGCGCGTAATTTATGCCTATTTCCCAACGACCAGTGTCATTTCCCTCCTCACCCCAGTGGAGGGTCACCCTCCGGAGGAAGTAGGCGTTGTGGGTAACGAAGGCATGATCGGGGTCTCGCTCCTCCTGGAGGGTGAATCCGCGCGGGGACCGCACCGCGGCACTGTCGTCCAACGCTCCGGTCACGCCTATCGGTTGCGAGCCGAGATCCTGGTGAGGGAGTGCCGCGCTAACGTCGAGATGCGCCAGCTGCTGTTGCGCTACACGCAGGCGCTGATCACGCAGATCGCGCAGACCGCGGTCTGTAACCGGCATCACAGGGTGGCGCAGCAACTGTGCCGGTGGCTGTTGCTCAGGCTGGACCGGTCGTCGGGCGACGAGCTGCGCACGACCCAGGTACAGATCGCAGCCCTACTGGGCGTGCGCCGCGAGGGGATAACCGAGGCGGCACGTGACCTCCGGCGGGCCGGGATCATTCGCTGCCGGCGCGGCTCTATTATCGTGCTGGACCGATCGGAACTGGAACGACGGGCATGCGAGTGCTACGCAATGATAAGAAAGGAGTATGCTCGACTGCTAGCCAATGGGCGCCGCCGTGACCACCTGGCTGCATGACCCACGTGAGCGCCAAACGCTGCAAGCTTGCATCACGCTGTGTTCTGCTCTCGACCACTGGAGCCTAGATGTCGACATCACCCTTTGAAACGAACGAGCATGCGCGATTGCGCCGCGACGCCGAAGCGCGCCTCAAAGAAGGCTCTGCCCCGCCAGCGAAAGTCTGGTCGACCGGTGCGAACGCGCTGAGCCTGCTGTACACGCTGGCGAGCTCGCCGGCGAGCGCTGCCGATGCGCTCAAGCTGCTCCATGAGCTACAGGTTCACCAGGTCGAGCTGGATCTGCAGCATGAGCAAGTGGAAGCCACTCGGCGTGAGATCGCCGAAGACTTGGCTCGCTACAAGGGACTATACGAAGCCGCGCCGGCAGGCTATTTCAACCTCGACGCCTCAGGTCACATCCTCGAAGGCAATGTGGCCGGTGCAGAATTGTTCGGACTCCGCCTGGCCGACCTGAACGGTCGCCGTCTCGAGAGCTTGCTGGCGCCAGCCAGTCGGCCCGTGCTGCTCGAGTTACTGCAAGAGTTGCGCGCAGGCGTCTCCAGAGCCTCCCGTGACGTGCAATCCGGCGGCAGAGGGGCGGAAGCGCTTCGGGTCGCAGCAAGTGCCGCTCCCGACGGCGCATCATTTCAGCTGGTCTTTGTGCCTCTGACCGATCGCAATCCGAATTGACGCGCGCCTGAGCCTTACCGAGCCACCCACCTGGGATTGGCCTCCGGCAGCGTGGAAGTCGACTCCGGTTGAGAGCAAGCTGTCGTATGGCTTCTTCGACGCCTAATTCTCGCCACAGCCCGGCGCGCGAGACGCGCATCGTGGGGATCGGCGCCTCCGCGGGGGGCCTGGCGGCGCTGGAGCAGTTCCTCGAGCAGGTTCCGCCGAAAAGTGGCCTGGCTTACGTCGTGGTGCAGCATCTCGATCCCACGCAAAAGGCCATGTTGGCGGAACTGCTGCAACGCGTCACCGCCATGCGGGTGTATGAAGCCAAGAGAAACACGCACGTCGAGCCGAACTGCGTGTATGTGATCCCGCCCAATACCGAGCTCAGCGTAGTCAATGGTACGTTGGATCTGCGCACGCCCGTCGAGCCGCGTGGCATGCGACTGCCGATCAACGTCTTGTTTTCCTCCTTGGCCAGCACTCAGGGTGAACGCGCCATCGCAGTGGTCCTGTCCGGCATGGGAGCGGATGGCACCGCCGGCCTGCAGGCCGTCAAGGCGATGGGTGGACTGACGGTGGTGCAGCAGCCGGAGACTGCGCAGTTCGACTCGATGCCGAAGAGCGCCATCGCCGCGGGATCTGCCGATATCGTCGCTGCGCCTGCCGAGATGCCGGCCCGAATCTTGGCCTGCATCGATCAGGTGCCCGATCTCGGCGCCGCTGCCGATGACGATGCGCGCTCCGCGTCCGCGCCCCTGCACGACATCTTGGGGCTGTTGCGGGGGCGAGCTCGCCACGATTTTTCGCTCTATAAACCGAGCACGGTGCATCGACGGATCGAGCGGCGCATGGTCATCCATGGCATCGCCACCCTGACGCATTATGCGCAGTTCCTGCGGCACAACCCGCAGGAGATCGATCTGCTGTTCAAGGAATTGCTGATCGGCGTGACCAGCTTTTTTCGTGATCCCGCGGTCTGGGAATATCTGGCGGACGTCGCGCTCCCGCAACTACTGGCCCGGCGGGCCGCGGAGCAGAAGCTTCGCGCTTGGGTGATCGGCTGCTCGACGGGCGAGGAGGCGTACTCGCTGGCCATGGTATTCACCGAGGCCGCCCAACGGCTGCCGCAGCCGCACGCGTTCACGCTGCAGATCTTCGCGTCGGATCTGAGCCCGGATGCCATCGTCAGCGCACGGCGCGGCCAGTACCCCGTATCGATCAGCTCCGCCGTATCTGCCGTTAGGCTCGCACGGTTCTTCACCGCTCACGATAACCACTACCAAATCAGCCAAAGCATTCGCGACATGGTGCTGTTTACCCAGCACGACGTAGTGCTCGACCCGCCCTTTACCAAGGTCGACCTGATTGCGTGCCGCAACTTGCTGATCTATTTCGACGCCACGCTACAGCATAGGCTGCTGCCTCTGTTGCACTACAGCCTGCGTGCCGACGGCGTGTTGCTATTGGGCAGCTCGGAGACGGTTGGAAAATTCGGTCATCTGTTTCCCCCCATAGAGTCGAAGCTGCGGCTCTATTTACGCCAGGATGTTGGATCCCTCGCCGGTGCCGACTTCCTGATGAAGTCGTTTCCTCCACTGACTGCGATCCCCAAGGAACGTCACATGGCGCACCCGAATACCCCGACGCAGAACACGGACAGTCTGCAGGCGGCTGCCGACCAGTTGTTGCTGCAGGTGTATGCGCCCGCCGCCGTGGTGCTCAGCCCCGACGGAGACATCGTCTACATCAGTGGGCACACCGGCAAATATCTGGAGCCGGCGGCCGGCAAGGCCAACTGGAACTTCCACGCCATGGCTCGCGAGGGCTTGCGCGCACCCCTCGTCAACGCCCTCAAGCAGGCCGCTGCGGAGCGAGAGCCTCAGCGGCTGAAGGGCCTGCACGTGCAGGTGCCGGGCGGCGTGCAGATCGTCGATGTCACAGTTCAGGCCATCCAAGAGCCCACTGCGCTGCGAGGCATGATGATGATCGTGTTCTACGATATCGCACCCGCGCGGGCCGGCGGCCGTCGACGCAAGGGGCAAACCGAGCTCGAGGTGGCTCATGCGGCCGAGCTGCAAAGACTGCGTGATGAGATCCAGACTCTGCGCGAGGATTCGCGTGCGGTCAGGGAAGAGTTGCAGTCGGCCAACGAGGAGTTGCAGTCCACCAACGAAGAGCTGCAGTCGACCAACGAGGAGTTGACGACCTCGAAGGAAGAAATGCAGTCGATGAACGAGGAACTGCAAACGATCAACAACGAGCTACAAACAAAGCTCGACGATCTTGCGCTCGAGCAAAGCGACATGAAGAACCTGCTCAACAGCACGGAGATCGCCATTCTCTTCCTGGACGAGCACCTGAACGTCAGGCGCTATACGGATCGCGCGTCGACGATCGTCAACGTTCGGGAAAACGACATTGGCCGGCCGCTCAGCGACCTGACGACCAGCCTGCAATATCCGGCCCTGCACGACGATGCGCTCGAAACTCTGCGCACGCTGGCTTTCTCCGAGAAGCAAATCGCGACCAACGATGGCCGGTGGCTCTCGGTGCGCATCATTCCTTACCGCAGGCTCGACAACGCGATCGACGGGGTGGTGATCACGTTCGTCGACGTCACTGCCACGAAGGAGCTGGAGTCGGCGCTGGCAAAAGTGTCGGCCCCGTCAGCTGGGCGGGATGCTTACGCTCGCTAGCGAACATACCGCGCTCAGCGAATCGCGCAGTCTTCAGATGCGCGGCAGAAATGCCGGCGAAACGTAAGTACTTGTCGCAATGCCTGCCCCCGAGAGGGGCGGAGGTTCTATGAAGATGTTGGCTGCAATCGTAATCGTGTTGCCGCTTTGGGCGTGTGCGTCCCAGTCCGGGGGCCCGTTCGAGCGAGCCGGAAGAAATGCCGACGACGCGGTCGAGGGCGTGCGCGAGGGCGCCCAAGATGTCATCGAGGGCGTGCGCGAAACTGCGGAAGACGTAGGTGACGACGTGCGTCGGCGCAGGCGTTAGCCGGCGCGGTGTAATGAGGGCCGGAAGGGCGTCAATGTCGATTAGGGCGCATCGCTCTGGCGATCGCGTAGTCGAGGGATAGCACT
The DNA here is from genome assembly GCA_964503125.1 of uncultured Gammaproteobacteria bacterium. Lineage (GTDB taxonomy): Bacteria > Pseudomonadota > Gammaproteobacteria > Steroidobacterales > Rariloculaceae > FEN-1219. Next base: position 66,753 of record CAZCZE010000001.1, read on the forward strand.
CCAGGCCCACGAGTCAGGATGAGCAGCAGCGCGGACGCCCACATCAAATGGTCGCTCCACGCATTCGGATACACGAGCAGTTGAATCACGGCGATCATGCCGAGCAGCGGTAGTGTGGCGAGCCGCGAGCCGAGTCCCACGAACAGGAATACGGGTACCACGAGCTCGACGGCCGTCGTGATCTGCGCCGCGAGCACGGGATCGAGCAGCGGCACTTGGTACTCGTCGCGAAACAGCAGGATCGTGAACTGCCACGACTCGATTTTGAGCAGGCCGGACCGAAAGAACACGGCGCCGACGCCGAGTCGCATGGCGAGTTGCAGCAGCGACAACGGAAATCGCTCGAGTCGTTGCGTCAATGCGAAGAACTGCTGCTTCATGATTTCGATTCCGTGTTGGTGACAAGACCCTCCTGCACGAGCCGTCGCAGCGCCTCACCGGGATCGAAAGCCGCGTCGAGCTCGAGCGCGAGGCCGGCAGCTGCCGCGATCGTGCTGCCGGTCGCGAGCTCCCCGCGAAAGATGAATGTGGCGTGATCGAGCCGCGTGATGCGTAGCGAGCCTCTCACGCCAAGCACCTCGATGAACGTGTCCGAGGGGGGAAGTGCCCAGCGCTCCGCGTTGGCGGCGCCGCTCAGGTACGACGTCATGAGCTCGTCCACAGGCCATGCCGAGCGCAGATAGCGGAGCCCCGGTTGAAGCACGAGTGGCGAGTCCATGAGGCGTTCGGCGCCGGCGCGCACGACCTCGGCCCACGAAAGCGGTGCAAAGTCGACGGCGATGGACGCCTGCCCGACAGCCCATTCGAGCTCGGCAAACGACTCGACATGCGACGGCGCGACACCGGCGCAGTGGCGCGCGAGGAACTGCGGAAAATCGCGGCCATACTCCGCGATGCAGGGCTGACGTGGCGGCAATGCATGCACGTACGCGCGCGCTGCGGAGCTCGCGAGGCCGGTGCCCAAGAGCCATGCGCAAGCAGGAAACTTGTCGCGCAGCGCGCCCGTCAGGCTCGCTTCGTAGTGTCTTTGGTGGATCCCGAGCCGCTTGACGGGATCGGTGCCGCCGACGAGGGCCAGGCCGGCCGGCTCGGTATCGCCCACGGTCAGGGCGCGCGTCACGAGCGTTTGCACCTCAGCCAGCGACTGCATGGGGCTCGCCCTCGCTGAATGTCGCCGCCGCTACGGCATCGGCCCGATTCGCTTCGGCCAACAATTGCGCGAAGTCGGGAATCTCGTTGTCCCATTCGATCAACGTGGGTCGGGGGCCGAAACTCCGCAGGGCATAGGCATAGAGATCCCACGCGCCCGCATCGATCGCACCCGCGTGCGTGTCGATGAGAATCTCGCCGCCCGGTGTGGCGTCGTCGGCTTCGCGCGTGAAGCCGCCGAGGTGCAGCTCCGCCACGGCGTGCGCAGGAAACTCATCGATGTAGCGGTAGGCGTCGTAACCCATGTTGGCCGCGCTCAGGAACGCATTGCTGACGTCACAGAGCAATCGGCAGCCGGTGCGCTCGACGAGCTCGGCGAGAAACTGCGTTTCCGTGAGCGTCGACGCGGCGAAGCCCAGATAGCTCGCGGGGTTCTCGACGACGTAAGGCCGCCCGAGGGCGTCTTGAACCTCGTGCACGTGCGTCGCGACGATGCGCAGCGTTTCGGCGTTGTACGGGAGCGGCAGCAAGTCGTTGAGATACACGCCTCGATGCGTGGACCACGCGAGATGGCCGGAGACGAGGATGGGGTCGAGCTCGTCGACGAGTGCGCGAAGGCGCGTGAGGTGCTCGCGATCGATGCCGGTTGCGCTGCCGACGGATAGACCGACGGTGTGCAGCGACACCGGATGGTATCGCGCGACGTTACGCAGCAGCTCCCACGCGTGCGGGTTTGCGAGGAAATTTTCGGGATGCACCTCGAGCCAGGCGGCCCCTGAGGCGCCGGCCGCCACCTCGGCCAAGTGCGGGAGCCGCAGGCCCACGCCCGCTGCGCGTGTCTCGCGACCCCCATCCTTGGTTCGAGTGGCGACCGTGCCCTTCACGGCTACGCCTTCGGCTTGAGGCTGCCCGCGACGATGCGCTCGCAGTAACCCGCCGGCACGAAGATCCACGCGCGCGGGTCGGCGTCCGCTCTCGCGGTGCCGGCGCACGAGTTGTTCCCCGTGGAGGCGCAGTCGTTCTTACCCGCCTTGGCGATCCCGTAGCACTTCTCCGCCTGGAAGGAAGGCATGGGGGCCGGGCCAGCTTGCGCAGAAATGAGCGCCGGGCCGGCAATGGCGGCGGCGAGCGCCGAAGCAATGAGTACGCGTTTGTTCATGAAAAGCTCCTTACGATTTAGACGTGTTGGCGCAGCAGCGCCGTGGTGCTGGTCAAATCGACCAGTGCTCGGTGATTCGCCGCAGCCCGCAAAAAGGTTACGTGGGTCGTAAACTGGGTTTGCTGACCATGACAGAGTCAAGTCGCGCGGGAAGGTATGCCCACATCGTTCAACGTCGTCGGTACGAAGGCGCACTTAGGCGCCCTGCGGGGCGCTCAGGTTGGCGGCTTGAGCAGATCCGAGGTGCGGCGCGTCGTCTGTGGCAAACGACGGATTCGCCTACACCAAGCTCACGAGCGAGCAGATCGCCGCCAAGCTCGCGGCGTTTACGGGGCCGCGCAGCGCGTCGCCGCTGTCCGGCTGCTCGCGCAGGGACCGCACCCGCTCGTCCGGCCGCCGCGATCAGAACGCCCAGCGCGCTCGCAAGATCGCGCTGCGCTCGATCTGTTTGCCGGCGAATTCGACGTGTCGCGCATCGTTGAGGTTGTCGACCGACAGCGAGATGTCGAGATTCTCGCGCGGCGACCAGACGGCACCGGCGTTGACGGCGAGGTAGCTCTCGACGTCCTGGTTCGGCAGCTCGTCGACGTAGCGCACGCCCGTGTACAGCTCGACTCCGCGGGGTAGGTCCACATACGAGTAGACGGCCGCCTGATTCTCGGGGCTGTTACCGCCCTCGACGACGCGCGAGGTGTCGCGACTTCCGGGCTCGGTTTCGAGGTCGAGATCGAGGCGCGTGTATTGGAAGCGCAGCCGCCAGCGTTCCGCGGGCTGCCAGCTCGCCACGAACGTGCCACCCGTCGCGGTTCCGGTTAGAAGGTTGCCGAGCGTCTGCGGCAACACCGCATAGGGCAGCGGCGGTGTGAGCACGACGATCGGGTTTTGCGGCTCGACAGTCTGTAGCCGATCGTAATCGTGGCGGAAAACAGCGACGTCGAGCGACAGGTGCTCGGCGGGACGCACGCGGTACCCCGCCTCGGTTGCGACGAGCTTCTCGGAGTCGAAGTCGCGACTGCCGTCGGCGGTCACATAGAGCGGGATGGTCAGCATGCCGACGGGGACAGTGAGGCGCAGGTCGGCGTCCAGGCGTGACGGAATTCGCGCCGCGCGCGAGACGGCACTCCAAAACGCTCGCCGCTCGTTGATGATCCACGAGAATCGCGCGGACGGCTGAACCTCGAAGCCAGTGTAGTCGTTGTGCTCGAACTTGGATCCAAGGGTAACGAACATCCGTTCGTTCCTGAGCGCAATCTTGTCCTGCAGAAAAACGCTCCACGTGCGGTCCTGGCGTTCGGCCGGGTCGAACCTGATGAACGTCGTATTGTCGATCTCGTCCCCGGTCCACCGAAACCCGGTGCCCCACAGCACGTCGTGAGCCCCCGCGGGCCGCAGGCGGTGCTGGAAATCGACGTCGAACGTGTCGCGGCGTTCGGCGTACGTGTTCGGAATGTCGCGGCTCGTGTAGTCATAGGAGGTCTGGAGCGACAGGTCCGCGCCGTCGTCGAGCGCTCGGCTCCAGCGAGCGAGCACGTTGCCGCCTGCAAGATCCGCCTTCCCCACACTACTGCCGGCCGGCAGGGTCCCGAGCACGAACGGGTCTTGGAACACACCGGCCTCGTCGCCGCTATAGATGTCGCCCTGCAACGTGACACTGTCGGCGTCGCCGCGCGCCCAATCGAAGCGGAAGCCGCCTTGGGCCAGGCGCGCCTCATCGATTCCGTCGGCGCCGGCCAAGTTTTTGAGCGAGTCTCTGTCCCACGCCTTGACGTAGCCGCGCGCGGCACCCCCGCCGCGCAGCGCCGCGCCGTAGCGAAATCCCGCGAAACCCTGCTCCTCGTTGCCTCCGCCGACCTCCGCGAACCCACCGCTCGTAGCAGCGGCCGGGCGCGTGATCACGTTGATGACGCCGTTGACGGCGTTCGCGCCCCACAGCGTGCCGCCCGGGCCGCCGATCACCTCGATTCGCTCGACATCCTCGAGGAGCACGTCCTGAACGTCCCAGAACACGCCCGCATACAGCGGCGAGTAGACGCTACGCCCATCGATGAGCACGAGCAGCTTGTTGGCGAGATCGCTGTTGAATCCACGGATCGTGATCGACCAGGAGTGGGCGCTACGCCGCGCCACCTCGACGCCCGGCGCGAGCCGCAATGCTTCCGCGATCGTGGTGACGCCCGAGCGCCGGATCTCGTCGCGTGTGATCACGAACACGGCTGCCGGCGCGTCCGCTAGCCGCTCCTCGACTCTCGACACGGTCGTGATCTTGAGATCGGCAAGCTCTTCGATGCTCAAATCGAGCAGGTCCGCTTCGGCGCCATGCGCGCGGGGTGCTGCGGCCAGCACCAACGCGGCTGCGACTCGGGCCAACGCTCCTCGGGCTACCATCGACGGCTCTGGGGGATATTGCCGATACTTGAAATAACGTAGCGCCGGCGCCCGTGGTGCTGGGCCGACTCACGTCACACTTCCCGTTATTCACTTGCGTGCAACACGCACTCTGTCAAACCGTGACTCGCGTCCCGGTTGCCGCGAGGTAGACGGCTAGACTTGGAAAAGTCGCCGCCGATGGCATGGTTTGACGATCGGAGTCCATGGCTTTCAATGAGCTGGCAGCTCGCTTTTAACCGAGCGGCCGTCGACATCCGATAGGCACGCAACCGAACTCCACGATGAACTCACGAGACAGGCCGACCAGCCAAGAGCCGACGACGGATCCAATCCGTGTGTTGATGCTGGAAGACAACGCCAACGACGTCGAGCTCATCTTGAGCCAGCTCAGACGCGACGGGTTGCGAGTCGCCGAGCACGTGGTAGCGGACGAGCGCCACTTCCAGGCGGCGCTGGCCGATTTCGTTCCGCAGGTCATTCTTTCCGACTTCTCGCTACCGCGCTTCGACGGTCTTTCGGCGCTCAAAATCGCTCGAGCCAACGCGCCTACGGTGCCGTTCATCTTCGTATCCGGAACCATCGGCGAAGAGCGCGCAATCGAAGCGCTCCAGGGCGGCGCGTCCGACTACGTGCTCAAGGACAATCTTCGCCGCCTCGTGCCTGCGATACGAAACGCAATGCGCCAGCGCGAGGTTGCGCGATCTCGTGACCTGGCGGAAGAGCTCTTGAGACGTAGCGAGTCGCGGCTCCAAGCCATCATCGATACGTCGGCAGATTGGATTTGGGAGTGCAATGCAGAACGACAGTTCACGTTCTCGAGCCCGAGCATCGGGGCCGTCCTGGGTCATACGCGCCAGTCAGTTCTCGGGCGCAGCTCTCTCGACTACGTCGATGCCCGCGATCGCGAGCGTCTGACCGAGGCCTTCGAAGCCCTGTCCGTCGACGGATCGGAGGCGCAGCCGCTGACGTTACGATGGGCGCACAAGGACGGTTCATCCCGGTGGCTCGAGCGGAAGATGGTCGCGCTGCGCGCCGACGACGGTACGCTGCTCGCCTTCCGCGGCATCGACCGAGACGTGACGCCGCGCGTGCTACAGGAAGCACGCATCGGTCGCTTGAACCGTGCCCTACAGTTCTTGAGCGGCGCCAATTCGGCCATCGTGCGCTTGCGAAACCGGCGTGAGCTTCTCAAGGAGACCTGCCGGCTCGCGGTTCAGATCGGCGGGTACACGATGGCCACGGTGTACCTGCGTTCCAGCGAGAATCGGAAGGAGCCGCTCGTCCTGCGCGCCGTAAGCGCCGAGCAGGCAACGGCCAAACGACCGCCAAGCGAGCCCATGGACGGAGACGGACCTGTCGGCCGCGCGATGCAGAGCGCCGAAGCCGTCATCGTCGCCGACCTCTCTGCGCCAGGCGTTCACGTGCCCGGCCAGGAGTCGCTCGCGCAGATGGGTGTGTGCTCGTGCATCGCAATGCCCTTCCTGATCGACGGCACCCCGATCGGCGCGGTGCTACTGCATGCGAACGAGCCGAACGCGTTCATCGGGGCCGAGCTCGACTTGCTGCACCGCTTCACGGCCAACATCGCTTTCGCGCTCCAATACCTGCACGACCGCGAAAGCATCGAATATCTCGCGTACTTCGACACGCTGACGGCGCTCGCCAATCGATCGTTGTACGTCCAACGGCTCGATCAGATGATCGCCGCGAGCAAACGTGACGAGTACGATCTCGTGCTGTTGGTCTTCGATATCGCGGGGCTCAACATCATCAACGACGGCCTGGGTCACCACACCGGGGATCTCGTGCTCCAGCTCGTGGCCGAGCGCATGAAGAACATCTTCCGCGACTCGAAGTGCCTGTGCTACCTCGGCGGCGGCCGCTACGCAGTGGCGTCCACGCATGGGCAGGACACGCTCGTAGCTACCACCGTCCTTCGCGAACGCGTGGACTTTCTCTTCGATCGCCCGTTCGCCGTCGACAGCCAGGAGCTGCGGCTTTCGATCCGGGCGGGGTTCGCGCAGTTTCCGGAGGACGGCACCACTGCGGACGCCCTGCTGCACCATGCGCAGACGGCGCTCGATCACGCGAAGCAGGACGGCGCCCGCTACGTACGGCACGACCCGGCGATGAACGCAGCCGCCTCGGAGAGGCTGAGCCTCACGAACAGCTTGAGAACAGCGCTCGAGAGACAAGAGTTCGACGTGCACTATCAACCGAAAACGGCGGTCGCGACGGGTGGCGTCGACGGTGTGGAGGCGTTGCTGCGGTGGCCGGCGCGGGCCGTCTCCCCGAGCGTGTTCGTGCCGATACTCGAAGCCATCGGCCTCATCGACGACGTCAGCCGGTGGCTCCTGGAACGCGCCTTGATGGAGACGTCGCAGTGGACTCGCGCCGACGAGCAGGCCGTTCGCGTCGCCGTCAATGTTTCGCCGCTGCAGCTCCGCAGGGAGGAGTTCGCCGACGACGTGCTCACCGCGCTCGCGAGAACGGGCTCCGACCCCCGCCGCCTCGAGCTCGAGGTCACGGAGAGCACGTTGATGACGGACCCGTCGCGGGCCGCGGCGATCCTCGGTCACTTGCGCGAACGCGGCGTCACCGTCGCCATCGACGACTTCGGCACCGGGTATTCGTCGTTGCAGGTGCTGACGCGCCTTCCCGTCGACGTGCTGAAAATCGATCGTAGCTTCATCCAAGACCTCGTCACCAACGAGCGGCACCGGCTCGTGGTGCAGACCACCATCACGCTGGCACAATCGTTCGGGCTCAAGACGGTGGCCGAAGGCGTCGAGACGGAAGCGCATGCGGACATTCTGCGCGACCTCGGCTGCGATGTTCTGCAGGGCTATCTCATCCATCGGCCTGCACCGGCCGGCGTGATCGGGCGATGGCTCGCAGTCCAAAGCCAGCACGTTGCATCCGCATCCGGCGAAGCTTTGACGGAGCGGCCGAATGCACGATCGCGTGCCTGAACGAACGACAGCCCGTCGCACCGCGATGCGGCACCTCGCGCGACTCGCCGCCGTCGTGGTCTCGTCGGCCCTTGCGGCTACGGCCCTCATCGGCAGCGGCGCCGCGCAAACGAGCGCCTTGCAGGCGTCCGAGCGGACCATCAAGGCCGCGTTCCTCTTCAAGTTCGCGGAATACGTGGATTGGCCGGCACCGCCCGTACGGCGTACCGACAGCCCGTTCGTGTTCGGAGTGTTGGGCTCCGGTGCCCTGGCAGACGACCTGCTCCGAATGACCGCGGATCGAACGGTGGACGAGCGGCCGATCCGCGTCCGCCGCGTGACTCCCGACGACGTCATCGACGATTTGCAAGTGCTGTTCATTGCGGCCGATCAGAAGGGCAAGCTCGATGAGCTCCTGTCGTCGGCCAGAGGTCGCCCCATTCTCACGGTAACCGAATCAGAGGGAGCGCTCGCCAACGGCAGCGTCATCAACTTCACGGTGAATGGCGAGCGCGTCCGCTTCGAGGTGTCCCTAAATGCCGCACAGGTGAATTCGCTGAGACTGAACTCACGCCTGCTCGCCGTAGCGGAACGCGTCTACGAATCGCCATAGCGGCACGATGTCGAACCCCCGCTCATCGATTCACCGGAAGCTGTCCTACGTCGTGCTGGCGGCGACGTTCTTCGCGTTGGTGATCACCGGCACGGCCATGGCCTTTTACGATCTCCGCACGTTCAGGGAGACGCTCATCGCGGATCTGACGGCGCAGGCCGACATCCTGGGCCTCGCCGCAGCTCCGGCGCTCGAATTTCGCGACCCGGAGTCGGCGCAAGACTATCTTGCCCTGCTCGAAGCGAAGCCGAACATCATCGGCGCGGCGATCTATGTAGCCAACGGCAACCTGTTCGCCTCGTATCCCAAAGACAAGGCGGCAGACCTCCCCGCGATTCCCGACGTCGACGGCCATCGCATCGAAGGTGACACCATCGGGCTCTTCAAACGTATCGCTACGCGGCACGAAGTCCTCGGCACCGTGTACATCAGCGCGCGGTACGACATGCTCGCGCGGCTGCTCGGCTACCTTGGAATCATCGGTGGCGTAATGGCGCTCAGCCTCCTGACGGCCGTGGCGATATCGCGCAAGTTGCAGCAGAGCATCACGCGGCCGATCGAAGCCATCACCACCGTGGCCCGCCACGTCATGGATAAGCGCGAGTTCACGCAGCGGGCCGAGAAAACCACGGACGACGAGATCGGGCTCTTGGTCGACGCATTCAACGGCATGCTCGGCGAGATCGATCGCCGAACCCAGATACTCGAGCAATCCAACCGCGATCTCGAGCGGGAGGTCAGCGAGCGTAATCGCGCCGAAACGGCGCTGCGTGCCAGCGACAATCGGCTACGTAGCCTGAATGCGGAGCTCGAAGAGCGAGTCGCGGCACGCACGGCTCAGCTCCAAGCGGCCAACAAGGATCTCGAGGCATTCAGCTACTCGGTCTCGCACGACCTACGCGCACCGATACGGGCGATCAGGGGCTTCTCGACACTGCTCCTCGAAGACCACGGCACGGCGCTCGACGCCGAAGCGCAGCGCAAGCTCAACGTCGTCATCGGGGAAGCCGGCCGCATGGGCAACCTGATTGACGACCTGCTGGCGTTCTCGCGGCTCGGTCGCAAGGCTCTCGAGCCCAGCGAGCTCGACATGCAGCAGCTCGCACGCACGGCGTTCGAACGGTTGGGCCAGGCAGACCAGGGGAAAGGCGTGGACTTCCGCTTGGGCTCGCTGCCGCGAGCGAAGGGCGATCGCAGCCTGTTCGAGCAGATTTGGATCAACTTGATATCCAACGCCATCAAGTTCTCGGCGAAAAAAGAGTCGCCGGTCATCGAAGTCGGCGGCATCACCGCGGAGCACGAGCACGTCTACTTCGTGCGCGACAACGGAGCGGGCTTCGATGCCGCCTACCGCGATCGTCTGTTCGGCGTTTTTCAACGCCTGCATCACGACCACGAATTTCCCGGAACGGGGGTTGGCTTGGCCCTCGTCCATCGAATCGTGACGCGACACGGCGGCCGAGTGTGGGCCGACGGCCAGGTCGACCGCGGTGCGACATTTCACTTCACGGTCCCCAAGGAGACGCCCGATGGAGGAGTTTGAGCACGTCGACATTCTGCTCGTGGAGGACAATCCACACGACGCCGAACTAACGATGCGTGGCCTGTCGGACCAGAAGCTCGCCAACAACATCACGTGGCTCAAGGACGGCGCCGAAGCGCTCGACTACGTGTTCCGTCGCAACGCGTACGCGGGGAGATCCGACAACGGCCCACGCTTGATTCTGCTCGACCTCAAGATGCCGCGCGTCAATGGTATCGAGGTGACGAGAGCCATCAAGAGTGACGAACGAACGAAACGGATACCCATCGTCGTCATGACGTCGTCGAAGGAAGAGAGCGACATCATGGACAGCTACAACCTCGGCGCGAACAGCTACATCGTCAAGCCGCTCGACTTCGAATCGCTGGCGGAGATTGCCCGCCAGGCGGGCTTTTACTGGCTGGCCATCAACCGAGTCGCCTCGTAACCCTCAAGGCCAGCTGCGGCGCTCGATGCGCTAGAGATCGCGCAACCCCCGAGCGCACCGCCGGCCGCGCCGATCAACGTAGCCTCGACGAGCACCGAGACGACCACGGGAAATGCGCCGAAGCCGAGCGCGCGCAGCGTCGCGATCTCTCGCGCGCGACGGTACCGACGAGCGCCGTCATCGTGCGCGACTGCTCCTCGTAGTACTGGCGCTCGGTGAAGACGCGCACGTTGAGGCGCGGATCCGCCGGCAAAACGACCAGATTCGCCTCCTCCGCCGAGCGCGAGCGCGCCGCGTCGTTGCTGCGGAGTGCGGCAGCGGGAACGTGTTGCCTCCGCCACCCGGCGCGGCTAGGCTCGTGACACGAACGGGGGGAACAAACGTGCAGACCATCGCCTATCCAAGAGAGCAGATGCACCGCATCGCCTACACCAAGCTCACGAGCGAGCAGATCGCCGCCAAGCTCGCGGCGTTTACGGGCCCGCGTAGCGCGTCGCCGCTGTCCGACACGTTTGCGGGGCAATCGCTGCAAATTGTCACGGATAAGGGCCCGACGCTGCGCTACCGGTTCGCGAGCAACGACCGGTTGTCGGTGGCCGAGAACGACGGCACCGCCGTCAACGCCCGCTACGCGGCGCTCACGCTCGGCGAGGGCGCGTTCTTCACGCACCTCGTGCCGGGCACGGAGCGCGGCTACCACGTCGTCGTCGATCGAGGCACGAGGCTCGCGACCGTGTTCGAAGTCTGGTTCAGCGGCTTCTCCGACAACCGCGAGGTGCAGCGCGAGATCTACTTCGGCTACGTGGCCGAAGCCGGCAAAACACCGCCCGAGGCGCGCCACGCGCTGACCAATCGCATCGAGGGCAAGGGCTTCTACTGGCGCCAGGACACCGGCGTCGAGACGCTCGAGCTCTACCCTTCTACGTTCTACTCGAACTTCGTCGAGCTCTCGCGCCTCGGCGGCGAGCTCGGCTTTTGCGCGCCGTCCGACTACGTGAAGATCAACGACGACCTCTACATCTACTCGCGCGTCGAGTGCGAGTTCTCCGGCGTGCAGACGCTCTACGTGCTCGACGTGAACCGCGCCCTGCAGATCGGCGTGCGGCTCGGCTTCGACTTGAGCGACGCGCTCGAATACTACGCGTTCACGGGCCGCGGCGAGTGGGTCGGGCAGCTCGCGCAGTTCGAGCGCTTCGGCGACGTCGCCGCGACGCCGATGCCCGCGCCGGCCAACGGCGCGCCGCTCGCGAAGGGCGCGCGCCGCGTTTATCGGCCCATGCGCAACGACTGGACGATGAGCCAGGCCGAGGTCGCGGCGCTCACCGAGAAGGCCGTGTTCGCCGGGGCCAGCGCCATGGCCGGCAACAAGAGCCCGATCAGCGAGCTCCTCGTCGGCAAAGAGCTCACGCTGCGCTTCGACAACGGCGTGGCCGTCGACTACCGCTTCGACGAAGTCCAAAGCTTAAGCTGGCGCCACGCGGGCGAGAGCGCCTGGCACGAGGAGCGCTACGAATCGTGGGAGAGCGCGCCGGGCGTCGTGATGTTCGGCCATCTCGTGACGGGCGCGCCGAATCACGACTGCTACAAGCTCGTCGCCGACTTCGAGCACGCGCTCGTCACCTGCATCCACGGCACGATCGGCTCCGAATACATCGCCAACGAGGCCCAGGCCGCGACGTGGTTCGGCGTCATCGAGATGGAGGGCCTCACGCCGCCGAAATATCGCCGCCATCACTTCACCGACGAGCTCGTCGGCCGAGCGGTCACCTGGAACTACTCGCCGGGGTTGACCTCGATGCACCTCTACACGACGCCGCACTCGCTGTCGTGGATCATCTTCGGCGAGAGCGGCGCGGGCGGCATGGAGTGGAGCGGCCCGGCGTCGTACGTGAAGATCCGCGACGAGCTCTACCTCGCCTACTGGCTCGAGGAAGCCTGCAACGGCACGCTCGGCACGATCCTCGTGAACCTGCGCACCATGCACGACTGCGGCATCGGCTACCACTGCGGCCGCGACGGTTTGCGCCTGAGCTCGATGGGCGCGCACGCGCGCCACGCGGGCCGCTTCGACATCGCCAAGTATTACCGGCTCAAGGCCTGAGGTGAGCACCATGAGCACGAAAACGGCCGCCTCGCGGCGCACCTTCTTCGGCAAGGCCGGCGCGGCTTTGCTCGCGCCGCTCGCGGCATCGCGCGCGTTCGCCGGCGAAGAGCGCGGCGACGATCTCGCGGCGCGGCTCGCCGCGCTCGAGGATGCGAACGCGATTCGCGGGCTATTGCAGCGTCACGCGCAAGGCATCAACGCCGGCACGAACGCCGCGCCCGACACCATCGTTCGTACGCTCCGTCTCGATTCGGAGATCGCGATCGAAGTCGCGGGCGACGGCACCGCGACGGCACACGTCGGCTGCAGCGTGGCAACCGCTACGCCCATCGCCGGCGGCGACACGCTCGTCGAAATGGCGCGCTTGCAGGGCGATGGCGTGCTCAAGCGCAACGAGCGGCGCGTGCTCGTCGGTTCGCTCGTAAAGCGCCACGGAACTTGGCACCTCGAACGATTGGAGCTTCGCGCATGAACAAGATCGCGACGTTGGCGGCGTTCGCCGTCATTTCGCTGGCCGGCAACGCCGGAGCCCAGGAGCCCGTCAGGCTCACGGCGCAGGATCTGCTCGACATCCGCCAGCTCATCGACGGCTACTCGCACATCCTCGACAACTGCACGAACAACGGCAACGACTACGCGGACCTGTACACGGCCGACGCCACCTTCGGCGTTTCCAAGGAATGGGGCAAGGCGAAGATCTGGTTCCGCGGCCGCGAGCAGCTCCGCCGCGCCGGCGGCGGCTCGGACACGGCCTGCCGGCCGCGGCAATCGCAAGGCTACGCCTATCACTTGACGATCAACCCCGTGATCACGGCGACGCCGACGGGCGCGCGCGCGATCTCGACGCTGCTCACGATCACGAACGACACCGACGACCGCGGCGACATCGTGCACTGGGAAGGCGGCTACGAGGACACGTTCGAGAAGACGCCGGCCGGCTGGCGGTTCAAATCGCGCGTGCACGTCTGGCCCGAGATCGAATGGACCGACCGCGTCGAGGACATGCCGCCGCGCAAGCTCGCGGACGAGTGAGCCGTTAGTCGCTGCCGACTTCGACCGCGCTTTCGAGCAGATGCACCGTCGGCCCGATCAGCCGGCCCTCGGCGCGATAGCGAACGTCCGTGAAGGTCACGCGGATACCGCCGCCGTCGGGCACGAGCTCGAGGTCGACGGCCGGGTATCGCGCCCAGACGAGGAAGCGCCGCGCCGCCGGCGTCTGGGCCGCCAATTGAAACTCGACGCCGCGCGGCCGCGGTAGGCGCTCGCCGTCGAGTCGCAACCGCGGCTCCATGAGCCAGTGGAAGCGGCCCGTGTAGTACTCGTCTTGCGTCATGACGACGACGGGGCCGCCGAATGGATCGGCCGGCGTTGGCGCCACCATGACGTCCTCGGGCAAGAGACCCTGCGCGGCGACAGCGGCGCGCACCTCGGTGCGGGCGGCGGCGCTCGCGCCGATCATGGCGAGCATATACACGGCCGTCACGGCGATACCCGCCTGCGCCGCGCGCTCGAGCTTCACAAGCGGTGCGTCCCGCAACCACCAGCGCAGCGCGACGAGCGCCGCCACGCCTACTGCCCAGAGAGCGGCCGACAACACCGGCACGAGCGTCCCGGCGGTGCCGACGATCAGTAGCGAGGCCAAGACGACGAACACGGTCCAGTGCACGCGCGCGAGCGCGCTGTTCGAGAACGTCAAGAACGCCGCGCCGCCGAGCAATAGCCAGACCCAGGGATCGATGACGAACAACGCATCGCCATAGAACCACTGACCGGAGAACGGCATGAGCCAACGCATGCCGTAGTTGTTCAACCAGTCGAGCGTGGGATGCGTGAGGACGGCGAGTGCGGTGAGCGCGAGCAACGGCCCCGCGCGCGCCGGAGCGGCGTCGGGCTTGCGCTGCAAGCGCACGTAGCGATCCCAGGCCAGCAGGACGCCCGTCAGCACGAACGGCCAGAGCACGAGCGCAAGCACGCCGTGCGTCCAGCCGCGGCGAAACGCGAGCTGCTCGAACTCGAACCCGAAGCCCGCGAAGACGTCGACGTCGGGCGCATTGACGCCCATGAGGATCGCCGGCGCGGCGAGCGGCGTCGCGCGACGCAGCCCGGCGGCCGCGAGCGCCATGCCCGTGAAGGTATGCGCGATGGGATCCATTCGGGCCGCCGGCGCGGCCTCTAGCGTTTACGGGTGAGCGCGAACCCCGAGGTCAGCGCGACGCAGGCTGCGATCGCCATACCCCAGCTCGCGAGCGTTTGCATGCGAAGCGCCGCGCGCTCCGGCAGGCTCACGGAGAGCTCGCGCAACGAATCGCCGCTGTAGACGAGCACGACCACGACTCCCGCGAGCAGCAGCAGTGCCAAGAGCGCGCGCCCGAGCCAGACGTCGATGCGCTCGTTGGCGGCGTGCGCGCCGGCGGCGCGCGCCGCGGTGCGCACAGCGAAATCGCTCGGCAGCGGCGCCAGCGGCGGATCGCGCAACGCGCGCGCGATGAGCCGATACTGCGCGACGGCCGGGTCGCCTTGCGACCGCTCGCCGGCGCGCTCCGCGCGCAGCGCACGCTCCTGAGCCTGCCACTCGCGCTGCTCGCGCTCGTCGAAATCGCGTTCCGTGCTCATTCGGTCCCTCCTATTCGCGCCTGCAAGCGGCCGCGCAATACCGCGCGGCAGCGAAACAGGTGGCTCTTGATCGTGCCGGCCGAAAGGCCCGTGATGCGGGCGATCTCGGGGATCGGTACCTCATCCAAGTGATACAACGTCAGCAGGGTCCGCTGCAAGGGCGGCAATGCCTCGATTTCCGCACGCAGCAGGGCGCCGAGCTCGTCGTCGGCGCTCGCCGCCTCGAGGTCGAAGCCGTCGGGCACGAGCTCGACTGCGGCCATGGGGTCGTCGTCGCCCACGGGCTCGGCGAGCGGGATCCGCTTGCGCTCGAGGTGCCGCCGGGCGACGGAGTAGGCGACCTGGCCGATCCAGGACTTGAGCGCGCTCTCGAACCGGTACTGGTGCAAATATTGGTGCACGCGCAGGAACGTGTCCTGGCAGAGCTCTCGTGTGTCGTCGGGGTGGCGGACCATGCGATTGATAATGTGCCAACAGAGGCGCTGGTAGTCGCGGACCAGCGTCTCGAATGCCCCGGGGGCGCCCGCCAGCACGGCCTGGACCAGGACGCGGTCGTCGTCGATGCCCGGTGGCTTGCCAGGACCCATCCTGTGATCGATACACGGAAGGGGCTAACGGTTGCAACTGCCGGGTTGCCGGCCCTGCAACCGGCCACCCGGAGGCCGTATCCATTGTCTATGAGCCCGGACATACCGGCCGGGACATTGACGCAGGACATCCAAGATGGACTTCGAAGTTCTCATTCCGATCACTTTCTTCCTCTGTGTTACCTACGCGATCAAGGCCTTCGTCGACGCGCGCGCGCGCAGCAAGCTCCTCGCCTCGAACACCTCCGAGGAGCTCCTGCGCTCGCTCGTCAAGAGCGAGGAGCTGCAAGGGCGCCAGGCCTCGTTGCGCTGGGGCGTCGTCTTGACGTGCTTGGCCGTGGGCTTTGCGCTCATCGAGAGCTTCGGCTGGAACGACGTAACGCCGGGTGCGATCGCCGTGTTGCTCGGCGCCACGGGCGTCGGCAACATCGCGGTCTACATGATCGCGCGGCAGAATCAGCAGCAATCGTCATGAACTACGTCATTCTCGTCGGACTCGCACTGTTCTTCTTCGCGACCGCGATGCGCGACGGCGCGATGGGCTGGCATTTCGACGGCGGCTCGATGAACTTCCGGATCTCGACCGGCGACTACACGCTCGGGGTCAGGGGCGAAGGGCAGATCGACCTCGCGCCAGACGGCAGCGGCGTGGCGGCGCTCGACGAAGGCGGCTCGCTCGACGTGCGCATGACGCGCGGCCGCACCGAGCGCCGCGTCCGCTTCGAGGGCGTGAACGGAGCCGTCGAGCAGCAGTTCTTCGTCGGCGGCGACGAGCAACCTTGGGGTCCCGACGCCGACGCCTTCGTCACCGAAGTCATGCCCGTGGTACTCCGTGAGACGGCTATCAGCGCCGAGCAGCGCGTCGCCTGGCTCATCGAGAATCGTGGCCACGAAGGGCTGCTCGACGAGATCGGCCTGATCAACTCCGACTTCGCGCAGCGCGTCTATACGGTGCAGTACGCCACCGCTGCGACGATCGCCGACGCCGACTTTCAGCGGCTCATGAGCCTCGCAGCCGCCCGCATGGGCTCGGACTTCGACCTGCGCACGACCTTGACCGAGGTCCACGACCTCGAGATGCCGACGGGCGCCCAGTTCGTCGCGCTGCTCGGGGCCGGCAAGACCATCGGCTCGGACTTCGACGCGCGCACGCTGCTCGAGCACGTGGGCCCGCGCATGCCGAGCACGCCCGAGGCCGCCGCGGCCTACTTCGACTTGGCGACCACGATCGGCTCGGACTTCGACATGCGCCTGGCCTTGCAGCCGCTCGTCACGAGAGCCGACGGTTCCGACGAGCTCGTCGCGGGCGCAATCACCATGGCTGCGAGAGAGATCGGCTCGGACTTCGACTTACGCGCTCTACTCGCCGAGGCCGCGCCCCGCGTCGGCGCGTCGGACACGCTGGCTCGCGCCTACACGACGGCCGTCGGCGGAATCGGCAGCGACTTCGACCATCGCGAAGCGCTCATGGCTTTGGCCGGCGGCGCCAGCCTCACGCCTGCGGGGTGGAAGCTGTTGCTCGAGTCGGCGCGCGGTATCGGCAGCGACTTCGATTGCGCCACGTTGCTCGTCAGCGTCGCGCCGCACTTGCCGCGCGACGCCGACGTCATCGCCGCCTACCGGGAGACGGTCGCGACGATCGGCAGCGACTTCGACCGGGCTCGCGCCAACGCGGCCCTCGTCGAGATCGCCCTCTAAGCCCGTAGCGGTCGTGCGGGCCGCTTCGGCCTGGCCGGCGGCCACTTCGTCAGCTCTCGAACGAGAAGCTG
The DNA here is from genome assembly GCA_964503125.1 of uncultured Gammaproteobacteria bacterium. Lineage (GTDB taxonomy): Bacteria > Pseudomonadota > Gammaproteobacteria > Steroidobacterales > Rariloculaceae > FEN-1219. The sequence goes on from CAZCZE010000001.1 coordinate 84,056, forward strand.
ATTGCGTGCTCCACGTTGTGTTGCGGCTCGATCCCGAGCGAGATCAGGCCCGAGTCCTTGATCTGTAGCATCTCGCGGTGGACGAGCACGGCGCCGCGATTGCGTTCGGCCACGTACGTGCCGTTGGTGCTGTGATCCTGGAGAAAGAACTTGCCGGCTACGCACTCGACGGAGGCGTGGCGCCGCGAGACGAGCCGATGCTCGATCCTGATGCGGCAGTCGTCGTCGCGGCCGATGAGGCAGGCGCCCGCCTGCACGCCCACGACGAACGTCTGCCCCGCGTACCGCAAGCGCAATTGCCCGCTCAGGTTCTTGCGCAGCGGCGGTTGATAGTCGGTCACTCCGCGCTCGTTCGGGAGCAGATATACGTCCAGCGGCTCGGCTTTCCCCTTGATCGGCACCTGCGGGATCAACCGCAGATTCCTCCAGCGCGCGGGATCCGCGAGCTGTCGCTCCGCCGCAACCGAGAGCACGATCTCGAACCTCTTTGCGACGTCGGCTAGGCGTGCCGCGAGGTTGACGGCGTCGCCGTAGAGCTGCTCCGCCTCATGGAGCACGGGGCCGACGTGAATGCCCGCGTGCATCGACAATGCTTGCTGATAGGGCAAATCGCGCATGCGGACGACGGCCTGCAGCGCGACGTCGACGGTCGGGAACATGCACAGCATGCCGTCGCCGCGCAGCTGGATCACGCTGCCACCGTACTCGGCCGTGAGCGTCGACCAGTAGTCGAGCGTCTGGGCGACGATCTCGCGGGCGCGCTCATCGCCGGCATCGACGTAGAGCCGCGTGCTGCCGCCGATGTCGGCGAACACGATCGCGGTGTTGTCGTGCTTCTCGAGCCGTGTCATCGGTATCGGCGGCGACCCAAGGATGGGTTCTCCGTTCTATTCGCCACCAGTGTACCGTCCCGCGCCGGCTGCATGCCGCACGTGTCCGAACAGCGATTGCCTCGACGCGCGCAGAACGGGGCAAATGCGCAGAAAACCATTCGGAAAACATCTGGTTTCGGTCAGGTGCCCCCGGCCGGGGTCCATGAAACTGTGTCCCAAGGCGGAGGGAACGAGCAGTCAGTTAGGCCCAACCCCCCAGGACCGAGCAAGACCACCGCTCCCGCCGCCGACCGAATCGCAACTTGAGTCAACTGGAGAAACGGCAATGAACACGATGAACAAGCGCAACGAGCCGAAGACGATCTTCCGCAAGCTCGCATTCTTGATGAACGAGACCGTCTGGCAATTCGCCCTCGTCGGCGTGGTCTTGGCCGCGCTCGTCGATGGCGTCCTGTCGATCGGCACCGGCACGATCGCCTGATGCTCGCGGCGGCGGACCGGAGGGCCGTAGCCCTCCGGGGCCGCGCCGGACTCGAGCCTCAAGAACCCCCCTCCGATCCCAACGAACCCACCTAACACCGCTCGCTCCCGACAGATCGAACCGCGCTCCGCGAGCGATTCGACGGCACGCATCGGCACCGAGGCCTGCCGACGGCCGAGGCCCAAAACGGGGCGAATCCGCAGAAAACAAAGTGAAAAGGATTGCGTTTCCGTCAGGTGCGGCGGCCGCGGCTACCGGAAACTGTGCTCCAAGGCGGAGGGAAAGAGCCCCACCGCCGAGCGAGTCACAACGGGATTGAACTGGAGAAACGACAATGAACACGACGACCAACAGCAAGCACATCAGCAAGACGATCTTTCGCAAGTTTTCGTTCCTGGCGAACGAAGCCGTGTGGCAATTCGCGCTCGTCACGGTGATCGTGGTGGCGCTGGTCGATGGCGCCCTGTCGATCGGCGGTAGCACGATCGCATGACCATCGAGAGCGGCGGCGGCAAACCGGAGGGACCGCTCCCTCCGGGGCCGCTTGCGACTTAGCCTCAGGCGCGCATCGCGCCGATCTTCTTCAGGCCGCCGACACGCGGCTCGACCGCGGCGGGCGCCGCAATCTTCTTGACGAGCGACTCGAAATGCTTCGGCGTCAGTACCGCATTGATCTCGTGGCATTGCGCCAGCGCCTCACGCGCCAGCGCCTTGTCGCCTTCGTGCCCGAGCACGTTCGCGTACTGCATCCAAGCGAGCGCGAGCCTGGGCCGCAGCTCGACCGCGGCCTCCGCGGAGCGGCGCGCAGCGGCGAAGTCGCCCTCGCAGACCTCCGCTACGGAACGGTGGTAGAACCAGAACGCCGCGCCCGGATGCTGCGGCTCCATCGCGAGCAATCGCTCGAGGAGGCCGCGCAGCTCGGCAAGGTCCTTCGGCTCGCCCGTGGCCGTGAGCGGCCACCCGAGATAGCCCCAGGCCCCGAAATCGAACGGCGCCAAGGCCACGGCCTTTCGGAGGCAACCGAGCGCCTTGCGCTGCTCGCCGACGTAGCTGAAGGCGAGGCCCACGAGCTTGAGAATGAACGGATCCTCGGGCGCCATTGCTAGGGCCTTCGTCGCGGCCGCGACGGCCGCACGCTCGTCGGCGGCCGCGTCTGCGCTCAAACCGTTGACGAGCCGTTCGACGAGCAGCGAGGCGAGCGTGGCATGGGCCGCCGGGTAATCGCGATCGAGCTCGATGGCGCGCTCTAGCGGTTCGATGGCTTCGGCTAGCCCCTCGGCCGTGTAGTCGAGCACGAACGCTCGGGCTTTCTGCACGAGACCCCACGCGTCGAGATTGACCGTGGCCTGCGCTCGCGCGCTACTCGTCTCCGCGCGCAGCTTCAGCGTCGTGAACGAGCTCACGATCGCCTCGGCCACCTCACGCTCCACAGTGAGTAGATCCTCGCTCTTGCGGTCGTAGCTCTGCGCCCAGAGCTGCGTGCTGTTGCGGGCGTCGCTGAGCTCGACGAACACACGCAGTGCCGAACCCGCGCAGCGCAGACTGCCCGAGATCACGTAGTCCACGTTCAAGCGCTTGCCGATCTCCGGAAGCCCCGTGCCCGGATCTTTGAAGCCGAACGACGCTCGGCGCGACGCTACTCGCAGGCGGTCGACGCGCGCGAGCGTGCCGTGAAGCTCGGCCGCGAAGGCGTCGCCGAGGAAAGCCTGGGCCGGATCGGCCGAGTGCGTGTCGAACGGCAGAACGGCCACGGCCGCCATCGCGCTCGCGAGCGCCGGCGGACCGGCGACGGTCTCACCCGCTTTCGTGGCCGGCGCTGTCGGCGCCGCTGCGTCGGGCTGCGGGACCGCTGCGGCCGCGACGATGACGGTTCCCACGAGCCTATAGCCGCGTTTCGGCACGGTCTGGATATAGGTCGGTGTGCCGCGGTCGTCGCCCAGCGCCCGCCGTAGCTCGCTGATACAGCGCGTGAGCACCTCCTCCGACGTCACGCGCCGCCAGACTTGCTCGAGCAGCGTATCGCGCTCGACGACCTGGCCTTCGTGGGCCGCCAAGAACGCGAGCACGTCCATGACCTTGGGCTGCACGTGCTGCGTGCCGCCAGGGCCGCTGATGCGCCCCGCGAGCGGCTCGACCTCGAAGTCGCCCAAGCGGAATCCGTGCCTAAGTCTCTGATCCATCGCCGCAGTTAGCCATAGGGGCGCACGGGCGGCAACGGCGGCCCTGCGGCGCGGGCACAGAGTTCGCGAACGAAAAACAGAGGTTCCCGAAGAAAACAATCCTCTATAGATCAGTCGCTTACGGATCGATGAGACCACACTTCCCCCACGCAGAACGCGCTTTCCGAGGGGAACCAGTTCATGAGCCAGTCGACGATCCAAGGTTTCGAGCCCGCCACGGTGCCCTCGGGCCCCACGACGACGGTCGCGGCGTCGCGGTTGTCGCTCGTGGAGCGGGGCCTCGGGTTGCTCACCACGGTGCGGCCCGGCGAAGGCGCGTGCGCGCTGCTGTTCTTCGCCTACGCGTTCGTGCTGCTCGTGGCCTACTACATCCTGCGCACGATCCGCGAACCGCTGCTGCTCGCGAACGGCTCGGCCGAGCTCAAGAGCTACGCGTGCGCCGCGATCGCCGCGGTGCTGCTCGTGCTCGTGCCCCTCTACAGCCAGCTCGCGCGCCGCACGAATCGCGCGTGGCTCGTGCGCTGGGTCACGGTGCTGTTCGCGGCGCAGCTCGTGCCGTTCTACGTCCTCGGGCGCGCCGGCGTCGACGTCGGCTTCGTGTACTACGTGTGGGTGGGCGTCTTCAACGTCACGATGTTGACGCAGTTCTGGGCCCACGCCGCGCATTGCTTCGGGACGGACAGCGGCCAGCGCTTGCTGCCCGTCATCATGGCCGGCGCCACGTTGGGCGGCCTCGCAGGCCCCAAAGTGAGCAGCGCGCTGTACGCGACATTCGGCGAGTGGAATCTCATGCTCGTCGCCGCAGCCCTGCTCGTGGCGACGTTGCCGCTCATCGGTTGGACGGCCAATGCCGTGCCGCGGCACGCACAAGCGCTAGCGGCGCCGCAAGCCCCTCCCTCTCATCCGCTCGGCGGGCTCGCGCTCGTGTTTCAGGATCGCTATCTCCTGCTGCTCGCGCTCTTGGCCGTGCTGCTCAATTGCGTGAACACCACGGGCGAGTTCGTGCTATCCGCGTTCGTGAAAAGCCACATCGAGCTCGCGGTGGCCGCCGATCCCAGCCTCGACAAGAAGACCCTCATCGCGGCGTTCTACGGGGACTTCTATTTCGTCACGAATGCGCTCGGCGTCGTGCTCCAGCTCTTCCTGTGCGCGCGCATCTTCCGCTGGGTCGGCGTGCAAGGCGCCATCCTCGTGCTGCCGATCGTGGCGCTGCTCGGCTACGGGCTCGTGGCATTCCTGCCGATCTTTGGTATCGTTCGGATCATCAAGATCGTCGAGAACAGCACCAACTACACGATCATGAACACCGCTCGTCACGCGCTCTATCTGCCGCTACCCGAGGCGCACAAGTACGAAGGCAAGACGGCTGTCGACGGGTTCTTCTGGCGCGTCGGCGATCTGCTGCAAGCGGCCGTGGTCTTCGTCGGGTTGAACTGGCTACAGCTCGAATTCCAGCACTTCGCGCTGCTCAACGTGCTGTTGTCGGCCGTCTGGATATACGTCGCGATCGTAATCGGCAAGCGCTACACGCGGCGCTCTGCGGTCGAGCTCAAGATCAACTGGCGCGCGGTCGTCGTGGGCGCTGCGGCCGCCACGGTCGCCGTTGCCGCCTTCGCTTTGCCGGTGCAGGCGGCCGCGCAACCGGCAGCGGCACCGACGGCTCTGTTTTCGGAGATCGAGCCCCTCGCGCTCAAGCTCGTCATGGAAGACAAAGCGCTCTGCCGCGGGCAGCGAGCCAAGTGCGAGGACGCTCCCGCGACGATCGTCCAGCGCGCGGCCGACGGCGCCGAGCAGTCGATCGAGGTGCACGTTCGCGCCCGCGGCATCTGGCGCAACTCCGACGGCAACTGCTCGATCCCCCCTTTGTTCGTGACGTTCACGGGCGCCACGGCCGGCACGTTGTTCGAGGGGCAATCGATGCTGCCGCTCACGACACATTGTCGCCCTAGCCCCACGAGCTACCAGCAGTACGTGCTCAAGGAGTATCTGGCCTATCGCATCTACAACCTGTTGAGCGACGACAGTTTGCGCGTGCGCCTCGCGCGCATCACCTACCGCGACCCCGTGCGCGAGCGCTCCGTCGAGCGCTACGCGTTCTTCACCGAGCACTTCGAGTCGTTGGCGGCGCGGCGCGGCGCGGCGGTGCTCGGCACCGAAGGGTTCGATGTCACCGCCACCGACGAGCGCTCGCTCGCGACGTTTGCGTTATTCGAGTACCTCATCGGCAACACGGACTGGTCGATCGTCGCGGGCCACAACGCACTGCACCTGCGCGGGGCCGATGAAACACGGGTCGTCGTGCCGTACGACTTCGATTTCTCGGGTCTCGTGAACGCCGCTTATGCGGGGCCGCCGCCCGAGCTGCCGATCCGCAGCGTCACGCAGCGCCTATACCGCGGCTTTTGCTCAACCGACGTCGATTGGCCCGTGTTGTTCGCGCATTTTCAGCAGCGCCGCGGCGCGATCGAGGAGCTCGTCGCAACGCTGCCGGGGCTCGAGGATAAGCACCGCGCCACGGCAGCCGCCTACATCGCAAGCTTTTACGCGATCATCGATTCGCCGAGCCGGCGGCAGAACGAGATTCTCGACGACTGCCGGACGCGGTCGTGAAGCCTACGGCAAGCAGCTTTCAGTCGAGGTAGTCGGCTTGGAGCGCGCTCGAGGCGAGCAGCGCGTGCGCAAGGTCGAGCGCCGCGTCGGTCGCCGCAGCGGCGCCGCCGTCCTCTAGGCTCCAGATGGCAGAGAGCACTGCTTGCGCGAAACACCAACCGCGCGCGCGCCCGACGTCGATGCCGAGCGCGAGACCGAACTGATCGAGGCGCCGCTCGACGACGGCGAGCTTCGCGAACAGATCCGGCCGGTCGATCGGGTTGCGCAGCGTCGCGCCGATCTCGTACTCGAGCTCGCCGACGACCCCTTTGGGGTCGACGGCGCACCAGCCGCGCGTGCGATCCGACAGCACGTTGTAGTGATGCAGGTCGCCGTGCAGCAGGGCGGGGTTGCGCTCGGTGACGCTGAGATCGGCGTAGATGCGCTGCGCGGGCTCGACGAGCTCGCGCGGGACGCGCTCGTCGCCGCTCGCGGCGTAGCGCGCGAATGCCTCGCCCAAGCGCGCGACGGTCGGACACCACTCGGGCGGGTCGAGCGGCGCCATGCGGCCGAGCAACATGGCGAGAATGTCCGTGGCCTCTTCGTCGCGGCCGTTCTTGGTGAGCACGGCGAGCGGCTCGCCGGGATCGAGGCGCTCGAACAGGGCCGCCCCGTCGGTGTAGTCGTAGACCTGGACGACGCCGCGGCCGCCGAACTTCGCCGCGACCTCGCCGCAGCGCCACTCGTCGCCGGGCTGCTTCACGACCTTGAGCACGACGGCTTGGTCGGCCCGCCGGCCGTGGACGATGACCGAGGTGTCGGTGGCGAGCGTGCGCTCGATCGTCACGCGCCACGCGCGTGCGAAGAACACGATGCGATCGCTGAGCTCCTTGTTCGAAACGCCGCTTGCCGCGCGAGAAGGATCATCCACGGCTCATCCTACGAAATCGCTGCCTCGCCGCCCAGTTGCCCAGGGCTACGTTGTAACCTTGCCTCGGGGCGGGCCGTCTGTAGGTATAGGACTCGAAGGGGAGATCGCCATGCTTCGAACCACGTTCACCGTCGGTACCCTGGTGCTGCTGCTCACGGGCTGCGGGATCACGGGCAACTTCCGCAACGACCCGGGCTACGCAGAGTTCGGCTCCCCGGGGCCGTTGGCCACGGATCGCGAATTCGGGCTATCGCTCGGCCCGCTGCCGCTGGGGCTCGCGCGCTGGGTCTTCGACGACGACCCCGAGTTCGGGCCGATGCTCAGGGAGCTCCGTGCCGTGCGCGTTTACACCTACGAGGTGGTCCACAACCCCGAGCACGTGGCGCAGCGAATACAGGACATGCACTCCAGGCTCGTTGCGAACGGTTGGCTGACGATCGTCACCGTCCGCGAGGAAAACGAGCTCGTGTCCGTGCTGCTCCAGCCGGCCGAGGCCGGCCGCAACGGCAACCGCGGGCTCGCGGTCATCGTCCAGGACCCGAGCGAGGTCGTGCTCGTGAACTTGATCGGCAACGTGCGCCTCGACCTGTTCGCCGAGTACATGGCCGACCTCGACGTCGACGTGCCGCGCATCGAGATCGATCCCACGACGCTGCAAGCGCGCGTCGAATAGCGCCTAAGCGTACGCGCCGCTCGACCCGGCACGGTCGGGCGCGCACACTGCTCTCCGGACCACTCGCCGGAGACCTTGCCGTGGACGACTCCTGGATTCCGCAGGGCTTCCGCACCGTCACGCCGAACATCATCGTCGACGACGCCGTGAACGCCATCGCGTTTCTCGAGCGCGGCCTAGGTGCGATCGAGCAATTCCGGCTCACGATGGCGAACGGCAAGATCGCCCACTGCGAGCTCAAGCTCGGCGACTCGATCGTCAATGTCGGCGAATCGATGGACGGCTGGCCCGCTCGCGGCCTGGTCGCGCAGATCTATGTCGAGGACTCGGACGCGTCGTTCGAGCGCGCGGTCGCGGCCGGCGCCACGGTGATCATGCCGATGACCGACATGTTCTTCGGCTCGCGCGAAGGGCGCGTCGCCGACCCGTTCGGCAACGTCTGGACGATCGCCACGCTCAAAGAGCGCGTGTCGCCTGCCGAGATGCAGCGCCGCATGACGGCCGCCGGATATTGAGCCACGGCCGCCCTAGGCGAGCTGGCGATGGCTACTCCGACGGTGCTCGTGTCCACCTGGGGCGACGGCCTGTTCGTCGTCACCGGAGGCGCCAAGCACCGGGAGCTCGCGACCCGGCCGTGCAGAGGCCTCGCGGCCGACGGACGCGGCGGCGCACTGTGCATCGTCGACGGGCATTCGCTGTGCAGGCGCGCACCCGACGGCGCATACAGCACGCTCGCAACGAGCGAGTCCGAGCTCGCATGCTGTAAAGCGGTGGGCGGTGTCGTCTACGTCGGCACCGACGACGCACGGCTGCTTCGCTTGACGAGCGACGGTGGGCTCGACGCGCTGCGCGGCTTCGATGTCGTGCCCGAGCGCGAAACCTGGTACGCCGGATCCGCAATCGTCGACGGGCGCTTGGTCGGGCCGCCGCTGGGAGTGCGCTCGCTGACCGCGACATCCGATGGCGCAGCGCTGCTCGTCAACGTGCACGTCGGCGGCATCCCGCGATCGGCCGACGGCGGCGCGACTTGGCAACCCACGATCGAGATCGATCGTGACGTCCACGACGTCTGCGCGCATCCGACGCGCCCTCGCCTCGTCGCCGCCGCGGCCGCGGCCGGGCTCTGCCTCTCGCGCGACGGCGGAGCCACGTGGACGGTGGAACGAGACGGGCTGCACGCGTCGTACTGCTCGGCCGTGGCGTTCATCGACGACGACGTCGTGGTCGCCGCGTCGACAGGTCACTTCGCGACGGAGGGGGCGCTCTACCGACGAGCGATCGATCGCGAGGGGCTGACGCCCGTCGAAGACGGCCTACCGAGGTGGACGAGCGGCATCGTCGACACCGCGGGTATCGCTGTGAAGGGCTCGGCCGCCGCAGTCGTCGACCGAGGCGGTCACCTCTATCTGTCGACCGACGACGGCCGCACCTGGGCGCATGCGGCCGACGGCTTGCCCGCCGCGAGCAGCGTGCTCGTCTGCTAGTACGGGTTCGCGATCGGCAGCTCCTCGGCCGGATAGAGCGTGATGATCTTGGCGCCGTCGGGCGTGAGCACCACCTCTTCCTCGATGCGCGCGGCCGAGATGCCGTCCGTCGCCGGGCAGTAGGTCTCGACGGCGAACACCATGCCGACCTTGAGCTCGATGGGCTCGCGGAACGACGTGACGCGCGAGATCAGCGGGCGCTCGTGCAAGCCGAGCCCAAGCCCGTGGCAGAAGTTCAACCCGAACGCGTCGATCTCGCTCGTGAAGCCGATCTCGTCGGCCGTCGGCAGCGCATGGGCTACTTCGTCGCTGCCCATGCCGGGACGCAAAAGCTCGATCGTGCGGTCCATCCACTCGCGCGCCTTGCGGTACGCCGTGCGCTGCGCGCTCGTGGCGCGGCCGACGGAGAACGTGCGGTAGTAGCACGTGCGGTAGCCGATGAACGAGTGGATGATGTCGAAGAACGCCTGATCGCCGGGCCGAATCAACCGGTCCGTGAAGTTGTGCGGGTGCGGCGAGCAGCGCTCGCCCGCGATCGAGTTGATCGCTTCGACGCAGTCGGAGCCCATCGCGTAGAGCCGGCCCGCCGCGAGCCCGACGATCTCGGACTCCTTGATGCCCGGCTTGAGCGCCTCGGCGATGTCCTGGTAGACGCCGTCGACCATCGCGGCCGCCATGTTGAGCAGCGTGATCTCGTCGTGGCTCTTGATCTCGCGCGCGAGCAGCATCGTCTGCTGGCCGTCGCGCACCTCGATGCCGGCCTTCTGGAGCTCGAACAGCATCGGCGGCTCGACGACGTCGACGCCGAGCGGCATGTGCCCCACGCCCTCCTCGTCGAGGATCGCCTTGATCTCGCGCGCCGCGTCGCGGAACAACGTGCGATCGCTGCCCACGGCGCCGCGCATGCCGAGCATGCCCGCGCGGCAGTGGTCGTTGTGCAACCACGGCGCGTAGAGCTTGTGGTGCTTGGCCGCCGAGCCGAAGTCCCAGATGTACGGATCGCCGTTACCCGTGATCAACGAGTAGCGCAGCAGCTTGTCGCGCGCCCATTCGCCGATGACGGTGCTCGTCGTATAACGGATGTTGTGCTGGTCGAACGACAGCAAGGCGCCGAGCCCCGAGCCCGCGAGCGCGTGGCGCACGCACGCAAGGCGGTAGCTGTGCAACCGACGGAAGTTGACGCGCTCCTCGAAGTCGACTTGGGTGTGGCCCGGCGCTTGCAGCGGGCGCTTCCATTGATGATGCGGGTCGACGTCGTCGTCCAGGATCACTTTCGGTTCCACGAGCGCCGTCTTGCCGCCCTTGCGGATCGGTGTCGCCTTCGCCGCTTGCGAGCGCTTGGCCGAGCCCGCTCTTCCCTTCTTCTTCGCCATTGTCGTCCTCTATTTGGATGCGCGTCTGGTGGGGACCACGCGTAGTCCCACAGCGATTGTACGCGGCCGCTGGCGGGTCGGGACAGTCTGCCGAACCGCTTACTTATCGTTCCCGATGACGGGCAAGTAGTAGCGCACGACGACCGGCGACGCATCGGCAAATTCGCCGTCCGTCAGTCGCGGCCGGAAACGGCTGCTCTTCAAGAATTTCACGAAGTCGGCTTGGTCGGCAGCGGTGACGTTCGCCGCGTCGCGAACCTCGATCTCGCGGGCGCGCCCGTACCTCGTGATCGCGAACGCCACGTCGACGTGGCCCGTTGCCGCGAGCGTCTCGTCGCGCGCGAGCGGACCCGGCTCGAACGACGGCAGCACGACGGGCGGCTCCGGCGCGAAAAATCGCGCGATCGACGCGTCATCAACGCCGGCTTCCTCGAGCAGGCGGAGAGCGAGCGCGTAGCCCTCGGTCGCGAGCCCGTTGTTCGAGAACAAGAGATCCCAGTCGGCCATCTGCACGAGCGCGCCGGCCTGCGCCAGCGGCGCGCTCGAAGCCGCGACCTCGTAGACGTACAGCCGCCGCAAGCTCTGTCGACCGCGGTAGTACGGAGCTCTGAAGCGACCGTCCCTCGGCTCGATCTCTTGGAGGAAATCTTCCTCGAGCGTCCCCGCGCTCTCGTAGGGCAGCTCCCAGTCGGCCAACGCCATGATCGGTTCCATTCGGCTACGCCACGGCTCCATGAGCTCGGCAGCCTTCGACCACGGCACGAGCGGAACGGGGACCTCGTTCTTGGTACGCGTGCCGGTGATGCCGCGGTTGCCGTCGCGCTCGTATTCGTCACGAATGAGCTCCGCGCCGCGCACGAGCTCCATCTCGAGCGCGCGCAGCTCGTCGCTCGAATAGGCCTCGTTGCGCAGCAGGATCGCGATCGCGTCTGCGTAGTTTCGCTCCGCTTCCGCGAGCATCCCTTGAACTACCGTCGTGCGACTGCCCGAGCGGCAGTTCCCGGCATCCGCGCTCGGCCACTCCTTGTAGTAGCAGCCGTAGATCACTTGCGGCGGAGTTTCGCCCAAGTCGACGACCCGCCCGAGGACGTCCATCTGTCGATCGGCCATGCCGCGCAACACCGGGACCGCGTCCGGGTCGTCGGGGTGCCGCCTAGCCAACGTCAGAAGCTCCTGCTCGAGATCCCATACCTCGGCGTCGTTGCCGATGGCCTCCTCGCTCTCGATGCGTTGCCAGAGCAGCGGCACCTGGTCGAGCGAGTAGAGCCCGCTGTTCGCGCGCACGACTTGCTGCGCCCGGTCGATGGCCACGAGTGCCAGCGCATGCTCTTCGTTCTCGCGATACATCTGGATCAAGCCTTCGATCTCGTCGAGCAACGCCGGCGAGTACGGGCCGTCGCGCGCCTGAATCTCGTCGATCCGGTCGAGGATCTGCTGTTGCCGCTCGCCGAATGCGGGAACGTCGAGCGCCGCGGCGATGCACGGTCCGAGCGCAAGTATCGCGGCGCCCAGCTTGAACGCGTGACGGACTCCGAACGAGACCATGGGCACCTCCGAACGCAGAGTGCGGCTTGCTCTCGGGACGTGCTGGAGATTCTACTCGGCGAAATCCGCGATTACTCGAGATAGCCCTTCCTGCGCGCTGCTTCGATATTCGAAGTCACCGCCCCACCCTCTCCGGGCAGGTTCTCGACGTCTTTGTTGTTCTCGCCGCAGATGAACTCGAGCGGCTCCCAGCCGGGCCGCAGGTGCACGACCTGCGACGCCGACCATGGGGACGTGTAGGCGCCGGGATCGTCGATCGTGACGTCGACGCGCAGGTGTCCGTAGTGCGTGCGCGTGAAGCGCTCGATGACGCGCAGGCGATCGGTCGTCGGCCGGCCGAGCTGATCGAGCCATGCTTTGCCGTTGAAGCCCGTGGTCGCGACGACGAGCGTGTCGCCCTCCCAACGGCCCGTCGAGTAGCCCATCCAGGCCGGTTTCGCGCCGGTCTCGAGCTCGCGGCCGTCGGTGAAGATCTGCCGCCAGTACGTGAAGGTCTCGTGGAGGATGACGACCGAGATCGGCGTCTCGATGAGCTTCCACGGGTACGACACGAAGCCGAGTTTGGGCACGCCCTGCGGCAGGCAATGCGCGTCGGGATCTTCGCGCGAGTGCGCGCCGTCCTTGCGCTCGTCGAAGAGTCGCCGTGCCCAGGGCTGATACGGCACTTTGTCGTCGCCGATGTCGAGCGCGAGGTCGCGGATGTAGCGGTTGTCGTCGGGCATCCAGATGCCCTCGAGAGAGACGCGGCCGTTCGGCCGGCGCGGCGGCGGCGCTTCGAGGTCGACGTCGCCGCTCGCCGTGCGCGGCACGTTCGCTTCGGGTGGGGCGTTGCGCCACTGGCCGCTCGCGGGCGCCGAGCACAGCAAGAGCGCCGCCGAGACGGGCGCGAACAGCAGCTTGATCCTAAGGGTGCGAGGCATCGACAAGAACCTACGTCCGCGCCGCGCAGGAGTCAACGCGCCCGAGCGGGCTCCGCCTGATTTGCTCAGAGATAGCTGAGCCACCAATCGCGGCGCCAGTGTCGTCCGGCGGGAGCGGCTTTAGCAAGTTGCGGCGCGCCATCGGCAAGCGCGCTAGAATGCAGCGACGGCAATCCCTGCGAGAGAGGATCAGCGGTGCGTGTCGTGAAGCAGCCGGTCTCGTTCGTGGTCTTCGCGGTGGGCCTGCTGCTTGCCGGCACCCCCGCGGCGGCGCACCACTCGTTCTCCGCGATCTTCGACTCGGCGAAACCGGTGACGCTGACCGGCACCGTCACGCGCATCGAGTGGATGAACCCGCACACGTGGATCTACCTCGACGTGAAGAAGGACGACGGCGGCGTCGAAGCGTGGGCGTTCGAGATGGGCAGCCCGAACCGGTTGATGCGCTACGGTTGGAGCCAGAATTCGCTGCCGACGGGCGCGACGGTGACGATCGCGGGATCGCAGGCGCGCGACGGCAGCCTCAAAGCGGCCGTCGACACGGTCACGCTACCCGACGGCAAACGCCTGTTCGGCGCGCAGGACACGTCGCAGTAGCCCGCCTATCGGCGTGCGGCGCGCACGAGCTCCGCGCGGATCCGCTCGAGCACCTCGGGCGATGGCGGGGCCTGCCAGCCGAGCACGAGCCGCTCGAAGTTCGACGCCAAGATCTCCTCGGCGTGGATGACGTACTGCGTGTTGCGGCCGACCTGCTCGAGAAACCCCGTCACACGGTTGAGCGGCACGAGCCGCGGCGCGCCGTCGCGCGCGAGCGGTCGCGCGGGGGTACCCGGAGCGCTCGGACGATCGACGAGCAACATGGATAGCGTGAGATAGCCGAAGAACGGGACGCCCGCCGCGGGATCGTAACGCTCCTGGCGCGCGAGCAGGATCGGCATGCCCCAGACACGCTCGCCGTCGACTTGCAGCTCGATGCAATGCTCGTTGATGGGCGCGTCCGGGTTCGTCATCTTGCGCGCGGCGAGCGCCGGCGGCAGCACGACCTCGCCGCATGCCTCGAAGCCGATGGCGCGATAGAGCGCGCGCTTCAACTCCGGATGGTGCCGCGACGCGACGTGAAAGATCTCGTGGGCCAGCGTGCGTTGCAGCTCGCGCCCGTCGGTGAAGGCCTGCGGCAGCATCACGGCGCTGCCACGCGTGTAGCCCGCGCCGCCCTCCTCTTCGCCGCTCGTCTTGACGACGAGGATCGGCGTGTCGAGCGCCGGCAACAGCGCTGCAAGCTCGGGCTCGATGGCCGCGAATGCGGCCGTGAGCCGCGCGCGCTCGTCGGGCGCCCACTCGCGCGCCGCGGCCGCCGCGAACGCGAGGTACTCGGCTTCCGACACCTCGCCGTTCGCATTGAGCCGGGCTGCACGGTCGAACGGGCTCAGGCGGCTCACGAAGTCGTCGCGGGCGCCGAGCACGGCGCGCGCCGCCTCGATGGACGCGAACGCGATCTCGTGCGCTTGCGCGGCGTGGGTGGCGCCGAGCAGCGCGAGCGATGCAGCAATCGCAAGGCGCGTTCTGCCCCTCACGCGCGCTCGGCCGCCCGGACGACGCGCATGACGCCGGCGACGAGCCACGCGACGCCGTCGATGAGCATCTTCACGCAGAGCAGACAGGCGACTTGGACCTTCTTGCCCAGCGGCAACGCCGCGAACCCGTCGGTCCGATCGAGATAGCCGGCGAGCGTCGGGTTCTGGCGCAGCATTTGCTCGAAGCTCGGCGAGAGCTTGGCGGCGATCACAGCCGCAAACGCCAGAAACAAAAGCCCCGGGAGCAGCGGCAAGATCAAGCCCGCAGCGCCGAGCGCGAGACACGCGACGATCACTGCGACGGCAATGAGCTTCGTGGATAGGCTGTCGAAGGTACTGGTTTCCGTTTGCATGGCGATCCTCGCTTACCGGTAGCGGTAGTCTTCAGGCCGATCGAAGAGCGGCGCGAAAAAGAAGTACAAGATCCACGCGAACCACGACAGGAATACGATGGCGAGGATCCAGAGGATCTTCTCGCTCGTCGACACCTTGTCCGAGGCCACGATGATGACGATCGGCAGCAGCCAGAGCAGCACGCCGCCGAGCGAGAACAGAATCGCGAGACCGATGCCGACGAGCGGCAGCAGCACTACGACGCCGACCACGACCACCACGGCCGTCAACAGGGCGCCCAACACGTTCATGACTGGCTCCAAGCGGCGAAGTGCGCCGCCCCCGCGAGCCTGATTGCGATTCTCGTGCCAACCGCGAAGCTCCAGTCTTTTCATTCAGTTACGTCCACGGAGCTCGCCGAGCGCGGGTGTCCCGGTGCCAACTATTGGCGAAATTGGCCAATCCCTAGGCCCGGCGCCGTTCGCCGTAGCTACGCGGGTGGCGCCGGCAACTGCGGTTTTCCGCAAGCGCAGCGCGTTGCATTTGCGGAGCCTCCTCTCCCAGTATCGGGCCATGACGACCAGGCAAATCGCCGCAGCAGCATTCGCCGCGATTGTGACTCTCGCAAGCGCCGGTTGCGGCCAAGCGCCCGCGCCGAGCCAGCCCCCCGAGGAGACTGCGGCCGCCGCAGCGCGCGGCGCCACCGACCCCCTGGAAGTCATCGAGGCGCGCCGCGTGCTCATGCAAGAAGCCGAGCGGCAGATCAAGCCGATCGACGAGTACACGCTCGGCACGCCCGCCGACCCCGCGGCGCTCAAGTCGGCGGCCCGGACGATCGAGGCGCTGCTGCTCGCGCTGCCGCACCTTTTCCCGCCGGATACGAACCGCTTCGACCCCACGACACGCGAGCCGCCGACGATCACGCTGCCCGCGGTCTGGGAGAACTTCGCGACATTCCAGGAAATGGGCGTAGCGGCCGAGGCTGCGGCCGCGGAGATCCTGATCGCCGAGGGCGAGGAGCCGCTGCGCGACGCCGCGCGCGCGTTGCGCGCGTCCTGCGACGCCTGCCACGCGGCGTTCACGAAGCCTTACGTGCCGCCCAAGGTGACGGACGAGGATCGCAACTTCGACTTCGAGCAGTTCCTGCCCCCGCAGTAGGCAGTAGCCGGCGTCACGCCGCCGCGGGACGGTGCGCGCGCAAGAACGAGCGGATCTGCCGCACCGCGATCGGTATGCGCTCGGGCGGCTCTTTCCACGGGTAGATGCTGACCTCGGATTTCGGCGCGAGCATGACCGTCTCCATCGCCACGGCGTACGGATGCGACGGAACGTCGTCGGGCAACACGAGCACCGGCGTCTGGCATTGGCGCACGAAGTCGCGCGTCACCGTGAACACGAAGTCGGCGTTGGTCTTGTACATGCGTGTCAGGAACCGGTCGACCATCGGCAGCGTGATTTCGGGCCGGCGCTTCACGATCTCCGGTCCCCAGTTGGCCATGTTGTTGTCGTAGAAGAGCGTGGGCTGCTCGGGCCGAAACCCCGAGGGCTGCGCCGCCACGGCCGCGACGACACGGTCCGGTGCGCGCTCGATCAAGTTCCAGATGAACGGGCCGCCGATACAGAACCCGAGCACCATGAACCTGTCTAGCCCCAAGTGATCCATGAGGCCGAGGTGATCGTCGGTGAAGGCGTCCCACGGACGGTCGCTGTCGAGCGGTCCCGACGACTCGCCCGCGTAGGCGGTGCGTAAGTCGGCTGTTATGCAGCGGAGCTCGTTCTTGAACGCGTCGATGGCGTTGAACGGATGGGAGTTGATCAAGCCCGAGATCGTCGAGTTCAGGCCGCCGCCCGGGATGATGAGCAGCGGGAACCCCGCCCCGCCCGTGTCGAGGTAGCGGATGCGCACGTCGCCTTTCTCGTAGAACGTGCCGCCGGCGCTGCCGCCCGGCACTTGCGCAAGGGTGCGCGAAGCAGCGGCGACTGCCGCCACCGCGGCGCCGGTCTTGATGAGATCGCGTCTCGTCGGAGCCATGGATCCCCCCGGACCTACGCGGCGGTTCGTGCGCCGTTCCACTAGGCTCGGCCCTGGCGAGCACCGAGTCAAGCCGCTACGCCCGCTTGCCCTCGGCCCCGACTCGCGCTATCAATCGCGGCGGCCCGCCCGAAGGAGTCACGGCATGCGGTTCGGATCATTGCTCTTCGCGACCTGCGCCGTGCTGTTCGCGGCGGCCCCCGCGGCAGCCGCCGAGCGCGTGCTCTTCATCGGCAACAGCTTCACGTTCGGCGCCGGCTCGGCCGTGCGCTTCTACCGCAACGACACGGTCACCGACCTCAACGACGAGGGCGTCGGAGGAGTCCCGGCGCTCTTCGAGTCGTTCACCGAGCAGGCCGGGCTCGACTACGACGTGGCGCTCGAAACGCGCGGCGGCACGGGCCTCGACTTCCATCTCGCCGAGAAGCGCGCGCTCATCGACCGTCGCGGCTGGGACGTCGTCGTCGCGCACGGTTACAGCACGCTCGACCAGGCCAAGCCGCGCGACGCCGCGAAGCTCGTCGCGACCGCGCAGGAGCTCGCCGACGTGCTGCGCGCCAAGAGTCCACGCGTCGAGCTCTACCTCACGGCGACCTGGGCGCGCGCCGATCAGGTCTACCGCGCGGAAGGGGCCTGGGCCGGCCAGACGGTCGCCCAGATGGCGACCGACATCCGCGCCGCCTACGACGCGGCGGCCGCGGCTGCGAACGCACAGGTGATCCCCGTCGGCGACGCTTGGAACCGCGGGATGGCGACCGGCGTGGCCGACGCGAACCCCTACGACGGCATCGACGCCGGCAAGCTCGACCTCTGGACCTACGACCACTACCACGCGAGCATTGCTGGCTACTATCTCGAGGCGCTCGTCGTGTTCGGCCGCGTGACGGGCTGGGATCCGCGCGCGCTCGGCGAGCGCGAGTGCTCGGCATTCGAGCTCGGCCTATCGCGCGCACAAGTACGCGCGTTGCAGCAAGTCGCGTTCGACGAGTTGGCGGCGATGGGCGCGGTAGCGCACAATGCGCAACCGCCACCGGCCGAAGGCAATCCGCAGCGCTGCGGCGCGCGTTGAGCGCTCCTTACCTCGAGAGTTGCAAACCATGAACGCCACAACCCTCGACGAGGGTGCGCGCATCACCGCGCGCAATAAGCTCGTCATCAACCTGCTCTTGGTCTCGTCGTTCGTCGTCATCCTCAACGAGACGATCATGAGCGTCGCGATACCGCCGCTCATGGAGAGCTTGAGCGCGACGGCAAGCGCCGCGCAGTGGGTCACGACGGCGTTCCTGCTCACGATGGCCGTGGTCATTCCGATGACGGGCTTCCTGCTGCAGCGCTTGAGCACGCGCGCGGTTTTCGTTCTCGCGATGTCACTGTTCTCGCTCGGCACGCTCGCAGCCACGGTCGCACCGGGCCTCACGCTGCTCGTCGTCGCGCGCGTAATCCAAGCGTCGGGCACGGCGATCATGCTGCCGCTGCTCATGACGACCGTCATGACGCTCGTGCCGTCCGAGACACGCGGCAAGACGATGGGCAACATCACGAGGGTTATCTCCGTCGCACCCGCGATCGGCCCTGCGGTGTCGGGCTTGATCCTTTATTTTCTGCACTGGCGCTGGCTGTTCGTGCTCGTGCTGCCGATTGCACTGGGCTCGCTGTGGCTCGGCTGGCGGCGCATCGAGAACGTGACGACGCCGCGCGCAGCGCCACTCGACGTAGCGTCAGTGGTCATCTCCGTGCTCGCATTCGGCGGCTCCGTCTACGGCTTGAGCCTGCTCGGCGTGCCGCCCGCCCCCGGCAACCCTCCCGCGTGGATTCCACTCGTCATCGGCGGCGTCACGATGGTCGTGTTCGTGTGGCGGCAGCTCGTGCTGCAGCGCAAAGACTCCGCCCTGCTCGATCTGCGCGTGTTCCGTTCGCGCATGTTCACGATTTCGCTGATCGTGTTCGCTATCCTCATGCTCACGCTCTTCGGGACGATCATCCTGCTGCCGATTTATCTGCAGAACGTGCTTCTGATCAGCACGCTGCAGACCGGCCTGCTGCTCCTGCCGGGCGGGTTGCTCATGGGCCTGCTCGGGCCGAGCGTCGGCCGAGCGTACGACCGCATGGGCCCGTCGAAGCTCGTGATCCCCGGCGTCATCATCGTGACGGCCGTGCTTTGGGCAATGACGCTGCTCGGTACGGAGAGCCGCGTCGAGTACATCTTGATCGGCCACATTGTGATGAGCGTCGGCTTCGCGCTGCTCTTTACGCCGCTTTTCACGGTGTGCCTGTCGTCGGTGCCGCCGCAGCTCTACTCGCACGGCAGCGCCGTCTTGGGCTCGCTACAGCAAGTGGCGGGCGCCGCGGGTGTGGCGCTGTTCGTCGCGATCATGACGGCTCAGGCCGCAAAGCTCACGGTGGCGGGCACTCCCGCCGTCGAAGCTCTCGCGAGCGGCATCCGCGCGGCGTTCCTCGCCGGCGCCATCGGCGCGCTATTCGCCGTGGCCAGCACGCTCTTCGTCCGGAAGCCCGAGGGCGCGTCCGCGGGCGCCGGGCACTGACTGACGTCAGCGCAGCGGCTTCGGCTCGTGCGAGCGAAGTAGCTCCGCGAAATCTTCCTCGCGAATGAACGAGCGGTCCCCTCACGCCGAGAGTCTTGATCGCCGTGAGCACCTGCACGGCCCGTGTCGCGTTGTGCATGATCGTGCTTTCCATGACTTCGAGCTCGAGCAGCGACGGATCCATCCCGGTCTCCACGCCGTGCCCCGCGCCGGTGCGGCGAGCGGCGGATTGACCCGCTGCGCGCGCTTCGCTAGGGTCGATCGGTTCATCTTGCCCTTACCCATCCTCAAATAAGGAGAACATCGAATGAATCGCATTCAAGCATTCGGCGCCCTGGGGGTCCTGGCGCTTAGCGTGGGCGTCGCCCTCGCGCAAGCGCCGGCCAACATGAGCTTCTTCGTCACGAGCGCGAACCCGGGCAACGGCGGCAACCTCGGCGGCCTCGCGGGCGCCGACGCGCATTGCCAGTCGCTCGCGGCCGCTGCCGGCGCGGGCAGCAAGACCTGGCGGGCGTATCTCTCGACGAGCACGGTCGACGCCAAGGACCGCATCGGCAGCGGTCCGTGGCACAACGCCAAGGGCGAGCGTATCGCGCAGAACGTCGCGGACCTGCACAGCGCGAACAACAAGCTCACGGCGGCGACCGCGCTCACCGAGAAGGGCGCGTCGCCGACCTATCTCACGGTAGACGCCGCCGGCGTGGCGCAACGTCCCGCGGGTCAGCTGGCGCACGACATCCTCACGGGCACGAACGAGGACGGCACGAAAAACGCGGCCACGTGCAACAACTGGACGGACGGCGCGGACGCCACCGCGATGCTCGGCCATGCGGACCGGTTGGGCCGCAATCCCGGCGTCAATTCCTGGAATGCCATTCATGCGTCGCAGGGCTGCTCGATGGAGAAGCTGACGCCGACGGGCGGCACCGGCTTGTTCTACTGCTTCGCGACCAACTGATCGGCGCCTGTCAGGGCTGAGGGCGCGCCGAACGCTGCGGGCGTTCGGCGCGCTCTGCTCGTTCTCTCACTGCTGCTGCCGCATGACGACGTAGTCGCCCACGCGCTCGCCGTCGTGGAGCGTTCCTGGAGCAACGCCTGCGCGCAATCGGTGCAGCGGCCTTCCGCCCGTGCTTCTTAATCGAGCGTCGTGGCGGCGCGGCGGCGCCGTGACGCACCGCCGCCAGGGCGCTCCGGCACCCGGCGCGCCGTGCACCGCGCGTGGCGCGATTCGCACGCGCGGCGGCGCCGGCCGGAGCGCGCCCGCTTGACGCTTGGGTCACGGCGCCCATAATCGATTTTCAGTCTTGTTGCGGGCGCGCGAAACATGAACGACGACGACGAGCAACTCAGAGCCTTCGGCGAGTTCGTCCGCGCTCAACGGCGGTTGGCACAAGTTTCGCAACGCAATCTCGCGCGGATGTCCGGAGTCTCCGACTCCTACCTGAGCCAACTCGAGCGCGGCAACTATCGGCCCTCGCCTCAGGTGGTCAAGGCCCTGGCGACCGCGTTCGGCCTCGAGCCCAAGCAGCTCTACACGATGCTCGGGTTCATGGACGGCGAGGACAGCGCGAGCATGCCGAACGTCGAGCAAGCGATCCAGCTCGACGCGCGCCTCGACGCTGCGCAGAAGGACGCGCTGATCAGGACCTACCGGTCCTTCGTCGGCGATTCTTAAGGGCGCGAGTAGAACGCTCGCGCATCGGGTGTAACGATGACGAGCGACCGCAACGACCCAGCGGTAAGTCAATTCGAGCGGCCTGCGCGGTCGTGGCTCGCGCTCTATCGCGGCGTGCCGCCGACGATCGGCCCCGCCAGCGAGACGGCGCTCGCGATGTTCGAGGCGACGCTTGCGCGCAACCCTACGGCGCCGCTCGTGCACTATTTCGAGCACACGCTGAGCGCCGAGGACTGCAACGCGTTGTCGGATGCGCTCGCCGTCGGCCTACAAGGACGCGGCGTCGAGGCCGGCGACCGCGTGGCCGTCTATCTACAGAACATCCCGCAGCTCGTCATCGCCGTGCTCGCGGCCTGGAAGTGCGGCGCCGTCGTGGTGCCCTGCAATCCGATGCTGCGCGAGCGTGAGCTCGTCAAGATCCTGCGCAGCTCGGGCAGCCGCGTGCTGATCTCGCAGGAAGATCTCTACGAGCAGGTCGCGCACGAGGCGTTGCCGGCGACGGCGGTCACGCACACGATCACGACCTCGCCGCTCGAGCTGCTCGATCCCACGAAGCCGCTGCCGTCGATGCTCGCGGGCATGCGGCGCTTTCGGCACGCCGCGACGGCCGACCTCTGGCAGCTGGCCGCCACGCACGCCGGCGAGAAGCCGAGGCCGGTCGAGCTCACCGGCGACGACATCGCATTCATGGTCTACACGTCGGGCACGACGGGCGACCCCAAGGGCGCGATGAACACTCACCGCAACGTCGTGTTCGCGACGTCCGTCTACGAGCGCTGGATCGATCTCAAGAGCGACGACGTCATTCTCGGTCTCGCGCCGTTGTTCCACGTCACGGGGCTCATCGGCCACGTGGCGCTCGCCTTGCTCACGGGCGCTCCGCTCGTGCTGTTCTATCGCTTCGACGTGGCCGAAGCGTGCCGGCTCATCGACCTCCACCGCGCGACGTTCACCGTGTCGGCCGTCACGGCCTTCATCGCGCTGCTCGCGAGCGGCGAGCTCGCGAAGCGCAACGTGTCGTCGCTAACGAAAGTGTACACGGGCGGCGCGCCGACGCCGGTCACGGTGCTCGAGGACTGGCACGGCCGCACCGGCGTGCGCATCCAGCCGATGTACGGGTTGACCGAGGCCACGTCGCCGACGCACATGACGCCGCACGGCGCGATTCCACCGATCGACCCGCACACGGGCGCCATGTCGATCGGCGTGCCGGTGTTCAACACGCACGTCAAGGTCATGACCGATGCGGGCGTCGAGGCAGGGCCGCGCGAGATCGGCGAGTTCGTGATCGCCGGCCCGCAGATCGTGCCCGGCTACTGGCAGAACCCCGTCGCGACGGCGAAGACGCTGACGCCCGACGGGCTCAAAACCGGCGACGTTGGCTTCATGGACGAGCACGGCTGGTTCTATCTCGTCGACCGCTCGAAAGACATGATCGTAGCGTCGGGCTTCAAGGTCTGGCCGCGCGAGGTCGAAGAGGTGCTCTACGAGCACCCGGCCGTGCGCGAGGCCGCCGTCGTCGGCGTGCCCGATGCGTACCGCGGCGAGACGATCAAGGCCGTGATCAGCCTGAAGCCCGGCCAGCAAGTGTCGCCCGACGAGATCCGCGCGTTCGCGCGCGAGCGCATGGCGGCGTACAAGTACCCGCGGCTCGTCGAGATCATCGACGACCTGCCGAAGACGACGAGCGGCAAGATCATGCGCCGGCTGCTGCAACCGGCGGCGCACGCGAGCACCCTGCCCGTGCAAGCCGAGATCCTCGACGTGTCGTACCCGCAGCTGCGAGCAGCGCTCCAAGCTCGCGCCGTGCTCGAAGCCGGCGCGACGTGGCTGCGCTTCAGCCGCGGTCCGATCCCGCGCTCGACGTCGGCGGCGTTCTACGAGCGCCTCCGCCTCTTGCTCGCACAGCTGCGCGACGGCCGCACGTTCGTCGATCGCGCGGCGTTCCTCGCCGCCAACGAGGACTATCACTTAGGCGTAGTCGACCTGCTCGAGAACGAGTTCGTGTCGCTGGGTTTCCGCCGCTTGCGGCTACGCGACCTGTTCGCGGCCGCGCTCAAGGGCACACCGGTCGCGGCCGAGAACGTCGTCTATTTCCACGAGTACTTGACCGACTCCCTCGCCGCGGGCGACGCGGCCGGCGCCATCAAGGCGATCTTGTCGTGGAGCAAACACGCCTCGAGCGGCGTGCGGCGCGCCCTCGACTCACAAGGCGAGGTCTCTGCCCAACGCGACGAGCTGCGCCCCGGCGGAATCGTCGAAGACTTGGGGCTCGCCGTCGCCAAGGAGCAGGACAGCCTCGCGGGCGACGTGGATGCGCTCGTGCAGGCACTCGATGCACGCGCCGCGCTCGAGATCGGCATTACGCAGTCGCTGGGCAGTGCTTTGTCGATCGAGGCGGAGCGCGATGCGCTCGTTGCGCGTTTGCGCGCGTTCACTCCGCTCGTGCGCGGCACGTCGGCATCGCACGTCGCGCGCTACATTCGCGCCGACGACGCGTTCCATCGCATCTTCCTGAGCCTGTTGCGCAATCAGCACCTGTTCGAAATCTACAACTCGATGGATCTGCCCGAGCTCATGCGGCGCGTGCTGGTGGTGGCGCCGTTGTCGCTGCGCGAGGTGTTCGACGAGCACAAGGGTCTGATCCTTGCGCTGCGCGCCGGCAGCGCCGATGCGACGAGTGCGGCGATCACCGAGCACGTCAATCGTGTGCGCCAAGCGCTCGCGGAGTTCCACGCTGCGCAAACGACACCGCGAGACCCGAACGTCACCTCGATCCACGCGGCCGCCTGACGCCGAGGACGCGCCGTTGTGATCGAGCTTGACGAGTCTCGACGGCAGGCCATAATCGATCCCGAGCCCCGGGAGCGCACGGCCGTACCGGTCCGCGTGCAACGAACCCGGGGCGCACCGGGGGGCGCGCGATCATGCCGGGCAGCCAGGGCGCGGCAAACGAGGCCGTCGCGGAGCTTCAGCGTCGCACGCGCGACCTGCTCCGCGCGCAGCAGGAGGCGTACCTCGCGGCCGTCAAAGCCTGGCGCGAGGGCGTCAGCAAAGCCCCTCCTCCGCCTTGGCCGCAACCGAAGGTCGAAAGCCTGGAGCCGACGCCGAGCGAGCTCGCCGAGGCCTATTACGCGTTTGCCGCGAAGCTGCTCGCCGATCAGAGCCGCTTCATGGAGGAGCTCAGCAAAGCCATGGTCGGTACGAACAAGAAATAGAGTTTGTCGGATCACCCACAACGGCCTTGGCTCAGCCTCTATCGAGGCGTGCCGCCCACGATCTCGCCGAAAAGCGAGACGGCGCTCGCCATGTTCCGCGCCACGGCGGCACGCAACCGCGACGCACCGCTCGTGCACTACTTCGAACGGTCGCTGACGGCCGGCGAGTGCGACACGCTGTCGGACGCATTGGCTGTCGCCCTGCAAGAGCGCGGTATCGAAGCCGGCAATCGCGTGGCCGTTTATCTGCAGAACATCCCGCAGGTCGTGATCGCCGTGCTCGCGGCTTGGAAATGCGGCGCCGTCATCGTGCCCTGCAACCCGATGCTGCGCGAGCGCGAGCTCGTCAAGATCCTTTCGGGCTCCGGCTGCCGCGTGTTGATCTGCCAAGAGGATCTCTACGGCGAGGTCGCCAAGGCGGCCCTGCCGTCCACGGCCGTCGAGCACACGATCACGACTTCGCCGCGCGAGTTTCTCGCGCCCGACCGGCCGGTGCCGACGATGTTGGCCGGCGTCACGACCATGCGCCACGCCGGCACGACCGACATGCTCGAGGCGATCGCGCGCCATGCGGGGCAGCAGCCGCGGACCGTCGAGATCACGGGCGACGACATCGCGTTCATGGTCTACACGTCGGGCACGACGGGCGACCCGAAGGGCGCCATGAACACGCACCGCAACGTGGTGTTCGCGACGTCCGTCTACGAGTGCTGGATCGATCTCACGAGCCGCGACGCGATCTTGGGGCTTGCACCTTTGTTCCACGTCACGGGACTCATCGGCCACGTCACGCTCGCGATGCTCACGGGCGCCCCGTTGATCCTGTTCTATCGCTTCGACGCCGGCGAGGCGTGCCGGCTCGCGGCGCTGCACCGCGCGACGTTCACGGTGTCGGCCATCACGGCCTTCATCGCGCTGATGGGCAGCGACGCGCTCGGCAAGCACGACTTGAGGTGCTTGACCAAGCTCTACACGGGCGGCGCACCCACGCCCGCACGCGTGCTCGAGGACTGGCACGCACGCACGGGCGTGCGCATCCAGCCGATGTACGGGCTGACCGAGGCCACCTCACCCACGCACATGACCCCGCACGGCGTCGTTCCGCCGATCGACCCGCACACGGGCGCAATGTCGGTGGGCGTGCCCGTGCCGAACACCTTCGTCAAAGTCGTGTTGGACGACGGCCGCGAGGCCGCGCCGCGCGAGATCGGCGAGTTCGTGATCGCCGGCCCGCAGATCGTGCCGGGCTATTGGCAAAAGCCCGCCGAGACCGCGAAGTCGATCTCGGCCGACGGACTCAAGACCGGCGACGTCGGCTTCATGGACGAGCGCGGTTGGTTCTATCTCGTCGACCGCTCGAAGGACATGATCGTCGCCTCGGGCTTCAAGGTCTGGCCGCGCGAAGTCGAGGAGGTGCTCTACCAGCACCCGGCCGTGCGCGAGGCCGCCGTCGTCGGCATACCCGACGCCTACCGCGGCGAGACGATCAAGGCCGTGATCAGCTTGAAGCCCGGTCAGCTGGTGACGGCCGAGGAGATTCGCGCGTTCGCGCGCGAGCGCATGGCGGCCTACAAGTACCCGCGCGTCGTCGAGATCATGGACGATCTGCCGAAGACGACGAGCGGCAAGATCATGCGGCGGCTCTTGCAGCCGATAGCGAACGCGAGTGCGCTACCGGCGCAGGCCGAGATCCTCGACGTGTCGTACCCGCAGCTGCGCGTGGCGCTCGAAGCGCGCGCCGTGCTCGAAGGGGGCGCCGTTTGGTTGCGCTTGAGCCGCAGCGTGATTCCGCTGTCGACGTCGGCCGTGCTCTACGAGCGCTTGCGGCTCATGCTGGCCCAGCTTCACGACGGCCGAGTGTTCATCGACCGCGCAGCGTTTTTCGCCGCCAACGAAAGCTACCACGCAAGCGTCGTAGGGCTCGCCGAGAACGAGCATTTGTCCGTCGGCTTCAAGCGCCTGCGGCTACGCGACCTGTTCATGACCGCGCTCAAGGGCGCGCCGGTCGCAGCCGAGAACATCGTCTACTTCCATGAGTTCCTGACGGACTCGATCGCGGCCGGCGATGCGTCGCGCGCGGTCAAGGCGATACTCTCGTGGAGCAAGCAGAGCTCGACGTCGGTGCGCCGCACGCTCGAGCCACAAAGCGAAGTCGCTGGGCGGCAGAGCGAGCTGCGCCCGGGCGCGATCGTCGAGGACCTATCGCTCGCCATCGCCAAGGAGCAGGACAGCCTCGCGGGCGACGTCGACGCCCTCGTGCAGGCACTCGACGCGCGCGCCGCGCTCGAGATCGGCATCACCCAGTCGCTCGGTACCGCGTTGTCGGTCGAGACCGAGCGCGACGCGCTCGTCGCGCGGCTACGTGCGTTCACGCCGCTCGTGCGCGGCGCCTCACCGGCGCACGTCATGCGCTACATCCGCGCCGACGACGCGTTCCATCGCGTGTTCCTGAGCGTGCTGCGCAATCAGCACCTGTTCGACATCTACAATGCGATGGACCTGCCCGAGCTCATGCGGCGCGTGCTTGGCGTAGCCCCCACGTCGATCCGCGAGGTTTTCGACGACCACAAGGGGCTCACGAACGCGCTGCGCGCGGGCGACGCCGATGCCACGAGCGCGGCCATTACCGAGCACGTGAACCGCGTGCGCAGCGCCCTAGGCGCCTTCCTCTCGAGCGCGACCCAGGGCACCGCGGCCGCCTGATAGCCGGCCTCCTTGGTCGGATGCTTGACTTGCGTTGCACATGCGTTGCATACTACGCATCGACGTAGGACACCCCCACTCACTAGGAGCAGATCGATGTCGAATTATGTGAAGTTGGCGACCGAGGCCGGCGACCAGTACCTCGCCTCGCTCGCCGAGATGCAGGAGAACTTCTTGAAGGCTTCGGCCGCGTTCGCGGCGCGTGTCGCCGCGACGATGCCTGCCGTCGAGCCGCCGGCTGCGCTGGCCGGGTTCCCGACCGCGCAGGAAATGGCCGACGCGAGCTTCGCGTTCGCCCAGAAGTTGCTGAAACAGCAGAAGAGCTTCACGGAGAAGCTGTTCGCGACGGGCGCGCCCGTCGCCTCGAAGTAGCCGAGTCCAAATGCGGCGGCGGTCCTCCCTCCCCCCCCTTGGGCCGCCGCCGCGTCTTGTCTAGGTTTCGAGTACCATCGCGCTCGAAGTAGCACGCGACGGCGACAGCTTGGCTGACGAGAAACCCACCTCCGACCCCCCCTTGATCGAGCGCTGGCTTGCCGAGCAGCAGCAGTGGCAGCGCACGCTGTTGACCTATCTCGACTCGATGGTCAAGAACGACGAGTTCCTCGTTCACTTGGGCAACGCCATGCGCGGCTCGCTGCTGGCCGGCAAGGCCTACCCGACGACGCCGGCGCCGGGCGCCACCACGCCGGAAACGCCCGCCGACGACAAGCTCGATCAGATCCTGTTCGCCCTGCGCCAGCTCGAGGGCCAGGTCCAAGACCTGCGGCTCACGCTCAGCGAGCTCACACCCACCAAGAAGCCCAAATCGGGCAAGAAAGCGGAACCCACCGGGGGCAAGGACTCGCGGTGACCCCGGCCGAGCCCGAGGCCCCTGCGCCGCCGGACCAGGAGCGCGAGCTCGAGGCATTGCTCACGCTGGCGCAGCACGGCCGCTTGAAGCTCGAGCGGCTCCACGAGGTGCTGACGACGCCGGGACACTACGGCAAGGGTGCCACACCCTCGGCCGTCGTCTATCGCGAGAACAAGCTCAAGCTGCTGCGCCTGCTCGACGCTAACGGCCAACCGCGGCACGGCCCGCCCGTGCTGTTCGTGCCGGCGCCGGTCAGCCGCTACTTCATCCTCGATCTCTTACCCGGACGATCGTTCGCGGGCCACGTCGCCGACGCGGGGTTCGATGTCTACATCGCCGATTTCGGCACGCCGACGCGCGAGGACCGGTTCGCGGACTTGAGCTACTACGTCGAGGGCTTGGTGCGCCGCTCGGTGCGCACGGTATTGGCGCTCACGGGCGCGCCGCAGATCAACCTCGTCGGCTACTGTTTGGGCGGCACGTTGGCGCTGCTTTATACGGCGCTCTACCCCGAGACCGTGCGCCGGCTCGTGCTGCTCACGACCACCGTCGACGGCGACGTTCAGGGCGGGATCCCGTGGGTCGCGCATCGTATGGGCCTCGCGGGCGAAAACCACGATTCACCAAGGCTCGTGCCCGCGGCCGAGGTCAAGAGCTGGTTCGAAATGCTCGCGCCGGGCTCGAACAGCCTCGTCGGCCGCGTCAACGACCTCTGGGATCGGCTCGACGATGCGCCCGAGCGGCTCCGCGAGGTGCGCACGATGGCGAGCTGGGTCGACGACGTCGTCCCGGCGCCGGGCCGGCTCTTGGCCGAGCTCTACCGCAAGTTCGGGCCGGGTGCGAACGGCTTGATGAAGGGCACGGCGGCCGTGGGCGACAAACGGCTAGACTTCTCGGCGGTGTCGATGCCGGTGCTGTCCGTGTCGGCAGAGAAGGACACCATCGCGCCGGCGGCCGGTGTCGATGCGGTGCAGCGCATCGTGCCGCAGACCGAGGTGCTCCGACTGCCCGGCGGCCACGTCGGCATCGTCGCAGGGCGCGCGGCCGCGGCGCTGTGGAAGCGCACGGTCGAGTTCTTGGGCTCGGGGGAGAAACGAGGTGCAACGTGAGTATCTCAACTGGCGCGGGCACAGGATCTGCGTCACTGAGCTCGGCACGGGGGACCCGTTGCTGCTGGTACCGGGGATCGGCTGCAACGCCGACATGTGGCTGCCGTTCATGGAGCAGTTCCCGCACCGGCGCATGATCAGTTTCGACGCGCCCGGCACGGGCCGCTCGAGCACGCCGCTGTACCCCGTTTCCGTCGAGTCGCTCGCAACGCTCGCGATCGCCGTGCTCGACTACGCCCAAGTGCCGGTTGCCGACGTCATCGGCTTCTCGTACGGGGGTGCCATCGCGCAGCAGCTCGCCTACGATTACCCGGAGCGCGTCGCACGCCTCGTGCTCGCAGCCACGACCTGCGGCTTAGGCGCGGTGTTGGGGTCGTTCGAAGCGCTCGCGGCGCTCGCGACGCCGCTGCGCTTTTACTCGGAGGCCTATTTCGAGCGCGTTGCGGCCGGAATCTATGGCGGCGTGACGGGTCGCGACCCCGTGCGACGCCAGGAGGCCCTGGCGATGCGTCGTCGCACGCCGCCCACGTCGTACGGCTACGCGATGCAGCTGCTGGGCGGCATGGGCTGGTCGAGCTTGAGCTTCTTGCCCCACATACCCCACGAGACGCTCGTCATCTGCGGCGACGACGATCCGCTCGTTCCCGTCGCCAACGGCCAACTGCTCGCCGAGCGGATCCCGCGGGCCTCGCTCAACGTCGTCCAGCAGGCTGGCCACCTGTTGCTCTGGGACGAGCCGGTACGCGTCGGGCCGAAGATCCTACGGTTCGTCGAAGCCGAGTAGTGGTTCGCCGCGTCCGCATCTACAACGAGGAAAAACTCATGCGTCACCTACCGTGGTCAGCGTTGCTCGCGGCGATCCTCACTGTGACTCCGACGAGCGCCGCGTTCAGCCAGCCGGGAGCCTGGTACCCGTCGCGTTGGGGCGCCGACGATCAGCGCGGCGCAGCCAATCGCATCACGCCCGCCAAGGTGCTCGAGGCGCGCGACCTCATCACGCGCGGCGCCGTGTACCAGCTCGGCCGAGCTTACGAGGCCGGTATGCCGCTGTTCGGCACACGCCACTTCAGCCTGCGTATCCCGCAGACGTACGGGCCCATGGGCGCCAATCGCACGACGTATCACGACGAGATCGTGAGCGCCGAGATCGGCCAGGTCGGCACGCAGTTCGACGGCTTGGGGCACATCGGCGTCGGCGATTTGTTCTACAACGGCAACGACCGGGCCGATTTCTCGCGCGGCGACGGGCTCACGAAGCTCGGCGTCGAGAACGTCGGTGCGCTCACGACGCGCGGCGTGCTCGTCGACGTCGCGGCGTTCAAGGGCGTGGCGATGCTCGGGCAAAGCTACGAGATCACTCGCGCCGACTTGACCGGCGCACTGGAGCGGCAGCGCACCGAGATTCACGCGGGCGATGTCGTGCTCGTGCACACGGGCTGGGGATCGCTGTGGCTCGCCGACAACGCGCGCTTCGCGGGCAGCGCGCCGGGCATCGGGCTCGATGCCGCACGCTATCTCGTCGAGCGCGAGGTGGTGCTTGTGGGCTCGGACACGTGGGCCACGGAGGTCGTGCCGAACCCCGACCCCGAGCTCCAGTTCCCCGTGCACCAGCTGCTGATACCGCAGAACGGCATCTACATCTTCGAGAATCTCGCGACCGAAGAGCTCGCGCGCGACCGCGTCTACGAGTTCGCGTTCTTCTTCGCGCCGCTCAAGCTCAAGGGCGCCACGGGCTCACCCGGAAACCCGATCGCGGTGCGGTGATCACGAACGGCCCGCTGCTCGCCGGCATCGTGGCCTCGAGCGTCTCGCGCTGGCGCTGCCGCATGATCGTCAGACGCACCGCCTCCTCGGGCTCGAAGCTCCCGAGGATCCGCCACGCGTGCTCGGGCGTCGTCGCCTCACGGCCGCTAATGTCGAGAATCACGTCGCCGTCGCGCAGGCCGAGCGCCCCTTCGGTCGGCGCGCGCACGACGAGCAAGCCCTCGTCCACGCCGAAGTACGAGCCGAGCCCGGGCGTCAACGTCACGAGATCGAGATCCCTCCACGGCGTCCCCGCATAGGCGATCCAGGACGACATGGTGGGCGCCGTCGGCGCCGTCGGCGCGGTCGGCGCGGTCGGCGTCCTGAAAACGAAGCCGTTATAGCCGTCGAGCAGCTTCCACGCCTCCTGCTCGCGCGTCGTGACCTTAAGATCGCGATAGTCGCCGTCACGCAGCACGCGCAGATCGAAGGTTTGCCCCGGCGAAAGGTTCTGCGTCTCGTCGAGCAGCCGCTGCGTCGGCGTCGGTGGGCCGTTGCCCGTGAGGTCCGTGTCGTCGATGGCGACGATCGTATCGCCCGCGAGCACGCCGGCCTCGGCAGCCGGTCCGCCCGGCGTCACGCCGACGACGCGCGCTCCCAGCTCCGTGCCCGCGGTGTCGACATTGAGGCCGAGCGTCACGTGCCCGGCGTTGAGGCGCAGCCTGTCGAGAAACACGGCCATGCCGGCGGGCCCCCCGCGCCCCGCGGACAGGCGCGCGAGCTGCTGCGCGGCCGCCTCGAGCTCCGAGCGCGCGCGCGCCAACTCGCGGGCCGACTCGGCCTGAGCGCGCATGGCCTCCTGTTGCGTCTGCGCGAACTGGCGCTGGGATTCCCTTTGCTGCCGCTGCGCCTCCTGCTGCGCGCGTGCGAGCTCGCGGATGGATTCGGCCTGCGCGGCTCGCGCTTCCTCCTGTGCCTGCACGGCCTCTCTCTGCGCGCGGCTGGCTTCCTCGCGTGCCTGTGCGATCTCGGCTTCGACGTCTGCATCGGATTGCGCCTGCGCACCGGCCGACGCGGCTGTGAGTAGTCCGAGCGCCAGAACGGCGTGCCAACGATTTCGATTGTTCATAGGGTCTCTCCGGACACGGTATGGAAAACATCGCCCCCCGCGTGGGCCGCACGGACGAGAACGAGCGCGTTCATGAGGTCGACGCGCTGTGTCCACAGCACCGCACGTTGCGGGCCCTGAAGCCCGATCGCGTCGCCGTAGGAGAGCTGCTCGTCGACGAGCGCGATTTGGTCCTCGAGGCCGACGATCGTGCTCACCGTGCCCAGGTTCACGACGGGCGATTGAGGAGGAATCTCCGCGAGCAAGCGCTCGAGCCGCGCCGACTCGGCGACGAGCTCCGCGTAGGTCGCGGGCTGCAGTTCCAGCATGGGGCTCCACACGATGATTTCGCGGTTCTCGGTCGGCTGGTCGACGACATAGATGAGCGCGAACAACGCGACGGCCGCAGCCGCGCCGAAGCCCGCGACCGCGCACGACCAACGGCGCGCCGCCACGGCGCGGCGCTGCTCGGCCGCGACGATGCGCTCCCAAGCACCGGCCGGCGGCGCAAGCTCGGGCAGGGCCTGGAGCAAGCGCTGCATGGCTCGCAGCCGTTCGATCTCCGCCGCGCTCTCGGGCGACGCTTCGATCTCGGCGTAGGCCGAGGCCGTCACGGGTTCGCCGTCGCGAACGCTCAACACGTCTTCAGTGCTTGGACGCATAGCTCGTCACTGCTCGTTTCATGATCACCGTGCAACAACCTCCGCAGGCGCTCGTGTGCGCGCGCGAGCTGCGACTTCGAGAAGCTCGCGCTCGAGCCCATGAGCCTGCCGATCTCCTTGTGCGTGTAGCCCTCGACGTCGTGCAGCCAGACGACCGCGCGCGCGACGTCGGCGAGCTCGTCGAGCGCGCGCTCGAGGGCGATCTGCTCGTCGAGCGCGGCCGGACGCGTCGGCTCGAGCGCCACGCGCTCGTCGCCATCGGGAAGCCGCCGCGACACCCAGCTCGAGCGCAAGTGCATGAGGCACTTGTTGACCGCGATGCGCCTGATCCAAAAGCCGACCTCGGCGTCACCGCGGTAGCCGCCGATCTTGCGCAGCACGTCGACGAACGTCTCCTGCAGCACATCCTCGGCGAGCGCCTTCGACGCCAGCATGCGTCGCGCGAGCGTGAACACGCACGGCGCGAACGCCGCGTAGAGCTCCGCGTGCGCGGCTCTGTCGCCCCCTTGGGCGCGGACGATTAGGGCCGTATCGACTTGCGGCAGGGGCTTCGGCATTCAGTCACCGGCTCTATAGATGCCCGAACGGCGCCAAAGGTCGCAGCCGAACGACTATACGCGCAGGAACGGAGGCCCCCACCGCGGGCGCACGCGCGTCCCGCGCGCGGGACGCGCGGCGCGAATCCGGGACGGCTCGCCCGCTGGAACGGCTCGGGCATTTAGGTAGATCAATGAGTTAGGTGTCAGCGTCCTGGCACGTTTGTCGCAACGCGAGGCGAGAGACCGGGCGTACGGCCCGGAGATCACTCGAACGGAGGGCAGGACGTGCGTCTCGAACAGCTCCGTAACGACATCGTGTTCGCGTGCCGCCAGTTCGCGCGCCAGCCGCGCTTTTTCGGCGTGGTCGCGCTGACGCTCATCGTCGGGATCGCCGCGAGCACGAGCATCTTCGCCGTCGTCGACGGCGTGTTGCTGCGGCCGCTCCCCTATCCCGATTCCACGCGGCTCGTGCGTCTCGACACGAGCAGCTTTCGCGGCGAGTACTACCACTTGCGCGAACAGGCGACGACGATGGACATCGCGGCCTACTATCCGGCGCCCAGAGAGGTCACTGTCAACGTCGGCGACCAGCCCATGAGCTTGCCGGGCGCCGGAGTGACGGCCGACCTCTTCGACGTGCTCCGCGTGCGCCCGGCGCTCGGCCGAGGATTCACTCGAGAGGAAATGCTCACCGACGGGCCCGGCATCGTCGGCGGCACGTACTGGCGTACGTACGGCGTCGTCATCCTCAGCGACGGCGCGTGGCGATCGTTCTTCGCCGCCGATCCGGCCGCGATCGGCCGCTCGCTCGTCATCGAGGGCGTGCCGCACACGATCGTCGGCGTCATGCCGCCGACGTTCAATTTCCCCGCGGCGGCGACGGCGTTCTGGTTTCCGCACAACCTGGATCCCGGCGGCTATTGGGGCGGCAACGTCGCGACGATGATCGGCCGCTTGCGCGACGGCTACGAGATCGACGAGGCGCAAGCGGAACTGCGCACGTTGAGCGCCGGCTTCCGCGAGCTCCTGCCCTGGGCGCAGTTCCTGCCCGCCGACAACGTCTATGGCGCGGACTTCGAGGTGCGTTCTTTGTCCGACGACATCGTTGGCCAGGCGCGCCCAGTGCTATTGCTCCTGCTCGCGGCCATCGGCACCGTACTACTCGTCGTCTGCGTGAACGTGGCGAATCTCTTGCTGGCGCGCGGCGCGGCACGCGAGCGTGAGCTCGCGACGCGCGCCGCGCTCGGCGCTGCACGCGGCCGCCTCGTGCGCCAGCTGCTCGTCGAGAACGTCACGCTCGCCATCGTCGCGGGCGCGGTCGGCGCCTTGGCTTCCTTCGCCACGTTGCAGCTCGTCCTGGCGTTGCTGCCGCCGGATTTGCCGCGCCTCACCGAAATCCGCATCGACCTGCGCGTGCTCGCGTTCGCGCTCGGGGCGTCGCTCGCGACGGGCATCGTGTTCGGTTTACTACCGGCGCTGCGCGCGACGCGCGCGGGAGCGGCGCTCGCCGCGCGCGGCACGGGTGCCGCATCCATCGGCGCCGGCGAGAGTCGCCTCACGCGTGGGCTGGCCGCCGTCGAGCTCGCCTTCGCCGTCGTACTCGTCGTCGCCGCGACGCTGCTGATTCGCAGCTTGCTGAACCTGACGGCCGTGGATCCTGGATTCCGTACGGAGCAGCTCGTCGCGGCGCGCGTTTCGCCGCCGGGCTTCGTCGACCAGAATCCGGGATCTCGGCGGCAGTTCATCGGCGAGCTGCTCGAGCGCCTCGACGGCGCGCCGGGCGTCGAGTCGGCCGCCGTCGCCAGCGCCATTCCCTTCGACGTCGGGCTGTTCGGCGCAGGACTCGAGGTCGAGGGCGGCAGCGACGCGTTTACACCCACGTATCTCGGCGTCAGCGATTCTTACATCCAGACGATGGGCACGGCGCTGCTCGAGGGCCGGTCACTCACGGCGGCGGACCGCTCGGGCTCCCAGCGGGTCGTGGTCGTGAGCCGCTCCTTTGCGCGCGCGAACTTCCCGGATGGCAGCCCGATCGACAAGCGGGTCCGCTTCAGAGATGGACGGCAGCCTCCCGAGGGCGACACGGCATGGCCGTGGTTCACGATCGTCGGCGTCGTCGACGACGTGCGCTTCGACGACCTGCGGACGGAGCCCGAGCCCGTGCTGTACCTGCCGCACGAGCAGTTCTGGGACTGGATTTCGCTGCGTGTCGTCGTGCGCACCGCCGAGGATCCCGCTCGTTTCGCGGCGCTGTTGCGCACGATCGTCGGCTCGCTCGATGCCGGCGCGGCCGTCAGCGACGTTCGCGCCTACGCAACGCGCGCGGGCGATACGATCGCGCGATCGCGCTTCACGGCTTACTTGCTCGGCGCGTTCGCGACCGTTGCGGTGTTCCTCGCGGCGATCGGCGTCTATGGCGTGCTGTCGTACGCACTGAGCCGGCGCGTCCCCGAGATCGGCGTTCGCGTCGCCTTCGGCGCGAGCCGGCGCGCCGTGTTCGCGCTGCTGTTCGGTCAAGGGTTGCGCCTCACGCTCGTGGGTGTCGCCGTGGGCATTCCACTGGCGATCGGCGCCTCGCAGCTGCTATCGGGCCTGCTCTTCGGCGTCGACCCGTTCGGCGTGGGCACGCTCGCGGCGGTGGCGATCGGGGTCGCCGGTGTGGGCGCCCTGGTCTCCTGTTGGCCGGCCTTGACCGCGGCGCGTGTGGACCCGATGCAGGCGCTGCGCGATCAGTAACCAAGCGGTCATACGCCCGCAAAGATCGCGGCGCAAATTGCGAGCGCAGACGAAAGGGCAATCAAGGAGGAACCGTCATGCGTCCCATCGACTCGAGCCTGCCGCCCGACATCCGCGTGTGGCGAGTCGCGGCCGTCATTCACGCGAGCATCCCGCGCACGGTCGTGCGCACGCCCACCGTCATCGAGCACCGGCGCGACGGCGACACGCGCCCGCCCGGCGATCGCGAGCTGCTCGACCTCGCGCTCAACATCCTCAATGTGTTCGTGGAGCCGCGCTGCGGCGCAACCAACGACCTCGAGCCCGTCAAGTGCTTTCGCGGCCATTGCTCGTCGTTCGCCGCGCGCCACCACGCAACCTTCGCGCGAGAGTTTTTGCGACCGTTGCCCGCCGAGGGCGGCGCCATCGCCACGGCCGCGATCGCCACATGGATCGACCGGCAACGCCGTGCGACGGCCGACGAGCTTGCGGATGAGGCGGACTCCTACCTCGACGCGCTGTCGGCCTAGCGCCGCGCTAGATCAGGCTCGACAGGAAGTCGTCGACCGCCGCCCGTACGGCCCCCGAGGAAAGCCTCGGGTATTTCGAGTACACGGACGCCGGAATGTCCTGCACCAGATTCCTGAATCGATCGGGTTCCACCATTCCGCTCGTGACGAATGCTCTGGCATCGGCCAGATCGCGGGCGAAACCCCGTACGATTTTCGATAGGAGCTGCGCGTAAGGGTCGTAGTGATAGAAGCTCACGCGGCCCACGGTTTCTACGAACACGTGTCGAGCCTCACTTCCGTCTAGGGGGGGCACGAAATCCTCGGGCCTCACGAACTCGATATTCAGGTTCAGGCGCTCCTTGATGTTCTGCACGTCGCGAAAGATGTCGTCTTGTTTGGTATACAGATCGGCATCGATCGACGATTCCCGCCATCCTTCGAAGACTGCCGTGCCGCCGCCGACGAGATAGATCCGATAGTGTCGTTTCGATTTGGCCGAACGCGCGAGCTCCCGCATCAGCGCCAGCAGCGATTCACGCGTGAGCCTATCTCGCATCGGCGGCGTGCCGCCGTCGCGCGACGCGACAGGCATCGGCGAAGGACTCGATTTGCTGCAGATAAGCGGCGTAGCGCGCGTGCGCGAGGTCTCCTCTCGCGCGCGACAGCAGGTCGTAGAGGCGATCCTCCGGATCGGCTTGCACGGCGCCGATCGGGATGCCTTCGCGCCGGAGTCGCGGCGCGGCCAGCGACACGACCAAGCTCTCCGCGCTGACCGTTCCGTCCGCGAGATCGGCGAGACCGGTGTCGACGATCTCCCCGCCGGGCAGTCCGAGTGCTGCCAAGCTGGAAGCGCCGAAGCGCTCTCGAATCCAACGCGACGAAGCTGCGCGACAGGCCGTCGCTCGCCGTGCCTCGGAGGTCAGCCGCGCGGCGCGGGCCTTACCGCCCGCACGGCCGTAACGCATGAACCGCTCGCGGATCTCTCTCGGCAGTTTCATTGCCGTAGCCTATCCCTAGGGGGTAAGCATTTCAACGGGCTGCGCTAAGGCAGTCGCAATCCGTTCACGGGCGCAACGGCCGGCCCGCGCGGATGGCCCGCTCAGAGCGTCAGCTTCACGCGTGCGATGCAGCCCTTCGCGTCCGTACGATTCTCGAGCCCGATGCTGCCGCCGTGGTTCTCGACGATCTCGCGCGACAGCACGAGGCCGATGCCGGTGCCGTGCGGCTTCGTGGTGAAAAACGGCACGAACAGATTGTCCGTGCGCGAAATGCCCGGGCCGTCGTCCTCGACCTCGATGAACACGTTGCCGCCGTCGCGGCGCCAACGGACGCGCACGCCACCCGACTCGCCCGCGGCTTCGACGCCGTTGCGCATGAGGTTGATGAGCACCTGCTCGATCTGATCGGGGTCGAGCGACAGGCGCACGTCGGGCCCGGGCTCGACGGCGATACGCGAACCGTGCAGCGACGCGACGCGACGGACGAGCGCGCCCAAGTCCGCCTGCTGGCGCGCCGGCGGCGGCAGGCGCGCGAGCCGCGCATACGCGCCCATGAAGCGCTCGAGGGACTCGGCGCGGTCATGGATGACCGTGAGCCCGGCCTTGGTGTCGTCGCGCCAGTCGGAGGGCAACGGGTGGCGCGTCACGAGCTTGCGCACCGTGCCTGCCACCGATTTGATCGGCGCGAGCGAGCTGTTGAGCTCGTGGCCGATGACGCGCACGATGCGCTGCCACGCCTGCCGCTCCTCTTCACGCAGCGCGCGGCTGAGCTCGCTGATCACGAGCAGCTCGTGGGGCTTGCCGCCTTCGCGGAAGCTGCGGCGGCGGACTTCCCACCGCCCTGCGCCGGTCGGGAACACGTGCGACACGATGCGGCCCGACGGCTCGGCCAGCATCTCGCGAAGGCCGAGCTCAGCGGCCGTGTGCCCGGTCAGCGCATCGATCGAGCGACCCAGCAGCGCCTCGCCTGCGCGATTCACGAGCCGCAGCCGGAGTCCCGCGTCGAACGCGAACACGGCGATGTCGACGTCGGCGATGATCTTCTGCAGCAGCGCACCGGCCTCGAGCGCCTCGAGCCGCTGGTCGTAGAGCGTGCGGCTCAGCGTGTTGACCTCGACCATGACCTCGCCGAACGAGTCCTCGGGATCGACGTTGCGGCCGCGCATCGAGTAATCGCCTTCGCGCAGGGCCTCGAGCATATTGGCGAGCGTCTGGAGCGGCCGCACGACGTGGCGGCGCACGGCCGCGAGGCCTATAGCCACGAACAACGTCATGAACCCGACGATCGTCCAGCGCAGCGGCTCGACCGCCCCCGACACGTATAGCAGGATGACGGCCGCGACCCACGCGGGCGCCACGGCGAGCAGCACGAGCAACAAGACTCGGTTCTGGAAGCGCAGTCGCCTGCGCCGCGTCACAACCCGAACTTTTCCATGCGCCTGTAGAGCGCCGAGCGGCTCATGCCGAGCTCGTCGGCGGCCGCGACGACGTTGCCGTCGTGGCGCGCGAGCGCTGCGCGAATCGCGTCGAGCTCCACCTCGTCGAGCGTCATCGGCTGCTTACGATCGCCCACCGATGGCGCGGCCGCCATGAGCCGAAGATCCACGGGCTCGACGGCGGTGCCGCGCGCCATGAGCACTGCGCGCTCGACGACGTGGTCGAGCTCGCGCACGTTGCCCGGCCAGGCGTAACGGCGCAGCGCCGACAGCGCGGCCTCGGAGAACGCAGTGACGGGCCGGCGGTGATGCTGCGCGTGCTGCTGGAGCGAGCGCTGCGCGAGCAGCACGATGTCGTCGCCGCGCTCGCGCAGCGGCGGTAGGTGGATGTGGATCGTGTTCAGACGGTACAGCAGGTCCGAGCGAAAACGGCCGGCCGCGATCTCGGCGTCGATGTCGGCGTTGGTCGCGGCGAGCACGCGAACGTCGGCGCGCTGCGTCCGCGACGAGCCGAGCCGCTCGAACTGGCCGTCCTCGAGCACGCGCAACAACCGGCCCTGCTGCGCCACGGGGATGTTCGCGATCTCGTCGAGGAACAGCGTGCCGCCGTCGGCGAGCTCGAAGCGGCCGACGCGGTCGCTCTTGGCATCCGTGAACGCGCCTTTCACGTGGCCGAACATCTCGCTCTCGAACACGGTCTCGGCGAGGCTGCCGATGTTGACGGTGACGAGGCTGCGCTCGCGCCGCGTCGAGCCCTCGTGGATGAGTCGTGCGACGAGCCCCTTGCCGCAGCCGCTCTCGCCCGTGATGAGCACATTCGCGTCGGTCGGCGCGACGCGCTCGATGGTCTCGAGCACGGGCTGCATCGCCGCGGACTCCGCGATCAATACCTCGCCCGAGCCCTTGAGCTGGCGGTTCTCGGCTTCGAGCGTGCGCGCGCGCTGCAGCGCGCGACCGAGCGCCACCTGCGTGCGCAGCAGCGCGAGCAGCCGCTCGTTGTCCCACGGCTTCTCGATGAAATCCTGAGCGCCGCGGCGCATGCCTTCGACGGCGAGACCGATCGTGCCCCACGCCGTCATGAGCACGATCGGCGTGTGCGCGTCAAAGCCGCGGATCTTCGTCACGGCGTCGAGACCCTCGTCGCCGGACGTCGTGTCGCGCGTGTAGTTCAAGTCCATGAGCACCGCGTCGGCCGCGCGCTCGTGCAGCGCAGCGACGAGCGCCTCGGGATTGGCGAAGGTCTCCGTGTGGTACCCGTCGCTCTTGAGCAGCAGCCGCAGCGACTCGAGCACGTCGCGCTGATCGTCGGCTACGAAGATGCGGGGGGAGCGAGTGGACATTGGCGGCTCGCGAATGGCCTCGGCGAATCTTACCGGTGCCGACGGTTTCGTGTCTTAAAGCTTGCGGTCCGCGCCGATCCAACCGTCGCCAAGCTCGATGACGCGCCGGCCGAAGGCTGCGACGCGCTCGTCGTGCGAGACCTGCACGATCGTCGTGCCGTTCTCGTTCAACCCTTTCATCAGCTTCATGATCTCCTCGCCCTGGCTCCAGTGCAGGCTACCCGTCGGCTCGTCGGCGAGCACGACGCGGGGACGCGCGATGACGGCGCGCGCCACGGCGACCTGCTGCTGCTGGCCGCCCGAGAGCTGCGTCGGGTAGAGATCCTTCTTGCCGACCATCTGGAAGCGGTCGAGGATCTCCGCGACGCGCGCCTCGCGCTCCTTGCGCGCCACGTCGCGGTACGACAGCGGAATCTCGAGGTTCTCGTAGACGGTCAGGTCGTCGAGCAGATGGAAGTGCTGGAACACGAAGCCGATGTTCTCTTTGTTGATGCGGCCGCGCTCCTTGACGCTGGCCTTGTGCAAGGGCTTGTCGTCGAACCAGTACTCGCCGCCGTATTCGCCGTCGAGCATTCCCAGGATCGCGAGCAGCGTGGACTTGCCCGAGCCCGACGGACCCATGATCGTCACGAACTCGCCCTCGGCGATCTCGATGCCGATCTGGCGGAGGACCCAGGATTGGCCACCCTTGTAGGGGTAGGACTTCTCTACGTTTTGCATCCGAATCATCGTTGGCCTCTTGCTCCGTTCATGCTCGAACCCCAAAGCAACTCGTGTGCCAATCAAGCGGGCGCCTTTAACCCCATGTTCTACAGAGGTTTTAAGGACCAATGCCCGAACGGGCTGCTGCCAGGCACATCCCGCGATCGCCGGCCGGCGTCCCATTTTCGGGACCGGCGCGGCACTGCGTATAGTATTGGCGACTTTCGACCGGCGCCTCCTCAATAACCAGAACGACAAGGAGATCTTCATGCCCGCGCTCATCGCACTCGCAGTCTCGGTCGGCGTGCTCGCCGTCGTCGCGACCTGGATTTTCTTTCTCGACCCCGTCGCCACCGCCAACCTGCAGGTATGGCAAGCGTTCATCGCGTGGGGCTGCCACTATCACTGCGGCGGCAAGTTCACGGGGACGCGCAACACGATACTCTGCATGAGCTTCGGCGCGGTCGTGGGCATGACGGCCGGCCTGCTCGCCCTCGACGTCTTCGGCCCGCTCGGCCAGTTCGCCGCGCCCGTCGCGGTGGGTTTGGGCGCCACCGTCATCGTGCTCGCATCGAAGATCCCGTTGCTCGCCACGATTCCGGCGAGCGTCTATGGCTTCGCGAGCGTCGCGGGGCTGTTCCTGCTCGGCCAGGGCATGACGCCGACGAGCGCACTCGTGCCGACGATCCTGTCGATCATCATCGGTGCGGCGTTCGGCTACGTCTCCGAAGCTGTCGCGGGCGCGCTGACGAAGAAGTAGCTCGGGTCTGCCCAAGCGCCGTCGCCGGCAGCGTTTCGCTGCCGGGACGGCGCGTCTCGAATCGCTATTCGTAGCGCAGCGCGTCGAGCGGATCGATGCGGCTCGCGCGCCGTGCCGCGATCCACACGGCCCCGAACGCCGTGGCCGCGAGCACCGTGGGCACGCCGACGAACACCAAGACGTCGCGCGCCTGGACGCCGTAGAGCACGGCCGCGAGGAACGTGGCCAAGAAAAAGGCCGCGACGATGCCGATGACGATGCCGACGCCCACGAGCGTCATGCCTTGCGCCACGATGCTCCAGCGCACGCGGTCCGCCTGTGCGCCGAGCGCCATCCGGATGCCGATCTCCTGCGTGCGGTGCTGGACCGAGTACGCCATGAGGCCGTAAATGCCGATCGCGGCGAGCACGAGAGCGGACCCGCCGAAGATCGTCATCAGCAGCATGTTCAACCGTTGCCGCGAGGTATTCAGCGAGACGATGTCACTCATGTTCTGGACGTTCGTCACGGGCACGCCCGTCGTCTCGCGAATCACGTCTTGGATCTGCCGTGACACCGTTCCGGGCTCGGCGTTGGTTCGGACGACCCAGCCCATAGGCCCCATGCCGTGCATCATCGCGTTCAAGGCGTCCGGCATCTGCGCCACGGGCAGATACATCATGGGCCCTGGATTCTGCGCGATGCTGCCGGCACGCACGTCGCCGACGACACCGATGATCTGGCGCGTAGGCTCGGTGATGAGCTCCCTCATGTTCGCGGCACCCCCACCGACGAGCATTTGATCAGCGAGCGGATCGCCGCCGTCCTTCCAGAATTGCTTCGCCAACGCCTCGTTGATGATGATCACGGGTTGACTCGAGGTCGTGTCGGTATCGTTGAACGCGCGGCCGCGGATAACCGGGATCTCGAACGTATCGAAGTAGCCCGCGACGGCGAAGTGGACGCCGGAGCCGCCCGTAAATGGCCCCTCGTTCGTGCGGCCGATGATGTTGAAAGGCAAGCCAAGGCCGCCCTGCAATGGCACGCAGCACGTCATCGACCCTGCCGCGACGCCCGGAATCTCGCGGATGCGCTCGAGCGCCAAGCGCGCCGTCTGATCGACGACCTCGGCGCGCTGGTACCCCGGCCCGGACAGCGAGGTGCGCATGATGAGCACGTTCTCGGTCGTATAGCCGGGATCGACTGTCGCAAGTGCCAGTGACGTACGAATCAATAGCGCGGCCCCGACGAGCAGCACGACGGCGAGGCTGACCTCGACGAGCACGAGCACGGAGCGCGTCTTGTTCTGCCGGAAGCCGCTGCCCGAACGGCTGCTCGAGTCCTTGATGACGGCATTCAAGTCCGCGCGCGACGCGACGACGGCGGGAATGAGCCCGAACAGAATGCCGGTCAGGATCGACAACAACACCGTGAACGCGACGACGCGCCAGTCCATGCCGAGCAGCGAGCCCGCCTGCCCAAGCCGCGGCAAGCCCGCCGTGTTCACGGTCAATAGCACGCGCATACCGACGTAGCCTGCGAGGAGCCCAAGCGCGCCGCCCGCGAAGGACAGCATCATGCTCTCCGTCAATAGCTGCCGCATGACGCGCCAGCGCCCCGCGCCGAGCGCGGCGCGCACGGCCAGCTCGCGCCGCCGACCCGTCGCGCGGATCAAGAGCAGGTTCGCGACGTTCGCGCATGCGATCAGCAGCACGAAACCGACGGCGCCGAGCGCGACGATCAACGTCGGC
This sequence comes from uncultured Gammaproteobacteria bacterium, assembly GCA_964503125.1. Classification (GTDB taxonomy): domain Bacteria; phylum Pseudomonadota; class Gammaproteobacteria; order Steroidobacterales; family Rariloculaceae; genus FEN-1219. The sequence continues at coordinate 127,347 of CAZCZE010000001.1, forward strand.
CGCGCCTGACGCACGAGCGACTCCTGGAGCGTGATCGCGCTGAAGCCCCCGGTCGCTGGCATCGCGGCCACACCATAGCGGTCGCGATAGGCCGCCGCCGACGCCATGAGTTGCGCCTGCGCCTGCTCGACCGAAACGCCGGGCTTGAGGCGGCCGACCGTCACGAAATAGTGGCCTTGATCCGTCGTGTTCGGATCGAGCTGGAACGGCACCCAGACCTCGGGCGCCGGACCGAAATCGCGGACATCGAACTCGCGGCCGACGACGCCGACAACCGTGTAGGGATTGCCGGACAGCGTGATGCTCTTGCCGACGACGTCAGGATCGCTCGCCATGCGCTGCGTCCAGAAGTTGTAGCTCAGAACGACGGTGTGGCCGGCGTTCGGCAGGTCCTCTTCGGCCGTGTACCACCGGCCCATGACGAGCGGCGGCCGGTACGCGCCGAGGTACTCCGCGGTTACTTGACCCGCACGGATGGCTTCGAGCACGTCGCCTTGCTCGAGATTCAGCTCGATGTTGCGTCCCGCGGCGACGTGCTCGAGCACGTCGGTCTGCGCGCGCCAGTGCATGTACTTCGCAGGCGACGACGCGGGGCCCGTCGCCGCGCCGTTGTTCGCGTTCATCAACTGCACGAGTGCGTCGGGCTCGGGGAACGGCACGGGCTTCAACAGCACGGCGTTGACGACGGAGAAGATGGCGATGTTGACGCCGATGCCGAGCGTCAGCGCAGCGAGCGCCGTCGCGGTGAACAGCTTGTTCTCGCGGAACATGCGCCACGCGTGCTTGATGTCACTCCGAAGGGTTTCCATCAGCTCACTCCCTCGCCCGTCAAATACCGCAAGGCCAGATTCAGTTGTTGGTTGCACAGCCCGTGCCGCCTAGGTTTCGCGGATGCGGAGCCAACGCTTCCAACGGACAATCGTCGTAACCCGTCACGCCCAACAACGGATGGAGGAACGCGGCATCGACGACGCGCGGCTTCTCGACTTGATCGACTCCGGCGAAACGCGCTACAAAGATGCCACGCGGTTGTGGATCTACAAAGAGTATGCCGATCGGGACGACAACTTGTTGTGCGTCGCAGCCGTCCTACTCGAGGACACCCTCGTCGTAAAGACCGCGATGCATCGCTTCGAGCTCTCATGAGGACACCCATGCGGATCACGTATTTCGAGAAAGACGACACGCTCGTGATCCACGTCGCCGACAAACCGGTGGCACGAGAAACGTCACAGGACTGGAACACCCACGTGAGCTTCGCCGCGGACGGCACCGTCGTCGAGGTCGTTATTCTCGAGGCGCGCGCACGCGGAGCGTTTCCGGTAAAACAGCAGGCGGCCTAGCCTCGCGAAGCTCATTGCTACTCCTCTCGCAGCGCACGCATCGGATCGATGCGTGTGACACGGCGTGCCGGAAGATAGCCCGCCGCGAAAGCCGTTATCACGAGCATGGCGCACACGGCTGCGTAAGTTACAGGGTCGAGCGCGGTTACGCCGAACAAGAGCGACTTCATGAGCTGCGTCAGGCCCGCGGCTCCGGCGAGGCCGACGGCCATGCCGACGCCGACGAGCGCAACGACGTGGCCGAGCAACAAGCGCCGCAGGCTCGCGCTCTGCGCGCCGAGCGCCATGCGGATGCCGAGCTCGCGCGTGCGCTGCGCGAGCATGTAGCTGATCACGCTGTAGATGCCGAGGAGGCCGAGCAGCAAAGCCATCGCGGCCGTAATGCCCAACAACACGAGCGTCAGCGACGTGCGAGCCATCGACCGGTCGTAGATGTCGCCGAGCGTCTGCACGCTCGCGAGCGGCAGGGTCGGGTCGACGGACCAGATCGCTCGCTGGATGTCCTGAATGAACGCCGCCGTCCCGACGCGCTCGCTGCGAATCGCGAACCTGACGCTGCGTGCGATGAACTGGGCCAGAGGATCAGCGAGCGTCATATAGACGGCTGTCGGCGCTGGCGCTTCGAGGAGCTCGTTGCGGACATTGCCGACGACACCGACGATCTCGCCCCATGGCTCGGCCGGCGTCATTCGCAGCCGCTTGCCGAGCGCCTGCTCCGGCGTGCCCCACTCTCGGCGCGCAAGGTTCTCCGACACGATGACGACGCGCGCCGTGCCGCGGTGATCGGCCCACTCGAACGTGCGGCCGGCGACCAACGGCGTACCCAGCGTCTCGAACGAGTTCGGCGAGGTGTAGCGAAATTCGCTCTGAGCCGGTGCAGCGCCTTCGGCGCCCGGCCGGTCTTCGAGGAAAAATCCGGCGCTCGGCCCGAGCTCGAGCGGCAAACGCGACACGAAGCCGACGTCCTCGACGCCAGGGATTTCCGCGAGCCGATCCTGCATGTCGCTGAGTATCTGAATCACGAGCGCGAACTCGGGCACGGAGCCCTGAGGTACCGTGATCGCCACCGTCTGGACTTCTTCCGGATCGACGAACCCCGGGTCGATGCTTCGCAGCTCTTGGAACGAGCGGATCATGAGGCCCGCGGCCACGAGCAGCACGAGCGCGAGCGCCACTTGGCCGATGACCAACGCCCGCTGAGCGTGGCGACGATCGCGGCCTTCCGTGTGCGCACGCCCGGCCACGGGCGTCTTCGCCCCGCCCGCGGCCATGTACTTCAACGCGGGCAGCGCGCCGAACAAGAGCCCCGCGCCGATCGATGTCGCGAGCGCAAAAACGATTACGGTGGGGTCGACGGCGATTGTAAGAACATCCGGCAGCTCGGCCGCCGCCAGCGCTAGGAGCCCGGGGAGAACGATGGCCGCCAGTGCCAGACCCAACGCTCCGCCGACCAGCGCGAGCAGCGCGCTCTCGAGCAGCAGCCCGGTGCCCAAACGCGCACGCGAGGCGCCGAGCGCGGCCCGGACCGCGAGCTCGCGGCTGCGCCCTTCCGTCCGCACGAGCAGCAGATTGGCGACGTTGGCGCACGCGACGAGTAGCAAGATGCCGATCGTGCCAAGCAGAATCCACAGCACGTCATCGAGATCGCCGACCACCGCGTCCTTGAGCGTCACGACATCGGGTGCGAGCCGCAGATTGCGGAAAACCTCCGGATTCATGCCCGGCATCGACGGAAACGTCGCGAGCATGACGGGGTACAGCCGCTCGAGATCCGCGTTCGCCCCCTCGATCGTCACGCCGGTGCGCAGACGCGCGAGGCCGTTCTCGCCGAGCGGGCCGACGAACGCCGTCGCGCGGTTCAGTTGCATGGGCAACAGAACGTCGGCCGCATCGCGCCCGAATCGGAAACTTCGCGGCAGCACGCCGATGATCTCGTGCGGCGCTCCGTCGACGACGAGCAGCCGCCCGACGGCGTCACCGGCGCCACCGAAGCGGCGCTGCCAATACGCATGCGACAGCACGACCGTCTTGGGGCTGCCGACCGCGTCGTCGTTCGCGTCGAACCCGCGACCGAGCTCCGGCACGACACCAAGCGTCGGCAGCAGCTCGAATGTCGTTCGGATCGTCGGCACCTCTTCCGGCTCGGCACTGCCCGTAATGTTCGCGGTGCCTCGCGTCCAGAGAACGATCGATTCGAGCGTCTCGTTGTGGTCGCGGTAGGTGAAGTAGATCGGCGGCGAGATCGGCAGCCAGTTGTTGCCGGTGTTCGCCGAACGCTGCCGCAGCTCCACGAGGCGGTCGGAATCGGGGTACGGCAAGGGTTGCAGCAACACGCCGTTGACGACGCTGAAGATCGCCGTCGTCGCGCCGATGCCGACCGCGAGGGTCAGCAGCGTCGTGAGTGTGAAACCCGGCGCTCGAGCAAGTCTGCGAAACGTCTGCGCCAGTTGCATGAGCGTCACCCCTTTCTATTCTTCGCGTAGGGCCCGCATCGGATCGATGCGCGCCGCGCGTCGCGCCGGCAGCCAGCTCGCGACGAGCGCGCACGCAATCATGACGAGCGGACCCGCGACGAGCGCGATCGGGTCCGCGGGGCTCACCTCGCCGAGAAACGACTCGACGGCGCGGCCTGCGGCCAGCGAGAGCACGAAACCGATTGTAAGCCCCAGCCCGACGACCTTCATGCTGCCTGCGAGCACCATGCGGACGACGGCTTGGCGGCCCGCCCCGAGCGCCATGCGAATGCCAATCTCGCGCGTGCGCTGGCTCACGGCATAGGCCACGACGCCGTAGAGACCCACGGCCGCGAGCAACAGCGCGAGCATCGCGCAGCCGCCGAGTAGCGTTGCGGCGACACGCTGCGGGAACGTCGCGAAGGCCGTTGCGCTGCGCATGCTCGCGAGTCTCACGATCGGCAGCTGGCTGTCGATCGCGCGGATCTCGCGTCGCAACAGCGGGAGGAACCCGTCCGCATCCCGTTCCACACGCACGTGCAACGTCATCTCCTCGTAGTCCTGGAGAAACGGCCGATAGATATACGGGAGCGGCGCTTCGGTCAGCATCTGATATTTGCCATCCCGTGCAACGCCGACGATCTCTATCGAAGTCGCGCCGGAAAAAGACGTGAACCGCCTGCCGATCGGGTCCTGGCCCGGCCAATAACGCGCGGCGAAGGCTTCGTTGACGACGGCCACCTGCGGCGCACCTTCGCGATCCGCTTCCGTAAACCCGCGGCCGCGCACGAGCGGCACGCGCATGACCTCGAAGTACTCCGGCCCTACGACGTTGAAGTTGAACTCCATATCCTCGCCGGGCTGCGGCTCGTAACCCTCGACGCCGGCGCGACGGCGGCCGCCGTCGCCCGATAACGGGACCCTCTGTGCGAGCGTGACGGCGCGGACACCGGGCAGGCCTGCGAGGCGTTCCGCGAGCTCCGCGTAGAACGCACGACTGCGCGGCTCGGTATAGCCCTGAGTCCGAAGATCGAAGGAAGCGATGACGACGTTGTCCGCGTCGAAGCCCGGATCTACGGTCGCAGCGTGCTGCAAGCTCCGCAGGAACAAACCGGCGCATACGAGCAGAACGAGCGACACGGAGACTTGCGCGGCGATCAGGGAGCCGCGCAAGCCGAAGCGTCGCTTCCCGACGGCCGCGAGCGCGCCGTCTTTCAACGCCGCCGAAGCGCCGAGCCGCGTGAGGTTCAGCGCCGGGGCGAGCCCGAAGATCGCGGCGGCAACGACTGCAGCAGCCACTGCAAAACCGAGCACGCGCCAATCGACGCCGACGTCGAGCGCCAGGTCGCCGGGCGGCCGAAACCGTGCAAGTAGCCGCGCCGCGACGTAGGTCACGAAGATCGCGCCGCCGCAGCCGAGTGCTGCGAGCGCGACGCTTTCGGTCATGAGCTGCCGGACGAGCCGCGCACGCGACGCGCCGAGCGAGACCCGGATCGCGACGTCGCGCACGCGCGCCGCTCCGCGCGCGAGCAGCAGATTCGCCACGTTGACGCAGCAGATCAGCAGCACGAGCGCGAAGCCTGCGAGCAGCAGGCTCAGGAACCCGATAACGGTTCCGCGCAACTCCGGCGGCACGCGCGACTCGCTTTCCGGAAGGATCGTGATCGCGCGGCCGCGATTCGTGACGTCGCGCCACTCCTCGGGGTAGGCGGCCAGCAGCTGGCTACCGACCACCGCATAACGCGCGCGCGCCTCTTCGAGCGACACGCCGGGTTGGAGCCGCCCGAGCAACATCAGGCCGCGCGAGCCGCGCTCGACGCGGCGGCCGGGTCGCCCGCCCAGCGTCTCGAGCGGCACCCACGCATCGACGCCGCCAAAGATGCGCTGGCTGCCTTCGAAACCGTCGGGGGCCACGCCGACGACCGTGAACGCGTCGGCGTTGATGCGCACGGTGCGCCCAACGACGGCGGGATCCGCGCCGAAGCGGTTGCGCCACAACGCGTGGCCGAGAACGACTACGGTAGCGCCATCGTCCGCCTCGCCCGCGACGAGCAGCCGGCCTTGTGCCGCGCGGACACCGAGCACGTCGAAGTAGTTGGTGCTGACTTCCTCGACCGTGAGGCGGACGGTTTCGTCGGGCTCGACGAGATTTCCGGGCACGAGCCCGAACGCCGCGACGTCGCTCATGACGTCGCGCTGCTCGCGGAAGGTGTCGAAATCCGGATAAGACGACGCGCCGTACGGCGGGCCGCTGAAGTCGCTCGTCCAGATGGACACGACGCGCTCCGGGTCCGCCACGTGCGCCGGCCGACGCAGCAGCAGCTCATTGACCACACTGAAGATCGCGGTGTTCGCGCCGATGCCGATCGAGAGCGTCAGCACGCCGACGGCCGTGAAGCCCGGCGAGCGAGCCAGCTGGCGCAACGCGTAGCGGAGACCGCGAAACCAGGTGTCCGGGTTCATCGTCTTGACCGAGTCTCTCTGCCTACCCCACTACGGGGCGCGAATCCCTCGCGTGAGGGATTTTTTGAACGCCAATCGTTCGCATTCCGACAGCAGCCCGTTGATAGCAGGCTTCATCTCGCTCCCGTTCGCCTCATGGAATCCCTCCGCGGAGGGATTCTGCCCCGCGAGGGTGCGCAAACCCCTCCGCGGAGGGATTAAGTGGTTGCCAGTCGCGCAACTGCCGGCCGGGACGCCGACTCAGTCTTCAATCACCGTCGATTCCGCCGACCGCCCGCGCCGAGCCTGCTCGGCGATGCGGCGGTCTTCTTCCTCGCGCAGACGGTGCAGCGTCTCCTCGTCGACGACGCGGCCGTCGAACATGTGGATCTTGCGGCGCGCGTAGTCGGCGTAGCGCGGGTCGTGCGTCACGATGCAGATCGTCGCGCCGTCGGCATGCAGATCGGCGAGTAGCCCCATGACCTGCTCGCCGTTATTCGAGTCCAAGTTACCCGGGGGCTCGTCGGCGAGCAGGATCGACGGGCTGCCGACGAGCGCGCGAGCGACGGCGACGCGCTGCTGCTGACCGCCCGAGAGCTGCGCCGGATAGTGGTTCAAGCGGTGCGCCATGCGCACGCGCTCGAGCGCTTCGAGCACGCGCTTCTTGCGCTCCGCAGCCTTCATGCCGGCGCGGTACGTGAGCGGCAGCTCGACGTTCTCGAACACCGTGAGGTCGCCGATCAGGTTGAACGCCTGGAAGATGAAGCCGATTTCCTTGTTGCGGATGTGCGCCCGCTGCGACGCATCCAGGTTCTCCACCGGCGTGCCGTTCAGCACGTAGCGGCCGCCGCTCGGCGTGTCGAGCAGGCCCAGGATCGACAGCAGCGTCGACTTGCCGCAGCCCGAGGGGCCCGCGATCGACAGGTAATCGCCCTTGTCGATCGTGAAGTGCACGCCCGAGAGCGCGTGCGTCTCGACCTCGTCGGTCAAGAACACTTTCTTCAAGTCGTCGAGTTGAATCAGAGCAACTGTCGCGTTCATCTTGTGTGTCCTCGAAACGTGAATCGTGAAACGCAGCTCAATCGCCGCGCAATGCAGTGACGGGATCGACGAGCGCCGCGCGCCGCGCGGGCACGTACGCCGCGGCGGCCACGACGGCAAGCAAAACTACCACGGCTGCGGCCGGAACGAAGGGGTCGGACGGCGTGAGACCGAACAGCAACACACGCCCGACCTGGCCGAGCAGCAACGCCAGGCCGACGCCGATCGCGACGCCGATGGCCGCCATCCAAGCGACTTGCTTGAGCACCATGCGGCGCACGGTCTTAGGCGCCGCGCCGAGCGCGATGCGCAGCCCGATCTCGCGCAGCCGCTGCACGACGCCGTAGGAGAGCACTCCGTAAATACCGATACCTGCGAGCAGGGCGGCCATGATGGCCATGGCAGAAGCCAGCGTGCTCATGAAGCGGTCGAGAAACACGTTCTCGCGCGCTTGCTCTCTGACCGTGCGGAACTCCATGAGCGGCAGGTTCGCGTCGTGACGCGCGAGCACGGCCGCGACGGCCGAGCGCAGCTCGGGTAACCCTAAGTTGGTGCGCAGATAGAAGCTCGCTTCGCCGAGGAAGGGCGTCTGCGCGCGGGGCCGGAAGACCTGCGGTGGCGCATCCGCTTTGACCTCGCTGTACTTCGCGTCACGGACCACACCGACGATCTCGATGTCGAGGGTTCCACCGGCGCCGAACGCCATGTGCTTCCCGACGGCCTCGTCGCCGAGCCCGAATTTCTCGGCAAAACGCTCGTTGACCACGGCGACACGCGGGCCGTCGCTCGTGCTGCGCTCGAATCCCACGCCGTGAACCAGCGGCAGCTCGAGTGTCCGAAAGAACTCCGGGCTCACGAAGTTCGTGGACGCGTTGGTGTCGGTCTCGGGGGTTGCCTCGAACCCCTCGACGCTCACGTTGCCGTTCCAGTTGCTGTTGTCGAGCAACGCCACGCCCGATGCGGCCGCAGCCGTGACGCCCGGGATCTGCGCGAGCTCCTCCTCGAGGCGGGTGAACAGCGCCGCCGATTGCGCCGGCGCGTAGCCGTTGCGCTCCGGTGCGATCGTGAACACCGCGAGCGATTCGGCGCGAAACCCGAGATCGACACGAGCGACGTTAGCCAAGCTCTGGGCGAACCACCCCGCGAGCACGAGCAGCGCCATCGACAACGCGATCTGCGCCGTCGTGAGCGTCGCGCGAAAGCGTGCCGCGCCCTTGCCGCCGGTCTGCCGCGCGCCCTGGGTTTGCTGCGCGGGATTCACGTCGACTCCGATGAGCTTGAACGCGGGCATCAAGCCGAACACGAGAGTCGAGCCGAAGGCCAAGCCGAGCGTGGCCGCGATCACGCGGCCGTCGAGAGTCAAATCGATTACGTTCGCGTTGGACGCGGGCAACATCGAGCCGATGCCGTGCAACGCGGCCAGCGTCAGAGGCGTGCTCGCGAGCGCAGCGGCAGCCGCCAGCAGCAGTGTTTCGACGAGCAACAGCGTGAGCAACCGGGTCCGCGAGGCCCCGAGCGAGGCGCGCACGGCGATCTCACCGACGCGCGTCGAGCCGCGCGCGAGCAACAAGTTCGCGACGTTGACGCACGCGATGAGGAGCACGAGGCCCGTCGAGACGAGCAGAATCGTGAGCTCAGTGCGCGCATTGTCGTCGATCCTGCTTTGGCCGCGGTCGCCGGGCGTGACCACGATGGTCTTGGCGCGATATTGGTCGAGCACTTGCTGGCTGGCACCTGTCACCAGCGGCACATCGACCTCGTTGGTGATCGCTCGATAGGGCACGTTGATCGCCGCCGCCGCTTGATCCAGCGAGACGCCCGGCTTCAAGCGCGCGAACAGATAAGCCCAATAGCTCTTGCGGTCGGCGTGATTCGGGAAAGCATTCGGGTTCGACAGCCAACTGAACGTGATCGGCACGAACACGAGCGGGCGTTCGCCGACGGTCGTGCCGTGAAAACCGCGCGGGCCGACGCCGACGATCGTCAGTGGCTTACCGTTGACGACGAGCGCGCGGCCGACGACGGCCGGATCGGCGCCGAACGCAGACTCCCAGTGGGCGTAGGTCAACACGACGGCGCTCGCCTCGCCGTCGACGCGATCGTCGTTCGCATCGAGCAACCGGCCCACCGCGGGCCTGACGCCGAGCAGCGAAAAATACTGACCGGACACGAGCAACGCGCTGCCGGTGGCGGTTTCGCCCTCGAAGGCTAGACTCGTGTCGGCATAGCGATGCGCGGCGATGCCTTCGAACGGCCCGTCGACGCGCTCGAGATCGCGGAACATGGGGTAGCTGAAGATCTCCTCGCACGTGCCGCCGTCGTTGCAGGACGTGTTGCCTTGCTTGATGCCCGGGGAGCCGAGGTTCACGAGCCCGTCCGGGTCCGGCACGGGCAGCTCGCGCAGCAGGATCTGATCGTAGATCGACAAGATCGCCGCGTTGATGCCCAGCCCGAGCGCGAGCGTGGTCACGACGACGACCGCGAACAGCGGCCGCCGCGCGAAGCCGCGCAGACAGAACCGAACGTCGCTCAGAAGATTCGCGAGCATCGCTTGCCCTCCGCTCTCATTCGCTGCGCAGCGCCACAATCACGGCGCGCGGATCCGTCGGCGCGAGACCGAACAACTGGCTCGCGGCGAAATCCCCGACCAGCAAGGCCAAAACACCCACGGGTAGACCGACGGCCACCATCCAGCCGACTTGCTTGAGCACCATGCGCCGCACGCCCACGGGCTCGGCACCGAGCGCGAGCCGTAGACCGATCTCGCGCGTGCGCTGCGCGACCATGTACGAGAGCACCCCATAGAGTCCGAGCGCCGCGAGCAACGTCGCGACCACCGCAAGGGTGCCGGACAAAGTCACGAGCAGCCAGTCCGTGCGGACAGTGCGCCGCGCTTGCGAGCTGAACGTGCTCGGCTCGATGACGGACAGACTTGGAATCGACGCGCGCGACGACGCGCAGGATGGCGGCGAGCAGCGTCTCGGCCGGCAGCTCGCCGCGCACGTAGAACATGGCGCCATCGTCGAAACGGTTCGCCTGCTGCCGCGGCACCATGATCTGCGCGGGAAATGGGCCCTTGAGGGAGTCGTACGCCGAGTCGGCCACGAGCCCGACGATCTCGACGTCGAGCTGCTCGCGCGACTCGAAGGACACCCGCTCGCCGATGGGGTTTGCGCGAAGGCCGAAACGCCTCACGAAACTCTCGTTGACGATCGCAACGGATGGGCGATCGAGCGAGTCCGCCTCCGTGAAATTGCGACCTGCGAGCAGGGGAATGTCCAGGTTCGCGAGCATCGTCAGTTCAACCGGATCCGATCGTTGTCTTCGAAGGCCGAGGTGTCCGAAAGAATGACCTCGTCGCCGGGCACGAGGCCTTGCAGAATCTCAATGGAATTGACGGACGTGCGGCCGATCTGGACGGGCACGCGCACGGCGTAGCGACCCTCGTCGACGACTTTGAACAGCGAGATCGTCGAGTTCGCCTGGCTGTTGGTCGCCCGGCCCGTCTGGATGGCGTTCGGGATACGTTCGATGTTGATCGTGCCGTCGACGGACTGGTCGGGCCGAGTGCCGCGCGGCAGCTTACCTGTGAGCTCGACGTCGACCTGCACGGTGCCCTCGACGACCGCGGGATCGATGCGCGTCACGACGCCGGCGACGACGCCGTTGCGCGTGTCGACGTCGACGATCTGGCCGATCTGCACGTCGCGCGCTTGTGTCTCCGACACTTTGAGCTCCGCTTGCAGCTCGTCGGGGCGCGCGACGCGAGCGATGTTGGCGCCGAGTTGAACCTGCCCGCCCTCCTCGACTTCCACTCGCTGCAGCACCCCGGCAATGCCTGCCCGCACCTGGAGCGCATCGACTTGCTCGAGCACGCGCTCGTAGGCGTTCTGGTCCCCGGCGAGCCGGGCGCGCCGCGCCGCGACCTGCGCGGCCATCGACGCGGCGAATTGATCGAGCCGTTCCTGCGCGACGTCGAGCGCCGTCTTGAGCTGCTCGGCCAAGAGCTCCGACCGGCGCACTTGGAGCGCCGCGACGACCGTCGAGCCCCGCTCGGCTTCGGCCTGGAGCCGCGCGCCCTCATAGGCGGCGCGCGCCGAAGCGACGGCCGCGCGCTGATCGAGCTGCTGGCTGCGCAGATTGAGCTCGAGCTCGGTGAGCTCAGCCTTCCCGGCTTCGAGCGCGTAGCGCGCCTCCTCAGCCTGCCGCATGAGATCGGGGTTCGACAGCTCGACGATCACGGTATCGGGCTCGACGACCGCGCCGGGGCGCACGATGACGCGCTCGACGCGGCCCGCCGACTGCGCGCTGATCCAGCGGATATCGCGCGCGACGAGCGTGCCGGGCCCGCGCACCTGGCGCAGCATTTCGCCTTGCTTAACCGGCTGAATCCACAGCGTGTCGCGCTCGACCGAGGGCGCGGCCGGCTCGAGCTGGGCGAGGCCGACCGTGATCGCGACGAGCACCACGGCGGTTACGCCGCCGATGACGGCCTGCCGGATGCGCTTACGACGTTTGTTCTCGGGACGTGGGATATCCATACGTCAGCCTCTCAAGCAACGACCGTGCCAAATCCTGCGCCTCGCTAAGCCATTATCTCAACAGGACTTTCCCTTTGGCGGCGAGGCTCACGAACGCGCCGTCGTCCCGTGACCGCCGTTCGCCGTCCCGATATCGGGACGCTCATGGGGCGCCGCGGAGGGTCGGCGTGCGCTTCGAGCCGTGCGCGCGTCCAACGTCGGCCCCCCCGAAACGTGACCGCGCGCAACTACGGGGCGCGGGGAAATGGCTATTTTCAGAACCATTCCCGGCCTGTGGGCGAACCATGGCCAGAGCGACCGACGGACAACCAGGCACGAGCGCTGCCGCTGCGCCGCGCGCGCCCGCGCCCGCGATTCGCGTGCTGCAGCTCGAGGACCATCCGCTCGACGCGGAGCTCGTCGCACGGCGCCTGCAAGCGGACGGGCTCGAAGCGTTGACTCGCGTCGTCGCCAACGAGCTGGGCTTCCGGCAAGCGCTCGCGGACTTCGCTCCGCAGATCATCCTCTCCGACTTCTCCCTGGATGGCTTCGATGGACTCACGGCTCTCGAGATCGCGCGCGCCATGGTTCCGGCCACACCGTTCATCTTCGTCTCGGGCACGATCGGCGAAGAACGCGCCATCGAGGCACTGAAGCGCGGCGCCACCGACTACGTGCTCAAGGACAACCTGCGCCGGCTCGTTCCGGCCATCAAGAACGCGCTGCGCCAGGCCGAGATCGCGCAAGCCAAGGAGCTGGCAGAGGATATGCTACGGCGTAGCGAGTCGCGCCTCCAGGACATCATCAACACCTCCAGCGATTGGATCTGGGAATGCGATCGCGAGGGGCGGTTCACGTTCTCGAGCCCGAGCGTCGAAGGGGTTCTCGGCTACAGCCGCTACGAGATCCTCGGCCACCCCGCCTCCGACTACATCGATCCGGCCGACGATCTACAGTTGCAGGCGACGCTCGCCGATAGCCTCGGGGACGTGGGCTCCGAGACACCCGTGACACTGCGCTGGCGGCACAAGAGCGGCAAGACCCGCTGGCTGGAGCGCACGATGGTGACATTGCGCGACAGCGATGGCGCGTGGCGCGGCCTGCGCGGTATCGATCGCGACGTGACGCTACGCATGGCGCAGGAGGTGCGCATTCGCCGCTTGAACCGTGCTCTACGGTTCCTGAGCGGCGCGAGCGCGGCCGGCATGCGCATCCGCGACCGCGATCAGCTCGTCAAAGAAGCGTGCCGCCTCGCGGTCAGCGCCGGCGGCTACGTGCGCGCGAAGATCTACCTGCTGCCGAACGAGGTCGCCGGCAGCGGCCCCCTGGTCTGCGCCTACGGCGGCGTGCAGAGCGACGGCGCCAAGTGGTCGATCACCACCACGTTCCCCGAAGGCGTGAGCCCCGTGACCCAGGTGCTGGCCACCTCGGGACCGATCGTCTTGAACGACCTCGCCGACCCCAGCGACCTCGGCCTGCTGGGAAGAAACCCCGACCTCCCCGCGGGATCCCGATCGCGGATCGTATTGCCCCTGCTCAGCGACCGCGCGATGATCGGTGTCGTCGAGCTCGACAGCGGCGAGCCCGGCGTCTTCGGCGACGCGGAGCTCGCGTTGCTCAAGCAGGTGGCGGCCAACATCTCGTTCGCGCTGCAGTTCCTGCGCAACAAGGAGAGCGCCGAGTACCTCGAGTACTACGACTCGCTCACGGGCCTTGCGAATCGCGCGCTGTTCGTGACGCGCGTCGGAACGGCGCTCGAAGCCGCCGAGCGCGACGCGCGCGAGCTCGCGATTGCCGTCATCGACGTCGTCGAGCTCGGCATCGTCAACGACAGCTTGGGGCATCACGCGGGCGACTTGTTGCTGCGATTAGTGGCCGAGCGGCTGCGCGGCGCATTCCCCGACTCGAACTCGATTTGCCGCTTGAGCGACGGACGCTTCGCAGTGATCGACGTCGGTTCCGGCGCTGACGTCGGCGACAGGCTCGGCAAGCGCGTTATCGACAGGCTGCAGGCACCCTTCTCGTTGCAAGGACACGAGCTGCGCGCAGCCGTGCGCATCGGGTGCGTGCAGTATCCCAAGGAGGGCGGTGACGCCGAAGCGCTGCTGCAACAAGCGAACATCGCTCTTCAGCACGCCAAGCAGAGCGGGGCGCTCTGTCTGCGCTATGACGCCACCATGAACGCGACTACGTCGCAGCGCTTCAGCCTCACGAACGAGCTGCGGCGCGCCGTCGCGGAGCGTGGGTTCTCGCTGCAATATCAACCCAAGCTCAATCTACAGTCCGGCATGGTCGATGGCGTCGAGGCCTTGCTGCGCTGGTTCGGCGAGCGCGAGCCCGTACCGCCAAACGTGTTCGTGCCGTTGCTCGAATCGTCGGGGCTCATCCACGAGGTCGGCGGCTGGGTCATCTGCCAGGCCATGGTCGAGACGACCGCCTGGACGGCCGGCGGGGAGTTCCGCGTCGCCGCCAACGTATCGCCGCTCCAGCTCAATCACGAAGACTTCGCCGACCGCGTGCTCGGCTCGCTCGGCGACCTGGGGGCGGACCCGCGCCGGCTCGAGCTGGAAGTCACGGAGAGCAGTTTGATGGCCGATCCGCGCCGCGGCAGCGCGAGCCTGTCCAAGCTGCGAGCGGCGGGCATCTCGATCGCGATCGACGACTTCGGCACGGGGCACTCGTCGTTGCGCATGCTCGCCGGGTTGCCGATCGACGTGCTCAAGATCGACGGCAGCTTCGTCCGCGATCTGCCGACGAACCGTAACCACCGGCTCATCGTGCAAACGACGATAGGCCTCGCTCGCTCGCTCGGGCTCAAGACCGTGGCCGAAGGCGTCGAGACGGAGGAACAGCTCGATCTGCTGCGCGACCTCGGCTGCGACGCCGTACAGGGATACCTCGTGAGCCGCCCCACGAGCGCGGCCGATCTCTCGCGCTGGCTCACGGGCGAGACGTTCCGCAAGCTCAAGAAGCTCGTCGCCGGGGACTCGCGCAAACGCCCGCCGCGGACGGCGAGAGCGCGCCACTAACGCGACGTCTAGCTGCCCGGTGTTTCGTTGAGGACGAGCCAGTACAGGCCGAGCTGCCGCGCGGCCTCGAGGAACTGTGCGAAGTCCACCGGCTTGCGGACGTAGCTGTTCGCGCCGAGCTCGTAGCTCGAGACCAGGTCTTGTTGTTCTTTCGACGAGCTCAAGATCACCACGGGCAGTAGTCGAGTACGTGCATCCGCGCGCAGGGTCTTGAGCACCTCGAGTCCGTCGATCTTCGGCAGCTTGAGGTCGAGCAGCACGACTTGCGGCAACGGCGGCGGACCGCCGGAGTGCTTGCCGCGCCCGAGGAGATAGTCCAGCGCCTCGGCGCCGTCGCGGGCGACGACGACGGGGTTCAAGACCCGGCTCCTTTCGAGCGCGCGCAGCGTGAGCTCCTCGTCGTGCGGGTTGTCCTCGACGAGGAGAATCGCACGCTGGTCGCTGCCGATCGTCATGCGACGGGCTCCTTGGGTCCGAGCGTGAAGTAGAACGTCGCGCCGGCGTCGACCTCGGCGTGTGCCCAGATCCGGCCGCCGTGCCGCTCGACGATGCGCCGCACCGTCGCGAGGCCTATGCCGCTGCCTTCGAACTCGTGGCCGGAATGCAGGCGTTCGAAGGCTTGAAACAGCTTGTGCGCATACGCCATGTCGAAGCCGGCGCCGTTGTCGCGAACGAAGTATGCGAAGCCCTCCTCGTGCGGCGTCAGGCCGAGCTCGATGAGCGCGGGTACGCGCTTCGCGCTGTACTTCCAAGCGTTACCGAGCAGGTTGTCGAGCACGACGGCAAGCAGTCGCGCATCGGCCCAATGCTTCAGGCCGGGCTCGATGCGGACTTCGACACGGCGTTCCGGCACCGTCGCGCCAAGCCGCTCCATTACGGCGAGCGCCAGCGCGGACACGTCGACGGTTTCGCGCGAGAGCTCGCTGCGCGCTACGCGCGACAGGCGCAACAGGTCGTCGATGAGCCGGCCCATGTGCTGCGTCGACTCGCGCACGAGGCCCAAATATCGCCGGCCCGTCTCGCCGACAGTGCCGCCGCAATCCTCGAGCAGCAGCTGGCTGAAGCCGTCGATGCTGCGCAGCGGCGCGCGGAGGTCGTGTGCCACGGAGTAACTGAACGACTCGAGCTCGCGGCTGGCGGCCTCGGCCGCGTTCTTTGCGTCGAGCAACTCCTGCTGGAGGCGTTTGCGCGCCGTGATGTCGCGCGCCGTCGCATACATGAGGTTGTCGGCCGGCGTCGATTTCCAAGCAAGCACGCGCCACGAGCCGTCGTGATGCAGATAGCGGTTCTCGAAGTGGAGCACGCGCTCGCCGGCGCGGATCTGCTTGTTCACCTCCGCGAGCGTGGCGGCATGATCGTCGGGATGGACAAACTCGATGAACGGACGCGCCAGCATCTCAGCGGGCGTCCAACCGAGCACGTTGACGACCGAGTCGCTGACGTGCTTGAAGTAGCCGTCCGCGCTGGCGATGACGTGCATGTCGAGGGAGAGCGCGAAGAACCGCTCGAACGAGTATGGCTCGCTCGCCGGCCGCGGTGCCCGTTGATTCGGCTTGCCCATGCGGGACTCCTCGCGTCATGGTAGCAGCCAGTCCAATCCGGAACGTGATGTTGGCCACAAGTTAGGAACCGCACCGAACGTGGGACGCGTCCGGCGCAACGGCCCTGCCCCATCGCGGGGCTCGCGAGGTGCATTCTGAACCTAGTGGGAGGAGACTGGTGGCAGTTGGCGCGTGAGCCGGTGCGCCGCCGCGCTGAGACGCAATGCTAATCAAGGTAGGGTACGACATCGTCTTCGAGCACCCCGTGCCGACACCGATCGTGGCGGCGCTCCACCTGCATCCGAGCCGTCGAGCGACGATTCGGCGCGACGAGTTCTTGCTCATGGACCCGCAGGTGCACAGCACCGACTACATCGACGGTTTCGGCAATCGGTGCACCCGGCTCACATCCCCCGCCGGGCGAATTCGCTTCTGGAACGATGCCGTCGTCGAAGACGATGGCCAGCTGGAGCCCCACAACCCGGCTGCCAAGCAGCATGAAATATGCGAGCTACCGGACGACACGATCGAGTTCTTGCTCGCGAGTCGCTACTGCGAGGTGGACCGAATGGTGGCGACGGCATGGCAACTGTTCGGTGCGGTGCCGGCCGGATGGGCGCGCGTGCAAGCCGTGTGCGACTACGTCCAAAATCGGATCCGTTTCGATTACCTCCAGGCGCGCAATACCCGCACTGCCTTCGAAGCGCACCAAGAAGGAGTCGGCGTGTGCCGCGACTTCGCGCATTTGGCGATAACGCTGTGCCGATGCCTGAACGTTCCGGCGCGCTACTGCACGGGTTATCTCGGCGATATCGGCGTCCCCGCGGTGCCGTCGCCGATGGATTTCAGCGCTTGGTTCGACGTGTATCTCGGTGGTGCGTGGTACACGATGGACGCGCGGCACAACGTGCCGCGTGTCGGACGCGTGTTGATGGCGCGCGGCCGCGATGCGGCCGATGTCGCTCTGCTGACATCGTTCGGGACGAGCCGTCTGGAACGCTTCAACGTCTGGTGCCACGAAGTGGGGTCCGAGGCGCTGCTACCGGCCGCCTGAGCCCATCGACAGTACGGCGGTACCCGCAGAAACTCAGGTGCGCTGGCGCGTCAGGAACTTGTCGAGCTCGTTGGCGAACGCTTGGATGTCGGTCTTGTTGAGCGCCGGTGGACCGCGCGTCGTTTCGCCAGCCGAGCGCAATGCGTCCATGAAGTTGCGGCGCGCCAAATGATCCTGCACGTTGTCGGGCGTGTAGAACGTGCCCCGCGGATTCAGCCCGAACGCTTTGGCGGCCACGACCCGAGCGGCCAGCGGCACGTCGGCCGTGACGACGAGGTCTCCCGCACGCAAGCTCGCGAGTATTCGCGCATCGGCGACGTCGAAACCGGATTCCACCTGCCTGGCCTTGATGAACGACGACTTCGGCACGCGCAGCGCGTGGTTGGCGACGAGCACTGTTTCGACGCGCGCTCGTTCCGCGGCGCGGAACAAGATCTCCTTGATCTGCACTGGACAAGCATCGGCGTCGACCCAAACAACCACGGAAACTCGCTACCCGGCTCGAAATGGTCCAAGCTGCCTCGTAACTCAAACACGGAGAATGCCATGGTGAGGCCGCCAAACTACAAGCAAGACAAGAAACGCCGCGAAGAAGCCCAGAAGAAAAGGAACGCGGAAGAACAAGAGCGCCAGGCGGCGCGCAAGAAAGGCGTGCCGACCCCCACGCCCCAGTGACGAATCCGCGGGCGAACGGCGAGTCCGCCGAACGAGTCGTCGCCGCCACGCGCCATTGGCTGGAAAAAGCCGTCATTGGGCTCCGCCTGTGCCCCTACGCCGCGGCCCCGTACCGCCGCGAGCAGATTCGTTACACGGTCAGCGAGCAGCGATCGCCCGCCGAGCTCGTGCGCGAGCTTGAGCAGGAGCTTACGTACCTGCACGCTGCGGACCCCCTGCTCTGCGAAACCAGCCTCCTGATCCATCCGCACGTGCTCACGGATTTCGGCGATTACAACCAGTTCTTGGGCGAGGCCGAGGCCACGGTTCGCGCGCTCGGCCTCGAGGGGGTGCTGCAGATCGCGAGCTTCCATCCGGCCTATCGATTCGCCGGGAGTGCGCCCAACGGCGTGGAGAACTACAGCAACCGCTCGCCTTATCCGATGCTGCACTTGCTTCGGGAAACCAGCGTGACGCGAGCCGTGGCCGCGTTCCCCGAGGCGAACGAGATCGTCGCCCGCAACAAAGCCACGCTGCGCGAGCTCGGCGACGCGGGTTGGCGGGAGCTCATGGCTCGCGACTGACGGCCCGTCACATCGCCGCGTCCATGCCCTCGGGCATCCGCAGCGTGCCGTTGCCGTTGGCCCGCTCCGGCCCGGTAACCACGGCGGCTTCCGTGGTCAACAGCAGACCGGCCACGGACACCGCGTTTTGCAGCGCCAAGCGTGTGACCTTGGTGGGATCGATGACGCCCATCTTCACGAGATCGCCGAACTCTTCCGTCGCAGCGTTGTAGCCGAAATTGCCCTTGCCTTCCCTCACGGTGTTCAGCACCACCGAAGGGTCGCCCCCGCCGTTGCGGACGATCTGCCGCAATGGCTCCTCGGTGGCGCGCAGCAGAATCCTGAGCCCGGCCGCCTGATCGGCGTTGGTTACGGCGGCAGCTTCGATGGCCTTGCGAACCCGCAGCAGCGCCACGCCGCCGCCCGGCACCACGCCTTCTTGCACCGCCGCGCGCGTTGCATGCAGTGCGTCCTCCACGCGCGCCTTCTTTTCCTTCATCTCGACCTCGGAGGCAGCGCCGACCTTGACGATGGCCACGCCCCCGGCGAGCTTCGCGGCTCGTTCCTCGAGCTTTTCGCGGTCGTAGTCGGAGGTGGTCTCTTCGGCCTGCCGGCGCAGCTCGCGCACGCGGCCCTTGATGGCGTTCGCGTTCCCGGCACCGTCGACGATCGTGGTGTCGTCCTTCGAGATTCGCACGGCCTTGGCGGTCCCGAGCTCGGCCAGAGTGGCTTTCTCGAGCGTCAAGCCCACTTCTTCGGCAATCAGTTTGCCGCCGGTCAGCACGGCAATGTCTTCGAGCATGGCCTTGCGGCTGTCGCCGAAGCCCGGCGCTTTGACGGCGGCCGTGCGGAAGACGCCGCGCAAGTTGTTGACGACCAACAGAGCCAGGGCGTCGCTCGAGACGTCCTCGGCGATCAGCACCAGCGGCCTGCCTGACTTGGCGACGAGCTCCAGCAGCGGCAGGAGCTCGCGGACACCCGTGATCTTTTTGTCGTAGAGCAGGATGTACGGCTTCTCGAGAGCCGCGGACATCGTCTGAATATCGTTGATGAAATACGGCGACAGATACCCGCGATCGAACTGCATGCCTTCGACGAGCTCGAGCTCGTTGTCGAGGGACTGACCCTCCTCGACCGTGATGACGCCGTCCTTGCCGACGGCGTCCATGGCTTTGGCGATGATCGCGCCCACCGACTCGTCGCCGTTCGCCGAGATCATTCCCACCTGCGCGATCGCCACGGTCTCTTTGCACGGAGTGGAGATCTTCTTGAGCCCCTCGATCGCGGCGGCCGCGCCTTTGTCTAGGCCGCGCTTGAGATCCATCGGATCCATGCCGGCGGCGACGGCCTTCATGCCTTCGCGGAGAATCGCTTGGGCGAGCACGGTCGCCGTCGTGGTGCCGTCGCCGGCCTGGTCGGACGTCTGCGACGCGACCTCGATCGCCATTTGTGCGCCGAGATTCTGGAACCTGTTGTCGATCGCGATCTCGTTCGCGACGGTTACGCCGTCCTTGGTCACGGTCGGTGTACGCCCGGATCGTTCGATGAGCACGTTGCGCCCCCTCGGTCCCAGCGTCTCCCGCACGGCGTCGGCCAGCACATTCATTCCCTTCAGCATCTCGGCGCGCGCCTGCTGAGCGAATAGCAGTTGTTTCACCGTCACTTCCTAACACCCCTCTTAGAGTTGGCAAACGGGAACGAAGCGCGTGGCGCGCCCCATGGACGACGCTAGCTTCCTCTCGTCAGCAGAGTCGGTACGTTGACGCACCGAGCGGGCGGGCACACAGACGCACAATGCACAACAGCTCAAGAGGAGGACGGCAGTGCGCAGCGAGGTCTTCGGCGTTGAGCGGGCCATCCACACGTTGAGCGGTCGCGCGGGCGTGCCGATGACGGAGGTCAGGGCTCTGTTTGCGCAAGAGTTCGCGCGGTTGGAGCTCGGAGCCAGAGTCCGCTCATACCTCCCGGCCCTGACGGCGTCCAACGTTCGCGCGCGGCTGCGATCCGCCGCTGCTGCGATTCGACCACGAGCGTCCGATTAGCCCAGCGCCTGCGGCAGCACGAGTGACACCCACGGCACGTAGGTCACGACCGCGAGCATTGCGAGCAGCACGAGCAGCCACGGCACCGCGGCGCGAATGACGCGGGTCACGGGCAGCTTCGCTATACCTGAGGTCACGAAGAGATTGAGGCCAACGGGCGGCGTGATCATGCCGATCTCCATGTTGACGGTCATGATGATGCCGAGGTGTACGGGATGGATACCGAGCGCAACGGCGATCGGCAGCATGATCGGCGCGAAGATGAGGATCACGGACGTCGCCTCCATGAAGCTGCCGGCGACGAGCAACAGTACGTTGAGCGCGAGCAGAAATCCCCACGGCGGCAAGCCAAGATCGGTAATCCACTGCGACATCGTCTGCGGCACCTGCTCGGTCGTCAGCACGAACGCGAACAGATAGGCGTTGGCGATGATGAACATGAGCATGGCCGTGACCTTGGCGGCCTCGGCGATCACGCGCGGCACATCGCGGAGCGTCAGGTCGCGGTAGACGAACACGGCGACCACGAACGCGTAGACGGCCGAGACGGCCGCAGCTTCGGTCGGCGTGAACACGCCGCTGTAGATGCCGCCGAGGATGATGACGACGAGCAGCAAGCCCCAGATCGCGTCGCGGCCGCACTTGAGCACCGTGCGCCAGTCGGCGCGCGGCTGGCGCGGGAAATCGAGCCGGCGCGCGAGCACGGCGACCGCGACCATGAGCATCGCGGTCAACAGGATGCCGGGCACGATGCCCGCTATGAAAAGATCGCCGACGGAGGTCTCAGTGACCGCGCCGTACACGACCATGACGATCGACGGCGGAATCAAGATGCCGATCGCCCCGGCGTTGCAGATGAGACCGGCCGCGAACTCGCGCGTATAGCCCGAGCGCGCCATGCCGGCGATCATGATCGACCCCACGGCCACGACCGTGGCCGGCGACGAGCCCGAGA
Source organism: uncultured Gammaproteobacteria bacterium (assembly GCA_964503125.1). Lineage (GTDB taxonomy): Bacteria > Pseudomonadota > Gammaproteobacteria > Steroidobacterales > Rariloculaceae > FEN-1219. Next base: position 148,984 of record CAZCZE010000001.1, read on the forward strand.
CGGCCGCGAACAGCGCGCACGCGAGCAACGCGGCCATCGCAAGCCCGCCGCGAAAGTGCCCGACGAGCGCGTTCGCGAACGCGATCATGCGCTGCGCGACGCCGCCCGTCGTCATGAACGCGCCGGCCAGGATGAAGAACGGGATCGCGAGCAGCGGATAGACTTGCAGCGCGCTGAAGAACCGCTGCGCGAGCGACACGAGCGACTGCTCCGCGAACGTGAGCAGCGTCACGACGCTCGCGAGCCCGAGCGCCACCGCGATCGGCACGCGAATCAGCAGCAACGCGAACAGCGCGCCGAGCAGGAACCACGCCGTCATGGCGCGGCGGCGCCCGCAGCGTCCCGCGTCCGGAACAGTGGCCGCGCAGCCTGCAGCAGCCGGAGCGCGAGCAGCACGAACGCGATCGGCATGATGCCGGTGAGCAGCCAGCGCGGCAGCGGGATGTCGCGGGCGTCGGTGCCGAGCGCCATTAAACGGTCGACGAACTGGCTGCTGCCGTAGATCATGAGCGCGCAATAGGCGAGCCCGCAGCCGAGCGCCGCGATCGCGACGACGCGCGCGGCACGCGGCGGCAGCCGGCTCGTCAAAAGATCGACGGCGATGTGGGCGTTGGTGCGCACGCCGTAGGACATCCCGACGAGCACGAGCCAGGCGAACGAGTACGTCGTGGCCTCGAGCGACCAGACCATGCTCGTTTGGAACGTGTAGCGGAGCGCCACCTGCACGAACGTGAGCAGCGTCATGAACGTCAGCGCGACGATCATGAACGCCTCCTCGAGGCGGTCCGCTGCGCGGAGCAGACGCTGCCCGAGCGGTGACAACATGCCTGCGGTGAGTTACTGCGCCGCCGCCTGCGCGGCGTCGACGAGATCGCGCCCGATGCGGTCGCCGAACTCGTCCCAGACCGGGCGCATCGCGGCCTGCCACGCCGCTTGCTGCTCGGGCGTCAGCACCGTGATCTGCGAGCGGCCCGAATCGATGATGCGCTGTTTGTCCTCGAGGTTGATGGCTTCGGCGCGCGCGTTGCCCCACTCCGTGACTTCCGCGAGCGTCGTCTCTAACCCTAAGCGCAAATCGTCGGGCAGCGACTGCCAGAACGCCGCGTTCACGGCGACGTAGTAGCCGATGTAGCCGTGATTGCTCTCGGTCACGTACGGCTGCACCTCGTAAAACTTCGAAGAGTAGATGTTCGACCAGGTGTTCTCTTGCGCGTCGACGGCGCCGGTCTGGAGCGCCTGATAGACCTCGCCGAACGCCATCTTCTGCGGGCTGCCGCCGATCGCTTCGATCTGGGCTTGCGTGATGTCCGACTCCATGACGCGGAACTTGAGGCCGCGCGCGTCATTGGGCTCGATGAGCGGGCGCGGCCCCGAGAACTGCTTCATGCCGTTGTGCCAGTACTGGAGCCCCAAGATGCCGTGCTCCGTGAGCGCGGTGAGCAACGCGCGGCCGTCGGGGCTCTTCTGGAAGCGCTCGACGGCCGCGAGATCCGGGAACAAGAACGGCAGGTCGAATACCTGGAGTTTCTGCGTGAGCCGGTCGTAGAGCGCCACCGACGTCGCGATCATCTGCACCTCGCCGAACGCGAGCGCTTCGATCGACTCGGTGTCCTCCATGAGCTGCGCCGACGGATAGACCTCGACGCGCACGCGGTTAGGGTATCGCTCCTCGACGAGCTCCTTGAAACGCTGCGCCATCTGCCCCTTCGGCGTGGCGAGCGCCACGACGTGCGGGAACTTGATGACGTAGAGCGTGGCCTCGTCGGCCACCGGCGCGGCGTCGCTCGCCGGCGCGCCCGAGCCGCCGCAGCCGACGATCGTGCTCAACAAGCCCCCGAGCAACGCCGCTCGAACGCGTGCCTGCATCATGCGTGTCGCCCCCGTACGTGCGGTCCTTTAGTTAAGGACAGTCTGGCCGAGCCGCGGCCATCTTGCTAGGCTAGGCGGCTCCGAATCCAAGGAAAACACTAGGACCGGACGGTTCGGCGGCAGAGCCAAAGGACGGCACGAGACCCGCCGAACGTAAACGCCCCTCTCATTAAAGAAGGCAACCACGCAGTGGATTCACAGACGATGGCTCCCGGCTTTGCCGCCCGGAGCCCGCAGCTCGCGATCAGCACCGAAACGCGCTTGAAGCTCTACCGCACGATGCTCGAGTGCCGCGTGCTCGAGAAGCGCGCCTACGACCTCTTCATGCAGAACCTCATCAAGGGCACGAGCCATCTCGCGCTCGGCCAGGAAGCCACGGCGACGGGCTTCGGCCTCGCCATGCGACGCGACGACTACACCTTCTGCACCTATCGCGGCCACAACCACACGCTCGTGCGCGGCGTCGGCATGACGGAGATCTTGGCCGAGCTCATGGGCAACTCGGCGGGGCTCATGCGCGGCAAGGGCGGCTCGATGCATCTGACGAGCGTCGAGCATTACATGATGGGCTCGTATGCGATCATCGGCGCGCACATGACGATCGCCAACGGCGCCGCCTGGTCGGCGCAGTACCGCGGCACCGAGCAGGTGGCCGTGTGCTTCTTCGGCGATGGCACCACGAATATCGGCGCGTTCCACGAAGCGCTGAACTTCGCCGTGATCTGGAAGCTGCCCGTCGTCTTCGTCTGCGAGAACAATCTATATATGGAGTACACGTCGATTCACGACGTGACGGCCGTCGAGCACCCCGCGGCCGACCGCGCGAGCGCGTATGGCCTCGAGCCCGTGCTCATCGACGGCAACGACGTCGACGTCGTCTATCGCACGGCGCAGCGCGCGCTCGACCTCGCGCGCAAAGGCGGCGGCCCGAGCCTCATCGAAGCCGAGACCTACCGCCACGGTGGCCATTCGCGCGCCGACCCCGGCAAGTATCGTCCCGACGAGGAAGTCAAAGCCTGGCTCGCGAAGGATCCGCTGCCGCGCTACAGGGCGCGCCTGCTCGAGATGGGCATTGCTACCGCCGAGATCGAGAAGATCGAAGCGGAGACCAACGCCGAAATCGATCGTGCGACGGAAATCGCGCGCAACGCGCCGCCGCCGCCGCTCGAGCTCGCGGACAAGGACGTGTGGGCGAACGGAGGCTCCGCATGGCGCAACTAACCTATCGTGACGCGGTTGCCGCCGGCATCGCGCAAGAGATGCGGCGCGACCCGAACGTCGTGCTGCTCGGCGAGGACGTCGCCGCCGCCGGCGGCGTATTCAAGGCGACCGTCGGGCTGCTCGAAGAGTTCGGGCCGAAGCGCGTCAAGGACACGCCGATCTCGGAGCAAGCGATCGTGGGCGCGGCCATGGGCGCCGCGATGACGGGACTACGCCCCATCGTGGACCTCATGTTCTCCGATTTTTTCGCGGTCACCTGGGACATCGTCGCAAACCAGATCGCGAAGACGCGCTACATGACCGACGGTCAGGTCACGATCCCACTCGTCATCCGCTCCGCGAACGGCGGCGGCTCGCGTTTCGGCGCGCAGCACTCTCAGAGCGTCGAGAACTGGGGCATGATGATTCCCGGTCTCAAGATCGTGGCGCCGGCGTTCCCCGGCGACGTCAAAGGCATGCTCGCAGCGGCCATCCGCGACGACGATCCCGTGTTGTTCTTCGAGCAGAAGTCGCTCTACGCCGCCAAGGGCGAAGTGCCCGACGGCGAGCACTTCGTCGAGCTCGGCAAGGCCAACGTCGTGCGCGAAGGCTCCGACGTCACGATCGTCGCGCTTGCGCTCATGGTGGGGCGCGCGCTCAAGGCGGCCGAGATCTTGAAGGAGGAGCACGGCATCAGCGCCAACGTCGTCGACCTGCGCTCGCTCGTGCCGCTCGACACGCAGACGATCTTACGCGAGGTCGCGAAGACCGGCCGGCTCGTCACGGTCGAGGAGAATCCACGGCTGTGCGGCTGGGGCGCCGAAGTCGCCTCGATCGTGGCCGAGGAGCTGTTCTGGGATCTCGACGGGCCCATCCTGCGCATCACGACGCCGCACGTGCCGCTCGCCGCGGCCAACAATCTCGAAGACGCCCAGCTGCCTTCGCCCGAGCGCATCGTCGCCGGCGTCCGCCAACTCGTCGACTAGCCTTAGGGTGTGGGCTCGATGAACGTACTGATGCCACAACTCGGCGAGACCGTCACCGAGGGCACCGTCGCCAATTGGCACAAGCAAGCCGGCGACACGGTCGCCGCGGACGAAATCATCCTCGACATCGAAACCGATAAGGTGTCGATGGAGATCACGGCGCCGATGGCGGGCGTGCTCACCGAAATCCGCGTGCCGGCCGGCGCTACCGTCGAGGTCGGCACCGTGCTCGCCGTCATCGAGAGCGCGGCAGGCGCCGGCACAAGCGCTCCGGCCGCCCAGCCCGCAGCCGCGCCCGCGGCGGCGGCGACCGCAACCGCGGCGAAGCCGCAGCGCGCGCCGAGCGCGGTGGCAACGGCGCCGGCAGCCGCGCAACGCGGCGCGACCGCCACGGCCGTGGCACGCGACGATCATCAGCGCCTCTCGCCGGCCGTGCGCCGGCTCGCAGCCGAGTACCGCCTCGACCTCGCCGCCGTCAGCGGCTCGGGCCGTAACGGCCGCATCACGCGGCGCAACGTGCTCGAGTTCATTCGCAAGCAGCAGGACGCGCCCGCGCGGCCCACGGCGGCACGCGGCGCCGCTCCGGCCACGGCCGCCGTCGCGCCGCCGCCCGCCCCCGCGCCAGCGGCACGCGCGTCCGTTCCGGCATCCGCCTCTGCCGCGCCGCCCGCGGGCGCCAAGGCCGTGCCGTTCACGCGCATCCGCAGGCTCACAGCCGAGCACATGGTGCGCTCGAAGGCCACGAGCCCGCACGTGCTCCAGGCCGTCGAGGTCGATTTCTACCGCGTCGATCAAGTGCGCAAGTCGCTGCGCGACCCGTGGAAGACGAAGCACGGCTACTCGCTGACGTACTTGCCGTTCATCGCGAACGCCGTGTGCCGCGCCCTCGAGGACTTTCCGAACCTGAACGCTAGCGTGCACGGCGATTCGCTGATCCTGCACCCGCACGTCAATCTGGGTATTGCCGTCGACCTTGGCGCCGAGGGGCTCGTCGCCCCCGTCATCAAAGCGGCCGAGCGGCTCAGCGTCGCGCAGCTCGCGGATGCGATCGCCGAGATCGCGCAGCGCTCGCGCGCCGGCAAGCTCAAGCCCGACGACTTCGCCGGCGGCACCTACACGCTCTCGAACTCGGGCACGTTCGGCACGCTGATCACGGCGGCGATCATCAATCAGCCGCAGGTCGCGATCCTCTCGACCGACGGCGTGCGCAAGAAGCCCGTCGTCGTCGAGACGAGCGAAGGCGACTCGATCGCTATTCGCCCCGTCGGCGTGCTCGCGCAATCGTTCGACCACCGCGCCGTCGACGGCGCGTACTCGGCCGCGTTCCTCGATCGCGTCCGCAAGATCATCGAAACGAGTCACTGGGTCGTAGAAGTCTGAGGTTCTGACGATGGCGAAACACACGATCGGTTGGGTCGGCGCCGGCGGGCGCATGGGTTTCGCAATGGCGAAGCGCTTGCTCGACGCGGGCCATGCGATCACGGCATACAACCGCACGCGCAGCAAGGTCGAGCCGCTCGCCGAGCACGGCGCCAAGATCGTCGACAGCCCGCGCGCGCTGCGCGGGCACGACATCGTGTTCACGACCGTGTCGGCATCGGATGACCTCAAGGCCGTGTGTCTCGGCAAGGACGGCCTGCTCGACAAGAGCGGTGCACCAAAGCTCATCGTCGACAGCTCGAGCGTTTCGGAGGAGGCCTCGGCCGAAGTGCGCGCTGCCGCAGCCAAGCTCGGCACGGCGATGCTCGCGGCGCCCGTGAGCGGCAATGCCAAGGTCGTCGCGTCGGGCAAGCTCACGATCGTCGCGTCGGGTCCGAAGGCCTCGTTCGACCTGGCGCAACCCTATCTCGCGGCCATCGGCGCCGGCGTCACCTACGTCGGCGAGGGTGAGCTCGCGCGCATGGTGAAGATCTGCCACAACCTGTTGCTCGGCACGGTGGCGCAGTCGCTCGCCGAGATCACGGTGCTCGCCGAAAAAGGCGGGGTGCCGCGCAGCGCCTTCCTCGAGTTCATCAACAACAGCGTGGTGGGCTCGCCGTTCACGCGCTACAAGACGCCGGCGTTCGTCGCGCTCGACTGGACGCCGACGTTCACGCCCGTGTTGTTGCGCAAGGATCTCGACCTCGGCCTCAAGGCCGGAAAAGAGCTCGGCGTGCCGCTGCCCGTCACGCAGCTCACGCGGGACATCGTCAACAAGGCTGTCGAGGCCGGGCACACCGACTGCGATTTCGCAATCCTGCTCGAGCTCGAGGCGAAAGCCGCGGGGCTCACGCTCAAGCCCGAAAAAGTCGCCGTCGACGACGGGCTGAAGAAGAAATCCGCCTAGGCCGACCCGCCTCGGCCGAACTGAGTGGTCTTGTGGCGTGCCCCGAATCGGCGCGCCATAATCGCCCGAGCCGGTATCGATCGCCGCACAACAACGGCGCCGCCTGCCGGCGGCGGCACCGAACGTTCCTAGGGGACAGTCAATGAGCACGCACTGGAAAACAGCCATCGCAATGGCCGGCTTGGCGCTGACTGCGTCCGCCGCGTCGGCGCAGAACGCCGCCACGGTCATCGCCAACGCTTCGCAGAACATGGGCCTTCAAGGCCTGGACTCGATCACCTATTACGGCGCGGCTGCGAACTACAACTTGGGGCAGAGCAACAACGCCAACTACCCCTGGCCGCGCGTCAACGTCAACGACTACCGGCGCACGATCGACTTCACGCGCCCCGCGTTGCTCTCGACGGGCCAGACCCTTGCCGCGCCGGTCACGGGCGGCCCCGCCGCGCTTGCGCCCTTCACGCAAAACATCACGGCCGCCAACGCGCCCTGGGCGCAGCGGCTCGAGATCTGGGTATCGCCGTGGGGATTCTTGAAGGGCGCACAACAGTTCAACGCCACGGCGCGACGGCGCACGATCGACGGCCGGCAGCTCACCGAGCTGAGCTTCAACGCCCCCGTCAACGCGCCGAGCGGCCAGCCGTACCGCGTCGTCGGCTACGTCGACCGCGACAACCTCGTCACGCGCGTCGACACTTGGCTCGAGCACCCGATCTACGGGGACCTGCAGATCAGCACGGAGTACGGCGACTACCGCGACAACATGGGTCTCAAGTATCCGTCGGCCATCGTGCAGAGGCGCGGCGGCTGGCCCACGTTCGACGCGCAGATCCTGGGCGCCAATGCCAATCCGTCGAACCTCGCGACGCTACTGACGCCGCCGGCTCCGCCCGGAGGCGGCGCGGGCGGTCCGCCGCCCGGAGGCGCGCCGCCGGCGCCGCCGGCCGCGGCTTCGGAACGCCTCGCGAACGGCGTCTACCGCATCACGGGCGGCTACGTCGCGCTGGCCGTGGAATTCAACGATCACATCCTGATCTTCGAGCCGGCAGGGCAAAACGAGGCGCGCGCGTTGGCGATCATCGCCGAAGCCAAGCGCGTGATCCCGGGTAAGCCGATCCGCTATGGCGTGCTGTCGCACCATCACTTCGACCACACGAGCGGCATCGGCGCCGTCGTCGCCGAAGGCATCACGATCGTCACGCACGAGGTCAACGAGGCGTTCATCGAGAGCGCGCTGTCCGGGCCGCGGACTCTTGCAGCCGACGCGATGGCGCGCTCGGGCCGCAGACCCGTGGTCGAGACCGTCGGCGACAAGCGCGTTTTCACGGACGGCACGCAAACCGTCGAGATCCACAACATCAAAGGTCTGCCGCACGCGGACGGCATGTTGATCGCCTACGTTCCGAGCGCGCGCATCGTGGCGTACGCCGACATGTTCAATCTCGTGCCCCCCGGGCAACCGCCCGTGCCGAATCCCCCCGTGGTCGGAACGCAGGTGTTCGTCGCCAATCTCGAGCGCCTCGGGCTCGACTGGGAGAACATCATTTCGGTGCACGCGCCGAATCCCGATCGGCCGATCACGCGTCGCGACATTCTCGCCACGCTCGGCCGCTAGGTCGGTCCAGCGGATCGCAGAGGCCGGGGCACCCGCCCCGGCCGCCAGTGGTGTCGCTACGGCCGGAACTCCCGGGCGTCGAGCGTCACGTCGAGCGAGTCCGCGTTAAAAGGCACGCTGTGGCGCTTCGGCCGGTAGTCGTCGGCCATGACGAGCAGCGCGACGTTGGTCGGCGGGCGCCGCTCGCAAACGGCCTCGGCCGCCTTGAGTGTGAACGTGCCGTCATAGTTGCTGCGCGTCGTCAAGCGCTCGTCGAGGTACGAGGCTTCCAGGACGGCGAAAGCCACGGGCTGACCCCTCGCATCGCGCACCGTACCGCTGAGCTCGTAGTGGCTGCACATCGACCGACCGATCCAGCGTTCGACGACGCCGGTGCCGGCCTCGAGATTGGCGCTCACGATGAAATTGATCGCGACGAACAGCACCGAGGCGACGACCAGCCCGATAGCGACGAAGACCAGGTAACGCAGAGTCGCCATCGCCTCACACGCCGATGCGGAGCAGTCGCCGCAGGTTGCCGCCCAAGATCGCTTCCTTGTCGGCGTCGCGGAGGAAATCCGCCTCCGCGATGATGTCGATCGTGTCGGGCCAGAAATACGGCATGTCCGAGCCGTAGACCACCTGGCTCACGCCCGTCTCGGCGACGAGGTGACGCAGCCCTTCCGTCGAGAACACCATCGAGTCGACGACGATTTGGTCTTTGAAGTACTCGCTCGGCCTGCGCTTGTTGGCGCAGTTGGCGTCGTCGCGCACGACGCACGCGGCATCGCTGCGTCCTAAATAGGACGTCAGATAGCCGCCGCCGTGCGCCGCGCCGAGCTGCAAGCGCGGGAAGCGATCGAGCGTGCCGTCGAAGATCATGCGGCTCAAGAACACGGTCGTCTCGAGCGGATTGCCGACGATGTTCGGGAGGCCCCCGGGGCCGTCGAGCGCGCCCGCGCGCGCGATGTTGAGCGCGTTGTTGGGATGCATGAACACGGGCACGCCGAGCTCTTGAGCTTTCGCCCAGAACGGATCGTATTTCTCGCCCGACGGCGGCTCATTGGCGACGTGGCCGCCGATCGACGCGCCGCGCGCACCGAGATTCTTGACGGCGTGCTCGAGCTGCTCGGCCGCAAGATCGGGGTACTGGAGCGCCACCGAGCTTAGGGCCACGAAGCGCGTGGGGTGCTGCCTGCACCAGGCCGCGATGCCTTCGTCGTGCATGGCCACGACCGTCCGCGCGTCCTCGCGGCTCGCGCCATACCACCAGTAGGTGTTGACGCTCAGCGCCTGCACGTCGATGCCGCGCTCGTCCATGGCCGCGATGCGCTCGGGCCCGAGCACGAGCGTCGGCGGCGCCGCCCGCGGCACGTTGACGTTCGGCACGCGGCTCGCCACCTCGGGAAACAGACAGTGCGCGTGCAGGTCGACGATCGACATCCGCCGCCCGCCGACCAGCACGCGTTTCGGCGTGGCCTGGCCCTGCACCCCGAACGCGCCCAGCGCGAGCGCGGCGCCGGCCGCCGCGCGCAAGAAAGCCCTGCGACTGCTCATGACTCCCCCTGTTGCGACCCACGGGCCGCTTGGTGCCTGCCCAAGCGTCGCCGAACGGCCGGGGAGCGTCAATCGCAGCCTACGTCGAGAATTCTTCGCAGGCTTCCAGGGTCGCCCCGACCCGAACGTTCGCGCTAAGATAGCCGCCGACTCCAGCGCCGCGGCGCTGTTTTGTTTTCCAGCGGGGGCGCGCGAGCGCTCGATTTGAGGAACCATCCATGAAGGCAACACTGGCTACGTTTATTCGTATGGGCGCGGCGCTCGCCGCCATCCCCGTCTCCGTGGGCGCATTCGCGCAGCCGCCCGGTCCTGCCGGCGAGACGTTCAAGGTCGTGACCGTCGCAGAGGGCTTACGCAATCCTTGGAGCATGGCGTGGCTACCGAACGGCGACATGCTCGTCACGGAGCGCGGCGCCAGCGATTACCCCGGCACGCTGCGCATCATCCGCGACGGCAAGCTGCTGCCGACGCCGGTGCCTGGAGTGCCGGCCGTACGCGCGCAAGGTCAAGGCGGCATGCAAGAGGTCGCCGTGCACCCGAACTTCGCGCAGAACCGTTTCATCTATTTGAGCTACGCGAAGCCGCGCAACGACAACATGGAAGGCACGACGGCGCTGACGCGCGCGCGGCTCGAGGGCGATCGTCTCGTCGATGCGAGGGAGATCTTCGAAGCGAAGGCTTGGAGCAGCGCGCCGGGCCACTTCGGCGCACGCATCGCGTTCGACGGCCAGGGCCACCTCTTCCTGTCGGTCGGCGACAAGATGGCGGGCCTGTTCCCGCGCCGCCCGGACGGCGCGATGGATCCGAATCTCGAAGGCCACCCGTCCCAGAGGCTCGACAACCACCAAGGCAAGATCCTGCGGTTGAATGACGACGGCACCGTGCCCAGCGACAATCCGTTCGTCGGCCGCGCCGGTGCGCTGCCGGAAATCTGGAGCTACGGCCACCGCAACCCACAGGGTCTCGCGTGGAACGCCGCGACCAACACGCTCTGGGAGACCGAGCACGGCCCGCAAGGCGGCGACGAGCTCAACCTCATCGAGAGGGGCAAGAACTACGGCTGGCCCGTGATCGGCTACGGTGCGAACTACACGCTGGGCACCGAGATCCACGCGAGCCGCAACAGAGAAGGCATGGAGCAGCCGAAGGCGTTCTTCGTGCCGTCGATCGGCATCTCGGGCCTCATGATCTACACGGGCGACCAGTTCCCGAACTGGAAGGGCAACGCGTTCGTCGGCGGCATGGCCGGCAACTACCGCCAGCTCGTCCGGTTCGCGTTGAACGGTCCGGTCGTGACGAATCGGCAGCCGTTGCTGGTCGGCGAGTACCGCATCCGCGACGTCCGTCAGGGACCGGACGGCTTCGTCTACATTGCCGTCGACAACCAGTTCCCCGGTCAGCCGAGCAACATCATTCGCCTCGAGCCGGACAAATAAGGTTCGCGTGAGAGGGCTACTCGGACTCGTTGCGCTCGCCGCGTTCGCGGCGGGCGCAACTCCCGCCCTCGCGCAGCAGAGCTGCGACCGCGCCTGCCTCACGGCCGTCATCGATAGTTACTTCGCGGCGCTGCTCGCGAACGATCCCGGCGCGCTGCGCCAAGCGAGCGGCGCGCGCATCACCGACAACGGCGCCGAGAAACGGCTCGCCGAGACGTTCTGGGACGGCGCCGCAGAGATCGTTTTTCGCTTCGACATCGTCGACACGGCGCGCGGCGACACGGGCACGCAAACCGTCATCCGCAACGCCGACGGCAGCAAGACGATGCACATGCTGCGCCTCAAGGTGCAGCGCGGCGCGATCACCGAGATCGAGACGATCAAAGCCAACCAGGGCGACGCCGACCGGCTCTGGGACCCGGATCGCCTGACCGCCGTCTCGCCCGACTTGCAGCTCTCGATCCGCGAGGCCGAGCGCGACTCGTATTACGAGCTCATCGCCGTGGCCGAGGGCTACTGGCGCGCGTTCCAGACCAACGGCACGCCCGACTATCGCCCCGCGCGGCTCATGCCCGACGCGCGCCGTTTTGAGAACGGCCTGCAGACGACGGGTCTCGTGCGCAACGGCGAGTATCAATCGGCGCAGCGCGGCTTCGACGAAGGCCGCTTCTTGAACCGCAACCTCTGGGACCGCCGCTACCCCGTCGTCGACGAAGAACGCGGCATCGTGCTCTCGATCGTGCGCTTCGGCATCAAGGGCGGCGCGACGAGCCAGAGCACGGTGACGTCCAACGACCGGCTCGTCGCCGAGTTCTTCGCCGTGAAACGCGGCTACATCCAAGAGATCCAGGCCGTACTGTTCAATCTCCCGGACGCACAGCCCACGGGCTGGCCGCCCGACACGGGACCCGGCCCCGGCGCCACGCGCTGAGCGAACTTTACTGTCCGCGGTAGCCGAGCAGGCGCGCCGGCAGGAACAACACGGCGCGCAAGAACGCGAACAGCGCTTCGAACGTTATTCCGATCAACCGGAACGGCAGCGAGATGAGCCAGACGATCGGCCAGAGCACGAGCGCCAGCAGCGCGAGCGGCCAGCAGAGCAACAGCAGCAAGAGCCAACCGACGAAAGCCAGGAATGCGCCCATGGTTCCTCCGCTCCGCGAATGCGCCTGCTTACACTAGCATCGATCTTCCCGACACGTGCGGCACGGACCGCAACGAGCTTGTCGACCATGATCTCAGAGGTCACTTTCAGGCCATTCGCGGGACTCCGTCTCGATGAAGTCCATGGCCTCGGATTCGACTCTCGGATCCAGAGCAGCGACCTGTCGGCGGTGAGAACACGAGCGTTTAGAAGTTACGGGGCGTCAACCTAGAGCCGGGAGAGAACATGTCGTACATCGAGGACTCGCTGTCCGCGGGGGAGAAGATCGAGAGCCTGTTCAAACTTCACTGGTTTGCCTGGGTTCCAATGTGGATATGGCTGATCCTAGGTGTCGTTACTTTCGGCCTCACGTGGCTCGTAGCGATTTACGAGTTTTTGCGGCTCAAGTTCATTGAGCAAGGCGTCACGAACAAGCGTGTGATCCTGAAAAAGGGCATCATCAGTCGAAAAACCGAAGAAATGAAACTTGAGTCCATCGAAACTGTGGAGATCAATCAAGGGGTGTGGGGGAGGATCTTCGGATTCGGTACTGTGAAGGTAACGGGCCGAGGTATCAGTGACGTCGTCTACAAAGGCATAGACGATCCGATTGCCGTAAAACGTCGGATCGACGGCATCAGTAATCCAGTACCGTGAGTTTGACCGGGCGCTCCACCGTTGAGGAACAGCACAGTGCCGCATCGACGCGAGCGCGCGGCTTGCCCAATGGCCCTATGGCGACGCCTCGCTCGACGGGACGATCGCGATGCTCCGTAGCTGCGCAGCATCGCCGGCTAGGTCCGCGTTGCCGGAGGGATAGCCGCTCTCGCTCGCGAAGTACGCGACGATGCTACCGTACGTCGCCGGCGGCATCGCGAGCGAGATGTCCTGGTAGACGTCGGCGAGCGTGCCACTAATGAACCGGGTCGAGCCGCGGATGGCGGCGAGAGGGCTTTACGAAGCCCTCGAGTCGGTCGCAGTGTCGAGACGACACGAAAAAACCACGGACCTCAGGCGAACCACTGCTAGCGGGCACCTCCGGGTCAGTCTGAGCCGATCCGCGAACGACCGGAGTTGCACCCACTCTCCCCGGCTAAGCACCGACGGTGCGTACGGCGTTGACCGGCCAGGAACGGTCATTCCGCCGCGCAACAACGCGCACGCCGGTATCGGTCAACTACTGTGCCGACAAAGGCTTGTCGAGGCCTGCCACCAAGTCCGTTGTGGAGCTATGGGGAAGGGAGTACGGTCGGACCGACGATCCCTGATCGGAGGACGTCATGAGCAACAGAAAGTGCTTGGGTGACGCGTGGTGGATCGTCGGCTTGCTCCTCGTAGCGACTGCGCCGATAGCTACCAGGGCAGCGGAGCAGCCAGTGGAAAAAGTGGTGGCCTCGGAGGCCGACCATGACGAACTCGTGTGCCAAACCGTGGACAGACCCGGTTCGCACATGAAACAGCGGGTATGCGCGGCGGCGGCGGAGTGGTCTGCTGCGCGGGGTCGCCTCATCTTGTTGACAACCAATCCGGCCGCTTCCATCCTAGCAGGCAATCCGGCCGCTTCCATCCCAGCAGGCGACAGGAACATCAGCACCGCGGGGAGCGGGTTCTCTTTTCAGCGCTAGCTGCGAGCCGACTTCCCCTTCGGGTCGATTGCGGATATTCCGCTGAGCCTCAGAGGCTCACATTCGAGCGGCGATTTCGCACCACGAAGCGGACATTCAAAACGGGAAAATGGCGCGCCCGGACGGATTCGAACCGCCGACCCTCGGCTTCGTAGGCCGATGCTCTATCCAGCTGAGCTACGGGCGCGTTTTTTGGCTTAAGGCAGAGCCGTCATCGACTTAGGTCAGCGCTCCGCGGGCGCCATTGTACCCGAAGCGGGCCGCCAACCTTCAAGCCTCACGGGCTCTCGGCGTACTCGCGCGTGAGCCGCGAGCCCAAGCCCGTGAGGATCTCGTAGCTGATCGTGCCGGCCTCGGCCGCGACCTCGTCGAGCCCGACCGTGGGCCCGATGAGCTCGACCAAGTCGCCGACGCGGACTGCGTCGCGCGGCAGCGCGCCGACGTCGACGCACACGAGGTCCATCGACACGCGCCCCACGACGGGCACGCGCCGGCCGTGCACGGCCGCCGTGCCGCGGTTGCCCAAGTTGCGCGGATAGCCGTCGGCGTAGCCGAGCCCGACGACGGCGAGCCGCGCCGGCGGACTCGCGAGATACGTGGCGCCGTAACCCACGGGCTGCGGCTCGTCGAGCTCGCGCAGCTGGAGGATCGGCGCCGTGAGCGTCACGACGGCCTCCATCGGGTTCGGCCGATCGCTGAACGGATTGCCGCCGTAGAGCGCAATTCCGGGCCGCACGACGTCGCCGCGATACGGCCCGCCGAGCAACGTGCCGGCCGAGTTGCCGATCGAGGTCGGCGCCGCGGGCAACTGTCCGCGCAGGCGCTCGAAGCGCTCGAGCTGCTCGCGGTTCTGCGGGTGCTCGGGCTCGTCGGCGCAGGCCAAGTGCGTCATCACGAGCGCGATTCCGGCCGTGAGCTGGCGGCGTTTGGCCAACGTGGCCACGTCGGCCAGCTCAAGCCCGAGCCGGTTCATGCCCGTGTCGAGATGCAGCGCGGCTGGGCCGCGGCCACGCCAGCGCTCCACCTGCTCGAACGTGTTGAGCACGGGACGGACGTCGAGCTCCGCGAGCGCCGCGACGGCGCCCTCGACGGCTCCCTCGAACACGTAGATCTCTGCGGCAGACGCGATGGAGCGCAGCTCGCGCGCCTCGGCGAGCGTCGCCACGAAGAACTTGCGGCAGCCTTCGCGCTCGAGACGCCGAACGACGCGCTCGACGCCGAGCCCGTAGGCGTTGGCCTTGACGACGGCGGCGCACTCGGCGGGCTCGGCACTCGCGCGCAACGTGCGGAAGTTCCGCGCCAGCGCATCGAGATCGACGCTCAGCGTGGCCGAACGCGGTGTCTCAGCCGGCATACGGAGGCAGCTCCACTCTGACGAGCTCCGCGGGCTCGTCGACGGCGATCAAACGGTACGCGCCGACGCCCACGGGCACGAGCGCCGACTGGCCGCGCTCGAGCGCGCCGAGCGGAACGCCCGCAGCGCCGCGCACCGTCACGCGGCCCGCGAGCGCGTGCAGGCTGTGCGGCGACGATGCCGGCACTTCCACCGGCTGCAACTGCGTCGGCGCCAAGTGCTCGACGCGAAAGTACTCGCAATCGACGGACCTGCGCACGCCGGGCCGCACGGGCTTCCGCTCGACGGCGAACTCCGAAGGTTGCGTGGCGCCGAGATTGAGCGCGCCGAGCGCGGCGTCGACGTCGATCTCGCGCAGCGGAAAACGCACGTGGTCCCAGGCGCGAAACGTCGGCCCGGGCATGCGGATCTCGAGCGCGAGCACGCCGCGCCCTTCCGGGTTGCCGAGCGCATGGACCTCGGCCGACCGGGGCCCGCCGCCGGCGGCGACGACACGCGGCGGGTTGGCGTTGTAGATGACGTCGCCGGCGGCGACCGGAATCGCGTTGAGCGCATCGAGCATGGCCCAGTACACGCCGTGCAACCCCGCAAGGCAGGTCTCGACATCGCGTAAGCGCGCGCCCTCCGCGAGCTTCCGCTTGAACGTCGCGGCGAAACTGCGGGCCCCGGCCCTGCGGCGCGCGAGCCAGGGCTTCAGCGACGCTTGCAGCGCTTCCGGGTCGATCGCGGCGAGGAGCTCGAGCAGCCGCTGCTGCTCGCGGCGGGCGGCCGCGAGCTGCTCGGCGAGCGCGGCAGCGTCGACGTCGGCCGCGAACCCCAGGCGGATCGTCGCGCCGGGGTCGGCCGCGACGATGACATAGACCTCGGTGCCCCCCGGCGGATGCGCCTGCACGGACAACAGCTCGGCAACGTCGAGCAGCTTCGGCAACAACGGGTAGCGCCGTCCGTGCCGCTGCACGAACGCCTCGCCGAGCATGGTTTCGGCGTGCACGGCGAGCACTGCCGGCAAGCCGATCGTCGAACCGTCGGCGAGCGTCAGCATGCTCGGGTGGCGGCGCGCCTCGTCGTCGCCGTCGTCGGCCGCGAGCTCGAACGACTCGCCGATCGTCCGCTCGCCGGCGCGCCCCTCGGCCGGCAGCCCTTTGAACGCCCGCAGCCTCGTGCCGCCCCAGGGCCGCTCCACGAAGTTGTCCCTCTCCGGAATCACGAGCCGCGAGGCAAGCTCGGCAGCGGCCGCTGTGTCGCCCTGGAGCAAACGATCGGCGGTGCTTGCGGGTGCCACGAGACGGTCCACTACGGGGATGGCGCAGTATGCCATGGTCGTTTATGTCAAAACGTGACTGAATACCGCGCCGCTGCTCATCGAGCCGGGTACTCTCACCCGCAATTCTGTTCACTTTCGGTTGCGCGATGGCCAACCCGCGGGACTTAGCCGAAAAGGCTTTCGCCCTTCTCCAGAACGCATTCAGCGAATCGGAGGCGCGTGCCTCCGATCTCGACGAGCAGCTCAAGAGCAGACGCCAGCCGAAGAATCGGATGGAAGAGCAGCTCGACGTGCTCACCCACCGGGTCGAGGCCGTAGAGGCCGAGCGAGCGCGCTGGCAGAAGCAGGCGGGACAACTCGAGGAGATCGCCGAAGAAGAGCGCGTCAAAGTGGCGCAGCTCCGGAAGAAGCTCGAGATCGCCGAATCCGGCCCCGCGAAGCTCACCAAGAAGGAAATCAACTTCTGGCGAGCCAAGGCCGAAGACATCGACATCGAGATCCGCGACTACAAGGATCGCCTCGCCGGCTTGCGCCGCGAGCTCAACGAGCGCGACGCGCTCATCGAGAAGCTGCAAGCGGGCGGCAGCGTGCCCGTTACGACCGCGGCTCCGAAGGCCGACGGCGCCGACGCGAGCGCCGAGCTGCGCCGTCAGCTCGAGCAGCGCGACAGCTGGCTCACCGATCTCAGGCTCGAGCTCCACGAGCTCCGTGCCCAACCGAGGCCACCCCTCGAGACCGAGGCCGTCGTCGAGACGTTGCGCGGCCAGATTGCCGGCCTCGAGCGCGCGCTCGCCGACGTCCACAATCAACGCGCCGCCACGGAAGCGGAGCGTGGCCGTAGCCAGAGCGAGATCGCTGAGCGCGAACGCGCGTTGCGCGAAGCCACGGCGACGGCCGCGCACGCGCAACAAGCGCTCGGCGAGCGCGAGCACCGTGTCGTCGAGCTGTCGGCGGAAGCCGAGCAGCTGCGCCACGAGCTGCGCCAGCGCGACGATCGCCTGGGCGCGCTCACCGGCGATGCGGAAGCGCTGCGCGACCGTCTCGAGCAGAATGAGGAGAGCGCGGCCTTCGCGCGCGCCGCATTCGAGGAGCGCGAGCGGGATTACACGAAACAGCGCGAGCTGCTCGCCGCCAACGAGGCCGATTTCCGCGAGCTCAATCGCCGGCTCGCCGAGCGCGATACCGCTTTCGACGAACAGCGCCGTGAGCTCGGCGGGCGCGAACAGAACATTCGGCACGAGCTCGACGACGTGCGTCGCGAGCTCGGTGAACGTGAGCGAGATTTCGCCGAGCGCGAACAGCAGGTCCGCGAGCTCGAGCATACGCGCATCACGCTGGCGGCCAACGAGCGCGAGCTCGCGAGCCTGCGCGACACCCTTTTGAGCACGAGCCGCGAGCTCGACGAGCTCCGCGCCAACCGGCAGCGGCTCGAAACGGCGCTCGCGGACAGCTCGGCGCGCGCCGATGCGTCCGCGGAAGCCATGGCCGCCGCGCGCGAGCAGATCGCGGGCCTCGAAAACGAGCTCAAGGACGAGCGCGAGCAGGCCGAAAGCCTCGGCGAGCTCGCCAACGAGCGCCGTGAGCACATGA
This sequence comes from uncultured Gammaproteobacteria bacterium, assembly GCA_964503125.1. Taxonomy (GTDB): domain Bacteria; phylum Pseudomonadota; class Gammaproteobacteria; order Steroidobacterales; family Rariloculaceae; genus FEN-1219. Next base: position 166,929 of record CAZCZE010000001.1, read on the forward strand.
CCAAGCTCCAAGAGCAGGTCGAGGAAGCCGAGGAGCGTTTCGCCGAGGCCAACTGGAAGCTCGGCAAGGCCCAACACTTCGAGCGCATCGTCCAGCGCCGCAAGGGCCTGATCGGGAAGCTGCTCGAGGCGTTGCGCTCCAAGACGAAAGCGAACACGGCGCTCAAGGCGGGCATCGACGGCCTGCGCACGTTCAAGGCTTCGGCCGAGATGAATCAACAGAAGCTCTTGAAGCGCATCGATGCGCTCAAAGCCGAGCTCATCGAGGCCGAAGAGACCGTCAAGCGCCACCAAGGCGGCACGGCGGCCATGGAAGAGATCACGAGCGCGATTTCGCGCGCCACGGCGCTCGAGGAACGCTTGAACACTCAGGCCGAGCTCATTCAGTCGCTGGAGGCCGACCTCAAAACGGCGCGGCTCGCACACAAGCCCGATGACGACAAGGCGGGCGAGGTCGAGCGGCTCACGCAGGAGCTCGCGACCAAGAACGAAGTCGTCGCGCGCCTCGAAGCAGACCTCGACGAGCAGCAACGCAGGCTGGGCAAGCTGCGCGGCAGCGAGTCCGAGACGGTGCGCCTCAAGGCGCTCACGGAGAAGGACCGCAGCGAGATCGACGCGCTCCAGCACGAGGTCGTGCAGCTCCGCGAGACGCTCGCGCGTCAAGCGGGCGTCGGCGCACCGCCCGCGAGCGCCAACAGTGCCAAGCTCGAAGCCAAGCTCAAGGAGCGCGAGCAATCCGTCACGCGCCTCATGGGCACGATCAAAGAGCACGAGGCCACGATCAAGAAGGTCACCGAGTCGGCCGAGGGCTGGAAGCGCAAATACCAGTTCCTCGCGACGGACTCTCCCGAAGCCTACAAGAGCACTGCGGGAAAATAGCGCCAGGTCATGTCGCGGGGAGGCGATCTCTTCGGTTCGTTCCACCAACGCGGCCTAGATCTCGCCACGCTCGGTGGCGCCTATCTCGTCGTGCTGGCGACGATCGTCTTGACGATCGCGGCGTTCGCGGCGGCGCGGCAGTTGCTCGTGATCTCGCCGAATCGCGGCACCCGGGACTACGGCATCTACGCGTCCCTCGCGCTAGCGACGCTGCTCGTCGCCATCGTTCTCGAGAACGAATCGCTGCCCACGGGCACTGCGACGCTGCATTACGCGACCGTGCCCCAGCTCCTGCTGCTGCTCGGCGTGCACCTCGCCGTCTGGTATCGGCAGGATCCGTGGCTCGTCGCGCTCGGCGGCTCGGCGGCCGCGGCGACGGTCCTCGTCGGCGCGCTGCTCGGGCTCACGACGAGCCTCATCGGGCCCGCCTATTGGGTCGCGTTCGCGCTGCTGACCGCGCTGCTCGTGTTCCTCTGGCGCAAGGCGATCCTGACGCAGCGCGCGTTCGTGACGGCGAGCTCCATCTACATGAGCTCGAAAGAAACCCTGGACGTGGCGTCGGCGCCGCAGAAACCGTGGCTCGGCCTCGCGCAGTGGGCGGCGCTCATCGCCGCCAGCGTCTCCCTGGCCGTCGCGAACTCGCTGCTACGCGGGCGCGTGCTCGAGGACATTCCGGCCGTCGACGTCGCCACGGACTCCGGCCTGTTGCTGCTCGTCACGACGGTCGTCTGCGCGGTGCCGGCCGTGAGCTATTGGCTCGCCCGCAAGGCGTGGATGCCCGAGCTCACGCGCTTCGTGTGGCTCGCCTGGATCGTCGTCGGCTTCGCGCTGACGTACGGCAACTATTTGAGCAGCCTCACTTAAGCCGTGCGAGCAGCTGCGGCGTCAGGTCCGCGCGGCACCGCGCGAGGTCGTCGATACCGCAGAGCGTCGCGAGATCGGTCACGGGAAGCCCCTCGTAACCGCACGGATTGATGCCGGCGAACGGAGCGAGGTCCATGGCCACGTTCACGGCCAAGCCGTGGTACGAGCAGTGCCGCTTGACGCGCAACCCGATGGCCGCGAGCTTCGCGCCGTCCACGTAGACGCCGGGTGCGTCGCGCCGCGCGCGCGCCTCGACGCCGTAGCCCGCCACCGTGTCGATGACGGCCTTCTCGAGCGCCTGCACGAGCCCGCGCGGGTGCAGAGAGCGGCGCCCAAGGTCGAGCAGCACGTAGGCAACCACCTGGCCCGGGCCGTGATACGTGACCTGGCCGCCGCGGTCGATCTGCACGACGGGAACGCCGCCCGGCGCGAGCAGATGGCGGCGGTCGGCGCGCATGCCGAGCGTGTACACGGGCGGGTGCTCGACGAACCAGATCTCGTCGCGCGTCGCTGTCGTGCGCGCAGCCGTGAAGGCCTGCATCTCCCGCCAGACGTCTTCGAGCGGCCGAAAACCCAAATCCCTGACGACCGGCGCGTCCATGCCGGATCTAGAGCGCCATGAGCACGAGCTCGTGGGCTACGAGCGTCGCGTAGACAGCATCGGCCTGCGCGCGCGACTCGGCGCGCACCGTGACCGTGAGGCTCAAGTAGCTGCCCTGCTTGCTCTGTTGCTCCGCGACGCTGTATGCGGCGCCGAAGTGCTGCTCGACGATCGCGATCACGGCCGCGCGGAATCCCTCGTCGTTGCGACCGAACACTTTGATCGGCAGGTCGCAGGGAAACTCGAGCAGGGACTCGCGCCCGTCGGTCATTCCCAGAGGATCGCCAGCTCGTCGCGCATGCGCGCCCAGACGCCACCGTCTAGGACGTTCGTGAGCACGATGATGGGGCTCTTCACGAGCTGCGCACCCGCCAACGAGATCTTGACCTCGCCGACCCGCGTGCCGCTCGAGAGCGGCGCCGCGAGCTCGGCGAGGACGTCCATGCTCGCGGCGAGCTGGGCGTAGCTGCCGCGCGGGATCGTGACGTAGACGTCCTCGGCGATGCCGAGCGGCGCGAACAGCGATTCCCCGCCCCGCACACGCGCGTCATCGAGCTCTTGGCCCGCCACGTAGAGCTTGTGGGTCTCGAAATTGGCGAAGCCGTATTCGAGCAGCTTCTGCGCGCCGTCGTTACGCGCGCGGGCCGTCGGCGCTCCGAGCACGACGGCAATGAGGCGCATGCCATCGCGCTCCGCGGACGTCACGACGCAATAGCCGGCGGCGTCTGTGTAGCCCGTCTTGAGGCCGTCGACGCTCGGGTCGCGCCACAAGAGCGCGTTGCGGTTCTGCTGCTTGATGTCGTTGTAGCTGAACTCCCGCTCGGCGTAGAGGCTGTAGAAATCCGGAAACTCGTCGATGACGGCCTTCGCGAGCACGGCGAGGTCGCGCGCCGTCGTGTAGTGGCCGCGCGCCGGTAAACCGTGCGGATTGCGGAACGACGAGTGCGTGAGCCCGAGATCCTCCGTCGCGGCGTTCATTTCGGCGACGAACGAGTCCACGGAGCCCGCGACGTGCTCGGCGAGCGCCACGCTCGCGTCATTGCCCGATTGGATGAGCATGCCGCGGATCAGGTCTTCGACGCCGACCTCGGAGTTCACTTCGATGAACATGCGCGTGCCGCCCATGCGCCACGCCTTCTCGCTGACGCGCACGCGGTCGTCGAGGCGAATGCGCCCGGATTCGATCGCGTCGAAGACGACGTAGGCCGTCATGAGCTTCGTGAGGCTCGCGGGCGCGAGCATCGCGTCCGCGGCATTCGACGCGAGCACGGTATCCGTTGCGAAATCGACGAGATAGTGGCTCTTGAGTACGAGCGTCGGCGGTGCCGGCGGCGCGCCCGTCGCTTGGCCGAGCGCCGGGCCCGCGGCGAGCACGGCAAGCGCAGAGATGAGCGTCGCAGTGCGCGTCATGGCGTGCGGTCCACGACGAGCCGCGAGCCCGCCACGCCGATCGCGAGCAGCTGCGAGCTCAACGCATCGAACTCGCCGGCGTCGCGGATCGGTCCGAGACGCACGCGGTGCAGCATGCGCCGGCCGGCGGCCTCGCTGACGACAGTGGGGTTCGCGAAACCGCTCGCGCGCAGGCGCGCGACGAGCCGAGCCGCGTTGTCCTGCTGTGAGAACGCGCCGACCTGCACGAACATACGGTCGACCGCCTGCGGCGGGGCGACGGCTGGCGGGAGCGCGGCGGGCGCGGGCGCAGCCGCGCTCGCATCGCTTGCCGCCGCCGGCGGCCCCGCGATGACGCGCACTTCGACGCGCGCCGTGCCGGGGCCGATCATGTCGAGCGACGTCGCTGCAGCGTACGAAAGATCGATGAGGCGATTGTGGACGAACGGTCCGCGATCGTTGATCTTCACGACGACGCGTTTGCCGTTCGCGAGGTTGGTGACCTCGGCCCAAGTGGGCAACGGCAACGTGGTGTGCGCGGCCGTCATGCCGTGCATATCGTAGGTCTCGCCGCTCGACGTAGCGAGCCCGTGGAAATCGCGGCCGTACCACGATGCCACGCCGCGCTCGACGTAGCCTAAGCTCGACGGCAGCACGTGATAGCGCTTGCCGAGCACGTCGTAGAACGGCGGGTTGCCGCGGTCGCTACGCCGCGGCGCCGCGATCGGCGCGTTCCCGGCTGCGCCGGGCGCTCGCACGGCGTCGCGTGCATCGCCGCGCGAGCGTTCCCCACCGTCGCCGGCGCAAGCGGCCAATAACCCCGTGAGCAGCAGTGCCGTGCACGCGCGCACCGGATGGCCGCCTCGGCGCGTCACTCGGCGCTCCCGGCGTCGCTCGCGAGCGTGGCGACGTAGCGGCCGCGAACGGCCTGCGCGAACTGATGCGCGGCAAGAGCGTATTTCGTGCTGCGGTTGTAGCGCGTGACGACGCGGAAGTTGTGGTAGCCCACCCAGTACTCGGAGCCGCCGCCCGCGGCCTCGTAGGAGAAGGCCTGCGCGGGCGCGTCCGATGGCAGGCTCGTCGTGAACACATAGCCCATGCGGGTCAGCGAGGCTACGGTCTCGCCGAGCTCGAGCGCGTTGCGCGGCTCCGGCCCTGCAAAGTCGTCGGGACGCAACGCCGATTCCATGACGGGCTCGCCGGCACGCCAGCCATGCCTGTCGAAGTAGTTCGCGACGCTGCCGAACACGTCGTCCCAGTCGTTCCAGAGGTCGCGTTTGCCGTCGGCGTCCGCATCGACGGCATAAGCGCGATAGCTCGACGGGATGAACTGGCCGGCGCCCATGGCGCCCGCGTACGAACCGAGCGCCGTCGTGACGTCGACCTGCTCCTCTCGTGCGAGCAGCAGGAACGATTCGAGCTCGGACGCGAAGAACGACGCGCGCGGCGGATAGGCGAACGCGAGCGTGGCAAGCGCATCGAGCACGCGGTAGCGGCCCATGCGGGTGCCGAAGTACGTCTCGATGCCGATGATCGCGACGATCATCTCCGGCGCGACGCCGTAGCGTTCCACCACGGCGTCGAGCGTTTCGGCGTGCTCGTTCCAAAACGTCACGCCCGCGGCGATGCGCTCCTCGGTGATGAAGATGTTGCGGTACTCGAACCAGGGCACGACGCGCTCGGCGGGCCGCGCCATCGCCTCGAGCACCGTGGCGTCGATGACGGCGCCGTCGAGCAGCTTCGTGAGCTCGGCGCGGTCGAAGGCGTGCTGCTCGACCATCTCGTCGACGAACGACTGCTTGGCTCGCTCGACGGTGGCCGAGGACGGGGGCTGCGCGGCGGCGGCCAGCGAAACTCCCGCTGCGATCGCGACACCGCGAACGAAGGTGCTTAAGGAGGTCATGCCGCCAATAACTTCCGATGTCCTTGGATCGACGCGAGCATACCGAAGCCGGCCATGAGGGTCACCATCGACGTCCCGCCCGCGCTCACGAGCGGCAACGGCACGCCGACGATCGGCAATAACCCAGACACCATGCCCGCGTTGACGAACACGTAGACGAAGAACGTCAGCGCGAGCGCACCCGCGACCAACCGGCTGAACGTGTCTTGTGCCTCGGCGGCGATGTAAAGGCCGCGGCCGACGAGGGCGAGATAGAGCACGAGCAAAAAGCCCAAGCCGAGCAGACCGAACTCCTCGGCCATGACGGCGAAGATGAAGTCGGTCGATCGCTCCGGCAGGAACTCGAGGTACGACTGCGAGCCGTTGAGCCAACCCTTGCCGAACAAACCGCCCGAGCCGATCGCGATCTTCGACTGGATGATGTTGTAGCCCGTGCCGAGCGGATCGGACTCGGGATTCAGGAACGTGAACACGCGCGCCTTCTGGTAATCGCGCATGTACGCCCAGACCAAGGGCACGGCCGCGAGCCCGAGCGCACCGAACCCGACCATGACGCGCACGCTGATGCCGGCGAGCAGGATCGTGAGGCCGCCGGCCGCGATCACGAGCAACGCGGTGCCGAGATCGGGCTGTTGCGCAATCAACAACGCCGGCGTCAGCACGATGAGCCCCATGACTACGAGCTGCGGGAACGTCGGCGGCAGCCGCCGTTCGTGCATGAACCACGCGCACATCATCGGCACGGCGAGCTTGAGCATCTCCGACGGTTGAAACGTGACGAAGCCGAGATCGAGCCAACGCTGTGCGCCTTTGCTGATCTGCCCCTCGACCGCCACGACGAGCAGCAAACCAATGCCCAAAAAATACAGCCACGGCGTGAAAATACGCAGGTAGTGGGGCGGGATCTGCGCCATGACGAAAAACGCGGCAAGGCCTAGGCCTAAGCGCATGCCCTGACGCAGCACGCCTTGCACCGCAACGCTATTCTCCGTCGCGCCCGACAGCGCGCTGAAGAGCACGACGAGACCGACGCCCGCGATCGCGAGCAGGATCGCGAGCAACGGCAGATCGACGACGAGCCCCGCGAAGCTCCGTACCCTGCGCCGGCCGCCCCCGGCCGCCCTACCCCATTCAAGGCTCGCGAGCGACATAGTTCTCCGCTGCGAAAAAAGCGTCCAAAATCTCGCGCGCGACGGGCGCCGCCGCGCGGGCGCCGCCGCCGCCGTTCTCGACGACGACGCCGACCGCGATGCGCGGCGCATCGATCGGGGCGAACGCGATGAACAAACCGTGGTCGCGCTGGCGCTCGTCGATTTCTTCTTCGCGATAACGCTCGTCTTGCGCGATGTTGATGACCTGGGCCGTGCCGGTCTTGCCGGCGATCGTGAAATTCGCGCCCTGCATCGTCGCGGTTGCCGTGCTGCGCGGATCGGACACGACGCCGACCATCCCGTCGAGGACGATCTGCCAATGCGCGGGATCCTGCTCGGTGACGCTCGGCAGCGCCGTCGGCTCGGCGTACTGCACTTCGCGCGTCACCGCGTTCTCGGTGCCGATGAGCAGCCGCGGCACGAACCGTTGGCCGCGCGTCGCCAACGTGGCGGCCGCGTGCGCGAGTTGCACCGGCGTCACGGTCATGTAGCCCTGGCCGATGCCCGTGATGACGGTCTCGCCGGGGAACCACACCTGATCCTCTCGACGCGTGAACTGCCTGGCCTTCCACTCGCGCGACGGCACCACGCCCGAGTTCTCGCCGCTGACGTCGAGGCCGACGGGGGCGCCGAAACCGAACTGTCTGAGCCCGACGGCCATCGAATCGATGCCCATCGCGACGGCGAGGTGATAGAAGTACACGTCGCAGGACATCACGATCGCTTCGTGCATGTCGACGTTGCCGTGCCCCTGCGGCTTCCAGTCGCGGTAGTTGTGACTCTGGCCCGGCAAGCGGAAGTGTCCGGGGCAGTATTTCTCCTCGTCGGGTGTCATTGCTTCGTTTTGCAATGCGGCGAGCGCCAGGAACGGCTTGACCGTGGAACCCGGCGGATAGGTGCCGGCGAGCGCGCGGTTGTAGAGAGGCTTGTCGATATCGGCCGTGAGCGCCACGTAGTCCGCGCGGCTCATGCCCGCGGCAAAGCGGTTGGGGTCGAACGACGGCGCACTCAGCAGCGCGAGCACGTCGCCGTTGCGCGGGTCGATCGCGACGACGGCGCCGCGCAGGTCTCGCATCGCGTCCTGCGCGGCGAGTTGAACCTTCATGTCGAGCGACAGCACGATGTTGTCGCCGGGCACGGGCCATTTGGTCTCGACGCCGCTGCCCTCGCCCGCGGGCGGGTCGACCGCGCGGCCTTGCGCGTTCACGACCTGCTGCCGATACCCGACCTGGCCGTGCAGACGATCCTCGTAAGCGCGTTCGATGCCGGCCTTACCGATTTGGGAGGTGCCTGCGTAGTTGCTGCGGTCGATGCGCTCGAGATCCGTGGTACTGATGCTGCCCACGTAGCCGATGGCGTGCGCGCTCGCCTCGCCGAACGGGTAGTAGCGCGCCAGCGCTTCCTGAATGTCGACGCCCGAGAACAAGTGTCGCCGCACGGCGAACGTCGCGGCTTGCTCCTCGGTGAGGCTGCTGAGCCTCACGCGCTCGAAGCCGCGGTGCGAACGGATCAGGCGGCGCAGCGTGTCGTGCTCGGAAGCGTCGACTAGGCCTAAGTCCTCGAGCTGCCGCAGCGTGCGGGCGACGTCGTCGATCTCCTCGCCGATGGCGACGAGCTCCCAGTTCGGCCGGTTCTCGGCGATGACGAGGCCGTTGCGGTCGTACACGAGGCCGCGGTTCGGCGGCAGTGGATCGATGCGGAAGCGATTGCCGCGAGACAGCTCGCTGAAACGCTCGTAGTCGACGATCTGGAGCTGCACGAGGCGCGTGACGAGCAGGCCCGCCAGCAGCAGCACGACGATCGCAGCCGCAATGATGCGCGACAAGAACAGGCGCTGTTCCTGCCAGTGGTCCTTGAGCTGTAGCGACGACCTGGCCATGCCTAGAGCCTCGCCGGCGCTGCGCGCTCGCGGCGGTCGAAGAGCACGTACAGCGCGAGCCACACGAGCGTGCCCGTGAGCGGCGGCAGCCAGCGCTCGACGAGCGGCACGGTGCGGCCCGCCATGCCGTCGACCCAGAACAAGATGAATTCGTAGAGGCCGAGCAGCAAGAGCACCGTGATGGCGAGCTGCGACACGGGGAACACGCGCAGCCGCAGATGAAACTTCTCGGCGAGATAGACGACGACGAGCAACGCGAGCGCATTCTGCCCGAGCAGCGCCCCCGACAACGTATCGAGCGCGATGCCCATCCAGAACGCCGTCAGCAAGCCGAAGTGGCGCGGCGCCATGAGCGACCAATACAGCAGCACCACGGCCACCCAGTCGGGACGCAGCGGCGCGATAAGGTCGGGCAACGGCACGACGGCGAGCATGAGCGTCGCCGCGAGGCTCAACACCGAGGCCCACCAGTGTCGGCGTGCGGCCATTACTGTCCGTCCGCCACGCTCGCGGCGGCGGCCTCCTCGGCATCCGACTCACCGTCGTCGGCGACGGCGTCCCAAACGAGCAGCACTTCTCGGTCACGATCGAGCGCGGCCACGGGCTCGGCGACGATCTCCGAAAACGATTGGTCGGGGCGCAGCCGCACCTCGATCACGCGTCCCACGGGGTAGCCCGCGGGAAAGACGCCGCCCAAGCCCGACGAGACCAGCAGGTCGCCGACCTCGATGTCGGCGTTGTTGGTGAGATGCAGTCTCAGGAGCTGGCTGTCACCCGTGCCGAAGGCGTTCGTCCGCAGGCCGTTGCGATTGACGCTCACGGGCACGGCGTGATCGGCATCCGTGATGAGCACGGCCTCCGACGTGAACGGCCCGACGCGCATGACTTGACCGACCACGCCCTCCGCGTCGATGAGCGCCTGGCCCACGAACACACCATCGACGAAGCCGCGATTCAGATCGAAACGCTGCCGATACGGGTCGAGATCGACGGCGAGAATCTCGGCGACGAGCGCGCGGCTGCCGACACGCGCCGTCGAGTCGAGCAGGTCCCTCAAGCGGGTGTTCTCCATCTCGAGGGCCGCGAGCCGCTGCAGCCGCCCTTCGGTCTCGAGCCGCTCGCGGCGGAACTGTTGGTTCTCGGTGATGAGCGCGTCGCGCGTCGCGAACGTGTCGCGCATGGAATGCCAAGTGCGAAAGGGCAAATCGACGAGCACGCGCACGGGAGAGACGACGACGGTGAGCGCTTGCCGCACGCGAACGAGGTGCTGCTCGCGGTTGTCGAGGATCATGAGCGCAACGCAGACGATGGCGAGCAGCAAGAACCGTGCGCCCGCGGAGAAGCCGCTTCGCCCGAAGCCTGGAGCGGTTCTTCCGGGACCAGCCATGCGTCTCGCTCTCCTTGCGTTAGCGGCTCGGTATCACTCCACGGAGAAGGCCGACGGCCCGTATTCGTCGAGGAGCTCGAGCACTCTGCCGCCGCCGCGGGCGACGCACGTGAGTGGGTCGTCCGCGATGACGACGGGCAGACCCGTCTCCTCGGTCAAGAGCTTGTCGATGTCCGTGAGTAGTGCGCCGCCCCCCGTGAGCACGATACCGCGCTCGGCGACGTCCGCGCCGAGCTCAGGCGGCGTCTGCTCGAGCGCGAGCTTGACGGCGCCGACGATGCCTTGCAGCGGCTCCTGCAGCGCTTCGAGGATCTCGTTGCTGTTGAGCGTGAAGCTGCGCGGCACGCCTTCGGAGAGATTGCGGCCTTTGACGGAGATCTCGCGCACGTCTTGGCCGGGGTAAGCCGAGCCGATCTCGTGCTTGATGCGCTCCGCGGTCGCTTCGCCGATGAGAATGCCGTAGTTGCGGCGCACGTAGTTCGTGATGGCGTCGTCAAAACGATCGCCGCCGATGCGCACCGACGCCGCATAGACGATGCCGTTGAGCGAGATGACGGCGACCTCTGAGGTGCCGCCGCCGATGTCGAGCACCATCGAGCCGCGCGCCTCGTGCACGGGCATGCCGGCGCCGATCGCCGCGGCCATCGGCTCCTCGACGAGATAAACTTTGCGCGCGCCGGCACCTTCGGCCGATTCGCGAATCGCGCGCCGCTCCACTTGTGTCGAGCCGTACGGCACGCAGACGAGCACGCGCGGGCTCGGCCGGAAGTAGCGCGCGCCGTGCGCCTTCTTGATGAAGTGCTGGAGCATCTTTTCGGTGACGCTGAAGTCGGCGATGACGCCGTCCTTCATGGGGCGAATCGCCGTGATGTGCCCCGGCGTGCGGCCGAGCATGTTCTTGGCTTCGAGACCGACGGCCTCGAGCACCTTGCCCCCGCGGCCGGGCTCCTCACGGATGGCGACGACCGACGGCTCGTTTAAAACGATGCCCCGGCCCCGAACATAGATCAGCGTGTTCGCGGTGCCGAGATCGATGGACATGTCGTTGGAGAAATATCCGAGAAAGCTCTTTAACATTGAGGCCCAAGGCCGCTAGGGGAATCGTGGCGCGACTTTAACAACGGGTAGGCCAATCCACAAGCGACGTGTATAGTCTAATGAGAAGTCGATCACTTCGGGCTTTGACTCGCAGTCGTACCGAAAAAACCGTGCTTGGCCCCGATGACATCCGCCGACTTTGCCGTCTGGCGCGCCTCGAGATTACGCCCGCCGAGATGGCCGACGTGTCGGCCAAGCTTTCGAGCATCGTGGCCATGGTCGGCGAGCTACAAGCCGTCGCCACGGAAGGCGTGGCGCCCATGGCCCACCCGCTCGATCGGCCCCAGCGCTTGCGGCCGGATGCCGTGACCGAGGTCGACCGGCACGAGCTCTACCAGCGCAACGCTCCGCTCGTAAAATGTGACCTATATCTCGTTCCGAAGGTCATCGAATAGGGCCGCGAGGCCGAATGACCGGGCCGCGCCTCGAACGAGCGGCCCGGAAGACCACCACGCTGCATGCATACACGCACCCTGACCCAGCTCGCCGGCGACCTGCGCGCTAGGCGCGTCTCCGCGACCGAGCTCACGCGGCATTTTCTCGACCGCATCGGCCGATTCGACAAAACGCTGAACACGTTCGTCACGATCACGGGCGAACAGGCGCTGACGCAAGCGTCCGCGGCCGACCGCCGGCTCGCCAAAGGCGAAGCGACTCTGCTCACGGGTTTGCCGATCGCGCACAAGGACATCTTCTGCACGGCGGGCGTCAAGACGTCGTGCGGCTCGCGCATGCTCGACAACTTCATCGCGCCCTACGATGCGACGATCGTCGAGCGCCTTAGCGTGGCGGGCGCCGTGATGCTCGGCAAGACGAACATGGACGAGTTCGCGATGGGTTCGTCGAACGAGACGAGCTTCTACGGCCCCGTGCGCAATCCGTGGAACCCGGCGCTCGTGCCCGGCGGCTCCTCGGGCGGCTCTGCGGCTGCCGTCGCCGCGCGCATCGCACCGTGCGCGACGGGCACGGATACGGGCGGCTCGATCCGGCAACCCGCTGCGCTCACGGGCATCACGGGTTTGAAGCCGACCTACGGACGCGTGTCGCGTTACGGCATGATCGCGTTCGCGTCGAGCCTCGACCAAGCGGGCACGCTCACGCAAACGGCCGAAGACTCGGCGCTGCTGCTCGAAGCCATGGCCGGCTTCGACGAGCGCGACTCGACGTCGCTCGACGAGCCCGTGCCGCGCTATTCGCAGCTCGTCAACGAGCCGTGGGACGACATCACGATCGGCGTGCCCGAGAATTTCTTCGACGCTGGGCTCGACGCCGGCAACGCGGCGGCCGTGCGCGCGGCGCTCGCCGAGCTCGAGAAGCTCGGCGCGCGTTTGAAGAGCATCGAGCTCACGAATCTCCATCACTCCGTGCCCGCGTACTACGTCGTCGCGCCGGCCGAAGCATCGTCGAACCTCTCGCGCTTCGACGGCGTGCGCTTCGGCCATCGCGCGGAACCCCCCTTCGGGGACTACCAAGGGTCGCGCGCCGGCAACGACGATCTCGCGGCGTTCTACATGCGCAATCGCGGCGAGGGCTTCGGTGCCGAGGTCAAGCGCCGCATCCTCACGGGCACGTACGTGCTCTCGGCCGGCTACTTCGACGCCTACTATCTACAGGCGCAAAAAGTGCGCACGCTCGTGAGCGAGGACTTCGCGCGCGCGTTCCGCGAGGTCGACATCGTGGCGGGCCCGACGACGCCGGCGCCCGCATTCGGGATAGGCCAGAAGACGAGCGATCCCATCGAGATGTACTTGAACGACATCTATACGATCGCCGCCAACCTCGCAGGGTTACCGGCGATGTCGCTGCCGTGCGGCTTCGTGCGCGACTTGCCCGTCGGGCTTCAGCTCGTGGGGCCGCCGCTCGCCGAAGCCCGCTTGCTCAAAGCCGCGCATTACTTTCAAAAGGCCACGGACTGGCACGCGCGCGTGCCGCCGAGCTACGCGTGACCGCCATGCAGTGGGAAACCGTCATCGGTCTCGAGATTCACGCGCAGCTCGCGACGAAGTCCAAGATTTTCTCCGGCGCGTCGACGACCTACGGCGCGCCGCCGAACAGCCAGGCGAGCCTCGTCGACTTGGGCTACCCGGGCGTGCTGCCCGTGCTCAACGCCGCGGCCGTGACGATGGCCGTGAAATTCGGCCTCGCGACCGGCTGCACGGTCGCACACCGCTGCGTGTTCGCGCGCAAGAACTACTTTTATCCCGACCTTCCGAAGGGCTACCAGATCAGCCAGTACGAGCTGCCGATCGTGCACGGCGGCCGCGTCGACGTCGTGCTCGAGGACGGCAGCACTCGCAGCGTAGGCATCGTGCGCGCGCATCTCGAGGAAGATGCGGGCAAGTCGCTGCACGAAGATTTTGCGGGGCAGTCGGGCATCGACCTCAATCGCGCGGGCACGGGGCTCATCGAGATCGTCTCGGCGCCCGACCTGCGCTCGGCCGCCGAGGCCGGCGCCTACATGCGCAAGATCCACGCGCTCGTGCGCTACCTCGAGATCTGCGACGGCAACATGCAGGAGGGCTCGTTCCGCTGCGACGCCAACGTCTCGGTGCGCCCGCGCGGCGAGACGAAGCTTGGGGTGCGCACCGAGCTCAAGAACCTGAACTCGTTCCGGTTCGTCGAGCGCGCCATCGAAATCGAGGCGGCGCGCCAAATCGAGCTCATCGAGAGCGGCGGCAAGGTCGTGCAGGAGACACGTCTCTACGACCCCGACCGCGAAGAGACGCGACCGATGCGCGCCAAGGAGGAAGCCAACGACTATCGTTACTTCCCCGACCCCGATCTGTTGCCCGTCGTCGTCGACGAGGCGCTCGTCGCCGCCGTGCGCGCTTCGCTGCCCGAGCTGCCCGACGCGAAGCGCGAGCGCTTTATGCGCGACTACGCCCTGCCCGCCTACGACGCCGGCGTGCTCACGGTGGACAAAGCGCTCGCCGACTACTTCGAGACCGTCGCCAAAGGCACGCGCGCGGCGCCGAAGATCGCGGCCAACTGGGTCATGGGCGAGCTCTTAGGAAGGCTCAATCGCGACGGGCTTGCGATCGGCGCGACGCACGTCTCGGCGAGCACGCTCGCGGCGCTGCTCGACAAGCTCGCCGCGGGCACGATCTCGGGCAAGATCGCGAAGGAAGCCTTCGAAGCCCTCTGGACAGACGGATCGAACGGCGAAGGCTTGGTCGACGCGATCATCGAGAAGCGCGGCCTCACGCAGATCTCAGACGCCGCGAGCATCGACAAGCTCGTTGCCGAGGTCATCGCCGCGAATCCGGGGCAGGTCGAGCAGTTCCGCGCCGGCAAACAGCAGGTGCTCGGCTTCCTCGTGGGCCAAGTCATGAAAGCCTCGCGCGGCAAAGCCAATCCGCAACAGGTCAACGACGCGTTGCGCAAGCAGCTCGGGTCATGAGCGCGCGATGAACGAGATTCAGACCTTCGTGCTCGAGGATGCGGGTATCCGCGGCGCGCTGGTGCGCCTTGCGGAAACGTGGCAGCGAGTCGTTGCCGCGCACGACTACCCGCCGCCCGTGCGCACGCTGCTCGGCGAGGGCGTCGCTGCCACGCTGCTGCTCGCGAGCGGGCTCAAGACCACGCCGAGCGTCGCGCTCCAGCTCCAGGGCGAAGGCGCGCTCAAGCTGCTGCTGATCCAGTGCACCGACGGTCAACGCGTGCGCGGCATGGCGTCGTTCAAGCCCCTCGAAACGCCGCGGCCGCTGCTCGACGGCGGCCGCCTCGTCGTCAACCTCGATACCGGCAAGCCGAACGGCCTATTCCAAGGCATCGTGCCGCTCACGAGCGCGCGCCTCGACGAGTGTCTCGAGTCGTATTTCGCGCAGTCGGAGCAGCTTGCCACGCGCCTCTTCTTGCGCAGCGGCGAGCAGCGCGTGGCGGGTCTCTTGCTGCAAGTGCTACCCGGGCACGACGAGCAGCGCAGTGCCGATGCGTTCGCGACGGCGGCGGCCTGCGCGACGACTGTGTCAGCCGACGAGCTCACTGGCATGCCCGCGGAGGAGCTGTTGCCGAAGCTGTTCGCGGAGCAATCGATTCGGCTGTTCGCATCGAAGCCCGTGACACACGATTGCCGTTGCACGCCGGAGCGTTTGGCCGGCGTCGTGCGCATGCTCGGCGGGGACGAAGTGAAGAGCCTGCTCGCGGAGCAAGGGCATGTCGAGCTCAAGTGCGAGTTCTGCAACCGCGCGTTTCGCTACGACGACCGGCAGGTCGACGCCATCATGCGCGGCACGCCGCAAGGGTCGTCGGCCGTCCACTGACGTGAAGGGGGTACCGGTGTTACGCCGTTTTTCGCTGCTGCTGCTCGTGCTGCTCGGCGCCTGCGCCGAGCCGACACCACCCGAGGCGCCGGCAGCGCCCACCGCATCGATCGACGAGCTCTTTCAGCGCTTCACCGACGACTGGGTGCGCCGCAACCCCAACCTCGCGATCAGCACGCGTTATTTCTCGGGCGACGAGCAAGACCGGTTGAGCCGCGCGATCACGCCGGTGAGCCGCGATTTTCGGCTCGAGACGATTCGCCTCGCGCGCGACGGGCTCGCCGCGCTCGCGGCGTTCGATCGCGAGGCGCTCACGCCGAGCCAGCGCGTGTCGGCCGACATGATGCGCTGGCAGCTTACGAGCATCGTCGACGACGAGCCGTATCTCGACTACGAGTTCCCGCTCGAGCAGATGGCCGGTGTCAACGTCAATCTGCCGAACCAGTTCACGGTCGTACAGCCCGTCGCCACCGCGCGCGACGCCGAGAACTACGTGGCGCGACTCACGCAGATCGACGAGCGCATGGCCGAAGCCGTCGCCGACAGCGAGCGCCAGGCCGTGGCCGGCGTGCTGCCGCCGCGCTTCATCCTGACGGCAACGATCGGGCAGATGCAGCGCTTCGTAGCCCCGCCGCCGGCCGACAATCCACTCGTCACCACGCTGCGCGGCAAAATGGCCGCCGTCACCGGGCTCGATGCTGCGCGACGCGACGAGCTCACCGCCGCGGCCGCGGCCATCGTGGCCGACGAGGTCTACCCCGCTTGGGCCAGGGCGATCGCCGTGCTCGAAGCACAGCAGCCGCGCGCCACCGACGCCGCCGGGCTCGCGCGTTTCGAGCGCGGCGCCGAGCTCTACACGGAGCGATTGCGCCACTACACGACGACGGACCTCACGGCGGCGGAGATTCACGCGATCGGGCTCGCCGAGGTCGCTCGCATCGAGGCCGAGATGGACCGGCTGTTCCGCACGCTCGGCTACACGGAGGGCTCGATCAAGGCGCGGGAGGAGCGGCTGGCGGCCGATCTCACGTATCCGAACACGGCCGACGGGCGGCGGCAGATCATGGCCGAGATCGACACGATTCTCGCCGACGCGCTCGCGCGCACGGCGAGCTCGTTCGACGTGCGCCCCGAGACACCCGTCATCGCCCAACCCTACCCCGAATTCCGCTGGGAGAACGCGGCCGCTAGCTACACGCCGCCGCCGAGCGACCGGTCGCGCCCGGGGATCTTCCAGATGCCGCTGCGGCCGAGCCAGCTCACGCGCTTCGCGCTGCGCTCGCTCGTCTATCACGAGACCGTGCCCGGTCATCACTTCCAGATCGCGCTCGCGATCGAGAACGAGGAGCTGCCGGCGTTCCGCCGCATTCGTGCTCTTGGCGGCCTGTCCGCGAGCACCGAAGGCTGGGCGCTCTACGCCGAGCGGTTCGCGGCCGAGGACGGCTGGTACGAGGGCGACACAGCGGGACGGCTCGGGCAGCTCAGCGACGCGTTGTTCCGCGCGCGGCGCCTCGTCGTCGACACGGGCCTGCACGCCCTGGGCTGGACGCGCGAGCAGGCGATCGATTTCGGTATCGAAGCGAGCGAGGTCGAGCGTTACGTCGTGACCCCGGGCCAGGCCTGCGCCTACATGATCGGCCAGCTCGAGATCGTGGAGCTCCGCGAGCGAGCCCGCGCGGCGCTCGGCGAGCGCTTCGCGATTCGCGACTTCCACCGCGTCGTGCTGAATGCCGGCGTCGTGCCGCTCGAGCTACTCGAGCGCGAGGTCGATGCGTACATCGCGGAGCGCCAGCGGCCGTAGCTCGTTCCCGCGGGCGTCGTGCCGCCGCCACAGGTTGTGCTAGGCTTTCCGACCATGTCTCGCAGCCTCCTCCCGCGCAGACTGGCGCTCGTAGGCGCAACGGCCGCCGCGATCCTCGTCGCGCCCTCGCAGGCCGCCGCACAAGCGGCGGGATCGGCGGACGCGCAAGCCGCCGCGCGCGTCGATCCGAACTGGACGCCGCCGAAGACGCCCTGGGACCATCCCGACCTGCAAGGGATCTGGACGACCGACGACATGCGCGGCATCCCGCAGTCGCGGCCACCGGAATACGGCACGCAGCAGTATCTGACCGACGAGCAATTCGCGGCGCGCGAGGCGCGGCGCGAAACCGCGCGGCAAACGCAGGACCGAGGCGCAGTGGGCACGTTCCGCAACGAGGAAGGCACGCGCACCTTCAGCTATACGTCGATGGTCATTGACCCGCCCGACGGCCGCGTTCCGCCGGCGCTGCCCGCAGCGCGCGAGCGCCGCTCGTCCGGCAGCTTCGGCGTCGGGCCATTCAACACCATGGCCGATTTCAGCCTGTACGACCGCTGCATCACGCGCGGCGTGATCGGCTCGTTCGGGCCCGCCGTCTACGGCAACGGCGCGCGCATCCTCCAGACGCCCGACACCGTGACCATCGCCTACGAGATGGTCCACGACACGCGCGTCATCCCGCTCGACGGCCGTCCGCCGCTGGGCTCTGCCATCCGTCATTACATGGGCGACTCGCGCGGGCGCTGGGAAGGCAACACGCTCGTCATCGAGAGCGCCAACTTCACGGACAAGACGGGCGTCGGCGGCGTGCGTCACAGCGAGCAACTGCGGCTCACCGAGCGCTTCACGCGCATCGACCCCGAGATGATCGACTACGAGATCCGCGTCGAAGATCCCCTGACGTGGGAACGGCCGTGGACCATGCGCATGACGATCACGCAGCAGCCGGGCTACGCGATCTACGAGTACTCGTGCCACGAAGGTAACCTCTCGCTGAAGCACGTGCTCATGGGCGAGCGCGCCTACGAGAAGGCGGCCGCCGAAGCCGCGGCGAAAGGGCTGCCGCCGCCGGAGCGCGTGTTCGAGCGCGTGAACGGGCCCGACCGGGGTCGCTGACGCGCGCGGCTGGATTTCTCACCGCGCTCAAAAGGGCGCTCCCGAGACACGCCGGAAGACCATCCCTGGGGCTCGTCAGCGCACATCGCCGCCATGGACGGCGGCGTGCAGCAATAGCAGGAGCGTATTGCTGCCCCTGTGCGCTGACGGTCTCGGGAGCGCCCTTTTGAGCACGGTGAGAAATCCGGTTCTTTTTAGGGGCGGCGGCGCCAGTTTTCCCAGACGAAGCGGTACTGGTAGGTTGGCTCGTGAGTCGCCACGAGGCCGCGCTGGATTGCGGCCATGCGCGCGGCGGAATCGGGCGAGAAATTGTGGAACTGGATCTGCAGGTCTTGGACGCGGGCCGTGAGCCCGCGCTCGAGCATGCGCTCGAGGAGCTCGTACTCGCCGCCCTCGATGTTGATCTTCATGAGCCGCACCGAGGCGAGACCCTGCTCCTCGAACCATTGCGCGACGTCGACGAACTGCACCTCTTCCTTGTCGGCCTTGTCCTTGTAGGCCGAGCTGCTGGCGCCGTGGACGCTCAGCGTTTCGCGCCGCGTCGACGCGCCGAGCGCGTGCGCGAACACGCGAATGTCGGAGTTGCGCTCGAAGCGCTCGGCGATCGCCGCCGCGAAGCCCGCGATGGGCTCGAAAACGTCGATGCGACATCGTTGCCGCGCATAGAGATCGCTGGCCCACTGCCCCTCGTAGCCGCCGAGGTCGAGCACGAGCGAGTCGGGCGTCAGGTCGTAAGCGAAGCGAAAGCGCGCGTCGCCGCCGTCGGCGTACCACTGCCGCACCATGCGCCGGTACTCGCGTCGATGACGGCGCCGCCGCAGCTGCTCTTTGAGTCGGGCGAAAAGCATGGCGGGTTGCTCGAGCGGTCGCTGCGCGCAGTATACCCATGGCACAATCGGGCCATGCCGACGCTACACGCCGCGTGTCCGTCGGGCCTGCTCGCCGCGCTCGCCGCGGCGACGGCCACGGCCCAGGGACCGACCAACATTCCGCCGCCGAGCCGGAACGCCGTCGTCGCCGGCGAGCTCGTCGTCGAGCCACCGACGCTGATCAATCTCGGCTTCGAGTGGCTCATCCAAGGCGACGACAATCGCAATGCGAACGTCGCGGTGTCGTTCCGCCGCCAGGGCGAAACCGCATGGCGCCCGGCCCTGCCGCTGCTGCGGCTGCACGGCGAGCGCATTTACGCGGAATCGCGCGTCGACGTCGTCGCTCCCAACATGTTCGCCGGCAGCATTCTCGATCTAGAGGCCGACACGGCCTACGAAGCGCGCTTCGTCATGGCCGACCCGGACGGCGTGATCGGCGCCGCCGAGCGTACGCTCGTCGTGCGCACGCGCGCGGAACCGCAGCGCTCCGCGAACGGCCGCGTGTTTCACGTTTATCCGCACGGCTTCGCAGGGCCAAAGATCGAGCCTGCGTTCGAAGGCCTGCTCTGCGCCTACAACGAGTGGTGCGCGGGCACCGACTGGGCGACGTCGGGCCGGCCGCGCGTGCGGCCCGGCGACACGCTTGTCGTGCACGCGGGCACGTACCAGTACAACCGCTACGAGTACACGAACGACCCAACGGTCAACCGCACGACGCCGCTCGACGGCACCTACTACCTGACGGCCGACGGCACGCTCGATGCGCCGATCGCGATCGTCGCGGCCGGCGACGGCGACGTCGTGTTCGACGGCAACGGCGCCTACGCGCTGTTCGACGTGCGCGCAGCCGATCACACGTATTTCGAAGGCATCACGTTCCGTAACGCCGAGGTCGCGATCCTCGCGGGCACGCAATTCATCGCGGGCTCGAAAGGCCTCACGGTCAAACGCAGCCGCTTCGAGGACGTCGGCGCCGGCGTGTTCACGAACTGGTCGGGCTCGAGCGGCTTCTACATCGCCGACAGCGTATTCCTAGGCCGCAACGACCCCGAGCACCTCATCGGCTGGGCCGGCGAGATGTGGCGGAAGTTCCACGGCGTCGACGGCCAAACATTCCCGCCCGCGATGGCGTCATACGTGGCCGTGAAGGTCTACGGCCCGGGCCACGTCGTCGCGCACAACTACATCGCCGATTTCCACGACGGCATCAACGTCGAGACCTACGGTAACCCCGACGGCTCGGTGGCCTCGGGGCCCGGCATCGCCGACGGGCCGAAGTATCCGCCGCGCGAATATTGGGACCGCCGCCCCGTCGCGATCGACTTCTACGGCAACTACATCACCAACAGCCACGATAACCCGATCGAGACCGACGGCAGCATGCACAACATCCGCGTGCTGCGGAACTTGTTTCTAAACCACCCCTCGCACGCGTTCTGCAATCAGCCGACGCTCGGCGGGCCCGTCTACTGGATTCGCAACATCGCCTACCACCTGCCGGCCGGCTCGACGCGCCTCACGGCCGGCGCCGCCGGCGTGCTGTTCTACAACAACACGATCCTGGCAGAGACCTTGGCGGCCGGCACGTCGAACACGCACTGGCGCAACAACCTGATGCTCGGCGAGAACGCCTTACCCGCGATCTTCAACGTCACGACGTTCACAAGTTACACGTCGTCGGATTACAACGGCTTCCGGCCGAACCCGAACGCGCCCGTGTCGTTCCGCTGGAGCGCACCGCCCGCGGGCGTCACGGCGGACTACAACCGCTACGGCTACACCGCCGCGCTCGAAGCGCGCGAGTTCGCGACGCTCGAGCAGTACGCCGCGGCGACGGGGCAAGACCGCAACAGCGTGCTCGTCGACTACGACATCTTCGTCGACGTGCCGCAGCTCGACGCGCAAGACGCCGCCACGGTGCAGAAGCTCTACGACGCCCGCGACTTCGATTTCCGCCTGCGACCGCGCTCGGCGGCGGTCGACAAAGGCACGCCGCTGCCCACGGTGACCGACGGGTTCGCGGGCCGCGCGCCGGATTTGGGTGCGCTCGAGGTCGGCGCAGCGGTGCCGATTTACGGCCCGCGGCCGTGAGCGCGCCGTCAGCCGTAGACCTGCGCTCCGACACGGTCACGCGGCCGACGGCCGCGATGCGCGCGGCGATGGCGAACGCGGCCGTCGGCGACGACCAGTACGGCGAGGATCCCACGGTCAACGAGCTCCAAGCGCGCGTCGCCGACCTGCTCGGCAAGGAAGCCGCGCTCTGGGTGCCGACGGGCACGATGGCGAACCAGGTCGCGCTGCGCGCGCTGACGCGGCCCGGCGACGACGTCGTCGTGGGCCGCGAGAGCCACACCGTGTGGCACGAGACGGGCGCGTCGGCCGCGAACGCCGGCGTGCAGTTCACGGAGGTCGGCACGGGCGGGTTGTTCACGGCCGACGACTTCCTCGCCGTCGTGAAACCGCGCAGCCATCTCCTGTATCCGCCGACGACGCTCGTCGAGATCGAGAACACCCACAACCGCGGCGGCGGGTTGATCTTCCCGCAAGCCGAAGCCGTCGCCATCTGCGCGGCGGCCCGCGCACGCAACGTCTCGAGCTACCTCGATGGAGCGCGTCTCTGGAACACCGCTGTCGCGACGCGCCGCTCGCTCGCCGAGCTTGCGGCGCCGTTCGATCTCGTCGGCGTGTGCTTGTCGAAAGGCCTGGGCGCGCCCGGCGGCTCGCTGCTCGCGGGCCCGAAGGAGCTCGTCGCGGCCTGCCAGCGCTACCGGCGCATGGCCGGCGGCGCGATGCGGCAAGTCGGCATCTTCGCGGCGGCCGGGCTGCACGCGCTCGACCACCACTTCGAGCGGCTCGCCGAGGACCACGCCAACGCGCGCGCGTTGGCCGCGAAGCTCGTGACGAGCCCGCGCGTGGAGCTCGACCTCGAGACGGTGCAGACAAACATCGTGGTCTTCAGGCTCGCGGCCGACGCACCCGACGCCACGGCCGTCGTGGCGCGGGCGCGCGAGCACGGCGTACTGCTGTTTGCATTCGGGCCGCGCACGATCCGTCTCGTGACGCACCTCGACGTCACGCGCGAGCAGTGCGAGCTCGCGGGCGACACTCTGTTGTCGGCGATCGGCTAGCCTCGTTAGCTGCCTCCGATAGCGGTAGTCCAGTAGCTCGTAGAAGCCCGCGACCTACGACCTCGCCTCCCGCCTCGACAGCCTCACCCAGGACATAGCCGGCACGAGCGGATAGTACGGATAATCGGGGTTATGTCGGCCGCTGAGATCGGCGCTCGTCGGCCGTGCCCTCCGAAAACGACGCCCGCAGCGGCCGCGACGACGTTCGCGTGAGGGTGGCGCGTTTCGTTTCGTGGTTGTCGGCACCCGATAGCCGCCCCGCCCCGGTCGGCGCACGAACGACGCCCTCCCGCGGGCCTGAAAGGCCGCAGGCGAGCAGCGAGCACGAAAAACGAGCCAACGAGCCGATTCAGAGCAGCGACGGCTGCGGCGGGGCGCGCGAAGCGAGCGGCGGCCCTTCGGCGTCGGCACTTAAACCGGGCGCTCCCTGCCCTCGGCCGGCCGGGGTGAGCAACGGCGAAAGCGACATCGGTCGTTCGACGAGACGAGATCGCTCTCGAGATCGCGAGCGAAACCGGCGGCGGCGAGAGCGGAATCGACGTGCGCTGGACCGTCGAGCAGCGGTGCGGCGGAGCGGCGCTCACGCGACAGTCCCTCGCGATCCATCAGGGAGCGCTTCTCTGAGGTAGTAGCGCCCTCCGTGGCGCTACATTGTTCGCGGCCGGACTCTGCGCAGACGATTTACGTCACGGCGCCGCGGCGAGCCGGACGCGATCCAACAAATAGACTCTCGGGCTGTCGCAGTCCATCAAGCGGTCGAACAGCTCCGCGGCCCGCATGAAGCCGCCGCGGGTGACGATGTCCGTGGTCTGCCCGTAAGCCGCGAGATCGGCAAAACCTTCGACGATCTTGAAGTCGTAATCGGCTTCATCGCTTTCGCCAGCGAGCGGAAACAGGAACGCCGTAAACAGATCACTGCCGTTCTGCACTAGGTATTCGGCCCATTGACCGGCCGCGGTATTCGCTTCCGGCGCGATGCGGCCCTCATGCAGCTTGCAATCGGTAAACGAGGCCACGCCGTTTTCCGGAGGCGGCGCCTGCGGCTGCCTGATGACGACCTCGGCAAACTGCTGGTGAATCGCGCAATCCGTGATCGCCTCGAAGGCGTCCGCGACCTCCCCACCCTCGGCGATCCACTGCGCCTGGCCTGCGGCCATCGCCGCACCGGTCGGCCAGGCACCGAGCCACAGCACGTCGTACTCGAGCTGCGCGCTGAACAAGAACGGAGTCAGAATGAAGGACGTGTAATCCATGACGTTGCGCCTGTCGGCCCAGGCGCTCCAGCGCGTCGCGACCGCCTGGAAATCGGCGAGGTCGTTGTTACCGGTGAACGTGCAACCGTAGACCTCGACGATCGGCGTCGGAGCGGGCTCGGCCTGCTGCGCGCTCGCGCCTTGGACGAGACAGAACGCCGCGCATGCGCCGATGATCGGCAATGCAATTCTCTTCATTGGGTTCCCCTGTTGTAGTCGTTATTGCGGGCACGAGACCGACCGTTCCCCATGGGTTGCGGTCGCGGCCATCATACTCCTCAACGGTGTATTGCCCGTATGGGTCGAGCCGATCTGCGCTGAGTCGCCGATTGCCCCCTCGACTTACTATGCGCACAAGACGCGGCATGCCGATCCGTCGAAGCGCTCGGCTCGCGAGCGGCGCGACGCGGAGCCGTATGTGGGTGTCTCGGTGTTGGAATGCCCGCGACGCTGAAAACCCGATCGCTCCCGACCGCCGCTCGTCGTCTATGCGACCCGTGTCAGTACCCGGCACATCGCGCGGGTGCGCGTTGCCGAGTAAGCCCCCCCCCGCGGAGTCGCACCAGCCACGCTACAGGCGCCGCCGCCGGCCGCGCGCATTGCCGGGTTGCCGGTGTCGACCATCGGGACCCGGTCGTCGCCGGGCGACAGCGCGAGCGCCGCGGCGTGGATCTGGCCTCGAGTCTCGGCCTCGTCGTGTCGTCGCGTGGGTCTGGTGGTACTTTTCCTGACCGACCGTTGCTGGCGACTGCGGTCGCCGCTATTCGACGACGATGCGCGGGTCGAGCAATCCAACGCCGCGGATGTGGATCTCGTACTTGTAGCTCTCGATATCGTTCTCGTCGTCGTTGCGCGGGACGGTCAGCGTGATCGTGGCGGGGTTGCGTGGATCGCTGTTGCGATCCAGCCACCGGTTGCCTAACCCTTTGAACTTCGTGCGCACCTGATTGACTGCGGGGACGGGTGTGAACGTCAAGGTGACGGAGCTACCCCCGGCGACTCTAATACATTCGTTCGTACCCAAGTCGATCTTGCCTAGTCCGTGTTGGACGGTAATCGAGGTCGAGGCGTTACAGCCCGCGGGTACCGACGCGAGTCTCACGCCGCCGCTACAGCCAGCGAGCAGCAGCGTCAACGATATACAGGCTAGTGTGGTCGTGGCTCTCATTTGTTTTCCCCTTTTTTGTCGTCGTTGTTGTCAGTTTGTGATCTCCGCGAACCGCGCGTTGCCGCGCAGCGCCGCCAAGTGCGGCTCCGCGCGTACCAACACGCGCGAATAGCCCATTTCGACTGCCGTCTCGAGCCGATCGAGCGCGTTCTCCGTGTCGCCCATGCGGGCCCTCACGAGGGCGTCGTAATAATGCACGTACGGGTCGGTCGGAGCCACTGCGACCGCCGTGGAGATCAGCTGCTGGGCCTCGGCAAATTGCCCGAGCATCACCGTGATCCACGCGAGGTCGATAAGCGTGCCGGCGTCCCGATTGTTGCGCGCGAGCCGTTCGCGCGCGAGCCGCTCGGCCTCGCGGAATGCGCGACTCGCGCCGGCTGCGTCTCCAGTCGAGGAGAGCACGTCGCCGAGGTTCGACCACGCGAGGTGTGCCTCGGGCGTCATCCGGATGGCGGCCTCGATCCTGGCCTTCGCCTCTGCGCTCTCGCCGCGGTAGTAGTGCAACATGCCGAGGTTCATGAGCGTCCGGGCGCTCGGCTCCACTTCGAGCGCGCGCTCGAACGCGGTGACGGCAGCTGTGAAGTCGCCCGCGAGCATCTCCGACGACGCCAAATTCCCCCAACCCGTGCTGTTGGCCGTGTCGAGCGCCACTACCTCGCGATAGGCTGCGGCCGCCTCTGCGTAACGGCCGCTCGTGTACAAGAACTTGCCGAGCGAGTTGAAAGTGCGCCAATTGCCGGGCTGTAGCCCGATGGCCTCGCGGTAGCGTCGCTCGGCCTCGGCGAGCCGCTGTTGATTCAAATATACGTTGCCGAGCCCGGTCAGCGCGGGAACGTCGTTGCCATGGATGCGCAGCGCGCTTTCGAAGGCGCGTTCTGCATCGGCCGTGCGCCCCGTTCGCAGGTAGAACTCGCCGAGCGCATCGTGAACGACGATCAGGTTGGCGTTGCGGTCGAGCGCCGCGCCGCACGACCACTCCGCGCTGGTCATGTACGCGGCCTCCTGTGTCACGTCGTAGCCCGCGATGTTCGCGATGCAGATTCCGGCGAACGCCGCGGCGTAATCGGAGTCCACGGCCAGCGATTGCTGGAAAGCCCGCAACGCTTCCGTGACGGCCGCGCGCGTGAGCGGTCGGCTGAGGATGTCCATGCCGCGGCGGTAGGCGAGGTAGGCATCGAAGGACGCGGTTTCCGCAGATGCGTAAACGGGTTCCTCGGCGAGCGACGGCAGCGCAACGCGCAGGTTCGCGACGACGAGCTTCGACACCTCGTTCTGGAGCTGCAAGACCTCGCCGACCGGCTTGTCGAATTGGCGCGATACGATGTGAACCCTGTTCACCGAATCGATGAGCTGGATCACGACGCGTAGCGTGTCCCCGCTCCTGCGCACGCTGCCCTCGATGAAGTAGGCGACACGCAGCCTTTTACGGACGTCTTCCGGCGCGGTGTTGGCGTCGAGCGCGAACGAATCGCCGCGCGACGACACGCGCAGCGGCGGCGTGGCCGAGAGCCGGTTGATGATGTCTTCAGCGAGGCCGTCGGCGAAGTACCGCATCTCCTCGCTGCCGTCGATGTTCAGCAGCGGCAGCACGGCGATCGTGTTCGGCTCGACTGCCGGCAATTCAGGTGCGGGCGTCGGCGGTTGACGCTCGGCGGTCGCGGCCTCGATGCTCGTGTCCGCGGGCGCAGTAACCCCCGGCGGGCGGCCGAAGTAGATCACAGCCGCTGCAACCGCGAGCAACGCAGCGATTGCGATCGCCGGGCGTCTGAGCCGAGCGGCTTCGCTGCGCGCCGGCGCCGCGGTGCTAACGCGCCAGACATGCACGGGGTTCGCCACGTTCTTGACGTGGCGCGAGCCCAAGTCCGTGTAGTGAGCGCGGATCTTGTGCTTGACGGCCGCGTGCACGGCGTCGGAGATGCATAGCGTGCCCGGCGTCGCGAGCCCTTCGAGCCGCGCTGCAATGTTGACTCCGGTGCCATAAACGTCCTCGGCGTCGACCCAAATGTCGCCGATGTCGACGCCCATCCGAAACGCTACGCGGCGGTCGGCCGGCTGCGCAGCGAACGCCGCCGTGAGCTCGTCCTGCATCGCAAGCGCCACGCGGACCGCGCTTTCGACCGTGGAGAACTCCGCTAAGAAGCCGTCGCCCGTGAGCTTGACGATGCGGCCGCCGTTGCGTGCGATCGTCGGATCGATGATTTGCGTACGTGCAAGCCGCCATGCCGCGACGGTTCCGGCCCCGTCGAGCTCCATGAGCCGCGTATACCCCGCGATGTCGGCCGCGAGGATTGCGGCGAGTCGTTGCGGAAGGTCTGGCACTTCGGGCCTTTGCCGCGCGCAACGCGGCGGCTCGATATAGTACTCTCTCGCGCGGTGGATAGGCCGTATAGCCGGGCGAGGGGGTGGCCAGAGCGGCACGCGAGGGAAAGTCGCGTTCGCGCCGGCGCTCGCAGCCCGTGCGTCAGTCGGCCGTGTGTGGGTGTCTCGGTGTTGGACCTGCCCGCGACCCCGTGAACGATTTGCCAAGATGTATCTGGGTTGCATTCATTAGCAGCCGTCTAACACGTCATGCAGCAGCATTGGAATTGCCATTCGTGGCAGTAGATAAGGAGTAGAACGACAATGAGCGATTCAACAAACATCATGCGGCAGTACCTGGAGGCGGTCGCCCGCCGCGATTTCGACAAGATCCGGCAGCTCTTCCACCCGCAGTACTCTTACACGAGTGGTGACGGGCAGCGGCAAGAAGGGCCTGAGGCCGGCATCGCCGTTGCCGAGATGTACACTGGCGCGTTCCCCGACCTGAAGCTCGAAGTGAAGCGCATGCACGCTGCTGGTGACGACGTAGTCGTCACCGAATTCATCGTCCGGGCCACGCACCAGGGCGAACTTATGGGCATCGCGCCGACGGGCCGCAAGGTTGAGGTGCCAGTGTGTA
>CAZCZE010000002.1:0-54329 GCA_964503125.1 uncultured Gammaproteobacteria bacterium
AGACCGTCGGCGCACAGGGGCAGCAATACGCTCCTGCTATTGCTGCACGCCGCCGTCCATGGCGGCGATGTGCGCTGACGAGCCCCAGGGATGGTCTTCCGGCGTGTCTCGGGAGGGCCCTTCGAGGTGCGACCGACGCCCTGCACGATGCGCACCCGGTCACAGTGAGACAGCGCTCGCCGACGCAATCAAGGGGGCGGCGGCGCCGTGCGGCACGGCGTCGGGTTCCACTTGCTGCCGTTGGCTTCGCGCTTGAAGTGCGTGCTCGTGTAGAAGGCGTCGTTCAGATAGCGCGGGTCCTGGACGATCGTCACGACGTGCAGCCAAACGTCGCCGTTTTGATGGTCCGGCAACCGATGGATGTACTCCGTGATCGTCGCGTCCTCGCTGTACGGCACGCCGTTCTTGCGCAGATAGCCCGAGAGGAAGTTCGTTGTGACCACCCTGACCGCACCGCCTTCTCTCAGCGACGCCGCCAAGGCCGGCCCGCCGCGCTGGCCACGCCCGCCGCCGCCCGGGGCGATCGGGCCCGTGTTGTTGCCGATCTGAGCGCGCACCGGCGCGGTGTTCCCGGCGGGAGGACGCAACCACTCGGCGCGCGAGAGGCCCTGCCAAGTCTTGGCGCCGGCGGGCTGCACGCCCGTGCCGAGCTCGAGCAGGCGCGTCTGCGTGCCGGCGTCGAAATCGATGCGCAGCGTGTCGTCGTCGGCCCACGTGATGTGCAACCGCCCCGGTTGCCGCATGAGGCCGCCGACGCCGAAGGCCTTGCACTGCATGCCCGCGGCGTTGTCGGCATTGAGATCCCAGCCGTCGGCCACGCGCCGGCCCTCGGCGTTGAGCGGCAGGCTCTCGTAGTCCCGCGGGCGCGGCGTGGCCATGCGATGCCGCCAGTCTTCGCTGACGACGGCGACCCAATAGCCCGTGAGATCGACGGGTGCCGAGCTCCGCGGCGTCGGCGGGGCCGCGCCGCTGCGCGGTTGCCCCACGGCGCCGTCGGCGACGACGAGGGCAACGACGAGGGCGGCGCTCAAGCTAACTGTTCGCATCGTAAGGCTACCGTTGGCTTTCGAGGTTGCGGTAGACGGCCGCGATGAAATCGGCCGAGCTCCACTCGTCCGTGTCGTAACGCAAATCGTAGTCGAGCGCGGGCTTGGCGGCCTGCACCTGCGCGAGCGTCATGCCTTGCGCGATGAGATCGGCGACACGGGCCCGGACGATGACGAGCATGTCGCGGAACGAGACCACATCGGCCTCGTCGGCGACGCGGCCGTGGCCCGGGATCACGTACGTGCCACCCTCCTGGAGATACGCAGGCACCGTGATGTCGAGCATGAGGTTGAGCCCACGAATGTAGCCGTCGATGCTGCCACCCGCGTCGCGATCGATGACGGGGTACTGCGTCGTGTCGAAGACGTGGCCCGCGACGAGCACGTCGGAGCCGCGGAAGTAGACGACGACGTCGCCGTCCGTGTGCGCCGGAGTGTGATAGAGGAGTACGGCTTCGCCGTTGAAGTAGAAGTCGCGGCCCGACTCGAAGAACGTGTCGAGCGGCATTTCGGTGACCGGACGATTCGCGGCGGTCATGCGCGCGAGGACGTTCTCGTGCGAGATGATGGCCGCGGGATTGCCGTTCACCGTGAGGCCGGCCTGCGAGACCGTCTCGTTGCCGCCCGTGTGGTCGAGGTCGGCGTTGGTGTTGACGATCCAACGAATCGGCCCATCGGAAAGCTCGCGGATCGCGGCGAGCAGCGCCTCGCGGCTCGCGGCCGCGCCCGTGTCGACGACGAGGACGCCTTCGTCGCCAATCTGCACGGCGACGTTCGCGCCGGCGCCGAGCAGGACGTGCACGTTGCCCTGCACGTGCCACGACTCGATGGGCGGTTGCGCCTGCGAGCCGGCCGCCGCGAGCGCGGCTCCGGCGGCGGCCACGGCGATTCGTGCGCCGCGTTTCATCGGTTCATGAGCCGCTCGAGCGTCGGCTGGTATTCGGGGTACAGCGCCGGTGCGCCGCCGAACACGGCTGTAAAAGGCAGGCCGAAGAGCTTGGCGTAGTCTTCCATGAACGGATTGCGGCCCGGCAGGTAGTACGGCACGTCGTTCTTGTCCATCGGGACTTCCATGAGGTACGTGCAGTTGTAGAGCCAGTTCTGGTTGGCGCGCTCCATGAGCACGAACTCCTGGCTCAGGACGTACGGCTCGCTCAAGTACACGGGGTCCGTGATGATCATGACGTGCGAGAGCAGATTGCCGTGGCGGATGTAGTGCTCGACGAGCGTCGTGAGATCACTGCTCGGAATGCCGCTACGACGATAGAACTCCTTCTTGATGTGGGTCGTGTCGACCGTGAGGATGTCGCCGTGCCACTGGCCCGTCGAGAAGCCCATGTGCGTGTGCGGCGCGTGCGCGGGCGGATGCGGCCGGCCGTCCATCCAGATCGTGCGCCACTGCTGATAGGTGCCGCTGTACTGGCGGTACGCGATGATTTCCTGCGTCGCCGGATTCTTCTCCTCCCAGATCCGAAATTGGATGGGGCCCCGGTAGATGTGCGCGACGTTGTACGGCTGGCACTGGTGCTCGAGCATTGCGACGCGCGTGACGTCGAACGCTTCGGCGTACTTGCGCGCGGCGTCGTTGAGCGGCACGCCCGTGAAGTCGCCCTGCACGTCGCCGGGGACGCGGTCGGATTGATCCTCGTGGTAGCGCCCCGTCCACTCGCCCACGAGATTGATCTGCGCGTGCGCCGGGCCGGCCGCGACGGCCGTCAACAGCAGAGCGCCGATGGCTCGGTATCGCACGCAGCGCCTAATTGAACGTTTCGCCGGGATTGCGGCCCCACTCGAAGCCGTCGGAGCTGCGGCGCAGGTACTGCATGCGCAGGCGGTGATCCGCCGGATCGCGACCGGGATTGCCCGTGATCGAGACGACGTCGCCGACGCGCAGCGTCTGGTTCGTGACGCCCTGGCCAGCGAGCTGACCCGCACCGCCCCACTCGACGGCCCAGCGGTGCATCTGGCCATTCTCGTCCGGCGCTTCGACGTGAACGAACGAATGCGGGTTGCGGAACATGAATTGCAGCAGTTTGCCCTCGATCTCCATCGTGCGATCCTCGAAGTAGGTCGCCGTGAAGGAGTGGTGCGCCATGGCGGCGCCCGCGACTGCCGTCAACGCGAAGGCCGGCGCGATCACTGACCATCGAATTCGCATGATTCACTTCCCCCAGAGGGTGCCGGTGTTGCGGTTTCGGTTCAACCGAAGTGGATTCTACCCCGCGGCGGCCGTCAAGCGCGCGCCGCGCCGGCGCCTCACGGCTGCCGCGAGGCGCTCGAGCACGGCCACTGAGGCCGCCCAGTCGATACAGGCGTCGGTGATGCTCTGCCCGTAGACGAGAGGTTTTCCGGGCACGAGGTCCTGGCGCCCCGCGACGAGGTGGCTCTCGACCATGACGCCCACGATGCGCCGCTCGCCGGTTTCGAGCTGGGCCGCCACGTCGGCCATGACGAGCGGCTGGTTCTCGGGCCGTTTCGAGCTGTTGGCGTGGCTTAAGTCGATCATGAGCCGCGGCGGCAGGGCCGCCTGCTCGAGCAGCTTGCAGGCCGCCGCGACGTGCTCGGCGCCGTAGTTCGGCGCCTGGCCGCCGCGCAGGATCACGTGCCCATCGGGGTTGCCTGCCGTCGCCGCCACCGTCGCCTGACCTTCCTTGGTCACGGCGAGAAAATGATGCGGATGCGAGGCCGCGCCGACGGCGTCGACGGCGATCTTCACGTTGCCGTCGGTGCCGTTCTTGAAGCCGACGGGGCACGACAGGCCCGAGGCCATCTCGCGATGCACCTGGCTCTCGGTCGTGCGCGCGCCGATGGCGCCCCAAGCCACGAGGTCCGAGATGTACTGCGGCGAGATCGTGTCGAGGTACTCCACGCCGGCCGGCAAACCGAGCGCGTTGATGTCGCAGAGCAGGCCCCGGCCCAACCGCAGGCCCTTGTTGATGTTGAAGCTGCCGTCGAGGTCGGGATCGTTGATGAGCCCCTTCCAGCCGATCGTCGTCCGCGGCTTCTCGAAATACACGCGCATCACGATCTCGAGCTCCTTCCTAAGCGTGGCGCGGAGCGGCACCAACAAGCGCGCGTACTCCATGGCGGCCTTGGTGTCGTGGATCGAGCACGGGCCGATGACCACGGCCAGGCGGTCGTCCTCGCCGTACAGGATGCGGTGCAGCGCGCGCCGCGCGTTCGCCACGGTGTCGGACATGGCTTCGCTGCACGGCAGCTCGCGCAGCAACTGCGCCGGCGTCGAGAGCGGCGCGAAGCTGCGAATACGTAAGTCGTCGGTATTGGGGGGCATGTTCCTCTCCGGGCACGAAAAAGCCGCCAGGTTCGCTGGCGGCTTCCGGGTGTTCTCTCGATTACTGACTCGTCAAACCGATCGTGACCCGTCCTCCGCCTGCGGCATCGGATAGCCGTAAAACCAAAAGTAGGCGCGGGTGTGCGGCACGATCATGGCGCTATAGATAGCACATGCCCTGCACGATCGCCAAACGCTCGAGCGGCGGCGAGCGCCGGACGCGCGCCTCGCTATGGGATAATTCGCGCTTTGCGGCCGACGTAACACGCATGCGATTCGACTTATTGCTCGGGGGACTGCCGTTGCCGAGCGCGACCGAGCCCCGCAGGACCTGGGCCGAGCTTAAGGGCAGCGCCCTCTGCCTGGCCGCGACCGAGGCCGCGGCGCGCCACGAGGGTCCTGTCTGCGTCATCGCGCCGTCGGCGGCCGAGGCCGACAAGCTCGAGCGCGAAATGGCATTCTTCGGCGGCCGCGCCGTGCGCCGCTTCCCCGACTACGAGACCCTGCCCTACGAGCCGATCTCGCCGCCGCAGGATCTGCTCGCGGATCGGCTGCTGGCACTCTATCGGCTCGCGCGCGGCGAGCCCGATACGCTCGTCGTCGAGGCCGGCGCCCTGCTCGGCCGCTTGCCACAGCCCGAGTTCATCGTGTCGCGCTCGCTCCATCTCGCCAAAGGCGACCGTTTCGACCCGACGGCCATGACGAAACGCCTGAGCGCGCACGGCTACCTGCGCGTCGAGCAAGTGGCCGAGCCCGGCGAGTTCGCCGTGCGCGGCGCCGTCTTCGACATTTTTCCGACCGGAGCCGGAGCGCCCGTGCGCGTCGATCTCTTCGACGACGAGATCGAGACACTGCGCACCTTCGACGCGCAGACGCAACTCTCGGCCGGCCGCACCGAGCGCGTCGAGATCCTGCCCGCGCGCGAGTTCCCGTTCGACGAGGCCGCCATCAAGGCGTTTCGCGAGCGCTTCCGCGATCTGTTTCCCGTCGAGCCCGGCCGCTGCCCCGTGTACCGCACGATCAGCGACGCGCAGCTACCGGCCGGCATCGAGTACTACTTGCCGCTGTTCTTCGCGACGACCGTGTCGCTGCTCGACTACCTCGCGCCGAGCACGCTGTTCGTAACCGTGGCCGGCGCGTTAACCGGGCTCGACGACACCGCCAAGCTCATCGCCGAGCGCTACGAGCAGCTGCGCGGCGATCGCGAGCGGCCGATCCTCGCTCCCGAGCAGGCATTCTTCACGCCGGCCGAGTTGCGTGAGCGCCTCGCCGCGCGGCCGTCGCTCACGCTCGCGCCGAACGCATCGCCGGACGACGACGCCGTGAACGCGGCCGTGACGCATCCGCTCGCGGCGGGCATCGCAGCCACGGACGATCGCATCGATCGCTGGCTCGGCGCCGCCGACGGCGAGCGCACGCTGCTCGCGACCTCGTCGCCCGGCCACCGCGAGATGCTGCTCGAGCTCCTGCGCGGCCGCGGCCACCGGCCGCACGTGTACGAGACGTGGGCCGACTTCGTGGCCGGCGACGTACCGCTCGGCATCACCGTGGGCGAGATCCACGACGGCTGGCGGCTCGCCTCGCGGCGGCTGCGCGTCATCACGGCGACCGATCTCGGGCTCGAGCGGCCGCGGCAGCGCCAGCGCAAGCGCCGCGCGCGCGACCCCGAGGCCATCATCCGCGAGCTCACGGACCTGCAAGTCGGCGCGCCCGTCGTGCACGAGGACTACGGCGTCGGCCGCTACCGCGGTCTCACGACGCTCGTCGTCGACGACCTCGCGACGGAATTCCTGCTGCTCGAGTACGCCGGCGGCGACAAGCTCTACGTGCCGGTCTTAAGCCTGCAGCTCGTGACGCGCTACAGCGGCGCGTCGCCCGACGAGGCGCCGCTGCACCGGCTCGGCACCGACCAGTGGGATAAAGCGAAACGCAAAGCCGCGCAGCAAGCGCGCGACACGGCCGCGGAGCTCTTGAATCTCTATGCGCAACGCGCGGCGCGTGTGGGAACCGAGCTCAAGTACGACGAGGCGAGCTACCAACGTTTCGTGCTGCAGTTTCCGTTCGAGGAGACCGAAGACCAGCAAGGCACGATCGAGCGCGTGCTCGAGGACCTCGGCGGCACGCGGCCCATGGATCGCGTCGTCTGCGGCGACGTCGGGTTCGGCAAGACCGAGGTGGCGCTGCGCGCGGCGTTCGTGACGGTGCAGGCCGGTTATCAGGTCGCCGTGCTCGTGCCGACGACGCTGCTCGCCGAGCAGCACAACCGGACGTTCCTCGATCGCTTCGCCGATTGGCCCGTGCGCGTCGAGCTCTTGTCGCGGTTCCGCGGCGCGAGCGGCGCGGCGAGCACCGTGGCGGGCCTCGCCGACGGCACCGTCGACATCGTCATCGGCACGCACAAGCTGCTCCAGGGCGACACGCGCTTCAAGCGCTTGGGGCTCGTCATCGTCGACGAGGAGCATCGCTTCGGCGTCAAGGACAAGGAGCGGCTCAAGCGCCTGCGCGCCGAGGTCGACATGCTCACGCTCACGGCTACGCCGATTCCGCGCACGCTCAACATGACGCTCGGCGGGCTGCGCGACCTGTCGATCATCGCGACGCCGCCGGCCGACCGCCTCGCCGTCAAGACTTTCGTCGGCGAATGGAGCGACCGCCAGATCCGCGAAGCCGTGCTGCGTGAGATCCGCCGCGGCGGCCAGATCTACTTCGTGCACAACCGCGTCGAGCACATCGAGGCCACGGCCGAGGCCCTGCGCAAGCTGCTGCCGGAGGCCGACGTGCGCGTGGGGCACGGCCAGATGTCGGAGCGCGAGCTCGAGCTCGTGATGCTCGATTTCTACCACCGCGAGTTCAACGTGCTCGTCTGCACGACGATCATCGAGAGCGGCATCGACATTCCGACGGCGAACACGATCGTCATCGACCGCGCCGACCGACTGGGCTTGGCACAGCTGCACCAGCTGCGCGGCCGCGTCGGCCGCTCGCATCACCAAGCCTACGCCTATCTGCTCGCGCCCCCACGCGCTACCTTGACGCCTGACGCACTGAAACGGCTCGAGGCCATCGAGTCGCTCGAGGAGCTCGGCTCGGGCTTCACGCTCGCGACGCACGATCTCGAAATCCGCGGCGCCGGCGAGCTGCTCGGCGAAGGCCAAAGCGGGCAGATCGTGAGCGTAGGCTTCACGCTCTACAACGAGCTGCTCGGCCGTGCCGTCGCGGCGCTGCGCGAAGGACGCGAGCCCGAGCTTACGGACCCGTTCACGCACGGGCCCGAGATCGAGATCGGGCTCCCGGCGCTGATCCCCGAGGACTACATGCCCGATGTGCACATGCGGCTCGTGCACTACAAGCGCATCGCCAACGCGCGCACCGATGCCGAGCTCGACGAGCTGAAAATCGAGCTCATCGATCGTTTCGGGTTGCTGCCGCCGCCGGCGGGGACGCTGTTCGCGATCACGGCGCTCAAGCTCGTGGCCGCCGCGCTCGGCATCGCGAAAATCCAAGCCGGCGCCGAAGGCGGCAGCGTCAGGTTCGCGGAGCGCTCCAAGGTCGACCCGCGGCGGCTGCTCGCGCTCATCGAAGGCGACCCGGCCCACTACCGGCTCGACGGCTCCCACAAGCTGCGGTTCTTCTGGTCGCTCGAGCAGGCCGACAAGCGCATCGCGGCGCTCGACAAGCTGCTGCGCCGCCTCGCGCCGCCGGCGACGGCCGCGGCCGCGGCTTGAGCCAGCCGCGCTATACTTCGTCGATGATTACTCGCGCTCCGCTCAAGTGGCTCGCCGCCGTGTCGGCCGCCGCCGTCGCGGCCCTCGCCTCGGGCCAAGCGGCCCCGACGCCACCCGAGGCCGACGCCGCGCCGGCGTTGCCACCGCGCTACGAGGTCGAAATCATCGTGTTTGCGAATCGCGAGTTCGATCCCACGGAGGAGCGCTTCGACCAGCCGCTGAACGGCCTGGGCGGCGAACCGCTCGCCCCGCTCGCGCTGCCGCCGGTCTTCGACGACACCACGTTCACGCAGCCGGTACGGCAGCCCGTGCCCGTCGCGCCGCCCGCCGCCTTGGTCGAGGCCCTGCGCGTTCGCCCGCTCGAAGTCGCCGAGCTCAGGCTAGGCAACGAGTACCGCAAGCTCGCCGCGATTTCCGCTTATTCCCCGTTGCTCCACGCGGGCTGGGTCCAGCCGGGGTTACCCGAAGACGAAGCGCCGTCGTTCGACTTGGCGACGCTCGGCGTGTGGAACCCGCGCGGCACCGTGCGTGTTCACCTCGGCCTCCGGCTCCTACACATCACGCTCGACTTGACCTACGAGGCCGCGGATCCCGGTGCGACGCCGCAGGCCGGCGACGGGCTCGACGAGCTCCACCTGGCGCCGCGCTATCGGCTCACGGCGACGCGCGGCTCGCGCAGCGGCGAGCTGCATTACTTCGATCATCCTGCGTTCGGGGTGCTCGTCCGCATCACGCCGGTGCCGACGCCGGGAGCGAATCCGAGCGGCCGCCGTCCGGCGGCCTGAGGCTCGTCAGGCTGGGATGGCGCGCGGTCGCGCGTCGTCGCTGCGCGATTCCGCAAGCGCCTGCACGATTGCGGGCTCCGGATCCTCATGGACGCCAGGAGAGCAGCCGATAAGGGTCGCGCGCACCGTGATCGTGCGGCTCGACTTGGCGCGCGGGTTGTGCAGCCTGAGTTGCCGCACATGGTCGGCGATCTGGTCGGCCAAGGGCTGAGTATCGCGCGGCTCGAGACCGAGCGTCGCGGCGACGAGCGTCGAGCCGTCGTAGCGGGCACAGAGGTCGCCCGCGCGCCGCAAAGTGCGCATGACCTGCGCGCCGATCATGCGTTGGCACGAGTCGGCAGCCTTGTCGCCATAAGTCCGGCGATAGGCGTCGAACTCGACGATCTCGAACACGAGCAGCGTCACGAATCGGTGCTCGCGTCGCGCGACGGCCAAGTCGCGCCGCACAGTCTCCTGAAAGTAGCCGAACCTGAGCAGGCCCGTGCCCGAGTCGACGCGCTCCAGCGCCGCAGTCTTGGGACGGGCGCGGCCTTGCTCGAACGGCAACAACGGCAACTCGCCGGTCGTCTCCCCGCTCGGTGCGGGACTCTGAGCTTCGGCGGCGCTCTCGGTCGCCGTCAGCGGCCGCTGGTCGCAGAGGAAATAGCGGATCTCGCCGCGGGCGTCGCGCAAAGGCGTCAAGCTGACCTCGCAGTGCGAAGCCGTGCCGTCCTTGCGGACGTCGGCGACCTGGAGGCGACAGGCCTCACCCCGGTCCACGGCCGCCTTGAGCTGCGCGACCCCGTCGTCGGCCGCGCGGTCGAGCAACGCCCAAGGCCGGCCCACGAGCTCGGCCGCCTTGTGGCCCGTGAGCCGTTCGTAGGCCGAGTTGACGTAAGCCACGGTGAAGCGCGTATCGCACGCATCGGCCACGAGAACGGCTGCCGAGCTGGCCGCGACGATTTGCTCCAAGGTGTGGCGGTTCAGGGCTCTGGTGCCGTTTGCGTCCCTGCCGGTATCCATTCGATTATGTTCGATGAGCCGCGCGGCACACGTCTATGAAGCACATCACAGTGCATCGTCGCCGACCGCCGCAAGCCGTTCGAGCACGGCAGCGGCCTTTTTGAGACCGCTCTCGGTGAAATGGTCGATCTGGGTCGCGATCCCAATGCCGTCGGGCGCGCGCCCCGCCGCATAGTTCACGGCCACCGCGCAGATCGCGTACTCGACGTCGAGCTCGCGCGCGAGCGCCGCCTCGGGCATCGCGGTCATGCCGACCATCGCGCAACCGTCCCGTTCGAGACGCGCGATCTCGGCGGCCGTCTCGAGCCGAGGGCCTTGCGTGACGCCGTAGGTGCCGCGCTGAACGCCGAATCCGCAGTCCGCGATCGCCGCGGCGATCCTTCCGGAGAGCTCGGGCGCAAACGGCTCCGTGAAGTCGACGTGCCGCACGGGTATGCCGCCGAACGTCGCGGCGCGCCCGTGCGTGTAATCGATGATCTGGTCGGGCACGGCCAGCTCGCCGGGTGCGAAGTTAGGCGCGATCGCGCCCACGGTGTTGATGCCGATGCAGGTACGCACACCGCGCTCCTTGAGCGCCCAGAGGTTGGCTCGATAGTTGATCTCGTGCGGCGCGATCGTGTGACCCTCGCCATGGCGCACGATGCACGCGACACGTGCGACGCCGATCGCGACCGTGAGCACGGGGCTGCTCGGCTCGCCGTACGGCGTCTTCGTCGGGCTGCGCGTGACTACGTTGAGCCCGAGCTGCTCGAACCCGCTGCCGACGATGAGCGCGCAGGTCGTCATGGCTCCTCCGCGTCGATGCCGTAGATCCCGCCGAGCTCGCGCCAGTAGCCGCGATAGTCCATGCCGCTGCCGAAGACATAGAGGTCGTCGACGGCGAGCCCGCTGACGTCGACGCGCGGCCGAGGGCCCGAGCGCGCGCGACGCTTGACCACGAGCACGGCGGTCCACTGTGCGGCGACGCCGAGCCGTTCGAGCTCCTGCTGCAAGGCGCGCAGGGTCGTGCCGTGATCGAGGATGTCGTCGACGACGAGGACGCTGCGACCCGCGAGCACCTTGCTCGGCCGTGTGCGCCAGACGAGCTTATGGGCGCGCACGCCGCCGCGGTAGCGCGTCACGTGCACGTAGTCGAACTCGTGCGGGAACGCGAAACGCCGCGATAGCTCGAGCGCCGCGAACGCGCCCCCGTGCATGACGGCGAGCACGACGGGGGTGGCTCCCGCGAGCGGCGCCGCAAGCTTCGCGGCCATGCGATCGAGGGCGCGCGCGACATCGCGC
The DNA here is from genome assembly GCA_964503125.1 of uncultured Gammaproteobacteria bacterium. GTDB lineage: Bacteria > Pseudomonadota > Gammaproteobacteria > Steroidobacterales > Rariloculaceae > FEN-1219. The sequence continues at coordinate 11,132 of CAZCZE010000002.1, forward strand.
GCCGAGTGCAGGCGCCGCGCCGTGCGCCGCGCGGCCAGCGCGGCGCTCAAGGCCCCGCTAGCCTTCGAGCTCGAGCTTGGGACGCGCGCAGAGCGGCGCGACGAGCGCGCTCGCTTTGTGCCACTCGGCCGCCGCATGCAGACTCTCCCATTCGAAACGGCCGCGGCCGTGCAGCCGCGACAGACGCAACTGCGCCGTCGGATTGACGTAACCCTCGAGCGACTCGAGCGCAAGCGGCACCTTGTCGGGCGAGTTGCAGAGCAGCGCGAGGTCGCAGCCGGCCTCGAGCGCGAGTCGCACTCGCGCCGCGACGCCGCCGCTGACGTCGGCCCCGGCCATGCTGAGGTCGTCGGAGATCACGGCGCCCTTGAAGCCAAGCTCGCCTCGCAAGTAACCGATCCATGAGCGGGAGTGGCTCGCGGGCCGCGCGTCGACGGCCGGGAAGCACACGTGCGACACCATGACCGCCCCTAAGCCATTGCGAATGAGCTCGCGGTACGGCGCCAAGTCCTTCTCGAGCTCGTCGAAGGCGCGCCGGTCGACGGCGAGCTCCGTATGCGAATCGCTGTGAGCGCCCGCGTGCGTCGGAAAATGCTTGCCCGTGGTCGCCATGCCGGCCTTCTTCACGCCGGCTGTGAAGCGGCGTGCGAGCACGCCGACGGCCCGTGCGTCGTGGTGCAGCGCGCGGTCGCCGATGACCTCGGCCAGGCCGAGATCGAGATCGAGGCACGGCGCGAACGAGAGGTCGACGCCGACGGCGCGCAGCTCGGCGGCCATGAGCCAGCCGAACGCCGCGGCCGTGCGCTCGGCGAGCGGCGCGTCCTCGTCGTAGAGCCGGCCCAGCGCGCGCGGCGGGGGCAGGCGAAAAAACGGCTCGCGGAAGCGCTGCACGCGCCCGCCCTCTTGGTCGACGGTCACGAGCAACGGCGGCTGGCGGACGGCGTGGATCTCGGCGACGAGCCGCGTGAGCTGCGCGACGCTCTCGAAGTTGCGCGTGAATAGAATCACGCCGCTGACGAGCGGCGAGGTGAGCCACGCGCGCTCGTCGGCCGCGATGGTCGTGCCGCGCAGATCGATCATCAACGGGCCTAGCGACACTGGGCGTCCTCGTCGTCAGCCGATGTCCACGACCGTGCCCACGGGCACGACCCCGAACAGCTCGACGAGGTCGCGATTGCCCATACGGATGCAGCCGATCGAGCTTGGGCTCCCGAGCGGCTCGCTGTCGGGCGCGCCGTGGATATAGATGTACCGCCGCATCGTATCGACCAGCCCAAGCCGGTTGCGGCCGACCTCGGTGCCCGACAGCCACAGGATGCGCGTCAGGATCCAATCCCGATCCGGGTAGGCTCGAGCGAGCGCGTCCGAGTAGATCTCGCCGGTCGGCCGGCGGCCGCGAAACACGGCGCCCTCGGGCGCATTAGCCCCGATCTTGGCACGCACGATGTGCCTGCCGCGCGGCGTCTTGAAGCTGCCGGCGAGCTCGCCCGCGCCGTGCTTCGATGTCGAGACCGCGTACTCCGCGCGGCAGTCGGCGCCGCGCCAAAGCGTGAGCCGCTGCGCCGCGAGCGAGACGCGCAAGCTCACGGGTTGCGTTCCGTTGCGGTCCATTGGCGATACGGATGGTTCACGAGCGAAACGTTGTAGTAGCGCGTGAGGTGCGTGACTTCGACGCCGGCCCACGGCGGGCGCGCGAACGCCTGATCCTCGCGGTCGAGCTCGAGCTCGGCGACGACCAGGCCTCCGTTGTCGCCGTGGAACTCGTCGACTTCCCAGGTCAGGCCGCCGTACGGCACGAAGTGCCGCGTCTTCTCGATGTGCGGCCCCACCGCGAGCGCGAGCAGCTCGCGCGCGTCGGCGACGGGCACCGCGTACTCGTACTCGAGCCGCGACGCGGCGAGGCCTCTTGACTTGATATTGAGCCACGCGTCGTCGGCCGCGATGCGCACGCGCACGGAGATGCGATCGCTGGCTGCAATGTAGCCCTGCGTCATGCGCTGCCGCCGCGCGGCGAGCGCTCGCCAGCTTTCGCTCGTGAGCAGAAATTTGCGCTCGATCTCCCGCGGCATGCGCCGATGATAACCGCGATCTTTAGCTCAGTCGCGCTCGAACAGTGCGAGCGCCTCGATGTGATGAGTGTGCGGAAACATGTCGAAGACGCGCGCAGTACGCAGCCGATAGCCCTGTGCGACGAGCGTTGCGGCGTCGCGCGCGAGCGTGGCCGGATGACACGAAACGTACACCACGCGTCGCGGCATGCTGCGGTGCAGCTCGGCGATCGCCTCCGCCGCGCCCGTCCGCGGCGGATCGAGCACGACGACGTCCCAGCGCTCGCGGTAGAACCCCCAGTCCGAGCTCGCGAGGTCTGCGGTCACGAACCGGGCGTTGCCGATGCCGTTCACCGCCGCGTTGCGCACGGCGCGCGCCACGAGCCCGGCGTCACCCTCGACGCCGGTGAGCTCGCCGGCGCGTTGCGCGAGCGGCAGGCTGAAGTTGCCGAGGCCGCAGTAGAGATCGAGCACGCGGTCGGTCGAGCGAACGTCCGCGAGCCCGACAGCCGTCGCGACGAGCTCGGCGTTGACGCGCGCGTTGACCTGCACGAAGTCCATCGGCAGGAACTCGAGCGTCAAGCCGAACTCCGGCAGCCGATAGCGCAGCGGCCGCGCCGGCCCAAGCGGCGTCACGGTGCCCGGACCGCCGGGCTGCAGGTACATGTCGATATCGTGCTGCGCGCCGAACTCGCGGAATGCTTGCTCGTCGGCCGCGCTCGGCGCGGCGAGCACGCGCAGCACGAGCGCGCTCCCCTCGTCGGCGACGGCAGCCTCGATCTGCGGCAGGCGTTCCTTGACGCTGCTGCGCGCGATGAGCAGGGCGAGCTCGTCGAGCAAGCCGTCGATCGGCGGCATGAGCACCGGGCAACGGCGCATGTCGGTGATGTAGCGGCCGGCACGCTCGCGAAAGCCCACGAGCACGCGGTCCTTGCCCGTCACGTACTTGACGCCGAGCCGCGCGCGGCGGCGGTAGTGCCAGGGCTCGCCGACGACGGCCGGCAGCCACAGGTCGGGCTCGACGCGCCCGATGCGCTTGAGCGTCTCGCGGACGACGCCTTCCTTGAACGCGACTTGCGCCGCGTGCGTAAGGTGTTGCAGGGCGCAGCCGCCGCAGCGGCCGAAGTACTCGCAAGCCGGCGCCGTGCGCGTGGGCGCCGCCTCGATCACGCGCTTAAGGTCGGCTTCTTGGAGCTTGCGGCGCCGCTTGCGCAACGCGATCTCGACGCGCTCGCCGGGCAAGGCGTCGGCCACGAACACGCGGCGGCCGCCCAAGTCGGCCACCCCGACGCCGTCGTGCGTCAGGTCGACGATCGTCGCGACGACCGGCTCGTCAGCCGCCATGCCGCGTCGTTCGCCAGAGCGTGAGGTACTCCGTGAGGTGGGGCTTGCCCGACTGCTCGAGCTTGGTCTCCACGACCCTGATCTCGCGCTCGTAGCCCGCAGCATCGAGCTCGCCGCGCGTGAGCTTAAAGCGCAGATAGATGAGATAGGTGTTGAGCACGTCCGCCTCGCAGTAGTCGCGGATCGCGGCGAGCTCGCCGCGTTGATAGCTCGACCAAACCTGCGCGCCGCCGATACCGAGCTTGCCCGGCAAGCCGACGAGCTGCGCCACGAGCTCGAGCGAGGCGCGGCCGCTCGCGCCGTAGCCCGAGAGCACGTCCATGAGATCGACGTGCCGCCAGTGATAGCGCGAGAGGTAATTGTTGTAGCGAAAGTCCCTGTCGCTGTCGCCGACCTCCCAGTAGCGATGCGCATCGATGCCGTGGCGCAGCGCGCGATAGGCGAGCACGGGCAGGTCGAATCCCGAGCCGTTCCAGGACACGAGCGTCGGCGTGTAGCGCGTAAGACCTTCGAAGAAGCGCTGCACGAGCTCGCGCTCCGGCGACTTCTCCTCGCCCAGGCTGAAGATCTTGAGGCCGTCGCCGCTGCGCAGCACGATCGAGATCGCCACGACGCGCTGCAACGGCGGTGGCAAGAAGTCCGTCTGTCGCACCTGCCTCTGCTTCGCGAACATGGCCTTCGCGACGCCGGCATCGTCGAGATCGCCGAGGTCGTAGAGCCGCCGGCCGAGCTCGACGTCGGGCACGGTTTCGATGTCGAAGACGAGCGTATTCATGCTGGCACCTTAGTGCGGCTCGACGGCGCCGCCGGATCCGCTTTGAGCAGCACCGCGACGGCGACGATGAGCCCCGCTTCGTCGCTGAGCGTGAGATGCCCCTCGCCCACGCCGAGCCTATCGCAAAGCGCGCGCCCGCGCGCCGAGTAGACGACCTGCGGCTGGCCGAGCGCATTCGGCAGCATGCCGACGTCGCGCACCCAAATGCCGTTCGCGAACCCTGTGCCGAGCGCCTTGACGACGGCTTCCTTGGCGGCGAAGCGCATCGCAAGAAATCGCACGGGGCGTTTCGCCTTCCGGAACAGCGCAAGCTCCTCGTCGAGCAGCAGGCGTCTCGCGAAATGCTCGCCGAAACGCTGCCAGGTTCGCTCGACGCGCGCCTGGTCGAGAATGTCCGTGCCGATACCGAAGATCACGCGCGCGCAGCAAGCATGAGGGCTTTCATCTTCGCGACGGCGCCCGCGAACCCGTCGAACAACGCCTGCGCCACGATGGCGTGCCCGATGTTGAGCTCGACGATCGTCGCGATCGCCGCGACGGGCGTGACGTTGTGATAGTTGAGGCCGTGGCCTGCGTGCACCACGAGGCCGAACGATTGCGCACGCGCCGCGGCCGAGCGCAGCCGCTCGAGCTCGGTCGCCGCCGCCGCGCCCTGCGCGTCGGCGTACGCCCCCGTGTGCAGCTCGACGACCGGGGCACCCGCCTTCGCGCTCGCCTCGATCTGCTCGGCGTCGGGATCGATGAACAGCGACACGCGAATGCCGTGCTGCTCGAGGCGGCGACAAGCCGCGGCGATTCGCTGCGGCTGACCGGCGACGTCGAGGCCACCTTCGGTCGTGAGCTCCTCGCGCCGCTCCGGCACCAAGCAGCAATCGGCCGGGCGATGCTTGACTGCGAAATCGAGCATCGCCTCGGTGACGGCCATCTCGAGATTGACGCGCGTCTGCACGGTGCGCAGCAGCACCTCGACGTCGCGCGCCTGAATGTGGCGCCGGTCTTCGCGCAGGTGCGCCGTGATGCTGTCGGCACCGGCCTGCTCGGCGAGCAACGCGGCCGTCACGGGATCCGGGTAGCGCGTGCCGCGCGCTTGCCGCACGGTCGCGACGTGGTCGACGTTGACGCCGAGGCGTATCGGTTCCATGGCTGCCACTACAGTCCGCGACTCACGATATCCTGCAACACGAGCCGGCTCTTGAGCGGCCGCTCCCCGAGATGCGCCCTAAGCACACGCCCCAGCAGCCGCTGCGCGGTACGCAGGCTGCCGTCGTCATCGAGCGCGCGCTCGCGCAGCGACAACAAGTCTCGGCCCGAGTAGACGTCCGCATCGGCGTCGACACGCTCGGCGCGGCGGAGGCCACGCTCGAGCTCGTAGACGTAGGAGAACTCGGCTCGCAGCGGCTCTCCGGTTGCGGAGTCGCCGTCGAGCTCGAGGCCGTAGCCCAACGCATGCAATAGCTCGAGCTCGAAGATGCGCAGCTCCCGAGCGAGTCGCTCGGTCTCGGTGAGCAGCGCGAGGCAGCGACTATAACAGGAAAAAACCTCGGCGTTCGGATCGCCCCTGGCCGTGAGCCGCAGTAGCAGCTCATTCATGTAGAACCCGGCGAGCAAGCCGTGCCCCGCGAGCGCGTAACTTAAGCCCGCCGGCTCGACGTTGGTGAGACGCCCGAGCTCGCCGCGCCGCACCCACGACACGTGCAACGGCACGAATGCCTGCAGCAACGCACGCTGGCGACTTCCGGCTCGTCGCGAGCCTCTCGCGACGAGGCCGACGCGGCCGTGCACGACCGTCATGCACTCGAGCAGCTGGCTAGAATCGCGATACGGCCTCTGGTGCAGCACGAACGCGTGCTCGAGCAGCACTTGCTCGCGCTCGGCCATCAGAGCTCGAAACCGAGCCGAGAGAGCTCGCGTTCGCTGTCGGCCCAGTGCTCGCGAACCTTGACCCAGAGCTCGAGGTGCACGCGCTCGCCGAGAAGCTCGCGCAGCTCCTGCCGCGCGAGCGTCCCCGCTTGCTTGAGCACTGCGCCTGCCTTGCCGATGACGATCTTCTTGTGGCTTTCGCGCTCGATCCAGACGATGGCGTGGACGAGGCGCTGGCCTTCCTCGTTGTGGCCGAGGTGCTCGACCTCGACCGTGAGCCCGTAGGGCACCTCCTGGTGCACGAGCGTCATGAGCTTCTCGCGGATGACCTCGGCGATGCGAAACGCGAGATTGCGGTCCGTGACCGTACCCTGCGGGAACAACGCGGGCGCCGGCGGCAGCCGCGCGACGACCTCGTCTACGAGCCGTTCGAGGTTCTCGCCGGTTTTCGCCGCAACTGGCACGAGCGCCGCGAACGGCAGCTCCGACAACCGCTCGAGCGTCGGCAAAAGCTCGATCTTGCTCGCAAGCTCGTCGATCTTGTTGATCACGAGCAACGTACGATCGAGCTTGTCGCGGACGACCTCGATGAGCGCGCGATCCTGGCTCGTGATCCCGCCGGCTTCGACGACGAGCAGCGCCACGTCGCAGTCCTCGAGCGCCTGGTGGATCTGCCGGGCCATGAGGCGATGGAGCACGCGCGTCGAACGGCGCACATGCCCCGGCGTATCGATGAACACAGCTTGATGCGGCCCGCGATTGAGCACACCGAGCACGCGTTGCCGCGTGGTATGCGGCTTGTCCGTGACGATGCTGAGTTTCTCGCCGACGAGCGCGTTGAGCAGCGTCGACTTGCCGACGTTGGGGCGCCCTACGATCGCGACGAAGCCGCAGCGGCCCGTGACGGTGTCAGTCTCGCTCACCGGTCAGCACCGCAAGCATCGCTCGAGCGGCTTCCTGCTCGGCGCGGCGGCGGCTCTGCCCTTGACCGGTCGTGTGAGCATTCTTCTCTATGACTTCGCAAGCAATGATGAACGTTTGTTCGTGGTCGCGCCCTTGCACGGACTCGACGACGTAGGAGGGCAGCGACAGCCCGCGGCCCTGTAACCACTCTTGCAGCCGGGTCTTCGGATCCTTGAGCGTCGCCGCATCGGGCAAGCTCGCGAATTCTCCGGCGAACATGAGATCGACGACAGCTTCCGCCGCCGCCGTGCCGCCGTCAAGCAATACGGCGCCGAGCAGCGCCTCGACGGCGTCGGCCAGAATGGCCGCGCGCTGCGCGCCGCCCGAGCGCAGCTCGCCAGGGCCGAGCGTGAGCTCACCGTCGACGCCGAGCCGCTGGCCGATGGCCGCGAGCGTAGGTTCCTTGACGAGCGCAGCCCGCGCCCGACTGAGATCCCCCTCGGTGTCGTCGGGGCGCAGGTCGAACAGACGTTTCGCGACGATGAAGTTGAGGAACGCGTCGCCGAGATATTCGAGCCGTTCGTTATTCGTCTTCGACGCGCTGCGGTGCGTCAGCGCGCGCTCGAGGAGAGAGAGATCGTCGAAAACGTAGCGAAGCTGGGCCTCGGCCCAGCGAGCACGACTCACCGTCGGATCTCGACCTGCTTGTCGTAAGCCACGACGAGATAGATGTCGGCCACATAGGGAGCGCGTGCCTCGTACGTCACGCGCAGCGAGTAACCGTTCTTGCTCTGGAGGATCTTGAGCGAGTCGGCGCCGAGGTTGATGTCCTCGATCGAGAAGCGCTTTTCGAGCTCGTAGCGAATCGTCACGGGTGTCGGGCTCTGGCCGCTGAGGGCGCGCTCGACGTCGTCGAGGATCGTATCCATACGCATGTTCTTGATGTACATCGGCGTGACCTTGACGACGGCCAGGCCGACGACGCCGACGAGCGTCGCGAGACACAAGAACCCGAGGGCCGTGATGCCCGCTTGCGAGCGCCTCGTCGACGTCACTCGATGCTTTCGCCGATTCGATTCCATCGCGGTCCTCCTTCGGACGGCCACCGCCAGTTCATCCATATGGCGGCGGCACGACCTACTATGTTGCCTTCGGGCACGTACCCGACCAAGTCCAAGTACCGACCGTCCTCACTCTCGTCGCGGTTGTCGCCCATGACGAAGTAGTGCCCCGCGGGCACCTCGTAGAGGCCGCCCCGGGTCGGCGGCAGTCCCCGCGTCTGCAGCACGCGGTGGCGGCGCTCCCCGAGCTGCTCGTACCCGAGCACCCTATCGACGCCTTCATCATACGGCCCGACCAGCTCGATGGGCACGACCACTCCGTTGATCGTAATCCGCTTGCTGCCGGGATCGTACTCCACGGCATCGCCCGGCAGCCCGACCACGCGCTTGACGTAGGTCACGCTCGGGTCGGGCGGCAACCTGAACACGATCACATCGCCGCGCTCGGGGGTGCCGATCTCGACGATCCTGGTATTTATAACCGGCAGGCGCAGCCCATACGCGAACTTGTTCACAAAAATGAAATCCCCCGTGAGCAGCGTCGGCATCATCGAGCCCGACGGGATGCGGTAGGGCTCGAACAGGAACGAGCGAATCACGAGGACGATCAGGAGCACCGGAAAGAACGATTTCGCGTACTCGACGCTGATCGGCTCCTTGACTCGAGCGCCCGCCGCGGCCGCCACGACGCGGGCGCGCGCGAAAAACACCGCGTCGAGCGCCCAGATGATGCCCGCAAGGGCCGTCAATGCCACCAGTACGCGTTCGATATACACGTCGCCTGCCTTTCCTCAGCGCCCGCTCATTTCCTGTCGACCTTGAGGACCGCGAGGAACGCCTCCTGCGGAATCTCGACCGCGCCGACCTGCTTCATGCGCTTCTTGCCGGCCTTTTGCTTCTCGAGCAGCTTACGTTTGCGCGTGACGTCGCCGCCGTAGAGCTTGGCCGTCACGTCCTTGCGAAACGCCTTGACCGTCGTACGCGCGATGATCTGCGAGCCGATGGCGGCCTGCACGGCAACCTCGAACTGCTGCCGCGGGATGACTTCCTTGAGCGTCTCCACGATCTTGCGCGCTTTGCGCTCGATGCCGTCGCGATGGCCGATGAACGCCATCGCGTCGACTTTGTCCCCGTTGATCAGGATGTCGAGCTTCACGAGGGGCCCAGCCTCGAAGCGCAGGAACTGGTAGTCAAACGACGCGTAGCCGCGACTCACGGACTTGAGCCGGTCGAAGAAATCGAGCACGACCTCGGCGAGCGGCAGCTCGAACTCGATCTGCACCTGCCTGCCCGAGTACAGCATTCGCTTTTGCGTGCCGCGTTTCTCGATGCAGAGCTGGATGACGGAGCCGAGGTACTCCTGGGGAACGAAGATGCTCGCCAAGATGATCGGCTCGCGGACCTCTTGGATCTTGCTCGGCTCGGGCAAATTGGCCGGGTTCTCGACTTTGATCGTCTCGCCCGTCGTCAGCTGGACCTCGTAGACGACCGTCGGGGCGGTGGAGATCAACGACAGATCGTGCTCGCGCTCGAGGCGCTCTTGGATGATCTCCATGTGGAGCAACCCCAAGAACCCGCAGCGCATGCCGAAGCCGAGTGCGGCGCTGACCTCGGGCTCGAACGTCAGCGACGAGTCGTTGAGCGCGAGTTTCTGCAGCGCCTCGCGAAATTTTTCGTAGTCGTCGGAGACCACGGGGAACAGGCCCGCGAACACGCGCGGTTGGATCTTCTTGAACCCCGGCAGCGCCGCCACATTCGGCACGTTGGCGTCGACGATCGTGTCGCCGACGGGCGCGGCGTTGATCTCGCGAATGGCGGCGATGAGGAACCCCACCTCGCCGGCCTTGAGCTCCGTGCGCTCCGACGCGCGCGGCGTGAACACGCCGAGGCGCTCGACCTCGTACTTGCGCTGCGTCGAATGGACGACGATGCGCGACCCAGCGCGCGCGATGCCGTTGACGACGCGCACGAGCGACACGACGCCGGCATAGCTGTCGAACCACGAGTCGATGATGAGCGCCTGCAACGGCGCCGTTTCGCTGCCGCGCGGGGGCGGAATGCGCTCGACGATGCGCTCGAGCAGCTCGTCGACGCCGAGGCCCGTCTTGGCGCTGATGAGCACGGCGTCCTTGGCCGCGATGCCGATGATGTCCTCGATTTGCTTGATGACACGCTCGGGATCGGCCGTCGGCAGATCGATCTTGTTGATGACCGGGAGGACCTCGAGGCCCTGCTCGATGGCCGTGTAGCAATTGGCGACGCTTTGCGCCTCTACGCCCTGTCCGGCGTCGACGACGAGCAGCGCGCCGTCGCAGGCGGCCAGGGATCGCGACACTTCGTAGGAGAAATCGACGTGACCCGGCGTGTCGATGAGGTTGATCTGGTAGTCGACTCCGTCGCGCGCCTTGTAGTTGAGCGCGACGCTTTGCGCCTTGATCGTGATGCCGCGCTCGCGCTCGAGGTCCATCGAGTCGAGCACTTGAGCCTGCATGTCACGCGCCGCGAGGCCACCGCAAGCTTGAATGAGCCGGTCGGCAAGCGTGGACTTGCCGTGATCGACGTGCGCGATGATCGAGAAATTGCGGATCCGGTCCATGGGCATTGGCGTGCCGCCTCCCGGCGGCGGCGCGGATTATAGCGGTATCGCCGCCGTAGCGCCCTTGGCGCTACAGCGAGTCGAGAAAGCGCCGCACGCGGTCTCGGTCGAGCGGATAGCCCGATAGCTCGACGTCGCCGGCTGCGAGGACCGGGATCCGAAGACCGTAGCGACGCTCGAGCGCCACGCTGCTGTCGACGTCGACCGTGTCGAGCGTCACGCCGTCGCGAAGCAGGGGGACGAGCTCGGCGACGAGGGCCTCGCAGAGATGGCACTCGGGCCGACCGTAGAGCGTGAGCTTCATGCCGGCGCCCGATCGACGAGCCGGACGACGAGCCGCGCGAGCGTCGCACTCTCGAGTCGCCGGCGCAGCAGCACCACGGCGAGCACCGCGCCGGCGACGGCCAACGCGGCGCCCGCGGCCGCGCCGAGATCGGAACGCCACCATGCGGCGCCGATGACGGCGCCCGCGAGCAGCGCGACGAGCGGCACCCCATAGACGAGCGTCGCGGCAAGCAGTAGGTGGCGCTCCGGCAGCGTGACATCGACGGCGACGCCGACGGCAAACTGCGACTCGCACGGCAGCGACAACGTCTCCGGCGAGCGGCGTCGATACCAGAAGCAAGCGCCGTTGCAGCCCGCGCAGCGCGGCGGGGCCGTAAGCTCGATCGTGATGCGACCTGCCTCGGACGCCGTGACGACACCGAGCGCGCTACAGCCTGAAGACGAAATGACGGCCTCGCTACTCGGCCACGAGCGACGTCGCGATCGTGCGCACGGTTTGGCGCGGCACCTCGCCCATCGCCGTCACCTTCCGGCCGCTCAACGTTATCGTGTACGCGTTCGTGCTGCCGACGTTCGAGAAGCCCTCGGCGACGTCGGACTGCATACGCGGCGGCTCGATGAACACCGATACCGTGGCGAGACCGTCGGAATACACGAGATGCTCGACGGGCGTGTCGGACCCGGCCATGGGGCTCGTCGTCCTGACCGACAGCCTGAACCCGCCCGGCACTTCGATGGCGCGCCAGGTAATCTCCGCCGCGAGCGTCGTCGACTCCGCGGCGCGCAACGTCGTGAACCCCGTCGTGTCGATCGTGGGCTCGAGATCAGCCGGCGGAACGTCGGCCGGCACCTCGATCTCCGTGAACATGATTTGCTCGACGAGCCCACCCTGCTCGTCGACGAGCTGCGACTGCAACGGCATCGCCGTCTCGCGATCGAGCCATAGCTTGTAGCCGTAGCGAAACTCGTCGAGCGGCTTGATCTCTACGATCTGCGCCGCGCGATCCGCGACACGATCCCGCCCGCCGAGCGTGATCTCGTAGTGCAGCTCGAGCTCCGCGCCGTCGCTCGGCAGGGCCGAGACGAGCGGGCTCACGTCGTTACGCGTCTCGAATAGCACGACGCGCTGGTCGGGCAGAATGCTCTGCACCATATCCCCTTGCCGCACGATCTCGCGGCCGGCGCCGCTCAGCGAGAGGATTCGCTCGCCGCTCTGGCCGTCGGCGTTGCGATGCACGATGTAGAGCGGCTTGGCGGTGCCGCCCAAAATATGCACGAAGGTGCCGCGGTAGTTGAGCTCCTCGACGGAGCGGCTCATGCGATCGAGCCAGTCGTGCGCCTCTTGCGCCGCAGCCGAGCCGCCGACCAACGCGAGCGCGAACGCGAGCGCGAGCGATAACCTGGACGCCAGATCCGCCCGAGACGTCATCGTTGCGGCTCCGCGCCTTGCTGCTCGTCGACGGGCATGGGCTTGGTGGCCATCGGCGCAGGATCGGAATCGACGCGCGCCGCGGCGGCGCCGACGACGTTCGAGCTCACCGAGGTGCGCGCCAACTGCGACGCGTACTCGCTGTGGTGCATGAGATAGGTGGTGAGCGTGATCGGCACGACGGTGCGCGCTCGATCGGTGTTCTCGGGCACGATGTAGCTCGGGAGCTCCGGCACGTCGCGAGCCAAGAGCGGAGCGTCGAGAGGCGGCGCGCCGACGCTCGTGGGGAGCGCAACGTCATTCAACGAGCGCAGCGTGCCGATGGCGACGACGGCCACGGCAGCCGCGATGCCGATGCGCAGCAACGGCGCGCCGAATCGCGGCGACTGACGTTGCTTGCCCTTCGCGACGGCGGGCGCGGCTCCCGAAAGTGCAGCCGCCACGCGCTGCCGCAATACCGAAGGATGCGGCTCGAGCAGCTCGCCCCGCAGTGCTGCGCCGATCAAGGTGTAGCGCATCGCAAGGGCGCGCGCTTCGGAGTCGCGCTCGAACCGCCGCACGAGCAATGCGCTCTCGTGCCCCGGAAGCTCGTTATCGATGAACGCGGAAATCTGGTCGTTGATCTGCTCTGTCATGATGGCTGGCGGCTTCGTGATTTGGCTCTACAGCAACGGCGCGAGCGCTTTGTCGATCGCTTCGCGAGCGCGAAAGATACGCGAGCGCACGGTGCCCACGGGGCATTCCATCGTCTCCGCGATCTCCTCGTAGCTCATACCCTCGATCTCGCGCAGCAGAATCGCCGTCCTGAGCTCCTCGGGTAAGCCCTGAATCGCGCGGTTGATCGTGTCGCGAATCTCCTCGGTTTGCACGAGGGCCTCGGGCGTATCGAGCTCGCGCAGCTCGTTCATGATGCCCGACTGCTCGGGGTCCTGGGTGTCGAAGTCGTAGCTCACGGGCTTGCGACTCGAGGCGACGAGGTGGTTCTTGGCCGTGTTGATCGCGATGCGGTAGAGCCAGGTATAAAACGCGCTATCGCCGCGAAACGAAGGCGCGGCCCGATACGCTTTCAAGAACGCTTCCTGGGCCACGTCGAGGGCTTCGGACGAGTCGCGGACGTATCGCATGATGAGCTTGACGATCTTGTGCTGGTACTTGACCACCAACAGATCGAACGCCGATCTGTCGCCCTGCTGCACGCGTCGGATCAAGGCCAGGTCCGCGGCCCCACTTCCTGTAGGGTGTCGTTCGGCCTGCCCTGTTAAACGCTGCTCGGTAGACCCCATGCTTGCACCAAAAGTTCGCCAGGCGCGGAACTCGTCTCTTTGGCCTGTGTATTTTACCGCAGTTCCCGCAGACCGGCCCCGAACCGTGATCTTAAGTACGCTATTTGACCGAAGCTCGCCGCAGAATGGCCGATAGCCGCGCCCAGGCGTCGCGATCGAGCTGGTCGGCCAGCAACAGCAGGCGCCGGGGCGCGGGACCGTTCCTGAGCCGAAGATCGAGGACGAATGGCGCAATCCGGGTCCGATCGGTGAGGGTCAGTACCTCGGGGCCCCACTCCCGAACGCGGCATGAACCGTCTGCGGCCACGCTGAGCGACGTGGCCGCGGGACGCGGCCGGCGCCACCACGCATGACCCAGCGCGAGCGCGACGGCGAGTAGCTTGACTGGCCACGGCCAGCCCACGAGACACGCCGCGAGGACGAGCACCGCGTGCAGCGCGCACCACCAGGCGCGCAGCAGGCGCGACGGCCGCGGCTCAAGCTCGAGCGCTGGCCCGAATCCGTTCGATGAGAGCGGCGGTTGCGGCGTCGTCGGGGTCATCGCGCCCCAATAGATACGCGTGCAGCACCGGGTCCGGCAGCTCGAGAATCCCCTCGAAACACCCGATTTCTGCGTCGCTGAGCCGCACCGCCTCGGCATCGAGAAACCCTTGCAGCACAGCATCGAGCTCGCGCATGCCGCGCCGGCACCGCCAGCGCAGCTTAGCGAGCCTAACGTCCATCGGAACCGGTCATGGAAATCCCGCGAAGCGCCGAGGGGGTTAGAGGCGGCGCTCCGCGATCAGTTTTTTGATTTCGGCGATCGCCCTGCCGGGGTTCAAGTCTTTCGGGCACGCTTGCGTGCAGTTCAAGATCGTGTGGCAGCGATAGAGACGGAACGCGTCGTCGAGCTGGTCGAGACGCTCGCCCGTCGATTCGTCGCGGCTGTCGACGATCCAGCGATACGCTTGCAGCAATGCTGCCGGCCCGAGAAAACGGTCGCCGTTCCACCAGTAGTTCGGACACGACGTCGAGCAGCACGCGCAGAGGATGCACGCCGACGGCGTGTCGATCTTCTCTTGATCCTCTTTCGACTGCAGCCGCTCGCGATCGGGCGGCGGCGGCGTCTGCGATTCGAGCCACGGCTTCACGGCCGCGTACTGCGCGTAGAACGTCGTGAGGTCCGGCACGAGGTCCTTGACGACGGGCAGGTGCGGCAACGGATAGATCTTGACGGCACCCTTGCAGTCCGCGATCGGCTTCAGGCACGCGAGCGTGTTCAGGCCGTCGATGTTCATGGCGCACGAGCCGCAGATGCCCTCGCGGCACGAGCGGCGGAAGGTCAGCGTGGGATCGATCTCGTTCTTGATCTTGATGAGCGCGTCGAGCGCCATCGGCGCGCAGTTGTCCATGTCGACGTCGTAGGTGTCGACGCGCGGGTTCTCGCCCGACGTCGGGTCGTAGCGGTAGATCTTGAACTGCTTGACGTTGGTCGCCCCCGCGGCCCCGCCGTGGTTCTTGCCGGGTTTCACCTTCGAGTTCGCTGGTAGCGTGAACTGCGCCATCGTGCTTCCTTGGGTCTCAGTACGTCCGCGCTTTTGGCGGGATCGGTTTCACTTCGTCGGTCAGCGTGGTCAGCGTCACGGGGCGGTAGGCGAAGCGCACCGCGCCGCGCGCATCGAGCCAGCACAGCGTGTGCTTGAGCCAGTTCGCGTCGTCGCGCTCGGGGTAGTCCTCGCGCGCTTGCGCACCGCGGCTCTCGGTGCGGTTCAAAGCCGACTTGATCGTGCCCATGCCCTGGAGCAGCAGATTGTCGAGCTCGAGCGTCTCGATGAGATCGGTGTTCCAGACGAGCGTGCGGTCGCTGACGCCGACGTCGGCGAACGATGCGAACACCTGCTCGAGCTTCGCCGTGCCTTCGGCGAGCGACTCGCCGGTGCGGAACACGGCCGCGTGATTCTGCATGACGCGCTGCATGTCGACCCGGATCTTGGCCGTCGACGTCTTGCCCTTGGCATTGCGGAGCTTGTCGAGGCGCGCGACGGCCTCGTCGCCCGCGCCGGGGGCAAACGCTTTCGGCCGCGAGCCGCGCTCGATGACCTCGCCGCAGCGCCGCGCCGCGGCGCGGCCGAACACGACGAGATCGATGAGCGAGTTCGAGCCGAGCCGATTGGCGCCGTGCACCGACACGCAGGCCGCCTCGCCGATCGCCATGAGCCCGGGCACGACGCGGTCCTTGCCGTTGGCGTCGAGCGTCAGTGCCTCGCCATGATAATTCGTCGGTATGCCACCCATGTTGTAGTGCACGGTCGGCAGCACCGGGATCGGCGCCTTCGTGACGTCGACGCCCGCGAAGATCTTCGCTGTTTCGGCGATACCGGGCAGGCGCTCCTCGATGACCTCTGACCCCAAGTGTTCGAGATGGAGATGCGCATGATCCTTGTGCGGCCCGACACCGCGGCCTTCCCTAATTTCGATCGTGATCGAGCGGCTCACGACGTCGCGCGAGGCCAAGTCCTTGGCGTTCGGCGCGTAGCGCTCCATGAAGCGCTCGCCCGCGGAGTTCGTGAGGTAGCCGCCCTCGCCGCGAACGCCTTCGGTGATCAGCATGCCGGCGCCGTAGACGCCCGTCGGGTGGAACTGCACGAACTCGAGGTCTTGCAGCGGCAGCCCCGCACGCAGGACCATGGCGTTGCCATCGCCCGTTTGGGTGTGGCCGCCCGTGCACGAGAAGTACGCGCGCCCGTAGCCACCCGTCGCGAGAATCACCATCTGCGCACGGAACCGGTGCAGCCGCCCCGTCGCCATGTCGAGCGCGACGACGCCGCAGCACGCGCCGTTTTCCATGACGAGATCGATCGCGAAATACTCGACGAAGAACTCGGCCGCGTGCTTGAGCGACTGCTGGTAGAGCGTGTGCAGCATTGCGTGGCCCGTGCGGTCCGCGGCCGCGCACGTGCGCTGCGCGATGCCCTCACCGAAGCGCGTCGTCATGCCGCCGAACGGGCGCTGATAGATGCGGCCGTCCTCGGTGCGCGAGAACGGTACGCCGTAATGTTCGAGCTCGACGACCGCCGCCGGCGCCTCCTTGCACATGTACTCGATCGCGTCCTGATCGCCGAGCCAGTCCGACCCTTTGACGGTGTCGTACATGTGCCAGCGCCAATCGTCCTCGCCCATGTTGCCGAGCGCGGCGCTGATGCCGCCCTGCGCCGCCACCGTGTGGCTGCGCGTCGGGAAGACTTTGCTCACGCACGCGGTCGAGAGCCCCTGCTCCGCCAGGCCGAGCGCCGCGCGTAAACCCGAGCCGCCCGCACCGACCACAACGACGTCGTAGCTATGGTCGATGAATTCGTATTCTTTCGCCATTTCCCTAGGGTCCAAACGCGATCTTGAGCACGGCGAACACGGCCGCGATGGTGAGTCCGAAGTGCGCGAGCGTCGACGCCATGAGCGTGGCCGCCTTGCTGCCCTTGCCCGTGACGTAGTCCTCGACGACGACCTGCACGCCGAGCGCGGAGTGATAACCGACGGCCACGACGAGCAAGATCAGCAAAATGCTCGTGACGGGCTCCTGCACCCATGCCGTGACCGACGCGTAGTCGAAAGCGCGCAACGTCAAGAGCGCGAAGGCGAACCAGACGCCGAGCGGCAGCAGCGCGACGGCCGTGACGCGCTGGAGCCACCAGTGCTCGGCGGCGCCCTTGGCCGTGCCCAGTCCGAGGACGCGATTCAACGGGGTCATCAAGCTCATCGGCATGTCCCCTAGAAGATCGCGGCGTACGAGAACAGCGCCGTCGCGGCGACCGTCACGAGAATGACGGTCCAGCCGCTCGCGTGAATGTGCTTCTCGTCGAACCCGTAACCGGCATCCCACGCGAGGTGCCGCACACCGTTCGAGAGGTGATAGAAGAAACAGAACGTCCAGCCGACGAGCAGCGGCTTGAACCAAACGGCGCCGACGATCGCCGCCACCGGGTCGAACGACTCACGACCGCTGGCGAGAGCGATGAGCCAAACCGCGAGGACGACGGCGCCGAGCGACAGCAGGAGCCCCGCGATCCGATGCAGGCTCGACAGCCACATCGTGATCTGCCAGCGATAGATCCAGTATGGCGACAGCGGCCGCTGAACTCCGTGCATTGTTCGCCCCTCTCCCAAACTCGCTAGAAATCGATGCAGCGCCCCGCGCGCTCCCAGTCGCCGAAACGCGTCGGCTCGGGACCTTTCGGTCCGCCGATCTCGCGACTCAAGGTGGCTTTGAGTTGGCTGGCCGGCAGCGCCTGCGGCCGCGGCGCGTCGGCACGAGGCCGCGGCGCCGGTGCCGCTACGGCGGCCGGCCTTGAACCACTCTCATCGGGCATCGGCAAATTTTGCCAGAAACCCCTAGACTCCGCACTACGAAGGGCTTGCGCGCCGCGGAATTCCGCGGCGCCCTCACGCGCGACGACGGACCGGTCCATGGCTTTGCAGTACGCAGCACCGAGCGACAGCGTTTGTCTCGCAGTGCGCGGTGCCGACGCGCCGGCGTTCCTGCACGGGCAGCTGAGCCAGGCCGTCGCGGAGCTCGATCCGACGCACGCGCCGCTCGCGGGTTGGGCCGACGCGCGCGGGCGCGTGCGCGCCATCTTGCGCGTCTGTCGCTGGCCCGACCGCTGGCTGCTCGTGACGTCGCGCGACGGCGCCGACGGGCTGCTGACAAAACTGCGCATGTTCGTGCTGCGCGCGCAGGTGACGCTCGAGCTCGCGACCGACGTCGGCGTCGCGGCGCTGCTCGGCGACTCGGACCGCTGGCTCGCTGAACGCGGGGTCGCCGCCGACACGCCGCCGAGCCGGCTCGTGCGCCGCGGCGAGCTCGGCTTCGTCCGCGTGGGCCCGGCGTACTGGCAAGTCCTGGGCGGGCCGGCCGCGCTCGCGCCGCTCGCGGCCGGTCTCGAGATCGCGAGCGACCGCGCCGTAGCGCTCGCCGAGATCCGCCTCGGCATTCCCGCGATCACGAGCGCCGTCGCCGACCGCTTCGTCGCGCAGATGCTGAACCTCGACGCGCTCGGCGCCGTTTCGTTCGACAAGGGCTGCTATCCGGGGCAGGAAATCATCGCGCGCGTTCACAACTTGGGCGGCGTGAAACGCCGTGCACGGCGTTATGCCGCGCCGGGCGCACCGCCCGCCGTCGGCGCGACTGTGCAGGCCGCGGGTACCACGGTCGGCGAAGTCGTCCGCAGCGCGGCCGCGGCGTCGGGTTGCGAGCTCTTGGCCGTCGTCGAGCACGCCGCCGTGGGCGCGACGTTGACGTGCGACGGCGAGCCGCTGCGCGAGCTGCCGCTGCCGTTCGCTTTGCCGGCGGATTAGCTCTCGGGCTTGAGCTGCGGAAACAGCAGCACGTCGCGGATCGACGGCGAGTTCGTGAGCAGCATCGCGAGCCGGTCGATGCCGAGACCCAACCCGCCCGCGGGCGGCATGCCGTGCTCGAGCGCGCGGATGTAGTCGGCGTCGAAAAACATCGCCTCCTCGTCGCCGGCCACCTTCGCTTCGACCTGCGCGCGAAATCGCGCCGCCTGCTCCTCGGGGTCGTTGAGCTCGGAGAAGCCGTTCGCGAGCTCGCGGCCGCCGATGAAGAGCTCGAACCGGTCCGTGACGAGCGGATCGGCGTCGTTGCAGCGCGCGAGCGGCGATACTTCGGCCGGATATTGCGTGACGAACACGGGTCCTAAGAGGGTCGTCTCCACGGTCTTCTCGAACAGCTCGTACTGGAGCTTGCCGGCCCCTGACTCGGGCCGCACGTCGATCCCGTGCGCAAAGCACGCGGTCGCGAGCGCCGCGCGGTCGCGCACGCGCCCTGCGAGCTCCGGGTTCGCGCGCTCGAGCGCGGCTTCGACGGTGATCTCCGCGAACTTCGGCGCGAGATCGAAGCGCGCACCCTGGTACTCGACCGTCGTGCCGCCCGTGAGCGCCTGAGCGGCGCCGCGCACCAGGTTCTCGGTGAGCGCCATGACGTCGCGATAGGTCGCGTACGCCTGGTAGAGCTCGAGCATCGTGAACTCAGGGTTGTGGCGCGTCGACAAGCCTTCGTTGCGGAACACGCGCCCGACCTCGTAGACGCGCTCGAAGCCGCCGACGAGCAGACGCTTCAAATAGAGCTCGGGGGCGATACGCAGATACAGAGTCGCATCGAGCGCGTTGTGATGCGTGACGAACGGCCGCGCCGTCGCGCCGCCCGGGATCGGCTGCATCATCGGCGTCTCGACCTCGGTGAAATCGAGCGCGTCAAGAAAGGCGCGCACGAAACGACTGAGCTCGCTGCGGCGGCGAAACACCTCGCGCGTCTCTTCGCTCATGATGAGATCGAGATAGCGTTGCCGCAGCTTCGTCTCGGCGTCGGCGATGCCGTGCCACTTCTCCGGCAGCGGCCGCAGCGACTTTGCGAGCAGCCTGAGCTCGGCGGCGTCGACGGACAGCTCGCCCGTCTTCGTCTTGATGAGCTCGCCGCGCGCCGCCGCGATGTCGCCCAAGTCCCACTTTTTGAGCTCCGCATAGACCGGCTCGGAGACACGGTCGCGCCTGACCATGAGTTGGATCTGGCCCGACCGGTCCTGGAGCTTGACGAACGTCGTGCCGCCCATGACCCGCTTGACCATGAGCCGGCCGGCGACGCGCACCGTGACGGGCGTGGCCGCGAGCGACTCGGCGCTGTGCGCGCCGTAGGCCGCGAGCAGCTCGTCGGCGAGCGCATCGCGCCGAAAATCGTTGGGGAAAGCGTTGCCCGCCTCGCGCAGCCGCTTAAGCTTGGCCCGCCGCTCGGCGATGAGTCGATTCTCAGGTTCGTCGTTGTCCGCCATCGCTCGTCTCTTATAGCCCCTGCTTCAAGCTCTCTTGCAAGAAATCGTCGAGATCGCCGTCGAGCACGTGCTGCGGTTGCCCGCTCTCGTGGTTGGTGCGCAGATCTTTGACCCGCGACTGGTCGAGCACGTACGAGCGGATCTGGTTGCCCCAGCCGATGTCGGCTTTGCTGTCCTCGACGATCTGCGCCTGCTCCTTGCGCTTCTGCTCCTCGAGCTCGTAGAGCTTGGCGCGCATCTGGTTCATGGCGGTCGCCCGGTTCTTGTGCTGCGAGCGCTCGTTTTGGCACTGCACGACGATGCCGGTCGGCTCGTGCGTGATGCGGATGGCCGATTCCGTCTTGTTGACGTGCTGGCCGCCCGCGCCGCTCGCGCGAAACACGTCGACGCGGAGATCGGCGGGATTAAGCTCGATCTCGATGTCGTCGTCGATCTCGGGCGAGACGAACACGGCCGCGAACGAGGTGTGACGGCGATGTCCCGAGTCGAACGGCGACTTGCGCACGAGCCGGTGCACACCGGTCTCCGTGCGCAACCAGCCGAACGCGTAATCGCCGCGCACGTGAATCGTGGCGCTCTTGATGCCGGCCACCTCGCCGGCCGACTCCTCGAGCACGTCGACGGTGAAACCGTGCCGCTCGGCCCACTTGAGATACATGCGAAACAGCATCGCGGCCCAGTCCTGCGCCTCGGTGCCGCCCTGGCCCGCCTGCACGTCGAGGAACGCGTTGTGCGAGTCCATCTTGCCGGCGAACATGCGGCGGAACTCGAGCAGCTCGAGCTCCTTGGTCACGCCCTCGACTTGCCCTACGACGTCCACGAGCGTGCTGTCGTCCTGCTCTTCGCGCGCGAGCTCGTGGAGCTCGTCGGCCTCGTCGAGCGATTTCGCGACGCGGTTGAGAGTAGCGACGACGGCCTCGAGCTCTGCGCGCTCGCGGCCTAGGCTCTGGGCGCGCTCTTGGTCGGACCAGACCGCGGGGTTCTCGAGCTCACGGTTGACTTCCTCGAGCCGCTCGCGCTTCGCGTCATAGTCAAAGATACCTCCGCAGCGCGGCGGAACGCTCTTTGAGCGCGACGATGGCGGGGGCGATCTGATTCGGTTCCATTCTCTCGGCGGCCGTGTGCGGTGAGCGGCGCAGATACTACCACGGCGGGCTCTGCGCCAGCGGCGCGCGGCGCGTCCTGTATCATGCGCCGAGCACGGGATTTCGCGTTCATGCAGCTCACTCGCGAGGACAACGCCCTCCACTTCATTCGCGCCTGGGAACCGGGCCGCGTGCGCATCGCCGATCGGTGGATCGCAGGCAACGTCATCATCGGCGCCGAGCGCATCGTCGAGGCGTGGACGAGCGTCGCGCCGAGCGCATTGACCGAGGCCGATCTTGCGCCCGCGCTCGCGCTCGAGCCGACGATCGTGCTCGTCGGCTTGGGGCAAGAGCGCACGCTGCCGGACGTCGAGCTCATGGCCGCGCTCGCGGCGCGCTCGGTCGGCCTCGAGTTCATGAGCACGCCGGCCGCGTGCCGAACCTTCAACGTGCTGCTCGGCGAGCGCCGCCGCGTCGTCGCCGCCCTCTTCAACCCCTAGGTCTCACTCCGGATTTCTCCCCGCGCGCGAAGAGCCCCTCCCGAGACACGCCGGAAGACCATCCCTGGGGCTCGTCTGCGCACGTCCCTGTGCGCAGACGGTCTCGGGAGGGGCTCTTCGCGCGCGGGGAGAAATCTGTTGAGCGTTCAGCGAGGTGCGTCGACGAAGAGTAGAGGATCGACGGGCACGCCGTTGCGGCGGATTTCGAAGTGCAGGCGCGGCTGCCGCCCGGGACCCTGGCCCATGAGCGCGATCGTCGCGCCGCGGGCGACGTCCTGGCCTTGCGTCACGAGCAGGTTGCTGTTGTGGCCGTAGGCGGAGAGGAACGTCTCGTCGTGCCTGATGATGACGAGCTGGCCGTAGCCGATGAGACCGCCGCCCGCATAGACGACTCGGCCCGCGGCCGCGGCGCGCACGGGCTGACCTTCGCGGCCGCCGATCGCTAGACCTGAAGCGATGCCGTCGCTCGCGCCGAACCTCGTGACGACTCGTCCTTCGGTCGGCCAGGTCCACGCGCGTGCGGTGACCGCAGGCGCGCGCGCGGGCGCCGGGCGATTCTCGGCCGCGCGCGGACGCGTCTCTGGTTGACCACGCGGTGGCGCGGAGGCGCCGGTACCGGCGGAGGGGCGCGCGGCTCCGGAGCCATTCGCGGCTTGCACTGGCGGCGGCGCGACGTAGCCCCGCGGCGGCACGAGGCGTACGCGCTGACCGATGCGCAGCTCGTCGGGATCGGCGAGCCCGTTCCAGAGCACGAGGTCGCGCTGATCCACGCGGTGCTGCCAGGCGATCTTGTAGAGCGTGTCGCCGCGCTCGACGACGTGCACGGGGATCTCGTCGCGGCGCAGCAGATACGGTGAGCGCGTGCTCGTGCAAGCGGTCGCGGCGAGCGCCGCCGCGAGCACGAAGACCGATCCGCGGCGGCTCGAGCGAGTCCGGCTCACGTGTCGGTACCCGCGACGAACGGCACGAAGCTCACGGGCAGCAGCTCCTCGCGCTCGAACTCGTTGCCGACGCGCGTCACGCGCAGCAGCGTTTGCTTGCCGCGCGCGCCGATCGGAATGATCATGCGTCCGCCTTCGTCGAGCTGCTCGTAGAGCTCGGGCGGCACGTCCTCGGGAGCGGCGGCGACGATGATGCCCTGGAACGGCGCTTGGCTGCGCCAGCCGTGCCAGCCGTCGGCGTGCCGCAAGCTCACGTTCGTTACTTTGAGCTCGGCGAGTATGCTGCGCGCGCGCTGCAGCAGCGGCTGGATGCGCTCGACGCTGTAGATGTGCTGCACGAACGGCGCGAGCACCGCGGTCTGGTAGCCGCAGCCCGTGCCGATCTCGAGCACGCGCGTGAGCTTCGGGCCGTCGATGAGAGCCTCCGTCATCGCGGCGACAATGTACGGTTGCGAGATGGTCTGGCCGAACCCGATCGGCAACGCCGTGTCTTCGTAGGCGCGGCTCGCGAGCGCTTCGTCGACGAACAAGTGCCGCGGCACGGCGCGCATGCGGTCGAGCACGGCCGGGTTCTTGATGCCCTCCTCCTTGAGGCGCTCGATGAGGCGGTCGCGCGTCCGCGCCGAGGTCATGCCGATGCCGTTGCGCTCGCGGCCGTTCATTGGAAGCGCTCGAACCAGGTCGCGACTTTCGCGAGCGCCGCATGGGCCGTGAGGTCGACTTTGATCGGCGAGACCGACACGTAGCCCGACGCCACGGCGTGGAAATCGGTGCCCGGGCCCTCGTCCTGACCCGCGCCGGCCGGACCGATCCAGTAGATCGGTCGGTTGTGCGGGTCGAGCGCCTTGACCGCCGGCTCGGACTTGTGGCGAAAACCGAGCCGCGTGACGCGCACGCCCTTGAGCTCGTCGGGCGCAAGATCGGGGACGTTGATGTTGAGGATCGCGTCCGTCGGCAACGGATCGGTGACGTTGCGCTCGACGAGGCGCCGCACGAGCTGCGCCGCGGTCGCGTAGTGCTCCCGGCCCGCGAGCACGAGCGATACGGCGATCGACGGGATGCCGAGGAACCGCCCTTCCATGGCCGCGGCCACGGTGCCCGAATAGAGCACGTCGTCGCCGAGATTGGCGCCCTGGTTGATGCCGGAGATCAGCACGTCGGGCTCACGCTCGAGCAGCCCCGTGATCGCGATGTGCACGCAGTCGGTCGGCGTGCCGTTGACGTAGTAGAGGTTGTCGTCGACGCGTTCGACGCGCAGCGGCGTCTCGAGCGTCAGCGAGTTGCTCGCGCCGCTGCGATTGCGGTCGGGCGCGACGACGATGACCTCGGCGATCGCCCGCAAGTGCTCCGCCAGCGTGCGCAACCCGCGCGCTTGGTACCCGTCGTCGTTGGAAAGAAGGATTCGCAACTGCCGTTCCCTGGAATCGCGGCGACCGCGCGCCGTTTCGGCCTTTCAGCGTTCGACGCGCGGCGGCGCCGGAGCGATTTGATAGAACGTCTCGCCGGCTTGGATCATGCCGAGATCCGTGCGCGCACGCTCCTCGGCGGCTGCAAGCCCTTGCTTCAAGTCGCGCACCTCGGCCTCGAGCGCGGTGTTGCGCACGGCCAAGCGCTCGTTGTCCTCCGTGCGACGCACGACTTCGGCCTCGAGGCGCCACACCTCGCGCAGGCCGCCGTTCGACAACCACAATCTTGCCTGCAGCAGCACGAGCACCACCGCGAGCACGATCATCACGAAGCGCATCTAGCTCCCTTGGCGGCGGCGCGAGGGCGCTTCCGCGCCCTCGCGCGCACTAGAGCGAAACGGGAAACGCCCTCGCCCCATCGAACCTCGCCTTAACCCCAAGCGCACGTTCAATCCTAAGCAGCTGATTATACTTGGCAAGTCGGTCCGACCGACACAGCGACCCGGTCTTGATCTGCGTCGCGCCCGTGGCGACCGCGATGTCGGCGATCGTCGCGTCCTCGGTCTCGCCCGAGCGATGCGAGACGACGGCCGAATAGCCGGCCTTGACGGCCATGTCGATCGCCTCGAGCGTCTCGGTCAGCGTGCCGATCTGATTCGGCTTGATGAGGATGCTATTGGCGATCTTGCGCTCGATGCCCTGCTTCAAGATCGCCGTGTTCGTCACGAACAGGTCGTCGCCGACGAGCTGGATCTCGTCGCGCAGGCGGCGGCTCAGCGTGGCCCAGCCGTCCCAGTCGTTCTCGGCCATGCCGTCCTCGATCGACACGATCGGGTAGCGCTCGACGAGCCCCGCGAGGAAGTCGGCGAACTCGGCCGAGGTGAACTTGCGATCCTCGGACTCGAGCGTATAGGCGCCGCCCGCGAAGAGCTCCGAGCTCGCGACGTCTAGACCTAAGTAGACGTCGCGGCCGAGCTCGTAACCGGCTTTCTCGACGGCCGTGGCGATCGTCTGCAACGCCTCCTCGTTCGAGCCCAAATCGGGGGCGAACCCGCCTTCGTCGCCGACGGCCGTGCTCAAGCCCTTGGCCTTGAGCACGGCCTTGAGCGCGTGGAAGATCTCGACGCCGTAGCGCAAGCACTCGGCGAACGTCGGCGCGCCCACCGGCAGAATCATGAACTCCTGGACGTCGACGCTGTTGTCGGCGTGCGCGCCGCCGTTGATGATGTTCATCATCGGCAGCGGCATCGTGTACGTCTTCTTACCCTCGCCGAGCAGCTCGAAGAGCGCGACGCCGCGCTCGGCGGCCTCGGCCTTCGCGGCGGCGAGCGAGACGGCCAGGATCGCATTGGCGCCGAGCCGCGCCTTGTTGGCCGTGCCGTCGAGCTCGATGAGCCGGCGGTCGAGATCGCGCTGCTTCCCCGAGTCGAGCCCCAAAACGGCCGTGCGGATCTCGCCGTTGACGTTAGCGACCGCTTTGGTCACACCCTTGCCGAGATAGCGCTTCTGGTCGCCGTCGCGCAGCTCGTGCGCTTCGCGCGAGCCCGTCGAAGCGCCCGACGGCACGGCGGCTCGACCGCGCGCGCCGCTCGCAAGCACGACCTCGGCCTCGACGGTGGGGTTACCGCGCGAATCGATGACCTCGAGGCCGACGACGTCCTTGATGACACTCACGACAGCTCTCCCAAGCTAGTGCACGCGATGAAGCTCGGTCTCGAGATAGGGCCGCGCCTTGACGAGCGCGTCGATCGCCTGGAGCTGCTCGAGCAATGCTGGCACGCGGTTGAGCGGCCACGCGTTCGGGCCGTCGCAGAGCGCGGCCTCAGGGTTGGGATGCGTCTCCAGGAAGAGCCCCGCGACGCCGGCGGCGACGGCGGCGCGGGCCAGCACCGGCACGTGCTTGCACTCGCCACCCGATGCGTCGCCCTGCGCGCCGGGCAGCTGCACGGCGTGCGTCGCATCGAACACGACGGGGCAGCGCGTGGCGCGCAGGATCGCGAGCGCGCGCATGTCGACGACGAGGTTGTGATAGCCGAACGACACGCCGCGCTCGCAGACGAGCAACGCCTCGTTGCCCGTGGAGCGCGCCTTGTCGACGACGCTCTGCATTTCGGAGGGCGCAAGGAACTGGCCCTTTTTCAGGTTCACGGGCTTGCCCTGCCTCGCGACGGCGACGATGAAATCCGTCTGCCGGCAGAGCAGCGCCGGGGTCTGGAGCACGTCGACGACGGCGGCGATCTCGTCGAGCGGCGAGTCCTCGTGCACGTCGGTGAGCACGGGAACCTCGAGGTCCTGGCGCACGCGCTCGAGGATCCGCAAGCCGCGTTCGACACCTAAGCCGCGGAAGCTTCCCATCGAGCTGCGGTTGGCCTTGTCGAACGAGGCCTTGAAGACGAGCGGCATCGCGAGCCGGCTGGTGATGGCCTTCAAGCGCTCGGCCGTCGTCATCACGAGCGCCTCGCTCTCGATGACGCAAGGCCCGGCGATGAGGAACAGCGGTGTCTGGTGGCCGACCTCGAACCCGGCGAGCCTCATGCGCTCGCGACTCGCGGCAGCTTGAGGCCCTGGCAGGAACGGGCCGCCGTGATGAAGCTCGTGAACAGCGGGTGGCCGTCACGCGGATTCGAGGTGAACTCCGGGTGGAACTGCGTGGCGAAGAACCACGGGTGGCGCGCCTGGGGCAGCTCGATGAGCTCGACGAGCCCGTCGCGCGAGAAGCCCGAGAACACGAGCCCGGCCTCGGCGAGCCGGTCGGTGTAGTTGTTGTTGAACTCGTAGCGGTGGCGGTGGCGCTCCGAGATCTCCGCGGCGCCGTAGATGGCTTTCGCGAGCGTGCCGTCCTTGACGTAGCAGGTCTGCGCTCCGAGGCGCATCGTGCCGCCTAAGTCCGACGCGGCGGTGCGCTCCTGGAGCGAGCCGTCCCGGTCGTGCCACTCGGTGATGAGCGCGATCACGGGATGCGGCGTGCCGCGGTCGAGCTCGGTCGAATGGGCACCCGTAAGCCCCACGACGTTGCGCGCGTATTCGATGACGGCCACCTGGAGACCTAAGCAGATGCCGAGATACGGCACCTTCTTCTCGCGCGCGAACTTGACGGCCGCGATCTTGCCCTCGATGCCGCGCTCGCCAAAGCCGCCCGGAACGAGGATCGCGTCGACGTCGTTCAAGCACGACGTGCCTTCGGTCTGGATGTCCTCGGACTCCATGTACAGGATCTTGACGCGCGTGCGCGTGCGGATGCCCGCATGCCGCAGGGCTTCGGTCAACGACATGTACGAGTCGCGCAGATCGACGTATTTGCCGACCATCGCAACCGTGACCTCGGCCTCGGGATGCGCCTTGGCAGCGACGACGGCCTGCCACTCGGAGAGGTCCGCGGGCCGCGCATCGAGCTTGAGCTTGTCGACGACGTAGCTATCGAGCCCTTGCTCGGCGAGCAGCATCGGGATCTTGTAGATGTCGTCCACGTCCACGGCCGAGATGACGGCGCGCTCCTCGACGTTCGTGAACAGCGCGATCTTGGCGCGCTGCTCGCGCGGCAAGGCCTGCTGGGAACGGCACACGAGCACGTCGGGCTGGATGCCGATCGAGCGCAGCTCCTTGACCGAGTGCTGCGTCGGCTTGGTCTTGATCTCGGACGACGCGGCCATGAACGGCACGAGCGTCAGATGGATGTACAGCGCCCGGTCGCGGCCGAGCTCGACGCCCATCTGGCGAATGGCCTCGAGGAACGGCAAGGATTCGATGTCGCCGACCGTGCCGCCGATCTCGACCATGCAGACGTCGGCGTCGCCGGCGCCGGCGAGCACGTTGCGCGTGATCTCGTCCGTGATGTGCGGAATGACCTGGACCGTCGCGCCGCGGTATTCGCCGCGCCGCTCCTTGGCGATGACGTTCGAGTAGATCTTGCCCGTCGTGAAGTTGCTCATGCGGTTCGTGCGCGTGTGCACGAACCGCTCGTAGTGGCCGAGGTCGAGGTCCGTCTCCGTGCCGTCGTCGGTGACATAGACCTCGCCGTGCTGGAACGGGCTCATCGTGCCGGGATCGACGTTGATGTACGGGTCGAGCTTGAGCAGGCGGACCTTGAGTCCCCGGGCCTCGAGGATCGCGCCGAGGCAGGCCGAGGTAATACCTTTACCTAGCGAGGATACGACCCCGCCCGTGATGAAGATGAATCGCGTCATGTCAAAACCGGGAGGGCCGGGCGCCGCTTCCTGAGGAAGCCGTCGTCCGGCCGTCGAAGTTGAGCGCTTGGTACATCGAGACGGTATTGCAGAGTACTAAAAGTGTCCCCGGCTCACCAGCCCCACGAGAGATTAACGCGGTCCCGGCGCGAGCACGGGCGACGTCGGCGTCCACTCGACGCGCCAGCGCGGCTCGCTCTCGGGTACCGCGTCGACCGCGCTCGAGACCCAGAGGTCGCCGACGGCCACGAGCTCCGCATCGCGATAGAGCAACGGCACGCGCGCGCGCATCCACGGCACGACGCTCGCTTCCTGGAACAAGTGCTTCAGCGTGTGATGGTGGCCCCGGCCGCGCGGCTTGAAGCGCTCGCCGCCGCCGCGGAACCGTAGCGTGAGCCCGCGCGTAAGCCACGACTCGGGCAGGCCGTCGGCGCCGCGCGCACGCACGACGGCGACTCGCCCCTCGGAGCCCGACCAGCCGGCCCCGATGGCGACCGACGCCTCGAGCTCGGGCGGCGACGGCGGCGCCAGCGGCGCGAGCAGATGGAGCGCCTCGCGAAACACACGGCCCTCGCCCGTGGGCCACCGCACGAGCGGCTGTGCGCCGGGGCGCGCGCCGAGCAGCGCGTCGCGGAGCTCGTCGATCTTCCTAGCGCTCACGATCCCTAGACCCGCCCGGCGCACGAGATGGCGCACGAGATTGCGCTGCCGCGCCGCGTCGAGCGCCGCGAGCACGGCCCGCGGCAGGCACCATGGCGCCGCGAGCGGCTCGGCGTCGGCGGCCGCGATCGCTTCCAGCAGCTGCTCCGCGTCGGCCATCTGCGCGGCCAGCCGCTCGGCCTGGTGGGCGGCTGCGGGCCACCGCTCGCGCAGCGCCGGCAGCACGCGCAGGCGCAAGTAGTTGCGGTCGTGGCGAGTCTCGTCATTCGAAGGGTCCGTAAGCCACGTGAGACCGAACGCGCGCGCCTCGGCTGCGAGCTCGTCGCGCGTGCAGCCGAGCAGCGGGCGGCCCAGGGCGCCCGCGGCGAACGGCTCGAAGGCCAAGATCCCGCGCAAGCCCCGCACGCCGGTCCCGCGCAGCAGGCGCAGCAGCAGCGTCTCGAGCTGGTCGTCGGCGTGATGGGCCGTGAGCAGCCACTCGCCGGCCGCGAGCGATTCGCCGAGCGCCCGGTAGCGCGCTTCGCGCGCCGCGCCTTCGAGCCCCAGCCCGCTGTCGCGCTCGACGACGACGCGCTTGGTGACGAGCTCGACGCTTAAGCCCGCGGCGAACGCGGCGCAATGGGCACTCCACTTGCCGGAGTCGGGATGCAAGCCGTGATCGACGTGCAGCGCGCGCAGGCGTGGGCCGAAATCGAGGTGCTTGAGCGCGGCAAGCAAAACGCTCGAGTCGAGGCCGCCGCTCAACGCCACGGAGATGCGCTCCGGTTGCGCCGTAATGGCCCAAGCCTCGAGCACGCGGCGCAACGCCGCCAGGAACGGCCCGCGGTCGGACGGTGGTCGCTCTTGTTCGTCGCTCACCATGGCGCGCCGCGTAAGCTCCGGCGTCGCCGGGGCTCAGCCCTCTTTGAAAACTCCGTAGCCGGCGAGCCGCTGACGGCGTTGAATGAGCAACGACTCGATCGGCACGTTCTGCAACGTCGCGAGCGTCTGCGCGAGCGAGTGTTTGACCGCATCCGCCATCGTTTGCGGGTCGCGGTGCGCGCCGCCGAGCGGCTCGGCGATGACGTCGTCGACGAGCTTGAGCTTCGCGAGCCTCTCGGCCGTGATACCCATGGCCTCGGCCGCGAGCTCGGCCTTGTCGGCGCTCTTCCAAAGGATGCTCGCGCAGCCCTCGGGCGAGATGACCGAGTAGATGGCGTACTGCAGCATCAGGACGCGGTCCCCGACGCCGATCGCGAGCGCGCCGCCCGAGCCGCCCTCGCCGATGACGACGGCGATGATCGGCACGCGCAGCGTCGACATGACGAACAAGTTGCGCGCGATGGCCTCGCTCTGCCCGCGCTCCTCGGCGCCGACGCCGGGATACGCGCCCGGCGTGTCGATGAGCGTGATGAGCGGCAGACCGAACTTCTCGGCGAGGTGCATGAGCCTAAGTCCCTTGCGATAGCCCTCGGGGCGCGCCATGCCGTAGTTGCGCCACACGCGTTCCTTGGTGTCGCGGCCCTTCTGATGACCGATGACGACGACGGACTCTTCGTCGAGCCGCGCGAGGCCGCCGACGAGCGAGTGATCGTCGGCGTACATGCGGTCGCCGTGCAGCTCCTGAAAATCGCTGAACACTTTCTCGATGTAGTCGAGCGTGTAAGGCCGTTGCGGATGGCGCGCGAGCTGCGCGATCTGCCACGCGGTGAGGTTCGAGAAGATGCTGCGCGTCAGCGAGTCGCTCTTGATCCTGAGCCGTGCGATCTCCTCGCTGATGTTGACTTCCGAGTCCTCGCCGACGAACTTGAGCGCCTCGATGCGCGCCTCGAGCTCCGCGATCGGTTGTTCGAACTCGAGGAACTTCAGATCCATAGCCACCCGCGCGACGGCGAAGGACGCACCTTACCCGGACAGCCTCGCGGGTGACAAGCTTCACCTTCTAATTCCGCGACGTTGGCGGAATATCTGCCTATCCGCTCAGTCGCTCCACGCCTTCCAGCTTGCTCAGGTTGCGATCGAAACTCCCGAGCGGCAAATGGCCCGCCTTGCGCGCTGTTTCCAGCACCAGGCAATCGGAGAATCCAAGCGACGGCTTGCTGATGAAGTGTGTCAATGCAGCGGCAACGGTATCGCCATCTTGGAGCGTGATCGATTTGTGGCGCAACAACATCCCGATGGCCTTCGCTACATCGGCCGCGCGCAATTCGTAC
The DNA here is from genome assembly GCA_964503125.1 of uncultured Gammaproteobacteria bacterium. Classification (GTDB taxonomy): domain Bacteria; phylum Pseudomonadota; class Gammaproteobacteria; order Steroidobacterales; family Rariloculaceae; genus FEN-1219. The sequence goes on from CAZCZE010000002.1 coordinate 42,499, forward strand.
ACCTCGCTGAGCACCCAGGCGGTTTCAGCCAATACCAAGTGCGAGACCCACGCCCCCTTGGCGACAAACGCCTCCGCCGACACTGCTTGCCGGGCATCGTCGCGCACAACCAGACGAACGAGGACATTCGTATCAACGGCGCGCATGCTTTGCTTTGACGTAGCGGCCTATACCCTTCTTGAGCTCGCCCAAAGCCTTTCGCTTCGGCGCCTTGGCAAATAGCGCTTGATGAACGTCCTCGGATGAGTAGCGTCCAGCCTTGCGCACGATCACGTGCTCGCCTTCGGCATCCCATTCGAGCACGGATCCCGGACCGACGCCGAGCTTTCGCCGAATCTCGGCTGGAACCGAAATTTGGCCCTGGGCGGTAACCTTGGAGTACGGTGTACTCATGGCGTCATATTACCAGGGTAATGAATTCGATCAAGCCGCGGATGGCGCGAGAGGCCAAACTCGTTTAGAACAACGACCCTTTCGGGGCCATTGACCACAACGCCCAGCACGTAGCCACAGGAGTCCTCGAGCAGGTGCTTTGTTTCTCCTAGGCTCCCCAGCTCTAGAATAGCTGCGGCGCAACCTCGTGCAGATAGCGGCTCCAGACGGCCCGCGTGTGCGCGCCGGGCGTGGCGCGGAACGTGTGCTCGACGCCGGCCTCGGTCAGCTGATCCGAAAATCGTTTGTTGACGTTGAAGAGCGTGTCCTCGGTGCCGCAGCCGACCCAAAGCATGTCGAGCTCGTTGATCGCGTCGGCGTTAGCGAGCGCCGCGTCCATATCGATGCCGCCCCAGGCAGGGCTGTTGGCGATCTGCATGGCCGCGCTAAAGCTCGCAACGCTGCTGAACATTTCCGGATGCGTGAGCCCTAGGCCCAAGGCTTGGCCGCCGCCCATCGAATTGCCCGCAATCGCGCGATGCGCGCGGTCGGCGACGACGCGGTAGCGCGACTCGACGAGCGGAACAAGGTCCCTGACGAAATCGACCGCGAACTCTTCCATCTCGGTCTTGTAGGCGCCGGCCGTGCGGGGCCGCTCGTCGTTTGGGACCCGGTTCGTAAAGCCGTGAGGCATGACGACGACGAGCGGATCGAGCTCGCCATCAGCGATCAGATTGTCGAGGATCACATTTGCTTGCCCGCGCTGGATCCAGACGGACTCGTCACTGCCCGCGCCATGCAGCAGGTAGAGGACCGGATAGCGATCAGTGCCGCCGTCGTAGCCCGGTGGAAGGTAAACGACGGCCGCGCGTGCCTTGTCGATCGACTTCGACTGGTACTCGAGCCTTTGCACGACGCCGTGCGGAACATCACGCACTTGCTGCCACGCGGGCCTGTCGAGATCCTGCGCCCGGTCGCACGCCGCCGGCGCGAACAGAACCGTCGAGAGAGTCAAAGAAACGAGCGTTTTGAGTTTCATTGCGCCTTCCTTCCGGTGGGTTCGGCGGTGCCGGCAGCCTTCAACACCGAGACAACCAACGGGTCCACTATGTCAGGCCCACTTGTGAGTCGCGATCGCGGTCGCCCGAGTCGCAGCGGCCCGGTAACCCTCGAAGCTCTCCTGGCCGAACGGAGCGACGATGCAGAACTTCCCCGTCTGAACCACGATCATGCCCTGCGCAAACAGGCTAATGAGGAGCGGCACATAGTGCGACAGCCTGAGCTCGAGCAGCACGATCACGATCCCAAAGAACGCGCTCAACAAAATGCTTCCTATGAGCATGTGTCGCCACCACGACCGGATCATTCGCGCGCGGTCCTCGTGAGTCTGATGCGGGTCCAGCTTCTTCCCATAGAGCGCCCACACCAAGCAGCCTGCCACGACGACGTGGCACATCGTCAGCGTCGCGACCATGAACGCGCGCCTGCTTATCTCCAGTCCCGCGATTACGACCGCGCCCCGAGGTAACTCCCCGAGAAGCAGCAGCGACGCGGTGACGCCAACGTACACCGCCACCGCCGTGCCGAGCAGTACGGGGGAGGCGAAATCGAAGAGTCGCCGGGGCTTGAGCTCCGCCGTGCGTATCCTGGCGCGCGCCGCTGCTCTCATGCGCTTGAAGTAGCGGAGCTCCAAGAGTCCGAAGAGAAAAGTCGGCAGCATCTGCAAGACCGTGTAGACCAAGGCGATCGGGTAGGGGTTGGGCATTGGAACGTCCCCACCTTGCCATGCAGGGTCGATCGTGTAGCCGTAGAGCCAAGCCGCCGCGAGCAGTGCGAGGCCCAGCACGGCAAGACCTAGGTTCGCGATGCGGTAGACGCGCAGCATTCGCTCTATCGTCGCGATCGGCACCGGATAGAGCTTCGGGAACTCGGAAGGCGGATGAGTCTCGATCAGAACACGTGCGCGTCGCAGGATCTTGCTCGGCACGTAGAGCGAAACGACCAGCACCTGACCGAGCAGGACGACATAGAGAAAGTGATCGATCGTCATTGGCTGTGCCTCATTCGCTCTTACCGTTCATTACGGCTCCGAACGCGATGCGAATCTCGGAATCCGTTACCCCGGCCTGCCTGAGCGTGGACACGGCAGACTCGAGCTGCTCGATGGCCAGGGCTTTGAGATCGACGTCGCGGTCCGCCTTCGCATCCCTGTGCACGAACGTGCCCCGATAACCTTTGCTCTGAACGATTGCGTCCCGCTCGAGCAGCCGGTAGGCCTTTGCGACCGTCTTCTTGTCGACCTCTAGATCGGTCGCGAGCTGCCGGATCGACGGCAATGGATCGCCGGGTGCCAGCTCGTCCGAGCGCACGGCTTGCTTGATTTGAGCGATGAGCTGCGCGAACAGCGGAAGGTCGGCTTCGAGGTCCAGAACGATTTCCATGGCGGCTATGTACCATGTGAACTAGGGGTACACAAGGCACGGCAGCGCGTGACGCTGGCGTCAGCGAAGGAAATCGGTCGTAACACGCTGAAATAACATGGAAACACAAGGATCGATTGCTGCACGAGCGCGGGCGCCTCCCTAGGGCTACTGCGCGAAGAGCTTCACCTATACGGCCGCGGAGTCGGACCGCCCGTCCATCGAACTCGAGGCCCGCGAGCAGCCCGATTGCCGTGTCGCCGGTCAGCTCGAATGAGCGTACGATCCCGCTCAAATGAGCGCGAGCCGACGAACTTATCGCCGCCGCCTGTCCACGTTGCTCGGCGCAGCAAAGGACGAGGTGCGTGAGACGGACCGCTGGCACGACCGAATCCTCGCCGGGCTCGATTTCGGCGCCGTCGACAACATCAAGACCCATGCGGCGCTGACGGACGCCGAGCTAGCGCGGCTGCTCGGCATGGGCGAGGCTACGCTGCGCCGAGCGCGCGCAGCGCGCGCGAAGCTGGATCCCACCACGAGCGATCGCTTGTACCGGTTATCGAAGGTCGTGGCCGTTGCCGAGGAGGCGCTCGAAAGCGCCGGCAACGCAATGCAATGGCTACGCCGGGCGCAGCCCGCGCTCGGCGGTGCCGTGCCGCTCGATCTGCTGGTCACACAAGCCGGTGCGGACGAAGTCGAAACTTTGCTTCGCCGCATCGACTTCGGCGTCTATACATGACGGTTGTCTATCGGCTCGTGCGCGGCGAGCGCACGCGCGAGGCGCTGTCCGGTGAAGGTGCGCGGCTCTACGGCGGCCGGTGGAATCCGCCGGGTGCGGCTGTCGTCTACGCGTCCGCGTCGCGCGCGCTCGCGATCCTCGAGACGTTCGTTCATCTGACGCTCGAGGCACGCTCGATGCGCTTCGTTCTCTGCACGATCGAGTTACCGCCCCGCGTGCGTCTCACGCACCACGACGGCGAGCGGCCACCGCGAGCGTTTGGCGCAAGCCAAGAAGTCGGCCGCCGCTGGCTGCATGGCGGCCGTACGCTCGCGCTCGTCGTTCCGTCGGTCCTCGTGCCGCGCGAGGCCAACTACGTCTTGAACGTCGGCCACGCGCAGTTTGGGCGCCTCGCAGTGAGGCAAGAGCACTTCTCGTTCGACGACCGGCTGTGGCGGTCCAAAGACGGCGGCCGCTAGTCGTCGTCGACGATCACGACCTCTCGCTCGCCTAATGACCGACGAGCCAAAAGGCCTGCTTCGACCATTTCGCGACGTTCCGAGCCTTGGATCAGAGCCCTAAGCTGACGAGAGCACGCCTCAGTTCATCGAGATATCCGCACCATGGTCAGCGATCCAGAACCACTTCCCGCCATCCTTGACCAGCACGTCAGTCCACCGCTCCGTGACGGTTTTCTCCTCTCCGGTCACTTTGTTTTTAGCTGTGAAGGTCGCGATGTACAACGCAGTCGCCATGTCGCCGTGGACCGTGATAGCGATCGGTTTCAGGAAAAGGTATACGTTGTCTTCGGTAACCCGGCGCCGTTCAGACGTCACTCCTCGGTCGGCCTTGTTAGTCGGAACTGTGCTCCCGACCCCCCAGCCCTGAAAGTCAGAATGGAAGCACTTGTCGACAAATTCTGGCGTGCGGTCGCGCCAACAGGCCTTTTCAAACTCCCATACTTCCTGCTGCGCCGGAGACCAATCCTGGGCGGCTGCAGGAACAGAAAACGCGATCAACACCACCCCTAAACATAGACTTCCATATTTGTTCATGATTTCCCCCTGCCTTTTCGTTTGATTTATCTTGGACAGTGATCCATGCAGCCAAGAAATGCGCACAAAATATCAATGGCCGCAGCGGGTCGATCTGCCCATTCCTGGCGAGCATAGCGCGGTCGAGCCGTGAATGACCGTTCCCGAAGTCGTTCTTCGCGTTGAGGAACGATCTTGAGAGACGTGGGCATCTGGCGTTCTCCGGCCATTTGCGGTCACTGCATTATCGCTCCACTGCAGCCGAATCGTTCCGTAAGCGTCGCGGCCTCCTCTGGTGTAATCGGGCGACCTGGTTCTGAGGTTTGCCACCCTCCAAGAAATCGATTCTGTCTGACGTTCCTCGAGCAGATCGAGATCGTGCGCGCCGTCAAGGCTCGTGTGTGTGAGTGCCCCGGGGGGGTCCGCCCAAGTATTCCATCACTTGCTACGAGATGGGCGAAGTGGAACGAGCCAGACTCTTGGTCAGGCGCATTGACATGCGAACCGCATGTACGGTGGCGTGAGAGGGCCGCGGGGGTAACCCCGCGACCTACTCGATTTGACGATATTACGACTGCCGGCGCTACTTCGATTTGCCGAACGGCGGACCCCCGACGTCGTCGATCCGCCATATTTCGCCAGGGAACGTGACGACGTAGGCGGTGTTCCCGATGAACTCGACCGAAGTCGGCCGGTCCAGACCGCTCGCAACGGCCGTGGCCGTACCGTCCGCGTTCACCCGCATGAGCGCGCCGGTGTTCGGCGACGCCGGTGAACCCTCAGGGTTGCCCGGCGGGAAGAATCCTTGCGAGAGCGCGTAAAGCGTGCGACCGCGGCCGAACTCGACGTCGACGGCGAGCCGCACGCCGGAGGCCACTTCCGTGAAGGCTGCCGACGGCGTGAACGATACGACTTTCCCGTTCTCTGGCAAGTGCGGGACCGGACCCGCCTGGGTCATGTAGACCGTGTTGCCCGCCACCGCCAGGCCGGTGGGCACGATGTTGCCGAACGTGATGAACTCGCTGATCTCGCCATCGAGCGTGACTCGTAAGACGCGGTTGTGATGCCCATCGGTAACGAGGAATCCGCCTCTATAGGTTTCGATCGCGTACTGCACACCAGTTGGAATGAAAAAGTCCGTGCTCGGCGGATTGTCCAGAGAGAAATCGCCGATGTCCGCGATGACGGTGAAACTCGACGGGCCGTCCACTCGGTAGATGCCGACGACGCTGCTGCCACCGACGTCGGAACCGACAAGAGTGACGAGCACGTACGCGGTTGAGCCGATGAATGCGAGGTCGTGTGCACCGCCGATGCCGACAATCGACGGCGGCAAACCGCTCGCGAACGTCGTAACATCGCCGGTGCGGGGATCCACACGCGAGACCCTGCCAGCAGCACCCTCCGTGACGAATAGCGCGCCGCCGGGACCGACCGCGCTGCCCGACCCCCCCGCCAACCCCGTCACGAACTGGGCCGTGGCCGCGAGCGGTGCGATCATCACGAGAAACGCCGCCGCGAGGAGCGGCTTTCGTGCGCACCACGATCGGGGACCGTCCACTGGTAGAAGCGTACTTTGCGATACGCGTCGGTTGTTCATAGGTTTTCTCCCGCAATTCATTGGGTGATTCAAGGTGGTTCCGGGGAAGATTTTTCGACCTCGAGCGCAGGCCCCAAACCTTGCCCACTGCGTCAGGCTAAGGGCCAGAGCCGACAAACGCAAACGTCACTCTAGGAGAACATTCTGGCCACGGTTCTTTACTTAGCGTCAGTGGTCGATGACGAAGCAGTCACGCGGAAACGCATATTGCAAAACGGCCGCAACGGGTCGTTTGTAGACGGTGGCTGGAGCGTCGAGACTTTGCTCTCGACCGACCTAAATCCCACCCGTTCGAGCCGTCCGCTAAAACATTCGCTACTAGCGAAAGTGTCTTGGGTAGTGAATCAGGTAACTGTCGTCGCCCAAGACGCGCGTGAGCTGGTCGCGTAGCTCCCGCGTCACGCGCACCGACCAGGCCTCAGCCAGCGTGAGCGAGGCTTCCGCGCCGTTGGCGCGATACTCGATCGAGACCTCGCACTTGCCGCGCGTGAATGGCTTGAGGATTCGCTGGAGCTGCCGGACGAAGTCGGCGCTTAAGGAGGCATCGCTCGGCCAGCGAATCGTGAGCCGGCGCGCGTACTCCTCGATCGCCTCGTCGACGGAGCGCACGCGCTTCGCCGTGAGCCGCCAGCCGCCGATGAAATCGTCCCAGCGGAGCTGGCCCTCGGCGAGCAGCACGGCGTGCTTCGCGATCACGTGCTTCGACTGCGCGAACACCTCGTCGAACATCGTGACCTCGATACGCTCCGTGTCGTCGTCGAGGATGATCGAGACGCGATTGCCGCGCCGCCGCACGTCGACGACGACGCCCGCGAGGATCGCATCCTTGCGGACTTGGTACGGCAGCGCTGTGTTCGGTAACGCCGCGAGCACCTTCGCGATGGCGCCGTTCGTGAAGTGCTTGCAATGCACGGCGAAATCTTCGAACGGGTGCCCGGTGAGATAGAGCCCCAGGCTCTCGCGCTCCCCTTCGAGCCGTTCGCGCTTGCTCCATTCGCGCACGGGCGTGAGCACGAGCTCGAGGCCCCCGCCCTGCTCGTCGCCGCCGAACAGCGCCGTTTGCCCCGCGGCCTGCGCGTGCGTCGAGCGCTCGGCGGCTTGCAGCGCGTTCGGCACGCCTGCCATGAGCGTCGCGCGGTTGGCGCCGAACGCATCGAGCGCGCCCGAACGCACGAGCGCCTCGAGCACGCGGCGGTTGATCTTCGTGAGATCGACGCGCCGCGTGAGATCGATGAGGCTCGTGTAGGGGCGCGCCGCGCGCTCGGCGACGAGCGCTTCGACGGCGCCGGGGCCCACGCCCTTGAGCGCGCCGAGCCCGTAACTGATGCGTTTCGGGCCCGCGACCGTGAACGCGTGCACGGAGCGATTGATGTCGGGCGGCTCGAGCGTAATGCCCATACGCTTGAGCTCGTCCTTGAGCACGACGAGCCGGTCGGTGTCGTCGAGGTCGGCCGTGAGCACCGCGGCCATGTACGCCTCGGGGTAATGCGCCTTGAGCCACGCCGTTTGATAGGCGATCAACGCGTAGGCCGCCGCGTGCGACTTGTTGAAGCCGTAGCCCGCGAACGTCTCCATCTGATCGAAGATGTGGTTCGCACGGCCGGGCTCGACGCCGCGCTCCGTCGCGCCTTTGAGGAACACGCCGCGCTGCTCGGCCATCTCCTCGGGCTTTTTCTTGCCCATCGCGCGCCGTAGCAGGTCGGCGCCGCCGAGCGAGTAGCCGGCGAGGATCTGCGCGATCTGCATGACCTGCTCTTGATACAGGATCACGCCGTACGTCGGCTTGAGCGTGGCTTCGAGCCGCGGATGCAGATAGTCGGGCGGCGCGCCGCCGCTGCGGTGCTTGCGCGCGATGAACTCGTCGGCCATCTGCATGGGTCCCGGCCGGAACAACGCGACGATGGCCGTGAGGTCGTCGAACCGGTCGGGCTGCAGCCGCTTGATCAAGTCGCGCATGCCGAGCGACTCGAGCTGGAACACGGCCGTCGTGCGGCACTGGCGCAGCAACTCGTAGGTCTTCGCGTCGTCGACGGGAACCGCATCGATGTCGAGCGGCGGCTCGCCGCGCGCGGCACGCTGCTCGTTGATGGCCGCGACGGCCTTGTCGACGATCGTGAGCGTCTTGAGCCCCAGGAAATCGAACTTGATGAGCCCGATGGCCTCGAGGTCGTCCTTGTCGAGCTGCGTCAGTAGCTGGCCGTCGGCGTCGGCATAGAGCGGCATGTACTCCGTGATCGGCTGCGGCGCGATGACCACGCCGCCCGCGTGCGTGCCGACGTTGCGGGCGAGCCCCTCGAGGCGCTTCGCGAGATCGATGAGCCCGCGGACTTCTTCTTCCTTCTGGTAGACGGCGCGCAGCTCCTCGTCGTCGGCGATGGCCTTGTCGAGCGTGATGCCGAGCTCGAACGGGATGAGCTTCGCGATCCGGTCCACGTAGCCGTAGGGCATACCGAGCGCACGGCCCACGTCGCGCACGACGGCCCGCGCGGCCATCGTGCCGTAGGTGGCGATCTGTGCCACGCGCTCGCGGCCGTAGCGCTTGCCGACGTAGTCGATGACGCGGTCACGGCCGTCGATGCAGAAGTCGATGTCGAAATCCGGCAGCGAGACGCGCTCGGGGTTCAAGAAACGCTCGAACAGGAGACCGTGCGCGAGCGGGTCGAGATTAGTGATGCCGAGCGCGTAGGCCACGAGCGAGCCGACGCCCGAGCCGCGCCCCGGTCCCACGGGGATCGAGTTGGCGCGCGCCCAACTGATGAAATCGGCGACGATGAGGAAGTAACCCTCGAAGCCCATCTTGCAGATGACGTCGATCTCGCGCGCGAGGCGCTCGCGGTAAGGCGCAGCCGCCTCGGGCGCGACCTTAAGCTCGTCGAGCCGGTGCGTAAGCCCGGTCGCCGCACGTGCCTGCAAGTATTCGCGCGGCGGCGTGCGGTCGTCGGCGACGAAGTCCGGCAGGTAGACGCTTCCTAAAGCGACCTCTAGCGAGCACCGCTTCGCGATCTCGACCGTGTTCTCGAGCGCCTCGGGCAAATCCGCGAACAGCGCCGCCATTTCGGCGGGCGAGCGCAGGTACTGCTGCTCGCTGTAGCTTCGCGATCGCGCCGGATCGCCGAGCGTCACGCCCTGGGAAATGCAAACGCGCGTCTCGTGCGCCTCGAAGTCGTCGCGCGCGAGGAAACAGACTTCGTTGGTCGCGACCACGGGCACCTCGGCGGCGGCCGCGAGCTCGACGGCGCGCGCGACGTAGGTCTGCTCGGCCGCCCTGCCGAGCCGCTGGAGCTCGACGTAGAAGCGCCCCGGCATGAGCTCGGTCCAATGCCCAAGCACTTGCGACCCGCGCGCGCCGCGCCCGGCCGCGAGCGCGCGGCCGAGCTCGCCCTGCTGCCCCCCCGAGAGGCCGATGAGCCCCTCGAGCGCGGCGCTGCTGAGCCACTCCTTGAGCACGACGTTGCGGCCGCCCACGATGCCTTGCACGGCGCTCCGCGTGAGCAGCGCGCTCAGGCGCTTGAAGCCCTGCGGGTTCTGGCACAACAGCGTGAGCCGCGCCGGCTCTTTGTCCGTCGGCGACTCGGCGACCCAGAGGTCGGCGCCGATGATGGGTTTGACGCCGCGCGCGAGCGCGGGCTTATAGAACTTGACGAGCGCCGAGACGTTGCCCTGGTCGGTGACGGCGCAGGCCGGCATGCGCTGCTCGGCCACGGCGTCGACGAGCGCATCGACGCGCACGAGGCTGTCGACGAGCGAATACTCCGTGTGGACCCGCAGGTGAACGAAGCCGGTCATTGCGCATGCTCAGGCCGGACCTCACGCACGGGCGCGAACGTCGCGCGGTGAATCGCGCACGGCCCGAAGGCCGTGAGCGCGCGCAGGTGCTTAGGCGTCGCGTACCCCTTGTTCTCGTCGAAACCGTACTGCGGATAGCGGCGATGCAGCCGCCGCATGAGGCGGTCGCGACAGACCTTGGCAAGGATCGAGGCCGCGCTGATCTCCGGCAGGAGATTGTCGCCGTCGATGACGGGCTCGGCGCGATACAGGCGGCCCCGCCCACGAAACGCCGGGATGTGCCGGCCGTCGACGCGCACCACCTGGGGAACCAGCCTAAGCCTGAGCACCGCGCGCTCCATGGCGAGCAGCGATGCTTGCAGGATGTTGATGCCGTCGATCTCGTCGTGGGTCGCGTGCGCGACGGCGAACGCCTTGGCCTTGCGCCGGATCTCGCTCGCGAGCCGCACGCGCTCGTTCGCGGTCAGCAGTTTCGAATCGCGCAGCCCGTCGATCGGTGCGGCGGGATCGAGCACGACGGCGGCGGCGACGACGGGCCCCGCGAGCGGCCCGCGACCGGCCTCGTCGACGCCGCAGATGTCGTCGCCGGCGGCGTCGAACGCAAGCGATTGGTTGCCACTCAAGGTCACCGCTTTCCCCGTACCAGCTCGAGGACCTCGCGCGCCGCCGAGGCGCTCGCATCGCAACGCAACTGCCGATGAATATCGGTGAAGGCATCATACCAGCCGGGCGCGAGGCCCGTGCCATCGAGCGCGGCGAGCACGGCCGGGCCGAGCAGCTTAGGAACGACCTGCCCCTGGACGAACTCGGGCACGAGCGTCCTGCCCGCGAGCAGATTCGGCAGCGAGAAATGCGGCAGCTTCGCGACGCCGAGCCGGCGCACGAGCCAATAGGTCAGCGGCACCATCTTGTAGGCCACGACCATGGGCCGCTTGCAGAGCATGGCCTCGAGGCTCGCCGTGCCCGAGGCCGTGAGCACCACGTCGGCCGCCGCCATGACCTCGCGCGCACGTTGCGCGACGAGCTGCGCGCGGCCTAAGTCCATGCCGACCGTCGCCGCGCGGAACAGCTCGGCCGTCGATTCGCTCGCGAGCGCGACGGCCACGGCGAGATCGGGGCGGCGCTGCGTAAGCCACGCGGTCGTCGCCATGAACGGCGCGGACAGGCGCGATACCTCGCTGCGGCGGCTGCCGGGCAGCACGGCGAGAATCGGCTTGTCCGCGGGCAGGCCGAGAGCCGCGCGTGCCGCGGCCTTGTCGACGGTCAGCGGAATCATGTCGGCCAGCGGGTGCCCGACGAACTTCGCGTTGACGCCGTAGGTCGCGTAGAACGGCGGCTCGAACGGCAGCACGCAGAGCACGAGATCCACGGCCTCGCGAATCGTCGCGGCGCGCGACTGGCGCCAGGCCCACACTTGCGGGCTCACGTACTGCACGGTCTTTAGACCCACGCGCTTGAGCGCGGCCTCCACGGGCCGGTTGAAGTCCTGCGCGTCGATGCCGACGAACACGTCGACGCCGCTCGCCTTGATTCTCCCGACGAGCTCGCGCCGCAGCTTCAAGATGCGCCGCAAGTGCGGCAGCACCTCGAAGAATCCCATGACGGCGATCTCCTCGGCCCGATACCACGGCTCGCACCCCGCCGCGATCATCCTCGGCCCCGCCATCCCCACGAACTCCGCGTCCGGCACTCGCTCTCGCAACGCCTCGATGAGTCCCGCCCCGAGCGTGTCGCCCGACGCTTCGCCTGCTACCAGCGCGACCTTGAGCTTAGGGGCTTTGGCGCTCATCGCAGGACTGACGCCGCCGCCACAGAGAGGCCCTCCCGAGACACGCCGGAAGACCATCCCTGGGGCTCGTCGGCGCACCTCCTTGTGCGCCGACGGTCTCGGGAGGGCCTCT
>CAZCZE010000003.1:0-22448 GCA_964503125.1 uncultured Gammaproteobacteria bacterium
GACATGCTCGCCAAGCGCGGGCGGGCCGCCTATACGGGCGAACGCAGCATCGGAACCCTCGACGCCGGCGCGGTCGCCGTCGCCGTCATGGCCGAACGGCTGGCCACCGGCTGGCCGGACCGCGCGAGCCAACCCACCACCGCTCCGGAGGAGGCATCATGAAGAAGTTCGTCAACGATCCCAAACTGTTCGTGCCCGAGATGCTCAAGGGCATCGCGCTGGCCAACCCCGAGACCCTGAAGTACGTGCCCGAGTACAACCTGATCATGCGGACGGACGCGCCGCGGGACGACAAGGTCTCGATCGTCCAGGGGTCCGGCTCCGGCCACGAGCCCGCGCACGTCATGACGGTCGGGCGGGGCATGCTCGACGGCGCCTGCCCCGGCGACGTCTTCGCGGCGCCGCCCACGGACTACGTCTACGAGACGGTCAAGCTGCTCGCGTCGGACAAGGGCGTGCTGCTGCTGGTCAACAACTACACCGGCGACAAGATGGCTTTCGAGATGGCGCAGGAGCTGTCCGAGGCGGACGGGCTGAACGTCCGCACGCTGTTCATCAACGACGACGTCGCCGTGCAGGACTCGACGTGGACCGTCGGACGGCGTGGCGTGGCCGGCAACTTCTTCGTCATGAAAGCCTGCGGCGCGGCCGCCGAGAAGGGAGCCAGCCTCGACGACCTGCTCGCGCTCGCGAAGAAGGTCAACGCGAACGTCCGCTCGATGGGCATCGCCCTCACTTCGTGCACGCCGCCGGCCAAGGGCAAGCCGATCTTCGAGCTCGGCGATGACGAGATGGAAGTCGGCGTAGGTATCCATGGCGAGCCCGGACGCCGCCGCGACAAAATGAAGCCCGCCGACGCTATCGTCGACGAGCTCTTCGACGCCGTCGCCAAGGACCTTCCCTTCAAGAGCGGCGACCGCGTCGCGCTCATGGTCAACGGCTTGGGCGGCACGCCGCCGAGCGAGCTCTACGTGCTGTATCGCAAGGCCGCGCTGCGCAGCAAGACCGCCGGGCTCAAGATCGTGCGCAACTATGTAGGCAACTACTGCACGTCGCTCGAGATGGCGGGAGCTTCGCTGACGCTGCTCAAGCTCGACAAGGAGCTCGAGGAGCTGCTCGCCGCCCCGGCCGAGATCGCCGTGCGCGTGTTTTGAGCCAGCGCAAGGTCAAGCTACTCGCCATCGATCTCGATGGCACGCTGGTCGACTCCGCCCCGGACATCGCGCACTGCTTAGGTCGTGCGCTCGCGGCGCAGGGTCTTACGCCGCCCGACGAGGCGCTCACGCGCGCTTGGATCGGCGACGGGCTCGAAACGTTGATCGCGCGCGCGATCGGGCACGCGATCAGCGCTCGCGGCCCCTCGGCGGCCCGCGAGCCGCGGCACGAGGTCGCGCTCGCGGCGTTTCTCACCTGCTATCGCGACAACCTGTTCGTGCGCAGCCGGCTCTACCCCGACGTCGTCGCGACGCTCGATGCGCTACGCGCGCACGGCGTCCGCCTCTGCTGCATCACGAACAAGCGCCAGTCGTTCTCGGAGCGCCTGCTCGCCTACGCCGGCATCCGCGACCGCTTCGAGCTGCTGCTCGGCGGTGACGCGTTGCCGGAGAAAAAACCGAGCCCGTTGCCGCTCAAGGTCGCCGCCGAGAGACTTAGGATCCCGCCCGCGGCCTCGTCGCTCGTCGGCGATTCGCACCAGGACTTGCGCGCCGCGCGTGCCGCGGGCTACGGCTTCGTGCTCGCGAGCTACGGCTACGGCAAGATCGACGAGACCGAGCTCGGCGGCGAACCGCGCATCCGCCACTTCGCGGAGCTTAAGGCGGCCGTCGGAGTCGACGCCTAGCCGCGGCGTGAGGTCAGCGCTGTGCCGCGGCGGCCGTGCGCTCTTCGGCGCGCGCCGCGCTCAGCATGTTGGCGAGGCCGTAATTGCCCTCGTGGCAGGCGTACTCGTAGATCTCGTAGCCCGGCCGGCTGTCGAGATCGAACGCCACGGTCCACGGCTGCGTGTAGGTCTCGGGATCGTCGACGGTGAACTCGTAGCGCAGCGTGTCCGCATCGACGCGGCGCACCCGCTCGACGAGCGTGAGCTGCTCACCGTGCACGGCGCCATTGCCGTTGCCGCCGAGGCCCGTGCGATTCGTGAAGTTCGTGGTCTCGATGACGAGCGTGTCGCCCTCGAAGCGGCCGCGCGAGTCGCCCATCCACATGCGCACACCGGCGCCCGCGTGCGGGCTGCCGTCGAGCGGGATCACGCGCGCCTCGTGGATCATCTCGTTGCGGATCACGACAAGGCCGGGTGCCTGCACGATCTGCGTGCCGTTACCGTAGATCACGGGCAGCATCGAGCCGACGACGCCGCGCGTGAGACAACGGTCGTAGCTCGTGAAATCGGTGTACGAGGCCGGTAGGCCGCGCCCGCGTCGCGCGCGGCGCTCGGCGAGACGCTGCTGCCCGACCGCCGTGAGCTCCGGGATGCGCCCGTTCGGCGGGTCCACGAGCAGCGAAGTCGCGCGCGACGGCACGGCGGGCCGCTCGAGCCAGTGGCGCGACGCGTTGATCGCCGACGGATCTTCGGCGGAGAACTCGCTCTCGGGCAGCGGGTTCTGGTCTTTCGCGATCTGCTCCTCGTTGGCATTGACGCGCGCCGCGTACTCCTCGTCGTCGAGCTCGGCCCGCGTGCCGAACCGCGTCGGGCGCTCGAGCGGCACGCCGATCGAGTTGTCGCTCGTGTAGGTGCCGGTGAGATCGGGGTCGCCCCATGCCGTGCGCGGCGCCGGCACCTGCGCCGCGGCCGCGCTCATGGCCGCCGCCGCCAGGCCCAAGGGAACCCACTGCCTCGCCTTCATGAGAACAGAATAAGCCCGCCGCGCCGCGCCGGGCCAGCCCGCAGCACACGAATCTTGACCCGCGCGGACTGCCGCACGGGCGCGCCGTGCTGGTAGTATCGTTGACGTCTTTCGGGGGTTGAGGCAGGGGGAAGCAACCCATGTACGAGAATACCGGCACGGCTCGCGCCACGGCGCAGCCGATCTCTAGGTCGTGGCTCATCGCCGTCGCGCTCGGCCTCGCGGCCTGCACGCCCGGCACGGAAGAGTCCGCAACGGCGACCGCGGCCACGCCCGCGGGCAACTTCGATTTCGTCGCCTGGGACCAGTACTTGGGGGGCGCCGATTCCTCGCAATACTCGTCGCTCGCGGAGATCGACAAGACCAACGTCGGTAGGCTCGAGGTCGCCTGGACCTACCCGACGGGCGACAACTACCTGTTCAACCCGTTGATCGTCGGCAACACGATGTACGTGCTCGCGAGTGAACCCGGAACGGCGCGCCCCGCGCGCCGACAGATAGTGGCGCTCGACGCCACGACGGGTGCGGAGCTCTGGACGCACGCGAACGAAGGCGGCGTGGGCACGCGCGGCATGAGCTACTGGCGCAGCCCGGACGGCGCCGACGAGCGGTTGCTCTACTTGAACGCCGGCTTCTTGACGGCGATCGACGCCAGGACCGGCGACACGATCACGAGCTTCGGCGCCGACGGCCGCGTCGACCTGCGCGTCGGTCTCGACGGCGACATCACGACGATCCGCCCGCTGCAAACCAACAACCCCGGCCGCATCTTCGAGGACCTCATCATCATGTCGTTGCCCGCGGGCGGCGGCGGGTATGCCTCCTCGCCGGCGGACATTCACGCCTACAACGTGCGAACGGGCGTGCTCCAGTGGATCTTCCACACCGTGCCGCGGCCCGGCGAGTTCGGCGCCGACACCTGGCCCGAGGCTGGGCTCGGCAACTACGGCGGCGTCCACAACTGGAGCGAGTCCACGGTCGACTCCGAGCTCGGCATCATCTACATCCCGACGGGCACGGCGCGCTACGACTTCTACGGCGGCAACCGTCACGGCGACAACCTGTTCGGCAACAGCCTACTCGCGCTCGACGCGCGCAGTGGCAAGCGGCTGTGGCATTTCCAGACGATTCACCACGACCTCTGGGACTACGACCTGCCGACCGCGCCGAAGCTGCTGACCGTGGTCCACGATGGCGTCACGATTCCCGCCGTCGCGCAGCCCAGCAAGCAGGGCTTCGTCTACGTCTTCAACCGCATTACGGGTGCGCCGCTGTGGCCCATCGAGGAACGCCCCGTGCCGCAGTCGGACACGCCGGGCGAGATGAGCTGGCCGACGCAGCCGTTCCCGACGGCGCCGCCGCCGTTCGCGCGCCAGTCGTTCACCGAGGCCGACATCAATCCGTATATCTCGGAGGAGGATCAGGCCAAGGTCCGCGAGATCCTGCGCAGCTCGCGCAACGAAGGCTTGTACACGCCGCCGAGCCTGCAAGGCGCGATCATGATGCCGGGCCACAACGGCGGCGCGAACTGGGGCAGCTCGGCCGTGGACCCGCACAACGGGCGGCTCTACGTGGTCTCCAAGGAGCTGCCGACAACGGCGAATCTGCGCGCGCCGCAGCCGCCAACCGGCGCCGGAGCGGCCGTGTTGCGCGACGGAGCGCCGCGCCCTCCTCCGGCGCCGCCGCCGAACGCCGGTCCCGACTTCATTCCCTACACGGCGCCCGTCGATTTCATGATTCAGCAGAGCACGGGCCTGTCGGCGATCGGACCGCCGTGGTCGCAGCTCACGGCCTACGATCTCAACGAGGGCACGATCCTCTGGCAGGTTCCCGACGGCGACGTCGCGAGCTTGGCCGCCAGGGGCATCACCGGCACGGGCAGTCATGCACCGCGCGGCGGCGTCGCCGCGACGGGCGGCGGGCTGTTGTTCCTCGGCACGTCGTCCGACCGCAAGTTCCGCGCCTACGACGCCGACACGGGCCAGGTGCTCTGGAGCTACGACCTGCAGGCCGCGACGGAAGGCGTGCCCGCCGTCTACTCCGTGAACGGCAAGCAATACATCGCGATCGCCGTCGGCGGCAACGGCCTGTTCAGCCAAGGCCTCGGCCACCCGGACCCCGGTCCGGGCCAGTACGTTGTCTTCGCGCTCGGCGGCGCGAATCAATAAGTCACCAAGGAGAACACGATATGCGCTCGATGCTGGCACTGGTGTTGACGACGGTCGCGCTCGGCGCGACACCTGCGGCGCTCGCCGACGATGCGACGGCGCTGCGCGAAGCACAGGATCGCGCGACCATCGAGGCGCTCATGTGGCGCTACGTTCGCGCGCTCGATTCGATGGACGCCGACGGCTACGCCGCCGTGTTCACCGAGGACGGCACATTCGGCAGCGGCAACACGCAGCGCAAAGGCCGCGCCGATCTCAAGGCCATGGTGGCCGACCTCAAGAAAGGCCGCGACGAGCGCGCTGCGGCAGGAACGCCGAGCGCTCCGATGTATCACGTGATCGCGAATCACCAGATCACGTTCACCGGTCCGAACGCGGCGCGCTACGACTCGTATTGGATGACCGTGTTCGGCGCCGCCGGCCCGGATACGCCCGTGCGCGTGGCGGCCGCCGGCCGCGGCGTCGACGAGCTCGTGCGCGTCAACGGCCAATGGCTCATCAAGAACCGGAACGTCGCCCCGCAGTGACGGCCCGATAGCTGCTCGATAGCCCTCCACGGAAGTAATCCTGCACTCGTTTGGTGCGGAATCCCTCCGCGGAGGGGCTACCTTCTCTTGCCCGCCCCGCGCCCGATACACCAACGACGAGCGGCGGTTGCCGGCCGACGGACGGCACGCCGCCGACGAACGGCCGCTGCGAGCCGACGGGGAACCTCGGGTGGGGCGCAACGCCGCCCTACACTGCGTCGTGACCGCGCACTTCATGGCACGGCTTGGAGAACGGCGATGCCCGGGACGCTACCTCACACCGAGAACGGCTTCGTTCAGACGGCCGTGGAACAACAGCTCCGCGAACAGCTCGACGAAGGCGACGCGGCGCAGGCCGATTCCACGACGTTGAAGTTCGAAGGCAAGATCGCCGTTTCGGACGAAGACGCCGGCAGCGACCCCTACAACCGCACGGGCAAGTTCAGACGCCTCGTGCGTTGAGGAGGACTACTGCACCGCGCGCATTTGCGCGTAGAGCTTGTCGAACAGCTCTAGGCGCGGCTTCGTCGGCAGCTGCTCCGAGCTCGGCTCGGCGTCGAGAATGATGGCGCGGTCGCTCGCGCCGACCTGATGCGCCTGCCACACCGGGAGACCTGCGCCGTTCGGATCGCCGGAACGCGCGAAGTTCACCCAATACGACGACATCTGGTCGGCGACCTTCTGATCGGGCGCCGACGCGGCCGACAGCGCAGGCTCGCTCGGGTCCGGGAACAGCGCTGGTTTGCCGAGGTTGTTGAACGCATACGGGATCTCGGACGCGTGCGCCGCCGGCAACTGCGGCTGTCCCGCGGGCCCGGGTGGGTTCTGTGCGAAATAGAAGAGCCAGGCCTGCCGGCCTTGCTTCTTTTGATGGTCCGCGAACAACCGCATGTGCCAGAACGCGCCGTCGTTGGAGCTATCGGCCTGCGACTTGCTCGCTTCCTCGTTACTCGCATGCGGATAGAGGCGGAAGTACTGGTCCGCGAGGTCGCCCCAACGCCCACGCCCGCGCTGCTCGAATTGCTCGGGCGTCGCGTTCTGCGGAGCGAACGACAAGTCGTCTCTATTGGAGCCGGCGAGCACGTCGACCGGATTCTGCCGGCCGGCCGCAAACACGTCGGACGGATCCTCCGGGAGGATCCAGCCGTCGACGATCATTCCAGCGCTGCGGAACTTCGCCGTTACGTCGGCCGTCGACATCGCGCGCAGCTGCGGGGCGGTCGTAACGCCGGCCTCGTCGGCGAGGCGCTTGCCGTTCTCCTCCGCGCGCGCGCGCGCGGTCATTGCGGGCGACGGGCCGAGTCCCATCCACGAGCCGCTCTGGCCGATCGCACGGTGAAACAGGCCTTTCGTTTCGGGCGACGTGACGAGCGAGCCGATCGCCATTGCACCTGCTGACTGACCGAACACCGTCACGTTGCTTGGATCGCCGCCGAACGCCGCGATGTTGCTCCGCACCCAACGCAGCGAAGCAACCATGTCCGCAAGACCGTAATTACCCGACGCCTGGTGCGGCGAATCGGCGGTCAACTCAGGATGCGCGAAGAAACCGTACGGCCCGAGCCGGTAGTTCATCGTGACGACGACCGCGCCCTTCTGCGCGAGCGCATCGCCGTCATAAAGTGGTATCGAGCCCGCGCCTTCCGTGAAGGCGCCGCCGAAGAAATAGACCAGCACGGGCAGACGCTCCGTTGCGGTGTCCGCGCTAGTCCAGACGTTCAGATACAAACAGTCTTCGGACATCGGGGGCGAGCCCGGCGCGACCGCGATGTTCAAGCCCCTGGGCCCTCTGGCCGCCCCGTCCGGCTGAATGCAGACGTTGCCGAACTGGCTCGCGTCGCGCGTGCCTTCCCATTTCGCGACCGGCGCGGGCGCAGCCCAGCGCAGCTCGCCGACGGGCGGTGCGGCAAACGGAATGCCCTTGAACGCGCGCACGCCGGGTGACGACTCGACGCTGTTGCCGACGAGACCCGAATCGAGCATCACGGGCTCGCCGAACGCTGCGGCGGACGGAGCCGCGGCGCTCTCTTGCGGAGCGTGGCCACACGCGCCGAGCAGCGAGCCCACCGCGAGCAGTGCCCACATGCCGGCTCGGCCGGCGGCACTGCGACGGTTCATCGCGACTTCGCCGCTTGCGCGCGCTCGTAGCGCGAGGTGACGATGAAGTTGCGCACCGCCGTGTTGTCCTCGTGGCACGCGTACTCGTAGAACTGATAGCTGTCGTCGCGCTGCATCGGATAGCGCGCCTTCCACGGCTGCGTCAGCACGTCGGGATCCTCGACGAACATCTCGTACTGGATGGTGTCGTCGTCGGTGCGCGTGAAACGCTCGGTGATCGTCATGTTGGTCGTCGTCGGCGTGTCGCCGCGCGGCGAGCCCGGAATGCCGACGTTGGTCATGCCGCCTAGCCCATTGAAGTTGGTGGTCTCGACGACGAGCGTGTTGCCCTCCCAGTGACCGCGCGACTCGCCCATCCAGTGCTTGATTGCAGGATCGAGCAGCGCGCGGCCGTCGACGGGAATCACGCGCGCCTCGTGGACCATCTCGAGACGCACGATGACGTAACCCGGGGCCTGATGGATCTCGATGCCGTTGTTGTAGTTGAACGGGAACATCGACGGCGGCAAGCCGCGCGTGATGCATCGATCCCACGTGTCGAAGTCCGTGGGTTTGTCGAACGCGGTGGCGCTCCAGCTCGATTTCATCTTCGAGGCGAGCTCCTTGCCGCGCTCCGTGAGCGCGGGGAAACGCCCGTTCTTGGGCTCGACGACCAGCGAGGTCAGACGAGCCGCGTCGTTGTTGTGGCTCGCCTCGGCCCAATGGCCCATACCCATCTTGTTGCTCTTGATCTCGTCCTGATAGCGCTGATCGCGCGCCTCGAGACGCTGTTGCGTCGCGGCGTACTCTTCGTCGGTCAGGAGCTCGCGATCGCCGTACTGCTCGTTGCGCTGAAACGGCGTGCTGATGAGGTTGATGATGGGCCACATGCCCTGGAGGTCCGGGTCGCCCCACTCCGTGCGCGGATGCTGCCAGCCCGACGCGTCGGCCGTGGTCGCTGCCGGTTGGCCGTCGCCCGCCGGCGCGGACTCCGAGCATCCCGCGAGCGCCAACGCGGCCGCCACGAGACTCAAACCCAAGATTCGCTCGCTCATCTCAAACCTCCAAAAAAAAGGCCCGCCGGGCCCGATACAGCGTCGTCGCCAGGCGCTCTAGATGCAACCGAAGTTTCGTTAGGGCGCGGCCCGAGTGCGGCCCGCGCGTGTCGCCTCCCCCGGCGCCTCCGGTGCAGTATACGACCGTCGGCGGCGGCGCGAGAACCGCCCGGTGGCACGGCACGGGCCGTCGGCACTGCGGTAGTCGGCGCCGGCACGGTGTATCGTACGCAGCCTAAGGATCGCGAAGAAGAACGAACGGGGGGAAACTCATGCGCCCGCACTATCGCCCGATCGCCGTCGCCATCGCTCTCGCTCTTTCGGCCTGTGGCGAAGCACCGGACCAGCAAGGAGCAACACCCGCGGAACAGCCGGCCGGCGGCGCCTCCGTCGCCCCGGGCGACTGGCCGCTCATCAACCGCGACTTGAACGCCAACCGATTTTCGCCGCTCACCGAGATCACCGCCGCGAACGTCGCAGGGCTCACGTCTAGCTGGACGTATCAGCTCGGCGGCAACTCGACGGCAGTGCCCATCGTCGTCGGCGGAATCATGTACATGCCGAGCCGCGATCGCGTCGTTGCGCTCGACGGCGACACGGGCGCCCTCGTCTGGGAATACGTGCTGCCCGCTCCGCCGGCGCCGCCCGCCGGCGCGGCGCCGCCGCAAGGCGGCCCGGGCGGCGGCCCGCCGACGGCTTCGACGCGCGGCGTGAGCTATTGGCCCGGCGACGGCACCGCAGGGCCACGCATCCTATTCATGAGCCGCGCGAATCTCATCGCGCTCGACGCGGCGACGGGCACTCCCGCGGCCGGCTTCGGCGTCGGCGGCGCCGCCGACGTCGGGGTGCCGTACGGCGGCACGCCCACGATCTTCGCCAACGTCGCGATCATCGGCGCTGCGAGCGGCGAGGTGCCGCAAGGCCCACCGGGCAACCCGCGCGCCTTCGACATGCTCACGGGCGCGAAGCTCTGGGAGTTCCAGACGGTGCCGCGCGCCGGCGAGCCGTTCAACGACACCTGGGGCGACGGTTGGGAGGGTCGCGGCGGCACCAACATGTGGGGATTCGCCGCAGCCGTCGATGCCGAGCTTGGGCTAGCGTACCTGCCGATCGCGGGCCCTGCGGCCAACTATTACGGCGGCGATCGGCCCGGCAACAACGCGTTCGCGAACTCGATCGTCGCCGTCGACGCGCGCACGGGCGAGTACCGTTGGCACTTCCAGACCGTGCATCACGATCTTTGGGACATCGACATGCCGTCCGTGGGCGGCTTGTTCGAGGTCGCGCGGAACGGCACGCGCGTGCCGGCGCTCGCGCACGTCGGCAAGTCCGCGTACTTCTACGTGCTCGATCGCACGACGGGACAGCCGCTGCACGAGGTGCGAGAAACGCCGGTGCCGCAGGGCGACGTGCCGACCGAGTGGTATTCGCCGACGCAGCCAATCCCCGTGCGCCCACCGCCGCTCGCGCGCGTGAGCTTCAACGCCGAAACCGATCTCGTTCGCGCCGAGGACACGACGCCGGAGCATGTCGCCGCCTGCCGCGATTTCATGGAACGCAGCGGCGGCTTCTACAACGCCGGTCCGTTCACGCCGTTCATGTACAAGGCGCCGGATGCGGCGCCGAAGTCGACGATCCAGTTCCCGGGCGGCACGGGCGGCGTCAATTGGGGTGGCGTCGCCATCGATCCCACGAGCGGCCTCGTCTACGCGACCTCGCACGACGGCGCGCTCGTCGGCTGGGTGCAGGACAAGGACCCCAACGTGACGTACAGCTTCGAGGCCGTGGGCTCGAAACAGCCGTACGACCGCGCGAGCATCAACGGCGTCGGGCCGTTCTTCACGTTCAGCGCCCCGCTCAGCGGGCAGTACAACGAACGCGGCCAGGCCGTGGGCCCGAGCGCGCCATGCCAGCGACCGCCGTGGGGCAAGCTCGTGGCCGTCAACGCCAACACCGGCGAGATCGCCTGGGAAAGCGTGCTGGGCCTGAACACGAACCTGCCCGAAGGCAAGCAGCTCGTCGGCAGCGTCGGCAGCGCGGGCGCGAGCGTCACGGCGGGGGGCGTCGTGTTCGTCGGCGCCACGAGCGATCGGCGGTTCCGCGCCTTCGACGCGCGGACGGGAGATGAGCTCTGGAGCGCGACCCTCGAGGGCAACGCGAACGCCAATCCGATGAGCTACGCGGGCCGCAGCGGCAAGCAGCGTGTGGCCGTCGTGGCGGGCGACACGATCAACGTGTTTGCGTTGCCATAGCCATGTGACGACGAGGGACGCATCACTTATCATGGTAAGTCGACCATCTCGCGGAGCAATCGGGGGATTCTGCATGCAGCTCTATAAGAAGATCGCACTAACCGCCGTCATCGCGGCAGCCGTCCTCGGCACGACGTCCGGCGCCGCCCAGCAAGCGCGTCCGGCGCGCATCGCCGGCCAGCCCAACATCAACGGCATCTGGCAAGCCATGAACAGCGCCAACTGGAACCTCGAGGCGCATTCCGCGGAAGCGCTCGCGGAGTTCTGGGCGCTCGGCTCACTCGCGGCGATCCCTGCGGGCCAGAGCGTCGTCGACGGCGACGGCAAGATCCCCTACAAGCCCGAGGCGCTCGCCCAACGCGACGAGAATCGCGCGGGTTGGCCGAAGTCGGATCCCGAGACCAACTGCTATTTGCCCGGTATTCCGCGCGCCACCTACATGCCGTTCCCGTTCCAGATCGTGCAAGGCGGCGGCAACATCCTGTTCGTCTACACGTACGCGAGTGCGAATCGCCTCGTCAACCTGGGCGAGCCGATCGTGCCGCCGGTCGACACCTGGATGGGCCAGTCGAACGGGCGTTGGGACGGCAACACGCTCGTCGTCGAGACGACCGGGTTCAACGGCTCGACCTGGTTCGACCGCTCCGGTAACTACCATACGAACGCGCTCAAAGTGACCGAGCGCTTCACGGTGGTCGGCGAGAATCACCTCCAGTACTCCGCCACGATCGAGGACGCCAACGTCTTCACGCGGCCGTGGACCATCAGCATGCCGCTGTATCGGCACATCGACGCGAACGCGCAAATTCTCGAGTTCAAGTGCGTGCCGTTCGTCGAGGAGCTGCTCTACAAAGATCTCGAGCTGCCGGAACAGCGGTAAGTCGAATCACAGGATTTGCCAAGTGCGAGTTGCCGCAACAGCCGGCGGCCCCGATTTCGAGATAAACTAGCCGCCAAGATCGGTTAACACCGAGATTTTGAGGAGATAGGTCGATGCGAACCAAACTAGTCAGCCTGATCGCGGGCGCCGGGCTCTCGCTGGCGGCAGCCGTGCCGGCGTTTGCGCATCACTCCTTCGCCGCGGAGTTCGATGCCAACAAACCCGTGACGATCGAAGGCACAGTGAAAGAGTTCCGCTGGGTCAACCCGCACTCGTGGCTGCACATCAACGTGACGAAGGCCGATGGCACCGTCGAGGAGTGGGCCGTGGAAGGCGGCGCGCCGAGCGCGCTGTTGCGCCGCGGCTGGACCCGCGACACGCTGCCGCCGGGCACGCGCGTCACGGTACAAGGCTTCATGTCGAAGGACGGCGCGCTGCGCGCCAACGCGCGCGACATCACGTTCCCGGACGGCACGAAGATGTTCGTCGGCTCGTCGGGCATCGGCGCGCCGGATGAGCGTCCCCAGTAACGACCGAACGTCGGCTCAATAGAGTAAGTACGAACCGGGGGCGCAAGCCCCCGGTTTCGTTTCAGGGCTGGGTTTCTAGTCGGCGATCGCGTCGACGTCGCTGAGCGCAGGTTCGGTCCAGACTACCTCAGGCCATCGCGCCATGCGTTTCTTGGCACTAGCTTGCGCACGATTCCCTCGAGCGCGTTGGTACGCTAGAGCACAGACGGTGACGCCAGCCTGCGCGATTGTACCGATGAGCTCTGCGACCACGGCGCCAGGAGGGAGAAACGGTGGGTACCCAGCATCGACCCGGGTTTTGCGTCGTCGGCGCGTGTGCACTCGCCGCTTTTGCTCTGCACGCCTGCAACGCGAGCGCGCAGGACTCGAACTGCCTGCTCGACCTCGGCGACGTGATCGTCAGGGGCAACGTCCTGATCGCCACATCGTGCGAGCTCACGGGCACTGAAGTGAGAGGCAACGTCACGCTGTTTGCCGGCGGGTCTCTGATTGCGCGCAACGTTCGCATCAGAGGCAGTCTCGCGGGCAGCCGTGCCGACTTCGTCGATATGGAGAGCAGCAGAGTCGACGGCACTGTCAGGCTCGAGGAGCTGGTCGGCGACGTGAGCACCATCGAGCTCACCGACATTCGCGGCAACGTTGTGCTCGAAGGCAATCGCTCGCGCCTCGAGATCCTCAACAACGAGATCGCTCGAGATTTACGGGCGACCGGCAATACGGGTGGCGTGTGGATCGCCGGGAATTCGATCGGCGATGATTTGGAGTGCTCCGGTAACACGCCGGCGCCGCTCGGGATCGGCAATCGCGTCGACGGGGATAGGCAAGGTCAATGCGAAAGTCTACAGGCCGAAGCCCCACCGCCCACGCCCGCGCCGGGCGGCTCCACGCCGCCGCCAACCGACCCGCTTGAAAAGAACTTGGTAGACGGCGGCTCCGGTGCGATGGGATGGCTGGCGGTTTTACTACTGTCACTGCCCGCTTGGCGTCGACTCAGCTCGCCGCTAGTCCGGAAATCGCGTGACGGCCCGCAACCGCCGAAGCGCTTCTAGGCTCGATTGCAGTGGGTTAGCGCTCGGCGCCGACCGCCGCAGAAGCGAGGGGCCGTACAGGCTCGCCCATGGCTGCTACGAAAGCCGGTGTGTCGCCGATCGGCGCCGTATGGCCCGCGCCGCCGAGCGCGACGTACACCTTGTGCGGCGCCGCGAGTCGATCGAAGTAGAAGCCTGCCCCTGCATTGCGTCGCCAAGTGGTCGCCGCTCGCCATGAAGCCGCGAATGTAGCGTCCCGCCTCTGCGATGCCGACGGGCACGGTTCTCGTGCTCGCCGCCCCGTCCTTCGCTAGAATTCGCCTCATGGAGTCGAAGCTCGCAGGTCGGTCGAAGCGCGCCTTGCTCGCCGCCAATCAGGGCCTCACGCCTCAGCAGCGATTGGATGCGTACGTCGTTCACTGCCGCTTGATGTTCGACCTCTATCAGGCAGGCCAACGCGCTCGTGACGAGGCGCCGCGGTCTCGGCGATGAGAGCGCGACGAGCGGGCGAGTCCGCTCTCCTTCTACTCGATGTCGTCGATGCTTTGAATCGTGCCCACGTCCAGTACGCCGTGGTGGGCGCGATGGCGGCTTCCGTCCATGGCGTCGTGCGCGCGAGCATGGACGCCGACGCCGTGCTCGCGCTCCCGACGCACGAGCTGGCAGGTCTCGAAAAGCAACTGCGGACGAGCGGTTTCGGGACGGAGCTGCGATACGGCGATGACGACGATCCGATCGCCGCCGTCCTGGCCTTGAACGACTCGTTCGGCAATCGAGTCGATTTGCTCGCGGGCCTGAGGGGACTCGATCCGGCGGCGTTCACGCGCGCCTTTGACGTGCATTTTCAGGGAGAGTCGCTACGCGTCGTCGGGCGAGAAGACTTCATCGCGATGAAACTGTTCGCGCACGGTCCGCAGGATATCGCCGACGCCGAATTCGCACTCGTCGCTACGGGCGGGTCCTTGGACGTGGAGCTGCTCGAGCGATTGGCGCAGCGTTACGGCCCGGAGACGCTGGCAGCGCTTCGCGCGATGTTGGCTAACCGACCATCGCGGTGAGGTCTTCGATCCTGCACTGAACGCGACGAGCTTCTCCGCGGCACCGACCGGGGCTAGGCTTGCGGTTGCTCCGGCGTGTGGTCGAGGTTCATGCGTAGCTCCGCCGGCAAGCCCAGCCGCGTCGCGAGCGTATCGAGGAAGGCGCGCTCGACGGGCTGGTCGGCGTCGATCGCGAGCCGCGCCGCGAGATAGAGCTCAGCGCCCTGCTCCGGCGTGCGCACGGCCGCGACGAGGCTCGCGACGTCGATGTCGTGCGTCAGCAGATCGAGCACGTACGCCTTCGCTTCCGCGTCGAGACCGAGGCGGTCCACTTCCGCGAACAGCCGCTGCTGCTCCGGTGCGTCGATGTGGCCGTCGGCCTTGGCGGCGCCGACCATGGCGCGCACGAGCGCGAGCTCGAACGGCGAGCCGTCGGCGGCGGGCTGCGCATGCGGCAGCAGGCCGCTCGCCGCGGTCGGCGCGCGGCCGCCGGCCTGTTGGCGCTGATAGTTCTCGTACGCCTTGAGCGCGACTGCGCCGAGCACGGCCGCGCCGCCGTAGCCCAACAGGCCGCTGCCGCGCCGGCGCCCCCCGCCGCCGAGCAGCAAGCCGAGCAACCCTCCGGCCACGGCGCCGCCCGCGAACCCGCGCCGACCGCCCAGCGCGTCGAGCCGGCCGCCGAAATCCCGCCCTGCGGCACGCGCCTGATCGCCAAGTCCCTGCCCCAACACCTGATCGAGTAGTCGCTTCGGATCAATCACGTTCGTTCCCTCCGATGGGCCGGTTTCGACGCCTGCGTCGTGAAGCCCGCGAGCGCGGGCGGCCGTGGTCCGCCCGTTGCCCAGTCGAGCAGCTCGACCGTGTGAACCACGGGCGTCGACGTGCCGGCCCGAAGCTGGCTCATGCAGCCGATATTACCCGCGGCGACGACGTCTGCGTTCGTGCGCGCGATGTTGGCGAGCTTGCGCTCGCGCAGCCGCATCGCGAGCTCGGGCTGGAGCACGTTGTAGGTGCCGGCCGAGCCGCAGCACAAGTGCCCTTCGGCGATCTCTTCAATCGTGAAGCCCGCGCTCGCGAGCAGCGCGCGCGGCAACGCGTCGAGCTTCTGGCCGTGCTGCATCGAGCACGCCGAGTGGTACGCCACCACGAGCGGCGGCACGTCGGCCGCTCGCGGCGGCAAACCGAGCTCCTCGAGCGCTTCCGTCACGTCGCGAGCCTTGGCACTGACGACCGCGGCCTTGGCGGAAAGCGCGGCGTCGTCACGCAGCAGGTAACCGTAGTCCTTGAGCTGCGTCCCGCAGCCCGAGGCGTTGGCGACGATCGCGTCGATCCCCTTGCCGTCGAGCTCGGCGTGCACAAGGTCGACGATGCGCGCCGCGAACCCGTGCGCCTGTTGCTCGCGCCCGAGATGATGCACGAGCGCACCGCAGCAGCCATCGACCGTGACGACCTCGGCGCCCGCACGCTCGAGCAGCCGAATCGTCGCGGCGTTGATCTCGGGCGCGATGACCGTCTGCACACAACCCGTGACGACGGCCACGCGGGCGCGCCGCGCTCCGGCGACTCGCTCGGACTGGGCGGCCGGTTGCGCGGCAGCCGCACGGCCACGCGGCGCGAGCTCGAGCATGGCGCGCAATTGCGCCGGCAACCAGCGCGCGAACGGCCGCGCCAGCGCCGCGAGCGCGAGCGCAGCGCGCACGCGGCGCGGATACGGCAGCACGGCGGCCAAGGTCGCACGCAACACGCGCTCGCCGAGCGGCCGGCGGTAGTGACGCTCGACGTGGGCGCGCGCGTGATCGATCAGATGTTGGTAGTGCACGCCCGAAGGGCACGTCGTCATGCACGCGAGACAGCTCAAGCAACGATCGACGTGCTGCACCACCCCCGCCGTCGGCGGCCGGTCGTTCTCGAGCATGTCTTTGATCAAGTAGATGCGGCCGCGCGGGCTGTCGAGCTCGTCGCCGAGCAGCACGTAGGTCGGGCAGGTCGCGATGCAGAAGCCGCAGTGCACGCACTTGCGCAAGATGGGCTCGCTCGCGGCGACGACGGGGTTTAAGAGCTGGCGGGCCGTGAAGCGAGTCTGCATGGCGCGTCAGCTCATGCGGCCGGGGTTCAGGATGCCGCGCGGGTCGAAGGCGTCGCGGAGCCGCTGGGCCACCGCCGCGACGGCCGGCGCTTGCGGCTGAAACACGGGTGCGGCGGCGCGCACGGCCGCGGGCGCCTTGAGCAGCGTGGCGTGACCGGCCGTAAGCGCGCCGCGCACGTGGGCGCCGTCGGCTGCGGAGTACGCCGCGTAGATGAGCCCGCCGCCCCAGTCGAGCAGATAGCGCTCAGGTCTAAGGCGCTCGAGCACGGCGGGTGCGTCGGCCGGCGGCACCGAGATGCGCCACACGATCGGGCTCGCCGCGAGCGGCACGGCGCTCGCGAGCTCGTGCCAGCAGCGGCGCGACGCCGCGCCTTCGAGCACCTCGTTCGGCGTGCAGTCGAGCTCGTCGCAGAGCGCCGTCGCGCGCGCCGCCACCGAGGCCGCGAACCCCTCGACCCGCAGCAGCGTGCCGCGCTTAGGATCGAAGCCCGCCGCCGACACGTCGTGCGCGGAACCGAGCGCGGCGCACTGCAGGCGCACGCTCTCGGCCGCGGAGGCGCTCGCCACGACGAGCGTCCGATCGAGCTCCGGCGACGGCACCACGCGAATCGTGACCTCGGTGAGCACGGCTAGCGTGCCCCACGACCCCGCGAGCAGCTTCGGCAAGTCGTAGCCCGTGACGTTCTTGACGACGCGGCCGCCGGCCTTGAACGGCTCGCCGCGGCCCGTGACGGCGCGGCAGCCGAGGAAGTGGTCGCGCGCCGCGCCCGCGGCGACGCGCCGCGAGCCCGCCAGGTTCGCGGCGAGCACGCCGCCGAGCGTCGGCGCCCGGTCCGATCCGAGCAGCGCGCCGAAGTCGGGCGGCTCGAACGCGAGCCGCTGCGCGTTCGCGGCGAGCTCGCGCTCGATCGTCGCGAGCGGCGTCGCCGCGTGCGCCGTCAGCACGAGCTCGGCGGGCTCGTAAGCGACGACGCCCGCGAGCGCCGCGAGGTCGAGCACGTCGGCTGCAACGGGACGGCCGACGGCGCGCTTCGAGCCGCCGCTCACGGGCTCGAGCGGCCGCGCGGCTTGGGCCACGATCGCGGCCACATCGGCCGCATCACGGGCCGTAAGCCGCGTGCCGTCGCTTGTGCCGCTCATCGCGCTAGAACCGCGGCAAGTGCGGGAAGCGCTCGCTGCCCGCGTGCACGTGCTCGCGGCCCTGCTCGGCGCAGCGGCGCAGCGTGGGAAAGACCTTGCCCGGATTGAAGCGAATCTCCGGGTCGAACGCGTGCTTCACGCGGTGCTGCACTTCGAGGTCCGTCGCGTCGAACTGATAGGTCATGAGATCGCGCTTCTCGAGCCCGACCCCGTGCTCCCCCGTGAGCACGCCGCCCACGTCGACGCAGAGCTTCAGGATCTCGAAGCCGAACGCCTCGGCCTGGTCGATCTCGCCGGGCACGTTGGCGTCGTAGAGGATCAGCGGATGGAGATTGCCGTCGCCGG
Source organism: uncultured Gammaproteobacteria bacterium (assembly GCA_964503125.1). Classification (GTDB taxonomy): domain Bacteria; phylum Pseudomonadota; class Gammaproteobacteria; order Steroidobacterales; family Rariloculaceae; genus FEN-1219. Next base: position 17,989 of record CAZCZE010000003.1, read on the forward strand.
CGTGAAAAACATTCGCCACGCGCAGGCCGTAGCGCTGCTGCATCGCGACGATCGCGCCTAACACCCGCGGCAGCTCGCGGCGCGGGATCGTGCCGTCCATGCAGTAGTAATCGGGGCTCAAACGGCCGACGGCCGGGAACGCGGCCTTGCGGCCGGCCCAGAACTTAAGGCGCTCGCGCTCGCTCGTCGACACGCGAATGCCGCGCGCCGCGTTGCGCTCGGCGATCTCGAGCACGCGGCCGATGAGGTAATCGACCTCGACCTGCGGGCCGTCGAGCTCGACGATGAGCAGCGCCTCGACGTCGAGCGGATAGCCGACCTGGACGAATGCCTCGGCCGCGTGGATCGCGGGTTTATCCATCATCTCCATGCCGGCCGGGATGATGCCGCTGCCGATGATCGCGGCCACGCAGGCCCCGGCCGCCTCGACCTCGTCGAAGCCGATGAGCAGAGCGCGCGCCGTCTGCGGGCGCTTCAAGATCCGCACCGTGACCTCGGTGACGATGCCGATGAGGCCTTCGGAGCCGACCGTGAGGCCGAGCAGGTCGTAGTGCCCGGCGTCGAGATGCTTGCCGCCGAGCCGCACGACCTCGCCCTGCGGCGTCACGAGCTCGACTCCGAGCACGTTGTTGGTCGTGAGCCCGTACTTCAAGCAATGCACGCCGCCCGAGTTCTCGGCCACGTTGCCGCCGATCGTGCAGGCGATCTGGCTCGAAGGATCGGGCGCGTAGTAGAAGCCCTCGCCTGCCACGGCGTGGCTGATCGCGAGATTCGTCACGCCGCTCTGGGCGACGACGCAGCGATTCGCGTAGTCGATGTCGAGGATTGCGTTGAACTTGCCGAGGCCCACGACGATCGCGTCGGCGGCCGGAATGGCGCCGCCCGACAGCGACGTGCCGGCGCCGCGCGGCACGATCTTGACGCCCTCGCGCGCGGCGAAGGCGAGAATGGCCGCGACCTCGGCCGTCGTCTCGGGCAGTACGACCGCGAGCGGCCGCTGGCGATAGGCCGTCAGCGCGTCGGTTTCGTAGGCCGCGAGGCGCACGTCGTCGTCGATGACGCCGCTCTCGGCCACGAGGCCGCGCAGCGCGCGCACGACGCTCGCGCGGCGCGCGACGATGGCGGCGTCGGGTTCGGGCAGGCAGATCATCGGATAAGCGAGCGACGTCAGGCGTCGCGCAGATGTTTCGGCCAGATGCCGTAGCGGCCCGCCGAGAGGATGCCGTTCGGGTCGAGCGCGTCCTTGATTTTCTGCTGCAGCTTCCGCAACGCGTGATCGTTGAACGAGTACGCGGCCGCGCACTCGTCCATGAAGGCCGTATGCGTTCGGTACTCGCCCCAGCCGTGCTCCGCCGCGACCTCGACGAGCCGCCGGAACGTGCGGCGCACGGCCTGATTCGAGGCAGGGTCCGGCAGCACATAGAACATACAGAGAATCACGAAGGTGCGCGGGTGATACGACTGCGGGAACACGAGCAGCGCGACGTCCGTGCCGAGCTCCTGGAGCACGCGCTGAAAGACGCGTTGCGACTCGATGACGGCCTCGCCCGTCATCGGGATCACGGGCGAGAAGCCGAGGTGGCCCCTCGTCGCCGGGGCAAAATTCGAGCGCGCGCCGATCGAGAACGTCTCGAGCGTCGGGATGCCGAGGTCCTGCGGGTCGCGCACGGTGGCTAATCGCGAGGCCGTGATCGGCAAGCGGTAGAACGCCCCTTCGCGGAAGCGCGCGCCCGGAATCGTCAACAGGCGCCGGCGCGTGTAGTCGAGCTGCGCGCGCACGACCTCCTCGGGGCCGTAGAACTTGAACACGTTGGAATAGAACGGCACGTTGCGTTCGCGCGCGAACGCGTTGAGCTTCGCGATTTCCGCCGGATCGTCGCTCGCGAGCGCCGCGCGCAACTCCGCGTTGCCGGCCGCGGCGAAGCGCAGCGGCGATTGCAGATTCGTGCCGGCGTTCTGAAGACCGGTGTTCATGACGTAGCTCATGTGGTCGACGAGTGCAATGATATCGTCGTGCCCGAACACGTCGACGCTACAGTCGACGTAGGCCTCGGGCTCCGGCATGAGCCAGATACCCATCTTCGTGACGACGCCGAAGTTCGACTGGGAGAAGATGCCGTCGACATACGGGCCGTAGCCGTACTTGAAGTGCTGCCAGGTTCGCGAGCCCGGCAGCGCCCCCATCCCCGTGCGGACGAGCTCGCCGTCGCCCGTCACGACCTCGAGGCCGCATTCGGCGGCCCAGTGATCGCGGTAGGGGTTCATCGTGTAGCCCACGCCGTGGTCGAGCGCGTTGCCGATCACGCTGCCCCAGCCGGGGTCGGGGCAGTCGACCCAGAGCTTGAGCCCGCGCTCCTGAATGTGGCGGTAGAGGTCGAAATAGCTCACGCCGGGCTCGACGAGCGCGTAGGCGTTGCGCTCGTCGACCTCGAGGATGCGGTTCATGCGTTTCAAATCGAGCACGACGCTCCCCGAGAGCGCGGGCGCCGAGCCGCCGTAGCCGAGGTTCCGCCCCGTGGAAATCGGATAAAGAGGAATACGGAACTCGTTGGCAATACGGACAATTTCTTGGACCTGCTCCGCCGAGTCCGGGGCCACGGCGGCCGAGGCGACCTTCTCCTCGGGCTCGTTCCAGAGCGGCGAGTAGGCGTCGCGATAGAGCGCCACGTCCTCGTCGCTCGAGAAGACCCAATCGGCCCCGACGACGGCCGCAAAACGGGTCAGGACCGTTGCGAAATCCCGCTCGCTGACTCCCGGTGGTGCGCTCATGCAAAAAACTCCTTGGCTTCGAAGCCGGAGCGTCGCCTGACGGCCCCGAAATGGCAAGACGTCCGGCCAGCCGAGCCGCATTGAACGCTCGCTTCGCCGTGCGACACTACGCCGATGCGTCGCCTCCTGATCCTGACCCACCGCTACCTCGGCATACCGCTGAGCGTGCTGTTCGTGCTGTGGTTCGTCACGGGCATCGCGATGATCTACGTCGGCGGCATGCCCACCTTGAGCGCCGAGGCGCGACTCGAGCGACTGCCAGAGCTCGACCTCGCGGCCGTCCGCGTTGCACCAGCGGAGGCCGCGGCGCAAGCGGCGAGTGGGTTCGGCCGCGCGACACTGACGACCGTGCTGGACCGGCCCGCGTATCGGTTCGCGAGCCCCTATGGAGCCGCCACGGTGTTCGCCGATACCGGGGAGCCGCTCGACGAGATCGACGTCGACACCGCCCGCGGCGTCGCCGCGAGGTTCCTCTCCGTGCCCGCGAGCGCCATCGAGCTCGAGCGCACGCTCGACCGCGTCGATCAATGGACGCTGCAGATGAGCCGCGACCTGCCGCTCCACAAGTTCGCCGTCGACGACGGCGCCGGCACCGAGGCCTACGTCTCGCCGTACACGGGCGAAGTCCGGCTCGTCACGACGACGAAGACACGGACGCTCGCGTGGATCGCGACGATCCCGCACTGGTTCTACATCACGCCGCTGCGCACGAATCAGCCCGTGTGGTACTGGACCGTCGTCGCCACCTCTGCCATGGGGTGCCTGCTCGCGATCTTGGGTTTGATCCTCGGCGTCACGCAGTTCAACAGGTCGAAGCCGTTTCGCTGGTCGCAGGCCGTGCGTTACACGGGCTGGATGCGCTGGCATTACATCTCGGGCGCCTTCTTCGGCGTCTTCGCGCTGACGTGGGTGTTCAGCGGCTTGCTGTCGATGGAGCCGTTCGACTGGGCCAACGCCGAGAGCCTCGAGATCTCGGACAACGCGCTCACGGGCGGCCCCGTCGAGCTCGAGCAATTTCCGGAGCTTGCGCCGGAGCCTTGGAGCGCGCTGCTGGCGGGGCGCACGCTCAAGGAGCTCGAGTTCCGCCGCATCGCCGATGCACCGTACTACCTCGCGCGCTATACGGCCAGCGCTGAGGAGCCCGACCCGCGCCGCGAGCGGCTCCATCAGCCCTACGCCATCACGGGCCGCGCCGAGCCCCAGCGCGTGCTCGTCGACGCACGCACGCTCTCCGCGCGCACGGAGCTGTTCGCGACCGAGACGCTGCTCGAGCGTCTGCGGGCGGCGGCGCCCGACGCGAACATCGTCGCGCACGAGCTGCTGGCGGACTACGACTCGTACTACTACTCGCGCAACGGCCAAGCGGCGCTGCCGGTGCTGCGCGTCGATTTCGACGACCCGCTCGAGACGTCGGTCTACGTGGATCCCGAGCTCGGGCAGATCGTCGCGTCGATTCACCGGCTGCAGCGCATCGAGCGCTGGCTCTACAACGGCCTGCACAGCCTCGACTTTTCGTTCTGGTACGATCGCCGGCCGCTGTGGGATGTCGGCATGATCCTGCTGAGCCTCGGCGCGCTGGCGACGTGGGGAATCGGCATGTATCTCGGGTTCAGGCGTCTGACGCGTCAGTCGAGTAGCTGATCGAGTCCCTGGCGGACCTGTATCGACCAGAGCCGGGCGACCTGATCGCC
>CAZCZE010000004.1:0-6586 GCA_964503125.1 uncultured Gammaproteobacteria bacterium
CTCGCGTTCGCTCGTCGACGCCGGCGCCGAGGCGGCCGCGGCCGCCGCGGCGCACGACGTGGAGCGCGTGTTCGCGGCGGGCGAGCAGGTCTACAACGCCTGCCTAGGCTGCCACACACGCTACGTGCCGGAGCTCCAGCGCGTGTCGGGAGATGGTGGCGCGCAGTAGCGCGCCACCATCTCCAGATCATCGGTTGGGGCTTAGTTCCGGTCCGTCGGGCGGTGGGGACTGGGGGTTCAATTGGAACCTCAGCACCGTGCGCACGCCGGTGCGCTCCACAGGCTGACCGTCTTGGAGGTGTGGCTGGTAGCGCCACTGCGCGACGGCAGCGACGGAAGGCGCCGCGAACTCCGGTGACGAGGATTCGACGGCCACGATGTCACGCGTAGTGCCTTGCATGGTGATTGTGAACTGGACGATCACTTGGCCTTCGCGCTTGGCTGCGAGCGCTTCGGTCGGATAGTTCGGCTGGATACGCACCAGCGGAATCACGTCGCGATCGTTTTGCGCCGCCGCAGTTCCGCTCACGGCCCCGAAGACGATCGGCACGAGGACCGTGGCGAACGCAAACGTTCCGAGCAAGATCTTTTTCTGCATCGATAGCTCACTCATGACTCGACTCCTTGCTATTTCGACGACGCGCCGTTTGAGATCGGCGCCGCTGACTCCCGCCGCGCACTTGAGCGTCGATGCGACGTAGTGCTCGCAGACGTTGAGTATTCCTTCGGCATAGGTGTGGCCGTCGTGCCCCGCGCGCACGACCGCCTCGTCGCACGCGCGCTCGCGCTCTTCGACGAGGCGCGCGCCGATCCACCAGACGAACGGATGGAACCAGAACACGGCCTCGACGAGCATGTGCACGGCCGCGGTCAGGTTGTCGCGGCGCCGCCAGTGCGAGAGCTCGTGCGCGAGCACGGCGTCGAGCTGCGGCGCGGTCAGGTGCTCCGTGATCCCCTGCGGTAGCAACAACACGGGTCTCGCGATCCCGACGAGCGCAGGCTCGACGAGTGCCGGCGTGGTACGGGCTTCGAGCCGGCCGGCGACTCGCGGCAGCGCGGCTGCGTACGGAGCGGCTGCGCGCAGCAGCGCGCGCAGCTTGATCGCGCGCACGGCCCAGCTCCCCGCGACGGCTGCGAACCCGACCGCCCAGACGCCGAGCAGCGCAAGTGAGAGCGGGGTCCACGTGACAGTTTCGGGCATCGGCTCGGCGATGAAGCCGAGCGTCGCGGGCCAATCGGCGGGCTCGATGAGCGGCGCGGCCGCGCCGCCGACAGCGCTGCCGAGCAGCGCCAGCAACGAGAACGGCACGAGGAATTTCACCGACGCCGCCCACCAGAGCCAGTAACGCACGTGCGCACCGTGGTCGCGCAGCAGCGCCGCGAGGGCCGCGACGGCCGTGACGATCAACGTCGATTGCCAGAGATGATTGACGATCACGGTGAGCATGGCGATCACTCCTTCTTCGCGGAGTCGCGCAGCGCGGCGCGCGCTGCCTCGATGTCCGCGAGCGTGAGCTGGCCCGATTCGATGAGATGCGACATCAGCGGCTGCGCGCGGCCGCCGAACAGGCCGAGCAGGTCGTCGATGAGCTTGTTTTGCGCAGCCGCTTGCGAGATCACGGCCTCGAAAATATGTGCGTTGCCGATCTTCTTCGTGCGCTTGAGCGCGTTCTTCGCCTCGAGCCGGTAGACCATCGTTTGCACGGTCGTGTATGCCGGCCGCCGGCGCGCGGGAAAGTGCTCCTGGATCTCACGGACCGAGGACGCGCCCTTGGTCCAGAGCGCCTCCATTACTTTAAGCTCGAGCTTGCTGAGCTTGGGCTGCGGCACACCGATCTCCTACATGTGTAGGAGAATCTACGACAGCCCCGTCGAATTGGCAAGAGCGCTGCGGCAGTCCGCTAGCGCAATGGGGTTTATGGGCTAAGTGGTGGTGATGGGTGGGATCGAACCACCGACCTGCGGGTTATGAATCCGCCGCTCTAACCATCTGAGCTACATCACCACTAAAAACAAACACTTGCGATCGTTCGACCGCCGGGCTCCGATCCTCGGAGCGCGCGAAATTCTATCGCAAGTCGTTGATCCGGTGGAATCGCGGTTTGTCCGCGGTCTGCGGATCAGTTTTCCGCAGGTCGGATCGGTTGGGGCGAATACGCATGGCGCGTGGAAGAGCGCCCTGCAGCTGATGATCGGGCGTACCTGAGTGCGCCGGCCTAAGTTCTGGTTGCCGCCGGCTCTCGCTCGTGGATGAATCGTGAGGGGCCGATTCGGCGTAGCGATTCGGTCCACGGACTTTCACAGAATCGACGTTACGCGCCATCGGCGCCGACGCGCAGGGGGGTTGTTCAAAATACCTATTCGCCTGCTATCCTCATGTTCGCCGGCCATTCGCGAATGGCCGCACGCGTTTGAAATTGCGATCCGCCGATCTCCAGGGGGAAGTGATGAATGCGTTGCGGTTAGATGAGCTTCGGTTCGCGTTGCGCCGGCTACGCAAGGACTTGGGCTCGACGATCGCGTCCGTCGTTGCGCTGGCTTGCGGAATCGGTGCCGCCGTCGCGACTTGGTCGTTAATCTCGGCGGTGCTTCTGAAGCCGCTGCCCGTGGCGGAGCCGGAGCGGCTGTTCGAGGTTTCCGGGCCGCGGCCTTCGAGTTCCAGCGTATCGGCGACCATTGCCGAGCAGTGGACACCGGGTCACTGGTACGCGGACCTCGAAGCGTTTCGCGCCAGCGGGGCGTTCGCGGGCATCGCGGCCGTGGGTCGCACGGGCAATTCGATCGGCGTGCTCGTCGTCGAGCCGGGCGACACGCCGCAGAACCGCGACGTGCGCTTTGCCGCGCACGATTTCTGCGCGACGCTCGGGATCGGTGCGGCGCGCGGCCGAACATTCGCGGAAAGCGACGATCGCCGCGGGGCGCCGCCCGTGGCCGTACTGTCGGATCGCTACTGGCGCAGCGTGTTCAATGCCGACCCGAACGTATTGGGCCGCACGGTGACGGTGGGGGGAACGGCAGCCACGATCGTCGGCGTGCTGCCGCGCGGATTTCGGGGGCTTCACCTGTCGCGGGCGCCGGATCTCTATTTGCCTCTGCACGTCGCCAGCGACATGGATCGCCGGCAGTTCAATGACAGAGACCCGCTCGGTCCGGAAAGCGGCTTCTGGATTGAAATCGCGGGTCGCTTACGGCCAGGCGAGACACCGGCCGCCGCAACCGCGCGGCTCAACGCGCTCGGTTGTCTGAGTCTCTGCCCGCGCGAGGCGAGCCGCGGCGAGGTGGCGCCGATCACGCTGACGAACGTCAACATCGCGGCCGTGCCTGTGCTCGCACGCGCCGGCACCGTGCAGTTCGCGACGCTGCTCTCGACGACGGTGGGCCTGCTCTTGCTCATCGGGTGCTTGACCGTCGGCATGCTGCTCCTCGTGCGCACCGAGGACCGCCGCGACGAGCTCGCCGTGCGCCTCGCGCTCGGCGCAACGCGCGGCCGATTGGCCGCCGGCATCGCGACCGAGGCGGCGATCCTCTGTGCGCTCGGCGCGCTGCTCGCCGTGCCCGTGGCCCTCTGGTTCTCTTACGGCGTTCGGGCCTTCCAGCTCGCTGCGAGCATCGACCTCGGGCGGCTCGAGCTGTCGCTCGCGTTCGGTCCATGGCTCGCCGTGACGGGCACGGCACTCGCCGTCACGATCGCAATTGCACTGCTCGCGAGCCTTGCCGGCGTGGTGACAGCCGCGCGCTCGCCGGTGCAGTCGCGCGCGCTAAGCACGCCGCGCGTCACGCGCCGCATGCCGCGCACGGTTCTCGTCGCGAGCCAGGTTGCGATCACGCTCGTGCTCGTCGCGGGCGCCGGCTTGTTCACGCGCAGCCTTATCGAAGCGCTGACGCTGAATCCCACGATCCCGACCGACCGCATCGTGACGGCGTTCGTGCTGCACGGCTACCCGGGGGAGCGTGCGGCAGCGTTCGTCGACGAGCTGCTCGCGCGGTTGCGTCAGAACGGCGCCATCGAATCCGCCTCCCTCAGGACTGGCGGCAGCTTTGTGGCAGCTGGATTCAAGATGACGGTCGACGGCGTGGAGCGCGAAGTGCCCGCGAGCCCGTCATCCTACGCGATCGATCCGAGCTTCTTCTCGACGATCGGACTCCCGATCGTCAGCGGCCGCGGCTTCGACGGCTCCGACACGGCGGGCTCGCCGCCCGTCGTGATCGTGTCCGAATCGTTCGCCCGCTGGATCGCCGACGGTGGCAGTGCAATTGGCCGGTCGCTGGGCCCGTTCCGGGGACCATCCGCCGTTGCGGACATCGTCGGCGTCGTGCCGGATCTGATCAGCGAAGTGGGCACGACTGAGCCGTTCATCGTGTATCAGCCGTTTGCACAGCGCCGGCCGAGCGTCAGCGCGACGCTCGTCCTTCGCGCCGCCGACGACCCGGGAGCTGCGATGCGCGAGGCGCTGGCGGCGGTCCGAGCGCTGGACACACGCGTCACCTTGTCGCAGGTAACGACGCTGGACGAGCGGATGGCCGAACAGATGAGCCCGCAACGGTTTGGGATTCATGTCCTCGGCGCGCTCGGCGGTATCGCGCTGTTGCTCACCGTGCTCGGTACGTACGTCGTCGCGCAGTCGATGGTCGTGCGCCGCCGCCGCGAGCTCGGCATTCGCGCCGCGCTCGGCGCGCGCAGCACGCAGCTCCGTGCGCTCGTGCTGCGCGACACGGCGCGACTCGTCGGCATCGGTCTGATCGCGGGGCTCGTGCTCGCGTTCGCCGGCGCACGCCTGATTCGCTCGTTGCTGTATCACGTGGAGCCGCTCGATCCGCTCGTGCTCGTGACGACGGCCGCCGGCATCTTCGCGCTCGCGCTGCTCGTGAGCCTGCGCCCCGCAATCGAAGCGACACGATTCGACCTGACGCGGTCGTTGCGCGAAGAGTAACCGCCGCGGCGCTGGCGTGCGCGATCGGCGCCGCCGAGGAGCAAAAGAAGGGCGTCGCGCAAGCCGCGAGGTTCTCACTGCATGCCGGCATCGGGATCGAGCCGGACGCGCGCGCAAAACTCGAGCGGCTCTGCCGCTACATCAGCCGACCTGCCCTGGCCGAGGAGCGGCTCGCGCTCACGGCGCGCGGCGACGTCCGCTTACAGCTCAAGACGGGGTACGGTGTTGCGACATGATGCTCTACCTTCCTACGTGGTTGATAAATCGAGAGAACCCTGATCCGCGTTGACTGTTCCCGGACGCGCTCGTTGTGGCGTGACCGCGCGGCGTACGGTCTCAGCATCGAGGTCGGTGCGCTGGATGACCCAGGGCGTCCCGGGAGCAAGCTGCGTGCCGGTAACACGCCACGGCGGATCAACAGCCTAGCGGGCAACGCGCCTACTGCGCCATCGCCATAGAAGACTGCTCCGTCATCCGTGGGCCTCCGGCCAGCTTTGCGGAGGAATCTGTCGCAGCGGAACCGGGACCGGTTCGGTCATCGACGGGCTCGCGTTCAACGACTCGGGCGGCGGGCGTTGCTGTGCGCGGGGTGTCGAACGCGCCGTTCGGTGCTGACGATGCGTAGAGATCGGGCCGCGAAGCGGGGTGTCAGGCCGATTGGCGTCGCGATCCGTCGACTGATTGGTCACAATGGCTCTTATGCGGCGTTGCCGGAGGTGCCGCATAGGGCGTTCAAAATTCCTATCCGCTGAGGTCGGGTTCGGCTGGCAAAAACAGAGCCCCCGGCTTGCGCCGAGGGCCTTGTTCAGTTCGCCAAAAAGGTGCTTATCGGCTTACCGTAATGCTGGTTTGAGTGTCCAACGGGCCAAACTGATCTCTGCCGACGCCCTTGGGGGCGGTCGGGATGACCAGTTTCACCCAGACGGCATCCGGACCCTTGAAATACGAAGTCTCGGTCGCCTTGCGCAGGGCGTCGATGCTGTCCTGCTGCTTGCCGGAGGCCGCGTTGGCGAAACCCGGCAGCTCGAACACGACCCATGAGTCTTTGGCCATTTCACTCAAACTGATAGCAAGTTCCGGTCTTTCGGTTTTCACACGGATCTCGGTACCGGCGCGCACAGTGCTCTGGTTGGCCGTGATCTTGAAGTCCTTGCCATTGCGGCTCAGGGTAATTGGCTTTGCAGGAGCAGCCGCCGGCGCAGGAGCAGCCGCCCGCGCAGGCGCAGCTGACCGCACAGCAACATCTTTCAGCGCAAGACCAGCACCCCTTGTGGGTCCGGGCCTCGTGATGCTGAACCGAATGCGTCCGATATCACCCGCGCACACAGAGGCGTTCCAGGTGGGATGAATCTCGCAGGTGTCGTCCGTGGCGACGCTGTCGTTCTCGCCGTCGTGGATCAGAATATAGGAGTCACGGATGCCGGTCGTCGAGCCGTCCAGATCGTGGATCGCCAGGGTCCGGTAGGCCGTAGCTCCCCTGTTGTCACTATCGAACCTGGGGTCGACATTCGGAAAGTACACGGGCTTGGCATTGATGAACTTCGCACCCTCGACGGTGTTTTCGGTGGTAACCCCGGCGCCCGTGAACATCAGCCATGACAGCGCTCCTGATCCGCGCTGGCGGTTGTCCTGGAAATTCACGAATGTCGTGTTCA
>CAZCZE010000005.1:0-86207 GCA_964503125.1 uncultured Gammaproteobacteria bacterium
GCGCCCGCCAGGCCGTGCCCTTCGACTCGGCGACCGCGTCAGGATCGACGTCCGTCGTCACCTCGCCCCCGGCCACGGCGCAGTCGAGCGCCCGGACGATGAGCTCGCCTTCCTCGATCGGCAGCTCGACGGTGAGCCGCAGCGTGCCGCGCCCTTCGTCGCGCCACACCGCGAGCGACCGGCGCTCCCACGCCCGCCGCGCGTGATGGAAGGAGTCCGGAGCGACGTTGCGGATTTGCCGACAGCGCTCCTCGACCTGCGGGACCGTTGCTTCCAACGCATAGGCGAGCAGCAGGTCCTCGTCGTGCAGGTGCGCGACGCGCGTGAGCGCGCGGACCTTCGAGTACGAGAGCCGCCCGTCGGCAAACGCCGCCGAGATCGCCGGCAGCGCCCGCAGCGCGTGCGCCGCGCGCACCTTCTCGCGCGCCGCGGACAGGCAGAGGCTCGAGCGCCACGCGAGCCACTCGGCGCAGCTCTTGAACGTCCACTTCTTCCAGCCGAAGCGATCGTCGAACTCGCGCACGAGCACGAGCATGCGATACGAGTCGGCGTTCATCTGCCGCACGAGCCGGCCGATCGCGGCATCGAGCTCGTCGACGCTGCGATCATCCATCGAGGTGTAGAAATCGGCGGCAGGACGGGACATGACGGCATTCATGGCGGGCCTCCCTGCGGTGTTGTTGGACTAGCTGATGATATGTCCAGTAGTCAACGAATTGCCAATAACAATCAGCTATTTACAGGCGTTTCGAGCGCCCGGGCGCGCCAGCTCGCTGGGGCGGTTTCGGCGTGCCCCATTGCCCGTGACCGTTACCACCGCGGCGCCCGAGCGTGTTAGGTAGCAACAGGGCACCGCCGCAATGACCACAGCCGCCAATCCCGAGCTCGAAGCGCTGATCGCGCCAAATCTCGCCTCGCTTTTCCGGTCAGCCTACCGGCTCACGGGCAATCGCCCCGACGCCGAAGACCTCGTGCAGGAAGTGTGCGTGCGCGCCTGCGCGCATCTGCCGACGCTGCGGACGCTCGAGCAGCCGAAGAGCTGGCTCCTCAAGATCGCGTATCGCGTGTTCGTCGACGGCGTGCGTCGGCGTGCTCGATCGCCGGTGCGCGCGACCACCGAGGATTTCGACGCGACGCGCGCCAGCGACGACCCGAGCCCGGAGGACGCCGTCGAGCACGACCTCACTGCGCGCCGGCTCTTGGCCGCGCTCGGCGAGCTCGAGCGCGAGCAGCGCGCGTTGCTCGCGCTGCACGTGGAGGGTTACAGCCTCGCGGAGCTGCACGACATCACGAATCTTTCGACCGACGTGCTCAAGGCGCGGCTTTATCGCGCGCGCGTCCGCCTCGGCAAGCTGCTCGCGGCGGATAGCGATACCCCGAAATTGGTAATGGAGAAATAGCATGAACTGCGACGCAATCGCCGCGATCTTGGATACCCATCGCAGTGCGCGGCTCACGGCCGCCGAGCGCACAGCAGTCGACACTCATTTGATCTCCTGCGAGGACTGCGCCGTGGCGTGGCACGCGCAGAGCGAGCTCCTGGCGCTGGCCTTGCCGCCCGTGCCGGCGACATTGCTCGACCGCGCACTGCGAGCAGCGCGCACGCAGCCGAGCCAGGCGCCTCGCCGGTCGCGAGCCACGCTCATCATCGGCGCCGGCGCCTTGCTCGCCGGCGCTGCGCTCGCCGGCATCGCCGTCGTGTCGCTGACGGCCCCCCCGTCGGCCGGCACGGCGGCGGCGCCGACGAGCGCAACGCCGGCGGCGGCGCCCGCAGCGCCTGCGACCTCGGCACCGGTCCCCGTCATGCCGGCAGCGGCCGGCGCGGCGCAACCGAGCGACGGCTCGACGGCCGTCGAGCTCGTCAACACGAGCGCACAGCTCGTGCCGTTCATACGGATAGGGCCGAACTATCCCCCGGACGCTCTCGCGGAAAACCTCCAAGGCAATGTGATCATCGAGTGCACGGTCACAGCAACGGGCGAAGTCGAGGACGCACACGTCGTCGAGTCGACCGACGCTCGCTTGGCGGCGGCTGCGCTAAACGCCTTCGTGCAATGGAAATACCTGCCGCGCATCGTCGCCGGGAAGCGCGTGGCCACCGAGGGCGTTCGCACGACGATCCGTTTCCAGACCGCGCCGACGCCCACAGGGGCCGGCATCCAGCGACCTCTCGACCCGGCCGCTCCCGGATTGCCGTTCGACTCCACGGCGTTCGGAGTCACCATGATGAGGGCTTGGCAGCGCGTGATCGCGGACAACCTGCGCGGCGCCGAGTTGGCGCTCGACGAGTTTCGCGCCACGTACGCGCTACCGCCGTTCACGGAAGGCGAGATCTGGAACGCGTACGCGTACGTGTACACGCTGCAGGGGAGCTACGATCGCGCGATCGACGCCTACGAAAACGCGATCGCTGTCTTCGCGAGCTCCGGTTCGACGCAGGGGCGCTGGGTGGAGCTCGCAAACTTGTACTTCGCGCGCAATCAGTACGACCTGGCGCTGAAGACGCTGCTACGGCCACCGCGCGGGACCGGTGCCGAGAGGCGGCCCTACACGCCCGAAGCCGAGGCGCTGCTCGCGAAGCTCCGCGCGCTCGGCATCACGGAGGAAACCGTCCCGGCGCGCTGAGGCGCGCCGCTCAGAGCACGTGCACGAGCGCGCCCGTCGCCACCGCGGCGGGCGCGGCCGCGCGCAAGTCGCAGTCGAACAGCACGTCGCCGCCGAGCGCGAACACGCGATGCTGCGGTCGCAGACACTCCGCGATCTTGTCGCGCGCCGCGAGCGAGAGTCCCGGACGCCCGTCGCCCGTGATCAACGGCGCGATCGCGACCTGCAGCCGGTCGAGCAACCCGGCTTCGAGGAAGCTCGACACGGTGACGCCGCCGCCCTCGACGAACACGGACCAGAGTCCGCGCGCGTGCAGCTCGCTGAGCAAGACGTCGAGCCGCAACCGGCGGCGCTCGACGGGAACGTGCAGCACTTCGGCGCGACCGGGCGCCGGCGCGCGTACGTCCGCGGCGTGCACGACGATCGTCTGCACGCTCGCGTCGGTGAACACGCGATGGCCGGCGTCCAGTCTCGCATTCGGGTCGAGGATCACGCGCACGGGGCTGTCGCCTTCGATGTGGCGCACCGTGAGCCGCGGATCGTCGCGCGCGACCGTGCCCGCGCCGACGACTACGGCGTCGCAGAGCGCGCGCAGTCGATGCAAGTGCCGCAGGCTATCGGGCCCGGTGACGAAGTAGGAATCCCCCGACGCGGTCGCGATGTGACCGTCGAGGCTCTGGCCGAGCTGCGCCAGCGCGAGCGGGTGGTCGGGCCCCGCGCCGCAAAGCGGGCCATAGAGGTCGAGCAGGACGCGTGCCGCCGCGGGCGCGCTCGGTGCGGCCGCGCAACCGTGCTGCCCGCAGTCGAGCCACGACGCGTCCGAATGGACTAGGGAAGTTCCGCGGCGCGCAGCCGTGCTTGCCGCCAAAAGCAACCGCCAGGCCCGTGCGAGCACCTCGTCGGGCTCGGTTGTGTCGGCAGCTGGCAACGGTGTTGACATTCGAACGGAACGCGCGAAGCACGGACGCGGCTTCCGAGCTGGTATCCTAGCACCCAGAAACCCTCAAGCCCGCCGCGATGCCGCCAACCAATCCCGAAATCAACGGCAATCCTGCCGCCCTGTCGTTCGACCGCGCCGTCGACGAGTTGCGCCGCGGCCGCGCCGTGCAGGTCAAGGACGGTGCGCGCGGGCTCGTCGTCGCGGCCATCGAAACGTTGCAGCCGCCGGTGTTCGCGCGGCTCGTCGCGGCCGGCGCAGAACGCGTCATGCTGCTCGTGACTGCCGAGCGCGCGGTCGCGGCTCGACTCGGGCGCCAGCTCAGCGGTCCCGTGGCCGTGCGTTTTCCCGCCGGCACGGACCTCGATGCGTTGCGCGCGATCGCCGGCGTCAGCGGCGCCGCGCCCGTCGACGTAGGCGCGCTCGACGCCGACCGCGCGCCGCCGGGCGCCGCTCTCGCTGCAGCCGGTTTCCAGCTCGCGAAGGCGGGACGGTTGGTCCCGGCGCTCATCGGCTTCGCCGCAGGCGCCGACTCCGTGGCCGGCGTGATCGCCATCGACCTCGTCGACGTCGTGCACCATGCGCCGCGTTTCGGCCATCACTCGCTGCAGCTCTTGAGCCGCGCGCGCGTGCCGCTCGCCGAAGCGGTCGACTCCGAGATCGCCGTGTTTCGCGACGAGCACAGCCTCGCGGAGCACGTCGCCGTCGTCATCGGCAAGCCCGACTCCGCGAACCCCGTGCCCGTGCGTTTGCACTCGGCGTGCCTCACGGGCGATCTGCTCGGCAGCCTGCGCTGCGATTGCGGCGACCAGCTGCGCACGGCCGTCAAGCGCATCGGCAGGCTCGGCGGCGGCGTGTTGCTCTATCTCGATCAGGAAGGGCGCGGCATCGGCCTACCCAACAAGCTGCGCGCGTACGTGCTGCAAGACGGCGGCCTCGACACGGTCGACGCCGATCGGCACTTGGGCTTTCTCGCCGACGAGCGCAGCTACGACGTCGCCGCGGCGTTGCTACACGAGCTTAAAGTTACGCGCATTCGGTTGCTCACGAACAATCCGCTGAAGATCAGCGCGCTGCGCGACCACGGCATCGAGGTCGTCGGGCGCGTGCCGCTCGTGGCCACGGCCAACCGGCACAACGAGCGCTATCTGCGCGCCAAGCAACAACGCGCCGGGCATCTCGACCTCGCCGAGAACCAATCGGGCATCTAGCGGTCGCGCGAGTACTGCACGGGACAGCCCGCGGGATAGACGTCGGCGCGCGCCTGGCGCGTGCAGTACGCCCGCGCATTCGCGACCTGCCGCTCGATCGCCGCGATCGTTTCGTCGAACGTCGTGACGATGCCGTGCACCGGGATGTTGAGCGCGGGATCGAGACCGTAGCGCTCGACGCTGTCGAGATAGGCCCCACCCCACCAGTGCCAATCCCAATCGTGCGTCGAGAAGTCGCCCTCGAGAAAGATGCGCGGGCCCGGGACGTAGGCGAACACGGCCTCGGTCATGTGCAGGTGCCCGACGGCATGATAGACGTCGACGCGCATCGTGCCGTCGTCGAGCGCGAGATGCTCGTCTACGGCTAGGAACTTGAGCGGCTGCGGATTACGCGCGAGCGCGTCGGGGAAATTCGGCGCGGGCCGGGCGACCATCTCGCGGAAGATGGCCTCGTTGCCGCGGCGCGCGACTACATTGAGGCCGCGCGCCACCGCGGCGCGCAAACCGCCGCTGTGATCGAAGTGGTGGTGCGAGACGATCACGTGCGTGACCTTCTTGCCGGGCACGAGCGTGTCGGCGAGATCGAGGCGCGCGAACGTGTCGGCCTCGTTGTTGTAGGCCTCGAACATCACGAGGTGATCGGCGAACTCGATGACGGCGCCGCCGTTGCCGCCGATGCGCACGTCCCAGACTTTGTCGGCGATCTTGGTCGCCTCGGCGCGGCGCGCAGCCGCAGGCGCGGCCGCGGGGGCCGCCACGGCCGGGAACGGCGGCAGCTCGGCGACATTGGTTCGATACGAGTCGACGTGGAACATCATCGACGTCGTGTCGCGCCAGTCCATGGCGGCCGTGAGGCCGACGGGCAATTGCAGGTCGCCGAACGGCAAATAGCCCGTGAAGTACGTCGTCGTCGTGACGTCGCCGAGCGTCGTGCTCGGCCCGATCGAGCGCACCCAGGCCGGCAGCTTGGTCACGGGATCGACCGCGAGCCACAGTGCGGCGCCGCCGGCGATCATGAGCTCGACGACCGTGAGGCCGTCCTCCACGCTCACGGCCCCAAGCCGGGTCTCGGCGTCGAGCGCCTCGAGCAGCGCGGGCACGGGATGGTCGAGCATCGCCACGCCCGTCTGCACGCGGCTCTGGCGGTCCCAGCTTCCCTCGGCTGCGAAGGGAAACAACGGGCCGCGCCGGTCGCGGCTCAAAACGCGCTCGTTCTTGAGATCGAAAAATCGCTCGGCGTCGTGCGCAACGGTCCACTTCACGGGCGAATGCGGATCGGGCGACGGCGCGCTGCCGCCCTGCTGGTTGACGTACTGGCCGAAGCCCGTCAACACGAGGTTGTCGAGGCCCTGTAAACGCGCGAGGCCGCCGAGCGCCGCCGCGGATTCTTCGAGGATTTGGCGCGCGCTCGGCGCCTGCGCCCAAACCGCCGGCGCCAGCGAGCAAGCCAAGCCGATCACCGCGAGCACGTTGCGCTTCGTCATGATTCCCCCCGTTCGTCGTTGCCTTTCGAGCTAGCGTCGGCCCGCGCACGGCGCGCGTCAATGCCGGCGGCGTCGCTCGGAAGTCATGGCTGTGGCCAAAGCTCGCCGAAGCGCGCGAGCAGCGCGCGCTCGCCGCGCTCGTTCAACGCCGTCTCGAGGCGCTGGGCGAGCTTCGCGTTGTGCTTGTAGAGCGCCAAAGCCTCGATGACCTCGAGCGCCACCGCGGCGCGCGAGTCGGCCACGAGCTCGAGCAGCCACCCGAAGGCCGCCTCGCTGCGATGCGCGGCCGCGGCGCGCAGCAACGCACGGCGCACGTTCTCGCCGACGAGCACGTCGTTCCATGCGTCTTTGAGCGGCGCGAGCGCGCCCTCGAGCCGCGACTCGCCGAGCGCGAGCGCCGCAAGCTCGCGCACGGCTTCGTCGGCGTGCTCGAGATAACCCGCGACGAGCGGCACCGAGTCCTCGGGCGCGACGGCGAGCAGCCCCGTCAACGCCTCGCCGAGAACCGCGGGCTCGGCATCGCCGGCGAGCGCCTTCGCGCGCAGCAACAGCTCGGCCTCGCGCGGATTACCGCACGCGACTGCGCGCACGGCGCCGATGCGCGCCTCGGGCTCGGCGTCGTGGAGCAGCGCAGTGAGCTCGACGAGCGCGCGCGAGTAGCCGCTCGCGACGAGCCCCATCGCGGAGATGCTGCGGACCTCGGCGGCCGTGTCGCGCGTGCCGCCCCAGACGGGCTCGGGCTGCCTAAGCCTAAGCCCGCGCCGGTAGAGCTCGACGTCGTCGCAGTCGAGCGCGACGAGCGCGCGCACGATCGCCTTCTTCGCGAGGCAGTTGGGATCCGTCTTCACGGGCTTGTCGAGGAACCGGGGGTACGCCACGAGCAGCGCCGGCACGAGCTCGTACGACAAGCCTTCCTCGGCGAGCCGCGCGGCTTTGGCGACCACGCGATAGTGGCGCGCGCGCAGCGCTTCCGCGAGCTTCTCGCCGCGCGCGGGGCGCTCGGCCGGCAGCGCCTCGAGCGCGGCGAGCTGCGCGTCGACGTCGTTCTTGTCCTTGGGCTTGGGCGTCAAGCGCGTTCAGGCGGGCGACTACTTGAGAATCGTGAGCGGCGTGGCCGCGATCTCGGCGACGAGCCCCGCGAGCCGCTCTGCTAGGTAGTCGAGATGCTGCGCGCCGCGCCTGCCGTCGGCGAGCGCGGCGTTGCCGCAGGCCCCGGACGGATGGAGATCCTCGGCGCGCCAGCCGATCCCGACGGGCTTTTCGGCGCCGAGCAACCGATGCCGAGTTGCTAAGTCGTGGGGCAAGCCTTTGAAGTCGGCGAGCGCGGCCGTGCGCACGAGCTCGGGTCTCAAGTGCAGCAGCAACGACGTTTCGACCTCGCCGCCGTGAATGTCGTGGGCGGTTTCGGCAGGCTCGAACAATCCCGGCGGCGCCCCGAACGAAAAATACGTGGCGCGCGCGACGAGCATGCCGAGCTCCGAGCGCAGCCGCACCGCGAGCAGGTCGACGAGCGCTTTCTGCCCGCCGTGCGTATTGAACACGATGAGCTTGCGGACTCCCGTGCGCGCGACGCTGCGGCCGATGTCGGTCCAGGCGTCGAGCAACGTGGCGTCGCGTACCGAGAGCGTGCCCGCGAAGCTCGTGTGCTCGGGGCTCAGGCCGACGTTCTGCGCCGGCAGCGCCAGCAGCGTAGACGGCCCCGATGAGCGCTCGAACGCGCCGCGCACGATGCCGTCGTTGATGATGGCATCGGTCGCGAGCGGCAAGTGGGGCCCGTGCTGCTCGATCGCGGCCACGGGCAAGAGCGCCACGGTCTGCTCGGCATCGATGCGGCCGAAATCGGTCGTCGTGAGGTCTTGCCAGTACCCGTTACGCACCGCGCCGCCCTTTGCCCAATCGACTCGCGGCATCGTGCCGGGTTGCCCGAAGCGGCGTCAACCTTGGATAATGTCAGGCTCAAGTCTCGATCGCGCAGCGAGGAGTCCCTTATGAGCAGACCGGAACGCGCCGTCGTCGCCGACAGCGAAGTACAAGAGCTCGTCGCCAAGGCACGCAAAGCGCAGGCCGTTTACGAAGGCTTCTCGCAGGAGCAAGTCGACGCCATCGTCCGCGACCTCGCGAAGTACGTCTACGACAACGCGCCGACACTGGCCCGCATGGCCGTCGACGAGACGGGCATCGGCAACTACGAGGACAAGATCCTCAAGAAAAAGGGCAAAGCGCGCGTCATCTGGAACAGCCTGAAGGGCAAGAAGTCGCGCGGCGTCATCGGCGAGGACCCCGAGTTGAACCTCGTGTTCGTTGCGAAACCCATGGGCGTCGTCGCGTCCGTCTGCCCCGTGACGAATCCGATCGCGACGCCCATGTGCAACGGCATGTTCGCGCTCAAGACCGGCAACGCCGTGATCTTCGCGCCGCACCCGAAAGCGCAGAAGTGCACCGAGCATCTGACCAACGAGTTCATGAAGATCGTCAAAGCGCACGGCGGTCCCGACGACCTGATTCAGACGATCAAGCAGGGCTCGGTCGAGAAAACCCAGGAGCTCATGCGCTCCGTCGACGTCGTGGTCGCGACGGGCGGCGGCGCGATGGTGAAGTCGGCCTACTCCTCGGGCAAACCGTCGTACGGCGTCGGCGCCGGCAACGTGCCCGTCATCATCGACCGCGGCGTCGATTTCAAAGAGGCCGTCGGCAAGATCGTCACGGGCGCGTCGTTCGACAACGGCATCATCTGCTCGCACGAGCAGTTCGTGCTCGCGCCCGAGGAACGCTACGACGAGACCGTCAAGCTGTTCGTGGGCACGGGCAAGGTCTGGTTCACGAGCGACGAGATTGAGATCCAGAAGCTGCGCGAGGTCGTGTTCCCGAACGGCCAGTTGAACAAGGACGCCGTCGGCCGGTCGGCGCGCGAGATCGGCGCCATGGCGGGCATCGACGTGCCGGCCAGCGCGCGCATCATCCTGTTGCCCGCGAAGGGCGCGGGCACGGCCGACGTGCTTGCGAAGGAAAAACTCTGCCCCGTCGTGGCCATCCTGCCTTACAAGACCTTCCACGACGCCGTGGCCAAGGCGAAGGCCAACCTGCTCGTCGAAGGCGCCGGCCATTCCGCGGCGGTGCATTCGAACGACGAGGCCAACATCCGCGAGGCCGGCGTCGAGCTGCCGGTCAGTCGTCTCGTCGTCAATCAGCCGAGCTCGTTGACGGCCGGGGGCTCGCTGACCAATGGCTTCGCGCCGACGACCACGCTCGGCTGCGGATCGTGGGGCGGCAACTCGATTTCCGAGAACTTGGACTACAAGCACCTCATGAACGTATCGCGGATCGGCAAGGTCATCGCCAACAAGAAGGTGCCGACGGACGAGGAGATCTTCTCGTAGAGCCCGAATCGTCGGTCTGGTTGCCGGCGGCGACAGCCACCGCTGCGATCGGCAATCAGTCCGATTGGTGAGTCAGTAATTTGTTGCTATCTGGCAACAGGTGCGGCGTCGATCGCGCTCCAGGCCTCTAGCGTTTCGCTGGCGCCGGAAGCAGAATTGCGGCCTTCGACCAACAGACGGTCGCTGTCGCTTGCACCTCAACTCACCATCACCTTTTGGGGGCATCAAGATCATGAAGAGGACATCGTTGAATGCGGCGATCGTCGCCGCGCTCGCGGGCTACTCCGCGGCGAGCACGCAGGTCGCGTGGTCTCAGGAGGGCGGTCTCGAAGAGATCATCGTCACTGCAGAGTTCCGCGAGGCCAACGTGCAGGACACGCCGATCGCGATCACCGCGGTCAACGCCGAGATGCTCGACGCGCGTAGCCAAACCAATCTCTCGCAGATCGCGGCGCAGACGCCGAACGTATCGCTGAGGCCCGCCGGCTCTTCGTTCGGTAGCTCGCTCGTCGCGTTCATTCGCGGCATCGGCCAAACCGACTTCAACCCGTCCGTCGAGCCCGGCGTCGGCATCTATGTCGACGACGTGTACTACTCGACGATCACGGGCAACCTGCTCGACCTCCTCGATCTCGATCGCGTCGAGGTGCTGCGCGGCCCGCAAGGCACGCTGGCCGGACGCAACGCGATCGGCGGCGCCATCAAGCTGTTCACACGCAAAGCCGACGGCGCCGATGACGCCAGCCTCTCCATCACGAAAGGCGAATTCAACCGCACCGACGTCAAAGCTGCGGGCGGCTTCACCCTGATTCCCGACAAGCTCTACACGCGCATCGCCGGCGTCGCGCGCGGCAGCGATGGCTACGTCACGCGGCTCGATTACGCCTGCGCGAATGGGTTGCCGCGGCCCGGTCAGGACGGCGGCTTGCCGACGTATGCGCCGAGCTTCGGCTGCGAGCTCGGCAAGGAAGGCGGCCAGTCGTACACGTCGGGCCGTCTCTCCTTACGTTGGGTGCCGAGCGACACGGTCGAGGTGAATTTCGCGACGAGCATGGTCAACGACGATTCGGAGTCGGCGCCCGGCGTGCTCATTCAGGCCGGGAATCACTCGGGCTCGAACATACCGATCATGTTCCAGGGCTTCGGACCGCCTGTGCCGAACCCGGCGTTCGACCCGACGGCCACCTCGCTCGTGCCGATCTTCTTCGACAACAACGCCAACGGAACCTATGAGGCGGCAAGCGACGTCGCCTACGACAACCGGTTCGCCACGGGCGGCACGTTTCACAACTACGCCACCTACATCAACGACGGCCTGAGCACGGGTAGCCCGCTGTTCCAAGGCGGCACGCCGGGCGCGGACACCGACCTCTTCAAGCCGTATGTCATCGAGCCCGTCAACACGCTCAAGGCGTGGGACTGGTCGATGAACATCGATTGGCAGATCTCGGACAACGTTTCGCTGCTGTGGGTGTCGTCGAAGCGCACTTACAAGAACTCGTTCGCCGAGGACACCGACGGCTCGCCGCTCGCGGTGCAGCAGCTGCTGCAGGTGTTGGATCACGAGCAACAGACGCACGAGCTCAGGTTCAACGTGGCCGCCGGCGATCGCGTGGATCTCACGTTCGGCTACTTCGACATGTCGCAGGACACGGCCGAGGATGCGCGCGTCGACCTACCGTATGTAGGTTTCGACTTCATCCACGGCCCGGACTTGGTGCCGTCCGACAACTCGGCGATCTACGCCCATGCAGGCATCCAGCTGAGCGACACGCTCAATCTGTCGCTCGGTGTGCGCCGCTCGGAGGACGAGAAGAGCTACACGTTCCGCCGGCGCAATCCCGATCTCACGCCCGTCTTGGCCTGCACGGGGTCGCCCTTGTTCTGGGAAGCGCCCAACCCACCGAACTGCGGCGTCTTCGGATTGGACCTGCTGCCGGTCGCGTACTCGAGCGAAAACACCGACTGGCGCGTCGCGCTGTCGTACGACGTGGGCGACTCGACGATGGTCTACGGCCAGGTGTCGACGGGTTACAAAGCGGGCGGCAACAACGCGCGGCCGTTCTTCCCGAGCCAGCTCAACGCCTTCGAGCCCGAGACGCTCGAAAGCTACGAGATAGGCGTGAAGAGCACGCTGGGCGGCAACGTCCGCTTGAACGCGGCCATGTTCTGGAACGACTACCTCGAAATCCAGCTGCCGACGAACGTGTGCGCCTGGGCGCCACCCGGTGAGCAGACGCCGTGCGCGAGCCAGAACAACGTCGGCGACGCGGACGTCTGGGGCTACGAGGTCGAGGCCGAGTGGCATCCGTCGGACAGCTTCACGCTCGATGCTTCGTACAGCTACCTCGACTTCGAGTACACGAGGATCAATCCCGGAGCCACGTCGGTGGACATCACCGACGTCGCGCCGTACACACCGAAGACGAAGTTGAGCTTCGGTCTCCAGAACCAGTTCACGCTGAGCAACAGCAGAGGAACGCTGACGCCGCGCATCGACGCGAGCTTCGTGGACGAGGTGTTCGCGAACGCCGACAACGAGCCGACGAACTTCATCGACGACTACCCGCTCGTCAATGCGCGCCTCACTTGGCAATCGAACGACGACACCTGGGCAGTCGCGCTGGAGGCCACCAACCTCACGAACGAGTACTACTACGTGACGATCTTCGATCTGCTCGGTCCCGCAGGCTACATCCATGGCCAACCGGGACGACCGCGTGAGTACGCCGTGACGCTCAAGCGCAGCTTCTAGAGCTTGCTGCAATCCGAGCGGCCGGGGGTGAAAACTCCCGGCCGCTTTCTTTTTGCGCGCCAGGGATGGCGCGCATGCAGGAAATGCAGGAGCAATTTCCTGTGGCGGCCATGGATGGCCAACATGCCGAAAATGCAGGAGCATTTTTTCGGCTTGGCGGCGGACTATACTCTGACCCCATGAAACCAATCAGTCGGCTCGTGGCACTACTTGCGGTTGCCCTGGGCGTAGCATGCGCCACCGATGACGCCCCGTTCCCCGACTTCACAGGAGTGTGGAGCGGCGCGTTCACGACACAGAAAAGCGAGTACTGGGAGCTCGAGGACCTCACAGCGTGCTTCCCCGGCTGCACGCCGACGGGCCGCGCGTACTACGCGAGCCTCATCGAGGACCCGGCCAACGACGCGAAGCCCGTGCAGGAGCTGTGGGGCATGGCGACGGTGTTCATGCGCGAAGAGCTCGCGAAGAAATCGACGCCCGCGGGCCTCGTGATCCAAACCGCGAACACCGAGGCGAACGACCCGAACTTCCGCTGCGTGCCGTACGGGCTCGCGCGCGCGGCCGTCAATCCGCTGCCGATCGAGATCCGCAACGACGGCGAGAACCTCGTCATCGTCTACGAGGAGTGGAACCAGTCGCGCACGATCTACCTGGACGGGCGCCCCGATCCGCCGAGCCTCACGCCGACGCGCCTCGGCTACTCGGTCGGCCGCTACGAGGGTGACGCGCTCGTCGTCGAAACCAAAGCTGTCGAGGCGAACCTCTACTACGACTTTCAAAGCGGCGGCGGTCACAGCGCCGACGCGACCTTCGTCGAGCGCTACGTGATCGCCGACGACCCACGGCGCTTGGAGCTCACGATGACCGTCACGGACCCGACGACGCTGCTCGAGCCGCACGTGATCGAGAAGACCTGGCTCGCGACGCCCGAGATCGCGCTCGTCGAAGACCGTTGCGGCGACGTGCCCGGCAAGTTTCCCGAGGAGACACAATGAGACACTGGCTGCTCGGTTCTATGGCCGGCGCGGCGTTGACGCTGCCCGTCGCCAACGCTCACCACTCGGCCGCCGTGCTCTATCGCCTCGATCAGCAGATCACGGTCGAGGGTAAGGTCACGCGCTTCACGCTCGGTAACCCGCACGCGCGGATTTTCCTCGCGGTCACGGGCGCCGACGGCACGACGGAGGAGTGGATGGCCGAAGGCGGGTCGCGCACGGTGCTCTTGCGCAACGGCTGGACCGGCGAGGAAGTGAAGCCCGGCGACGCGATCAAGATCATCGGCAACCCGTCGCGCGACGGCAGCAACGTCGTCCACTGGCAGCGGCTCGTGCTGCCGACGGGCCAGGAGCTCTGGGGCGAGGACATCCCCGAGGAATCGGCGCTCGAGGCTTTGCGTCAGCGCCGGCGCTGAGCGCCGCACCTAGGCCGCGACACCGCTAGTGATCGTGGCCGTGACCGCTCGGCCCGTGCGCATGCCCGTGCGTGAGCTCTTCCTGGGTCGCGTCGCGGACGTCGACGATCTCGATGTCGAACGTCAGCGTCTTGCCCGCGAGCGGGTGATTCAAGTCGAGATCGACATTGAAGTGCCCCACCTTCAGGACGCGCGCCTGTCGGCCGCCTTCGCGGGTCTTGACGACGACCGTTTGCCCGGCTTGGATCGGCCCGCGCGTCGCGAGGTGCTTGAGCGGCACGCGCTGCACGGCGTCCTCGTTGCGCAGCCCGTAACCCTGCTCGGGCGCCACGGTGGCCGTGAACTTGTCGCCGCTCTTCCTGCCCGCGAGCTGCGTCTCTAAGCCCGGCACGATGGCGTTGCGGCCGTGCAGGTAGACGACGGGGCTTGCGCTTTCCGAGCTTTCGTTGATCGTGCCGTCGCTGTCGCTGAGCTTGTAGTGGAACGCAACGACCTTGTCGTCGCCGATCGCAATCGAGTCGCTAGTCATGCTGAGCTGCTCCGCGTTTCTTATCGTGATGCTTGCGCTTGGATTTTGGGCCGCGCGGCGGCCGCTTCGGCGTGTCGCCGCCGGAATCTACACTGATCGAAAGTTGTTGTCCGCATACCCACGCCTTGCGTAGCCGCTCGTAGACATCGGACGGCATGCCCTCGGGCAACTCCACCGTGGAGTACGCATCGAAGGTGTCGATGCGGCCGATGTGCACTGCGTCGATACCGGCCTCGTTGGCGATCGCGCCCACGATGTTGCCGGGCTGCACGCCGTGCGCGTGCCCGACCTCGATGCGATAACGCACGCCCCCGCGCCGCGGTGCGTCGCGCGACGCGAAGTGCTCGCGGCTCCGCTCTTTGCCGCGCGTAGCGCTGCGCCCGTCGTCGCGCGGCTCTGGCCGCCTAAGGGGAGCCGCCGGCGGCTCGATCGGCCGATCCTTTTGCGCGAGATACGCGAGCGCGGCGGCAATCGCGCGCGCCTCGCAGCCGTGCTCCGCCGCATAGCTCGTGACGAGCCCGTCGAAGAACGTCAGATCCTGCGAGGCGAGCACCTCGGTGATGTTCTCTTTGAACTGCGCCGCGCGCCGATCCGCGACGTCCGCGCGCGTCGGCAGGTACATGGGCTCGACCTTCTGCCGCGTCGCGCGCTCGATGGCCGCGAGCATGCGTCGCTCGCGCGGCATTACGAACAGAATGGCTTGGCCGGCGCGTCCCGCGCGGCCCGTCCGGCCGATGCGGTGGATGTAACCCTCGACGTCGTGGGGGATGTCGTAGTTCACGACGTGCGTCACCCTCTCGACATCGAGACCGCGTGCGGCCACGTCGGTGGCGACGACGATGTCGAGCTTACCGTTCTTGAGCCGCTCGATCGTGCGCTCGCGCAGTGCCTGCGTCATCTCGCCGCTCAAAGCCGCGCTCGCGAGGCCGCGCGCCTCGAGCTTCTCCGCAAGCTCCGTGGTCGCTTGGCGAGTGCGAACGAAGATCAACATCGCGTCGAAGTCCTCGGCCTCGAGAATGCGTGTCAAGGCATCGAGCTTGTCGAACCCGCGCACTTCGACGAACCGCTGGTCGACGGACGCGACCGTCACCGTCTTGGTTTTGATCTTGATCTCGACGGGCTCCGACAGGTGGTGCTCCACCACCTTGCGAATCCGCTCCGGCAGCGTGGCCGAGAAGAGCGCCACCTGCTTCTCCTCGGGCATCTGCTGCAAGATGTCCTCGACGTCGTCGATGAAGCCCATGCGCAGCATTTCGTCCGCTTCGTCGATCACCACGGCCTTGAGCTTGTCGAGCTTGAGCGTCTTGCGTCGCAGGTGATCTTGAATGCGCCCTGGGGTCCCGACGACGGCGTGCACGCCGCGGCGCAGTTGTTTCAGCTGAAAGTCCATGCCCTGGCCGCCATAGATGGGCAAGACGTGGAACCCCCGCAGATGGCGCGCGTACGTCTGCATGGCCTCGGCCACCTGGATCGCGAGCTCGCGGGTCGGAGTCAACACGAGCAGCTGCGGCTCTGCGTGCTTGAGATTGAGCCGGCAGAGCAGCGGCAGAGCGAACGCAGCGGTCTTACCCGTACCGGTTTGCGCCTGGCCGAGCAGATCCTTGCCCTCGAGCAGCGGCGGGATCGCCGCCTGCTGGATCGGCGACGGCGACTCGTAGCCGACTTCGCGCACGGCGGCGAGCACGGCCTCGCAGAGGCGGAGGTCAGCGAAGCTTAAGCGTGTTTCCGGAGAGGTTTGCTCGGTCATGGGGGCGGCGATCATCCGCGAAGCCCGCGGCCGGCGCAACGGCAAACTTAGTCCTTCAACGAGAACGGCGTGAAATCCGTGTTCGTGTCGTAGTAGTCCTCCTGCTCGTGGCGCTTGAGCCAACCGACGATGAGGTAGGTGACGGGCGTCATGACGACCTCGACCATGACCTTGAAGAACCAGTTGAAGGCGATCACGGCGAGCAGCGTCTCGCCCTCCCAGATACCGGCAAATGCGAGCGGATAGAAGATCAGGCTGTCGACGCCCTGCCCCAGGATCGTCGAGCCAATCGTGCGCGTCCAGAGCCAGCGGCCGTGCGTGAGAACCTTCATGCGCGCGAGCACGTAGGCGTTGACGAAGTCGCCGACCCAGAACGCCGCGATCGACGCGACCGCGATCCGCCAGGTGTAACCGAACACGACCTCGAGCGCGGGTTGCAGGGTCGTGTTGAACGACTCCGTCGGTGACGCGGGCAGGTGCACGACGACCCACGCCATGATGCTCGCGAACACCATTGCAGCGAAACCGGCCCAGATGACGCGCCGGGCGCGCGCGTAGCCGTACACCTCGGTCAGGATGTCGCCGAAAATGTAGCTGATCGGGAAGAAAATGTTGCCGACGCCGAAAACGAAAACCCCGCCGATCACGGGCAGCGGGATCTCGGAGACCTTGGCCGTGCCGATGAGATTCGAGCACAGCAGCACGGCCACGAAGCCCGCGAGCACGAGGTCGTAGTAGCGGTAGCGGCGCGTCGGTTGCTCGGCGCTCGCGCTCAACGTCGCCCCGACGTCTCGAGCTTCGAGCGCTCGACGATAGGTGTGCGTTTCACGGCGATTTCGCGTTTGTATTGCTTATCGGCAACCATAGTAATACGGTCCTAGGCGCGCAACAGGGGCCCGCCGACCTCTCGATGAGCCAGGAACACCTTGACGATTACGGCCAGTGAAACCTGGCGTCATCAGACGCTCGCTGTCGTGACTCCCTCCTAGCTCGACCTCGCCCATGAACACATCGCCATCCGCAGCGTCCGCGGACGTCGGGCGCACCACGCTCGCGAAGGTCGGCTGGCGGCTGCTGCCGTTCCTGCTGCTGCTCTACGTCGTCGCTTGGCTCGACCGCGTCAACATCGGTTTTGCGGCGCTGCAGATGAATGCCGACTTAGGGTTCAGCGCCGCGGTGTACGGTTTCGGCGCCGGCGTGTTCTTCATCGGCTACGCGGCGTTCGAGATACCGAGCAACCTCATCCTCGCACGCGTCGGCGCACGGCTCTGGATCGCGCGCATCATGATCACGTGGGGCATCTTGTCGGTCGCGATGATGTACGTGCAGGGGCCGATGAGCTTCTACGTGCTGCGCTTCCTGCTCGGCGTCGCGGAAGCCGGCTTCCTGCCCGGCATCATCTATTACCTCGGCAACTGGTATCCGGCCGCGGAACGCGCGCGCGCGGTCTCGTGGTTCATGCTCGCGATTCCGCTCTCGACCGTCATCGGCGGGCCACTCGCAGGTGTAATCCTCGAGCTCGACGGCTGGCACGGGCTCACGGGCTGGCAGTGGCTGTTCCTGCTCGAAGGCTTGCCCGCCGTCGTGCTCGGCTTCGTCGTGCTCGTGTACCTGACCGATTCGCCGGACAAAGCCGAATGGCTCCTGCCCGAGCAGCGACAGTGGCTCGCCGAGCGCCTGGCCCGGGAGCAGCGAGCCACGCACGAACGTCACGGCATCGGCCTCCGTGCGGCACTGCTACATCCCACCGTATGGCTGCTCGGCCTGATCATCTTCGCGTGCCAGTGCGGCAGCTACGGCCTGACTCTGTGGATTCCGCAGATCGTGCAAGGGTTGTCGGGGCTCGGCAATTTGGCGGTCAGCGCGATCTCGGCGTTGCCGTACGTCGCCGCTGCGATCGGCATGATCGTGATCGGCAGGAGCTCGGATCGCAGCGGCGAACGCCTGCTGCACATCGCGATTCCGAGCGCGATAGGCGCACTCGGCTTCATCGCCAGCGCCTACTTCGTCTCGCCGGTACCAGGGATGATCGCGCTCACGGTCGCGGCCGTCGGCGATCTCAGCACACGCGGCCCGTTCTGGACCCTGCCGACGCGCTTCCTCACGGGCAGCGCCGCAGCCGCGGGCATCGGTCTCATCAATACGCTCGGCTCGCTCGGCGGGTTCGTGGGGCCCTATGCCGTCGGCGTCGTTCGGCAAGTCACGGGCAGCTTCGCGGGCGGTCTCCTGTTCCTCGCGCTACTGCTGCTGCTCGCCGCCGTCGCCGCCGTGTTGCTGCGCGGCGCCCGCGCGCTCGCCGACTGACCGCCGAAGGTATAATGAATCCGTTGGTCGCAACGGAGCTTACGATTTGGCCAGGATAGTCGGCGGAGTCGCCTCGTCACACACGCCGTCGATCGCTTACGCGGTTGATACCCAAACGGCCGACAACCCCGTGTGGGCGCCGATCTTCGAGGGCTTCGCGCCCGTACGCGCGTGGCTCGAGAAGCAAGCTCCGGACGTCCTGTTCTACGTCTACAACGACCACGTGACCTCGTTCTTTTTCGATCATTACTCGAACTTTGCGCTGGGTTTCTCGGCTACGTTTGCCGTGGCCGACGAAGGCGGCGGGCCGAGACCGCTGCCGGCGATCAAAGGCCATCCGGCCCTCGCAAAGCACATCGCGAACGGGCTCGTCGCGGACGAGTTCGATCTGTCGTTCTTTCAAGCGAAGGGCCTCGACCACGGCGTGTTCTCGCCGCTGTCCATCATGCTGCCGCACGAGCAGGGCTGGCCCGTGGCCATGGTGCCGTTGCAGGTCGGCGTGCTGCAGTTTCCGATCCCGACGGCGCGGCGCTGCTTCGCGCTCGGGCGCTCGTTGCGCAAAGCGATTTTGAGTTATCCCGAAGACCTCAAGGTCGCGATCGTCGGCTCCGGCGGGCTCTCCCATCAGGTCAGCGGCGAGCGTGCGGGGTTCAACAACACGGACTGGGACATGGAGTTTCTCGAGCTCCTCGAGAAGGACCCCGAGAAGCTCACCGAACTGTCCATCGCAGACTACGCGGAGCGCGGCGGCATCGAGGGCGCGGAAGTCATCATGTGGCTCGTCATGCGTGGCGCGCTGACGCCGAAAGTGCGCAAGATTCATCAGTCGTATGCCATCCCGACGATGACCGCGACCGCGACGGTGATCTACGAGGATCAACCCGAGGCCGACGAAACACCGAGCGTCGAGGCCTACGTCGCGCAGGCCCGCCGCGAGTACGACGGCGTAGCCACGCTCGAAGGGTCTTACCCGTTCACGCTCGATCGCAGCAGCCGCGCATATCGGCTCAACAAGTATCTGCATGGCATCATTCAACCCGAGCTCCGTGGCCGGTTCCTCTACGATCGAGAAGGCTCGTACGTGCGGGGCGAGCTCAACGAAGAAGAAAAAGACATGCTGAGACGGCTCGATTGGGCCGCCTTGATTCGCTACGGCGTCATCTTCTTCATTCTGGAGAAGCTCGCCGCGGCGGTCGGCACGACGAATCAGCACATCTATGCCGCCATGCGCGGCGAATCGCTCGAGGACTTTCAGAAAACCCGCAAGAACGCGGTGCTGTACTCCGTGGCCGGCACGCACAAAGCCCAGGGCGATCGAGATTCGGCCGCCGAACGTCGGCCAAAAACCCGGTGATCGAGGGGCAAGAAGAATGCCGACCATCAGCGACGTTGCCATCATCGACTCGAATACCGCCGAGGCCAAACGCGTCGAATCCGGGTTGGAACGGACAATCTGCAGCGAGAGTCTGTGCGGCTCGAAGCACCTGACGGTCTATCGGCGAACGATCTCCAAAGGCCGGCAGCTCGCTGTCGATTCGGGCAACGACTACCACATCGTCTACGTCATGCGCGGGTCGTCGACCGGGCGCGTGC
The DNA here is from genome assembly GCA_964503125.1 of uncultured Gammaproteobacteria bacterium. Classification (GTDB taxonomy): domain Bacteria; phylum Pseudomonadota; class Gammaproteobacteria; order Steroidobacterales; family Rariloculaceae; genus FEN-1219. Next base: position 19,953 of record CAZCZE010000005.1, read on the forward strand.
ATTTCAAGAACGAAGCCCACGCGGCCGAGGACGGGGCGGGCGTGCTGCTCGTGCCGGGCGAAGCCGCTCGATTCGACGCCGCGGGAGCGGACCTCGAGCTCTTGCACACCGTCACTCCGAAACCACCGGCCGCCGTCGAAGGCGAGCTATCCGGCGGGCCCGGATATTTCTTCAACCGTAAGAAGCTGCGTGCCTTGAGCGATGCGAGCGGCGGCCGTGTGCGCCGTTTCTGCGCCGAGTCGAGCGTGAGGCTCAAGGACGGCAGTCGACTGACGTCGACCAACGCGATCCAGGCCGGCGAGATGCACTACAACGAGGGCGGTGCGTCGCCTTATCACCTGCACAATGGCACCGACGCGAACCCGGACGGCGCGGATCACGTCTACATGACGTTCAAGGGCCGCGGCAAGGTCGATGTCGGCGACACCTCGCAGGAAATCGAGCCCGGCACTCTCGTCTACTTCCCACCCGGCGTGCCGCATCGGCTCAATGCCCATGGCGGCACGCTCGACTACTTCGAGATACAGGCGTGGCGAAGCTTCAAGACCACGGTCTTGAGCAAGGAAGCCGCGTCGGGGCTCAAGTGGTACTACGAGCGTGAAGGCAAGGATGCGCCGCTCGTGGAGTGGAACCAGAGCTAGGCGCATTTGGCCGTGCGTCACCACCATCGTTCGCTCATCATCGCCCTCGCCGTCTTCGCGGCGGCCACACTCGTCGCAGCGCCCGCGCACGCGCAGAGCGAGGCGACACGGGCCGCCATCGATCGCGGCATGGAGCAGTTCCAGTTGGATGCCCACGTTCCGGGCATGGTCTGGGGGGTGGTGAAGGACGGGACGCTCGTGTACGTGAAAGGCGCCGGCCTGCAGGACGTGGACGCCAGGCGGCCGGTCACCGCCGACACGCTGTTCCGCATCGCGTCGATGACGAAGGCCTTCACCGCGCTCTCGATCCTGAAGCTGCGGGATGACGGCAGGCTCACGCTCGACGCTCCGGCCGAGACGTACGTGCCCGAGATGAAGGGGTGGACGTACCCGACGGACGACTCGCCGCGCATCCGCGTGCGCGACCTCATCACTCACACGGCCGGGTTCGTCACCGATGACCCCTGGGGCGACCGCCAGACGCCGCTCCCCGAAGTGGAGTTCACGCGCCTGCTCGCTGATGGCGTGCCGTTCACGCGGCCGCCGTCCACCGCAATGGAGTACTCGAACTTGGGCTACGCGCTACTCGGCCGCATCATAGCGAACGTCGCGCAGCAGCCATACGACGAGTTCGTGCAGCGCACGCTGCTCAGGCCGCTGGGCATGACGTCCACGAGCCATCACGTGACGTCGGCACCGGCAGACCGTCGCGCGCTCGGCTATCGCTGGGAAGACGACGGATGGAAGCTCGAGCCCACGATGGCGCACGGCGCCTTTGGCGCGATGGGCGGCATCCAGACGAGCGCGAACGACTACGGGAAGTGGGTCGCATTCCTGCTCTCGGCATGGCCCGCGCGCAACGGCGCAGATGGTGGGCCGGTGAGACGGGCATCGGTGCGGGAACTGGCGCAGGGCGCCAACTACGTCGATGTGCGCCAGCGGCCCGGCGCGAGCGGCTCGGGCGCGTGCCGCGAGGCGTACGCCTATGCCATGGGCTTCGTCGCGGCCACCGACTGCGAGCTCGGGCTCACGCTCAGCCACGGCGGCGGCTACCCGGGTTACGGCTCGCACGTGCTGTTGTTGCCCGACTACGGCGTGGGCATCTTCGCGCTGGCCAACCGGACGTACGCGGGCCTGCGTCCGCCTGTGTGGGACGCCGCGGTGACCATGCTACGCGCGGGCGATCTCGTGGCGCGCCCGCAGCAAGTGTCTCCCGCACTGGCCACCGCCTACGCGGCCGTCGCGAAGATCTTCACTGGAGGCACGCTCGCCAGCGGCGGCGACATCCTGGCGATGAACGTTCTGATGGATCGCGACGCGGACGACTGGGCGCGCGACATCGCCGGGCTGAAGGCGCAGGTGGGTGTGTGCGACACGGGCACGCCAGTCACGCCCACCGGCGCCCTGTCCGGCGCCTTCACGTGGACGTGCGCGACCGGACGCGTGCGCGGGTCGGTGCTGCTGGCGCCCACGCCGGCCCCACGCATCCAGGCCCTGAGCCTGACACGCGCGACACCCTGACACGGTCTCATGGACGTCGATGCCCACGCGGAAACCGTGGGGTTCGGCCGATCCTGTCGCTGTTCTTGGGCTAGGCGGTCGCTGCAGAAAGCTCCGGAGGCCCGAACACGTCGTTCTCCGGCGTGAGCTTCTCGACGCGGCACAAGAGCCCGCGCAGCTGATAGGTGCCCATCTGCGGATCGAACGGCCCGCGATTGTCGGTCAGGAGGTTGGCGTTCGACTCCCAGATTCCGTACTCAGGGCCGTCCCTCTCCGGGAACCACCAGCCGTGCTCGCAGTGGATCACGCGCGCATCGATCTTATTGGTCACGTTCGCGATCTGCTTGATGCGGCCGCGGCGCGTCTCGATCACCATCCATTCGCCGTCCTCGATGCCGTGCTCGGCGGCCGTGTCCGGGTGGATGTCGCAGAGCGGATCGGGGTGGCCCTTGCGGCACAGCGGCAGTTGCCGGTGCTCCGAGTTGAAAAAGGTCGGGATCCGCCCACCGGTCGTGAGGACCAGCGGATAGTCTTCCGCGACCTCGGGCGTGGAGAGCGGGCTTTCCGGCGGTTCCTCATAGTACGGCAGCGGCGCGTAACCCATCGCCTCGAGCCGCGTCGAGTAGAGTTCGAGCTTGCCGGTCGGCGTCTTGAATCCTTTTTTCTCGTACTTCCGGTATTCCTGCTTCATGTGGATCCAACCCTGCTCGGTCAGGCCCTTGAAGTCGACTTTCTGGCCGCCGTTCTTGAGCATCTTGTCGAGCACGTCCTCGACGGCCTCCGTGCAGACCGGAAGCTTCATGCGCCGGGCGAGCTCGACGAATATCTCCTCGTCCGATTTGCATTCGCCCATTCGCACGACTTGCTGGTTGCTCATGACCACGTTGCCCGCAATCGTGGGCAGCGCGCAGATCTGGTTGAGCTCCGGCCAGGACGCGGCGGGCAGCACGATGTCGGCGAGCTCGGCCGTCGGCGTCATGAAGAGATCGGCGCACACCATGAAGTCGAGCTTCATGAGCGCCTTGTAGACCATGTTCGTGTTCGCGTACGTCGTCAGCGTGTTGTTGCCGAAGACGAGAAACGCCCTGACGCGATACGGCACTCCCGTGAGCATCGCGTCGATGAGCGTCGGAATGTGACAGGCCGGAAGGTCGGCGCCTTCGCCGCAGAGCATCTTGAACTTTTCGTACCCCAGCCGCTTCTTCTCGACTTCCGGATCGAGATTCTCGATCAGGCTGGGGAATTTGCCGGCGCCGTGCATGCCGAAGATCCAACCGCCGGGCACGTCGATGTTGCCCGTGATCGCCGGGATCATCGATAGAGCGCGGATCGTCTGGATCGTGTTCGGGGTGTGCTCGATCGCGCAGCCCCACTCGAGCATCGCGGGCTTGACCGTCGCGAACAGGCGCGCGGCCGCGCGAATCTTGTCGGCCGGCACCCAGGTAATGGGCTCGGCCCACTCCGGCGTGAATTTGTGGACGTGCTCGGCGAGCTCCTTGAACCCGTGCGTGTACTTCTCGCAGAACTCGTGGTCGTAGAGATCTTCCTCGATGATCACGTTGAGAAACGCGAGCCCGAGCGCGTCGTCGGTGCCGGGCCGAAGCTGCAGCCAGATCTCGGACTTCTTGGCGCAGACCGTCTCGCGCGGATCGATCGTGATGAGTCGCGGTTTGCTCAGCAACGACTCGCGGACGTTGAACCGCGTCTCGCCGTCGGGGCCCGAATGCGGGGGATTGTGCCCCCAGTACATGATCATCGCCGGCGGCGTGCCGCCCGTGAAATCGCAAACCGGCAGGTCGCCCATCGTCTGGATGCAGGTGTTGACGCGCGGGTGGAAGCACTGCGCGAACCCAGGCTCGCACCAGTTAGGCGTGCCGAGCGCGTTACCGAAGCGCGACACCCAGCGGATGTGATGGCGGCCCGTGCCCGTGCCCATCGCGATCGACTCGGGTCCGGTCTCCGCACGAATCTTGAGAACTTTTTCCGAGATCTCGTCGAGCGCCTCGTCCCACGAGATGCGCTCCCACTTGCCGGAGCCGCGCGGCCCGATGCGGCGTTGCGGGTATTTCAAGCGGTCGGGGTGATAGACGAGCTGCGTGGTCGCCGCGCCGATCGGGCAGAGGTAGCCGTGATTCAAGGGGCCTTCGGGGTCGCCCTCGACCTTGACGAGCTTGCCGTCCTGGACGTGCATCAGCGCGCTACAGCCGCCGTGGCAGCTCCGGCAAACGCTCTTCAAGACCTTGACGTTTTCCGGCATCTCGGTCGTGGCTCGGGCAGACAGTCTCGTTGCGCTCAAGATCGTTTCCTCGTCGGATTCAGGAGGAGATACGCGGCAATTTTTTCAAGCTTAACAGAACCCTCCAGAGCTTATCGACGTGGTGCCCTCGGGGCCGGCTCGACCTTTACGATCGGCGGCCGAGACCGTACCCTAGGGCCCGGAATTCTTGCGCCGGCAACTCCACGGTACACCGCTAAAAGGCGTGGGGCGCCCGCGTCCAAGCTCGCCATTTTGTCAACAAAGTCACGACACGGGGATGGCCGACCTAATGGAAAGAATCAGCACGTGGGCGTTTTCGACGCTGCTATATGGCATCGCACTCGCGATGAAATATACGGCCTGGCGCCATCCGGCCTTCCGAGCAAGGCTCAAAGAACGGAACCTGATCGCTCAGATCCGAGTCAAGGCAGGGACCGGCCGCTACTTTCGTCTAGCGAACGGCAAGATCTCGTCGCGACATGGCATCCACCCGAACCCGGACGTCGTCGTCGCGGTCAAGAGCGCTCGCTTGGGCGTCCGAATCTTCACGCATCCGGACGACCAGCTCGGCAGGATCAATGCAGCCAAGTCCTTCAGCATGACGCTCGACGGGGAGCAGGACAAAGCCATTTGGTTCATGTTCACGCTCGAATCGATGCTGCAGGCCGGTTGGCGTTACGGCGTCGACTTAGGCTCAGGCGAGACGCGTTACGTCAACATGGCGAACGGCGGACCTCTGTTCGTCTACGTCAAGGACGGCAAGATCGTTCGCATGACGCCGATCGAATTCGACGACCGCGACCCGCAACCGTGGACTATCAAAGCGAAAGGCAAAGAGTTCACGCCGCCGCGGAAGACGTCGCTCGCCCCGCACGGCCAGACCGTCAAGTCGACCATCTATTCGCCCGACCGGATCCTGTATCCGATGAAGCGAGTCGACTTCGATCCGAACGGCGAGCGCAACCCGCAGAACCGCGGCGTCTCGGGCTACGAGCGCATCAGCTGGGACGAAGCGCTCGACATCGTCGCGAACGAGATCAAACGGCAGAAGACGGTGCACGGCAACGGCGCGATCGCGTGCAGCCATCCGTCCCATCACGCGTGGGGCAACATCGGCTATTACCTCTCCGCGCTGCGCAAGTTCGAGAACGCGGTCGGCATGACCGAGGTGCATCACAACCCGGACAGCTGGGAGGGTTGGTACTGGGGCGCGACGCATCACTGGGGCGGCTCGATGCGGGTCGGCCAGTCGGAGACCTACGGCACGGTCGAAGACTGCCTCAAAGAGGCCGAGATGGTCGTGTTCTGGTCGAGCAACCCCGAATCGAACAGCGGCGCCTACGGCGCGCTCGAAGGCACGATTCGGCGGCAGTGGCTCAAAGAGGCGGGTATCAAGCTCGTCCACATCGACCCCTACTACAACGACTCGATTCAGCTCTTGGGCGGCAAATGGATCGCGCCACGGCCAACATCGAGCCCGGCGCTCGCGATTTCGATCGCGTATGTCTGGATGACCGAGGGCACCTACGACAAGAAGTACGTCGAGACGCGCACGCACGGCTTCGAGAAGTGGCGCGACTATGTGCTTGGCGTATCCGACGGCGTCCCGAAGTCGCCCGAGTGGCAGGAAAGCGAGACGGGCGTGCCGGCCAGCGACGTGCGCGCACTCGCGCGCGAATGGGCTCGCAGTAAAACCTATCTCGGCGCCGGAGCCTGGGGTAACGGTCACGGCGGCGCGTGCCGCAACGCGACCGGCATTCAGTGGGCGCGCACGATGGTGTGCCTCATCGCGATGCAAGGGCTCGGCAAGCCGGGTGTCAACATGGGCAACCTCCAGTGGGGCACGCCGCTCGATTTCAACTTCTATTTTCCGGGCTACGCCGAAGGCGGCATGTCGGGCGACTACAGCCACACCGCCATGGGCGTGACGCTCTATCAGCGCATGCCGCAATTGCCGTCGATCAACACGAACACGCAGATCATTCCGCGCATGCAGCTGCCCGACGCGATCATCGACGGCAAGGCGGAAGGCTACGTGTGGAACGGCTCGAGTATCGAAGCGCAGTTCCAAAAAATCACCTATCCGAAGCCCGGGTTCTCGCCGGTTCACATGCTCTGGAAATACGGCGGCTCGCTGATCGCGTCGATGCCGAACAGCAACCGCTACATCAACATGTTCCGGCACCCGAATCTCGAGTTCCTGGTGAGTCAGAACATCTGGCTGCACGGCGATACCGAATTCGCGGACATCATTCTGCCGGCCTGCACGAACTTCGAAAGATACGACATCAGCGAATGGGCGGGACTCGGCGGCTACGCTCACCACGGCGAGCAGCAGCTCAATCATCGCGTCATCACCTTCCAGCACAAGTGCATCGAGCCGCTCGGCGAATCGAAATCGGATTTCTGGATCTTCCAGAAGATCTGCGAGCGGCTCGGGCTCGCGGCCTATTTCACGGAAGGGGTCGGCGAGCTCGGTTGGGTGAAACGGCAATTCGATGGATCGGATCTGCCGAAGCACATTTCGTGGCAGGAGTTCATTCGCAAGGGTTACTTCGTGGTCCCGACGGAGAAAGAGGAGCAGCGCGCGCCGCTCTCGTGGAACTGGTTCTATGAGGGCAGGAAGAAAGACGTGCCGGAACCTATGCCACTACCGTCGGATTATTCGGAAGAGTACTTGAAGGGGCTGCAAACGCAGACCGGCAAGATCGAGTTCGATTGCGAGAGCTTGAAGCGCTTCGATCCCAATAGCGAGGAGCGGCCGCCCATCGCGAAGTACCAGCGGCCGGCGGAGAGCCCGAATGCGGAGGGGTTCGAAGATTTTCCGTTGCAGCTCATCTCGCCGCATCCGCGGTTCTCGTTCCACACCCAGATGGACGGCAAGGACAGCTTCTTGAACGACATCCCCGATCATCGGGTGCTCGTCGACGGCTACTACTATTGGGTGCTACGTATCCATCCCGACGATGCCAAGGCTCGCGGCATCCGCGACAACGACCTCGTTCGCTTGCACAACGCGCGCGGCTCCGTGGTGTGCGCCGCCAAAGTCACGCACCGGATACGGCAGGGAGTCGTGCACGCTTACAGCTCCTCGGGCGTCTACGATCCCGTCGGCGAGCCGGGAAAGTCGACCGACCGCGGCGGCTGCGTGAACCTGCTGTCGTCGAGCAAGTCGCAAATCAGCAAGGCGCACTCGATGGGCGCGAGCTGTTGCCTGATCGAAGTCGAGAGATGGAATGCGGGCGAAGTCTCGATGCCGGCCGCCCAAGAAGAGAACCGAGCCGAAAAACGCAAAGCGGTCGCGGCATGACCGCTGCCTGCATGGACCTAGGTCAAAGCGCATGAAGAAATGGAATCTCATCGTCGACGTCGCCAACTGCACCAACTGCAATCTGTGCACGTTGGCCAGTCAGGACGAGCACGTCGGTAACGAGTTCGAAGGCTATTCCGCGCCTATGCCCAAGCATGGGTCTAGATGGATCGATATTCGATCTCATGAGCGCGGTTCAGCTCCCGTCATGGACGTCGCCTATCTGCCCGTGATGTGCCAGCACTGCGACGACGCACCGTGCATCGCAGCGGCCAAGAACGGCGCGGTGACCAAGCGCGCGGACGGGATAGTGCACATCGATCCCGTCAAGGCCAAGGGCCAGAAGGCCATCGCCGACGCGTGTCCCTATGGCGCCGTGCGCTGGAACGAGGAGCTCGACCTTCCCCAGCACTGGTTCTTCGACGCGCACTTGATCGATCGCGGTTGGAAGGAACCCCGCTGCGTGACCGTGTGCGCAACGGGAGCGCTGAAGTCCGTCAAGGTAACGGACGAGGAAATGGCAAAGATCAAATCCCGGGAGGGTTTGCGTGAGCTGCACCCGGAGTGGGCAACCAAGCCGAGGGTCCATTACAAGAATCTCGATCGCTACACCCACGAGTTCGTCGGCGGCACGATCATCAAGACCGTAAACGGTGTGACCGACTGTGTCGCCAATGCGACGATCAAGCTCGAGAGCTCGGGATCTGTCGTGGGCGAAGCGGTTACCGATGCCTACGGCGAGTTCAAGATCGACGGTTTGAAGCCCGACAGTGGACGTTATCGGGTCGTCATCGAGGTCGCTGGCCGCGCAACGAAACGGCTCGACGTCGAGCTCAAGAAGAGCGTTTACCTCGGCAGAATCGATCTAGCGGCTTGACGAGCGGCAATCGTTCGCGGAAGTCGTCAGCGCTCCAAGTGCTTGAGCTTGTCTTTGACGTCCTTCCAGTCGTCGGCATCGGCCGGGCCGGGCTTGGCCTCGGAGATCACGGGCCAGGACTTGGAGAGCTCGGCATTGAGCTCGAGGAATCGCTCCTGACCTTCAGGGATGTCGTCCTCTGAGACGATGGCCTCTACCGGGCACTCCGGCTCACAGAGCGTGCAATCGATGCATTCCTCGGGGTCTATCACGAGCATGTTCGGCCCCTCGTGGAAGCAATCGACCGGGCAGACTTCTACGCAGTCGGTGTACTTACACCTGATACAACTTTCAGTTACGACAAAAGTCATCCCGTTGGTTCCTCGAGCTCCGATCGCGGGCGTCGCGATCTTGCTGCAAAAGCCGGTGCATTCCAAGTAGCCGGGCGCGAGTGAACCGATCCGCAGCCTACCGCAGCACGCGCGGGCGTATAATCGTCGCCGCACCGCAGACTCCCGACAGCATCCGCATCTACCTACGCCCGCCCCGCTCGTCGACTTGCCTAGACCCGTATGAACGAGCCACGTTCCCTCGGCAGAGCCACGCTCGGGGCACTCGGCGTCGTCTACGGCGACATCGGCACGAGCCCACTCTACGCGCTCAAGGAGGCCACGGCCGCGGCCGGCGGCGCGACCGATCCGGCTACGGTGCTCGGCGTGCTGTCGCTGATCTTCTGGAGCCTGTTCCTCGTCATCACGCTCAAGTACATCGTCCTGATCTTGCGGTCGGACAATGCCGGCGAGGGCGGCATCCTGTCGCTGCTGGCACTCGTGCAGCAGAAGGTCGGCACGACGAGCGTCTGGGCCGCGCGGCTCATCGCGCTCGGCGCGCTCGGCGCGGCGTTGTTCTACTGCGATGCCTTGATCACGCCCGCGATCTCGGTGCTGAGCGCCGTGGAAGGCCTCGAGCTCCTCGATCCCACGTTCACGAGCCTCGTGTTGCCCATCACCTTAGGGATCATCGCCGCGCTGTTCGCCTTGCAGCGCTACGGCACCGCGCGCGTCGGCGCGTTGTTCGGTCCCATCATGGTGCTCTGGTTCGGCACGCTTTCCGTGCTCGGCATCGTGGCGATCCTTCGCGCACCCGAGGTCCTGACCGCGCTCTCCCCGACCTACGCGCTCGCGCTGCTCGCGACGCATCCCGGCGTCGCCCTCACGATCTTGGGCGCCGTGTTCCTCGTGCTCACGGGCGGCGAGGCCCTGTACGCGGACATGGGACATTTCGGCAAGGGGCCCGTGCGCCTCGCGTGGTTCGCGCTCGTCTGGCCCGGCCTGCTGCTCAACTATTTCGGCCAGGGCGCGCTGCTGCTCGCGGCCGACGCGCCCATCGCCAATCCGTTCTATGCGCTGGCGCCCGCCTCGCTGCTGCCGGCGCTCGTCGTGCTCGCGACGGCGGCCACGATCATCGCTTCGCAGGCCACGATCTCGGGAGCGTTCTCGGTGACGCGGCAAGCCGTGCAGCTCGACCTGTTGCCGCGCGTGCAAATCCTCCAAACCTCGGCCGACGAGCGCGGCCAGGTCTACGTTCCGGCCGCGAACGGCGTCATGTTCATTGCCGTCGTCGGCTTCGTGTTGGCCTTCGGCTCGTCGAGCGCGTTGTCGGCGGCCTACGGCGCATCCGTGATAGGCACGATGCTCATCACGACGTTGCTCGGCGCCGTCGTCGCGAGCACGTCGTGGCGCTGGTCGACGACGCGCATCGCCATCGTGTTCGGCGTGTTCTTGGCTATAGACCTCGCGTTCCTGCTGGGCAACGCCACCAAGGTCGCCAACGGCGGTTGGGTGCCGCTGCTGCTCGCCGCGATCATGTTCGCGGGCTTCATCACCTGGCGGGACGGCCGCGCCGCGCTGCGCCGCGAGCTCCGCCGTCGGGCTGTGGAATGGTCCGCGCTGCCGCAACTGCTTGCCGGCGCGACGCGAGTGCCGGGGACGGCGGTGTTTCTCGTGAGCCACCCCGGCTTCGTGCCCACGGCGCTGTTGCGTAACCTCGAGCACAACCACGTATGTCACGAACGCATCGTCATCCTGCATTTCGAAATCGCGCGCACGCCGCGGCACGACCGCGCGGCGCGCGCTTGGGTCGAGGAGCTCCTGCCGCACGTGCACGCCGTGCACGCGCGCTTCGGCTTCATGGAGACGCTCGACGTCCGCGAAGCGCTGCGCGGCGCGCGGCAGCGCGGGCTGCGCATCGACGACAACGACTGCACGTACTTCATCGGCTGGCACCTCGTGCGCTCGCGTCCGCGCCCCGGTATCGCGGGCCTCAAGTCGTCGGTCTTCGCTTACCTGCAACGGCGCAGCGCGCAGGCCGCCGAGTTCTTCCGGATGCCGACCAAGCGCGTGGTCGTGCTCGCGACGGAGATCGAGCTTTGACCTAAGCGTGCGCCGCGCGCGCCGAAACGCTACGCTACGGCGTCGACTCTCGAAGCAGCCGCTAGGCAGGAAACACCGATGCCGCTTTACATCGTTCAGTTCGAAGACAAGCCCAACATGGGTGAGCAGAGAGAGAAGCTCTTGAAGGCGCACTTCGAGTTCCTCGATCGCGTCAAGGATCGCGTGCTCGTGCCTGGCTCCGTGCGCGAGGTACCGAGCGACAAGCCGCTCGGCGGCCTCTGGATCATCGACGCCAAGGACGAGAACGACGTCAAGGACATCTTCAAGGACGATCCCTTCTGGAAGAGCGGCATGCGCGCGAGCGTCAAGATCAACCGCTGGCAGAAGGCCTTTCCGGATCGCAAAGTGCCGATCTAAAGCGGCGCGCTGACGATGCTGTTCGGCCTCATCGTATTCGGCGCCATAGTGCTCGCGGTCTTCGTGCTCGCCACCACGTACAACGGCCTCGTCACGGGTGCGGAGCGCGCCGCGCGCGCCTGGAACGAGCTCGACGCGCTGTTGCGGCAGCGGCACGACGAGATCCCCAAGCTCATCGAGCTCTGCGAGCCGCACTTGAAGCGCGAGCGCGCCGTCTTCGACCGCGTGCTCGCAGCACGCACGGAGGTCTTCGGCGCACGCCAAACGCGTGCCGCGGACGCTCTGGGCCGGGCAGAGACCACGCTGCGAACCGAGCTCGCAACGCTCATCACACTCGCAGCGAGTAATGCCGAGCTCGGCGCGAGCCCGCCCTTCGGCATGCTGCGCCAGCGCAACGCCACGCTGGACGCCGAGATCGCGGAGCGGCGCGCGCTTTATGACGAAACCGTCGCGCGCTACAACGCGGCGATCGGCCGAATACCCGGCAACGTCGTCGCGGTGCTCGGCGGGTTCCGTCCGCTGGCCGCGCTAGACGTAGAGACGGGCGCGCGCGCGTTCGGCGCATAGTACGTGAACCAAGTCCGGGAGCGGCGGCGTGTCCGCTCGCTAAGCTGCGTTCTTTAAGCGCAGCGATGAGCATGGCGAGCAGGCTACGGATCCGCGAACGTCTGACACTCGCCGCCTGGCGGCTCGGCGCGTGGCGCGACGGCGTTCGTTACTCCTGGCAAGCGCGCGACAAGGGCAATGTCCTGTTCTTCGCGCTGTTGTCGTTGCCGTTCGTCGTGCTCGGCGGGTTCGCGCGGGTGGCCTACCTCGATCACGCGGAGCGCCGGGCCGCGAGCCTCCGCAACGCCGATCTCACGTGCCTCGCGGAGAACGTCTATCACGAAGCGCGCGGCGAGCCGCTCCCGGGGCAGTACGCAGTGGCCGAAGTCACACTGAACCGCGTCGCATCGCCGTTCTATCCCCCGAGCATCTGTGAGGTCGTCCATCAACAGGCCTGGGATCCGCGCCGCCGTCGTCATGTCGGCGCGTTCTCTTGGACCGAGATCCAAGAGACGCTTGGCCGGCCGCGCGGCAGGGCATGGCGGCGCGCGCTCGAGGTCGCCACCGCAACGTACGAGCGGCGAGCAGCGCCGCAGCTCAACGGCGCGCTGTTCTACCATACGACCGACATCGAGCCCGACTGGGCCAGGACCAAGGCTCCGATCGCAACGATCGGCAGTCACGTCTTCTATCGGTGACGTTGTAGACTCTGCCGACGTCGACCTGCCACGCCGGGAACGGAGGCGCTCGAAGATGCCGGTCCGTCGCTCGAGTCTCGCCGTCGTCGCCGCGTCTGATTCCCGTGTGACGCAGTTCTCGCTCCCGCGCGCCACGCACGCGGCGCGCGTCACCCTGGCGCCCGCGCAACCGCGCTACGCTGGGACGGCAATTCCTACTGCGGACGGAGCATGCGTCACATTCGGGGGAAACCGGGGCGGCAGCTCGGCTTCACGCTGATCGAGCTCGTCGTCGTGCTCGCGGCCATCGTCGTGCTCGGCTCGCTGGCCATCCCCGCTTTCAACTCGTACGTGGAGCGCTCGCGCGTCGCGCGCGCCGTCAGCGACATCGGCACGGTCAGCCTGCAGCTCTATCGCTGGCAGCTCAACACCCGTAGTTTCCCGGCGACGCTCGCCGAGGCGGGCATCCCGCCAGGCAACGACCCCTGGGGCCGGCCGTACGAATATCTGCGTGTCGCCGGCGCCAACAACGGGCAGCTGCGCAAGGATCACAACCTCGTCCCCATCAACACCGACTTCGATCTCTACAGTAAGGGGCCCGACGGCGCGTCGGTCGGCCCTCTGACGGCACAGAGCTCGCGCGACGACGTCGTGCGCGGGAACAACGGCGCGTACATCGGCGTCGCCGCGAACTACTAGCGGTATCGCGATGCGGTTGCAGCGGCAACTGTTCGGCAGCCGGGTCGCGCGCCGCGTCTTCGCCTTCTTTCTGGTCGCGAGCCTCGTGCCCTTGCTCGCGTTCGGGTCGCTGGCGCTGACTCGCGTCGGTTCCGCGCTCGAGCAACAGGCGCTCGAGCAGCTCGACAACGCGAGCCGCAGCTACGGCCAAATCACGTTCGACAAGCTCGTAACCGCGACCGCCAGCCTGAAGGATCGCCACGCGATCGACGTGACCGCGGCAAGCGATCTGCCCGGGCTCGATGCCGCGGTCCTGACCGTCGAGGGCACGATGCGACCGCTGTTCGGCGAGTGGCGGCCGGCGAGTTTGCCGTCGCCGACCGAGGGTACCCCGGCGGCCGTGACCGTCGTGCCTCGCGCCGGAACGAGCGACGTCATCGTCTCGCAATCTCACGGCACTACCGTCGTGCATGGGCGCGTCGCACCCGAGTATTTGCAGCGCACCGATGGCCTGCTCGGGGCCGGCATGGACGTCTGCTTGTTTTCGACCCGAGACCTTAAGACGCCAATTCACTGCTCGGCACCCCTTCCCGCAGCCGCCGTCTCCGCCCTCGCCATGCAACAACTGAGCTCCACGAGGCACTTCTCGTGGCGCGACGAGGGCGACGATTGGCTCACGTCCCACTGGCAGGTGTTCTTGCCCTCGCAGTTCAGCGCGGACGCCTGGATCGTCGTCGTGAGCCAGCCGCGCGAGCAGGCGCTGTCGTCGCTCGCGGTATTCAATAGCGTGGTGCCGCAAGCGGCTCTGCTGACGCTCGCGCTGATCGTCGTGCTGGCCGTCTCGCAAATCCGGCATACGATGAACCCGCTCGACGCCCTGCTGGCCGGCACCCAGCGGATCGCGGCCGAGGACTTCTCCACGCCCGTGCGCATCGCTGCCCGCGACGAGTTCGGCGTGCTCGGCGACGCGCTGAACGGCATGGCCGATCGGCTCGACCGCCAGTTCGGCGCGCTGCGCGCCCTCGCCGAGATCGATCGGTCGATCCTCCAGTCGGCGGACCTCGAACCCGTTCTCAAGACCCTGTTCGAGCGCCTCGACAAGCTCGTGCCGGGCGGCCACCACCTCGTGCTCGTCATCGACGGCGACAATCCTGAGCACGGTCACGTTTATCGCGGCCGGCGCGCAGGGCGTGCCGAGCGCGAGCGCATCAAGGTCGCGCAGCCGCTGCGCGATTGGCTCGTCACTGCGGGACCCGACCGCGTGACCGACGTTGGCACGCTCGACGCATTGGGGCTGGCGGCGGGCCGCGACGGGAAGGAACCAGCGGCCTACGTCGTGCCGATCATGACCGGCGACCTGCCGACCGGCGCGCTCGTCACCACCGGCGCAGCGCCGGCCGAACGAGAGCGCGCGTCGATCCGCGAGCTCGTCGCGCGCATGACGGTTGCGATCTCCGCGGGTAAGCGCGAGGCCGAGCTGTTCCGCCGCGCTCATTTCGACATGCTCACGACCCTGCCGAACCGCGAGCTGCTCGACGATCGCTTGCGCCAGGCAGTGGCGCAGGCGGAGCGCGAGGAACGCTTTCTCGCCGTGCTATTCATCGACCTCGATGGCTTCAAAGAGATCAACGACAGCTTCGGCCATCGCTGCGGCGACGAGCTGCTCAAGGAGACCGCGCTGCGGCTCACGGGAGTAATGCGGCACGGCGACACCGTCGCGCGCCTCGGCGGTGACGAGTACGCGATCGTGCTGCCGCAGATCCACAGCGCGCTCGAAGCCGAGACAGTCGCCAGCAAAGCCATCGCGACGCTACGTCGGCCGTTCGCCATCGACGGTCACGAGGCCTACGTGAGCGCCAGCGTCGGCATCGCCATCTTCCCCGAGGATGGGCGCACGGCCGCCGAGCTGCTGCGTAGGGCCGACATGGCGATGTACACGGCCAAAGACGCCGGCAAGAGCTGCTATCGCTTCTTCGCCGAGGAAATGGATCGGCGATTGCAGGAGCGGCACTCGCTCCACTCCGACCTCCGCGGCGCGCTCGCGGCAGGGGAGTTCGCGCTCGCCTACCAGCCGCAGATCGACTTACGGACCGGAAAATTCGTTTCCGCCGAAGCGCTGCTGCGCTGGCGGCATCCGAGCCGCGGACTGGTATCGCCCGCGCTGTTCATACCGATCCTCGAGGAAACGGGGCTCATCAAGGAGGTCGGAGCCTGGGTCCTCGAGAAGGCGCTCGCCGACTTCGCGGCCTGGCAGCGGGCCGGGCTACCGTTCGAGAGAGTCGCCGTGAACGCCTCCACTCGCCAGCTGCTCGACCCGGATTTCGCCGATCAACTGGCGAGGATCGTGGCCGAGGCGGGGCTCGTAGGACATCGCCTCGAGATCGAGCTCACCGAAGCGTCGTTGGTCGAGGATTTCCGCACGGCCAACCAAGTTCTATCGCAACTGCGCGCGCAAGGCATCCGCATCGCGCTCGACGATTTCGGCACCGGGTATTCGTCGTTGGCCTATCTCAACGAGCTCGCCTTCGACACGTTGAAGATCGATCGCGCCTTCGTGGTCAACTTGCCCGCCGAAAAATCCGTGGCAATCGTCAAGGCGATCATCGCCGTCGCCGCTGCACTCGGCAAGGCCGTCGTGGCCGAGGGCATCGAATCGCAACTTCAATACGGGCAGCTCGCCGCCCTGGGTTGCGATTTCGGACAGGGCTACTTGATCGCGAAGCCCGTGTCCGCGGAGGAGCTCGCGACCTGGGCGGCGGCGCAATCCCCCGCGAACGAGCACGAGTCTCGGCGCGCCGGCGGCAGAACTTAGCGCTGCGCCAGCGCAAACCGCAGCACAGCTTCCTCGAGCTCTTGCCCCGGCCCGCGATGCGCGTCGTCGTGGTTCATGGCCACGGCCACGACATAGGTACGCCCGCTCCCCGCGCGCACGTAGCCGGCCACGGCCGAGACGTGGTCGAGTCGGCCGGTTTTGAGATGCATCACGCCCGCGGCGGGCGACGCGTCGAAGCGGCCGCGCGTCGTGCCGTCGAGGCCGCCGAGCGATAGCGACGCCATGAACTCGGGCGCGTACGGGCTGCGATAGGCCGTGCGCAGCAGATCGACGAACAGCTGCATCGACGCACGCTCGTCGCGCGACAAGCCCGCGCCGTTTTGCAGCACGAGCGAATCGATGTCGAGGCCGCGCGCCGTCAAGAGCTCGCGCACGGCCGCGACGCCGCTGTCACGAGTTCCGGGCGCCCCGGCCGTCTCGGCGCCGAGCGTGTAGAGCAGCTGGCGCGTCATGACGTTGTTGCTGTTCTTGTTGATGCTGCGGACGACCTCGCCGAGCGGCTTCGACTGCCAGACGAGCGTCGGTGCGGTCTCGGCCGGGATCGCGGCCGTGCGCAGCTTGCCCGAGAAGTCGCCGCCGACCTCGCCCCACAGCGACTCGAACAGGCCGAACGCGAACGTATCGTGCTGCAGCACCGTGCGCCCGAGACCGTAGGTGTTGCAGCGGCGCGAGAACTGCCCGTCGAGCACGACGCGCGCCAGCGACTCGAGATCGCGGTGATTGAACGCGATGCCGGCCTGGTAGCCGCGGCACGGACCGTCGACGAGCTCGAGGTTGTTGTCGATCGCGAGGTTCGCGAGCACGGGCTCGGTGGCGACGCGGACGCGGCCGTGCCTCACGTCGGGCGTGAACTCGAACTGCACGGCCTTGAAGTTCACGAGCAGCGCGTTCGGCAAGACGTTGTAGGTCCGATAGGGCTGGCCGTCGAACGCGCCCGGGTCGGGCTCGTCCACTGCGAAGTGGCTGTCGTCGAGCACGAGATCGCCTTCGATCTCGCGAAGGCCCGTGCGGCGCAGCGCGCGCAAGAGCTTCCAGACCTCCTCGACGACGAGATAGGGGTCGCCGTAACCCTTGATCGCGAGGTCGCCGTCGAGCTTCTCGCCGTCGAAGTCGCCGAGGAAGTAGACCTCCGTGGGCCACGTGTAGGCGGGCCCGAGATACTCGAGGGCGCTCCACGTCGTCACGACTTTCATGACCGACGCCGGACTACGCGGCACGTCGGCCAAGTGACTCAAGACGGGCAGGGACTCGTCGACGGCCTGCACGACGATGCTGACGTTTTCAGGCGGGATGCCGTGGCCCGAAAGCACGAGCGCGATCTCGGGCGGCAGCTCGGCGGCGTTCGCGCCGAACGCCGCCGTCAATACCGCTGCCGCCGACAAGACTCGCATGGCCGTGGATTCTGCCTCAACGACGCGGCGCGCGACCAGCTACTTGCACGTCGGTGGCAGCGTAGAACGGCGGGCACGCTGCGCTAGAATAGCGCCCTCGTTCAACGCCAAGCTCGGCCAGCCGTGCCGCAGTCCTCAAGGAGTCCCCGTGAGCAATTTGGACCAGCAACTCGCCAAGATCAAGAACGACAAGGGTTTCATCGCGGCCCTCGACCAGAGCGGCGGCAGCACCCCCAAGGCCTTGAAGCTCTATGGCGTCGAGGAAACGGCGTGGACGAACGAGCAAGGCATGTACGACGTCGTGCACGCCATGCGTACCCGCATCATCACGAGCCCCGCGTTCGAAGGTTCGCGTATCGTCGGCGCGATCCTGTTCGAGAACACGATGGACCGCGACGTCGAAGGCAAACCGACGCCGACGTATCTCTGGTTGGTCAAAGGCGTCGTGTCGTTCCTCAAGGTCGACAAGGGCCTCGCCGACGAGAAGGACGGCGTGCAGCTCATGAAGCCGATGCCGGACCTGGACGCGTTGCTCAAGCGCGCGAAAGCCAAGGACGTGTTCGGGACGAAGATGCGTTCCGTCATCAAGCAGGCGAACCCCGCCGGCATCGAGGCCGTCGTCAAGCAGCAGTTCGACATCGGTAAGCAAATCATCGCGGCGGGCCTCGTGCCCATCATCGAGCCCGAGGTCGACATCAAGACGCCGAACAAGGACAAGGCCGAGGACCTGCTCAAGGCCGCGATCTTGAAGGAGCTTAACGCGCTCAAGCCGGAGCAGCGCGTCATGCTCAAGCTTACGATCCCCGACAAGGACAATCTCTACACCGACCTCATCGAGCACAAGAACGTGTTGCGCGTCGTGGCGCTCTCGGGCGGCTACACGCGCGAGGACGCGAACCAACGCCTGGCGCGCAACAGCGGCATGAGCGCGAGCTTCTCGCGCGCGCTCGCGGAGGGCTTGAAGGCGCAGCAATCCGACAAAGAATTCAATGCAGCGCTCGACGCTTCGATCGAAAGCATCTACCGCGCGTCGATCACCTGAGCACCGGCTTTGCACTGGAAGCAGAACTCAAGCCTCGGCGACGAGGCCTCGCCGGAGTTTGGATGTAAGCACATGAGCAACGCCAAGATCATCTACACGCTCACCGACGAGGCGCCCGCGCTCGCGACGTACTCCCTGCTGCCGATCGTGCAGGCGTTCACTATGCCTGCGGACTGCGCCGTCGAGACGCGCGACATTTCGCTCGCGGGGCGCATCTTGGCGAACTTCCCGAGCAAGCTCGCGAAGAATCAGGTCGTCAGCGACGACTTGAAGGAGCTCGGCGAGATCGCGAGGATGCCCGAGGCCAACATCATCAAGCTGCCCAACATCAGCGCGTCGGTGCCCCAGCTCAAAGCCGCGATCAAGGAGCTTCGGCAGAAGGGTTACGACGTGCCCGAGTATCCCGACGAGCCGCAGAACGAGGCCGAAAGGACCCTCAAGGCCAAGTACGCGAAGGTGCTCGGCAGCGCCGTCAATCCCGTGCTGCGCGAGGGCAACTCCGACCGGCGCGTGGCGGCCTCGGTCAAGCAGTACGCGAGGAAGCACCCGCACTCGATGGGCTCGTGGAGCAAGGACTCGAAAACGCACGTGGCCAGCATGGCCGGCGGCGATTTCTACTCGAGCGAGCAGTCGATCGTCGTGCCAAAGGCTGGCCAGATCAAGATCGAGCTCACGAGCAACCGCGGCGAGAAAACCGCCCTCAGGGAAGGGGTCAACGTCAAGGACGGCGAGATCATCGCGGCGTCCTCGATGAGCCGGCGCGCGCTGCGCGATTTCTTCTCGAAGCAGATCGCCGATGCCAAGTCCAGGGGGCTGCTGCTGTCGCTGCACCTCAAGGCCACGATGATGAAGGTGTCCGACCCGATCCTGTTCGGGCACGCCGTCGAGGTGTATTACCAAGACGTCCTGAAGAAACACGCCGATGCGCTCGCGAAGCTCGGCTTCGAGCCCAACAACGGCATCGGCGACCTCTATGCGAAGATCAAGGCGCTGCCCGATACCGAGCGGGCGAGCATCGAGGCGGATCTCAAAGACGTCGCGAGCGCGCGCCCCCCGCTCGCCATGGTCGACTCGAGCAAGGGCATCACGAATCTGCACGTGCCGAGCGACATCATCGTCGACGCCTCGATGCCCGCCGCGATCCGGGCCTCGGGCCAGATGTGGGGCCCCGACGGCAAGCTCCACGACATGAAGGCGATGATTCCCGACCGGTGCTACGCGGGCATCTATCAAGAGGTCATCGACGACTGCCGCAAGAATGGCGCGTTCGACGTGCGGACGATGGGCAACGTCTCGAACGTGGGGCTCATGGCGCAATCGGCCGAGGAGTACGGCTCGCACGACAAGACGTTCGAGATTCCCGTGAGCGGCACCGTGCGCGTGCTCGACGCCGAGGGCCGCACGCTCATGGAGCATCGCGTCGAGCAAGGCGATGTTTGGCGCATGTGCCAGACGAAAGACTTGGCCGTATCCGACTGGGTCAAGCTCGCCGTGAGCCGCGCGCGGGCCACGGCCCAGCCCGCGATCTTCTGGCTCGATGAGAACCGCGCCTACGACCGCAACGTCATCGACAAGGTCGGGCGGTATCTGCGCGATCACGACACGAGCGGGCTCGACATCCGCATCATGTCGCCCGTCAACGCCACCCGCGCGACGCTCAAGCGCGTGCGCGACGGCGTCGACACGATCTCGGTCACGGGCAACGTGTTGCGCGACTACCTCACGGACCTGTTTCCGATTCTCGAGCTCGGCACCAGCGCCAAGATGCTGTCCATTGTTCCGTTGCTCGCGGGCGGCGGCCTCTACGAGACGGGCGCCGGCGGCTCGGCGCCCAAGCACGTGCAGCAGTTCCTGGCCGAGAACTACCTGCGCTGGGACTCGCTCGGGGAGTTCCTGGCGCTCTGCGTATCGCTCGAGGACTACGGCACGAAGACCGGCAATGCCGGTGCCGTCGTCATGGCCGAAGCGCTCGATGTGGCCACCGGCCGGCTCCTAGAGACCGACAAGTCGCCGTCGCGCGCCGTCGGCGGCCTCGACAACCGCGGCAGCCACTTCTACCTCGCGATGTACTGGGCCCGGGCCCTGGCGAACCAGGCGAAGGACTTGAGTCTAGCGAAGCGCTTTACGCCCGTGGCCGCCGAGATGGAGCGCCACGAGGCGCAGGTCATCGCGGAGCTCATCGGCGTGCAGGGCAAACCCGTCGATATCGGGGGCTATTACCACCCCGATCCCAAGCTCACGGCGAACGCCATGCGCCCGAGCGCGACGCTCAACGCGATATTGGCCGCAGTTTGAGTTTGCGTCGTAAGAAAAATGCGCCGGCTGGCCGAACCGGTGGGTTCTGGTGCTAGACTAGCCGGCTTCAAAAAACGTAGGACCTGCTTTTCGCCTCAGGAGGGCGTTTCAAGCCATGGCTCATAAGAACCTAGAGGACGTGCTAAAAGCCGCCAAGAACCCAGTCGACCATCTCCGCCACTCGCGAATCGGCGCCTATGTCTACCCCGTAGTGCCCGCCGAGTTCTCGAACTGGCGCGATGAGCAAGCCGCGTGGCGCAAGACGGCCGTCCTCTTCGATCAGTCGCACCACATGGTCGACATCTACATCCAAGGCCCCGACGCGATCAAGCTCGTATCCGACCTCGCCATCAACACCTTCGCGAACTTCCCCCTCGACCGCGCCAAGCAATTCGTTCCATGCAGCTACAGCGGTCACGTCATCGGCGACGGCATCCTGTTCCACCTCGAGAAGAACAAGCTCGTGTTCGTCGGCCGGGCGCCGACCGCGAACTGGATTCAGTTCCACGCCGAGACCGGCAAGTATCGCGTCACGATCAAGAAGGACGACCGCTCGCCCGGCAATCCGAAGGGCAAGGCCGTCAACCGCATCTCCTATCGTTTCCAGATCCAAGGCCCGAATGCGTGGCCGCTCATCGAGAAGCTCAACGGCAAGAAAGTGCCGGACCTCAAGTTCTTCCACATGAGCACCATGAAGATCGCGGGCCAAAAAATCCGCACGCTGCGCCACGGCATGGCCGGCGCTCCGGGCCTCGAGATCTGGGGCCCGTACAAGGACCGCGAGAAGATCCGCGAGGCGATCGTCAAGACCGGCGAAGCGTTCGGCCTGCGTCAGGTCGGGTCGCGCGCCTATGCGACGAACACTCTCGAGTCGGGTTGGATTCCGTCGCCGCTGCCGGCCGTCTACACCGACGAGCGCATGAAGAAATACCGCAAGTGGCTGCCGGCTTCGAGCTATGAGGCCACGGGCGGTCTCGCGGGCAGCTTCGTATCGGACAATATCGAGGACTACTACGTCACACCGTACGAGATCGGTTACGGCCCGTTCGTCAAGTTCGACCACGAGTTCATCGGCCGCGAAGCGCTCGAGAAGATGGCCAACAAGCCGCATCGGCGCAAGGTCACGTTCGCCTGGAACGGCGACGACGTCACCAAGGCGTTCGGGTCGATGTTCGCGGGCAATGACGAGCATTACAAGTACATCGACCTGCCGCTCAGCAACTACGCCTCGGCGTCGTTCGACAAGATCGTCGACAGGAGCGGCAAAGTGGTCGGCGCCTCGATGTTCGCGGGCTACAGCTACAACGAGAAGTCGATGTTGTCGCTCGGCATCGTCGATCCGGGCGTGCACCTCGGCGACGAGGTCACGCTCGTGTGGGGCGAGCCCGACGGGGGCACGAAGAAGGTCACGGTTGAACGGCACAAGCAACTCCACATCCGCGCGACCGTGAGCGCTGTACCCTACTCCAGGTTCGTCCGCGAAACCTACGCGGCCGGCTGGCGCTCCGGTAACTAATCTCGCGCGGGGCCGTTTAGCTCCGTTCGAAAATCCAGGGGCGGGCGGTCGCGACGACGCTCGCCCTTTTTTCTTGATGAGGACACGAGGAACTATGGCCGCACACAATCTGAGCTCCGTGCTCAAAGCGCACGGCAACGCCGTCAAGTTGCTGCGCAACTCGAAGATCGGCATGTACGTCTACCCCGTCGTTGCGGCGGAGTTCTCGAATTGGCGCAACGAACAGGTCGCATGGCGCAAGTCGGCCGTGCTGTTCGACCAAACCCATCACATGGACGAGCTCGTCGTCGAGGGCCCCGACGCGGCGGCGTTCCTCGAGTACGTCGGCATCAACAGCTTCGCCAATTTCGACTCGAACCGTGCCAAGCATTTCGTGCCCATCACACCGGCCGGCCACGTCATCGGTGACATGATCGTCTTCCGCGAGCGCGAGGATAAGTTCATGCTCGTCGGCCGAGCCCCGACGGCCAACTGGGTCCGGTTCCAGCAGGCCATCGGCAAATGGAAGGTGCGCCTCACGCACGATCCGCGTTCCGACAGCCGCCCCGACGGCAGGGCGATCTACCGCACTCACTACCGCTTTCAGATCCAAGGCCCCGAGGCCAACAAAATCTTCGACAAGATCAATGGCGGGCCCGTCCCCGACGTCAAGTTCTTCCACGTCGACTGGATCAAGATCGGCTCGCGGCGTGTGCAGGCGCTGCGGCACGGCATGGCCGGCGCTCCAGGCCTCGAGGTTTGGGGCCCGTTCGCCGACAAGCACTACATCCAATCGACGATCCTCGAGGCGGCCCGCGAAGTCGGCGTCGACTTGGCATTGGTCGGGAGCCGCGCGTACTCGACGAACACGCTCGAGTCGGGCTGGATCCCGTCGCCGCTGCCCGCCATTTATACCGGCGGCGGCATGCTGCAGGAGTACCGTGACTGGCTCGGCGCCGACAGCTACGAAGCCGTGGGCTCGATCGGCGGCAGCCTCGCGACCGACAACATCGAGGACTACTACGTCAATCCGTTCGAGCTCGGTTACGGGTTCTACATCGGCTGGAAGACGGACTTCATCGGCAAAGATGCCCTGACGAAAATGAAGGACCAGAAGAACCGTAAGAAGGTCACGCTCGAGTGGAACCGCGACGATCTCTTGAAGGTCGTGGCCTCCTCGTTCGAAGAGGGCGTGCCCTACAAGTGGATCGACTTCCCGCAGCCGAACTACGCCTCGACGAACGCCGACCTGCTGTTGAACGGCAAGAAGCAAGCTGGTATTTCGATGTTCAACGGCTATTCGTTCAACGAGCGCTGCATGCTGTCGCTCGGCGTCGTCAACGACGACGTGGCTGTGGGCGATCAGCTCACGTTGATCTGGGGGGAGCCGCAAACGACGGGCAAGACCTCGACCGAGCCGCACCGGCAGGTCGAGATCCGCGTCCGCGTGGCGCCGACGCCGTACGCGCGCGAAGCGCGCGAGAACTACGCCGCGAGCTGGCGCACGAAGGGCGCTTGAGCGGCGCACAGTAAGGCGGGTTCGCGTTAGCCGTGAGAGGATTGTTCCTTTAGGGTGCCGGGTTTATGAGCCATCGAAACCTAGAAGAAGCGCTTAAAGCCGCCAAGAACCCGGTCGAGATGCTGCGCAACTCGCAGATCGGGCCCTACGCGTTCCCGGTGGTCCCGAGCGAGTTCACGAACTGGCGTGACGAGCAACGGTCGTGGCGCGAGACCTGCGCGCTGTTCGACCAGTCGCACCACATGACGGACCTTTACGTCGAAGGTCCCGACGCACTCAAGGCGATCTCGGCTCTCGGCATCAACACGTTCAACAACTTCCGGGTCGACACGGCCAAGCAATTCGTCGCCTGCAACCACGACGGCTGTGTCATCGGCGACGCGATCCTGTTTCATCTCGCGCCGAACAGCTTCGTGTTCGTCGGCCGCCCGTCTGCGCTCAATTGGGTTCAGTACAACCTCGAGACGGGCCACTACAACGCGAGAGTCGAGCGCGACGAGCGCTCGTTCGTCAACAAGTCGGGCGCGCGCCGCCTGTACCGCTATCAGGTTCAGGGCCCGAACGCGAAGAAGGTCATGGAGAAGGTCACGGGCAAACCCGTGCCCGACATCAAGTTCTTTCACATGGACACGTTCGACATCTCGGGCTGCAAGGTCCGTGCGTTGCGCCACGGCATGGTGGGCCAGCCGGGCTGGGAGATCTTCGGACCGTGGGCCGAAGGCGACAGAGTTCGCGACGCGATCGTCGAAGCGGGCCGCGAATTCGGCATTCGGAAGGTCGGCGCACGCACCTACCCCACGAGCACGCTCGAGTCGGGCTGGATTCCGTCACCGCTGCCCGCCGTCTACACGGGCGAGCGGATGAGGCCCTACCGCGAGTGGCTTTTAGGCACGAGCTACGAGGCCACGGCCTCGCTCGGCGGCAGCTTCGTGTCGAAGAACATCGAGAGCTACTACCTGACGCCGTACGACCTGGGCTACGGCGGCTTCGTGCGCTTCGACCACGACTTCGTGGGCCGCGCGGCGCTCGAGAAAATCGCCAAGAAACCGAAGCGCCAGAAAGTGACTCTGGTCTGGAACGGCGACGACGTCGACAAGGTGTTCAGCCGCCTGTTCCACGCCGGCAGGTTCTCGAAGTACATCGACCTGCCGCTCGCCAACTACGCCACGCTATCGTTCGACAAGATCGTCAAGGGCGGCAAGACGGTGGGCGTTTCGATGTACACGGGCTACAGCTTCAACGAGCGCTCCATGCTCTCGCTGGCCGTCGTCGACGTGAAACACGCGAAACCCGGCACGAAGGTGTCCGTGGTCTGGGGTGAGGACGGCGGCGGCACGAAGAAACCCACCGTCGAGCGCCACAACCAGGCGACGATTCGCGCGACCGTGCAGCCCGCGCCGTACGGCGAGACGGCACGCGTCGCCTACCGGCCGAAATAACGCACCGCGAGATCCCGGCGCGGGCGACGGCCGCGCGACGGTGGCTAGTCGCGTTCGTTCAAGAACCGATCGAGGATAGCGTCCGCCTCGTCCGCCCCGTCCGCCCCGTCCGACTCGCTCTCGCACTCGCTGAACTCCTCGAGCGGCCCGCATTCGCCGAGCATGCAGGCGTCGACGAGTGCCGCGCAACCCTCCTCGAAATACTCCTGCGCCGGCTCGTAAGCATCGAGGAGCAGCAACGCCATGCCCTTCGACACCAACGCAAACGTCGAATCGCCGTCGAGCTCGAGAGCCGCGTCGAAATCCTCGAGCGCAGCGTCGAACTCCGGCGGATCGCGGCTCATGCTCACGCGGCCGCGTGCAAGGTAGGCCGTAGGCGTTGGATTGACCAGCAGCGACGCCGAGAGCGCGGCCTCGGCCTCGTCGAAACGCCCGAGCGCGCCCAGGACGTAACCCATCTCGTAGTTGACGGCCCACGGCCAGTTCGCGCCGCGCACGTTCAACGCGATGCTTTCACGGTAGGCCTCGAGCGCCTCCTCAAGACGTCCCATCTGCGAAAGGGCCGTGCCCATGCGCCAGTACGCGACCTGGTCGTCCGGAATCGACTCCAACGCCGTCCGGAACTCCGCCAGCGCCGCCTCCCAGTTGCCGGCCTGCAGCTGCTCGTTGCCGCGTTGGTGAGCCTGATAGTTCGGGCTAGCGTTGAGCGCCGCTTGGTCGGCCGCCGCGTCTTCGGCCAGGCGCCGAAAGTCGTCGGCCGTAAAAGCGATGGTGTTGTCTTGGCCGCCAGCGGACAGCGCGACGGCAAGACCGAAGCATGCGAGCACGGTCCCCACGAACTGCGTGCGGAACGACGCGTGGTGGGCGCTTGTAGTGTTCAAAAGACGTACCTCTACGCGGCCCGAGCCGGCATCAGTATGAGCGCGGGCCTCACGCTGTCAATTCGACGTTGGCCGGCGCCGCTGCCACCAGAACGCCGCGAGCACGACGGCGACCGACAAGGCGCTCGCGGCGAGCTGCGCGCGTTCGGCCGCGCGGAACAGCATCGAGAGCAGCACGAGCGCGATACCGATCACGGTCGCGTAGCTGAGCCAAGGATACAGCCACATCCGAATCGCGAGCCGCTCGCGGCCGTCGCGCGATCGCGTCACAGTTGCCACGCGCGGGATTTCTCACTGCGCACGGAACGGTGCCGCTCGCGGGCTACTGGGGGCTACCCGCCTTGCGAAGCGATACCGCGTTGATGCAGAACCTGAGGCCGCTCGGCGGCGGGCCGTCGGGGAAGACGTGGCCCAAGTGGGCGTCGCAGACGTTGCAGGTGGTCTCGATGCGCTCCATGCCGTGGCCGCCGTCGACGTGGTAGGCCACGACGTCGGGTGTCAACGGCGCCGTGAAGCTCGGCCAGCCCGTGCGGCTGTCGAATTTGCTCGTCGAATCGAACAGCGGCGTGTCGCAGCAGACGCAGTGGTAGCGCCCCGGCTCGAACAACGCGCAGAGCTCCGAGCTGAACGGGCGCTCCGTGCCTTTGTTGCGCGCGACGTGGTATTGCTCGTCCGTAAGCTCCGCGCGCCACTCGGCGTCGCTCTTCTCGACGCGCTGCGGTGGCGCGACGTTACCGCGGCGCGCGAGCTCGACGACTCCCGGCCACTTCAGCAAGCTCGACGGCTCGCGTTTGTCGGCGCTCATGCGTCACGCCGTCCGCACGCTCGCGCGCCGCGGCAGGCGCCAGTTCGGCCGCGGGAAGTGGCAGGTGTAACCGCCGGGGTAGCGCAACAAATAGTCCTGGTGCTCGGGCTCGGCTTCCCAGAAGGGGCCGGCCGGACGCACCTCGGTCACGACGCGCCCGGGCCAGAGCTTCGACGCGTCGACGTCGGCGATCGTGTCCTCGGCCACTGCACGCTGCTCGTCGGAGAGGTAGTAGATTTCGGAGCGATACGACGTGCCCATATCGTTGCCTTGCCGGTTCTTCGTGGTCGGATCATGGATCTGGAAGAAGAACTCGAGGAGCTCGCGATACGAGAGCTTCGTCGGGTCGAAGACGACCTCGATGGCTTCGGCGTGCGTGCCGTGGTTGCGGTACGTCGCATACTCCACGTCGCCGCCGCTGTAGCCGACGCGTGTGGCCGTGACTCCGGGCAGCTTGCGGATCAAGTCCTGCATGCCCCAGAAGCAACCGCCCGCGAGGATTGCCGTTTCGGTCTTCGCCATGTCGTAGTCCTCCGTGTGCTCTGAGCGTGCAGTATAGAGTGCAACAAAATTCGGCTCGCGTGCGTCGAGATGGGGCTCGGCCGCCTCGAGGACGGGTGCTATGCTCGCCCTCACGTCGGCCGAAGAGGTGCCCGGCTGCCATGCGTGCTCTCACCCGCTCGTTGTGCTTTTGTGTGGCCTTCGGTTGGAGCGCTTCGTCGGTGGCTCAAGCGCCGAACGAAAGCGGCGATTTCACCATCGTCATTGATCCGGCAGTTTTCGCGAACGAGAATAGCGCCCTCGGACCTGCTTGGCTGCTGTATGCCACGGCCGTCGTCACGGCAGCGACGTCGCCGGA
Source organism: uncultured Gammaproteobacteria bacterium (assembly GCA_964503125.1). Classification (GTDB taxonomy): domain Bacteria; phylum Pseudomonadota; class Gammaproteobacteria; order Steroidobacterales; family Rariloculaceae; genus FEN-1219. The sequence continues at coordinate 47,787 of CAZCZE010000005.1, forward strand.
GTTTCGCGATCGACCCGTCGACGACTACGCGATCGAGGTGTCCGCGCGCACGGCCCTTGCGCGCTATTGGTCCGAGGAACGACCCCGACGGGCGCGGACGCAGGATCCCTATCTCGACACCCTCGTAAAGATCCACGACGCGGGGTTCGTCGAAGAGTACGTGTTGGCCGTTTTCGCGCAGCCCGGTTGGTCGCTATCCGCTGCGGAGCTCGATTCGCTCGACCTCACGGCGTTCGGTGACTGGGCCCGCGACCACGTCGATGCGTTCGGGTCGGTCACGCTCGCAGGAGTCGAGGCCAAGAGTGCCCGACCGCCGGTCCCTACGGGGTCCGAGCTGCCGGACCCGGAGGGGTTCGAGCCTTCGCGCTGCGCGGCGTCAATCGAGTCCATGCGCGAGACCATGGGGGCGTGGGAGCGGGAGAAAACCGCGCTACCAGGCGCGCCGGTCGCGGCCGAAGAGATCGGGCACTTCCTCGCCATCCTCGAAGCGATTCGGGCGAAAGAACCGTACCGAACCCAGGGCGTCAGCTGGGTGTCGATGCGGCCCGCACTGTGGGGGTATTACGCCGGCTTCTGCGGCGTGGAAGTGGGCGACTTGGTTGCCGCGCGCCGTTGGCTCGAAGCGGCACTGGTAATGCTGCCGCTGACGTTCGACGTGCGGCACGAGCTCATTCATGTGCTGGTTATGGAAGGCCGACTGGACGAGGCCGATACCCAGATCGACGACATCCTGGACGTCGCCACCGATGACTGCGCGCTGGCGCGCGCGTGGCGGCGCCGCGGATACATTCGGTTCGAGCAGCGCAGCTGGGAGGAGGCGCGCACTGCGTACCTGCGCTCACTGCGGTACGACCCGGGCAACTCGCTCGGCTGGACGAGCTGAAGCTCATAGACGAGCAGGTCGCGGCAGGCGGCGGCGAGCCGTCGCCCGCTCTGGAGCCCGAGCAACTCGTGAGCCGCTGCCGAGAGTAAGCAGGGCAACCCGCGTCAGCGCAGCACCACGCGCAGCTGCTCCACGAGCCAATCGAGCTCGCCGCGCCGCACGACGAGCGGCGGCGCGAGCCGGATCACTTGTGCGTGCGTGTCCTTCGCGAGCACGCCACGCGCGAGCAGCCGCTCGCAGAACGCGCGCGCGGTTCCCGCGGCGGCCGCAAGCTCTATTCCGACGAGCAAGCCGCGGCCGCGAACGTCCTCGATGCACGGCGCGCGCAAGCCGCGCAGCGCTGCGAACAGATAGTCGCCGAGCTCGGCCGCGCGCTCTGCCAGCTTCTCGTCGACGAGCACGCCGAGCGCGGCGCGGCCCACGGCTGAGGCGAGCGGGTTACCGCCGAACGTGCTGCCGTGGTCGCCGGGCTTGAACAACGTCATGAGCGCGCGGCTCGCGAGCACCGCGGACACGGGATAAGCACCGCCGCCGAGCGCCTTGCCGAGCACGAGCACGTCGGGCGCGGCGCCTTCCTCGTGCTCGTGCGCGAACATCTTGCCCGTGCGCCCGAGCCCGGTTTGGATCTCGTCGAGCACGAACAGCACGTTGCGCTCGCGGCACAGCGCGCGCGCCGCGGCGAGATAGCCCGGCGGCGGCACGAGCACGCCGGCCTCGGCCTGGATCGGCTCGACGAGGAACGCCACCGTGTCGTCCGTCAACGCCGCGCGCAAGGCCTCGAGATCGCCGAAGTCGACGAGCGTGAAGCCCGGCGCGAACGGGCCGAAGTCCTCGCGGTACTGCGGCTCGGACGAGAACCCGACGATCGTCGTCGTGCGGCCGTGGAAGTTGTTGCGGCAGACGACGATCTCGGCGCGATCGCGCGGCACGCCCTTGACGCGGTAGCCCCAGCGGCGCGCGAGCTTGATGGCTGTCTCGACGGCTTCGGCGCCCGTGTTCATCGGCAGCGCCATCTCCATTCGCGCGAGCGCGCAGAGTTCCGCTAGGAACGGCCCCATTTGGTCGTTGTGCACGGCGCGCGACGTCAACGTGAGCCGCTCGGCTTGCTCGACGAGCGCGCGCACGATGCGCGGGTGGCGATGACCTTGGTTGAGCGCGGAGTAGGCGCTCACGCAGTCTAGGTACTTGCGCCCCTCGACGTCCCAGAGCCACACGCCCTCGGCGCGCGCCGCGACGACGAGCAACGGCGCGTAGTTGGGCGCGCTGACCATTTCGGTCGCCGCGATCACGGTCCGGCTGTCGCTCATAGCGTGTACTTGCCGGTTGCGTCGCTCGTGCGTGCCAGGATCTGCAAGCCGAACAGGCTCTCGACGAGCTCGACGGCGAGCTCGGCCGTGCGGTTGCCTTCGTCGTACGCAGGGTTGAGCTCCATGACGTCGAGCGAGGCCATGAGGCCCGAGTCGTGAATCATCTCCATGCAGAGCTGCGCTTCGCGATACGTCGGCCCCCCCGGCACCGTCGACGGCACACCCGGCGCGATCGCCGGATCGAGAAAATCGACGTCGAAGCTCACGTGCAGGTGCACGTCGCGCCCGGCGACCTGTGCGAGCGCTTGCTCCATGACGGTCCGCATGCGCAGCTCGTCGATGCGGCGCATGTCGTAGACCGTCATGCCGCTGTCGACGACGAGCTTCTTCTCGGCGGCGTCCACGGAGCGGACGCCGATTTGCACGATGCGGCTGGCCGGCACGATGGGCTTAGCACCGCTCAGCGTCGTGAGCTCGCTCGGGCCCATGCCCGCGATGATGCTCGCGGGCATACCGTGCAAGTTGCCCGACGGCGACGAGCTCGCGACGTTGAAGTCCGCGTGCGCATCGAGCCAGAGCACCGCAACCTGCTTCCCCCGTTCCGCGCAATAGCGCGCCACGGCCGCGACCGAGCCGATGGCCACGCTGTGATCGCCGCCCATGAGCAGCGGAAACTCGCCGACCGTGAGGCTGGCGTAGACCGTGTCGTGCACGGCCGCGCACCAGGTCGTCACCTCGCGCAGGTGGCGGTAGTCACCCGCGCGCGGCTCTTCGGGGTTCGCCGGCCCGACGACGTCGCCGCGGTCGACGACGGTGCGGCCGAGCCGGCGCAGCGCTCTGTCGAGCCCCGCCACGCGCAGCGCTTCGGGGCCCATCGACGCGCCGCGCCGACCGGCGCCGACATCGGTCGGCGCCCCGATCAACGCCACGGGCACGGACTCACGCTCGGCGCTCGCCATCGGCCGAGTGTGGCACGGCTACCCGGCAGACCCAACCTGCCGCGAGGTGGCGACAGTCCCGCGCTGGCGACGTGCGGCCACACTAGAATGCGCGAGTGAACCGCGCACCGGCCGACCGTTTCGCGATTCGCGCCGTGGTCACGGCGCGGCACGGCATGGTCGCGACGAGCCAGCCGCTCGCGACCGAGATCGGCATCGCGGCCATGAAGCGCGGCGGCAGCGCGGTCGATGCCGCGATCGCCGCCAACGCCGCGCTCGGCTTGACGGAGCCGACGGGCTGCGGGATCGGCGGCGACCTCTTCGCCATCGTCTGGGACGCGGCCGGCGGGCGCCTTCACGGCTTGAACGCGAGCGGCCGCTCGCCTCTCTCGCTGACGCGCGAGCATTTCGAGCGCGCTACGTTAAGCGCCATCCCGGAGCGCGGCCCGCTCTCGGTCAGCGTGCCCGGCGCCGTCGACGGCTGGTGCGAGCTCCACGCGCGCTTTGGCCGCTTGCCGCTGCGCGAGCTGCTCGCGCCGGCGATCGGCTGCGCACGCGCGGGCTTCGCCGTCACACCGGTCATCGGCGCCGCGTGGGCGGCCGGCGCGAGCGCGCTGCGCGCGTCGCCCGGGTTCGCGGAAGTGTTCATGCCGCGCGGCCGCGCACCGACTGCCGGTGAGTCGTTCGCCAACCCGGCGCTCGCGCGCGCCTACGAGGCCATCGCAGCCGACGGCCGCGCCGGGTTCTACTTGGGCCCGATCGCCGCGGCCATCGAGCAAGCGGTGCGCGGCCACGGCGGTTACCTCGGCCGCGAGGATCTCGCCGCACACGCTTCCGAATGGGTCGAGCCCGTGTCGGCGACCTATCGCGGCTGGCGCGTCTACGAGCTGCCGCCGAACGGCCAAGGCATCGCGGTCTTGCAGATGCTCAACATCCTCGAAGGCTTCGACCTCCCCTCGCTCGAGTGGGGCGGTGCCGAGCATCTGCACCTGCTCGTCGAAGCGAAGAAGCTCGCGTTCGAGGATCGCGCACGCTACTACGCGGATCCGCAGTTCGCCGCCGCGCCCGTCGAGCGACTCATCGCGAAGGACTACGCGGCCGCACGGCGCGCGCTCATCGATCCGCAGCGCGCATCCGTCGCACCCACGCACGGTGCCGCAGGCGCCGGCGACACGGTCTATCTGGCGACCGCGGATGGAGCAGGGAACATGGTGTCGCTGATCCAGAGCAACTACATGGGCTTCGGCTCTGGTGTGACCGTGACGCCCTTTGGCTTCGGTATCCAGAACCGCGGCTCGCAGTTTGCGCTCGACCCCGAGCACGCCAACACCTACGCGCCCGGCAAGCGGCCGTTCCACACGATCATCCCGGCGTTCGCGACGCGCGACGGCGAGGCACTGCTTGCGTTCGGCGTCATGGGCGCCGCGATGCAGCCGCAAGGCCAGGTGCAGGTGCTCTCGAACATCGTCGACTTCGGCATGAGCTTGCAGGGCGCAGGCGACGCGCCGCGCGTGCGCCACGACGGTTCGACGGAGCCAACGGGGGCCCCGCAGTGGCCCGACGGCGGCACCGTGTACCTCGAGCCCGGCTTCGGCGCGGCGACGCTCGACGGTCTCCGCACGCGCGGCCATCGCCTCGAGGTCGCGGCCGACGCCGCGCCATTCGGCGGCTACCAGGCGATTCGCCGCGACCTCCGCACGCAGGTCTTTGCCGGCGCGTCCGAGTCGCGCAAGGACGGCCACGCGGCGGGGTACTGACGCGCGCGCTCACTGGCGGGAGGGCCGCAAAATGCTCCTGCATTTGCGGCATGTCCGCCATCCATGGCGGCCAAATTTAGTGGGCAGAAGCGGCCGCAGCGCAGTGAAATCGTTCGGGGGGGAATGCGATTCAGGTGACGACCGCAACCGACCCTGCCCGCAGGTCATTAAGCAAGCGCCGTGCCAAGGCGGAAGCCCAGCGAATCCGCGGGGTCCGAGCCGTCCGCGGGCCCGCTTCGCACCGTTAGCGAGCGCTCGGGGTCGCCCCCTGCCCGAATTTGGGACGCTAGGTCTCGTGGCCGGCGTCGAGCGACAGCAACGTTGCGTTGCCGCCGACGGCCGCCGTGTTCGTCGTGACCGTGCGCTCGGTCGCGAACCGCGGCAGATAGTGGGGGCCGCCGGCCTTCGGCCCCGTGCCCGATAGGCCCATGCCGCCGAACGGCTGCACGCCGACGACGGCGCCGATCATGTTGCGGTTGACGTACACATTGCCGACCCGGGCGCGCAGGGCGATGGCTTTCGCCGTCGAATCGATGCGCGTGTGCACGCCGAGCGTCAGACCGTAGCCCAGGCCATTGATCTCGTCGACGAGCTCGTCGAGACGCTCCGGCCGGTAACGAACGACGTGGAGAATCGGGCCGAACACCTCGCGCGTGAGCGCCGCGGCGCGCGGCAGCGCGATGGCGGTCGGCGCCACGAACAGGCCGTGCGCGTGTGACGCGTCAAGGCGGCAGCGATGCACGACGGCGCGCTCGTGCTCGGCCACGTACCGAGTGAGCATCGCGTGCGCGTCGCCGTCGATGACGGGGCCTAAGTCGGTCGCGAGCAGGCTTGGGTCGCCTACGACGAGCTCGTCCATGGCGCCCCGCAGCATGCGCACGATCTCGTCGGCCGTGTGCTCGGGCAGGCACAAGAGGCGCAGCGCCGAGCAGCGCTGGCCCGCGCTGTTGAACGCCGACGTCAGCGTATCGCGCACGACCTGCTCCGGCAGCGCCGAGCTGTCGACGATCATCGCGTTGACGCCACCCGTCTCGGCGATGAGCGTGGCGATGGCGCCGTCGCGGACGGCGAGCCGGGAGTTGATCGCGCGCGCCGTCTCCACCGAGCCCGTGAACGCGACCCCGGCGACGCGCGCGTCGGCGAGCAACGCTTCGCCGAGCGTGCGCCCGTCGCCGGGCAGGAATTGCAGCGCGCCGGCGGGCACGCCGGCTTTCTCGAGCAGCGCCACGGCGCGCGCCGCCACGAGCGTGCCCTGCTCGGCGGGCTTCGCGATCACCGTGTTGCCGGCCGCGAGCGCCGCGGCGACTTGACCCGTAAAGATCGCGAGCGGGAAGTTCCACGGGCTCACGCAAACGAACACGCCGCGCCCGACGAGCGTGAGCTCGTTGCGCTCGCCCGTGGGCCCCGGCAACACGACGGGCGCCGCGAGCCAGTGCTCGCACTGCGCCGCGTAGTAGCGCAGCAGATCGACGGTCTCGCGAACCTCGGCGAGGCTGTCGGGCACCGTCTTGCCCGTCTCGGCGACGCAGCGCGCGACGAGCTCGGCGCGATCGGCCTCGACGAGCTCGGCCGCGCGGCGCAGAGATGCGGCGCGCTCGCGCGCCGGCGTCTCGCTCCAGCGCGGCGCGAACGCGCTTGCCGCGTCGAGCGCGCGGCGCGCCGTCGCGGCATCGGCGAGCTCGGCCACGCCGACGACGCGATGCACGGCCGCGGGATCGCGGCACTCGTGGGCCGCGCCGCGCACGTCCTTGCCGTCGATGCGCGGCCGCGCGCGCCACTGCCCCGCGGTCGTCGTGCCGAGCATCGCGACGAGATCGTCGAGATCGCGGCTCGACGCCAGGTTAGTGCCGCGCGAGTTGGCGCGCTCGGGCGCGAACAGCGCGCGCGGCAACGGGATGCGCGGATGCGCGGCGCTGCGCGCGGCGCGCGCGACGGTCACGGGATCGGCCACGATCTCGTCGCTCTGTGTCTCGGCCTGCACGAGCCGGTTGACGAACGACGTGTTGGCGCCGTTCTCGAGCAAGCGCCGCACGAGATACGGCAGCAGGTGCTCGTGACTGCCGACGGGCGCGTAAACGCGGCAGCGGTGCACGAACTTGGGCCGCGCGAGCAGCTCGCCGTAGAGCTCCTCGCCCATGCCGTGCAAGCGCTGGAGCTCGAACGGTTTGCTGCCGCCGGCCTCGAGCAGCCAAGCGACCGTGTGCGCGTTGTGCGTCGCGAACTGCGGATAGAGCCCGGCGTGCTCCATGAGCAACGCCTTGGCGCACGCGAGATAGGAGACGTCGGTGTTGCACTTGCGCGTGAACACCGGGTAGCCGCCGAGCCCCTGCTCCTGCGCGCGTTTGATCTCGCTGTCCCAGTAGGCTCCCTTGACGAGGCGCACGGCGATCGTGCGCCGGCCCACCCGCGCAAGCTCGCCGAGCCAGGTGAGCACGGGCAGCGCGCGCTTCTGGTACGCCTGCACGGCGAGGCCGAGACCGGCGTAGTCCTTAAGACGCGCGTCGCCGTAGACGCGCGCGAAGATCGCAAGCGACAACTCGAGCCGGTCGGCCTCCTCGGCGTCGACGGTGAGGCCGATGCCGGCCGCGCGCGCCGCTAGCGCGAGGTCCGCGAGCCGGCCTGCGAGCTCGCGCGCGGCGCGCCCGCTCTGCGCGACCTCGTGGCGCGGGCAGAGCGCCGAGAGCTTCACGGACACGCTCGGCGCGTCGAGCAATGAGCCGGCGCGCGGCGCCGCCTTGCCGACGGCCGCGATCGCCGCGCGGTAGGCGGCGAAGTAGCGCTCGGCGTCCACGGCCGTGAGCGCGGCCTCGCCGAGCATGTCGAACGAATACGTGAGCGCGGGCTCCTCCGCCGCGCGGGCGAGCGCGCTCTCGATCGTTTCGCCCATGACGAATTGCTGGCCGAGGATGCGCATCGCTTGGCGCAGCGCGGCGCGGACCACGGGCTCGCCCACGCGCTCGACGAGCCGCGTGAAGAACGTGCCGGGTGCCTCGGCGACGTCGGCCGGCCGCACCATGCGGCCCGTGAGGATCAGCGCCCAGGTCGACGCGTTGACGAACAGCGAATCGCTCGCGCCCAGATGCGCCTGCCAGTCGGCCGAGCCCAACTTGTCGGCGATGAGCCGATCCGCAGTCGCGGTGTCGGGGATGCGCAGCAGCGCCTCGGCGAGGCACATGAGCACGATGCCTTCGGCCGACGAGAGATCGTACTCGCGGAGCAGCGCGTCGATGCCGCCCGCGTCCTGCTGCCGGCGGCGAATCGCCTCGACGAGCTCCTGCGCCGCCGCGCGCACGCGCGCGGCCTGCGCGGCCGGCAGCGTCGCGTGCTCGAGCAAGTCCGCGAGCGTCGTCGCTTCGTCGGCGAGGTAATGTTCGGTGATGGCCGCGCTCACGGCAGGCGGCGCGGGATGCGCCGCGTCGAACAGCCAGTGGCGCGTGTCGTCGGGGCCGGCCATGCCCCCTAGTCTAGTGCTTGGCTCCCGCGCCTCAAGCGCGCGGGCGTGCGTAGATGCCGATGTGCCCCGGTTGCGCCGCGACGCGTTCGAGCCAGGAGCGCACGCTCGCGTACGGCGCGAGATCGTGGCCGCCCTCGTCGGCGACGTGCGTGTAGGCGTAGAGCGCGATATCGGCGATCGTGTAGCGCTCCGCTACGAAGAATTGCCGCGTCTTCAAGTGCGTCTCCATGACGGCGAGCGCCGCGCGGCCCTTGGCGAGCCGGTCGGGCAGCTCGGCGCGGCGCGCGTGATCCGCGGCCAGATGCTTCACGATGTAGCGCGGCGTCGCGACGTAGGGCTCGTGGCTGTACTGCTCGAAGAACATCCACTGGAGCGCCTGCGCGCGGCCGAGCCGGTCGTTCGGCACGAACGGCGTGCCTTCGGCGAGGTACCAGAGGATGGCGTTCGACTCCGCGAGGTTCGTGCCGTCGTCGAGCTCGAGCGTCGGGATGCGGCCGTTCAAATTGCGCTTCAGGAACTCCGCCTTGCGCGTTGCGCCCGCGTCGATGTCGAGCTCGGTCCAGTCGTAACGCTGCCCGAGCTGCGCGAGCAGCAGGCGGACTTTGTAACCGTTGCCGGAATCGAGGTAGTCGAACAGGTGCATGACGTCCTCCTCGGTTGGCCGCGGGCTTAGTGTGCGTCGCCGGCAGCTGCCCCGCGATCCAGAAGGCTTGGGGCTCAGGCTAAGCTATTCTTAGCCATGGCCCGACGCCTGCCGCCGCTCAACGCCTTGCGCGCCTTCGAAGCCTCGGCGCGGCTCGGCAGCTTCGTCGCGGCCGCTGCCGAGCTCCACGTGAGCGCCGCGGCCGTGAGCCAGCAAGTGCGGCGCCTCGAGCGCTATCTCGACATGGAGCTGTTCCAGCGCCTCGCGCGCGGGCTCGTGCTGACCGAGGAAGGCCGCGACTATCTACCCGAGCTCTCGGCAGGCTTCAACTTGCTCGGCGAATCGACGGCGCGCCTGCGCACGCAGCGCGCCGGTGGCGTGCTCACGCTGACGACGCTCGCGGCGTTCGCTAACGGCTGGCTGCTGCCGCGGCTGCACGGCTTCCGCGAGCGCGCGCCGCGCATCGAAGTGGTGCTGCGCACGAGCCGCGTGCTTGCGGACTTCCGCCGCGAGGACATCGACCTCGCGATCCGTTTCGCGCCTAACCCAAGCCGCGGTTTGCACGGTGAGCTACTCTGCGGCGAGGAGCTGTTCCCCGTCGCGAGCCCGCGCCTCTTCGGCTCCGGCCGCACGCCCGACACGCTCGCCGCGCTCGCCCACTACCCGCTGCTCCACGACATCGACGCGCACCCCGAGCAGCCGTGGATGAGCTGGCGCGGCTGGTTCGAGCGCGCGGGCCTGGACGCGGCACCCGCGGCGCGCGGCCTCCAGTTCACGGACTCCATCGTGCTCGTCGGCGCCGCCGTCGCCGGGCTCGGCGTGGCACTCGGCCGCGGTCCGCATGTCGAGCCGCTGCTCGCACGCGGACAGCTCGTGCGCGTGACGCAAGAGAGCTGGCGCGCGCCGTGGAGCTATTTCCTCGTGGCACCCGCGGCGCACTTCCGCCGGCCCGTGGTTCGGGCGTTCGTCGATTGGGCGTTGCAGGAAGCGCGCGCCGACGCCGCTGCGGCCTGAGCGGTCGCGTGGTGCACCTCGACAACGGCAACGATTGACCGTTGATCTCGACGGTCACCATCGGGCCGATGCGCGGTTTCTCGACATGCGTCGCCGCATCGCCCCTCGGCAGCTCCCGCGCAGACGCCCTCCTCGGGCTCCAGACGGGCTCCAGACGGGCACCGGACGAGAGTGATCGCGCCCGCCGTTACTCGCGGGACTCCGTTGCCCCGACCACGATGTCAGCCTTCGTGCTGTTCACGATAGCTACCAGCTCACCTTGCTCAGTCGCGGGCACGCTGAACCTATCGAGAGCCCTGCGGAAATCGACCAGCATCTCCTGCCATTCTCTTTCAGAGATGTTGAGGTGTACATGGGAGGCTTTCATGTCGCGGCCGGCGTAGTTGCACGGACCGCCCGTCACCTGGCACACGAGCGCCGTCACCTGGAACTTCAATCCCTGTTTCGGCACACGCTCACGAGCATGGTTGATGGCCGGATTCGCATTGAGCGTGCCATTGACCAGAAGCCGCTCGATGAAGTCATCGACGACGGCGGAAATCGGGTACACACCGCCCAGTCTCTCGTAGAGACTTTTCTGCACCGTCGTGGCGGCCACGCTGACCGGCAGGGTCGTAGGGCTCGGCGTTGGCTGCTCGTCCGCGAACGTGAGACCGACCGGGGCGGCGAGCAGCAGAGCGAGTAAACCTGTACGAGTCGTCATTCGGAGCACCTCTACTGAATTGCCCATCCGCCCAACGGGAAAGTCGCTGTCGGGCGGTCTTTCCTTCGTCTCGGGATGTGCGAGTACAGTATGCAGCTCGTGTCTTGAAGTCCTGGGAGTACGCCGGGAATTCCCCGGCGTTTTACCGTGAGTACCTTGGCACTGGATGAGATCGCGGCCATGCAAGCGAGCGTCAGCTTTGGCCCATTTCGGTTCGAGTCGCCGAGCGGGCGGCTCTGGTCCGGCAATCAGGAGGTTCGACTCACGCCGAAGGCCGCTGCGGTTCTGAGCGCGCTGCTCGCGCGCGCCGGCGAACCGGTCTCGCGAGAGGAGCTGTTCGCGTCCGTCTGGCCGAACACGGTGGTGAGCGATGACGCGCTCGCCTCGTGTATCCAGGAATTGCGTAAGGCACTCTCCGACGATCCGAAGGACCCACGCTTCATCGAGACACGACATCGGCGCGGATACCGGTTCGTCGCCGCTCCGCTACCGGCCCGGGATGCGGCGATTACTGCTCCGCTCGCGAGATCGTCACAGTCCAGCGGCAAACCGACCGTCGCGGTACTGCCGTTCACCAATATCAGCGGCGACGCGGAGCAGGAGTACTTCTCGGACGGAATTACCGAGGACATCATCACCGCCCTGTCTAAACACCGCTCGCTCCTCGTGATCGCGCGCGGGTCGACCTTTGCATTCAAGGGACACGGGATCGACGTGCGCAGCGTCGGCATGCAACTTGGCGCCGAATACGTCGTGGAAGGCAGTGTCGGCAAGGTCGGGCGACTAGTGCGCGTCACGGCGCGACTGGTCGAGACGGAAGCAGGCAGGTGCGTATGGGCGGAGCAGTACGACCGCGATCTCAACGAGATCTTCGACCTGCAGGATGAAATCGTCGCGAACATCGCGGCACGGATCGAGCCGGAGGTCGGCAACGCGGAGCGCAAGCGCGCGGAGCGGCGGTCTCCCGATGCGTTGCGTGCCTGGGACTTCTTCCACCTCGGGATGAAGAGTTTCTATAAGTGGACACCGGAGGACAATCTCGAGGCGCAGCGACTCTTTCGTCGCGGAATCGAACTGGACCCGGGCCTGGCGCAAGCCCATGCCTGGCTCTCGTACGCGATGGTCCTGGCGATGCTGTACTTCGACGCGGACCCGAAGAAGGAGAGTCTCGACGAGGCAGTCGACATCGCGAGGAAGGCAGTCGAGCTGGACGAGCGCGACGCGCTGACGCACTTCACGTGCGGGCGCGCGTTGCTCGCGCGCAAAGCGTATGGGGAATCGCTCGCGGAGCTCGAGTCCGCCATCGAGCTCAATCCCAATCTGGCGGTCGTTTACTGCGGGCTGGGTGACTCGCTCGCCTACGAGGGGCGATTCGCCGAAGCGATCCCATACTTCGAGAAGGCAATCAATCTCAGTCCGTACGACCCGATGCGCTGGACGTTCTACTCGTACCGAGCGCTGGCGCACGTCTTCGCGGGCGAATTCGACCAGGCGCTCGAGTGGGCAGAAAAAGCAACCCGGGTGCCCAATTGTCACTACTGGCCCTACGCCCATCGGGTCGCGGCGCTCGGGCACTTGCAGCGGCAAAGCGACATTCCGCGTGCACTTGCGGAACTGCGGCAGAGAAAACCGGATTTCTCATGCACATTCGCGCGCCAGCGACTCTTCTATATCAAGGATCCGCAACACCTCGAGCGCTACGTCGACGGACTGCGCACGGCCGGTGTATCAGAGGGAGCTTAACGCGCAATCTGCTCACGGCGTCTCGATGTCCTCGAGCCAACCCCGGCGTCACGTTCATTCCCGACGGAACGCTGCCCATCGGCATTTTCGTCGCGCACCGGCTCACCTCGGCGGCACGGACGACGGCGCAGAACGACGTCGTCCTGAGCGCCTGCCCCGAGCAAGTGCTGCTGCTCGCGCGCGCCCATGCCTCCCCAGGCCGCAGTACATGGCCGACGTCGCCGGGAGGAGTATGCGCGGCGCTCGAATAGGTCTAGCGCGCGGGCGCGCCCGGCTGGAACTCCGGCGCGAGCTCGTTGCACGGATGCGCCTCGTACGGCACGTCGGCGACGAGCACCTGATCGGAGCCCTTGTACTCGTCTGTGAAGTACACGGGGTCCGTGGCGACGAACTCGCGAGTGAGCACCCACTTCTCCGGATCGAGCGAGTAGCGCTCGACGATGTGGAGCTGGTCGCTGTGCCGCACCGGCGCCGCTAACACGCCTGGCTCGAAGCCCACGGTGTCGACGACGAGCACGTCACCCTCCCAGCGGCCGATCGAGTGGCCCGAAAAACTCGGCATGATGTTCGCCGGGTGCGCGGCCATGTTCATGTGGATGACGCGCTGGAAGCTGTAGAGCCCGTAGTCGATGACGATGCGATCGCCACCTTGCGTGATGCGGTTGACGGCGCCGTCGAACACCCAGTCGAAGATGATGCTCGTCGGCCGGCAACGCAGCCGCGGGTTGTCCTGCGGCGCCCACGTCTGAAACGCGTCGGCCTCGGCTTTGCCGCGGGCCGTATAGGTCACGGGCCGCGGGCCCCAGCCCGACGGCGGCACGTCGCGCATCGCGAGCTGGCCGGACTCGACGGCTGCGATCAAGCTCTTCGGCACGAGGTTCCCGCCACCCGTCGGCGGCACCGCGATAACGTATTGCTCCTGCGCCCAATCGCCCGAGATGTTCGGCTCGCCACTCGGTCGGCGCTTCGGCCGGTTCGACGTATCGACGGCTTGCGTCGTGAACTGATCGTTGCGGTTGCGCGTCGGTGCATCGCCGATCGTTATGTCCTCGATATAACACGCGGCAGGATCGTCGCGATGACCCCAGCCCGAAATCTTGGCCTGCGCACCCTTGACGAACATTTCCGCGGACCAGCCCGAGCGCCGCAGCAACGTCGCGGCGCGCATCTCGCAGCGCATGGCGATGACGTTGCCGTCGCCGCCGATGACGTCGAGGTTGAGATACGAGTGCGGATTGACGAAGTCGATGCTCTTGATGACGCCCTCGATCTCGACGGGTTTCGTGCGGTCGAAGAGACCAAAGCCGTGATGCGCGAGCGCCGGCGCGGCGGCTGCGAGCGCGATCAGCGTGGCGGCCGCGATCGCCGTTCGACCGATGCCGTGATTCTTGAAGTCGCCATCTGTCGTGCGAGCCACGTGCGGTCCCCCTCGTTCTTCCGTGCGAGCCTAACATGCCTCCGCCGGTCCCGGCGCCATCGTGGGCGTTACTTAACGCGGCCCGAAATCGGCGTAGCGAAGACTCGGGGCATGACCTGCGTCTACGTCTTCCGGCACCCCTGCTCGCTAGAGTGGGCGCATGTCGACCCCGGAGCTCATCGACGCGCTGCCCGATCTCGTGCTGCTCGTGAAGCGCGACGGCACGCCGATCGCGTACGCGGGCGGCCGGGCCGTGGCCGAGCTCTACGGCCGCGGTCCGGACGGCCAGCGCCTCGCGCCCGAGTGGTCGGAGTCGACGACGGCGCTCGTCCGTCGGCTCGCGCGCAACGCGATCGCCGACCGCAGGCCGCTCGACGCCCGCTTCCGCGAGCGCGAGCAGCAGTACGAGATCCGCGTGAGCCCACAAGGTCCCGACCGTGCAGTCTGCATCATCCGCCCCGCACTCGGCGGTGCGGGCGGCGACGTCACCCTGGAAGCGACCGGCGAGCACCGGCAGCAACACCTCGATCGGCGCGGGTTCCTGCGCCGCTTCAAGGAATCGGTCTCGGTTGCGGCGCTGCGCGAGCGGCCGCTGGCGGTCGCCGTGCTGTACATCGAGGAAATCGCCGACATCGCTCAAATCATCGCGACGCGGGTCTCCGAGCAAATCATGAGCACGGCGCTCGCGAGGCTGCCCGCGCAACCAGGCGACGCGAGCGACGATTCGCCCCAGTGGTATCTCGGCCAGCTCGGCGAGAATCTCCTCGCGCTCGTCGTCGACGACACGGATCGCAACGCAATCGAGGCGTGCGTCGCCAAGGTCTGCGCGAGCCTGCGCGAGCCCATCGTGGTCGGCGACGCCGAATTCCGCCTCACGCCATACGCCGGCGTGGGCATCCTGGGCGTCGATGCAGCCAGTCCGCGCGTCCTGCTCGACCATGCGCGCGCGGCGGCCGCCGAGGCCCGGCGCGCGCTCTCCCGTGACGTCTTCTTCTTCAGCGACACGATGCGATTGAAGTCGCTCGCGCGCATCGACATCGCGCGCGAGCTGCGCGACGCCATCGCGAGTCGCGCGATCCGCTTGAGGTATACGGGCCGGCACGATCTGCGGACCGGCCGCAGAGTCGCGTGGGTCGGATATGTTCGCTGGCTACATCCGTTGCGCGGCGAGATTCGGCCGGCCGAGTTTCTGCGCGTGGCGCAAACGACGGGGCTGGCTACGAGCCTGTCCCGCAGCGTGCTCGCGCATGTGCCGCAGGACTTCGCGGAGCTCAGCGCACAATCGGACGCCGACGTGCGCGTCTCGCTCGGCGCCCTGCGCGACCACGTGCTCCATGAAGATTTCGTCGCTGACCTGCACGCGTTCCTCGCAGAGGGTGCAGTGCCGGCCGAGCGGCTCGAGTTGCGGATCGCGGAAAAAATCCTCGCAGCTCGCGACTCTGCCGATCTGCGCTCGTTGCAACGGCTCGGCGTGCAGTTCGTCGTGGATGAAGTCGGCCGTGGTGTGAGCTCTCTGGCTGCGCTCGCGCGAGCGCCGCTCTGGGGGCTACAGCTCGACCGCGCCTGGGTGAGCTCGCTGCGCGGCGACCAGCTCGCGCGCGACGTGTGCCGCGCCGGCATGGCGATCGCCAAGGCCCTGGCACTGACACCGATCGCCACGGGCGTCGACGATGCGCAGCAACGCGACGCGCTGCTCGAGCTCGGGTGTTGGTACGGCCTCGGCGACCTCTACAGCGGCCTCGACTCGAGCGTCGTGACGCAACCGCCGGCCGCCGAGTCGGCATAAACCGTCCGCTACCCCCGATTTGACACTTCGCATGGCTGCGCGCGCGGTTTACGGCGGGAGACCCAAGAGCCGCGCCGGGTTCTGGCGCGACATCACATCGATGTCCGCGGCCGAGACGCCCTGCGCCATGAGGCCCCGGTAGAGCGCAAGCAGGCCGTCCGTGTGCAGCGGGTTCGGCGGCTGCCCGAGATCGCTCGAGAGCACGAACGATGCCGCGCCGATCGCTCGGATCGCCTCCGCTTCCCTGAGTAGCTGCTCGTCGGTCAGCGGCGAATGCACGAGCTCGAGCAGCGCGCCGAGCCTTGCGGCTTCGCGCATCTCGTCGAGCGACATCGAGCCACCGGGGCTGTTCATCGCGTGCGTCACGAGCACGTGCTCGACGCCCTGCCGTTTCGCTTCGGCGATGATCAGCAACGCTTCCTGCGGCGCCGAGTGCCCCGTCTCGAGCACGAGGTCGTGCTCTGCCGCGAGGGCGATGACTGCGAGCACCTCGGGCAGGATCTTGCCGTCGCGCGTGACGGGCGCGAACGGCCGTTGCTCGCCCGTCAGCTTGGCCTGCGACTCCGAGTCGAACGTGGGCAGCCACACGACCTTGCCGTAACCGCCTTCGACCCTCGTCATCCACTCGACCGCCGCGGGATTCACGCCGCCGACGGTGAGATTGAGCGCGATGCCGCCGAACACCTCGATGCCGGGCACGGCCTCGCGCATGACGTAGGCGACCCCGGCCGTCGGCTCGTAGTGGTTCTTGATGACGATCGCACGCATGCCGGCCGCCTTCGCCATTTGCGCAAGCTCGAGCACGTCGATCTTGCGCGGCGTACCGTCGGGCGCGGCGTGTGCGTGGAAGTCGATGGCGCCCTCGAGCGTCTGCGCGCGGCCGATGGCCGCCGGCACGACGAGGCAGAACGCGAGCACTGTGGACACCACGCGGCGCATAGCCACTCCCGATCCGACGAGATTCTGGGGTGAGTATCGCCTAAAGGCGGGATGACCGTCAGGGTTCGACGCCGGTCTTGCCAACGAGATCGAGCGCGCCCGCCGCGAAAACTAGCGCATGACGACGCGCTGCCGGGAATCCGCTGCAACGTCAGCCTGATCTAACTTTTTTGGAGCCGAACCCAGCGACGTGGATGTATCACTTCAAGTTCAGGCTGAAGGATGGCACGATCGTCTTCCCGCAATTCGTAACGGGTTGGAAGAACGTGTCGATCGCGGGTGGCCTGCTCGCGCTGATCCTGCTCGACGCGAGCCGGCCGGCGTCGCTGTTCCCGCGTTGAGCGGAGCGCGCTCGCCGCGGGGCAGCTCATGACCTTCGACCAAACGGCCATCGTCGTCGTGTTCGCCGCGGCGCTCGCGTTATTCGTCGCCGAACGCATTCGTTACGACGTCGTGGCGCTCGGCGCCCTGCTCGCAGCCGTGTTGCTCGGGCTAGTTGCGCCCTCCGCGGCGTTCGCGGGATTCGCGAACGACGCCGTGATTACCGTCGCGGCCGTGCTCGTGATGAGCCACGGGCTCGCGCGCTCGGGCGCAGTCGACGCCGTGACCGTGCCTCTGCTGCGCGTCGCCACGCATCCCATAGCCCTCATGGCCGGGCTGTGCGTCACGGGCGCGCTCCTTTCGAGCTTCATGAACAACGTCGGCGCGCTCGCGTTGTTGATGCCGATCGCGGTTGCGGGGGCACGCAAGGGCGGCTACCCGGCTGCGCTGCTGCTGATGCCGCTGTCGTTCGCCACTCTGCTCGGCGGCACGATGACGCTGATCGGCACGCCGCCGAACCTGTTGATCGCCGAGATCGCGGAGCGATTGCGCGGCGAGCGCTTCACGATGTTCGAGTTCATGCCGGTCGGCGCGGCGCTGACGATCGCAGGAGTGGTGTTCATCGTGGCGATCGGCTGGCGACTGCTGCCGCGCGGCAGAACAGGTGCGAAGTCGCCAACGGACCTGTTCGAGATCGGCCATTACGTGACGGAAGCGCGTTTACCCGCGAAGTCACCCCTGCTCGGCAACACGATCCGCGAGTTCGAGGACAAGAGCGGCGACCGTGCGATCGTGCTAGGCCTCGTGCACGGCGATACGCGGCTGCGGCCGAGCTCGTCGTATGTTCTGCAAGAGGGCGACGTGCTGCTGCTCCAAGCCGAGACCGAGGCGCTCCAGGAGTACGTGAAGGCGGCCCACATCGATCTCGTGGCCGCGGCGCCTCACGACCTGCCCGAGCCGCCGTCGGCCGAGGCGTCGGTGCCGGCGCCGGCGGAGGCGGCGGCCGAGACGGCCAAAGCCGCCAAGGCCGCGTCGCGCCCGTCGGCGCGCCAAGTGCTCGACACCGCCGAAGCCGTCGTGACGCCGACGTCCTGGGTGCGGGGCAGCACGGCGCGGACACTGCGGCTGCGGGCTCGCTACGATGCCAACCTGCTCGCCATCTCGCGGGGCGGCCAGCCGATCACGACGAGGTTACGCGACGTGCCGTTGCACGCCGGCGACGTGCTGCTGCTCGAGGCGCAGGCCGGCGATCTGCCCGACGTCGTCAGCCAGCTCGGCTGTCTGCCGCTCGCGGATCGCAAGCTCGTGCTGTCGCCGCGGCGCGTGCTGGCGCCGTTCGCGATTTTCGTGGGCGCAGTAGCCCTCGTGATCCTCGACGTAACCTCGCCGGCGATTGCGTTCGTGATCGGTGCCGTTGCGATGGTGGTTCTCAACTTCATGCCGGCGCGCGAGGTGTACACCACGATCGAGTGGCCCGTGGTGGTGTTGCTCGCAGCGTTGATCCCCGTTGCGACCGCGCTCGAGACCACCGGCACTGCCCAGCTCGCGGCCGACAGATTCGTGGCGGTGGCCGGCAGCCTGCCGCCACATGCGATTCTCGCGCTCGTGCTGGTCGCCACGATGGCGATCACACCCGTCATGAACAACGCGGCGACGGTGCTGCTCATGGGGCCGATCGCGCACGGCGTCGCGGAGAACATCGGCGTGGATAGCGCGGCGTTTTTGATGGCCGTTGCCATCGGGGCGTCGTGCGACTTCCTGACGCCGTTCGGGCATCAGAACAACACGTTGATCCTGGGCCCCGGCGGCTACCGGTTCGCGGATTTCTGGAGGCTCGGGCTGCCGCTCGACGCGATCGTGGTCTCCGTGGCCGTGCCGCTGCTACCTATCGTGTTTCCGTTCGGCTGAGCGTGGGGTGGATCACGTGTGCGGGACTACGGCGTGGCGTCTTGGCTCGACCCGGCAAACAAGCGTTTGCCGGCGGCCGTCGTCACGGAGCGGGCGTTCGAGTTCGTGCTGCCGTCGCGCGCCCGCGAGCCCAGAACTGTGATGACGTCGCCCTGCTTCAGCGAGTTTCGCGTCCAGCCCTGACGCATCAGTCCGTTCGGACTCCCGAGCTCGAAGGCCCAATCGGCTTCCTTCTCGTTGCTGCCGGGCGCCCGGCATGCCCACTCCTGTTCCACGGCATCGGGGCCGCGAGCGGCGGTGCGCTCGCAGATCTCGGTAACGGTCAGGTGAATCCAGCCATGCGGGTTCTGCCAATCCAGTTTCGTGACCGCACCCGTTGCCCTGATTTCCTTGCTCGCATCGAACTCTGCGGAGAAGGAATGGTGAGCGGCGAGCGGTAGCGATGCAGCGACGGCGGCGGCGGCGATGCTCGTGAGGGCTCCGATCTTCATGATGCCGCGGATGCCGCGGCGACTTAAGTTAGCGTGTGCTTGACGGTTCACTTGCGGGCTCCTGGTTCAGCTTGATTCTGCGCTCGAACTGTTGATTTTCATTGCATACGAACTCGATCAATTCCTGATCCGGCAACAGCCGCTGATCGATTCGCACGGTCCACGGTTTGGTGTACGCCTTCGGATCTTCGAGGGTGAGGTCGATCTGCAAATGGCCGAACGTCGGCCGGCGGAAACGCTCCGTGAACTTCGCTTGGCGCGTGTAAGGGCTGCCGTTCACGTCCATCCAACCGTCGTACGGGCTGTCCTCATCGGCGCCACGCAGGTTGTTGGTCTCGACGACCAGATCGTCGCCGTCCCAGTGACCGACCGAATATCCGTACCACCACGGCTGCGGCTCGCCTTGCGGCGGCAGTTCGCGACCGTCCAGGTAGATATGGCGTAGGCCGTAATTGGCTTCGTACTCGATGAGGATCAACTTCTCCGTTTGGATGATCATGCGTGGTTGGGGCTGCTGATGAAACTGCAGAAACCCCATCGGCATGCACTGGGCATCCGGGTTGTCGCGCGCGCGTAGGGCGAAGCGTTGATCCCTGAGCTCCTTGGCCCAGGGCGTGTAGGGGAGACCGCCTTCGATGTTTTGACCGGCCTCGAAAAAGGCCGCGATCGGCGGGCCGTTCGGATCGAGTGGAACCGGTGCCTGTGCAGGCTCGAGCTGACCGCCGCCGCCTCCGCCGCCTCCGCCACCGCCACCGCCACCGCCCCCGCCCCCGCCGTTCCCCGGCGGTGGCCCGCTGCGCGTCCGCATCCAGAGCCCGGAGAGATCCGGGTTTCCGGCCGCAGTCCGCGGCGGCGGCGCGTCCAACACCACGTTGCCCTCCGCATCCCGCGGTACATTGGGATCCGGTACAGGCGCCCATTGCGCCGAAGCGCCGGCGGTCCAGGCGAGTGCGATGAGGCAGGGCAGCGCAACGCGCACCGCGGTGGCGCCTGTTTGCAGGTGCAGCGATGGTCGACCACCGTCATCCGGGGTTGTTTTCGTTTTGGGCACGTCAATCCTCCTGAAAGGGACGCCTATATCGTGCAGAACTCACGCACAACGATCTATTGAGATTTGTCCGGACCCGCGGAGAAATCGGCGCAAGTCGTTGCTGAAAAAATGGTGGCCAGGGGCGGGATCGAACCACCGACACGCGGATTTTCAGTCCGCTGCTCTACCAACTGAGCTACCTGGCCGTGCGTCGGAGCGCCGGGGGGGCGCCATGCGGGCCCGGTATTAGACCGGCCCCGTCCCGGGCGCGTCAAGGCTGTGTCCCGGACTGCCCAAGCCCATCTCGCCTCTTTATGATCGACGCATGAGCGAAACCAAGATCTACCCGCCGCCGCCCGGGTTCGCCGCACGCGCGCTGATCAACGCCACCAATTACCAGTCGATGTACCGCGAGTCGGTCACGGACCCCGAAGGGTTCTGGGGCAAGCAAGCGCGCGAGCGGCTCACGTGGATGAAGCCGTTCACGCAAGTCAAAGACACGAGCTTCGACGCGAACGATCTGCACGTGCGCTGGTTCGCCGACGGTGAGCTCAACGTCGCGGCCAATTGTCTCGACCGGCATCTCGCGAAGCGCCCCGAGCAAACCGCGATCCTCTGGGAGCCCGACGATCCGAACGGCACGCCGAGGCTCTTGAGCTATCGCGAGCTCCACGAGCGCGTCTGCAAGTTCGCGAACGCGCTCAAGCGACTCGGCGTCAAGAAAGGCGACCGCGTCACGATCTACATGCCGATGATCCCGCACACGGTGGTCGCGATGCTCGCGTGCGCGCGCATCGGCGCGATCCATTCCGTGGTGTTCGGCGGCTTCTCGCCGGAAGCGCTCAAAGGCCGCATCGAGGACTGCGCGTCGCGCATCGTCATCACGGCCGACGAAGGCGTGCGCGGCGGTAAGAAAATTCCGCTCAAGGCCAACGTCGACGAAGCACTCGCGAATCTCAAAGGCCCACCCGTCGAGCACGTCGTCGTCGTGAAGCACACGGGCGGCGCGATCCAATGGAACGCCGGCCGCGACCAGTGGTACCACGAGCTCAAAGACAGCGCGTCGGCCGTGTGCCCGCCCGAGCCGATGAACGCCGAGGATCCGCTGTTCATCCTCTACACGTCGGGTTCCACGGGCAAGCCGAAGGGGGTGCTGCACACGAGCGCCGGGTATCTCCTGCACGCCTCGATCACGCATCAATACGTGTTCGACTACCGCGACGGCGAGCTCTTCTGGTGCGCGGCCGACGTCGGCTGGGTGACCGGGCACACCTACATCGTCTACGGCGCGCTCGCGAACGGCGCGACGACCGTGATGTACGAAGGCATCCCCACCTACCCTGACGCGAGCCGGCTCTGGCAGATCGTCGACAAGCACCAGATCGACATCATCTACATGGCGCCGACGGCAATCCGCGCGCTCATGCGCGAGGGCGACGCGCCCGTCAAGAAGACCTCGCGCCGCAGCCTGAAGCTGCTCGGCACGGTCGGCGAGCCGATCAACCCCGAGGCCTGGGAGTGGTATTACCACGTCGTCGGCGAAGGCCGTTGCCCGATCGTCGACACCTGGTGGCAAACCGAAACGGGCGGCATGCTCATCACGCCGTTCCCGGGCGCGACGAAGCTCAAGCCGGGCTCGGCGACGCTGCCGTTCTTCGGCGTGCAGCCCGCGATCGTCGATGAGGCCGGCAAGATCCTCGAAGGCCCGTGCTCGGGCAACCTCGTGCTGCTCGACAGCTGGCCGGGCCAGATGCGCACGGTTTACGGCGACCACCAGCGCTTCGTCGACACGTATTTCAAGCAGTATCCCGGCATGTACTTCACGGGCGACGGTGCGCGCCGCGACGAGGACGGCTACTACTGGATCACGGGCCGCGTCGACGACGTCATCAACGTCTCGGGCCACCGGCTCGGCACGGCCGAGGTCGAGAGCGCGCTCGTGGGCCACCACAAAGTGGCCGAAGCTGCCGTCGTCGGCTTCCCGCACGATCTCAAAGGCCAAGGCATCTATGCCTACGTGACGCTCAAAACCGGCGAAGCGACGAGCGACGCGTTGCGCAAGGAGCTCGTCGGGTGGGTGCGCAAGGAGATCGGGCCGATCGCGCAGCCCGATGTGATTCAGTGGGCGCCGAGCCTGCCGAAGACGCGCTCGGGGAAAATCATGCGGCGCATCCTGCGCAAGATCGCGGCCAACGACTTCAAGGAGCTCGGCGACACGTCGACACTCGCGGACCCTGCCGTCGTCGACGACCTGATCAAGAACCGCGCCGCGGAGTAACGCGCTATTTCGGCTTGAAATCGGGCGGCGCTTCCGAGCCCTCGCCGAAGAAGAACTTCTGCATCTCGTCCTCGAGGAACTTGCGGGCCTTGGGCTCCATCGTGGTGAGGCGATACTCGTTGATGAGCATCGTCTGGTGCTTGAGCCAGCGCTGCCATGCGAGCTTCGACACGTTCTCGAAAATCCGTAGCCCAAGCTCTCCGGGATACGGCTGCCGGTCGAGGCCCTCGGAGTCGGGGCCGAGCAAAACGCACGTGATTTTTCTCACCATACGCGCACTATGCGGGCTCGAGGCCCGCGTTGAGAAGCGCCGCAACGGGCGCCGGCACGCCGACGGCAAGCGCCGCGCCGGGCCGGCACCAGTGCCAATCGTCACGATCGTTGATGACGGCCGGCGTCGCCGCGAGCTCGAGCAGGCGCGGCGTGAGGTCGAGATCGAAATGCGTGAACGCGTGCTCGATCGTTTCGAGCGCGCGCTCGACCGCGACGGCGGCGCCGAGCATGCGCGCGCACCAGGCGCGCGGCGAATCCTCAGCGGGCAGCTCCGGCAAGCTGTAGAGCCCGCCCCAGATCCCGCGCGCGGGCCGGCGCTCGAGCAATACGCGGCCATCGGGGTCGCGAATGACGAGCACTGCGACGTGCCGTTGCGCGCGCTCGCGCTTCGGCCGCGGCGCGGGATAGCGCGCTTGCGTGCCCGCGCGGCACGCGGCGCACTCGCGTGCGAGCGGACACGCGGTGCAGGCGGGCCGCGAGCGCGTGCAGAGCGTCGCACCGAGATCCATGATCGCCTGCGTGTAGTCGGCCACGCGCGCGTGGGGCGTGTGCCGCTCGGCGTGGCGCCAGAGCTCCTCCGCGACGCTCGGGTTCCCGGGCCAGCCCGCGACTGCGTGATAGCGCGCGAGCACGCGCTTCACGTTGCCGTCCAAGATCGGCCAACGCAGACCACTCGCCTGCGCGAGGATCGCGCCGGCCGTCGAGCGGCCGATGCCGGGTAGCGCGTGCAGCGCGTCGAAGCTCTCGGGCACGCGGCCGCCGTGCTCGGCGGCGACGATGCGCGCCGCCTTCCAGAGGTTGCGTGCGCGTGCGTAGTAGCCGAGACCGGACCAAGCGCGAAGCACGTCGTCGAGCGGCGCGGCCGCGAGCGCGGCAACCGTCGGGAAGCGCTGCATGAACCCGCGGTAGAAAGGAATCACGGTGCCGACCTGCGTCTGCTGCAGCATGATCTCGGAGACCCACACCGAGTACGGCGTGCGCTGAAGTTGCCACGGTAAATCATGGCGCCCGTGCGCGTGGAACCACGCGAGCAGTCGCGGCGCGAGCGTCGTCATCGAGAGCGCGAGCGCAGCGGCCGCAGCGGCTCGACGGGCCGGCCGTCGAGCTCGCGCGCGAGCCGCTCGATGCGGAACACGGCGCGCTGCCCGCCTTGCGACAGCGTGCGCTTCAAGTACCACGGCCCGATGACCGGCGGCACGAAGAAGTCGGGCTCCATCTCGAGCTTGTACGTCATCTTCGTATTCTCGCCGTCGCGCTCGAGCACCCACTCCGACGTGCTGTGCTTGAAGTTGCTGCCTTCGAGCAGCGTGGTGCTCTTGATCCAATACGGCGCGTCCGTCTCGAGCCGCTCGGTACGCTCGAGCGACATGCAGTGCCACAGCGCGCAGCCTTCCATGCGCGTGTAGACGAGCCGTGTGCCGTCGGCCGCCGGCGTAAGATAGCGGCTCTCCTTGTAAGCACCCGAGATCCGCGAGTAGCGGTTGTCGTCGAAGTCCGTGAGCACCGCGTAGATCGACTCAGGCGTCGCCGCGAGCCGCGCCTCGGCCTCGAGCGAGTAACGGCCGCGTTGGCGCTTGACGTCGAGCTGCTCCATGGTCGCCGCGACAGCGACCGCGCCCGCGGCGAGCGCACCCAAGGCGGCCGCTGCGCGGCGCGGGCTCACCGCTCGAGCCGGTCGCGCAAGCGGTCGCGCAGCCGGTCGCGCACTTCCTCGCGCACCTCTTCGCGCTCCTCCTCGACACGCTCCTGTACTGCCTGCGTCGCGCGCGCACGCACGATGGCCGCGAAGTCGGGCAGCACCGACGGCGCGTCGACCGTGCCCGTGACGCGCAGCGGCAGCTCGC
Source organism: uncultured Gammaproteobacteria bacterium (assembly GCA_964503125.1). Classification (GTDB taxonomy): domain Bacteria; phylum Pseudomonadota; class Gammaproteobacteria; order Steroidobacterales; family Rariloculaceae; genus FEN-1219. The sequence continues at coordinate 72,516 of CAZCZE010000005.1, forward strand.
CGCCGGCCATCTTGGCCATCTCGGGATCGGACTGAAGGACTGGGCCGTCGACGAGCGTGGCCGTGAGGTCGAAGTCGATGGCGTCGTCGAGCAGGTTGACCGTGCCGGAGCCCGCGATCGTCATGAAATCGAGGCGGCCGTTCAGATCGCGGTTCGTGAGCAGCGCGTCCTCGACGACGCCCGTGGCCGACAGCGACGAGAACGTCGTGCGCCGCACTGCGTCGCCGCGGTCGGGCAATTCGGTGCCGTCGAGCCGCGCGCGCGCGCGCCGCAGCTCGTACCAGAGGTCGATGCCCTCGAGCGAGCCGTCCGTCACGTTGAACGCCACGTCGCCGTCGAGGTCGCGGCGCATCGCGCCCAAGTTCTGGCCCGCGGTCACGAGATTGAGCCGCACGTCGCCCGTGCCCGTGATGTCCTGCGAGCCGAGCAGGTCCTGGCCGAGCGCGGCGAGATTCACGTCGTCGAGGTTCTGAGTGAACGTCATGCGCGCGCCGTCGCCTTCGACTTGCAGGCGAATGTCGCCGCTCATGCGGCCGCTGTAGAGCTGCGCACTCGGCGTGAGCCGCACGCCGCCGTTGGCGGCGTTCAAGGCGAACGCGGCGTTCGTCAGCGTGAGGCCGCTGAACTTCGCCTGGCCGAACTTGAGCTCGCCGCGCGCATCCACCGTTCGCATCACCTCGAGCGGCAGGTCGATCTCGTCGAGCGAGCCTTCCTCGGCCGGCGCATCGCTTTCCTCCGACGGCGGCAGATAGCGGTCGACGTTGATGTCGTCGACCGTTAGGTCGTAGGTGATGCGCTCGCCCTCGAGCGCCACGCGGCCCGTGAGCGTCGAGTCGTCGAGCGTGAATGCCATGTCGCGCAAGCCGACCTGGCTCGAGTTGTAGACGAGGTTGGCCTTCGCGCTCGCGCGCGTGAGCACGCCGTCGTCGGCCGTCTCCACGGCCACGCCGAAGCGCTCGAGCACCCTGCGCGGCGCGAACTCGCGAATATCGACGGCGCCCGTGAGCGCGAGGTCGCTCATGAGGCGCTGGCCCGACAGGGAGCCCGCCATCGTGAGCCCGAGGAAGTCGACCGTGAGCCCGCCGAGCTCGAGCGTCTCCTCCGCGAGGTTGGCGACGAACGAGTCGAAGCGCAGCGCCGCCTGGCTCGGCCCGCCGGGCCAGCCCTCGCCGCTGCCGTCGACGGTGACCGTAAGCTCGTCGAGCCGGTACTCGTTGTCGGCGAGCGTGAGCGTCGCTTGCATGTCCGCCGCGACGCGCACGGCGACGTCGGCGCCGGCCAGCGCGAACTCCATGCGGAGCGGGAAGCGCTCGCCGAAGTCGAACCCGTCGGCCGTGAGACCGAAGTCGGTGAGCTCCCAGCGGCTGCCCGCGGCCGCATCGTTCCAGACGATGCGAGCGTCCTCGATCTCGACGGCGTCGACGCGGAGCGGCGCGCCGATGTCGATGTCGACTCCGCCCTCGGCCGGCGCCGCGGGTGCCGCGGGCTCTGGAGCGGGCGCGCCGCCGCTCAAGTCCTGCCAGTTGTTGCGGCCGCGCGCGTCGCGCGCGAGGTTGAGCGTGAGGCCGGTAAGCCGCGCGTTGCCGATCTCGATGCGTTGCGCGAGCAGCGGCAGCAAGGCGACGCTTAAGCTCGCGCCGGCAATGCGCGCCATGGGCTCGTCGCCGAACCCGGGCGCGTTGCTCAAAGTAGCCTCGCCCATCGCGATGCGGATCGTCGGGAACACCTCGAGCTCGAGGTCGCCCGTGAGTGTGAGCTGCCGGCCCGTGGCGTTCTGCACGGCGGCCGTGATGTCGTCTTTGTAGTCGTTGGGGTCGAACAGCATGCTGACCGCCACGCCCGCGACGACGAGCAGCAGCACGACCACGCCGACGACGACGCCGAGGATCTTCAGTATGCGTTTCATGAGGATACGCTCGTGCCGAGAGCCCTCGTGGGAGCGAGGGGCTCATCGTAACAACGTCTTGGACCGTTTAGAAACGTCGCCGGCCGGCGACTCGCCCACTAGCCCGCGGCGTTCGACTGGGCCTTACTTTGGTAGCGGGGTTGTCGCGGTTCCATTGCGTCACGAAGGTCGCGATTTCGGGGGCCGGGATGGCGCGGCTGATGAAGTAGCCCTGGCAGCGATCGCAGCCCATGATCGCGAGCATGTCGAGCGCGGCGCGGTTCTCGACGCCCTCGGCGCAGATCTTGAGCCCCAGGTTGTGACCGAGCTCGATGAGCGAGCCGACCATCGTGTTGGCCTCGCGGCTGTGCGGCACGTTCATGACGAGCGATTTGTCGATCTTCATCTCGTTGAACGGCATCTGGTAGAGCTGCGTCAGCGACGAGTAACCCGTGCCGAAGTCGTCGAGCGATAGCCCGATGCCCTTCACGCGCAAACGCGTGAGAATGCCCATCGTCGCCGTGGGGTTCTGAATCGTCGCGGTTTCGGTGATCTCGAGCACGAGCTGGCTACCGTCGACACTATGCTCGGCGAGCAGCGCCGCGAGCCGATCGGGGAAGCGCAAGTCGGTGACCAAGCTCGGCGGCAGGTTCACGGCGCACGAGAGCTGCAACCCCTGCTGCTGCCAGGAACGCACCTGCACGAGCGCCGCGCGCAGCATCGCGTCCGTGAACTCGCCGATGAGACCGCTTTGCTCGGCGAGCGGGATGAACTCGTTCGGCATGACGAGGCCCAACCGCGGGTGCTGCCAACGCGCGAGCGCCTCGACGGCGTCGACGACCCAACCGTTCTGCACGAGCGCCGCCTTCGGCTGGTAGTAGGGCACGAACTCGCCGCTCGCGATACCGCGCCGCACATCGTCGACGTCGACCTGCGGGTTCTCGTGGAGCATGGCCGCGAGCTTCGTCTTGAGCTGCTCGATGCGCAACGGCTTCGCGAGGGTGCCGCACATCGGGAGCCCGTGGCTCACGCCGAGGTCGTGCGCCGCCGCAAGCACGCGCTCGTCGGCGGTGCTCATGAGCACGACGTTGGCCGAGCACGCGCGCGCCGCGAGCGAACGCAAGAGCTCGACGCCGTCCGTGTCGGGCAACCTCAGGTCCATCACGATGAGCGAGGGCTGGAACGACTCGAGCAACTGCACGAAGCTCGCACCCGACGGCGCACACGCGACGGCGTAGCCGACCTTGCGCGCCACGCCGGCGACGAAGTCGGCGGCCGCGCTCTCCTCGTCGACGATCAAGAGCCTATTGACGTTGTCAGCCATGCTTGAGCAGCCAGCACAAGTGCGTGTTTCGGCGAGACCCGGCGCGGCGCGCGCATCGCGCCCGCGCCGGGTCATCGGACCGGGTATCGGCCTGGGACAGTATTCTCTTAGGTGGGAGAACCGGGGGACAGCTCGACCTGTGACGGGAGTCTCGTTTCCCGCACGCCGAGTGACGAAACCCAGCCGCAGTTCCCAGCCGCGGCGGTTTTACGAGCCGTTCGGCGCACGGTGGAGAGTGGAGCGGGTGATGGGAATCGAACCCACGCCATCAGCTTGGGAAGCTGAGGTTCTACCATTGAACTACACCCGCACCGTCGCTTGAGGCTACCGCAACGCCAGGCCCCGTTAAAGCCGGGCTCATGTATCCCTTCGGAACCTGAATTTGTGTCCAGGGCCTTCCGCGGCTATTGAATCGACCCCGCCCAACGGTAGTACTATCGATACTCAATTCAGGGGCACTGCGTGAGACCTAAAGCTCGGCGCCGTGTGGGGAGCACAGAGTGACGAAACGACCTGCCTTCGTAGCCGCCATACCGAATGGGCGCGGGATTACTACGACTATCCCGTGACGCGATCGAACTGACGCCGTTTCACCCGCGGAAGGTCCGCAGCTTCGTCCGCCGGCCTGGGCGCGCGACGGCCGCCCAGCGCCGCGCCTTGGCCGATCTCCTGCCGCGGTTCAATGCCGAGGGGTCCGCCCCGCTCGATCTCCCGAAGATTTTCGGCCGCGCTGCGTCGCGCGTGCTCGACATCGGCTTCGGCGACGGCGAAGCGCTCGTCACGAGCGCGCTCAACAACCCGGGGGTCGATTATCTTGGCGTCGAGGTTCACGAGCCCGGCGTCGGCCACCTCTTGCTGCTGCTCGAGAAGTCGGGCGCGACCAACGTGCGCGTGATCGTCCGTGACGCGGCCGAAGTCGTGCCGGAGCTCTTGCCCGACGGAAGCTTCGCAGCAGTCGATCTATTCTTTCCCGATCCCTGGCCGAAAAAACGGCATCACAAGCGCCGGCTCGTGCAGCCGGCGTTCGTAGCCGAGCTCGCGCGAGTCCTGGTACCCGGCGGCTTGCTGCACGTGGCCACGGATTGGGCCGACTACGCGCGCCACACGCGCGAGGTACTCGCGGCGGACGCACGCTTCGCGCCGGTGGCTGCCGACGAGCTCCGCGACGAGCCCTTGGCCGTGCGGCCGCCGACGAAGTTCGAGCGCCGCGGCGTGCGGCTCGGCCACGAGGTCGCGGACCTCTACTACCGCCGCTAGGACAGCGGCCGTTTCGCGACGTCAGCGCCGGCGGCGCCACCGGCGGGCGGATCGGCAAACCCGGTGCGCATCATGATCCAGAACAAAAAGACGCCGGGCAGCGCGATGATCGTCGTGAGGACGTAGAAACTCGTGTAGCCCAGGGTCTCAATGAGAGCGCCCGCGGTTGCGCCGGTGAGGATGCGCCCGATAACGCTCGCGGCCGCCGAGAGCAGCGCGAACTGGGCGGCCGTGTAGCGCAAGTCGCAGAGCGCCGAGAAATACGCGACGACCGCCACCCCGCCGAAGCCGCTGGCGAAGTTCTCGAAGCCGATCGCTGCCCCCAGCGCCAAATTCGAATTGCCGAGCTCGGCGAGCCCTGCGAAGCTCAGGTTCGTCAGGGCCATTAGCCACAGCGACAAGAGCACGCAACGCTTCATGCCGAGTCGCGCATAGAGCACACCCCCCAAGAGGATGCCGGCAAGCTGGGTCCAAAAGCCGATGCCGACGTCGTAGAACGCGATTTCGTCGTTCGTGTACTGCAGATCGTCGAGCAAGAGGCGGAGCGTAAGATTCGCGAGCGTGTCACCGATCTTGTGCACGAGCACGAACGCGAGCACGAGGAACGCGCCCCGCCGACGCAGGAACTCGAGGAATGGTCCGATCACGGACTGTACGAGTGCAGCGAGCCCCGCGCGCGGCGCGGGCGCGCGACGCCGTGCCGGCTCGCCGAGCACTAGGCCCACGGCCATCGCGGGCAAGGCGAACGCGGCGCACGCGATGTAGGCCGTCTGCCAGCCCGCGCGCGCGGCGATCACGAGCGCAAGCGACGCCGCGCCCGCCGCGCCAATGCGCCAGCCGTACTGCGACATGCCCGAACCGGCGCCAAGCTGCCGCGGCTCGAGCGACTCGATCCGATAGGCGTCGATGACGATGTCGTACGTCGCTCCCGCTATCCCGACGAGAACAGCAGCCACGGCCGTCGCAGCCAGGTTCGCCGTCGGGTCGACGAGCGCCAAATTCACGATGGCGGCCATGGCGAGCACGCCGGCGAACAGCAGCCACGAGACGCGCTGCCCGAACCGGCCGAGCAGCGGCAGCTTCACGCCGTCGACGACCCAAGCCCAGGCCCACTTGAAGTTGTAGACGAGCAGTGCGATCGAGAACGCGGTCACGGAGCGTTTGTCGATGCCGTCCTGAGACAACCGTGTGGTGAGCGTCGCCGCGATCAACGCAAACGGCGCGCCCGAGGAGATGCCGATGAGGAACGCACCGACCGGCGCGGCTTCCGTGTACTCCCGCACACCCTCTGGAAGGTAGCTACGCCATCCGGCCGATTGCATGCGCTAGAGCTCCCAGTCGTAATCGATCGTGAGCGGCGCGTGGTCGGAGAAGCGCCGGCGTTTGTAGATGGCGGCGGCGCGCACGGCCGTGCCCAAGGCCGGGCTCACGACCTGATAGTCGATGCGCCAGCCCGTGTTGTTGGCCCAAGCCTGGCCGCGATTCGACCACCACGTGTAGTGATGCGGGTCTTGGTTCACGGCGCGGAAAGCATCCACGAAACCGCGCCCCGTGAACAGCGAGTCGAGCCAGGCGCGCTCGGGCGGCGTGAAGCCCGGGTAGTCCTGGTTCGCCCGCCAGTTCTTGAGGTCGATGGGCCTGTGAGCCATGTTGAAGTCACCGCAAAACACGAACGGCAACCCCACGTCGGCGAGCGCCGCGATGCGGCGGTCGAACGCCGCGAGGAAGCGGAACTTGGCCTCCTGCCGCGCGGGACTCGACGAGCCCGAGGGAAAGTACGCGCTGACGACCGCGACGCGCGGAAACCGCGCCTCGAGGTACCGGCCCTCGCGATCGAACTCGTCGACGCCGATGCCGCGCACGACGGACACGGGCTCGGCGCGTGAGTAGATCGCAACGCCGCTGTAACCCGGCCGCTCGGCGCTGGCCGAGATGCGATGGAAGCCGCGCGCCCGGACCTTAGCAGCTACGAGCTGCTCATCGTTCGCGCGGAGCTCTTGAACACAGAGCACGTCGGCGCGCTGGCGAGCGAACCACGGGAAAAAGCCTTTGCGCGCAGCGCTGCGCAAGCCGTTCGCGTTGAAGGTGACGACTCGCAATTAATCGGCCGGTCGGAAAACGAAGGCGATATGATACCCAACCGTTCGAGTCGAATGCCCATGAACGCTTACAAGACCGAATTTCTCGAGCTCGCGCTCGAGCTCGGCGTGCTTCGCTTCGGCGAGTTCACGCTGAAGTCCGGGCGCGTGAGCCCCTACTTCTTCAACGCGGGGCTCTTCAACAGCGGCTATGCCGCGGCCAAGCTCGGGCGTTGTTACGCCTCTGCCATCGCGGCGCTCGATTTCAAGTTCGACATGCTGTTCGGACCGGCCTACAAGGGCATCCCGCTCGTGGTGCTCGCGTCCGCCGCGCTCGCGAGCCAGCACGACGAGGACTATCCGTTCGCGTTCAACCGCAAGGAGCCGAAGGATCACGGCGAGGGCGGCTCGATCATCGGTGCGCCGCTCGCCGGTAAGGTCCTCATCGTCGACGACGTCATCACCGCCGGGACCGCCGTGCGCGAGGTACTCGATCTCGTGCGTGGCGCCGGAGCCACACCGGCCGGCGTGCTCGTGGCCCTCGACCGCGAAGAGGTGGCGCCGAAGGCGCGTGTCTCGGCCGTGCAACAGCTTCAAGACGAGCTTCGGGTCCCGATTCGGAGTATCGTGACGCTCACGGACCTCATCGATCACCTCGAGGAGGATAAGGAATACGAACAGCATCTGCCGGCCGTCCGCGCCTACCGGAACCGCTACGGGTTGCCGCGCGAATCCTGAAGCCGGCTCAGACTGAGAGCCATTTGGCAAAATCGGCTTCCGACCAGGCCTAAGATGCGGCGAATTTGGTATATCTAGCTGCTGGCTACCGGTCATCGGGTTGACATAACTTGCACACTCGATTCGGCGTTACCTTGCTCTTGATTGCGGCCTTCGTGCTGCCATCGGACAGTAGCGCCCAGCAACGCCCGGACGGCCCGCGCACCTACCGTTGGGTCGACAAGAACGGCGTCACCCAGTTCGGCGACACCGTCCCGCCCGAGTATGCGGACAGGGATCGCGACATCTTGAACCGCCAAGGCGTGCGCGTCGGCTTCGAGGAAGGCGAGATCACGCCCGAGGAACGCGCCGTCATCGAGGAGCGTCAAGCCGCCGAGGACCAGCGGCGCCAAGCCGCGCTCGCGGTCGCACGCCGCGACCGAATGTTGCTCCAAGCTTATTCCACGGTTTCCGACATCGAGGACTTGCGCAATCGCCGGCTCGAGCTGCTCGAATCGCAGATCAAAGTCACCGAGCTCTACCTCGGCAACCTGCGCAAGCGTCTCGTGGGGCTCCAAGAGGAAGCGAGCGTCTACAAGCCCTACACGACGCGCCCGGAGGCGCCGCAGATCCCCGAGAACCTTGCGCTCGACATCTCGCGCACCGCCGGCTCGATCAACGTCTACGAGCAGACGCTGTCGCGCACACGCGCCGGCCAGCGAGCGCTGCGCGTGTCGTTCGACAACGACATCGCACGCTTCAAAGAGCTCAAGGGCCGCTGACGCGTCAGCCGCGGCCCGTGTGGCCGAACCCGCCGCTGCCGCGGTCGCTCGTGGCGAAGCTCTCCACGACATCGAACTCCACCTGCACGACGGGCACCACGACCAGCTGAGCGACGCGCTCGCCGGGCTCGATGCGAAACGCCTGCGCGCCGCGGTTCCAGCACGAGATCATGAGCTCGCCCTGATAGTCGGAGTCGATGAGCCCGACGAGATTGCCGAGCACGATGCCGTGCTTATGGCCGAGGCCCGAGCGCGGAATGATCACGGCGGCTAGCTTGGGGTCCGCGATGTGGATGGCGAGCCCCGTCGGGATGAGCTTGGTGTCGCCGGGCGCCAAGTCGAGCGGCGCCTCGAGGCAGGCCCGCAGATCGAGGCCGGCCGAGCCCGCGGTCGCGCGCTTCGGCAGCGGAATCTCCTTGCCGATTCGCGGATTCAGGATCTTAAGCTCGATGCGCCGGGCAGTATTCGTCACGCGAGGACCTTGGGATCGAAGCGCGTTCGTCAGCCGACGCGGGACGACGGCTTCGTAGTGCGTGCGGCGCGGTAGCGCTCGGCGATGAGATCGACGAGCCGGCGCGCGAGCAGCGGCTTGCTGCCTTCGCCGAGCGCCTGCTCGCCGTCGGGCCAATAGACCGTGAGCGCGTTCGTTTCGCGGTCGAAGCCGCAGTCCTTGCCCACTCGATTGGCGGCGATCATGTCGATGCGCTTGCGCTCGAGCTTGTCGCGCGCATGCGTAGCGACGTCGTTCGTCTCGGCCGCGAAGCCCACGGTGAACGGCGCGCGCGGCAACGCGGCCACGCTCGCGAGCGTGTCGGGCGAGCGCACCAGCTTGAGGTCGAGCTCCGCGGCGCTGCGCTTGATCTTCTGCTCGGCGGCCGCGCGCGGCCGGTAGTCGGACACGGCGGCGCAGCCGATGAAGATGTCGGCACCCGCGATCTCGTCGTGCACCGTGCGATACATCTCCTCGGCCGTCTCGACGTCGATTCGGCGCACGGCGGCCGGCGTCGGCAGCGCGACGGGGCCCGTGACGAGCACGACCTCGGCGCCCGCTTCGCGAGCTGCGGCCGCGACCGCGAAGCCCATCTTGCCGGAGCTGCGGTTCGTGACGTAGCGCACGGGATCGATCGGCTCGCGCGTGGGCCCCGCAGTCATGACGACCTTGAGACCCGCGAACGGCCGCGCCGCGAGCCTACCCGACACGTCGAGCAGCGCCGCCGCGATCTCGGCGGGCTCGAGCATTCGGCCCGGCCCCGTCTCGCCACAGGCTTGGTCGCCCGTCGCCGGCCCGAGCACGCGCACGCCGCGCCCCTCGAGCGTGGCGCGATTCGCTTGCACCGCGGCGTTGGCCCACATGGCCTGGTTCATCGCGGGCGCGAGCACGAGCGGTGCGGTCGTTGCGAGACAGAGCGTCGAGAGCAAATCTGGGGCGAGTCCCGCGGCCAGCGTGGCCATGAAATGCGCCGTCGCGGGCGCAACGACGACGACGTCGGCCCAGCGCGCGAGCTCGATGTGGCCCATCGCGGCCTCGGCGGCCTGATCGTATAGGTCGTCGCGAACGCGCCGGCCCGACACGGCCTGGAACGTCAGCGGCCCGACGAACTCGCGTGCGCTGCGAGTCATGACGACCTGCACCTCGCAGCCGCGCTCGACGAGCCGGCGTACGAGCTCGGGTGCCTTGTAGGCTGCGATGCCGCCTGTCACGCCAAGCAGCACCCGCGGCGCCGTGGCTCGTTCGGTGGTTGCCATTGGGCGCCGAGCTTACTCTCGGATCTCTTGGGCTTGCCACTGGCGTTTCACGCTTTTCTTATGTCTCCGCGGACTAATCGGCAGTGCCGCAGCGCCGCGGTTGGGCGACGATTCGCCATAGGCGGAATGTAAGGAGAAGGAAATTGGCGAGCGGTGCCTGGCCCGTGTCGGAACGGCCGCGCGAGAGGTTGCTCACGGCGGGCCCACACGCCCTTTCCGACAGCGAGCTATTGGCCGTGCTGCTCGGCACCGGCACGCGCGGGCAGAACGCCGCCGACCTCGCTCGCGGGCTGCTCGGTCAATGGGGCAGCCTTCCCGCGCTGCTTGGGCTCGCACCCGCCGAGCTCGTGCGAGCGAAGGGCCTGGGTCCCGCGCGCGCAGCGCGCCTCGTCGCCGCGCTCGAGCTCGGCCGCCGCTACCTCGCGGCGCCCGTGGCGCCGCGGCACCCACTCGGCGCGCCGGCCGATGCCGCGCGGTTTCTCAAAGCCCGGCTCCTCGACCTGCCCCACGAGGTCTTTTGCTGCCTGTTCCTCGACACGCGCCACCGGCTCATTCGCTACGAGGAGCTGTTCCGCGGCACCATCGACGGCGCCACGGTCTACCCGCGCGAGGTCGTCAAGCGTGCCCTGCAGCACAACGCCGCGGCGGTGATCCTTGGCCATAATCACCCTTCGGGCGTTGCGGAGCCCAGCGAGGCTGACCGCCACATCACGGTCAAGCTCGCCAAGGCCTTGGCGCTCGTCGAGATCAGGCTCCTCGACCACGTCGTCGTGAGCCGCGGGGGCCACGTTTCCCTGGCCGAGCGCGGTCTCGTTTGAGGGCTCGCTGCCTTGCCCGGCCACGGGGTCAGCAGGTATAGTCCCCGCCCCTTTACGGGCTTTCAGGAATTCCGCCATGTCCAGGGTCTGCCAAGTCACCGGCAAAGGGCCGATGGTCGGCAACAAGGTCTCGCACGCGAACAACAAGACGAAGCGTCGTTTCTTGCCGAACCTTCATAAGCAGCGGTTCTGGCTCGAGACCGAGAAGCGCTTCGTGCGGTTGCGCGTTTCCCACCAGGGACTGCGGATCATCGACAAGCGCGGCATCGAGCAGGTCGTCGCGGAGCTGCGCGCCAAGGGCGAGCAGGTCTAGAGAGCGAGATAGGTCATGCGCGACAAAATTCGATTGACGTCGTCGGCCGGCACGGGCCACTACTACACCACCACGAAGAATCGCCGGCTGCACCCCGAGAAGATGGAGGTCAAGAAATACGACCCCGTCGTGCGCAAGCACGTCATGTACAAGGAAGGCAAGATCAAGTAGCGGCCGACGCGCTACGCAGACACAAAAAACCCGCCTCGAAAGCGGGTTTTTTATCGCGCCGAGAAACCCGCCTCAGACGAGCGCTGGCTCGCGCATCGCGCGAAACGACTTGAGATAGGCCACGAATTCCTGCAGGCCTTGAATGCCGCTCTGCTCGGCGCGCACGCACCACTCGCGAAACTCGGCGAGCAGCCGCTCGTTGCTCGTGTGCGCGCCTTCCCAGAGCTGCTTGAGCTCGTTGCGGAACTCGAGGACGGTCTTGAAGCGCGGATGGCGCGCGGCGAGCTCCGCCAAGCGCGCGCGCGACGATTCGTCGAGCATGTCGGGCTGCCAAGCGAGCTGCCGCCGCGTCGCATGCAGCAACGAGTTGGCGTTGTCGCCGAGGCTCTCGAGCTCGCGCCGCAGCACGGGCAACGTGACGTTCAAGGTGTAGTGCCGCAGCACGTGCATGCGGTTGACGATGATCGCGCGCAGCTCGTCGAGCTCCGTGGTCGAGCGCGAAGTCGCTTCGAGCTCGGGCATGCTCGCGACGCGGCGGATCTTGGCTAACCTAAGCGCGGCCAGCACCTTCAAGTGCAGCCAGCCCATGTCGACCTCGTGCGGGCGCATCGAGAAACGCGCCGACGTCGGGAACGCGTGGTGGTTGTTGTGGAGCTCCTCGCCGGCGACGAGCAGCCCGAGCGGCCAAAGGTTCGTCGACGCGTCGTCGGTCTCGAAGTTGCGGTAGCCCTTGGCGTGGCAGAGGCCGTTGACGATTCCGGCCGCCATGAACGGCATGTTCGAGAGCTGCAGCGCGATCATGACGATGCCCGGAACGCCGAACAGCACGAGGTCGGCGACGACGAGCAGCACGATGCCGTAGTAGCTGCGCGCCGGATGGTGATAGAGGTTGTTCTCGAGCCAGTCGTCGGGCGTGCCCTTCGCGTACTTCTCGAGCGTCTCGCGATCCCGCGCGGCGCCGCGATAGAGCTCCGCGCCCTCGAGCAGCACTTTCTTCAGGCCGTAGATCCGCGGGCTGTGCGGGTCGCCTTCGCGCTCGCAGAGCGCATGATGCTTGCGGTGCACGGCCACCCACTCGCGCGTCGAGGAGCCCGTGTTGAGCCAGAGCCAGAAACGGCACAGGTGCCGGACGACGGGGTGCAGATCGACGGACCGGTGCGCCTGGTCGCGGTGGTAGTACAGCGTCACGGCCATCATCGTGGCATGGAGCCACACCAGCGTGACGATGAAGTACCCCCAAAAGCCGAGGTTCAACAGGCCGTACTGGTACTCGAGAATAAAATTCACGTGTGCTCGACCCTCGAAGGTTAGGCCGTGCTGGACAGCGCTGGCCTTGGGATACCTCGCAATATAGCCGATCGCCCGAAGCTACTCCAACGAAGGCCCGCCAAGCGTGCGCTGTATCACGGTCGATCCCGTTTTGGCGCCGCCGCGCGCGCGGCGTAAGCTCGCGCGATGCCGGAGCTCCCCGAGGTCGAAACCACGCGCCGCGGCTTGGCCCCGCACGTCGTGGGCCGCGCCATCGCCCACGTCGAAGTGCGCGAGCCGCGGCTGCGCTGGCCCGTGGCGCGGCGGCTGCCCCTGGCGCTCGCCGATGCGCGCATCGATAGCCTCGAGCGCCGCGGCAAGTATCTCTTGTTCGGCACGGGCGCCGGCACTCTGCTCGTGCACCTAGGCATGTCGGGCAGCCTGCGCTACCTGCCCACGACCGTCACGCCGGGCCTTCACGATCACATCGACGTGCACTTCGCGGGCGGCGGCTCGCTGCGCTTCAACGACCCGCGCCGCTTCGGCAGCTTCGTGCTCACGGCGACGCCGCACCGTCACCCGTTGCTCAAGGAGCTCGGGCCCGAGCCGCTCGGGCCCGAGTTCACCGCCGACTACCTCTGGCACGCGAGCCGCGGGCGGCGCGTCGCGATCAAGCAGCACCTCATGAACGGGCACGTCGTCGTCGGCGTCGGCAACATCTACGCGAACGAGGCGTTGTATCGCGCCGGCATCCATCCGCTGCGCGCGGCCGGCCGCATCGCCCGAGCGCGCTTCGAACCTCTCATCGCCGCAGTCCGCGCCGTGCTGCTCGACGCGATCGACGACGGCGGCACGACGCTGCGCAACTTCGTCGGCGGCGACGGCCGCCCCGGCTACTTCCGCCACTCGCTCCGCGTCTACGAGCGCGACGGCCAACCGTGCGGTACCTGCTCCACGCCGATCGAGCGCCGCGTCGTCGGCGCGCGTGCGACTTACTACTGCCCGCACTGTCAACGCTGAGCCGCGTTCGGCGGTTCGCACATTGTGAGCGAGCCGCGAGCCTGCGAGTGCCCCTCGCGAGACACGCCGGAAGTGCATCCCTGCGGCTCGGCGGCGCACATCCCTGTGCGCAGACGGTCTCGGGAGCGGCCGTACGCACACGGCGAGAAATCCGAGAGGCGAGTCGTGCGCTCGCCGCCCTGACGCGCGGCCGGGCGCTGCCCACCTCAAAGCGAGCCGTGTGGCTGGGGGGGCCCCCCCCGGGAGCCGCGGGGCGCAGGGGAGGTGGCCCCCGCGCCCCCCGGGAGGCCAGACGGCGGGGTAGGCGGGGGGGCCACGCCCGCGCGCGGGGGG
>CAZCZE010000006.1:0-45545 GCA_964503125.1 uncultured Gammaproteobacteria bacterium
AACACCCGGTAGCTCGCTCAATCGCACCGCCGCCGCTTTGAAGCGATCGCTGTACTTGTTCGTCGTCCTAGGCCCTGGTCTTGGCATCTCGACACTCCTGAGCGTTAGCTCAGGGTGTCCACTAAACCGTAGGAACTATCCGGTCCGCTCGAACTGCTTGTTAGCTGGCACCGCACGAGGTTTGGGCAACATTTTCCGGCCATCCACCTATCGCCTTCGGAAGACCCTTGCAACGTGAACCGGTGTTGCAACTCCGAACATCAGTAAGAGCGCCGCCGGAAGGAAGTACACAAAGGACCGGCTGCCGCTTTCGGGCCAACCGCCCTGGACTGCCGACCAAACGTACCAGGCCGAGTACACAATGAGCAGCATTGAGATGAGATACACAACCCACCGCGACCACGGACGTTGGAGCCACAGCCCAAAGGCCGCCGTTGCGCCGAGGCAAGCGACAAGCACGGCGCCTGCATTAACCTGAAAGAAAAGCGTCCCACCGTAGAAGAGGGAACAGAACCCAAAGAAAAGGGCCAACCCTTTTAGGGTCACCCAAGGGCCCGGCCTGCTGATCTCGGGCGGATCGCTGACCCTGGCTTTTGGGGGAGCGTACCGGTTCATGGCTGCCAGCTAACGCCGCGCATCAGCGACGCGCTGCCCACGTATCCTGAGAACCAATTTATCCATACCGCGCTCGCTGCATGCGCTTGTTATACGGCGCCATCCTCAAAACGTTGGATCAACGGGCACTTCTTCCCCATAGTCCGCCGAGCGCACGCCGAATAACCATCGCCTAACGCCGTTTAAGTTCAGTGGGGAGCACACAACTCCAGCGCGCTCCGGCAGTCTGGTTGCGGTGGCATGTCTGCCACCATTCCAGGTTCCTTTGATATCGCTGGTATCCACTGGAGGCGACGGGGTCGGCGAAGCCAAGCCGGTTTGCTTTCGCGAGTGTCTCGCAGGCCCGCATCGCGCGACGTTTACCGCCCTCGACCACACGATTGCAGGCGGCGATAAACTGCGGCAACTCCGCCTCGAGCGAGACGGCCGATTTTTCGTCCGCGGCCACCCGACCCGCCAGCGCGATCGCGACAACGGTCGCGCCCAACACAAGCATGGTGAAAGAGCGCGCGCGCGAGTCCAGTCTGAGTGTTCGAGGTCGCATCAGATATCTCCCGTGTTCGTCGTTCCCGATAAGATACGCCATCCGCCCCGTATAACGCCGCAGTTGAGCGGCGGCGCGCTGCGGTGTCCAGCGCGCCGCATGTGCACAATGAAATGACGCACTTGCGGCGCGCCTGCGACGCCGTATCACCGTCCGCTGCAACTGCTTGTTATACGCCGGCGAACGCGCCGTCATAACGAACCAACCCAGACGCACTGTTGAGAATTCCAGCCTCGAGTTCCGCGACCATGAATACATCCGCCGGCACATCGTACTCGCATCGGAGGCCGTACCGATCCGCGGGAACGAAACCCAAGCGCGGATAATATTCGGCGTGGCCGACGACAACTACAGCGCAAAAGCCAAGATCCTTGCAACGCACCAAACCCTGACGCACCAGCGCCGAGCCGATGCCTTTGCGCTGGTAATCCGGCGCAACAGCCATTGGCGCAAGGCCCATTAATTTCAGGTGGTCGTGCTCGGCCAGGGAGACTGGCGAAAAGAGAATATGTCCGACCACTACGCCTTCGACTTCCGCAACGAGCGAAACCAGAGACACACCCCTGCGGCGCAGAGCTTCGACGAGATCTGCCTCGGCAGATGTGTCGAACGCAGCCTCGTTCACCGCACGGACAGCTGCGTAGTCAGCTTCGGCTTCTGGACGAATACGCATACGTTAAGGACGGCGTATAACTATAACTAGACAGCATGCAGCTGCAGGCAAAGTGCAGCATGTTGCTGGATATCGTGATTGATTCGGCCCTAACCATTTGTTTCTACTAGAGCACCGTGCGGGATACGCGTCAATTGGTAGGACGGGAATATACGGCGTAGAAACGCCTGGCTCGGCAACGTCCACGGCACGCGACGTTCGGAGGGCTGACATTGGGGTGAAGGCGCTGGCGCCGTCGCCCCTCCGCGGAGGGATTTCGCACCGCGGTGGTGCAACGCTTCCGCGGAAGCGTGCGTGCCGCGACAAGGGAGACGCCGGGGCGTGGCGGCGACCTACTGCCCGCGCAGCGGCTCCGCGCCCGCGATGAGCCACGCGGTCAGCAGTTTCACCTGCGTGGCGTCGAGCCGCTCGCCGAACGCGGGCATCGAGCCGTTGCGACCCAAAGCGATCGACGCGCGGATGTCGTCGAGCGAGCCGCCGTAGAGCCACTCGGGATCCTTGAGCGACGGCGAGCCGAGCGCCGTGAGGCCGCTGCCGTCGATGCCGTGACAGGCGAAGCAACTGGTGCGGTAGATGCGCGCGCCTTCGCCGTCCTCGGGCGGGTTGCCCGTGGCGAGCGCCCGCACGTATTCGGCGACGGCCGTCACGCCTGCGTCGCCGAGCGCCGTCTGCCAAGGGGGCATGACAGCGAGGCGGCCGCGCGTGATCGTGTCGGCAACCTCACGCTCGGACCCGCCCCATTGCCAGCGGTCGTTGCTCAGGTTCGGGAACTGCTTCGCCTGGCCGCGCGCGTCGGTGCCGTGACACGCGCTGCAATGATTGTTGAATAGATGCCAGCCCGTGCGCAGCGCCACGTCGTCAAGCTGCAAATCGGCGATCGCGCTCTGCGCGATGCGCTCGCGATCGGCGCCGAAGCTCTCGTCGAAACGCATGCGGCTCGCCGCGAGTTGGCCGCCTTGCGACCAATTCAACACGCCGCGATGAGTGCCGAGGCCGGGATAGAGCATGAGGTAGACGACGCTCGCGGCGAGCAACGCGAGGATGAACCAGAACCACCACAGCGGCGCCGGCGTCGCGCCTTCGCGCAGCGTCTCGTCCCAGACCTCGTCGGGTCCGTGCGCGGCTCCAGGATCGCGGTTGAAATAGACGCTCGCGACGAGCCACAAGAGGCCGAGCAGGGACACCACCGTGATCACGGTGACCCAGCCGGCCCAGAATCCCGTCGCGACGGTCGGCATGAGCTAGTCGTCCTCGAGCGGGATGCGCGCCGCCGCATCGATGCGCGCGTCGTTGTCGCGCAGCGAGATCCACACGACCACGCCGATCATGAAAGCCATCACGAGCATGTCGCCGCCGAAGATGAGGTAGGTCATCGCTCAGTGCCCCGTGTGCTCTTCGGGTGCGTCGCTTGCGTGGCGGCCCAGTATTTGTAAATAGGCGATCAGCGCGTCGAGCTCGGTCTTGCCTTCGAGCGCCGCGGGCGCCGCCGCGATTTGCTCGTCGGTGTAGGGTGTACCGAGGCGCTTGAGCGCGCGCATGCGCGCGACGATGTCGCCGTTCAAGTTCGCCGCGCGCTCGGCGAGCCAGGGATACGCGGGCATGATCGAGACCGGCACCACGCTGCGCGGGTTCGTCATGTGGAGGCGATGCCACGCGTCCGTGTACTTGCCCGTCAGTCGATGGAGATCCGGGCCCGTCCGTTTCGAGCCCCAGAGGAACGGCCGGTCGTAGGCGAACTCGCCGGCGCGCGAGTACGGCCCGTAGCGGCGCACCTCGGCGAGCAGCGGTCGCACTTGCTGCGAGTGGCACGTCGAGCACGACTCGCGCATGTAGAGATCGCGGCCCGCGAGCTCGAGCGCCGTGTACGGCACGACGTGCTCGGCCGGCGCCGCGAGCGAGTCGTCGGCCATCGTCGGCAACACCTGCACGAGGCCGCCGATCGAGGCCACGAACAAGATCCCGAAGATCAAGAGCCCCGTGTTGCGCTCGATCGCGTTGTGGGCTCCTAAGAAGCTCATGCGGCGCTCGCAACAGCAGCCGCTGCCGGCGGCTGCACGACGACGGTGCGCACGCCGGCAAACGTGTGGTAGAGATTCACGGCCATGAGGACCGCGCCCGCGAAGAACGTGAGACCGCCCAAGAGCCGCAAGAGGTAGTAGGGCTGCATCGCGCGCATGACGTCGACGAAGCTGTATTGCACCTCGCCGAGCTCGTCGAGCGACAGCCAGAGCAGCGACTGCGACAGCCCCGCGGCCCACATCGAGACGATGTAGAGCATCGTGCCGGCGAGCGCGAGCCAGAAATGCGTGTTGGCGAGCGCCGTGCTGTGCAGCGGCCGGCCGGCGAGCCGCGGCACGAGGAAGTAGAACGTGCCGAACGTGATGAGCGCGTTCCAGCCGAGCGCGCCCGAGTGCACGTGGCCGATGGTCCACTCCGTGAAGTGGCTCATGACGTTGACGCTGCGAATCGACATCATCGGCCCTTCGAACGTCGCGAGTCCGTAGAACGCGAGCGCGAGCACGATGAATTTGAGCGCGAGATCCGTGCGCAGCTTCTGCCACGCGTTGCTCACGGTCATGATGCCGTTGATCATCGTGGCCCACGACGGCGCGAGCAGCACGAGGCTCATGACGACGCCGAGCGACTGCACCCACTCCGGTATTGCGTTGTAGTGCAGGTGGTGCGGGCCGGCCCAGATGTAGCTGTAGACGAACGCCCAGAACGCGACGATCGAGAGCCGATAGCTCCAGATCGGTTGCTCGGCTTGCTTGGGCAGGAAGTAATAGAGCATGCCCAAAAAGCCGCCGGTGAGCAGGAAACCAACGGCATTGTGGCCGTACCACCATTGCACAATGGCGTCCTGCGCACCGGGGAAAAGAGAATAACTTTTGCCGAGCGTCGCCGGCATCGCGAGATTGTTAACGATGTGCAGCATCGCGACGACGATGATGAGCGCGCCGTAGAACCAGTTGGAGATGTAGATCGGCGCCATCGTTCGCTTGGCGATCGTGCCGAAGAACACCACCGCGTAGCTCACCCAGAGCACGGCGATCGCAATGTCGAACGGCCACTCGAGCTCCGCGTATTCCTTGCCGCCCGTCCAACCCGCGAGCAGCGACAGTGCGCCGAGCGCGACGAGCGCCTGCCAGCCGTAGAACACGAACCACGCGAGCTTCGGCGCGAACAGACGCGCGTGCGAGGTGCGCTGCACGCTGTAGAACGACGTGCCGATGAGCGCGCAGACAGCGAAGCCGAAGACCACGGCATTCGTGTGCAGCGTGCGCAGTCGCCCGTAGGAGAGCCACGGCTGCGAGAACCCGAGGTCGGGCCAGACGAGCTCGGCGGCGACGTAGACGCCGACCGCCATGCCGACGAGCGCCCAGAGCACGGCGAACGCGGTGAACCCCGTGACGATGCGATCCTCGTAGGGCGTGCGCGCGACGTCGCTCATGTCGCAACCCTTGGGCCCAACCCCAAGCTCCACAGCACGGCCGTGATGCCGAGCAGCGTCACCCACGACACGAGCAGATAAGCGATGAGCGCGGACGCCATGAGCATGCCGCGGCCGGGATCGGTGCGCAGCACGACGGGCAGCCCGCGATAGAGCAGGTAGATGCTCCATATGAGCGTCGGCACGAGCACCATGACGTTGAAGAACGCGTTCGGATAGAGGTGCACGACGCTGCCGATCGCGAGCGGCGCCGCGACGAGCGTCATGAGCGCCAAGCTGTGCGCGTACGACGTGTCGGCGCCGTAGGTGCCGGCCATCCAGTGCGCGACGAATGCCGAGCTCAAGAGGCCCACGAGCAACAGCACGAAATAGGCGCCCGAGATCGCGAGCGCCGCGCCCGCCGGCAGCAACAGCGGCTCGACGCCGAGGCGCCAACCGAACAGCGTGGTGCCGAGGTAAGCGAAAACCGGCGGGCACAGCGCCAGCCAGAGCGCCGCCCCGAAAAACACGCGAGCTCCCGTCGGCGGATCGGCCGCCACGGCGGCGAAGGCTTTGCTTGGACTCCGCAGCGCAGTCCCCAAGTGCAGCGTGGCCATGACGGCTACGCGGCGTTCTCGAGCAGCAGCAGTCCCGCCGCCGTGTTCGACACCGGAATGTGATAGTGGCGATGCAGCTCGCGCACGCGCGCCGTCATCGCGCCGCGCATCACGAGCCACATGATGACCTCGACGCCCTGCGTCCCGGCGAGCCGCACGATGTCGTGGATGGAGTAGCGCGCCAGCGTCTGCGGATCGTTGACGATCTTCTCGAGGCACATGAGATCGAACTCTTTGTTGATGAAGCCCGCGCGTTCGCCGTCGAGTTGGTGCGAGAGCCCGCCCGTGCCGATCACGACGACGCGGAGATCCTCGGGATACGACGCGATCGCGCGGCCCAGCGCCTGGCCGAGCTTGAAGCAGCGCGCCGGCGACGGCAGCGGGTGCTGCACGGTGTTGACTGCCACGGGCACGGTCCGCACGGGCCGGCGGCCGCCGGGCCAGAGCAGGGCTTGCGGCACCGTGAACGCGTGGTCGACGCGCATCTCCTGGCAGGTCGCCACGTCGAACTCGTCGGCGACGAGCGATTCGATGATGTGCCACGAGAGCTTGGGATCGCCGGGGTAGGGCGCCAGGGTCGGTAAGCCCCAGCCTTCGTCGGCGTTGTGGTACTCGGGCGCGGCGCCGATCGCGAACGTCGGCAGGTTGTTCAAGAAGAAATTGAGACCGTGGTCGTTGTAGACGATCACGGCAACATCGGGCTGCACTTTCTCGAGCCACTCGCGCACGGGCGGATAGCCCGCGAAAAACGGCTGCCAGTAAGCGTCGCCCTCGAGCCCGCGCGCGATCGCGTTGCCGATCGCCGGGATGTGCGAGGTGCAGATTCCGCCGACGAGCTTGGCCATCGTCAGTTCGCCGCTGCTTTGAGCTTGGCCTTGAACGCTTCGAGGCTCACGCCCGTCTGCTGCGCGCCGATGTCCTGCACGCCGAGGCCGAAGATTCCTAAGAACTTGGCGAGGTAGTAGACGTTACCGCCCGCGGCGAGCAGTGCGAGCACGTCGCGCTTACGAATGGCCTCGCGTTGCTCGGCGCTCAAGCCGAACTTGGCGCAGTACGCGTCCTCGTCGCGCTTGAACTCGGCGCGGTTGGCCGCGTCGTTGAACGAGTAGCACATCTTGTTGAGCGCGTAGCCTTTCACGGCAAGCGCGCCGTCGAAGAGGTAGGTTCCGGGGATCGTGTCGGCTGTTGCGCTGGTGCTGGCCACGATGGACACATCGCTCGTCCGAGATGCAGCCAGTCTGGCAGCGCGGCGCAGGCCTCGCCCCTGTGGAAACTACGTACGAAACGTGACGCGGCTTCAGCGTGTGACGAGGTCGCGCCGGTATTGCCGGCCGCATTCGGCGTAGTTCGCGGCGGTCGTCTCGAGTGTGCGGCACTCGGCGTCCGTGAGCTCGCGCACTCGCCGCGCCGGCGCACCGATGATGAGCGAGCGGTCGGCGAACACCCTGCGCTCGGTGATGAGCGCACCGGCGCCGACCAAGCAGTACTTACCGATCACTGCGTGGCTCAGGATCGTGGCGCCGATGCCGATCAGCGAGCAGTCACCGACGGTGCAGCCGTGCACCGTGGCGCCGTGGCCGATCGTGACGCGGTTGCCGATCGTGCACGGCGCGTCGGAGTCGACGTGGATGACGGCCGTATCTTGGACGTTGGTGTCGTCGCCGATGCGAATGTCGTTGATGTCGCCGCGAATGACGGCGTTGAACCAGACGTTGGCGTGGCGGCCGAGGAACACGCGGCCGATGACGGACGCGCTCGGCGCGACGTAGAACTCGTCGCCGACGGTTTGCACGCGATGCGTGCCCAAGTCGTAGATCACTTCTTGGCCCTGGCTTGGTTAGCCACGGCTTCGGCCGCGGCCGCGATCGCGGCCGGATCGCCGAGGTACTCGGCGCGCTGCGGCGCGAGCTTCGCGTCGAGCTCGTAGAGGCGCGGCACGCCGGTCGGGATGTTGAGCTCCGTGATGTCCTCGTCGGAAATGCCTTCGAGCATCTTCACGAGCGCGCGCAGGCTGTTGCCGTGCGCGGCGACGAGCACGTGCCGTCCCCGCAAGAGCTCGGGAACGATGCGGTCTTCCCAGTAGGGCTGCACGCGCGCGAGCGTCGTCGCGAGCGACTCCGTGCCGGGCAGCTCGCTCGGCGCGAGTCCGGAATAACGGCGATCGTGGCACGGATGGCGCTCGTCGCTCTCATCGAGCGCCGGCGGCGGAATGTCGTAGCTGCGGCGCCAGGTCTTGACCTGCGCCTCGCCGTATTTCGCCGTGGTCGCGGCTTTGTCGAGCCCTTGCAGCGCGCCGTAGTGCCGCTCGTTCAATCGCCACGAATTCTCGACGGGAATCCACATGAGTTTCATCTCGTCTAACACGAGCCACAGCGTGCGAATCGCGCGCGTGAGCACCGAGGTGAACGCGATGTCGAACGTGAGCCCCGCGGCCGCGAGCGTTTTCCCTGCTTGTCGCGCTTCCTGCTCGCCGCGCGCGGTGAGATCGACGTCGGTCCAACCCGTGAAGAGATTCTTTTGATTCCAGTCGCTTTGGCCGTGACGGACGAGCACGAGATGGCCGACGGGCGGCCGTGGCTTGTTCTTCATATCTATATTGTAACTGCGTTATAGTTCGGGCACGGGCGCGACGAGGATGGAACAATGACCACAAAACCCGGGCCGGATAAAAACATCCCGAGCACCGCCGCCACGGCGGAACCCGAGCCTGCGCAAGCGGGTGAAGTTCGCTACGAGACGTATCTCGAGCTCGACAAGTTGTTGAGCGCGCAGCAACCGATCAGCGCGGCGCCCGAGCACGACGAGATGCTGTTCATCATTCAGCATCAAGTGTCCGAGCTCTGGTTCAAGCTCATCCTGCACGAGCTCGACGCGGCCATCGTGTGTCTACAGAACGACGACTTGCCGCGCAGCATCAAGATCTTGAATCGCGTCAAGCAGGTTCAGCACCAGCTCATCAATCAATGGTCCGTGCTCGCCACGCTCACGCCGACGGAGTACGCGGCGTTCCGCGACGCGCTCGGCACGGCGTCGGGTTTTCAGTCCCCGCAGTACCGGCTGCTCGAGTTCAAGCTCGGCCGCAAGGATCGCGCCGTGCTCACGCGCTTCGGTCATCACCTCGAGTACTACCGGCAGCTCAAGCAAGCGCTCGAGCGGCCCGGTCTCTACGACGAGTTCCTGCGTTATTTGTACCGCGTCGGCCATCGCGTGCCCGCAGCGCGCGTCGAGCGCGATTGGACGCAGATGTACGAGCATCATCCCGGCGTCGTCGACGTTCTCCAGACCATCTATGAGCATCCCGACCAGTACTGGGCGGCCTACGAGGTCTCGGAAAGGCTTGTCGACATCGAGATCAACTTCCAGTCGTGGCGCTTCCATCACATGAAGACCGTGGAGCGCATCATCGGCGCACAGCCGGGCACCGCCGGCACGTCGGGAGTGAAATTCCTGGAGCGCGCAGTCGACACGACCTTCTTCCCCGAGCTCATCGAAGTCCGCAGCAAGATCGGCTGAGCGCCGCGCGCCGCTCTACGGGTGGTGCGGAGCGGCGGACGGGGCGGCCCTCGACCCGCTCGTTCGCGAGCTGTCAGCGACCGGGCACGTCAGGAGCTCTCTGTCGGATGTCTTCGAGATCCTTGTCCCGCCCGGCGGCCTCTTTCATTCGGATCAGTGTTTCGATGCGAACGAATCGAACTACCAGCCCAGGGAGAAGCTCACCCGTCTTGGCGTGCCGATACGAGCATCGTCCAGCGCGCGTAGGATCGCTTCGAGGCTGGAGACCTTCATGGGCCATCAGTTTACAACGTCTGCGCAGCCCTCGTGGTCAAGCGCTCGCAATCGCCCTATGGGCGGTGCGCTTCGGCCAAGTAATCGCGGCTCTGCATCTCCTGCAGGCGGCTCTGCGTGCGCAGGAAGTCGCGGCGTAAGCGCTCGCCGCGATAGATCTCGGTCGCCGGCGCCGCGGCCGAGACGATGAGCTTGACACGCCGGTCGTAGAACTCGTCGACGAGCGCGATGAAGCGGCGTGCCTGGTTCTCGAGCGTCGCGTCGAAGCGCGGCACGTTCGACACGAGCACGGTCTGATAGAGCCGTGAGAGCTCGATGTAGTCGTCCTTGCTGCGCGGGCCGTCGCAGATCGCCGCAAAGTCGAACCAGATGACGCCGTCGGCCGCGCGCCGATAGTCGATGCGCCGGCCGAGCAGCTCTAGCGCGCCGCCCTGGTCACCTTCGTCGGGCGCTATGGAGTCGAAGAATTCCGCGAGGCGCTGCTCGGCGGTCGCGCTGAGAGGCGTTTGGTAAACATCCGCGCGCTCGAGCGCGCGCAGCCGATAGTCCACGCTGCCGTCGACGTGCACGACCACGCAGTGTTCCTTGACCAGCGCGATCGTCGGTAGGAAGCGCTGGCGCTGGAGCCCGCCGCTGTAGAGCTGGTCGGGCACGATGTTCGAGGTGGCCGCGAACGTCACGCCGCGCGTGAACAGCCCGGCAAAGAGCCCTCCGAGCAGCATCGCGTCCGCGATGTCGGTGACGGCGAGCTCGTCGAAGCAGATGACGCGCGTGTCGGCGGCGATTTCCTCGGCGACGAGCTCGAGCGGGTCTTCGACGTTGCGGTGCTCCTTGAGGCGCTCGTGCACGTGCGCCATGAAACGGTGAAAGTGCTGGCGCCGTTTGTCCTTGAACGGCAGCGCGTTGTAGAAGAGGTCCATCGCGAACGTCTTGCCGCGGCCCACGCTGCCCCAGAGATAGAGACCGCGCACGGGTGCGCGTTGCTTCCCCGCGAGCTTCGCTATGCGCTGGCGCAAGCCCCGGTGCGGCGGCGCACGCAACAAGTCGCGATAGAGGCGCTCGAGCGCCTCGACGGCACGCGCCTGCGCGGCATCGGCGGCGAGCTCGCCGCGCTCGACGCGCCGGCGATAAATAGCGAGCGGGCTCGTCACGATTGCAACTCTGGGCGACCGATAAAGTAGGCGAGGGCTTCCGGGTTGGCCAGTGCATCACGATTGCCGATTGTCCGGCCATGAATGGCTTCACGAACGGCGAGCTCGACGAGCTTGCCGTTCATCGTGCGCGGGATGTCGGCGACGGCGAGGATCTTGGCCGGAACGTGCCGCGGGCTCGCGCGTGCTTTGAGCTCGTCGCGGAGGCGGCGCGTAAGCGCCGCGTCGAGCGCGTGGCCCGCTTGCAGCCGCACGAACAGCACGACGCGTGTGTCGTCGCCCCATTCTTGATCGACGACGATGCTCTCGGCGATCTCGGGGAACTGCTCGACGATGCGGTAGATCTCCGCGGTGCCGATGCGTACGCCGCCGGGGTTGAGCACGGTGTCGGAGCGGCCGTAGATGACGACGCCGTCGTGCGCGGTGAGCTCGGCGTAGTCGCCGTGATGCCAGACGTTCGGGAAGCGCTCGAAGTACGCGGCGCGGTACTTGCGGCCGTCGGCGTCGTTCCAGAAGCCCACGGGCATCGACGGGAACGGCGCCGTGCAGACCAGGTCGCCTTTCTGCTCGCGCACCGAGCGGCCGTCGGCCGTGAAGATCTCGACTCTCATTCCGAGGCCGCGGCACTGGAGCTCGCCGCGATGCACGGGCAGCAGCGGATTGCCGAGCGCGAAGCATGAGATCAAGTCCGTGCCGCCCGCGATCGAGGCGAGTTGCACGTCTGCCTTGATGCTGCTGTATACGAAGTCGAAGGTCGCCGGCGCGAGAGGCGAGCCCGTCGAGAGGATCGTGCGCAACGCCGGCAGCGCATGCGCGGTGCGCGGAGCGAAACCCGACTTCTCGAGCGAGGACAGATACTTCGCGCTCGTGCCGAACACATCGATCTGCTCGCGCTCGGCGAGCCGCCAGAGGACGCCGGGGTCGGGATGGAGCGGCGCGCCGTCGTAGAGGACGATCGTCGCGCCTGACGCGAGCGCCGACACGAGCCAGTGCCACATCATCCACCCGCAGGTCGTGAAGTAGAACACGACGGCGCCGGGGTTCACGTCCGTGTGCAGCACGTGCTCCTTGCGATGCTGGAGCAGGGTGCCGCCGACGCCGTGCACGATGCACTTCGGCACGCCCGTCGTGCCCGACGAATAGAGAATATAGAGCGGCGCGTCGAACGGCACGGGCTCGCAGACGAGCTCGGCGCGCTCGGCCAGCAGCTCGCCGAACGAGACGGCGCGAGGCAGTGCGCGAAGGTCGGGCTGTGCACTGCGATACGGAATTACGACGACGGCCGTAAGGTCGCGCAAGCGTTCCGCAAGCGCGCGCACCGTCGGCAGGGAGTCGATGCTCTTGCCGGCGTAGAAATAGCCGTCGGTCGCGAACAGCACCTTCGGGCCGATCTGGCCGAAGCGGTCGAGCACGGCGTCGACGCCGAAGTCGGGCGAGCACGACGACCACACGGCGCCTAAGCTCGCCGTCGCGAGCATCGCGACGACGGCTTCGGGCCGGTTGGCGACGAGGCCCGCGACGCGATCGCCGCGCACGACGCCGAGCGCGCGCAATGCGGCCGCGACGCTCGCGACCTGGCTGCGCAGCTCGGGCCAATCGAGTACCTCGCGCTCGCCGCGCTCGTTGGCGAACACGAGCGCCGCACCGTCGCGCTCAGGGGCGAGCAGATTCGCCGCGAAGTTGAGCGTCGCGCCTTCGAACCAGTGCGCGCCCGGCATGCGGTTGCCGTTGCGCAGCACGGCCGTGTGTTTCGTCGTGTGTTCGATGGAGCAGAAATTCGCGACCGCTTCCCAGAACTCCGCGGGCGACGCGATGCTCCAGTCGTAGAGCGCGGCATAGTCGTCGCCGCGCAATCGCGCGCGATGAGTCGCGATGAAGCGCCGCAGGTTGCTCGCTGCGCTGCGCTCTGCGGACGGTTGCCAGATCGGATTGTTCAAGGATCGACGGCGGTGGCGCTTTGGGACGCGATGTTACAATGCGCGGCGCTTCAGCGCTCCCGGGTTCGGAAGGCGCCGTGTCACGCGAAAGCATGGAGTTCGACGTCGTCGTCGTCGGTGCGGGGCCGGCCGGCCTCGCGGCGGCGTGCCGGCTCGGGCAGCTCGCGCACGCAGCGAATCGCGAGCTCGCCATTGGCGTCGTCGAGAAGGGCGCCGCTGTTGGGGCGCACGTCGTCTCCGGGGCCGTGCTCGACCCGCGCGCGCTCGCGGAGCTCTTCCCCGATTGGCGCGAGCGCGGCGCGCCCGTGGCCACGGCCGTGACGGCCGAGCAAGTGCGCTGGTTGCGCAGCGCCGCGAGCAGCACGCGCGTGCCGCACTGGCTCGTGCCGCGAGCCCTGCACAATCGCGGTAACTACGTCGTGAGCCTCGGCGAGCTTTGCCAATGGCTCGGCGCGCAGGCGGAGGCGCTCGGCTGCCACGTGCTGCCGGGGTTTGCGGCAACCGACGTCCTCTACGACGGCGAGCGCGTCGCGGGCGTTGCGACGGGCGACATGGGCGTGGCGCGGGACGGCACGCGCAAAGCGAATTTTCAGCCGGGCTACGACCTCAAGGCCAAGTACACCGTGTTCGCCGAAGGTTGCCGCGGCAGTCTCGGCAAGCGCCTCGAAGCCCGTCACGACCTGCGCGCCGGCGCCGATCCGCAGCACTACGGGCTCGGCTTCAAGGAGATCTGGCAGATCGATCCCGCGAAGCACAGACCCGGCCAGATCGTGCACACGCTCGGCTGGCCGCTCGACGACGCAACCGACGGCGGCGGGTTCCTCTATCACGCCGCCGAAGCGCGCGTGTACCTCGGGCTCATCGTCGGGCTCGGCTACCGCAATCCGCATCTCGATCCGTTCGCCGAGTTCCAGCGCTGGAAGCAGCACCCCGTCGTGCGCGATGTGCTCGCGGGCGGCAAGCGCATGGCCTACGGCGCGCGGGCCGTGAACAAGGGTGGACTTCAGTCGCTGCCGCGCCTCGTCGTGCCCGGCGGCGTGCTAGTCGGCTGCGAAGCCGGGTTCCTGAATCCCGCGAAGATCAAAGGCTCGCACACGGCCATGAAGACCGGCATGCTTGCGGCGGAAACCATCTTCGCAGCGCTCGCTGCGGAAGGCGGCGGCGACGCTGAGCTCGCGCGCTACCCGGAGCGCGTGCGCGCCTCGTGGGTGTGGGACGAGCTCAAGATGGGCCGCAATTTCAGCCCCGGTATCGCCAAGCTCGGCACTGTTCTCGGCGGTGCGCTCGGCTTCGTCGAGCAGAACCTTTTCGGCGGCCGCGCGCCGTGGACACTGCACAACTCCGTGCCGGACCATGCGCGACTTTCGCTTGCCGCAGCCGTGCAGCGCAGCGCCTATTCGCAGCTCGACGGCACGACGTCGTTCGATCGCGCGAGCTCCGTGTACCTCGCGAGCACGGTGCACGAGGAGGACCAGCCGAACCACTTGCGCCTCGCCGATCCGAGCGTGCCGATTGCGGTCAACTTGCCGCAGTTCGACGAGCCCGCGCAGCGTTATTGCCCCGCGGGTGTCTACGAGATCGTGCGCGACGGCGACGGCGCGCCGCGTTTTCAGATCAACGCGGCCAACTGCGTGCACTGCAAAACGTGCGACATCAAGGATCCCGCGCAGAACATCACTTGGGTGCCGCCCGAGGGTGGCGCCGGGCCGAATTACTCCGGGATGTAGAGGTTATTGGGCGCGAGGTCCGGCTCGTCGAGGTGGACGAGCATGGCGCGGCGCGTCAGGGCCATGAGCTCGCGCGACGAGGTCGCG
Source organism: uncultured Gammaproteobacteria bacterium (assembly GCA_964503125.1). GTDB lineage: Bacteria > Pseudomonadota > Gammaproteobacteria > Steroidobacterales > Rariloculaceae > FEN-1219. The sequence goes on from CAZCZE010000006.1 coordinate 14,568, forward strand.
GCCGACGAGCGCACGGGCTCGCAAATCCGGACGCGTAGCGGCCCCGGTGCGGGCAGGAGGCTCCCCGCCGGGAGCTTCGCGCGCGAGCCGTAGATGACGATCGGCACGACGGGCAGGTTCGCGCGCGCGGCCGCGCTGAACGCGCCCTGCTGGAACGGCTTGAGCCCCGGCACCGCATCGAACGTGCCTTCGGGGAAGAAGCTCAGCGCCGCACCCTGCTCGGCGGCTGCGAGCAGCGCGCGCGCCGCGCGGTGCCGGTTGTTGCGATCGCCGCGATCGACGAACGCCGAGCCCAACCGGCGCAGCACGAAGCTTGCGATCGGCACGCTCGTCATCTGCTGCTTGATGAGATACGTGAAGCCGGGCGGCAGCGCGGCGGTCAGAATGATGCCGTCGAGATAGCTCGCGTGATTCGCGACGACGACGCACGGATAGTGCGGCTCGACGGCGCTGCCCTCGATGCGGACCGGGCTGCCGATCGCGGCGAGGAAGATTCGCGCGGCGCTGCGCGCCACGCGCCGGCGCCGCGTGAGTCCCGGCGTCGCAGCGAGGACGACGCAGGTCGGGATGATGACGACGAGCAGGGCAAGCCAGGCGTAACAGCCATAGGCCGCGCGGACGATGTGGCTCAAAGGGCGCACGGAGCTTTTGTCGGTTCGTTTATGTCAAAGCACGAGTCGCGCCGTGGCGACACTCGAAACAGTTTTCCGGCCGTTTTCTGTGACATGTTTCTCTTTATGTTAATGCTCGCGAGCTTCTGTGAAGGCGGTCACGCAGGGGGGCATACCCCTCACGCATACTCGACCCGCTGCGGCATGGTCCAGGGCCCGATTTCGTGTATGTATAACGCCCTGAATCATATACGAAAACGTTCGAGAGTTTACGATCGAAACTAGGCAATGGCGCACAACTTCTTGCACAGCAGCCCGGCCCAGGCAGGCATGAGTCTACCCAGCGACCCCAAGGCGCTCGTCGATCGTTTCCTCGACGCCATCTGGATGGAGCGTGGGCTGTCGGAGAACACGCTCGGCGCGTATCGCGCCGATTTGCTCGCGCTCAATCAACGACTCCTGGCGCGCAACGTCGAGCTCGCTCGCGCGGCGCGCGCCGACGTGCTCGATTACATCGCGTGGCGGGTCGAGGCCGGCGCCAAGCCGCGTTCGACGGCGCGGCAGCTGTCGAGCTTCCGCCGCTTCTACCGTTACCTGTTGCGCGAAGGTTTGCTCAGCGAGGATCCGACGGCGCAGATCGCAATGCCGAAGATCGGCCGCGCGCTGCCGCAATCGTTGACCGAGGAAGAGGTCGAGTCCCTGCTCGCGGCGCCGGTCGTCGGCGAGCCGCTCGGTCATCGCGATCGCGCGATGCTCGAGGTGCTGTACGCCACGGGGGTACGCGTCTCGGAGCTCATCAACCTGAAGCTCAGCCAGGTCAACTTGAATCAAGGCGTGTTGCGCATCGTCGGCAAGGGCGACCGCGAGCGGCTCATTCCGCTCGGGGACGAAGCGCAGGACTGGGTCAAGGAGTTCATCAACGGTCCGCGCGTCGAGATCTTGCTCGAGCGGCAGACCGAGTACTTGTTCCCGACGCGTCGCGGCGATCGCATGACGCGGCAGGCGTTCTGGCACATCATCAAGCGCTACGCACGCAAGGCCGGCGTGAAGAAAAAGCTTTCGCCGCACACGGTCCGCCACGCGTTCGCGACCCACCTGCTAAACAACGGCGCAGACCTGCGCGTCGTGCAGCTCCTGCTCGGCCACAGCGATGTGTCGACTACACAAATCTATACACACGTAGCGCGCGAGCGCATGAAAGAGCTCCACAGTCGGCACCACCCCCGCGGCTGACGCTTCCAGCCCCGGGCTTTATTGGTAGAATCCTTAGGAGTGGCCACCGAGATCCCTCCCGGTAGGAGACTGCCCGTGCACAGCAACCGCCGACTAGCGATCCTCCTGGTTTTGCCGTTCGGCCTAGCCGCGGCCGGCCTGTCGGCCCAGACCCTCACGAAAGAAGAGCTCGCGAGCAAGCTGAACGGCATCGAAGCCAAAGACATCAGCGACTCGCCGGTGCCCGGCATCTATCAGGTAGCCGTCGGCGCGAGCGTGGCTTACGTCACGGCCGACGGGCGCTACATCATTCGCGGCGACATCTACGACGCCGAGACCAGCGCCAACGTCACCGAGGAGACGCGCGCGCGCGCCCGCGTCGACATGCTCGAGGCCGTCGATCCCAAGAGCATGATCGTCTTCAAGCCGGCCAACGGCGCCGCTAAGCACACGATTCATATCTTCACCGACATCGACTGCGGGTACTGCCGCCAATTTCATCGCGAGATCGACAAGGTCACCGCGCTCGGCATCGAGGTGCATTACTTGTTCTATCCGCGCACGGGCCCCAACACGGAGTCGTGGGCCAAGGCCGACCAGGTGTGGTGCGCGCAGAATCGCAACGCGGCGCTCACGCGCGCCAAGCTCGGCGGCGAGATTCCCGAAGGACCGGCGTGCGACACGCCCGTGGAATCGCAGTACGAGCTCGGCCGGCGCATCGGCGTCCGCGGCACGCCGGCGATCTTCTCCGACAGAGGCGAGCTCATCGGCGGTTATCTGCCGCCCGCGACGCTCGCCAAGGTGCTCGACGACCCGAACGCCGTGATCGAAGAGTGACGCGCTTAGGTTAGGCGCGCCGCGCGATGGAGTGGCTCACTTCCCCCGAGGCGTGGATTGCGCTCACCACGCTGACGCTGCTCGAGATCGTCCTCGGCGTCGACAACATCATCTTCATCAGCATTCTCGTCGGCCGCTTGCCCGAGGCGCAGCGGCAACGCGCGCGCGTGCTCGGCCTCGGCTTCGCGATGGGCACTCGCATCCTGTTGCTGCTGCTGCTCACGTGGATCATGCGGCTGCAGGCAACGTTGTTCACGGTGCTCGGCGTCGACGTCTCGGGGCGCGACCTCATCTTGATCGGCGGCGGTTTGTTCTTGCTCGCCAAGGCTACGCTCGAGATTCACGAGAGCCTGGAAGGCGTCGAAGGCGCGGGTCATGAGGCCAAGCCCGCGAGCTTCACCAGCATCATCATCCAGATCGGGCTCATCGACATCGTCTTCTCGCTCGACTCCGTGATCACGGCCGTGGGCATGGCCGATCACGTGAGCGTGATGATCATCGCCATCGTCATTGCCGTCGGCGTCATGATGTTCGCAGCCGGAGCCATTGGCCGCTTTGTCGACGACCACCCGACGATCAAGATGCTCGCGCTGAGCTTCCTCGTGCTCATCGGCGTGGCGCTCATCGCCGAGGGCATAGACGTGCACATTCCGAAGGGCTACCTCTATTTCGCGATGGCGTTCTCGGTGGTCGTTGAGATGCTCAACATTCGCATCCGGCGCGCACGGGCGCCGCTGCTTCTGAAGAAGAAAGACGTTTAGCGCGGCTGCCTCGCGCGAGCGGGCGTCGCGGTTTTTTTGGGGGGAGGATTCATGACGGGCGCCGAACTGGCCTATCTCGTCGCGCGCGTGCTCACGTGCGGTATCTGGGTCGCGGCGGGGGCCCACAAAGCCACCCACTACCAGGCGAACATCGTCGAGATGGGCCACCTCGGGGTGCCGTTGCCGCGGCTCGTGTTGCCGCTGGTGCTTCTGCTCGAGATGGTCGGCGCCGTGCTGATGGTCGCTGACCGCTACGTGTGGCTCGTCTCGATCCTGTGGATCGCGTTCATGATTCCCGCGACGTGGCTCTATCACGTCAAGTTCATGATCAAGGACGGCACGATCGTGTTTCCGCAGTTCGTGACGGGCTGGAAGAACGTGTCGATCGCCGGCGGCCTGCTCGCGTTGATCCTGCTGGACCCGAGCCGGCCCGCTTGGTTGTTCCCGGGCTGAAGTGTGCCGCGTGACGAGCCACCGTTGCCGCCTCTATACTTCGCCACTCGCTTGAACCACTCGATGCCCGAGTGGCGGAATTGGTAGACGCAGCGGACTCAGACAGCACAACTTGAGCCCTCGTGGAGAAATCCACGAGGTGAAGCCCGTCAAACTCGGTGAAGGCCCTGAGCGAAGGAGCTCGAGCTCACGCCGAGCCAAGCCCCGGTTCACGCTGGGGAAGGTGTAGAGAGCAGACGGCGGGCACCTACGGTCGCAAGACTACGGTGAAGGCGTGCTCCAGACCACGAACCTCGCGGAGGAATGCTCCGCGCGGGCGGCGAAAGCCGAAGTGGCACGAAAATCCGCCGCCTAAACAGCGTGTCGGTTCGACTCCGACCTCGGGCACCACGACCGCCGAGTCGTGCGCTCCGCGGATGATCGCGGGCCGTTAGAATCGCGCCTCGATGCAGCGCAGCGACTTCCACTACGACTTGCCGCCCGAGCTCATTGCGCAGGTGCCGCTCGCGGAGCGGCGCGCGAGCCGGTTGCTCGTGCTCGACGGCGCGACCGGCGCGCTCGCCGATCGCGCGTTCGCGGACCTGCCGACCCTGGTCAAAGCCGGCGACCTGCTCGTCTTAAACGACACGCGCGTGCTGCCCGCGCGCGTCGTCGGCCGCAAGCCGACGGGCGGCCGTGTCGAGTGCCTGCTCGAGCGCCTGCTGACGCGGAAGAGCGCGCTCGTGCACTTGCGCGCGAGCCACACGCCGCAGCCCGGCGCCGAGCTCGAGCTGCCGGCCGGCGCGCGCGCGCGCGTCGTCGCGCGCGCCGGCGAGCTCTTCGAGCTTACGCTCGATCGCGACGTCGTGCCGTATCTCGAAGCGCATGGGCAAACGCCGCTGCCGCCGTACATCGCGCGGGCGCCCGAGGCAGCGGATCGCGAGCGCTATCAGACCGTGTTCGCGCGCTCTCCGGGCGCCGTGGCGGCACCGACGGCCGGGCTCCATTTCGACGAGCAAACGCTCGAGGCGCTCGCGGCGCGCGGCGTCGAGCGCGCGTTCGTCACGTTGCACGTCGGCGCCGGCACGTTCGCGCCCGTGCGCACAGAGCGCATCGAAGATCACGAGCTCCATGCCGAGTGGCTCGAGGTCTCCGCGGCAACGTGCGTGGCCGTCGAGCGCTGCCGGCAGCGCGGCGGCCGCGTCGTGGCCGTCGGCACCACGAGCGTGCGGGCGCTCGAGACGGCCGCGCGCGGCGCGCGGCTCGCGCCGTTCGCGGGCGATAGCCGCCTCTTCATCTATCCCGGCTTCGAGTTTCGCGTCGTCGACGTGCTCGTGACGAATTTCCACCTACCCGAGTCGTCGTTGCTCATGCTCGTCGCGGCGTTCGCGGGCCGCGAGCACACGCTCGCGGCCTATCGCCACGCGGTCGCGGAGCGTTATCGTTTCTTCAGCTATGGAGACGCCATGTTCGTGACGCCGCAGCCCACAGCCCACGGCGGAGGCGCGCGTGCGGTTTGATCTCACGCACGAGGACGGCGGCGCGCGGCGCGGGCGCCTGGTGTTCCGCCGCGGCGTCGTCGACACGCCGGCGTTCATGCCCATCGGCACCTACGGCTCGGTCAAGGCCATGACGCCCGAGGAGCTCGAGGGTCTGGGCGCGCAGATCATCCTCGGCAACACGTTTCATTTGTTGCTGCGGCCCGGCATCGAGGTCATTCGCGCGCACGGCGGTTTGCACTCGTTCACGCACTGGCAGCGGCCCATCCTCACGGACTCGGGCGGCTTTCAAGTATGGAGCCTGCAAACGCTGCGCAAGATCACCGAGAACGGCGTCGAGTTCCGCTCGCCGGTGAACGGCGACCTCATCGAGCTCACGCCCGAGCGGTCGATCGAGATGCAGGACGCGCTCGGCGCCGACGTCGTCATGGTGTTCGACGAGTGCACGCCGTATCCCGCGGACCACGAAACGGCGCGCCGGTCGATGCAGCTCTCGCTGCGCTGGGCGGCCCGGAGCCGAGCAGCGTTCGACGCGCTGAAGCGCGAGCGCGAGCGCGACGGCGACGCGGCGTTGTTCGGCATCGTGCAGGGCGGCGTGCACCACGATCTGCGCCGCGAGTCGCTCGCGGGACTGCAAGCCATCGGGTTTGCCGGCTACGCGCTCGGCGGGCTCGCCGTGGGCGAGCCCGAGGAGGAGCGGCTCGCCGTGCTCGAGGGTTTGGCTCCGGTGCTGCCGCGCGAGCGGCCGCGCTATCTCATGGGTGTCGGCACGCCAGCCGATCTCGTGAAAGCCGTCGCGCGCGGCATGGATATGTTCGATTGCGTGATCCCGACGCGGCACGCGCGCAACGGTCAACTCTTCACGAGCGAAGGCACGCTCAACATCCGCAATAGCCGGTTCCAGGCCGATACGGGGCCACTCGACCCGCGTTGTGCGTGCTATGCGTGCCGCAATTACTCGCGGGCCTACGTGCGCCACCTCCAGCAGTGCAACGAGATCCTCGGCGCGCGGCTCGCGACGATTCACAACCTGCATTTTTATCTAGACCTCATGGCGCGCATGCGGGCGGCGATCGAGGCCGGGGGGTTCGCGTCGTTCGCCGCGGAAGTGACTGATTCCGCTCAAGGATCCGGGCCTATGGCATAATGCCCGCCGATTTCAGGGACGGACCGACCATGGATTTCCTCAGCTTCTTCATCAGCGACGCAGTCGCGCAAACGACCGATGCGGCACCCAGCGCACCGAGCATGATCAGCACGTTGTTGCTGCCGGTCATGCTCATCGTGGTGTTCTATTTTCTGTTGATCCGGCCGCAGCAGAAGAAGCAGAAGGAGCACAAGGCCATGGTGGAGGCGCTTGGCGTCGGCTCCGAGATCGTCACGGGCGGCGGCGTGCTCGGCAAGGTGACGGTGCTCGGCGAGCAGTTCGTCACCGTCGAAATTGCCGACGGCGTGGAGATCAAGGTGCAGCGGCACTCGATCGGCGCCGTGTTGCCCAAGGACACCATCAAGCACGCTTAGCCTCGCGAGTCGCCACCATGAACCGCTATCCGCTGTGGAAGAACTTGTTGGTGTTCGGCATCCTGTTCGTGTCGACCATCGTCGCGCTGCCGAACGCATTCCCCATCGACGCTTCGCTCCAAATCTCCCGCACGGACGGCGCAGCCGTCGATGACGCCACACTCGCGCAAATTCGTAGCACGTTGACGGAAGGCGGCGTCACGTTCCTGTCGGCGGAGATCGAAGAGAATTCGGGGTTGGTGCGCCTGGCGTCGGCCGACGCCCAGGAGGGCGCCCAAGCCCTATTGACGGAGGCCTTGCCGAATCACGTGATCGCGCTGGCGTTGGCGCCGCGTACGCCGGGCTGGCTCGACGCGCTGGGGCTCGAGCCGATGCTGCTCGGCCTCGATCTGCGCGGCGGCGTGCATTTTCTCTATGAGGTCGACCTCGACGCGGCCGTGCAACAATATCTCGAGACCTACGAGTCCGGCCTGCGCACGCAGTTTCGCCAGCGCGAGATTCGCATCGGCGACCTCAACGTCGTCGACTCGGCGCTGCAGGTTCAGATCGTCGAGCCGGCCGACATGGACAGCGCCGAGCAGATCATTCGCGCGCTCGACCAGGGCGACCAGCTCCTTCAGCTCGGCCAGCTCACGAGCCGGCTCATAGTCGACCGGATCCAGATCGAGGGGCGCTCCGGTTTCAGCGTGCGCCTCACCGACGCGGCTATTCGCGAGCGTCAGGACTTCGCGATCGCGCAGAACACGCTCACGATGCGCAACCGCATCAACGAGCTCGGCGTGGCCGAGGCCGTCGTGCAGCGCCAGGGTCTCGACCGCATCCTCGTCGAGCTACCGGGGATCCAAGACCCCGCGCGGGCCAAGGAAATCTTAAGCTCGACGGCGACGCTCGAGTTCCGTCTCGTCGACCACAACAACGACGCCTTCGAGGCTGAGCGCCGCGGCCGCGCGCCACTGGGCTCGGAGCTCTTTCACCGCAAAGCGGACAACTCGCCGATCCTGCTGCAGCGCTTTGTCGTCGCCTCGGGCGATCAGCTGCTCGACGCCGTTCCGACCTACCAAGAAGGGCAGCCCGTCGTCAGGATCCAGCTCGATGCCACCGGGGGCGACAGGATGCTCGACGCGACGATCCCTAACGTCGGGCGCAACCTCGCTGTCGTCTTCATCGAAGATGTTTCGCAGATGATCGACGGCGAGAGGGTGACGCAGCGCCAAGAAGAAGTGATCAGCGACGCGACCATCCAGAGCCCGCTGTCGAGGGTCTTCGTGATCACGGGTCTATCCGTATTTGAGGCGCGCACCCTGGCCCTGCTGTTGCGCGCGGGCGCGCTCGCCGCGCCCATCGTGCCGATCGAGGAGAGCACCATCGGCCCCAGCTTGGGCCAAGAGAACATCGACGCCGGTATCGATGCCGTGATCATCGGTTATCTGCTCGTCGTCGCTTTCATCGGCCTGTGGTACCGCCTGTTCGGCATGCTCGCGAACGTGGCGCTGATGTTCAACGTCGTCATGATCGTGGCGCTCATGTCCTTGATCCCCGGCGCCGCGCTCACGCTGCCCGGCATCGCGGGCATCGTGCTCACGGTCGGCATGTCGGTCGACGCCAACGTGCTCATCTTCGAGCGTATCCGCGAGGAGCTCGGCAACGGCAACACGCCGCAGGCGAGCATCAGGGCCGGCTGGGACAAGGCGTTCGTCACCATTCTCGATTCGAATATCACGACGCTGATCGCCGCGATCGTGCTGTTCATGTTCGGCACCGGGCCCATCAAGGGTTTCGCCGTCACGTTGTCGATCGGCATTTTTACGTCGCTGTTCACGGCTATCGTCGTCACGCGCGCGTTCGTGAACTTCGTCTACGGCCGCCGCCCGCACGTGAAGACGCTGTCGATCGGCGGCCATCAGCTCGCCGCCCTCGACCCCGCGCAGGCCGGTGCGCGCTAGCCGCTCAGCGCGCGGTCAGGGAATGCCGGCCGAAAACGGCGCGAGGAGCTTCGACAGGGCCGCGTAGGTCTTGGGGTTGCCGGCGACGACGTTGCCGCTCTCGAGATAGCCGTCGCCGCCGTGGAAGTCGCTGATGCGCCCGCCGGCCTCGCGGATGATGAGCGCGCCCGCGGCGATGTCCCACTTGCTCAAGCCCAGCTCGAAGAACGCATCGATGCGCCCGGCCGCGACGTAGCAGAGGTCGAGGGCGGCCGAGCCGGGGCGGCGCACGCCGGACGATTCGAGCATCACGGCGCGCAGCATCTTCAGGTAGCGGTCGATGTGCTCGAGGTTGGCGCGGTAGGGGAAGCCCGTGCCGACCAGCGACTGTTGCAGCGTGGTGCGCTTGCTCACGCGGATGCGCCGGTCGTCGAGCTGCGCGCCCTGGCCGCGGCTCGCCGTGAAGATCTCCTGCCGCAACGGATCGTAGACGACGCCGTGCTCGATCTCGCCCTTGCGGGCCACGGCGATCGAGACCGAGAACTGCGGGAAGCCGTGCAGATAGTTCGTCGTGCCGTCGAGCGGATCGATGATCCACTGATACTCGTGTTCGCCCGCCGCGCCGCTCTCCTCGGCGAGAATCGCGTGCTCGGGGTAGTGATCGCGGATGACCTCGATGATGGCGGCTTCGGCAGCCTGGTCGACCTGCGAGACGAACTCGTTGCGGCTCTTCTCGACGACTTTGAGCGACTCGAGCTGGTTGAGTTGCCGAATCATGAGCTCGCCGGCGCGCCGCGCCGCGCGGACCGCGATGTTGACCATGCCGTGCATTGCGCGCGCAGCGTAGAATACTCCCCCATCCGAAGGCAAACCGAGCGAAGGCGCCGCTGCGCCGCGCCCACCCACCGCCGTGAACATTCCCGTTCGCATCGTGCTCGTCGACACCTCGCACCCGGGCAACATCGGCGCCGTGGCGCGCGCGATGAAGACGATGGCGCTTACCGATCTCGCGCTCGTTCGGCCGAAGCACTTTCCGAGCAACGAAGCGACGGCGCGCGCCGCGGGCGCCGACGACGTGTTGGGGCGTGCGCGCGTGCACGCCACGCTCGACGAGGCGATCGCCGACTGCGGTTGGGTCGTCGGCGCTTCTGCGCGCCTACGCACCGTCGCGCTGCCGATCGTCGATCCGCACGCGGCCGCCGCCACGATCTGGCAGCGCCTCGCGGCGAACCGCGTCGCGGTGCTGTTCGGCCCCGAGCAATCGGGGCTCACGAACGACGACTTGAAGCGCTGCCAAGAGCTCGTGCACATTCCGGCTAACCCTGAGTTCAGCTCGCTGAATCTCGCGATGGCCGTGCAGGTGATCTGCTACGAGCTGCGCATGGCGCAGCCGGACCGGTTGCCGCCCGAAAGGCCCGCGAGCGACAGCCGGCTCGCGACGGCCGCCGAGCTCGAGGGCTTGCACGAGCACCTCGAGCGCCTGCTCACGGAGTCGGGTTTCCTGCATCCCGAGCATCAGCGCCAGATTGAGCTCAAGCTGCGGCGCATCTTTCACAAGGCGACGCTCGAGGACAACGAGGTCGCGATCCTGCGCGGCGCGTTGACGTCGCTCGATCCCTGCAAACGCGTGCCGCGCCGCAGTCATGAGTGACGAGATCTATCTCGACTACGCGGCCACGGCGCCCGCCGATCCGGCCGTCGCTGCCGCGATGGCCGACTGTCTCGCGCGCGAGTTCGGCAATCCGTCGTCGTTGCACGCAGCGGGTCGGCGCGCGCGCCGGCTCGTCGAAACGGCGCGCGCGGCCGTCGGTGCGCGCGTCGGCGCGCCGGCCGAGCGCCTGGTGTTCACGTCGGGCGCGACCGAGTCCAACAATTTGGCGTTGCAAGGCGTGCTGCGCCGCTCGCGCGGCCGGCGCGTGCATCTCGTGACGTCGCGCATCGAGCACAAGTCCGTGCTCGACGTGGCGCGGGCGCTCGAGCGGAGCGGCATCGACGTCACCTACGTCGACGCAACCGCCGGCGGCTATGTCGACCCCAAGCGCGTGCTCGAAGCGATCACCCCCGACACGCAGCTCGTGTCGATCATGCACGTCAACAACGAGACCGGTGTGATCACAGACGTCGCGGCGATCGGCGCGGGCTGTCGCGAGCGCGGCGTGCTGCTGCACGTCGACGCGGCGCAAAGCGCGGGCAAGCTGCCGCTCGATCTGGCCGCGGCGCCGATCGACCTCTGCTCGCTGACGGCCCACAAGCTTTGCGGGCCGAAGGGCGTCGGGGCGCTCTATCTCGCGCCGCGCGTGACGCTCGTGCCGCAGCTGCACGGCGGCGAGCAGGAGCGTTCGCTGCGCGCCGGCACGCTCGCGACGCACCAGATCGTCGGCATGGGCAAGGCCTACGAGCTCGCGGATCCGGCGCGCGAGGCGCCGCGCCTCGAGGCACTACGCGATCGCTTGTGGCAGGCGCTGGCGGCCATCGAAGGCGCGCGCCAGAACGGCGATCCTAGCCGCCGCGCGGCGCACATCCTCAACGTGAGCTTCCCCGGCGTCGAGGGCGAAAGCCTGCGTTTCGCCTTACGCGACCTCTCGGTCTCGGCGGGCTCGGCCTGCGCGGCCGACAGTCCCGAGGCGTCGCACGTGCTTCGGGGTCTCGGGTTGAGCGACGTGCTCGCCGGCAGCTCGCTGCGCTTCTCCGTCGGCCGGTTCACGGCCGAGGACGAGATCGCGCAGGCGGCGGCGCGCGTCGCGGCGGCCGTGGCGCGCTTGCGGAGCTTGGCCGAATCGGCGCCGGCGTGGTGCTCGGCCTGACGTTTTTCGGCTAAACTATTGACCTGCCTATGGAATACAGCCCGGCCGTGGTCCGGCACTTCGATGCGCCCCAACGGGCTTTAGAACTGCCGCGGGACACGCCGGGTCTCGTCTCGGGCGAAGCAGAGGACCGCACGCTGCACGTCTGGATTCGGTTCCAGCTGCAAGTGATCGACGGCGTCGTGCGCGTCGTGGGCTTTCGGGCATTTGGGTGCCCGCACACGGTCGCGACGGCGAGCGTGGTGGCCGAGTGGCTCGAAGGCCGCTCCGTCGCGGAGGCGCGGGGCATCGACGTTCGCGGGCTCTGCGGGCACCTCACGGTGCCCGTCGAGAAGCTCGGTAAGTTGCTGCGGATCGAGGATGCGGTGGCGGCCTGTTGGCGTACCTACAGTCAAGGAAGTTGAATACGATGGCGATCTCGTTGACGGACAGTGCCGCGACACGCGTGCGGACGTATCTCGAAAAGCGCGGTCACGGTGTGGGCCTTAGGCTCGGAGTGCGGCGCAGCGGCTGCAACGGCTGGGCGTACACCATCGACTACGCCGACCGCGTTGCGCCCGACGACGTCGTGTTCGAGCAGGGCGGGGTCAAGGTCATCGTGGCCGCCGACAGCCTGGAGCTCGTCGACGGCACGGAAGTGGATTTCGTCAAGGAAGGGTTGAACGAGGCGTTCACGTTCCGCAACCCGAACGTCAAAGGCGAGTGCGGCTGCGGCGAAAGCTTCAGCGTTTAGCGGTACAACGTTTTTTTCAACGGTAATTCTCGCAGGGTGAACAATGGCTGTCGAGCGTACGTTATCCATCGTCAAACCCGACGGAGTGGCGAAGAATCTGATCGGTGAGGTCTATCGCCGCTTCGAGAAGGCGGGCCTCGAAGTGATTGCGGCGAGGATGCTGCGGTTGCGCCAGGACCAAGCCGAGGGTTTCTACGCGGTCCACAAGGCTCGTCCTTTCTACGCGGATCTCGTGCGCTACATGACTTCAGGGCCCGTCATGGTGCAGGTGCTCGAAGGCGAGAACGCCGTCAAGGCGAACCGCGACATCATGGGCGCCACGAATCCGAAGCAGGCGGCGCCGGGCACGATTCGCGCCGATTTCGCCGCTTCGATCGAGGAGAATGTGGTCCACGGCTCGGACGCTCCGGCGACCGCGGCCACCGAGATCGCGTTCTTCTTCAGCGAGGCCGAGATTTGCCCGCGGACGCGCTAACGAAGATGCGCACGCAGCCGAGCAACCTCTCGCTGCTTGGGCTTCCGGCGGCCAATCTCGTCGAGTTCTTCGAGAACCTCGACGAGAAGCCCTATCGCGCGCGGCAGATCATGCGCTGGTTCTACCAGCGCTACGTCACCGACTATACGGAGATGACCGACCTGAGCGCGGCGCTGCGCAAGCAGCTCAAGGAGCTCACGACGCTCGAGTTGCCGCCCGTGCTCAAGCACGAGCGCGGGGGCGACGGCACGCGCAAGTGGTTGCTCGATGTCGGCGCCAACCAAGCCATCGAGACCGTCTATATCCCCGAGCCCGACCGCGGCACGCTCTGCATCTCCTCGCAAGCGGGCTGCGCGCTCGATTGCGCGTTCTGCGCGACGGGCTATCAGGGCTTCAACCGCAATCTCACGTCGGCCGAGATCTTGGGCCAAGTCGTGCTCGCGGCGCGCGAGCTTAAGCCCGCCAAGGTCACGAACGTGGTCTTCATGGGCATGGGCGAGCCGCTCGCGAACTATCGCAACGTGCTGCCCGTCGTGCATCTGCTCGTCGACGACCAGGCGTTCGGCCTGTCGCGGCGGCGCGTGACGATCAGCACCGCCGGCGTCGTGCCGCACATCTTGAGGCTCGCGGAAGACTGCAACGTGGCGCTGGCCGTGTCGCTGCACGCGCCGACCGACGAGCTCCGCGACCGGCTGGTGCCGATCAACAAGGTGCACCCGATCGCCGAGCTGCTCGACGCCTGCTGGAAATACGCCGAGGGGCAAGCGAGTCGCAGCATCACGTTCGAGTACGTGTTGCTCGACCAAGTCAACGACTCGGTGGCGCACGCGCGTCAGCTGGCCAAGTTGTTGCGCAACAAGCCGGCCAAGGTGAATCTGATTCCGTTCAACACGTTTCCGGAATCCGAGTTTCGGTGCTCGCCGCAGCCTAGAATCGACGCCTTCTGGCAGACGCTGCGCAACGCGGGGCTAGTGGCGACGATTCGCCGCCCGCGCGGCGACGACATCGCGGCCGCGTGCGGTCAGCTCGCGGGCAGGGTGCGCGACCGGCAGCGCGTGCGTTTGGGTGATCGTGTGATCGGAGCAGGCAGTTCATGAACACACTTCGTTTGACGTGGCTCTGTGGCGTGCTCGTCGTCCTCTCCGCGTGCGCCGGCAGCCGCACTGCGAGCGATGGGGTCTCGGACGCGGATGCCGCCATCGCCAATCTGAACCTCGGTGCGGGTTACCTCACGCAGGGGAACACCGCGCTCGCGCTCGAACGCCTCGAGCGTGCGCTCGCGCAGAACCCGCGGCTCGTCCTGGCGCATTCCACGATCGCCGTCGCCTACGGTCAGGTGGGAGATCTCGAGCTGGCCGAACGCCACTATCGGCGCGCGCTTGAGCTGGCGCCCAACGACGGCGCCGCGGCGAACGCCTATGCCGCGTTCCTCTGCCAGCAGAGCCGCTGGAACGAAGCCGAGCCGTATTTCCGGCGCGCCGCCGAGGATCGGAACTACACGACGCCGGAAGTGGCGCTCACGAACGCCGGAGTCTGCGCGCGCGATGCGGGTGCTACCGAGAGGGCCGCCGAGAATTTCCGGGCTGCGTTGGCGCGCAACCCGACCTATCCCGACGCGCTGTTCAACCTCATGGATCTCGCGTACCAGTCGCGCAACTTCCTGCAGACGCGCGCGTTCGTGCAGCGCTATCTAGCCGCGCATGCGCCAGCAGCGCCCGTGCTCTTGATCTGTTTCAACGCCGAGCGCGAGCTCGACAACGCCGAGGCCGCGGATCGCTGCGCCGCGCAGTTGCGCGCGGGGTTCCGCGGCACACCCGAGCTCCAGGCGCTCGAGGATCTACAGAGACGCAATGACCGATAACGAGCCCGCGACGAGCGCCGGACCGAGCGAGCCGGCAGCCCAGACTCTGGGACAGGTGCTGCGCAACGCACGGCTTGCGCAGGAGCTCACCGTCGAGCAGATCGCGACCGAGCTGCGCATCGAGGCGAAACAGCTCCATGCGCTCGAGGACGACCAGCTCGAGGAGATCGGCGTCCCCGTATTCGTCAAGGGCTACCTCAAGCAGTACGGCCAGCGGCTCGGCGTCGACGTCCGCGATTTGCTCGCGCTCTACTACCGACAGACGAAGCTCGCCGACGTGCAGATTCGGCCCAGCCGTACGATCAAGCTCCGCGACGAGCGCCGGATCGCGGGCTGGATATTGGCCGGAATCGTGTTGCTGACGGTGGTCGTGGGGTTGGCCGTGTGGTGGTGGAACGGCGGCAGCTTCGACGCCGTGCTCTCGGCGACGCGCGGGCTCGGGCCGCAGCCGGCGCAGACCCCTGCGCCCGCAGCCACGCGCGACCCCGAGCCCGTAGCCTCTGCGCCGGCGCCGAGCCCTGCCGCCGAAGGCGGCGAGGCCGACGCCGCGCCGGAAGACGGCCCCGGCGAGCCCCCGGCGAGCCCCGTGCTTCCGCTGGCCGAGGACGCGCGGCGCGTCTTCACCGTTCCGCTCGAGCTCGCGTTCGACGGCGAGAGCTGGATCGAGGTCACGGACGGCCGCGGCCAGCGTCTCGCTTACGGTCTCCAGGCCGCGGGCCGGCGCCTCACGGTGCGAGGCTCGCCGCCGTTCGCCGTCGTGCTCGGCCACGCGAGCTCCGTGCGGCTGACCGTCGACGGCGAGCCCTACGAGATTCCGCCGACGCGGCGCGCCGATAATCTCGCGCGGTTCTCCGTGGGTCTAGCCGAGGAATAGGGCGCGCATGACCGGCCTCATTCAGCCCGTGAAGGGCATGAACGACGTGCTGGCCGCCGAGGCGCCGTGGTGGAACCGCCTGGAGTCAGCGGTCGCGACGGTGCTCGAGCGGTACGGCTACGAGCGCGTGCGCCTACCCGTGCTCGAGCGCACCGACCTCTTCAGGCGATCGATCGGCGAGCTGACCGACATCGTGCAGAAGGAGATGTTCACCTTCGACGATCACGGCGATCTCTTGACGCTGCGGCCCGAGGCGACGGCCGGCGTCGTGCGTGCGGCCTTGAGCAACGGTCTGCTCCACCACCAGCAGCAGAAACTCTGGTGCGCAGGGCCCATGTTCCGCCGCGAGCGGCCGCAGAAGGGCCGTTACCGTCAGTTTCATCAGGTCAGCGTCGAGGCGCTCGGTTTCGCCGAGCCCGAGGTCGACGCCGAGCTCATTGCGATCTCGGCGCGTCTGTGGCGCGAGCTTGGGATCGCGAGCGTCAAGCTCGAGATCAACACGATCGGCACGGCCGAGGCGCGCCAGGCGTACAAACAGGAGCTCGTCGAGTACTTCGGCAAGCACCGCGCGCGCCTCGACGAGGACAGCCTGCGGCGCCTCGAGGGCAATCCGTTGCGCATCCTCGACAGCAAGAACCCCGCCATACGCGAGCTCATCGACGCGGCGCCGCTGCTGGGGTCTCATCTCGACGCCGAGTCGCGCGCGCATTTCGAGCGCGTGCAGGCGCTGCTCGCCGATGTCGACATTGCGTTCACGCTCAATCCGCGGCTCGTGCGCGGCCTCGACTATTACTCGCGCACGGTCTTCGAATGGCTCACGGACAAGCTCGGCGCCCAGAACGCCGTGTGCTCGGGCGGCCGCTACGACGGCCTCGTCGAGCAGCTCGGCGGGCCCGCGACGCCGGCCGTCGGCTGGGCGCTCGGCGTCGAGCGCATCGTCGAGCTCATGCAGGCCGAGGGCAACGCGGTCAGCCCGACGCCGCTCGACGCCTACCTCGTGGCCGTGGGCGACGCCGAACGCCACTTCGGCTTCAGGCTCGCCGAGGAACTGCGGAACCGCTTGCCGGGTCTCAAGGTTTCGCTCGGCGGACCCGCGGTGGGGTTCAAAGCCCAATTGCGCAAGGCCGACAAGAGCGGGGCGAGGTTCGCTCTCATCGTGGGCGAGGCCGAGCTCGCGGCGGGCAAGGTGAGCCTGAAGCCGCTACGCGAGGACGAGCCGCAGCGGCTCGTGACGGTCGCGGAATGCGCGGCCGCCCTCGGCCAAACGCGGACGCCGGCATAGAATAGCCGGCTCATCGACCGCCGGAGGATGGTGTGGACGAGTACTTGTCTGACAAAGAACAGCTAGAACGCGTGCGCCAATGGTGGCGCGAGAACGGCTGGTTCTTGATCGGCGGCGTGGCGATCGGCCTGCTCGCCCTCTACGGCTACAGGCAATACTTCGTGTATCGCGATGGGCAGGCCGAGGCGGCGGCCGGGCTGTACGCGGCGGTCAAGCAGGCGACCGACGACAGCGACACTGCGGCTGCCGAGACCGTATACCAGCAGCTACGCAGCGACCATCCCGACCACGCCTACACCTACCAGGCCGCTCTGCTCCTCGCGCGCGGCGAGCTCGTGAGCGCGCCCGACAGCGCGGCCGAGAAGCTGCGCTTTGCGATGGAGGGAAGCAGCGATCCCGATCTCGCGATGGTGGCGCGCCTGCGCCTCGCGCGCGTGCTCGCCTACCGCGAGCAGTACGACGAGGCGCTCGCGGCGCTCGCGGTCGAGTCGCCGGGCGAGTTCGGCGGCCGCATCAACGAGATCCGCGGCGACATCTACGCCGCACAGGGCGACACGAACGCGGCGCGCACGGCGTACCTTGAAGCGATGGTCGCGTCGGGCGCGGAACTGCTCGACCGCAGTTTCTTGCAGATGAAGCTCGCCGACCTGCCGCCCACGCCCGCGGCCACGCCCGTCGATCCCGCGGCGGCGCCCGCAGACGCGGCGCCGGCCGCGTCAGGCGCCGCTGCGGCGCCGGGAGAGGGCGCGTGACGTCGCTACGCCGCATCGGCCTTCTCGTCGCGCTGCTCGCGCTCGTGGGCTGCGGCGGCCGCAGCAAGGACACGAGCGAGCCGCCCGCCGAGCTCACGTCGTTCGTTGAGACGCTCGACGTGCGCAAGCTGTGGAGCGGCAAAGTCGGTGGCAAATCGGAGCGGCTGCGCTTGGGATTGCGGCCCGCGACGGACGGCGCGCGCGTCTACGCGGGCGCTTACGACGGCCAAGTGGCGGCGTTCGATGCCGAGACGGGTCGCAAGCTTTGGTCCGTCAAGACCGAGCTCGCGCTGACGGCCGGCCCGGGGTTCGGCGACGGCCTGCTCGCGTTCGGCACGGCCGACGGCGAGCTCGTCGGGCTCGACGCGGCGACGGGACAGGAACGCTGGCGGCAAGCCATCGGCAGCGAAGTCCTTGCGCCGCCGGCGGTCGCCTCGGGCGTCGTCGTCGTGCGCAGCGTCGACGGGCGGTTGCGCGGCTTCTCGGTGGCGGACGGCAGCACGGTTTGGTCCGTCGAGCAGAGCCTGCCGGCGCTCACGCTGCGCGGCAACACGGCGCCGCGCGTCTCTGGCCAGTTCGTCGTGAGCGGCTTCAACAACGGCCGCGTCGCCGCCTATGAGCTCGAGACGGGCGAGCCCGTCTGGGAAGTCGCGATTGCCAACCCCGCGGGGCGCAGCGAGCTCGAGCGGCTCGTCGACGTGAGCGCCGGAATCCAAATCGTCGGCAACGACGTCTACGTCGCCGGCTATCACGGCCGCGCCGTCGGCATCGATCTCGAGACGGGCGTCGTGCTCTGGCAGCAGGACCTCTCGTCGTACTCGGGCTTGGGCGCCGACTTCAACACCGTCTACGTCACGAGCGACTTCGACGCCGTCGTGGCGCTGGCGCGCGCGGGCGGCACCCAACTCTGGCGCCAGGAGGCGCTGCGCTTGCGCGACGTCACGGCGCCCACGCGCTATGCCAACACGCTCGTCGTCGGCGATTACCAAGGTTATCTGCATTGGCTTTCGCCCGACGACGGCCGGTTCCTCGCGCGCGAGAAAGCGGCCGGCGAGCGCATCTCCGGGGCGCCGCTCGTCGTCGGCGAGAACGTCTTCGCCCAGGGCGACGACGGCACGCTGGCCGCGTTCACCTTGCGCGCCGACGACGCCGCCTAAGCGTTCCGTCATGCTGCCCGCCGTGGCGCTCGTCGGCCGGCCGAACGTCGGCAAGTCGACGTTGTTCAACCGCCTGACCGCGACGCGCGACGCGCTCGTCGCGGATTACCCCGGCCTCACGCGCGACCGGCGCTACGGCGTCGGCCGTGCCGCAGAGCGCAAGTTCATCGTCATCGACACGGGCGGCCTCGTCTCCGACGTCGATACCTTGACGGCGCTCGTCGCGGCGCAGGTCGAGATCGCGATCGAGGAAGCCGACGTCGTCGTGCTCGTCGTCGATCACAAGAGCGGGCTCACGGCCGAGGACACGTACATCGCGGAGCGGCTGCGGCGCACGGCGAAGCCCGTCGTCGTCGCCGTGAACAAGGCCGAGGGTGTGCCCGGAGAGCTCGCCGAGGCCGAGTTCCATCCGCTCGGGATCGGTCCCCCGCTGCGCATTGCGGCGCTGCACGGCCAGGGCGTCGACGAGCTCATGGGCGCGGCGCTCGCGCAGTTCCCGGGGAGCCTCGTGCTCACCGATGCCGCCGAGGAGGGGGAGCAGGGCCCGAAGGTCGCCGTCATCGGCCGGCCCAACGTCGGCAAATCGACGTTGATCAATCGTCTGCTCGGCGAGAATCGCTTGATCACCTCGCCCGAGCCCGGCACGACGCGCGACAGCATTCACGTGCCCTGCGAGCGCGACGGCAAGAAGTTCGTGCTCGTCGACACGGCCGGCATTCGCCGCCGCGCGCGCGTGGCCGAGGGCGAGGCTGTCGAGAAGTACAGCGTCGTGCAGAGCTTGAAGGCCATCGAGGACGCGGGCGCCGTCATCGCCGTGCTCGACGCGCGCGAGAACGTCACGGACCAGGACGTGCACCTCGTCGGGCTCGCGGCCGAGCGCGGCCGCGCGCTCGCGATCGCCGTCAACAAGTGGGACGGCATGAGCGGTCACGAGCGCCGTTTCGTCGAACGCGAGGTGGAGCGCAAGCTCGACTTCGCGCCGTACGCGAGCGTGCACTACGTTTCGGCGCTGCACGGCAGCGGTATCGCCGAGCTCGTCAAGGCCGCGCTCGTCGCGCACAAGAACGCCGGCGTCGAGATTGCGACGCCGCGCTTGACGCGCGTGCTCGAGGACGCGATGGAAGTCAACCCGCCGCCGCTCGTCCGCGGCCGGCAAGTGCGGCTGCGCTACGCGCACCAGGGCGGGCGCTATCCGCCGCTCGTCGTCGTGCACGGCACCCAGGCGCAGCGGTTACCGGATCACTACAAGCGCTATCTCGAGAACGCGTTCCGCGAGGCGCTGAAGCTGCGCGGTACGCCCGTGCGCGTCGAGCTGCGCACGACGGAGAATCCGTTCGCGGGCCGGCGGAACAAGCTCACGCCGCGGCAGGCGAAGAAGCGCAAACGGATGTTGCGGTTCAAGCATCGCAAGGAGTAGCGGCTGGCCTTGTGGTAGCTCACGGCGCGGGGCTCGGCGTCGCCGCGGTCGGCGGCGGGCCGATCTGCCGTTCGATGAAGTCGCGCGCCGTCGCGAACCCGCCGCTGTCGAACAGATCGTTGTGGCCGACGCCGCTCGGCCAAAAAGCCTGCTTCGGCTCGTTCGCCGCGGCGTAGAGCCGCCGCGCTTGCGATTGCGGGATCACGAAGTCGGCATCGCCGTGCATGACCAGGAGCGGCTCGTCGATCGAGTCGATTCGCGCGAGCGAGTCGAACCGGTCCTCCATGAGCCAACGTACCGGAATCACCGGAAACCGGTGAGCAGCGACGTCGACGGTCGACGTGTACGGCGCCTCCAGGATCAGCGCGCCGAAATCGCGCTCGGCGGCCATCTTCGTCGCGACGCCGGTGCCGAGCGACTGGCCGTAGAGCGCGATGGATTCGCGGGCGACTCCGCGAGCATCGAGCCAATCGAGCGCGGCCCGCGCGTCGGCGTACAGCCCTTCCTCGGTCGGCGAGCCGGGATTGCCCGAGTAACCTCGATACGCGAGCAGGAGCGCGCCCATGCTCGCGTCCATGAAGTACTTGAGCCGATAGCGCTCGCCGCGCAGCGAGCTGCCATTGCCGTGGAACATGACGAGAGTCGGCCTTCCTAAGGGCGCCGGTGCATACCACGCGACGAGCTCGACTCCATCCGCCGTGGTCAGGCGCAACTGCTCGACGCCGCCGAGCATCGGATAGAACGACGGCGGAACGCTCGCGCGCGAGCCCGGGTGGTATAGGAGCTCGCGCTGCAAGGCCCAGAGTGCGAACGTCGTCGCCGAGTAAAGGGTGGCGATCGCCGCGACTGCGACCGTTGCGTATTTCCGCGAACGTGCTGCGACCCTGTTTCCTTCCATGCCTCAGACTCTCGCCCCCGATGCCGCTGGTCCTTAAGGCGAGCACCTTACGCCACGATTCGGGCAAAAGTATGGCAATGGTCTGTCGCAGGGCGACAGCGTGCGGCGCGTACGGCCACGCGGGCCTAATCACATAGCCAGAAGTTAGAAGCGGCCAACGGCCCCAGTCTTAGACTGCCCGTCTCGAATCCACCCCCGGGGTAAAGCGTGGCCACCAAAGCCCGCAAGACCGTCGTCATTGCCGGCGAGTTTCCGATGAATCGCGGCGGCTCGCTGCTCCGCCCCACGATCGCCTACGAGACCTGGGGCAAGCTCAACCACGCGCGCGACAACGCCGTGCTCATCTTCACGGGCCTGTCGCCGTCGGCGCACGCGGCCTCGAGCCCAGAAGACCCGACGCCGGGCTGGTGGGAGGAGATCATCGGCCCGGGCCTCGCGATCGATACGCGCCGCTATTTCGTCATTGTCGTGAACTCGCTCGGTAGCTGCTTCGGCTCGACGGGGCCGGCGTCGGTCGATCCACGCACGGGCGACATCTATCGGCTCAAGTTCCCGGTGCTGTCGCTCGAGGACGTCGCGCGCGGCGGCTTCGAGGTCTTGAAGCACCTCGGCGTCAACAGGCTCAAGGCGACGGTCGGGCCGTCGATGGGCGGAATGACGGCGCTCGGCTTCGAGATCCTTTTCCCGGGGTTGTCCGAAGGCTTCGTGAGCATGTCGTCGGGGCCGCGCTCGTTGCCGTTCTCGATTGCATTGCGCTCGCTGCAACGCGAGATCATTCGCAAGGACCCGGCGTGGATGGGCGGCAACTACCCGCGCGACGCGCAGCCGCTCGTCGGCATGCGACTCGCGCGCAAGCTCGGCATGATCACGTACCGCTCGGCCGAGGAGTGGCGCCTGCGCTTCGGCCGCGAGCGCACCCCGTCCACGGATACGAACGGCGATCCCTTCGGCCAAGTGTTCGAGATCGAGAACTATCTCGAGCATCACGCCAACAAATTCACGGGGCAGTTCGACGCCAACTGCTACCTCTATCTTTCGCGCGCGAGCGACCTCTTCGACGTCACCGAGCACGGAGCGTCGGTCGACGTCGCGCTCCGCAAGCTGCGCGTGAGCCGCGCGCTGATCATCGGCGTCAAGACCGATTTTCTATTCCCGATCTACCAGCAACGCGAGCTCGCCGAAGGTCTCGAGGCGCCGGGGCGCGAAGTGCAATTCGCCGAGCTCGACTCGTTGCAGGGGCACGACTCGTTCCTGGTCGACATGGATCGCTATCGGCCGCTGCTCGCGGAGTTCTTCGCGTAACTCGCCGAACCGGCGGGATTCGCGCTTGATTCGCGAGCTCATGGTCGTGCTAGCCTGATTGCCACTGTGGCCTCGGGGCCCTCGGAGTTCTGCTCGGCGGACCTACGATAGCCTTGGTCAAGTCGGTTGGCGGCTACGTCTTGTGGGGTTTCGTCGCGGCGACGGTGGCCGTCAGGTTCCCGCGCGCGAGCCGCACGTCGATGACGTCGCCGCGTGCGGCCACGTCCGCGTCCGTGAGCACCTGGCCGCCGCCGTCGGTCACGATGGCGTAGCCGCGCTCGAGCGTTGCGAGGGGGCTCAACGACTGCAACGTGCGCGCTGCGAGCTTGAGTCGCTGCTGCGTGCGCTCCACGTGACGCAGCAGTCCGCGCCGCAAGCCGGCTTGGGCCGCACGCCAGCGCTCGCGGGCACGCGCGAGGCGCTGCGCGGGGCTCGCGTGCGCGACGGCCGTCGCGAGCCGCGCGAGCCGCAGCTTGCGCGCCTCGATGCGCCGCTCGACGGCGCGGCGCAACCGCGCCTCGAGCTCGTCGAGCCGCTGGGCGCGCTCGCGCAGCTGCACGCCGGGGTGGCAGCGCGACCAGCGATGCGCGAGCTGGTCCGCGCGCCGTCGATCCACCGCGACCTGACGCCGCAGCGCCAGGGCCAGGCGCTGCTCCACCAACGCGAACCGCCCGAGCCACTCGCGCTGATCGGGCACGGCGAGCTCGGCGGCCTGTGAAGGCGTCGGCGCCCGCAGGTCGGCGACGAAGTCCGCGATCGTGAAGTCGATCTCGTGGCCCACGCCGACGATGATCGGCAGCTCGACGGCGGCCAAGGCGCGCGCCACGACCTCCTCGTTGAACGACCACAGGTCCTCGAGCGAGCCGCCGCCGCGCGTGAGGATCAGCACGTCGCACTCGGCGCGCCGGTCGGCGAGCGCCAGAGTCTTCGCGATCTCCTCGGCGGCGCCCTGGCCCTGCACCGCGGTGGGGTAGACGAGCACGGCCACGGCCGGAAAGCGGCGGCGGAGCGCTATCAAGACGTCGCGCAGCGCGGCACCCGTCGGCGAGGTGATGACGCCGATGCGGCGCGGCAGCGTCGGAATGGCGCGCTTGCGGGCCGCGTCGAACAGGCCCTCGGCCGCGAGCTTGCGCTTGAGCTCCTCGAACCGGCGCCGCAGCGCGCCTTCGCCGGCTTCCTCGGCGTAGTCGACGACGAGCTGGAACTCGCCGCGCGCCTCGTAGACGCTGGGCCGGGCGCGCACGAGCACCTGGAGGCCGTTCGCGAGCTCGAAGCCCAAGCCCCGCGTCGACATGCGGAACATGGCGCAGCGCACCTGGGCCTCGGCGTCCTTGAGCGACCAGTAGAGGTGCCCCGACGAAGGGCGCGAGAGATTCGAGATCTCGCCCTCGACCCAGACCGTGCCGAGGCCGCTTTCGACGATGCGCCGCGCCTCGCGGTTCAGGCTCGAGACCGAGAGAACCCGCCGCTCCGCGAACGGCAGGTTAAGCGAGTCGCCGGGCTGCATGTTCGCAGTATAAGGCAGCCTCGCGGATTTGCCGGCGGGCGGGGTCGCGCAGTACACTGCGCGGCTCAAATTCCCCGGGAGCTCCGCAATGCGGATCATTCACGAGGCGCTCACCTTCGATGACGTCCTCTTAGAGCCCGCTTATTCCGAGGTTTTGCCGCGCCAAGTTCAACTGAAGACCCAGCTCACGCGCTCGCTCTCGCTCAACATCCCCATCATCTCGGCCGCCATGGACACGGTCACCGAAGCGCGGCTCGCGATCACGCTCGCGCAGGAAGGCGGCCTCGGCATCATCCACAAGAACATGACGCCGAAGGACCAGGCGCGCCAGGTCCAGCAGGTCAAGAAGTTCGAGAGCGGCGTCATCCACGATCCGATCACCGTCACGCCCGACACGACGATTCGCGAAGTCATCGCGCTGACGCGCGCCAAGAACATCTCGGGCGTGCCCGTCGTCGAAGGCGAGAACCTCGTCGGCATCGTGACGCACCGCGATCTGCGCTTCGAGACGCAGCGCGACGCGCCCGTCGCCTCCGTCATGACGCCGAAGGACCGGCTCGTCACGGTGCGCGAAGGCGCCGACAAGGAAGAAGTGCTCGGCTTGCTCCACAAGCACCGCATCGAGAAGGTGCTCGTGGTCGACAAGGAGAAGGGCTTCAAGCTCCGCGGCATGATCACCGTGAAGGACATCCAGAAGGCGCACGACTATCCGCTGGCCTGCAAGGACGAGCGCGGCGCGTTGCGGGTCGGCGCGGCCGTCGGCACGGGCGCCGATACCGACGAGCGCATCGAGCTGCTCGTCGACGCCGGCGTCGACGTGGTCGTCGTCGACACGGCCCACGGGCACTCGCGCGGCGTCATCGACCGCGTGCGCGGCATCAAGCGCAAGTACCCTCATCTTCAGCTCATCGCGGGCAACATCGCGACGGCCGAAGGCGCGCGAGCGCTCGTCGATGCCGGCGCCGACGGCGTCAAGGTCGGCATAGGGCCGGGGTCGATCTGCACGACGCGCATCGTGACGGGCGTGGGCGTTCCGCAGATCACGGCCGTGACGACGGTCGCCGAGGCGCTCAAAGGCACCGACGTGCCCTGCATCTCCGACGGCGGGATCCGCTACTCGGGCGACATCGCGAAAGCGCTCGCGGCCGGCGCGCACTCGACGATGATCGGCGGCCTGTTCGCCGGCACGGAGGAGTCGCCGGGCGAGGTCGAGCTCTATCAGGGACGGTCGTACAAGTCGTACCGCGGCATGGGCTCGATCGGCGCCATGGCGCAGCGGGAGGGGTCCGCGGACCGTTATTTCCAGGACTCGACGGCGGAGATCGAGAAGCTCGTGCCCGAGGGCATCGAAGGCCGCGTGCCGTACAAGGGCAGCGTCGTCGCGATCGTGCAGCAGCTCATCGGCGGGCTGCGCGCAGCCATGGGCTACACGGGCTGCCACAGCATCGGCGAGCTGCGCACGCGGACCAAGTTCATGCGCATCACGGGTGCCGGGCGGCGCGAGAGCCACGTCCACGACGTCACGATTACGAAGGAACCGCCGAACTACCGTTCCGAATGACCGCCGCGCCGCAGCAGATCCGCCTCGCCGGCAAGGATGCTCGCCCTCCCGAGCGCATCCTCGTCGTCGACTTCGGCGGCCAGTACACGCAGCTCATCGCGCGGCGTGTGCGCGAAGTGGGCGTCTACAGCGAGATCCTGCCGTTCGACGCCTCGCCCGAGGAGATCCGCGCGTTCGCGCCGACGGGCATCATTCTCTCGGGCGGCCCGGAGTCGGTCGGCGAGGCCGGCTCGCCGCAGATCGGCGACGCGCTCGTCGCGGCGGAAGTGCCCGTGCTCGGCATCTGCTACGGCATGCAGGCGCTGGCCGCGAAGCTCGGCGGCGCCGTGGCCGCCGCCGACCATCGCGAGTACGGCTACGCTGAAGTGCGGCTCACGGGCAAGGATCCGCTGCTCGGGTCGCTGGGCGCGCAGCTCAAGGTCTGGATGAGCCACGGCGATCGCGTCGAGAAGCTGCCGAAGGGGTTCATGGCCATCGCCTCGTCGTCGAACTCGCCGCTCGCGGCGATGGCGGACGTCGAGCGCAAGATCTACGGGCTCCAGTTCCATCCCGAGGTCACGCACACGGAGCACGGCCTCGACATCATTCGCCGCTTCGTGCTCGACATCTGCGGCTGCGCGCCGGTCTGGACAGCCAAGAACATCGTCGCCGAGCACATCGACAAGATTCGCGCGACGGTCGGCAACGATCGCGTCCTGCTCGGCCTCTCGGGCGGCGTCGACTCGTCGGTCGTGGCGGCGCTGCTGCATCAGGCGATCGGCGACCAGCTCGTCTGCGTGTTCGTCGACACGGGCTTGCTGCGCCTCCACGAAGGCGACCAGGTCATGAGCGTGTTCGCGAAGCACTTGGGCGCAAACGTGATTCGCGTCGATGCCGAGAAGGCCTTCCTCGCGGGGCTAGCAGGTGTGGTCGACCCCGAACAGAAGCGCAAGATCATCGGCCGGCTGTTCGTCGAGGTGTTCGAGGTCGAGGCCGCGAAAATCCGCGACGTGCGCTGGCTCGCGCAGGGCACGATCTATCCCGACGTCATCGAGTCGGCCGGCTCGAAGACCGGCAAGGCTCATCTGATCAAATCGCACCACAACGTCGGCGGCCTACCCGAGCGCATGAAGCTGAAGCTTCTCGAGCCGCTGCGCGATCTATTCAAAGACGAAGTGCGCAGGATCGGCACGGAGCTCGGCCTGCCCCAGGAGCTCGTCGGCCGGCACCCGTTCCCGGGCCCGGGCTTGGGCGTACGTATCCTCGGCGAGGTGAAGAAGGAGTACGCGGATCTCCTGCGCCGCGCCGACGATATTTTCATCGGCGAGCTGCGCGCGCAGAAGCTCTACGACTCCGTGAGCCAGGCGTTCGCGGTGTTTCTGCCCGTGAAGTCCGTCGGCGTCATGGGCGACGGCCGCCGCTACGACTACGTCGTGGCGCTGCGCGCGGTCGAGACCGTCGACTTCATGACGGCGCGCTGGGCACGCTTGCCGTACGACTTTCTCGACCACGTGTCGCGGCGCATCATCAACGAGGTGCCCGGCATCTCGCGAGTGACCTACGACATCTCGGGCAAGCCGCCCGCCACGATCGAGTGGGAATAACGGGGCCTAGCAGAGCCCATCGTTAGCTTTCGGCGGCGGCGAGCCGCACGCCGCTAGTGTCCCCGCGAGGTCATGCGTCGATACGCTGAATGCACTATGCTTGCCGACAATGATCACGAGCGCGAGCAGGCTTCTGATCGTCACGGCCGCGACTGTCTGCGGTGCCGCGCTCGCGCAATCCACGGCCGAGCCCGCCCCGATCGAGCCCGATCAACGCCTGCTCGAGCAACTCGACGAATTGCGGTCCGAACAGGGCTCCAACGCCGAGGGGCTGATCGACCCGTTGCGCGCCCTCGCCCTGCTGTATCAGGAGGCCGACGAGCACGCTCTGGCCGTGGTCGCGCTTCGAGAAGCGAGACAGATCCTGCGCGCCAACCGCGGCTTGTTTCCCGCCACCGTCGACGAAGCTCTGGTGCTACGTCAGCTAGTCCGCAGCGAAAAGGCGCTCCGCCACGGCGAGCAGGTGTGGAACCTTCAGCATGACATGATCACCATCGCGAGGCTGCATCTCGACGACATGCGGATGCTGCCGATTTTTCTCGAGCTCATCGACGACCGTACGGAGCGCCTCGACGAATACAGCACCACGGGTTTCGGAGACTTGCCTCCAGGGATCTATGTCCCTTGCGGCACCGGCGCCATGCCCGCGCAACTGTCGCGCAGCGAGACCGTGCGCGGCAAGCGCAGCGCACCGGTTCCTGTCTCGGACGCCCGGAATTGCGAGTACGGGACCTGGCGCACGGTCGTCGAGCGCCTTCGCGGGGCTGTTTTGCGGAACTACGCCGACGCGATCGCGGTGCTCATCAGGAACGGCGACTACGCAAGCCAAGAGCTCCGGGATCTCGAGAAACAAGCCCTCAGCCTGCCGTTCGAGCGAGGATTCGTCTCTTGCTCGGCCGGAACGTTCCGCGAGATTCTCGAGTCGGAGCTCGTCGACAGCTGCCTGGACCCGGTCGGCGGCTCGAGCGTGGGTGGGTGGGCCAGCCTCATGCGTCTGGTCTTCTACGAGGTCCGCAGCGGCGCACCGGCCGCCGCTCGCGCGAGCGCATACGCCGAGCTCGGGGATTGGTACCTTCGGACCGAGCACCTCGCCAGCAGTGGCAAGTCCACCGGTGCCGACGAGATCGCGCTCAACCTCTACGAGCAGGCCGTTGTGGAGCTACGGCAAGGCGACGATGCCTCCGAGTCAATGGCGGAAATGTTTTCGCCCGAGCTGCCGGTAGCGCTGCCGACGTACGCGCCTAACCCGCTCGCGTCCACGGAGTCGTCGCGTTTCATCGACGTCGCATTCGCGATCACCAAATACGGCGAATCCGGAGAGATCGAGATCTTGGACAGCAGCGAGGATGCGACGCGGGCGGAGGAGAGAGACTTGGTCCGCCTGGTCCAATACGGGAGCTTTCGACCACGAGCGGTGGACGGCGAGCTGGCCGACTCGGCGTCGGTCGTCGTGCGCTACTACTTGCCGGAAAACCCGCTCTTAGCACCATAGCGGCGAGCAGCACCTGCCACCGCGCCGTAAGCGCATCACCGCGTGCCGGTGAGATTCAAGAACACGGCGGTCGAAGCTCAGATCGGTGAGGTCGTCGGAGCGTCTGCGCGGCGCATATCGCGTGCGAGAGCGCCATTCTGCCGCGCGGGGACAAACCAGTCGACGTCATAGCCGCTCACTCCAACCATTCAATCAGTGCTCGACCGAGCGGACTAGAGCCGATGATAAAGCCCGCAACGTGGCTGCCGATCAATAGGAGCGCTCTAAGTGCGGTCGCGCGATGTATACGGCTCGTCCGAGCCAAGTCATGCACGATCACCGCCACCAAGAGCGCGAGCCAGCCGATCGCAATCAGCAACGGAAACTCGATGACGCCCGGCAGCCTGGAGATTGCAGGGTCGATGATCGCTATTGAGGCGAGTAGCATCAGGCGCTTGTGCGTTTCTCGATCTCGCCGCAGCGGAATGCCGGTAGCGACTAGCACCGAGAAGACGATCAATGCAAACGCATCAAACGCGATCACCATCGCTGTTGACTCGACGGGCACGCCGCTCAGGGCGAACCGGGGGGCGCGTGGATCAGCACATTCGCGGTAGCCCACGTTAGCGACTTGTCGACCGTCGACCCAGTCAAGGCATTTCGGCTGTAGCACCAACACTAGCCGATGCAAATGCGAACAAGGCGAAAACGAACCGACCAAGGCTCGCTCTGCCCCTACAAAGACGAGGAAAAAATGTGGCTGCGTCCAACCATCGATTCGTCAGCAAAGTCCTCTAGAAATCTGATCGCTCCTCTCGTGCGCTGAGCACGTTGCCTTCGGCCCGCGGCAGCGGACACCGTCGGCAGTCTCGGTCGCATGTCGTTCCTTTCAGTTTTTGCGTTTCGCCCAGTGATGCGAGCGCGGAATGGATCGGAGAGAGCGATGACTCGCAGGGATGCATGTCTTGCCCCACGGCGCCTATGTATGCCACCGCACGGACCTGTAACTAAATCAAGACGAGCATAAACGTCCATTCGCTGAGGCCGCGCCGCAATGCCAAGCAAAAATTTGCACGCCCTGGGCGGCGCAGCCCGCGATGTTGGCGGAAATGGCGCATGAGATGGGCCATAGCAGCATGGATCTGCCGGCCATGGTGCGCGACATGCGCAACCGTTTCTGGATCTGCCTGATCTTTACCGTCCCGATATTCGTCTACGCACCGATGGGAGGTATGTTCGAGCCGCCCGCGCCGCCGTTCGGGTTGCAGCTGAACCTGTGGCTGTTCTTCTTCGCAAGCGCGGCAATCCTTTGCCCGAGCTGGTCGTTTTTCGTTTCCGCATGGCGCGCGCTCAGGAAGGCACGCTGGGCATTGCGGCGCTGATTGTGTTGAGCGTCGGAACCGGCCGCCCTTGTTGCGACGGCCCACCATCGTGGGAGGATCTGCCTGCTGCTCCCTCCAAGACCGGCACGCTCACTGAGGGCAAGCCGAAGCTCGTGTCCGTGGTGCCCTGGACGGGGTTCGAGGAGGAGCTGACTGAACCGCACCAGACCGTCGCTTCCTACGGGGGCGTCGGCGGGGCAAGCAACCGAATGCATCACGGCCACGGCGGGAAGGCAGACGAGGCAGACATCGACGCGGAGCGGTTCTTCGGCGCCGTCGATCGCGCGGTTCTCGCGCACTACACCAAGCCCTCTGGGCTTCCACTGATCCTAGCGGCGTTGCCGGAACACCATCACCTTTTTCACCGGGGCAGCCAGAACCCGCTTCTCGTCCACGACGGTATTAGATTCAACCCCGATTCCCTGCCGGCCGACGAGCTCCGCGCGCTCGCCTGGCAGGCCGTCGAGCCTCGATATCAAGCGCGGCTGACGTCCCTGCGTGAAGAGTTCGAGCAAGCCCGCTCCAAGAGCGTTGGAAGCGACGATCTGGCGGAAGTCGCAGAGGACTCCACCTCCGGTCGGGCCGAGACTCTGCTTATCGACGCCGGTCGCCAGATCGCAGGCCAGCTCAACGGCGCGACAGGTCGGGTCGAGATCGCCAACCTGAGCGATCCGCACATCGATGACCTGCTCGATGATCTGAGCGAGCTGGTCGCGAAGAAGGGCGGAACGGTGCTGGTGATTCCCGCTGCGGGGATGCCATCGCGCACGGGGCTGGCCGCCATCTACCGGTACTAAGCAGACACGGATCACCGAGGAGAACGCGATGCAAATCCAGATCAATACAGACAGCAACATTGCAGGGCGCGAGGAACTCGCCATCCACGTCCAGGGCGTGGTGGAGAGCGTCTTAAGCCGATTCAGCGATCGGATCACACGGGTAGAAGTCCACCTCAGCGACCAGAACAGCGACAAGAGTGGCCAAGACGATAAGCGCTGCATGATGGAGGCTCGCCTCGAGGGTCGCCAGCCCACCGCCGTCACGCACCAAGCCGCGAGCTTGGGCGACGCCGTCGATGGCGCGGCCGACAAGTTGAAGAGATCCCTCGAGAGCACGTTGGAGCG
>CAZCZE010000007.1:0-23188 GCA_964503125.1 uncultured Gammaproteobacteria bacterium
CTCCGTACACTCTCAAGCCCGTCTCGATAAAGTGGCTGCGGAGCTCAACGGCCGACCCAGACAAACCCTTGGCTGGCACTGCCCCGCCGAGGCACTCGATGCTGCTGTTGCATCGACCAGTTGAGATCGCAGGATGTGCGCCGCCGAGCCGCAGGGACGCTCTTCCGGCGTGTCTCGGGAGGGGCCGTTCGCGCGCGGTGAGAAATCCGGGTCAGCGCGGCCGAAACTCGAGCGGCCGCGCCTGCCGCGGCCCTTCGAGCGGCTGCCCGTCGCGGTAGACGGGCACGCCGTTCAGCACCGTCAAGGCGACGGCGCCGCGGAATGAAAGTCCCTCGAACGGCGACCAGCCGCATTTGTAGCGCACTTGCGCGGCATCGACGCGCGTCGCGGCGCCGAGGTCGACGGCCACGAGGTCCGCGAAGTAACCCTCGCGAATGAAACCGCGCTCGACGATGCCGAACAGCAGCGCGGGGTTGTGCGCCACCTTCTCGACGATCTTCGGCAGGCTGTAGAGGCCCTGCGCGTGCTGCTCGAGCAACAGCGGCAAGCAATGCTGCACGAGCGGCAGGCCCGACGGCGCCTCGAAGTAGCCGCGCGCCTTCTCCTCGAGCGTGTGCGGGGCGTGATCCGTGGCGATGACGTCGATGCGGTCGTCGACGACCGCGGCACGCAGCGCGGCGCGATCGACGGCGGTCTTGATCGCGGGGTTGCACTTGATCTTCGCGCCGAGCGTCGCGTAGCTCGATTCGTCGAACCATAGATGGTGCGCGCAAACCTCGGCCGTGATGCGCTTGTTCTCGATCGGGCCCCGCTCGAACAGCTCGAGCTCGCGCGCGGTCGTGAGGTGCAGGATGTGGAGCCGCGTGCCGTGGCGCTTCGCGAGGCTCACGGCCAGCGACGAGGAGCGATAGCAGGCCTCGGCCGAGCGAATCAAAGGATGCGCCGCCATCGGCACGGCCTCGCCGTAGCGCTCGCGATAATGCTGCTCGTTCGCGCGGATCAGCGGCGAGTACTCGCAGTGCGTGGCCACGGGCAGGCGCGCCTCGGCGAAGATGCCCTCGAGCGTGGCGGGGTCGTCGACGAGCATGTTGCCCGTCGAAGCGCCCATGAACACCTTGATGCCGCAGGCGTCGGCGGGCCCGACCTGCTTGATCTCCTCGAGGTTGCCGTTGGTCGCGCCGAGATAGAAGCCGTAGTTCACGTGGCAGGTGGCTGCGGCGATCCGGCGCTTGGCCGCAAGCGCGGCGCGGTCGACCGTCGGCGGCTGCGTGTTCGGCATGTCGAGGAAGCTCGTGACGCCGCCGCAGAGCGCCGCGAGCGACTCCGTCGCGAGCGTGGCCTTGTGCGTGAGGCCGGGCTCGCGGCAATGCACCTGATCGTCGATGAGCCCGGGCAGGAGATGCTTGCCGGCGAGATCGATGACCGTCGCGCCGCGCGGCACGGTCCCGGCGCCGATGCGTTCGATGCGATCGCCGCGGATCAGAACGTCGGCCGCGAAGCTACGGCCTTCGTTGACGAGCTCCGCGTTGACGAGCTGCAAGAGGTTCATGCCTATCTCAGGTTCTCTGCAAGAAGCGGTCCGTGGCCTGGACGAGCTCGGCCGTGATCCCGGGCTCGTAGGCCGAATGCCCCGCATCGACGACGACGCGGAAGTCGGCCTCGGGCCAGCGGCGGTGGAGCTCCCACGCCGTGTCGATCGGACAGACGACATCGTAGCGCCCCTGGACGATGACGGCCGGGATGCGCCGGATCTTGTCGACGCCGTCGAGCAGCTGGTTCTCGTGCGTGAAGAAGCCGCGGTTGACGAAGTAGTGGACCTCGATTCGCGCGAGCGCGAGCGCGAATTCGTCGCCGCCGAACTGCTCCTCGCGCGCCGGATTCGGCCAGAGCGAGCTCGTCGCACCCTCCCAGACCGACCACGCGCGCGCTGCGCTGAGCTGCACGGCCTTGTCGTCGCTCGAGAGCCGGCGATGGTACGCACCGAGCAGGTCGGCGCGCTCCTCGGGCGGGATGACGGCCAGGTAGCGCTGCCAGTGCTCGGGGAACAGCATGTTCGTGCCGAACTGATAGAACCAGTCGAGCTCGACCTGCCGCAGCAAAAAGATGCCGCGCAACACAAGCTCGCTGACGGCGCCGGGATGGGTCTCCGCATAGGCGAGCGCGAGCGTGCTGCCCCACGAGCCGCCGAACACGAGCCAGCGATCGATTTTAAGGTGCGCGCGCAGCCGCTCGATGTCGGCGACGAGGTGCCAGGTCGTGTTGGCCTCGAGCGAGGCGTGGGGCCGGCTGCGACCGGCCCCGCGCTGATCGAACACGACGATGCGGTAACCCTTGGGATCGAAGAAGCGCCGCGCGTTGACGTCGCCGCCGGCGCCGGGCCCGCCGTGCACGAACAGCGCGGGCTTGCCGCCCGGATTGCCGCATTGCTCGTAGTAGAGCTCGTGGCCGTCGCCGACGGCGATGAAGCCGTGGCCGTACGGCTCGACCGGTGGATATTGCTCGCGCTTGCTCATGCCATCGGACCGCTCGCGTGCCTCGTTTCGTAACCCGCGCGCTTATACTCACCCAACTCGAACCACCGCGCACGGATCCGAACGATGACCCCGAAATCCCACGATCGCCCCGCGGGTTCTCGATGATCGAAGTCCAAGGCTTGACCAAAGAATTCGGCCGGCTACGCGCCGTAGACGATTTGAGCTTTCGCGTCGTGCCCGGCGAGGTGCTCGGCTTCCTGGGCCCGAACGGCGCCGGCAAGACGACGACGATGCGCATCGTCGCGGGCTTCCTGTCGCCGACGGCCGGCCGCGTGCTCGTCTGCGGCCACGACATCGAGACGCAAGCCGTGCAGGCGAAACGCCGCATCGGTTATTTGCCCGAGGGCGCGCCCTGCTATCCCGAGATGACGCCGCGCTCGTTCCTCGAGTTCATCGCCGCGGCGCGCGGAATGGGGCCCGACGTCCGGCGCCAGCGGCTCGACGAGGTGTTCGCGCTGCTGCACCTCGAGCGCGTTCTCGAGCAGACCATCGACACGCTCTCGAAGGGCTACCGGCGGCGCGTGGGCCTCGCGCAGGCGATCCTCCACGATCCCGAGGTGTTGATCCTCGACGAGCCCACCGACGGCCTCGATCCGAACCAGAAGCACGAAGTGCGGGAGCTCATCGGCCGCATGGCGACGTCGAAGATCATCGTGATCTCGACGCATCTGCTCGAGGAGGTCGAGGCCGTTTGCAATCGCGCGATCATCATCGCGCACGGCAAGATCCTCGCCGACGACACGCCGCGCAGCCTCGCAGCGCGCGGGACATCGGGCCGGCTCGACGAGGTGTTCCGATCGATCACGGGCGGAGCCGCGGCATGAACGGCGTTCTCGCGGTATTCAAGCGCGAGCTTAAGAGCTACTTCGCGACGCCGATCGCGTACGTATTCATCGTGATCTTCCTCGTGGCTTCGGGCTGGTTCACGTTCTTCTACGGCGGCTTCTACGAGACGGGCCAGGCGGATCTCGCGTCGTTCTTCTACTGGCATCCGTGGCTGTACCTGTTGCTCGTGCCCGCCTTGAGCATGCGGCTCTGGGCCGAGGAACGAAAGTCGGGCAGCATCGAGCTGCTCATGACGCTGCCGCTCGAAGCGTGGCAGGCCGTGGCCGGCAAGTTCCTGGCGGCGTGGGCGTTCACGGCCATCGCGCTGCTGCTCACGTTCCCGATCTGGATCACGGTCAATTACCTCGGCGACCCCGACAACGGCGTCATCGTCGCGGGTTATCTCGGCAGCGTTCTCATGGCGGGCGGCTTCCTCGCGATCGGCGCCTGCCTCTCGGCCGCGACGAAAAACCAGGTCATCGCTTTCATACTGTCCGTCGTGACGTGCTTCGCGTTGCTCGCTCCCGGGCTCGGCGTCGTTCAGCAGATGCTCTCCGGCATCGCGCCACAGTGGCTCGTCGACGGCCTCGCGGGCTTGTCGTTCCAGACGCATTTCGAGTTCATCAGCAAAGGCGTCATCGATCTGCGCGATCTCGTCTATTTCGGGCTCGTGATCGGGGCGTGCCTCTACGCCAATACTCTCGTGCTCGAGCTCAAGAAAGCGGATTGAACCCATGAGCCCGACGACGCGTAAACGATTCGGCTACTCGACGCTCGTACTGCTCTTCGGCGCGTTGGTGGTCGCCGTCATGATCAGCAACACCTGGCTGCGGGGCGTCCGCATCGATCTCACCGAGAACGACCTCTACACGCTCGGCGAAGGCACGCGCGCGGTGCTCCGCGACATCGACGAGCCGGTCAATCTCTATCTGTTCTTCTCGAACGAAGCGACCGAGACGCTGCCGACGATTCGCTCGTATGCGACGCGCGTTCGCGAGATGCTCGAGGAGTTCGCGGCGACCGCGCCCGACGGCAAGCTCGTGCTTGAGGTCGTCGACCCGCTGCCGTTCTCAGAGGAGGAGGACCGCGCCGAGCAGCTCGGCCTGCAAGGCGCCCCCATCGGTCCCAACGGCGAGGCCGTGTACTTCGGCCTGGCCGGCACGAACAGCGTCGGCACGACGGACCGGATCCCGTTCTTCGACCCCGACCCGCGCAAGGAGGCGCTGCTCGAGTACGACTTGGCGCGGCTCGTCTACAAGCTCGCGACCACCGACAAGCCCGTGGTCGGGCTCCTCACGAGCGCGCCCGTGGGCGGCGGCTTCGATCCGCAGACGCAGCAGCCGACGCAGGCTTGGGTCTCCGTCGAGCAGGCGCAGCAGCTGCTCGACGTGCGCACGCTGCCCCCGAGCCTGCTCAAGGTCGACGACGACGTCGACGTGCTTTGGATCGTGCACCCGCAAGGGCTCGACGACAGCACGCTCTACGCGATCGACCAGTTCGTCATGCGCGGCGGCCGCGCGCTCGTTTTCGTCGATCCGAACGCCGAAGTGCTCGGCGGCGCGGATCCCACGGGCCTCGGCCTCCCCGCGGGCTCGAGCTCGACGCTCGACCCGCTGTTCGCGGCCTGGGGCGTCACCTTCGACACCACCAGCGTCGTCGCCGACAACCGCTACGCCTTGCAAATAGGCTCGCGGTTCCAGACCGTCCGCCACATCGGCCTGCTCGGCCTCGACGCCGACGCGATGAGCCAGGACGACCCCATCACGACGGGCTTGAATCTCGTCAACGTGGGGCTAGCCGGGCACTTCGAGCTCGCCGAAGGCGCGACGGCCACGCTGACCCCGCTGCTTAAGTCGAGCCTCGAGTCGCGGCTCATGCCGGGCAACCGTTTCCTGTTCCTGGCCGATCCCGAGGAGCTCTTGGACGGCTTCATCCCGGACGGCAAGCAATACGTGCTCGCCGCGCGCCTCGGGGGCCCGCTCACGTCGGCGTTCCCGGGCGGCGCGCCGACCAACGAGGATCGCGAGGCGCCCGTCGACGCCGCGCTTGGCGCCGCGCACCTGGCCTCGACCGAGAACGCCAACCTCGTGCTCGTCGGCGACGTGGATATCTTGAGCGACCGCCTTTGGGTGCAAGCCCAGAATTTCCTGGGACAGCGGCTCCTGTCGGCATTCGCGAACAACGGCGACTTCGTCATCAACGCGCTCGACAACCTCTCGGGCAGCGCGGCGCTCGTCGGGTTGCGCAGCCGCGCCACCTACACCCGCCCGTTCATTAGAGTCGAGGAGCTGCGCCGGCGCGCCGACCTCGAGTTCCGCGCTACGGAGGACCGCCTCGAAGCCGAGCTCACGCAGACGGAACAACGCTTGGGCGAGCTCCAGGCCGCGCGCAACGACGGCGGCAGCTCACTGATCATGAGCCCCGAGCAGCAGGCCGAGATTCAGCGGTTCCTCGACGAGCAGGTCCGCATCCGCCAGGAGCTGCGCGCGGTGCGCCGCAATCTCGACGCCGACATTGACCGCCTCGGCACCTGGCTCAAGGTCGTCAATATCGCGCTCGTGCCCGTTCTACTCACGATCGCGGCGCTCGGCGTCGTCGTCGTGCGCCGCCGCCGGAAGTCGCCCACATGAGCCTACGCACCGTCATCGTGTTGGCCGTCGCGCTCGTGGCGCTCGTGCTGCTCGCGATCTTCGGTGAGCGCGACGGCACGCCGTCGGCGGGCAGCGGCAATCGGCTCGTCCCCGGCCTCGAGGACGCGCTCGGCGAGCTCGAGCGCGTCACGGTGGTCAAGGCCAACGGCGAGACGGTCGCGACGCTCGAGCGGCGCCCCGACAACTGGATCGTGACCGACAAGCACGGCTACGTCGCGAGCGCGACGAAGCTGCGGCAGGCGCTCACGGGGCTCGCCGAGGCGCGTGTTCTCGAGCAGAAAACGGCCAACCCCGAGCTCTACGACCGCCTCGGCGTCGAGGACGTGGCGGGCGCCGCGGCCGCGGGCGTGAGCGTCACGCTGACGGCCCCGGGCCGCGACCTGCCGACGATCGTTCTCGGCAACGCCGAAGGCGCGAGGTATCGCTACGCGCGCCGCGCCGACGAAGCGCAGAGCTTCCTCATCGACCGCAATCCCGACTTTCCGCGCGCGGCCGCGCAGTGGGTCGACTCCGTGATCGTCGACGTGCGCGGCGACCGCGTGCGCCAGGTGACGATTACGCACGCCGACGGCGAGGTCGTCCGCCTCTCGAAGGCCGGCCCCGAGCTCACGAACTTCGACGTCGCCGCGATCCCCGCGGGCCGCGAGCTCTCGTATCCCGGCGTGGCCAACGTCAGCGCCAACGCGCTGCGCGAGCTTGCCCTCGAGGACGTCGAGCCCGCGGCCGCGAATCCCGCCGTGGATCCGACGATCGTCGAATACCGCACGTTCGACGGGCTCGTCGTGCGCGTCACGGGCGTCAAGCGCAACGACGAGAGCTGGGTGAGCGTCGAGGCCAGCGTCGACGCCGAGCAAGCAGCGGCCGCGGCCGCTGCTGCCCCGGCCGAGCCCGCCGCGACCACCGCCCCCGATCCGGCAGCCGAGGCCGCGCGCATCAACGCCAAGGTTGGCGGCTGGCGTTACAAGATCGCCGGTTTCCAGTACGACCAGATGACGCGCCGCATGGCCGACCTGCTCGAGGCGCCCGCCGCTTAGCCGTTCGCTTACCGTCTGTTGGGCGCATCGCGTAAGGCGGTGGGCGCACCTCGACGGCCCCTCCCGAGCCACGCCGGAAGACCATCCCTGGGGCTCGTCTGCGCACGTCCCTGTGCGCAGACGGTCTCGGGAGGGGCCGTCGAGGTGCACCCACCGCCGTCATTCGCAGCGCAGCGGTCGAGGGGACAACGCGCTGCGCGCGCGCTGCGCGCCCGGTAAACTGCGTGCCGTTGCGCCGCGAGTGAGCCATGAGCAGGGAGCCGAAGCCGTACTACCCGATCGCCGCGAGCTACGCGCAGCGGATCGCGCGTGCGCGGGTCTACGACGTCGCGATCGAGTCGCCGCTCGACCGCGCGCCGCGCCTGTCCGCTCGGCTCGGCCACGACGTGCTCTTGAAGCGCGAGGACCTGCAAGCCGTGTTCTCGTTCAAGCTGCGCGGCGCCTACAACAAGATCTCGCAGACGCCCGAGAGCACGCTCGCGAACGGTGTCATCTGCAGCTCGGCCGGTAATCACGCGCAGGGCGTCGCGCTCGCGGCGCGCAAGCGCGGGCTGCGCGCCGTCATCGTGATGCCGACGACGGCGCCGTCGATCAAAATCGACGCGGTCGTCGCGCTCGGCGGCGAGGCCGTGCTGCACGGCGCCACCTACGACGAGGCCAGCGCCCATGCGCGCCAGCTCGAGGCCGCGCAAGGGCTCTGCTTCGTGCACGCGTTCAACGACCCCGACGTCATCGCGGGTCAAGCGACGATCGGCGCGGAGCTCGAGCGCCAGTGGCCGAAGGTGCCGGACGCGGTGTTCGTGCCCGTCGGCGGCGGCGGGCTCATCAGCGGCATCGGCCTGTACCTGAAGCACCGCTACCCGGGAATCAAGATCATCGGCGTCGAGCCCGTCGAGTCGACGAGCATGCACGACTCGTTGCGTGCGGGCTCGCTCGTCACGCTCGACCGCGTCGGCACGTTCGCCGACGGCGTCGCCGTCAAACGCGTGGGCGAAGAGACGTTCCGCATCGCGCGCGAGGTCGTCGACGAGATGATCCTCGTCGACACCGACGCGATCTGCGCGGCCATCAAGGACATCTTCGAGGACGTGCGCGTCGTCGTCGAGCCCGCCGGCGCGCTCGCTGTCGCGGGACTCAAGCGCTACGCCGAGCGGCGCTTGAGCAGTCACGGCACGTTCGTAGCAATCAACAGCGGCGCCAACATGAACTTCGGCCGCCTGCGCCACGTCACGGAGCGCGCCGAGATCGGCGAGCACCGCGAGGCGCTGCTCGCCGTCGAGATCCCCGAGCGGCCGGGCGCATTCCTCAAGTTCTGCGAGGCGCTCGGCGCGCGCAACGTCACGGAGTTCAACTATCGCTACGCGCCCGGCGCCACGGCGCGCATCTTCGTCGGCGTATCGTTGCAGCGCGGCCAGGCCGAGGCGGCCGAGATCGTCGCGCAGCTCACGACGCTCGGCTACACGGTGCTCGACTTGAGCGACAACGAGCTCGCCAAGCTCCACGTCCGCCACCTCGTCGGCGGCCAGGTGCCGGGCATGAAGGACGAGCTGCTCTACCGCTTCGAGTTTCCCGAACGCGCCGGCGCGCTGCTCGCATTCCTCAAGGCCGTCGGCGATCGCTGGAACATCAGCCTGTTCCACTACCGCAACCACGGCTCGGACTACGGCCGCGTGCTCGCGGGCGTGCAGGTGCCGGCCGCGGACCGCGCCGTGTTCGCGGAGCACCTCGCGAAGCTCGGCTACACGTGCTGGGATGAGACCGCGAACCCGGCCTACCGGCTGTTCCTGCAAGCGCAGTGAACGGCGCGCCGATGATCACGCACCGCGGCGGTTGTCATTGCGGGCGCGTGCGCTTCGAGGTGCTCGCGCCGGCCAAGATCGACGTGACAGACTGCAACTGCTCGATCTGTAGCAAGACCGGTTACCTGCACCTCATCGTGCCCGCCGAGCGCTTCAAGCTCGTCGCGGGCGCCGATGTGCTGACCACGTACACGTGGAACACGGGCACGGCGAAACATCACTTCTGCTCGGTCTGCGGCGTCAAGTCGTTCTACGTGCCACGGTCGCATCCCGACGGCTTCAGCGTCAACGCGCGCTGCCTCGACGCGGGCACGGTGGAAGCCATGAGCGTCCGCCAGACGAACGGTCGCGAGTGGGAAAAACAGTATCCGCGGGGCCGCGGCGAGTTCGCGTAGCCGCGCGCGCGCGCGAGTCGCTTATTGAGGGACGATCGCCCTGCTCTTGCGGAAGCCCCGACAAGATAGAGAGAACCCGCGGAATCCTTGACGAATAACCGGCGGCACTTCTGCGCATCCCTTACGACAGTTCTACGACAGTACCTGGAGAATCGCCGCAACCCAAGCCCGGGACGAGGTATCTACTACAATCGTGGGGTAGGAGATCGTGCATGCGCAGGTCGATGATCGTCGCCACGGTGTTGGGGGCTCTCGTGAGCGGAGCTCCCGCGTGGTCCGCCACGGTGGATGGCATCAACATCCATTGGACATCCACGGGGAACGGCCCAAATGCCGTGATCTTCGTCCATGGCTGGACGTGTGACTCGACCTCCTGGCAGTACCAGGTGCCGGCCATCAGTCAGCAGTATCGCGTCATCACCTTGGATCTGCCCGGGCACGGCCAGAGCGAGTCACCCAACGGCGGACGGTTCTCGATGGAGATCTTCGCGCGCGCCGTCGAAGCCGTACGCAGCGAGGCCGAAATCGACGAGGCCGTGCTCGTCGGTCACAGCATGGGCACACCGGTGATTCGCCAGTACACGCTCATGTATCCGGAGCGCGTCGCAGGGCTCGTGCTCGTCGACGGCCTCGTGCAGCTCGCCGGAACGGCACCCGTCGCAAGACCGCGCATGATCGGCGCAGAAGGCCAAAGAATGCGCGAGGGCATCGCCCGCGGCATGGCGAGCACGGCGCCGCCTGAAGTGCAGGACCAGATCCTCAAAATGATGTTGGGCACGAGCGAGGCCACGGCCGACGGCGCGATGGTCGCCACGTGGGATCAATCCTCCTGGACGAACGACGTCGTCTCGGTGCCCGCGCTCGGCGTGTATGCCGGGATGTCGTCGGTGGCGAATCCTGACGGGTTGAAACGTCTCTACTCCCAGCTCGAATACCACGTGATCCCCGGCACCGGCCATTTCCTCATGATGGAAAAGCCGCAAGAGTTCAACCGGCTGCTCAGCGACTTTCTCGCGAAATTGGACTACTGAACGGCCGGCGTTTGCACCGCGATGGTGCAGAATCCCTCACGTGAGGGATTTCCGCGTTCGTCGGCCGCACACCGGTCGTCGCTGAGATCGGCCAACCGCTCCGCGACCGCCAAGGCCCGTTCCGCCGAGCCCGCCAAACCCGGGCTCGTGCGGTAACGCCCGCCAATCACGAGCGTCGGCGTCGAAGTGATGCCGTACTCGCGCGCGAGCGCCGCGGCCTGCGCGACCTGCGCGTCGACGGCGCTCGACTTGAACGCCTCGTCGAACGCCGCGACATCGACGCCGAACCGCGCGAACAGTTTCGCCAGCGCTTCCACGGAGTCGAGCGCGTTACCGCCCCGGTGGATCTCCTCGAACATCGGTCCGCGCACGATGTCGAGCCTGCCGAGCGCCGCGGCCGTGTAGTGCGCGCGCGCTTGCAGCTCGCTGGTCGGATTCCAGACGACGGGGACGTGCACGACCTCGATGCGGGGCTCCACGGCTTGCTTCCAGCGCACGAGCTCCGACTCGAAGGCGTAGCAGGGATTGCACCAGAAAGCGAAAAATTCGACGACCTGCACGCGGCCGCCCGACATCGCCGGCAGCGACCCCGGCCCGACGAGCTCGTAGTCGGTGCTCGCCATGAGCTCCGGTGCCGGCCGCAGCGACTCGACGATTACGCTCTGCACCGCGAGCGTCGGCGCATTCACGCTTTCGACGAGAGCATTCACGCTTTCGACGAGCGCCCGATCCGGTAGCCGCCACAGCGCCACGCCCGCCGCGAGCAGCACGCCCGCCGCGAGCGCCGGCGACAGCCAACGTCGACGCCTGCCCGCAGCCGCGGCCGGGGCCGGAGTCGCAGCGACGTCAGGGAGTCGGCTCGCGAGCCGCTCGAACAGGCCCGGCGGCGGCGCGTCGAAGCGCTCGCCCATGAGCAGATGTTGCAGCGTCCAAGCCTCGGCGCAGCGATCGCACGTGTGCAGATGCGCGTCGACGTCGCGGCGCTCGGCAGCGCCGAGGCGCGCCGCACGATGGTCGTCGAGAATCGAATCGATGGTTTCGCAGTTCATGGTTCGCCTGTAAGCAGGTTGAGCGCCGGCTGCCCGCCGGCTTGGGCTCCAA
Source organism: uncultured Gammaproteobacteria bacterium (assembly GCA_964503125.1). Taxonomy (GTDB): domain Bacteria; phylum Pseudomonadota; class Gammaproteobacteria; order Steroidobacterales; family Rariloculaceae; genus FEN-1219. Next base: position 11,371 of record CAZCZE010000007.1, read on the forward strand.
GCAGTTTCGCGAGCCGTTGCCGCGCGCGGTGCAGGCGCGCGCTCACGGCGTTCTTCGCGATGCCGAGAATCGGCGCGAGCTCGTCGAGCCCGTAACCCTCGGCGTGCAGCGCGAGCAGCGCGCGCTGGTCCGCATCGAGGCGCTGCCAAACGGCGGCGATACGCTCGTGGCCGCGCTGCGCGTCGACGACGCGGTCGGGTCCGGCCTCGGCGCTCGCCGTGCTCTCCGCGAGCTCGCCGCCGTCGACGGCGGTCACGAACGGCGAACGCCCGCGCCGGCGCGCGAAGTCGACGAACAGGTGGTACTCGGCCCGCAGCAACCACGCGAGCGGGCTTCGCACAGCCGCGAGCTCCTCGGCGCACGAATAGGCGCGCACGCAGACCTCTTGGAGCAGGTCCTCGGCGTCCTGGCGTTGGCGCGTGAGGCGCAGCGCGGCCCGACAGAGCACCGCGAAGTGCGGCTGCACCAACGCGGCAAACCGGTCTTGCCTCGCCTTCGTCATCGAGTCGCCATCTTGCCGCGCATGAGCTCCTAGACGCTCAAGTGGAGACGCGCTTACGGTGCCTCGGCGCGATTTGGACGAAATGGACTGTAGTCCACTTTACTCATGAATAAAACGGACTACACTCCACTTCACTCGCCGAGAGGAAACCGATTGACGACGATTGCTCGCTATCTGCGCCCCGAAATCGTGGCCGCGCTCGCGACCAAGATGGCGTTCATCGGTGGCCCGCGCCAGGTGGGAAAGACCACGCTCGCGCTGTCGCTGCTCGAGCCTCCGAGCCCGCAGCACCCGGCGTACCTCAACTGGGACGACCCACGCGTCGCGCCGCGCCTGCGCGCGGGCGAGCTGCCCGCGCAGCAAGCGCTCGTCGTGCTCGACGAGATTCACAAGTACGCGCGCTGGCGCAACCTCGTCAAGGGCTTATACGACACGGAGAAGGGGTCGCGAACCTTCGTCGTAACGGGTTCGGCACGCCTCGATCACTACCGCAAAGGCGGCGACTCGCTCGCGGGGCGCTATCGCTATTTCCGCTTGCACCCCTTCTCGCTCAACGAGCTCGTCGGCAAGGACCGGAACGCCGCGCCCGAGCGACTCGCCGCGTTGTTGCACTTCGGAGGGTTCCCCGAGCCATTGCTCGCGCAGAACGACCGCGACCTGCGCCTTTGGCAGCGCCAGCGATTGACGCGCGTGGTGCGTGAGGATCTGCGCGACCTCGAGCGAGTGCGCGAAATTTCGCTCGTCGAGCAGCTCGTCGATCTCCTGCCCGGCAAGGTGGGCTCGACACTGTCGGTCAAGAGCCTGCGCGAAGATCTCGGCGTCGACCACAAGACGGCGGAGCACTGGCTCACGATCCTCGAGAACCTATACGTGTGCTTCCGCGTTCCGCCGTTCAGCTCCAAACGCTTCCGCGCCCTCAAGAAGGCGCAGAAGCTATACCTCTGGGACTGGTCGATGGTCCCCGAGCCGGGCCCGCGCTTCGAAAACCTCGTTGCCGGCCAACTGCTCAAGTACTGTCACTGGCTCGAGGACGTCGAAGGCTATCGAATGGAGCTGCGCTTTCTCCGCGACACCGACGGCCGCGAGGTCGACTTCGTCGTGATGCAGGACGGCGAAGCGAAATTCGCGGTGGAGTGCAAAACGGGCGACAAGGAGGCAAGCGCGGCCGCGCGCTACTTCGCCGAGCGAACGCAGATACCGGTGTTCTATCAAGTCCACCTCGGCGAACGCCACTTCGAGAACGGCCGAACCACCGTCCTGCCGTTCACGCAGTTCTGCGCGGACTTGATGCTGCCCTAAAGGGTCGCGGCTGTTATTGCCGCAGAAAAGCGCCCGTCAGATGGCCGAGAGAGAGTCGAGCGCGAGCGGCCCCGTGCTGTCGCCGATAGACGTAACCGGAACGCCGACCTTGTCGAGCACCGTGACGAGCAGGTTCGTCATCGGCGTGCCGCTCTCATAGGCGAGGTGCCGACCGCCCTTGATCGCGCCGCCGAGCCGCCCGACGAGCACGCACGGCAAATCGGTGTGCTGGTGCAGGTTGCCGTCGCCCATGCCGCCGCCGTAAACGAGCAGGCTCTGATCGAGCAGCGAGCCGTCGCCGTCGGGCGTGGCGCGCATCTTGTCCGCGAGGTACGCGAGCAGCGCCACGTGGTACGCGTCGATCTTGGTCTTCTTCTCGATGAGCCCCGGATCGTTGCGGTGATGCGAGGCCGCGTGATGCTGGTCGGCCACGCCGATGTGCGGGTACGGCCGGTTGCTGACCTCGCGCGCGAGAATCATGCTGAAGACGCGCGTCGTATCGGTCCGGAACGCGAGCAGCTGCAAGTCGAGCATGAGCTTCGTGTAGTCGTCGAACGAGTCCGGAATGCCGAGGGGCCGCTCCGGCAGGCTCACGTCCGCGGCGCCGTCGGCCTCGGCCGCGCCGATGCGCTGCTCGATCTCGCGCACCGAGTCGAGGTACTCGGCGAGCTTGCTGCGGTCGCTCGCGCCCACGGTCGCCGCGAGCCGCTGCGCCTCGCCGCGCACCGAGTCCAAGATGCTGGCCGTCTTGCGCGTGCGCTCGAGCCTCTCCGTTGCGTTACCGCCGTCGCCGAACAGCCGCTCGAAGACGACGCGCGGGTGGTTTTCCGTGAGGTTCGGCGTGGTCTCGTTGCGCCACGAGACCGTGTTGACGTAGAAGCAGTCGCCCGAGTCGCAGGCGCTTTGCGTGGCCGTGTCGACGGCGAGCTCGAGCGAGCGCACGGGCGTGTGCGCACCGAGCACGTCGGCCGCGAGCTGATCGGCCGTCGTCGCGAGCTTGACCTCGACGCCCGGCTGCGTGCGGTCGTAGGCGTGCACGCCCGTGAGCCAGGCCGCCGACGAGCGCGGGTGGTCGCCCGTGCCGTCGCCGAAGTTGTTGGCTTGCGCGTGGTCGAGGCCGCTCAAGACCGTCAGGTACTCGCGCAACGGCGCGAGCGGCCGCAGCACGGGCGAGAACTCGAACGCCGTGCCCGTGCCGGTGAGCTTGAAGGTCTGGTGGACGATGCCGTTGCCCGTGTAGATGAAGCCGAGCCGCGGCGTCCACGGCGCGCGATCGGCGGCGAAGGCCGGCGCCATCGCGTCGAGGAACGGCAGTGCGAGCGCAGCGCCCGCGCCGCGCAGGAACGTGCGGCGCGGCAGCGCCTTCTGGCTCAGGAACAGGCCCGTTTTGAACGTCATGGCTCGTCCTCCGCAATCGCCGGTGCCGCCGCCACGGTAGCCCCGGCCGCCGGGCGCCCCGCCCGCATCTGGAACGGCACGCTCGCGGCGATCCCCTCAACAATAGCCGAAAACTCGTAGTTCCGGGCGGCCGCCGCCCGGACCACGGCCCGCACGGCCGGCGCGTCGTAGTACTGCACGTTCCTTCCTAACGCATACATCATGAGCTTTTCCGTGAGCGCGCTCACGAACAGCTCGGGACGGTCGGTCAGCAAGGCCCGGACGCCCTCGGGGCCGTCGATGACGCTGCCGTCGGGGAGCTCGCTCTTGGCCTCAATGGCCAGCCCTGCGTCGTCGTCGCGCCAGCGGCCCACGGCATCGAAATGCTCGAGCGCGAAACCGATCGGGTCCATCTTGGCGTGGCAGCTCGCGCAGACGGGGTTCGCGCGGTGGCGGATCATCGCTTCGCGCAGCGTGAGCGGCGCGCCGTCGGTGGCGTCCTCGGTCGCCAGCGACGGCACGTCGGGCGGCGGCGGCGGCGGCGGGGACGCGAGCAGGTTGTCGAGCACGTACTTGCCGCGCAGCACGGGCGAGGTGCGCGTCGCGTACGAGGTCACGGTCAGGATGCTGCCCTGGCCCAGGAGACCGCTGCGGCGGCTGTCCTCGCCGAGATCCACGCGGCGGAAGTAGCTGCCCTGCACGTTGGGCACGCCGTAGTGCTTCGCGAGCCGCTCGTTCAAGAACGTGTGCTTCGCCGTCACGAGCTCGAGCACGCTGCCGCCGCCGCGCAGCACGCTGTCGACGAACAGCTCGGTCTCGCGCTCGAGCGCCAGGCGCAGCGACACGTCGTGATCGGGGAACAGGAAGATGTCGGGGTCCTTGACCGCGACGTCGCGGAGGTAAAGCCACTGCGCGGCGAAGTTCGTCACGAGCGCCTCGGAGCGCGCGTCGGCGAGCATGCGCTGCACCTGCGCGCGCAGCACGCGGGGCTCGCGCAACGCGCCGCTCGCAGCAAGCGCGAGCAGCTCGTCGTCGGGGATGCTGCTCCAGAGGAAGAACGACAGCCGCGACGCGAGCTCGAGATCGCTGACCGGGAACGCGCCGGCCTCGGCCGGCTCGCGCTCCACGCGATAGAGGAACTGCGGGCTCACGAGCAGGCGCTCGAGCCCGAACTGGATGCCCGTATCGAAGCTGCCCTCCTCACGGCCCATGTCGTAGAACGCCATGAGCTCGGCGACGTCGGCGTCGGTGGCGGGGCGCCGATACGCGCGGCGCGCGAGCGCGCGCAGGATCTCTTCCGCACAGCGCGGCGCGGCAACTGAATCGGCCGGCGTGCAGACGAAGATGCGCTCGCGGCTCGGCGTGTCGCCGGGCCCGGTCGGGTCGTAGGGGCCACGGATCGTGGCCATCGCAATCGCGGGCAACGTGCCACGGCCGCGCATGCGGCTGCGCGTGATGCCCTCGTCGAGCGCTTCGGAGCGCTCGACGAACGTGACGCCGATGAGGTGCGGTCCGGCCGTCAACGGCACGCGGAACGCCGCCTGCTCGCTGCCGCGGCGCGGGCCGCTTAGGGTCCCGATCGCGGCGACGGCGACGCGCACACCGTCGACGCTGAGCTCGATCTCGTGCGGCTCGCCGGCCGCGCTTGCCGTCTCGACCTCTATGACGTACTGCGCGTCGAGCGGCAGGTAGCTCGGCACGGCGAGCCCGCCGCGCGTGCCGAACGGCAGGCCGTCGACGCGCTCATCCTGCGGCTGCTGCTCCGAGAGCTGGTGAATGTTGACCATGACGGGCGCGCGCAGGTCGCCGACGGCGAGCCGCGCGATCTTCTGCGCGGCCGCGATGTACCGTTCCATGACGACCGGCGACACGAACAAGAGGTCGGCGATGTTGTCGAAGCCGCTCGCCGCGTTGTCGGCGGGCAGCAAGAGCTCGAAATCGAGCTCGTTCGGCAGGTCGTCGAGCGCGAGCAGGTCGCGGATCGCGTGGCGGTACTCGGTGCGCGTGAGGCGCCGGAACGCGGGCACGTCGCCAGGCGTCGGGCTCGCTGCGGCCGCCGCGTCGAGCTCGCGCTCCACGTACGCCGCAGCCGTGAGGTACGCATCGCGGTCGGGCCGCGGCCCGTCGGGCGGCATCGACTCCGCGCGCAATTTGCGCACGATCTTCTCCCAGTGCTCGGGCTCCGCGCCGATCGCGGCGAGCTTGCCGGGCTCGATGACGAGCTCCGCCGTGAAGTCGACGGAGTTGTGGCACTCCGTGCAGTACCGCCCGAACAGGTCGCGCGTCGCACTCTCGTCGGCGTGCCGCGCGAACCACCACACGCCGCCCACCGCGACGGGTACCAACACTACGAGCCCAACCACGTACCGCTTCATGACGCTTCGCCCACAGCCTTTCCGCAAGAGGATAGGGCGTTCACGGATGGCTTGCCATGTCCAGCCTGGGCCTCACGCGGCTCCGGCCGCGGGACGCTTATCGCAAGGCGGCGGGCGCACCTCGAAGGCCCCTCCCGAGACACGCCGGAAGTGCATCCCTGCGGCTCGGCGGCGCACATCCCTGTGCGCCGACGGTCTCGGGAGGGGCCTTCGAGGTACACCCGCCGCCGTCAGGTGCGGTGCGCGGCCTTCGAGGTGCGCCCGCCGCCCCGCGCAGCCCGAGCACGGCCGTTCTTTGGCCCCAGTCGCGACCCCGGCGTATATTCCTCCGGTGAAGCCTTGGGGGAACGGGCGATGCATGCGTCGGTAAGGGTCCTGTCGCTGATCTTGGGATGCTGCCCGCTGGCCGTGGCCGCAACACCGCTCATCGACGCCGTCAAACGCCACGACGCCGTGGCCGTCAATGCGCTGCTCGACCAAGGCGCCGACGTCAACGCGGCCGAAGGCGACGGCGGCACGGCATTGCACTGGGCCGCGCAGCGCGACGATGAGCAAACCGTCGAGCTGCTGCTCGAAGCCGGCGCGGCCGTCGACGCGAAGAATCGCTTCAGCGTCACGCCGCTCGAGCTCGCGAGCTCGAACGGCAATCGCGCGATCGTCGAGCGCTTGCTCGCCGCGGGCGCGAACGTGAACGCCGTCTCGCGCGAGGGCCAGACGCCGCTCATGAGCGCCGCGCTCAACGGCCGCGCCGGCGCCGTCGAGGCCCTGCTCGCGCACGGCGCCGCCGTCGACGCCACGGAAGCCTACCGCGGGCAGACCGCGCTCATGCTCGCGGCCGGCGAAGGCAACGTCGAAGCGGCGCGCGCGCTCATCGGCGCGGGCGCCGACGTCAAGGCCAAATCGAAGGCCGGGTTCACGCCGCTCCTGTTCGCCGTGCGCAATGCGCAGCTCGAAGCCATGCGCCTGCTGCTCGAGCACGGCGCGAACGCCAACGACTTGGCGCCCGACGGCACGAGCGCGCTCAACGTGGGCCTAGTCAACGCGTTCTACGAAGTGGCCTCGGTGCTGCTCGAGCACGGCGCGGATCCCAACTTGCCCGATGCGCGCGCCTCGCCGCTGCACACGATCGCGTGGCTGCGCAAGCCCGGCGCCACCGACCGCGCCGGCGGCACGGGCGAGCTCGCGACGGCGGCGCCGCGGCCGACGGGCAAGGTCACGAGCCTCGAGCTCGCGCAGCTGTTGCTCGACCGCGGCGCGAATCCCAACGTGCGCGTCGACTGGGCAGAGACCCGCTTCGAGCCGCTCGGCGGCACGACGCGCAATCCGCCGGGCCTGCTGCTCGGCCGGCACCTGCTCACCTACAACGGCGCGACGGCGTTCTATGTTGCCGCCAAGAACGGCGACCACGAATTCATGCGGCTGCTGGCCAAGAACGGCGCGGACCCCATGATCACGAACCGCTTCGGCATCACGCCGCTCATGGTCGCGGCCGGTCTCGACACCTGGGAAGGCGAGACGCCGGGGCCGCACACGGGGCTGCCCGAAGCCGAACGCCTTACGGCCGTGAAGACCGCCGTCGAGCTCGGCAACGACATCAACGCCGTCGCCGACTTCGGCGATTTCGCGATGATCGGCGAACCCGAGTACACGCTGCTCTACTACCCGCACAACTTGCGCGCGCTCCAGGACCTCGGCGTGGGCGACCCGCGCTGGAGCGGCAGCACCGCGCTGCACGGCTCGATCATCTCGAACCAGCCGTCGATCACGCAGTACCTCGTGGACCACGGCGCGAAGCTCGACGCGAAAACGGACACGGGGTGGACGGCGCTCGCGATGACGCGCGGCGTGTTCCTCGCGAACACGGGCCGGTTGTTCCCGGCTGCCGAGGCGATCCTCGTCAAAGCGGCTGCAGAACGCAGCGGCGGCTCTAATTAGCGGCGTCGATGTGCGCGAGCTTCGAGCGCTGCGACAGCCGATAGAAGCGCCGCAGCTCGCGCCGCTGCGCCGCGTCGTCGGTGCCGCCCTGCGCCGGCGCTAGCCGCCGGCAGTATTTCGCCGCGTAGCGATTGGCGAGCCGATAGCGCTCGCGCTCCTCGTCGTCGAGCTCCGGGTCGAGCGTCGGCGCGTCGAACAGCCAGCCGTGCAGGCCGCGTGGCGCCCGGCCGCGCTGCGCGCTCAGCAGCATCTCTGTCGTCACGAACTTGTCGACCTCGGCTTGGAGCTCGAGCTCGAACAACGACACCGGCTTGTCGCGCGCCGCGTTCCACGCGTAGTAGGTGAAGTGGCTCACGCCCTCGAGCGCGGCCCAGAAGTCCGCGAGATTGTCGGCGTCGAGGCGCGTCAGCGGGTCGCGGCGCTCGAGGCGCTCGAGCAGCTCCTGCTCGAGATAGAGCGCCACGTCGGCTTCGCCGTCGGCCTCGGCGATGAGCAGCTTCTCGTCGATCTTGCGGCCGCCGCCGTCGAGCGAGTCCGCCAGCGCGGCGTCGGTGATGAGGAAGTCGTCGACGGCGTACGCGACGTCGAGCGCATAGAGCTCGTGGAGCAACGCCTCGAGCTTGCAGAGCTGCATGGGTCAGTGGCGCGTCGCGACGTTGAGCGTCGCGTTGGGCGTCAGTCCGTGCTCGCGCAGGAGCCTCGCGGCGCGCTTGCTGCCCGTGCGCAGCCAGACCTCGTAGAGCCGCAGCACGTCGATCGCGGCGCCGCGGCCCGAGTCGCGAATCTCGGCGAGCACGTCGACGAAGTCGCGGAACTTCGCCGCGAGCTCGGCGAACACCGTGCCGAACGCGCGCCCGTCGCGCGTGCCGCGCACGCCGTCCGATAGCCGGCCGTAGGCGGCGCCGCCCATGTCGATGTAGTAGTCGACGTCGACGAGCTTGCGCGCGAAGCCGTCGCCCAGAAAGCCCGCGACGAACAGCGAGGTGTCGCCGACGCGCCGCAAGATGGCGTTGTGCACCTCGCGGTCGCGGCTCTCCGCGGCTGCCGCGAGCAGCAGCGCGAGCGGCTGCAGCCCGGGGCCGGGTTCGCCGCGCTCGTAGAGCGTTTCGTGGCGCGCGAACAGCGTCAGCAGATTGACGACGTAGTAGGCCGTGTGATCGTCGGCCGCCACGCCTTGCTTGGCCATGGCTGCGGCGACGGAGTCCTTGAAGAACTCCTGGAGGCTCGTGACCGCGTGTACGGAAGACTCGGGTGCCCGCAAGCGATGCTCCACCGAATCGGCGTCGCGCTGCCGCACCAAACAGCAGTGCTTGCCGCTCGATTTCGAGTATAAGGTCGCCCCGCACCGAATCTGCAAACGGCATCACGTTTCTTGAGCTCCGAGGATGCACGACACCAGCGCTCCCTGCATGCGCGTGCAATGGCCGTGAATGCGCTCGTGCCAGTGGCGGCGGCGCAGCGCAGCCGCGCCGTTCAGCGAGTAGCGCGCGTCGAGCACGACGCAGGCGCCCGCGTCCGTGGGCTCGAGCCGCCAATGAAGGCGCAGCTCGACGCAGCACGGCGGGTCGAGCAGGGTCTCCTTGAGCGTCATCGATACCGGCTTGAGGCACGCGAGCACTGTGCCGCGCCGCAAGACTTGGCCGCGTTGCTGCGAGTAGCGGCAACCCGGCTGCGGTTGCGGCTGCGCGCCGTCGAGCACGATGCCGGCGTTGCCCCAGCGACCCTTGGCCACGACGGCGACGAGGGCGGCGAACGCCGCCGTCAATGCGCAGCGGAGCTCGATCTCGTGGCGCTGCTTCTGCACGACCAGTCCTCCCTGACTTGCGCAAGCTTGGGCCACGCTAGCGGGCACGCGCGGGCCACGCCACTCGCGAATCTCGGCGATTCACGCGGAAATGCGCGTCAGGGAATCAGCACCGTGCACCCCGTCGTGCGTCGGGCTTCGAGGTCGCGGTGCGCCTGCGCCGCGTCGCGCAGGGCGTAACTCTGGTGCACCTCGATCTTGACGCGGCCGCGCTCGACGAGCCCGAAGAGCTCGGCGCACCCCGTCGTAAGATCGCGGCGCTCGCGGATGAAGTCGTAGAGCGTGGGCCGCGTCACGTACAGCGAGCCGCGTTTCGTGAGCTCGGTGAGCGGAAACGGTTCCACCTTGCCCGACGAGTTGCCGAAGCTCACGAGCACGCCGTGCGGGCGAAGACAGTCGAGCGACTGGAAGAACGTCGTGCGGCCGACCGAGTCGTAGACCACGGGCACGCCGCCGGCGGCGATCTCGCGCACGCGCTTCGGCATGTCCTCGCCGTAGAGCAGCACGTGCTCGCAACCGTGAGCGAGCGCCAGCTCGCGCTTGGCCGGCGACCCGACGACGCCGATGACGCGCGCGCCGAGCTCGCGCGCCCATTGCGCAGCGATGAGCCCCACGCCGCCCGCGGCCGCGTAGAGCAAGATGAAGTCGCCGGCCGCGACGCGGTAACTCCGTGTGAGCAGGTACCACGCCGTGAGCCCCTTGAGCATCATCGCCGCGCCCGTGCGCTCGTCGATGCCGGGCGGCAGCGGCACGAGCCAGCGCGCATCGACGTTACGCTCGTCGGCATACGAGCCGAGCGGCGCGGGCGCCGTGTAGGCGACGCGGTCGCCCTTTTTCACGTGCGTGACGCCTTCGCCGACGGCCGTGACGACGCCCGCCGCCTCGCCGCCGAGCCCGCTCGGCAACGTCAGCGGATAGAGCCCGGTGCGGTGATAGACGTCGATGAAGTTGACGCCGATCGCGCGGTGCGCGACGCGGGCTTCGCCGGGCCGCGGCGCGTCGAGCTCGACCTCGCGGTACTCGAGCACCTCGGGCCCGCCGAAGGCGCCGAAACGAATCGCTCGCACCATGGCGGTTAAGCGCTCCTCGCGACCGCTGCTAGACTCGCAGCCCACCTCCTTCGAATATAGCACTCGATGCCTACGCATCTCGTGATCGTCGGCGGCGGCCAAGCCGCCGCCCAAGCGGTGCAGTCGCTGCGCCAACAAAATTTCGCGGGCGCGATCACGCTCGTCGGCGAGGAGCCGCATCCGCCATATCAGCGGCCGCCGCTGTCGAAGAAGTACTTGGTCGGCGAGCTCGCGCGCGAGCGTCTGTTCCTGCGGCCCGCGTCGTTTTATGCGGACAAAGCCGTCGCGCTCGAGCTCGGCCGGCGCGTCGAGGCGCTCGAGGTCGGCGCGCGGCGCGTGCGCCTCGACGACGGCCGCACGCTGGCCTACGATCGCTTGCTGCTTGCGACGGGCAGCCGCGTGCGCCGGCTCGACGTGCCCGGCACGGCGCTGCGCGGCGTTCACTATCTGCGCACGCTCGCCGACGCCGACGCCATCGTCGCGTCGCTCGAACCCGGGGCGCGCGTGCTGCTCGTCGGTGCGGGCTACATCGGCCTCGAGGTTGCCGCCGTCGTGCGCTCGCGTGGCCACGAGGTCACCGTGCTCGAAGCCGCGGACCGCGTGATGCCGCGCACGGCAAGCCCCGAGGTCGCGGCGTTCTACGATGCCTGCCATCGCGCGGCGGGCGTCGTCCTGCACTACGGCGCGGCCGTGGCCGCGTTCCGCGGCGCCGCGAGCGTCACCGCGGCCGAGACCACCGACGGCCGCTCGTTTCCGTGCGACGCGGTCGTCATCGGCATCGGCATCGTGCCGAACGTCGAGCTCGCGGCGGCGGCAGGGCTGCCGTGTAACAACGGCATCGTCGTCGACGAGTTCGCGCGCACGGCCGACGAGAGCGTCGTCGCCGCCGGCGACTGCACGAATCACCCGCAACCGTTGCTCGGCCGGCGCGTTCGCCTCGAGTCCGTGCCGAACGCGGTCCACCAGGCGAAGGTCGCCGCCGCCACTCTGCTCGGCACGCCCACGGCCTACTCGGAAGTGCCGTGGTTCTGGTCGGACCAGTACGATCTGAAGCTCCAGATCGTCGGGCTGTCACAAGGTCACGACGAGGTCGTGCTGCGGGGAGAGCCCGCGACGCGCAGCTTCGCGGCCTTCTATCTCGAGAGCGGCCGGCTGCTCGCCGTCGATGCCGTCAACAGCCCGCGCGAGTTCGCGGCCGGCAAAAAGCTCGTCGCCACGCGCGCCCGCATCCCCCGCGAAGTCCTGGAGAATCCCTCGGTAGATCTAGCGACACTCGCAGGCTAACCCCAGATTTCTCCCCGCGCGCCGCGAAGGCCTCTCCCGAGACACGCCGGAAGTGCGTCCCTGCGGCTCGTGGGCGCACGTGCCAGTGCGCCGACGGGGGGGGGCGTGGCCGTGGCGGGGCGCGGGGAGAAAAGAGGGGTTAGGCAGCGAGTTTCGCTAGTTCGACCGAGGG
>CAZCZE010000008.1:0-83946 GCA_964503125.1 uncultured Gammaproteobacteria bacterium
GTGGAGTACGTCCTCACCGCGAGCCGCATAACAAGCAGTTGGAGCGGACCGTCGAACGGCATCGCGGCGACGCCGCGAGCGCGCCATTTCATTATGCGCTCGCGTCGCGCTTCACACGGCAGCGCGCGGCCGCTCAACTGCAGCGTTAGGCGGCGCTGATGGCGTATCGTAGCGGCACGTCGATGTGACCTGCGGTTAGCGGGGGAGGGTTGCCATGGGACTTCGATTGGGACTCGGAATCAGCCTTTCGACGTTGGCGCTCGGCCTGTTCAGCCTTTGCGTTTCGGCGCAGCCCGCCACCGTTGGCGAGCCCATCGCCGTTGGTCATCGACTTCAGCTTCGGTCGGCGAGCCTGGGCGAGGTGCGCAACTATCAGGTGCATCGGCCCCCGGGTTACGACATCAGCAACGCCCGCTATCCGGTGCTGATCGTTCTGGATGGCGACGAACATTTCCAGCACGTGAGCGCTACGGTGGACTTCCTCTCTGCTGCCGGCAAGATTCCAGCGATGCTCGTGATCGGGATTCCGAACACGAATCGCTTCGAGGACATGAACTCCGCTGCCGCTCCCGGCTCGTCGCCCTTCCTAACGTTCATCACGGACGAGCTGGTTCCGACGATCGATCGTGACTACCGAACGCGCCCGTATCGGATCCTCGTGGGGTGGTCGAGCGCCGGCGTGTACACGCTCTATACGATGATCAATGCGCCGGGGACATTCCGGGGCTACATCGCGATTGCCCCTGCGTTCGGCGAGCGCTCTGAGCTTGATATGCCCGAAACCGTCGCCGCCTTCCTCGAGAGTAACCAGGAACTGAACCTGAACGCCGACGTGTTCATGACAGTAGACAACGGGACAGGGTTCCCGCTCGCCGAGTCCTACGAACTATCCTCCTACTTGCAGATGAGGGCCCAGCGTAAAGGCGATTTGCGCTTCACGTTTCGCCGATACTCCGAATCGCACATGGTCGTCCCGCTCCTCAGCGTGTACGAGGGGTTGTTGAGCATTTTCGATGGCTGGGAGACCGACGCTTTCGCACTCTACGAACTAGGCGGCCTTGCGGCGATCGATAGACATTACGCTGCGCTGTCGGAGCGCCTCGGATACACCGTGCCGGTTCCGGAACACGTACTGATTAACACGTTTGGCCAGCTAGAGAGTCGACGCTTTCCCGAGGCGGAGCAGGTCATCAAGAGAGCCATCGAGTCTTATCCGGAGAGCCCGATCGTATTCTTCTATGCGGGTCGCCTGTACATTCGGATGGGTAACAATTCCCTTGCCCTGGAAACCGTGAAACAGGGGCTGCTATTGTCTCCCAACAATAGCGCCCTTCGCTCCTTGCTCAACCGCCTGAACGTGGCTGCAAATGATGTCGTTCCGGAAGTGCGCGTACGCGCGCAGGATCTATCAAAGTTCGTGGGAGGTTACGGGACATCAACTGTCGTGTTCGAGGTCGAGCAACGCGGGGACAAGATTTTCGGGAAGACACCAGAAGCCGAGTACGTACTCGACGCGCTTTCCGGCACGATGTTCAACTACTCCGACCGTAACATCTATACGAGCGGTGGCGTCGTTTCTTTCCGAACCGACGACCGCGGGCGGGTGATCGGCCTGGTGTTTCAGAACGGTGGAGCCGAGCTCGCGAAGCTGAGATAGGGCCCTGATGCGTCAGTTAAGGGAGCTGGCCCGACGATGGCGTCGAAGGTCTAGATCTAGACGAGGCGCGAGTCCAGTTCCAACGTCGGCGCTGTTAACCGGAGGACGACGTTCCGAGGATCGCGATGGCGCCGTATAACAAGCGCATGCAGCGGACAGTTCAAAGTGTCACGCATTTTGCTGGCGCAAAATGCGCGCCACTTTGCCCTGCCGCTGATGCGCAGCGTTAGACGGACATCCAATGGAGTTCGCTCGTGGCTGAGGTTATCGGAATCGATCACATCTACGTAACCGTGTCTGATCTTGAGGCATCAGAACAGTTCTACGACCGCGTGATGATCGACGTCCTCGCCTTCCGCAAGAACAAATTTAGTGTCGCGGGCGACCCGCACATTCAGTACTTCAATCGACACTTCGGCTTTGTGCTAAGGCCGTCCCGCGCGCCCGCGAAACACGACCCTTACTCTCCAGGTCTCCATCACTTCTGCCTGCGTGTCGATTCCGCGGCTGATGTACATGCGGTTGCGAATCAACTTCGCGCGCTCGGAGTCAACGCCACAGAACCAAGGTTGTATCCAGAGTACGCAAGCGACTACGCAGCAACCTTCTTTGAAGGCCCGGATGGTATTCGTCTCGAGGTTACAAACTACCGGCAAGAGCGTAGGGAACGCCATGATCACTGGCATCACGGTGCCGGCTAACAACCGGTTGCAGCGGACGGTGATGGATAAAGTGCCAAGGCACGTAGGTCAGCGCGCCGCCGCTGAACCGAGACGTTAGGCGGCACATGAAGCCTATCGTGTACTGCACCGCGTTCCTCCCCGTCAGCATCGCGACTTGGAGTCTCTGTGGTTGCGGTACGCCTGATGCTGATGTCGGCCTCACGCATGGCGCCCTTGTCATAACCGCAAAGGTTGACCTGCAGCCCAGGCCTTTTTCGACTGGACAGCAAGCTCTGTTCGGTGTGGCTACGATCACCAATCGCTCGGCTCAGCCTGCCACGTTCGGAAACAGATGCCTCAGGTTGAGGCTCGGTGAACAAAGCGACAGCCCGACATACCAAGACAGCGTTGCGTCCCACCCAATTGACGTCGGCGCTGTCACACTCCGCGCGGGGCAATCCCTCGAGCAATCCGTCTATTGGGTGTTTGATCGTATTCCGCCAACTCGCGAGACTGAGCTCCATTTCGTCTATGACGACTCGGAATGCGAGTAATCCCCACATGTCGTGCCAGCCACCTAACAAGCAGTCGGAGCGGACCGTCGAACGGCATCGCGGTGACGCCGCGAGCGCTCCATTTCATTATGCGCTCGCGTCGCGCTTCACACGGCAGCGCGCGGCCGCTCAACTGCGGCGTTATACGGCGCGGACGGCGTATCGTAGTGGCAATGAACTTCGGAGGAGTCGCTCAGCCGTCGGGCGGCCTAGAGTTGGGCTGACATGCGAACTCAACACAAGACGATCAGTTGCAGAATGGCTTAGCTAGATGAAGGCGACTATCGTCGTTAGCGTGGGCCTTGTTGTCGTTGCGGCGGGCCTCACCGTGTTTTGGAACAATCGAGGGGCGTCGATTCCCTCCTCGGCGAGGGAAGTCGCTGTAACGCTCCCAACCCCAACGTTATCCGAACGATTCGACGTCACGACCAGCGCAGTGGAGGAACCACGCGATACGGATGTCGGGTCGGATCAAACGGTTCGATCGCCCGCGGAAGAAGGCATCGACGGTCGGCTGGCCAGACGCCAGCAAGGGATGGCCGACGCGATCTACCAGCTCAGCGGCACCTGGGTTATCCAGAGACTGACCAACTTAGGGTTGGCGCAGTCTGATAGCGAAGTAATCGCTCGACGATACGCGGCGGATGTTGCCGAGTGCGCTATGGTCGCTCTGAAAACCGATGCGGCAAGGCAGTCTATTTCTGTCGACGAGCTGCTCTCGCGCGCTGCGGCTGCAGGGCGGAATGGCGGTGATGCCTTTGACGCGGTCGATCGCTCGAGTCTGGAGGCGAACACGTTTCCGTGTGAGGCTGATGCTCTGCAGCGAGCTGGCATTCCTTTAGACGAAGAATTCGAGCGTTTCGGCAAATGCTTCGAACAGACGATGAGCGATACCGATATTTCGAACAGGGCCGCTGCTATTGAGCTATGCGCGCAGAATTGAGACGCTACTCGCCCTTGAGCTGTCCGCGACCTGGCCAAAAGACGACGTCGAGGGATTGCCATGGCGCCGTATAACAAGCGCATGCAGCGGACATGTCAAAGTGTCACGCATTTTGCGAAGCGCAAAATGCGCGCCACTTTGCCCTGCCGCTGATGCGCGGCGTTAGACGGCGGCGGCAAACGTTGCACCAGCCTGATGGCGTATATACACTCTGTAGATGCGATTCGAGTGGGACGAGGCCAAGCGCAAGTCCAACCTGAAAAGCCATGGACTGGACTTAGCTGATGCCGAGCTCGTATTCGCCGGACTTACCACGTTGTACGAGGACGACCGGTTTCGTTACAAGGAGCAACGTTTCGTCACACTCGGACTACTGCGCGGTGTCCCGGTCTCAATCGTCCACACCGAATCGCCGGATGTTATTCGAGTCATTTCTTTTCGTCGGGCAACACACCATGAAGCAGCGTTCTTCTTCGAGACTATCGCGGACCATCTCTCGCCGACGGCGGACGAGCCAAAAGCCGGTGAAGGTTACGGCCGCCCATCCGGAACTCGATCCAAAACACGTAGTTCGGGTCATCGTAAGAAACGGCCTAAAGCCCGTCCTTCCTAAGGCGACGATATCTCTCCGTGTCGATGCGGACGTGCTGGAGTGGTTCAAGGCAGCAGGTCCTGGTTATCAAACGCGGATCAATGCGGTGCTCCGTGCCTACAAAGAGGCCTCCGTCTAACAAGCAGTTGCAGCGGACCGTGACACGACATCGCGGCGACGCCGCGAGCGCTCCATTTCATTATGCGCTCGCGTCGCGCGTCAAACCGCCTCGCGCGGCCGCTCAACTGCGGCGTTATGCGCCGCGATCATGCGTTTGCGCGAGGTTTGTCTCATGAACTCCTGGGTTAACGGCACGTTCACCGTCACGTGTGATCCAGCCAGGATGGATCGCGCCGTGATCGCAGAGTTTCTTGCGTCCTCTTACTGGGCCAAAGGAATTCCTCCGACCACGGTCGAGAAGTCTTTGGCGCACTCTTTGTGCTTCGCGCTGTTGGACGGCCATCGGCAAGTTGGGTTTGCTCGCGTCATTTCGGATTACGCGACCATTGCCTATCTCAACGACGTATTCGTGTTATCGGAGTACCGCGGGAGAGGTCTTTCGAAGTGGTTGATGGAGTGCATCACAAGCCATCCAGAATTGCAGGGTCTGCGGCGATGGATGCTCGCGACGCGTGATGCTCATGGCCTTTACGAGAAATTCGGCTTCACACCACTCAGGAAGCCCGAGGTCTTCATGGAGCGACACAATCCGGGTGCCTATGACGCCGGCGCATAACAAGCAGTTGCAGTGGACGGTGATACGGCGTCACATGCGCGCGGCAAGTACGTCATTTCATTATGCACATGCCGCGCGCTGGTTAGGGCAGCGCGCCGCCGCTGAACTGCGGCGTTATCCGACAAGGTTTCGGCCCGTGCCAGAGTGAGGGATATACTCGCCGCCTAGGAGTACCTGTATGCGCAAGATTGAACACATCGAACAGCAGATTCGCGAGCTGACGGCGTCGGAGTTTGCGGAGTTGCGCGAGTGGGTACTCGAACAGGACTGGAATGCTTGGGACGCTCAGATCGAGGCTGATGCTCGTTCTGGAAAGCTCGACACATTGGTCGCTGAGGCCAAAGCGGACTTCGAGCGTGGCAGGGCCCGGAAGCTTTGAAGCATTACGCGTCGCCCAAGTTCTGGGCGCTCTATGAGGCGCTTCCGGCCGAAGTGCGGGCACTCGCTGACAAGAACTATGCTCTGTTGAAGGAGAATCCGCAGTATCCGTCCCTGCACTTCAAACGAATCGGTTCTCTGTGGTCCGCGCGTGTAGGCGACCACTACCGCGCACTTGGACACGATGTCGCGGATGGCCTGCAGTGGTTCTGGATCGGGACGCATTCGGACTACGACAAGCTTGTCGGATAACACCGTGTTGGAGCGGGCCGTGATACGCCATCAGTGCCGCGCCGCGCGCGCGTCATGTTCATTGCGCGCTCGCGGTGCGCTTGCAGGTTCATCGCGCGGCCGCTCAACACAGCGTTATACGTCAGGGTTGACCCGCACTACGTTGTAGTTACACTGTCGGCATGGCCGACGTCAGCTTCGAATGGGATGCGCGGAAGAACCGCGCGAACCAAAAGAAGCACGGCGTCTCCTTTGAGGAAGCCCGGACAGCGTTCTTCGACGAACACGCTCGAGTTATCGCTGATCCGGAGCACTCAGACGATGAGGATCGGTTTGTGCTCCTCGGATTGAGTGCCCAACTGCGCGTTCTAGTCGTATGTCACTGTTATAGGGCGTCAGACCAGGTTGTCCGAATCATCTTCGGCCCGTCGTGCGGATCCTTCAGAGCAACATCACTACGCTGAGCACCTACCATGAAAAAGCGATATGACTTCTCCGACTCCAAGCCCAACCCCTACTTGGCAAAGCGCAAGCGGCAGATAACGATTCGGCTGGATGAGTCGACGATCGAGTACTTCAAAGGCTTGGCTGAAGGGACGGGCATCCCGTATCAGAACCTGATCAATCTCTACTTGCGTGAGTGTGCCGCCGAAAAGAAGCGGCTGAAGTTAGATTGGGCGGCCTGACGAATAACAACGCGTTGCACCGCACGGCGGCCGGCGGAATCGCAGGCGCGTGAGGGGATCGCAATGATCGTCAATAATGTGCGCGCTGTTGTCGGTCGGTGGGCCGGCGGTGAACGCGAACGTTAGGCGGCCCCCGTAGGTTTTCGCTTTTGCACGGTGTTTGGTTGAGCCTGTCAGCTTGGGGATAATTCGTTAGTGACGTTAGGAGGAGCTATGAGTCTGACCACTCTCTATTCGTCCAACGCAATGTTTCGAGCGACGCTTAAGACTTTGGTTTTCGGGCTTTCGTCGTTCGCAGGGATATTTTTTGCATCAGCCGGCTACGGCTTGCTCAAGATGCTGCTGTCGGGCATGAGCAGCGGTTCAAGTATCGGAGTCGCAGAGTTTTCCACTCACAGCGGCTTAACCATCGTTTTCTTTATCCTCGCTGGGATCGGCGCTTACGTAGCAAAGAAGTGCTTTTGGTAGCGTCTCCGTGAGCGCCGCCGCTGCCGCAGAAATTCCAGCGCTGTGCCAGCCGCCTAACAAGCAGATGCAGCGAGCGCGGGATGGATAAAGTGGTTCTCAGGATACGTGGGCACCGCGTCGCTGATCTGCGGCGTTAGGCGACATAGCGAGCGTGTCAGTGCCGCCAAGCTCTCGATGGTTTGGCGATAGGCTCTCGATGGGGATAACTCCGATGCAGACTCGATACCATCTCAACGCGCTATTCCTGCTCGCGTTGCTTGGCGCCGCAGCGGCTGCGAATGCGCAGGTCGAGCCGCAGCTCGCGCAGCGCTATTTCGACGAAGTCACGACGCTCTGCGAGCGAGACGCGGGTCGGCTGTGGGGCGTGTCGCTCTGTGGTCCGATGGTGATCTTTGACCCAAGGACCGGAACGCGTGCCACAAGCCAGCCGGAACCGGACGGGCCGCCACCCCGCTTTCCGGGTTTCGCTGACGGCCCCGTCTCGTGGGGCGGGTTGCGGTGGTTCGGCTGGCCCTTGTTCATGCTCCCGGCAAATGATGCCGATGCACGCCAGCAAATAATGCTTCACGGGTTGTTCCATCACATTCAGCCCGAGCTGGGGCTATCGCCGAGCGACGGCTTCAACGAGCATCTCGATACGCTCGAAGGGCGCGTCTGGATGCAGCTCGAATGGCGGGCGCTGCGCCGGGCGGTCGAGTCGAGCGAGAGCGACCGCGCCGAGGCGATCGCCGATGCGCTGGCTTTCAGGCGCGAACGCCGCCGCCTGTTTCCGGGCGCGGCCGACAACGAACGGCGCGACGAGATTCGCGAAGGGCTTGCCTCCTACACCGGTGTCGCGGCCTGGGCCGATTCGCCCGCGGATGCCCGCCGTGCCGCAGCGGTAGCAGCCGCAGGAGGCGAGTTGCAGCTGTCCTTCGTCGGAAATTTCGAAGCCGCGTCTGGACCCGCCTACGGCGTGCTGCTGGACGAGCTCCTGCCGGGATGGCGCCGACAGGTTCGTGTCACCTCGGACCTTGGCGACTTGCTCGCCTCGGCAACGAACGGGCCGACGACGACGGATGTTGCCGCGGCAGCGGCGCGCTACGACGGCGCGGCGCTGCAAACGGCGGAGGAGGCGCGCGATCGAGTGCAGCAGGTCCGCGTCGCCGAGTTGCGTCGCCGCTTCGTTGACGGGCCCGTGCTGACGATGCCTGGTAGGGGCAACGGAACCAGTGACACCACCGGCAACGTCGGCATTCCGGGGGCCGGTACCGTGTTTTTTCGCAATTTCACCCTTTCCGCTCAATGGGGCCGTCTCAACGCGAACGGCGGCGTCTTGCGCGCTGCCGATGGGGCCACATTGTCCGTACCGGTTACCGGGCTACTCGAAGGGACCACCCTGCAGGGGGACGGCTGGAGCGCCACTCTGAACTCCGGGTGGGTGGTGCGGCCAGCGGCACGACCTGGCTCCTTTGCTATCGTTCGCGAAGATTAATCCGTGCTGCACACGATGGTGACACATGCCGCATAACAAGCGCATGCAGCGAACGCGGGATGGATAAAGTGGTTCTCGGGATACGTGGGCAGCGCGTCGCTGATCCGCAGCGTTAGCCGACATGCATAGATCATCGCGTCATTTGAAGTCGGAAGTTGCCGTCCCAATCCCGATCAAGGTGCTCGGCTGGTTTCTCATCGTTGTTTCCGCGTTGTTTGTCGCACAGATCCTGATTCTAGGCAGCGCGTTCACGTTCCCTCACATGGTGTTCAACGTTGCGTTGAAGGGCGCGGCGCTCGTCGCAGGTTATGGGTTTCTGCGTTTGAAGAAATGGGCTGTACTTCTGTATTTCGGCGGCATTGTCGTGGCAATCCTGCGAATGTTCGTTTGGCCACCTAGCGCCGAAGTCGGCGAGCTCGCTACCAATCCGTCGGCGCTAGCGTTGGGGCTTGTGCTTCCGGCCATTGCTGGTGTGCTTGTGGCAGCCTACTGGGAGAGGTTTCGCGCCGTGTCGGCTAACAACGGGTTGCACCGCACGGCGGCGAGCCGCAACGAGGGCTAGTCAGTGATCGCACGTATCGTTGATCAAGTGCCAGCCATTGTCGGTCGGTGGGCCGGCGGTGAACGCGAGCGTTATGCGTCAATGTTGAGCGACTCATGAACCCTCGCATCAGTGTGCTAACCATCGGCGTCGATGACTTGGATCGAGCGCTACGGTTTTATCGAGACGGGCTTGGTTTGCGTACCGAGGGAATCGTTGGCGGGGAGTTCGAGTTCGGAGCAGTGGCTTTCTTCCCGTTGCAGCCAGGCTTGCAGCTCGCACTATGGCCGCGTAAGAGCATCGCGCATGATTGTGGGCTTGACGTCGCTGCTCCCTCGCCAACGGAGGTGACGATCGGACACAACGTTTCATCCAAGACCGAGGTCGATGCGGTGATGAAACAGGCGAGCACTGCCGGGGCAACCATCGTTAAACCCGCGCAGAATACTTTCTATGGGGGCTATGCCGGCTACTTCCTGGATCCGGATCGGCACCTTTGGGAGGTTGTATGGAATCCGCAGCTGCCGCCGGCGGATTGACGCCTGACATCAACTTTGAACTGCAACACTGACTAGCTTTCATCGAAGCACTCCTGAGGTGTATTGAAGGCCAGCCGTTTGCGTGGCCGCAGGCTTTGGGCCGACATTTCGATCGGCCTATTTCCGTCCGCACGGCGAGCGCATTGGCTTCTATTCTCTGGCTGCGGTGCGCAATCTCCTGTCCGTCCTTGCGTTGGAGCACTACTCGCTAACCACGGTCTTGTTCCCCGTGGCCGTAGGGATTGCGTGCCTCGCCTTCGTTGCGATGGTTGCGTATAGGCGCAGACTATTGGCGCGGTAGGTTCAAACATGACATACGTGCCCACCCCTGACCTCTCGACCGCACGACAGCGCTAGGGTTTCAAATCGCGTTCGCTGAACGACAAGAGGAGACTCCGTGCCATCTGTACTGACTGTTTTCGCCGCCCTCACCGTCAGCGCCATCGCCCTCGCTGCTGCGGCCCAGCCGGAGATCGAGAGAGTAGCGTGGCTCGCCGGCTGCTGGAGCAGCGAGAACGCCGAGCCAGGCTCGGGCGAGCAGTGGATGCCCTTGGCCGGCGGCACGATGCTCGGCATGAGCCGTACGGTGAGACAGGGCAAGACCGTCGAGTTCGAGTTCATCGAGCTTCGCTACTTGCCCGACGGGAGGCTCGCTTACATCGCCCACCCGTCCGGCCAGCAGACCACGGTGTTCCCACTCTTGCGCATCAGCGACTCGGAGGTGGTCTTCGAGAACCGGGAGCACGACTTCCCACAACGGATCGCTTATGCGAAAGAAGGCGAGTCCAAGCTCCGCGCACGAATCGAGGGCGTCAGCAACGGCGCGCTGCGCGTGATCGAGTTCCCTATGAGCCGCACGAGCTGCGACTGACCGCCAAGCATAGCGGCGCGCGCAAATTGACTCCACGAGGACCGGAGGAGCGCGGGCCGCTAGCGCGCCGCTGAACCAGATTCGCGGCTCGAGCCGGCGAGCATGCGTTGGCCCGTCGCCACCATGACGATCGACGTCGCGTTCGCGAGCGGGCTGCCGTCGCGCGCCAGGCTCCCTTCGACGGTGATGAGGTCGTCGGGCTTCAGCGAGTCGCGTTTCCAGCCTAGGCGCAGCAATGCGTTCGGGCCGCCCATCTCGAGCGCCCAATTGACGACCGCTCCCGTCGCCTCGTTCGGCACGTCGATATAGATGAAGATGTGCGGATTGGTCCACTCGACCTTCGTGACCTTGCCCGTCAGCGTGATCGGCTTCGCCGCGTCGTACTGCGCGGGGAACGAATGGTGCGCGTACGCGGGCAGCACGGCCGCGAGCACGCTCGCGGTCGACGAAAGCAACGCGGCTCGGATGGTCTTCATTCGGCGCCCTCGAATTTCTGGGGTGGTCTAGTTCGGCAACTTCATGCGCTGGACGAACTGCTCGTTCTCCAAGCAGATCTCGTCGATCAGCTCCGCATCGACGACGATGCGCTGCTTGAGCGTCACCGTCCACGGCTTCGTGTAGGCCTTCGGGTCGTCGACGGTCACTCTGATCTCGAGGTGCCCGAAATCCGGACGCCGGATTTCTTCGCGCACTTTGGCCGACTCGGTCACCACGCTGCCGTTCCAATCGATCCACGTGTCGTCGCGCAGCCCGATCGTGTCCACCACGAGCGTATCGCCGGACCACCTCGCCGAGGAATAACCCTGCCACGCAGGGCTCGGCGTGTCGGGCAGCGGCCGCGCGTCCGTGAACACCTGCCTGTAGCCCGCGTTCATTTCATTGAGCACGATCAGGAGATCCGGCTTGTGCACGAACTTCAGCATGTGCGGCAGCCCGTACGCGCGAATGAAACTGTCGGGCAGGCAACGGATGTGCGGGTCGTCGATCGCGAGATTCGCGGTGCGCTCCTTGACGATAGGCACGAGCCACCGCTGATAGGGCAAGCCGCCGGGAAGATCGGCGCCGATGTTCGCCATGAGCGGCGAGGATCCTAAGTCATGGCCGTCGCTGGCGACGTCCTGGTCGGGGTTGGCGCTGATCCAGATTCCGGAGAAGTCGGGCTTGCCGTCCGGCAGGCGCGGCGCCGGGGCCGCCATCTCGACGGTGCCGTCGGCTTTGCGCGGCACTCCCGCCGTCGAGTAGTCGAGCCACTGCGCCGATGCGAGCGACGAGCCCAGCAGCGTGAAGGCCACGACGAGAGCGCGCTGCAATCGCGGGCCTAAGTTCGTGCGTCGGGAATTCGGCATGGGCGCTCCTTGGTGGTCGTCGATGGTAAGACCTGGCGCTCGTTTTCGCGAGTTCCGAGGCCCTGCGGGCGTGAGGCCGCTCGATCGGCGCGGGAGCACGAGCGCGTGCGGTATGCTCAGTCGCAAGCTCCTTCCGGCGCGTTAGCGCCCGAGCGTACTAGAGTGACGAAATGGGATTGGTAAAGGTGCTCTCACCGGATGGAGAGGCCGAGCTGCTCGCCGTGGTCGCGATGCTCGAGGCTCACGATATTCCCTGCTTCGTTCAGAACGCAGGTTTCGGCAGTTTGTATCCCGGGCCCCAGATCGGCGCGTTCAACGCCCGCGCGATCATGGTTCCGGAGGAGAAGGCCACAGAAGCGCTGGAGCTCATCGGTAACTTCAAGGCCAGACCGTGACGACCGCCCCGAGGGTGAAATGATGAGATCGATCGCGCTTGCCCTGTTCTTCTTGGGTTGAACCGTGACCATCCTGCGGTTCTCGGGAACTAAGAAGCGCGATCCGGCGATCGCGGACTGGCTCCGCGTTCGGCCGGAGCCGTTCAAGACGATGGCGCTGACCTGGTTCGAGTGGATGCGCGCGTCCGGGCGCGACGTCGAGGAGCTGCTGCACGATGGTTACCCCATCGTCTGCGTCGACGAAGCGCCGTTCGCCTACGTCAACGCATACCGCGACCACGTCAACGTCGGCTTTTTCTACGGCGCGCTGCTCGACGATCCGGCCCATCTGCTCGAAGGCGCGGGCAGACGCGGGCGCCACGTGAAGCTGTGGCCGGGCCGAGAAGTCGACGACGGCGCGCTTCGCAACCTCATCACGGCCGCGTACGCCGACATCAAGCTCCGGGTCTTGGAGTACCCGCACCCCTAGGTCTTCTGCGGCCCGGCGCTTGCGCGTAATCTAAGCCGCTCCGCACGCAGTGGTATCTGCGCGATCCGAATGAACGTCAAACAAGTCCGTCGCTTGGCGCTCGCGCTGCCGGAAGTCAGCGAAGAGCCGCATTTCCACCTGGCGTCGTTTCGAGTCAAGGGGAAGGTTTTTGCGACGCTCGCACCCGACGGCAGCTATCTCAACGTGTTCGTCGAGGACGCGCAACGGGAGATGATGACGGCAATCGATCCGAAGGCTTATGAATCGCTGTGGTGGGGCAAGAAGATCGCCTACCTGCACGTCCACCTCGCCGCTGCCAAGGTACGCGACGTCGGAGCGTTGCTGCGCTCGGCCTGGGAGCGCAAGGCGCCGAAGAAGCTGCGCGCGCAGCACGAATGAGGTATGCGCTTGGCGGAGGGCCGTCTCGATGAGGTATAGAGCGCTGATCATCGCAGCCGGGTTGCTCGGCCTGGCCGTCGCGCTCGTCTGGTTCCGCCGCGAGCAGCCGCAAGACGCCGTGTCGGAAGCCGTCTCGCTGCCACCGGCGGTCTTGGAACCCGTCGCCGTTAGCGACGACCCGCCGGCAAGCGACGAAGTGCGGGCCCGCTTTCCGCCGGCGCCGCAAGAGCGCGTGGCCGACGGCGCGACCCGCGCCGCGCCGGAGCCGCCGCGCTCGCCGCTGCCCGGTGAAGCGCTCACCACGCCGCTGACCCAGCTCCTCGAGGACCAACGGGCCTTCCGCCGGGCGCAGCCGACCGAGAACCAGCAGGAGTTCCCGCCTTTTCAACCGCGGATAGCCGAAAGCGAACGGGCGTTCGCCGCCGAGCCCGTCGACACCGCATGGGCGGCAGGCGCGGAGACGAACGTCCTCGGGACGATCGCGCAGATCAACGGGCTCGAGCTCCTCGACCTGCGCGTCGAGTGTCGGAGCACCCTATGCCGCCTGCAAATGGCGCAACCCGGCGGGCCGGGCACCGTTCCGTTCCACGACGTGATCGACGCGATCGACCTCGAGCCTCACTGGGTGATATCGCTCGCCGGTCGTGGCGGCGGCTCGTTGAATACGGTCGCCTACTTGTGGCGCGAGGGCTTCGCCCCGCCGCGTCCGGGCGCACCCGAGGAACCGTCCGATGGCGACGAGACGAGGCTCAGCGAACCCGCGCCGTGAACACCGCTCACCGAGCTCTCGAGGATGACGGTATGTGCAACGCCCGGTTGTTCGCCATTCCGGACGCCGTGCTCCCCGATCTCGACGAACGCCTCAAGCGCACGCGCTGGCCCGATCAGCTGCCCCCCGAGCAGGTCATCGGCGTGCACCTCACGGGCATCATCGGCGCGGCCGGCGCGGCGCCGCCGTTCACGGCGGCCGAGCAGAAGTTCATCGACGCCGGTGCGGCCATCGAGCCCGAGATCGTCGCGCGCGACATGCAAACGTTTTTCGGCGCGCTGCCGCGGTAGCGGGCATGATCCGGGCGAGCTGTCACTGCGGCGCGGTCGTCATGGAAGCCGACCGGCTGCCGCGCAGCGTCACGGCGTGCAACTGCTCGATCTGCGGGCGCCTCGGCGCGCTCTGGGCGTACTACACGCGCACGCGGGCGCGCATCGTCGCCGGCGGCGACCGGGTCGTCGCCTATCTCTGGGGCGACAAGACGATCGAGTTCTACCACTGCCGCACGTGCGGCTTGTGCACGCACTACGAAAGCGTGAAAAAGGACTCGGCCAGCCGTTTCGCCATCAACGGCCGCTGCTTCACGCCCGAACAGTTCGCGCCGCTGCTCGTGCGCCACTTCGATGGCGCGGACACTTGGAAGTATCTCGATTGAACGTGCCGCACCCGCGGCCGAGACAGGAACGACAATGAACTACAGACAAACGTTACGCCGCTCGACGTTGTTGCTGCTCGTCGGCCTCGCTTTCGGTTGTACCGATGGCGCGGAGCCGCCGGCGGTCGCGAGCCCGCCGCCACCGCCCGCGGCCGACCCGCTCGTGTTCGACACCTACGTGCCCGGTTCCTGCTCGCCGAACGGCCAAGCGCAGGGCCAATGCCCGCCCGGCGACCTGTTCCGCGTGCGCCTCGTGCCTGTGGCCGAAGGGCTCACGAGCCCGCGCACCCTCTCGTTCACGCCCGACGGCGAGCTCCTCATCGCCGAGCTGCCGGGCCGCGTGCGCCTCGTGCGCGACGGCGCCCTGTTGCCGGAGCCGCTCGCGGGCTGGCCCGTCGACGGCCTCGAGGCCGGTGGGCTCCAAGCCGCGATCGTGCACCCGCAGTTCGCGACGAATCGTGCCGTCTATCTCTACTACATCAAGAACCGCGCGGACACGATGACCACGCTCGCGCTCGCGCGTGCGCGCCTCGACGGCACGTCGCTCGTCGACGTGCAGGAGATTTTCGTGGCCAACGCGTGGGTGCAGGGCGGGCCCATCGCGGGCCGCGCCGCGTTCGGGCCGGACGGCATGATCTACCTCACGATCAACGATCACGACCGGCACAACGCCACCGATGATATGACCGTGCGGATCTTCGCGCAGCATCTGGACAGGGACGTCGGCAAGGTCTTGCGCGTCCGCGACGACGGCGGCATTCCGGCCGACAACCCGTTCGTCGGCAAAGAGGACGCCAATCCACAGGTGTTCACCTATGGGCACCGCAACACGACGGACGTCGCCTGGCACCCGACGACGGGCGAGCTTTGGGCCACGGAAATCGGGCCGATGGGCGGCGACGAGATCAACATCCTGCGCGCGGGCTTGAACTACGGCTGGCCGTTCGTGTCGCTCGGCAAGCTCTACAACAAGAACGACATCTCCGAGCAGCACTGGTATCGCGAAGGCATGGAGATGCCCTTCATGCACTGGACGCCTTCGATCAGCCCGAACACGCTCGTCTGGTACACGGGCGACAAGCTCATGCCGTGGCGCGGGCATCTCTTCGTCGGCGCGCTCAACGGTCAGACGCTGCAACGCGTCGCGTTCGATCAGCCTGCGCCGCAAGCCGAGCGCCGCGACTCGCTGTTCATGTCGCTCGGCCGCCGCTGGCGCCACGTCGAGCAGAGCCCCGACGGCTATCTTTACGCGCTGACGGAGAAGCGCACGCTCGGCACGCCGCCGGACCCGAGCGATGCGACGAGCGGTGTTGTCTACCGCATCGAGCCGGCCAACTGACGGAACGGGCCGACTACAATAGGCGCAGCCGTCTGCGTAGCGCCGGCCGGAGAGTCGCCATGCAAGTTCGCGGATTCGATCACTACAACCTGCGCGCCGCACGGCCCGTGCTCGACGAGCTGCGCGATTTCTACTGCGTGGTCGTCGGGCTCACGGTCGGCGAGCGGCCGCCGTTTCGGCACTTCGGCTATTGGCTCTATGCCGGTGATCGCGCCGTGCTGCACTTGAGCGAAGCCGACGGCAACGAGGCCCGCTCGCACACCGCCGTCACGACGTTCGCGCACGCGGCGTTCAACTGCACGGGCCGTGACGAGTTCGAGCGCCGCCTGCGCGAGCGCGGTATTCCGTATCGCACGGCGCAAGTGCCGCTGCTCGACATTGACCAGCTTTTCTTTCACGACCCTACCGGCAACGGCGTCGAGCTTCAGTTCGCGGCGGCGGAGAGCCGCTGACTAATCGAGGCGCTTGCCAGAAATGACGCTCCCGACGATGAATCGCCGGTCGGCCTTGGCGCTAGGCGCCGCCTTGACTGGCTGGTGCGCCGCGCGCGGGCTCGCGCAAAGCGGCGCCGTGCGCGTCACGCGCGAAGAGCCCGTCGTGGAGCGGCGCGAGTTCGACCCGCGCCGGCCGCCGCGCGACATGCCGCCGCTCACGCCGCCGGAGTCCGGCGTCTGTAAAACCACGTTCGAGCTCGGCGCCAACGTGACCTATTCGTCCGAGCGCTTGTCGGCGACGCGCGCGCGCATCTATGTCGACGAGCTCGACATCGTCACGCGCCTGCGCTTCGACATTTACACCGTGCGCGGCGCGCCGCCGAAGCTACGCGCACACGAGGAAGGGCATCGCGCGATCGGCGAGCACTACTACCGCGACGCAGCGCGGGTCGCCGAAGAAATCGGCCGCCGCCTAATCGGCGAGACTTTCGTCGGCACGGGAGCGGACCAGCGGGCGGCCCAGCGTGACGGGTTCGAGCAAGTGGTCGCGGAGATCGAGCGCGCCTACATGGCGCGCGTGCGCATTCCTAGCGCGGCGGCCAACGAGCGCTTCGACGCGATCACGAACCACGGACTCGAGCCGATCGACGAGGCCGCGGCCGTCGCGCTCGCGCTAGCCGGCTAACGGCCGTTGCGCTCGAGGGCCTTGGTCGCGAGATAAACGACCGCGAAGATGGCGAGCGCGACGGCGACGGCCACCGCGACCCGGTTGACGAGCGGGAAGCCTTCCGTCAGCGGCCACGTCAAGGCCGTCGCGAACCCCGGTACGACGACGGCCGCCCAGGCCAGCCATGGATTTTTCTGCACGGGGCCCCTCGCTCCTCACAATTGTTGGCGCGGCGGCGCCGCGGCCGGCGCCGCCGCGCGACTGCGCTAGAAGTACTGCTCGATGGCCGCGCTCACCGAATACTCGATGCCGCCGAGCAAGCCGCCTGCCAAGGCGCCGGTGCCCGTGCCCAAGCCCGGCACCAACGACCCGGCCAGCCCGCCGGCGACCGCCCCGGCTCCGACGTGCCCGAAGAACCCTCCCCAGCTGAAATCACCGCCGCCGACGAGCTCCGTCTCGGCCGCCGTCAGCTCCCGTATCGTCGTCGTACCTGCATCCATCGTCGTTTCCTCCTTGAAAAGACAACCTGTTGAAGCGTTCCCCCGCACTCCGCGGGACGACCATTAGATCGCAGCGACAGGGAACGCGCAGCTCGCGTTTCTCGTCATTTCGCGCAGATTCTCGTTTCGCCGGCCACGACGCGACCGGCCTCGAGCCGCACGACACGATCCGCGGCGGCCACGGTCTCGGGCCGGTGCGCCACGATGATGCGCGTCATCTTGAGGCGCGCGAGACAGGCGCCGATGACGGACTCCCGCCGCGCATCGAGGTGGCTCGTGGCTTCGTCGAGAACGAGAATCGACGGCCGAGCGTAAAGCGCGCGCGCGAGCAGCACGCGCTGCTGTTGCCCGGCCGAGAGCGTCGTTCCCATGAACCCCACGAGCGTGTTGTAGGCCATCGGCAACGTCGCGACGTCATCGTGGATGGCGGCAATCCGTGCGCATGCCTCGACGCGCTGCTGATCGGCCGCGGCGTCGAAGAAACTGATGTTGTCGGCGATCGAGCCGGCGAACAGCGTGTCGTTCTGCAGCACGCTCGCGACGGCGCGCCCGTGCCGGCCGCCAAGGCGCTGCAGCGGCACGCCGTCGATCGAGACCTCGCCCGCCGTCGGTGTCAAGAGGCCGAGCAGCACGTGCAGCAACGTGCTCTTACCGCAACCCGACGGACCGACGATGGCGACGCACTCACCGCGCGCGACGGAGAGATCGACGCCGTCGAGCACATAGGGCTCCTGCTCTGCGTAGCGATAACGCAAGCCGCGCACGGCGATCGCGGGCGTGGCCGATCCCTCCGTGGCATGCAGCAACCGCCCCGGCGCGTCGCCGGGCTCCTCAGGCGCCGTCAGCACCATGTCCGCGAGCCGCTCGCAGTGCAGGCGCAGCAGCCGCAGTTCCGCGGCTTTGTCGACGAGCGTGCTGACGCGCGCCGTGAACTGCCGTTTGTAGGCGATGAGCGCGAGCAGCATGCCCGTCGAGAGCTGGCCGTCGAGCACGAGGCTGGCGCCGAGGTAGACGACGAGCACGTTCTCGAGACCGAACACGAGACCGCTCGCGGATCGCAACGAGATACCGAGGCGCCCCGCGCGCACGCCCGCGTTGACCTGCTCGACGAGCAGCGCGAGCCAGGCGCCGCGTCGCTCGTCGCCGCGCTGGAATAGCTTGATCGCGCGTACGCCGCGCATGGTTTCGATGAAATGGCTGTCCTGATTCGCGGTCGCCGCGATCTGCTCGTAGCGTGCGTCGCGCAACGAGCCGTGAACCGCCCACCGGACGGCCGCATAGAGACCGGTGGCCGCGACGCAGACCGCGGCGAGCCGCGGGCTGTAGAGCAGAATGACGACGAGCAAGAGCAGCGCCATGGCCCCGTCGACGATCGCCTCGATGAACGCCGTGGTCACCGTCCGTTGGATGGCGTCGATCGAGCGGAACCGCGACACGAGGTCGCCCAAATGCCGCTTCTCGAAGTAGGGCAGCGGCAGGCGCAGCAGGTGTGCGAACACGTTGGCATGCCACTGGACGCTCAGCGTGGTCTCGAGGTGCATGATGACGAAGGCGCGCAGCGCTGCCGTCGCCTGCTCGAACAGCACGAGCAGGCCGAAGCCGAGGGCGAGCAGCGCTAGCAGCTCGGCACTCGCGACGACGAGCGCGTGGTCCACGACCCACTGGATCAGCAGGGGACTCGCGAGCGCGAACGCTTCGAGCGTCGCGGCGAGCAGCAGGATCTGCGCGAGCGCGCGCGCGAGCCCGTCGATGTTGCCGGTAAGGTCGCGCAACCGCACGGACGGCACCGGCGCGCGACGCTCGAACTCGGCGTTCGGCCAGAGCTCGAGCGCGATGCCCGTGAACGACTCGGCGAGCTCCGCCGGGCGCACGCGGCGCAGCCCGCGGCTCGGATCGTGAATCGTGATGCCGCGGCGCGTCGCCCGTCGCAGTACCACGAAATGCGTGAAGTTCCAGTGCAGCACGCACGGCGTCTTCAGCCGGCGCAGCCCGCCGAGCTCGACGCGCACCGCGCGCGTCGCGAGCCCGAGCCGCGCCGCGAACTGCATCAGCGCCGCGAGCGTCGTCCCTTGCAGCGAGACGGCAAAGCGGCGGCGCAAGGTCGGTACGTCGACGGCGTGGCCGTGGTAGGACGCGATCATCGCGAGACAAGCGATGCCGCACTCGGCCGCCTCGGTCTGGAGCAGCACGGGCAGCCTCCGCCGCCAGCCCGTGGTCAGCGCGTCGACGATCGGCATCGGCCGGCGCTCCGCGCGCGCGCCCGAGTCCTGCGGCTCATGTCGGGTCCGGACGTCCATGTCGGTCGCGGTACTACAGCATTGGCGACACCGACGCGCAGCCCGCGTTTCCGGCGATCTTGCGCAGATACGCGACGCCGCCCGGAGCGCTTCGGTCCCTACCATGGCTAGCCGGAGGAATGCGATGACGACCTCGAAGCTGCCGTTGTTTCGGCCAGCCGCAGTCGCGGCCCGGCGCCACGATTGGCGCGGCCGCATCGTGCTCGCGCGGCCGGCGTCGTTCGCGGTGCTCGGCGCGGTGCTCGCGGCGGTCGCGGCCTCGCTTGCGGTCTTCGCCTACTTCGGCAGCTACACGGCGCACAGCACGCTGCGCGGTCGCGTTACACCTGAGCGCGGCGTCATCGACGTCGCGAGCGCGCAAGCGGGGACGATCGTCGAGAAACGCGTCGTCGAGGGGCAGCGTGTCGCTGCCGGCGACGTCCTCTACGTGCTGGCCAACGAGCGCCTCACGCGGGCCGGGTTGGCCACGGAGCAGGAGGTCGCCGTGCAGCTCGAGCGGCGCCGCGACAGCCTCGGCGGGCAGATCGGGAGCACGCGCGCGCTCGAGCAAGCGGAGCGCGCAGCACTCGCTGACCGGCGCGCGGCCGTACGGCGCGAGAGCGCGAGCCTCGACGAAACGATCGCGGCGGAGCGGCGCCGTTCGGAGCTCGCCGAAGCAACCGCCGAGCGCTACGCGAGAATGCGCGCACTCGGCTTCGTGGCCGAGGAGCAGTGGTCGCTGCGTGAGGCGGCGCTGCTCGAGCAGCGCAGCAGGGTCGAGGGCCTCGAGCGCGAGCGCGCAGGGCTGGCCCGGATCGCAGCAGAGCTCGATGGCCGCAGTGCGACGCTGGGCCTCGAGTACGCCAACGCGATCGCCGAGCTCGAGCGAGCCGTCGTCGCTGTCGAGCTCGAGATCGTCGAGAACGACGCGCGACGCGAGATCGCGATCGCGGCGCCCCAAGCGGGTGTCGTCGCCGCGCCCGTGGGCGAGGTCGGCCAGGCCGTGGAGCGTGGCGCCGTGCTCGCGCGCATCGTGCCCGAGGGCTCGACGCTCGTCGCGGAGCTGTTCGCGCCGAGCCGAGCCGTGGGGTTCGTCGTCGAGGGCGACGAGGTACGGCTTCGCTATGCGGCGTTCCCGTATCAGAAATTCGGTCACGCGCTCGGCAGCGTCGTTAGCGTGTCGCAAGCGACGCTCGGCGCGAGCGATCCCGTTCTCGTGAGAGGGCTCGTGCGCAGCGAGCCCGTGTATCGCGTGGCCGTGGCATTGCAATCGCAAACCGTCACGGCGTACGGCGAGCCGCGCAAGCTTCTGCCCGGCATGGAGGTCGAGGCCGACGTGTCGCTCGAGACGCGGCGCCTCTACGAGTGGGTGCTCGAGCCGCTCTACGCGATGGCCGGGCGCATCCCTCAGTGAAGCGCCGGTGGCTCGCGCGCGGGCTCGCGGGCTATGCTTGCCGCCAATGACCACGACAACCACGGCGACGGCCGCCGTCGTCGACTTCATCGCGCGCACGCGGCTCGCCGACTTTCCCGCCGAGGCGCTTAGCCTAGGCAAACGCTGCATCGTCGATAGTCTGGGCGTCATGCTCGCGGGCTCGACGCAGGACGCCGGCCGCATCCTCCAGGAGCACATCCAAGGCGTGGACACGCGTACCCTCGCGACGGTGTTCGGCCCGCGGCCGTTCAAGACGGGCCCGGCCGGGGCTGCGCTCGTCAACGGCACGGCCGGCCACGCGTTCGACTGGGACGACACGCAGCTCGCGACGAGCGCCGACCGCATCTTCGGCCTGCTCACGCATCCCAGCATGCCGCCGCTCGTGGCCGCGCTCGCCGTCGGCGAGCCGCGGCGCGTCTCGGGCGCGGCGCTGCTCGAGGCGTTCCTGACGGGCTTCGAGGTCGAGTGCAAGATCGCCGAGGCGATTCACCCGAATCACTACCAGAAGGGCTTTCACACCTCGGGCACGATCGGCACGTTCGGTGCGGCCGTGGCCGCGGCAAAGCTGCTCGGCCTCGACGCCGCGCAAACGGCGCATGTGCTTGCGATTGCCGCGAGCTCGGCTTCGGGGATCCGCGTGAGCTTCGGCAGCATGACGAAGCCGCTGCACGTGGGCCGCGCGGCGCAGAACGGCGTCACGGCCGCGGACCTCGCGGCGCGCGGCTTCACGGGCGGCAAGGACGCGCTCGATCCGCCGTGGGGCTTTTTCCAGACCTTCGGCCACGGCGAAGGGTACGATCCGCAGCGCATCGTCGGCGTGCTGGGCAACCCGCACACGATCGTCTGGCCCGGCGTCTCGATCAAGCCGTACCCGTGCGGCGTGCTCGGCCATCCGACGATGGACGCGATGCGCCGGCTCGTCATGAAGCACGACGTCAAGGCGGAGCAGATCAAAGCGATCCGCGTGCGCGCGGGCTCGAATATCCTGAACCCGCTGCGCTACGCCATCGCGACCAACGAGCTCGAGGCCAAGTTCTGCCCCGCATTCATGGTCAGCGCCATCGCCTTGCGCCGCAAAGCCGGCATCCACGAGTTCAACGACCCCTTCGTGCAGAGCGCGCCCGTGCAGGCGCTGCAGCGCCTTGTCGAGCGCGTGCTCGATCCGGAGATCGAGGCCAAGGGCTTCGAGAAGATCCGCAGCACGGTCGAAGTCGACCTCGTCGACGGCCGCAAGCTCGTCGAGCACGCCGACGAGCGCTACCGCGGCGGCCCCGACCTGCCGTTCACGCGCGACGAGCTCTACGAGAAGTGGAGCGACTGCGCGTCGCTCGTGCTGCCGCAGCCCGCAATCGACGAGGCGTTCGAGCTCGTCGACGGGCTCGAGCGCGTCGACGACGTCACGATGCTCGTGCGCGCGCTCACGACGCCGGTCGGCGAGAGCTAGGCGCCCATGAGCCTCGCGTGGATC
The DNA here is from genome assembly GCA_964503125.1 of uncultured Gammaproteobacteria bacterium. Classification (GTDB taxonomy): domain Bacteria; phylum Pseudomonadota; class Gammaproteobacteria; order Steroidobacterales; family Rariloculaceae; genus FEN-1219. Next base: position 22,485 of record CAZCZE010000008.1, read on the forward strand.
TCCGTCGCGGCGCTCGTCCTCGCCATCACGTTGAGCTGCACGACGACGGTCAACGTCGGCGTGCTGTCGCTCGCGCTCGCGCTCGTGATCGGCGTGGCGCTGGCCGACATGTCGCCGGCGCAAGTGCTCGACGGCTTTCCAATCGATCTGTTCGTCACGCTCGTCGGCGTGACGCTGCTGTTCGCGATCGCCGAGGTCAACGGCACGCTCGCGCGCGTCACGCAGCGCGCCGTGCGTCTGTGCCGCGGCCATGCCGGCGTGCTGCCAGTGATGTTCTTCCTCGTCGGTTTCGTGCTCGCGACGATCGGCGCGGGCGCGACGCCCGCGAGCGCGCTGCTCGCGCCGCCCGCGATGGCCGTGGCCGCGCGCGCCGGCGTGCCGCCGTTCTTGATGGCCGTCATGGCGGGCAACGGCGCGCTCGCGGGCACGCTGTCGCCGTTCGCGCCGACGGGCATCGTCGCCAACGACAAGATGGCGGAAATCGGCCTCGCGGGCTTCGAGTGGCACACGTTCGCCTACAATGCGCTCGCGCACGCGCTCGTCGGCATCGGCGGGTTCCTGCTGTTCGGCGGCTGGAAGCTCTTCCGGCGCGGGGCCGGCAGCGCGAGCGCGGCCGACGTCGAGGCGGCCGAGCCCATGGAAGCGCACCACTGGCTCACGGCCGCCGGTATCGTGGCGTTCATCGTCCCCGTCGCGTTTTTCGGGGTCAACGTCGGCATGGCAGCGCTCGTCGTCGCGACGACGCTCGTGCTGCTGCGCCCCGTCGACGAGTCGAAGGCCGTCGGGCGCATGCCGTGGGGCGTGATTCTCATGGTCACGGGCGTCACCGTGCTCGTCGCGCTGCTTCGTGAGACCGAAGGCCTCGCGCTCATCACGAGCGGCATCGCGAATCTCTCGACGCCGACGACGATCGAGCCCATCGTCGGCTTCGGCGTGGGGCTCGTGTCTGTTTACAGCAGCACGTCCGGCGTCGTGCTGCCCGCGTTCTTGCCCATGGTTCCCGATCTCGCCGCGCGGCTCGGCGGCGTCGACCCGCTGCCGATCGCGTTGTCGATGAACGTGGCCGCGAGCCTCGTCGACCTCTCTTCGCTGTCGACGGGCGGCGCGCTGTTCATCGCGGGCGCTGCGGGCTTCGCCGACACGCGCAAGCTGTTCAACCAGCTGCTCGCCTGGGGCTTGTCGATGTCACTCGTCGGCGCCGTGCTCTGCTACGTGCTGTTCGGCTAACCGGGCCGCGGCGCGAGGAAACGCCCGCTCAGGCGCTTTCCTGGTAGAGCCACGCGCCGGCGACGGCGGCAACCACCGTCTCGACGAGCGACCAGGCCCCGGCCAAGACCAGCAGGTTCGCGGGCAAGATCCCCATGATCGTGTCGGCGGCGGCGCCCATCATGACCACGAGCCACACGGCGACGCCGGCGATGACCGCGGTCTTCGCGCCCGCGCCGAACCGCGGCCGTAGCCCCGCGTACAGGAAGACGATGACGATGCCCATCAAGAACGTGAGCGCGATGAACCACGCGATCTGCTCCATGCCGGGCTGAGCCAAACCCATGCGCTCCATGATCGCGGCCGACTCCTCCGCGACCACGTAGAGATTGAGGACGGTTTCGCTGATGTTGATGACGAGGCCGGCCACGAGGCCGCCGAGAATCACGCGTGCGACGTTGATCTTGCCCATGAACGATTCCTTTTATTAGCTGTTGGTTGGAACCACTAGGCGCAGGACCAGCGGATTCTACGCTTGCGGCGGGCGTTCGCCAGCGCCCGGCCGGGGGCAGGTCAGGCGGCCTTGGCCCGCGCGCGCCGCTCGTGCTCCAGGAGCCAGCGTTTACGCGGCACGCCGCCGCCGTAGCCGCCGAGCTCGCCGTTCGCGTTGATCACGCGGTGGCAGGGGATCACGATCGCGAATTGGTTAGCGCCGTTCGCTTGCGCCACGGCGCGCACGGCGCGCGGGTTGCCGACGGCGCGCGCGAGCTCGGCATAGCTTAAGGTCTCGCCGGGCGGGATCGTCAGCAACGCGTCCCAGACCAAGTTCTGGAACGGCGAGCCGCCGCGCGCGAGCGGCGTCTTGAACACCGCCCCGCGGCCCGCGAAGTAGGCTTTGAGCTCGGCCTCGATCTGCGCGATCGGCGCCGTGCGGCCCGGCGCGATGCCGGCCTTGAGCCGTGCGCGCAGCCGCTCGATCTCGCGCTCGAGGCCGCGGCGGTCGACGTACTCGAGTAAGTACAGCGCCCGGTCGTCGGCGACCGCCGTCATCGGCCCGAGCGGCGTGTCGAGCCAGGCCGCGTAGAGCGCGCGCGTCGCGCGGCTCGCGGGCGGCGCGCCCATGATCCGCGCGAACGCGTCGCGGAAGCCGCTGCCGGACTCGAAGCCCGCATCGACCTGCGCGTCGATGACGCGCTCGCCGTTGCGGATGGCCTTGAACGCCGAGCCGAGCCGGCGCGCGCGCGCGTACTCGACGAACGTCATGCCGAAGCGCTTCTGGAACTGGCGCCGCGCCGTCGAGGCGTGCACGGCGAGCGCGTCGAAGTCGGCGTCGCGCCAGCGCTTCGTGGGCTCGGCCTCGACGGCCGCGACGAGCCGGCGCACGACGTCCGACGTCTGGTCGGGATGCGAGAGCGGCCGGCAGCGTGCGCACGGCCGATAGGACGCGAGCAACGCCGACTGCGCGTCGGCGAAGAACTCGCAGTTCTCGCGCTTCGGCTTGCGCGCAGGGCACGTCGGCCGGCAGAAGATGCCCGTGGTCCGCACGCCGACGTAGAAGGTGCCGTCGTATTCGGCATCGCGACCGAGGAGCGCGGCGTAGCAAGTCTCCTGGTCGAGCGGCAGTTGTGTCTGTTCCATGCGTGCCATTTTAGGGGTCGTCCGGAGTCGTGCCGCCGAAATTCGCGCAGCTAATTCTGCGCCGGTCTCGGGGTCTTGGCGGGCCTCGGGGTGCTGCGCCAACAGCCGCCGTGGCTGTACGACCGCCAGGCCCAGGGCAGCCAGCGCACGAGCGCGAGCGACAGCCACAGCGCCCGCGATGCGTGCCGCGCGGCAGCCGCAGCATCGGCCGGCGGACGTGGTTGCCGCTCTCGCCGGGCATCGTGCCGTTGCGCACGGGGCAGGCGCGGAATTCCTCGCCGAACAGCACCCAGTCGCGCCACGGCTCGAGCGCGGCCGGGGACGTCGACGACCTGGGGGTCGAGCGTTGCAGTGCAGAGCAGCGCGGCGGCTCCGACGGAGCGGCAGAATGCTGGCAGTACGCGCACGCCGGTTCTCCGCGGCACTGGGGAGGGTCTAGGATGGCGCGCACGCGCGCGGAATGCACGCCGCGCCCGCGAATCTCCGAGCTCGCGAGTTCGCAGCCCCTTTTGCTGGTCGTGCCTCAGCGTCGGCCCAAGCGGCGCCGTTTCACCGGAGCGCTGGCCCCGACACGAACCGCCGCTTTGGCCCACGCAGCCAGGTCCGCCGCATCCTCGAGCACCCCGAGCGGCACGCGCCAATACGCCATGGTCATCGGTCGATCCGCGTAGGGCTTAAAAGGCTCGCTGCCCGCGGCCTCGTAGGCGCCACGCGTGCTGTCGTCGGTCCGTAGAAACAGCTCGTCGGCCGCGAGGATACCGAAGAAGATGTCGCCCGAGTACAGGCCGACGCCGCCGAACATCGCGCGCGAGCGCAACTGCGGGAGGCTCGCGAGCTGATCGAGCACGAAGTCGCGAAACTCGGCGCTGACGCGCAGCGGTCGTAAGCGGCGCGACCGAGCCATCGTGCAATCAGCCGAGCGACTTCATCCCGCCACGGCTTTGTTCACCGCACCGCGCGCGGTCCAGGCGCGCACGCGCTGGAGCGCGAGCTCGACGAGGTGCGCCTCGCCGTGCGGATCGGGAACGATGCACGGCGGGTGGCGGCGCAGGCGTTCCCAGTCGCCGTGCTGGATGACGGTGTTCAAGAACGTCAGGTTCTTGCGGATGAAGGGGATGTACGGGCTCTGGCCGCGTTCGAAGAACGCCTCGAAGTAGCGATAGACGCGGTTGAAGTTGTTCTCGAGCCGCAGTCGTGCCGAGGTCTGATAGAACGACAGCGTCTTGCCGAGCAAGTCCTGCGCCGAGTGGTAGCGCACTTTGCCCTGCGGCCGGTCGTCGATGGCGATGCCGCCGAGCACGAACTCGGGGTAGAGACGGTCGCGGCACTTCTCGAGGTAGCAGCGGTCCGCGAGCTGCGCGACGAGGTCGGCCGTGCCGAGCAAGTGGCCGACGGTGGTGTCCTTCGGCTCCTCGAGCTCGATCTGATTAACGTCGAGCTCGTAGCCCGTGAAATGCACGATACGCGAGATCACGGGCACGAATCGCTGGAGGCCGATGGCCGGCAGGTAGCGCTCGAGATACTGGCCGCTGCGCGTCACGTGGATGCGCGTGAACACCGCGCCGTTGACGGCGGCCGCATCGCGCTCCTTGTGGCGCAGGTAGCCCACGTCGTGAAACAGCGCGCTCACGATCGCGAGCTCGGCGCGGTCGGGGCCCAAGCGGTCCGCGGGCTCGACGCTCGTCTCGTGCCCGGCGATGAGCCGCGAGAGCGCGAGCGTCATGTCGAGCGTGTGCTGCATGTCGTGATACGTGGTGTCGACCGGGTGGTAGCTCGGGTCGCGGCCCGTGAAGACGCGCTCGAAATCGTGGAAGGCGAGCCAGACGGAATCGAAGGAATTCTGCGGGTAGAGCGACGCAAAAAGGTCCTTGATGGCGGCACGAACCTGCGGTGCCTTGCTCACCTGCACGGTGTTGGTGACGTCGTAGTCGTTGCGCCGGTCTTGCAGTTCGTCTTCGATCGGCATCGAGGGGTCCATCCGGGCCGACAAGTCTAAGAGATTAGACCTGATACCCGAGTCCCGCATCTCACATAAGCGCTAGGGGAGCGCGAATTCTGCGACCACCGGCACGTGGTCGGATGGCCGCTCCCAGCCGCGCGGTTCCTTGTCTATACGGGCGCCTAGGCACGTTTGACTTAACGCCGCGGACGCCAGCATGAGATCGATTCTCAAACCCTGATTGCGGCGGAACGCACCGGCGCGGTAGTCCCACCAGCTGAAGGCCTTCTCGGGCTGCGGGAACAGCCGAAACGCGTCGCGCAGACCTAAGTCCAGGAGCGCCCCGAGCGCGGCGCGCTCGGCCGGTGTGCAGAGCACGTGCCCTTGCCACGCCTGCGGGTCGTGCACGTCGCGGTCGTCGGGCGCGACGTTGAAGTCGCCCGTGACGAGCAGCAGCGGGTGCCGGGCCAGCTCATCGGCGAGCGACGCGCGCAGCGCTGCGAGCCAGTCGAGCTTGTAGCGGTACTTGTCCGAGTCGACGCTCTGGCCGTTCGGCACGTAGAGACTGAAGAAGCGCAGCGCGCCGAATGTCGCGCCCACGACGCGTTTCTGCTCGGTGTGGCCGTTGCCTAGTCCAAAACGCGCGTCGCGCGGCTCCTCGCGCGACAGGATCGCGACGCCGTTGTAGGCGGACTGGCCGCTGAACGTGGCCGCGTAGCCGTAGTCGCGGAACGTGTCGGCCGGGAAATCCTCGTCCTTGAGCTTCGTCTCCTGTAGCGCCAGGAGGTCGGGTTGCTCGCGCTCGAGCCACTTGAGCACGTGCGGCAAGCGCACGCGCAGGCTGTTGACGTTCCAACTCGCGGCCTTCAAGGACACCTCTTTCGAACCCGATTGCGACCGCGGCGTTCCCTTCCGTGCTGCTACGATGGCGCCGCTCGCCGAACGACGAACGAGATGATACAGGGCTGCGCGCGAGCATCGGGATTCCAACGTGACGAATTCGACCACGCAGAGTAGCGCGGCTACGGCGCCCGCCCGTGCCGTCACCTTCGGCGAGGCGCTGCGCTTCTGGCTCAAGCTCGGCTTCGTGAGCTTCGGCGGCCCCGCGGGGCAGATCGCGATCATGCACACGGAGCTCGTCGAGCGCCGCCGCTGGATCAGCGAGAAGCGTTTCCTGCACGCGCTCAACTACTGCATGCTGCTGCCCGGCCCCGAAGCGCAGCAGCTCGCGACCTACATCGGCTGGCTCATGCACCGCACGTGGGGCGGCATCGCTGCGGGCGGCCTGTTCGTGCTGCCGTCGCTTTTCGTTCTGATGGCGTTGTCGTGGATCTACGTGCGCTTCGGCGACGTGCCCGTCGTAGCCGGTGTGTTCTACGGGCTCAAGCCCGCCGTAACGGCGCTCGTGCTGCACGCGGCGCATCGCATCGGCACGCGCGCGCTGCGCAACCCTTGGCTCTGGGTCATTGCAGCGGCGTCGCTCGTCGCGATCTTCGCGTTCGACGTGCCGTTCCCGGCCATCGTCGTCGGGGCCGCGCTCGTCGGTTGGTTCGGCGCGAAGCGCTGGCCCGCCATGTTCGCGATCGGCGGGGGTCACGGAGCGGCGAAGCACGGCTACGGCCCGGCGCTCATCGACGACGACACGCCGACGCCGCCACACGCGCGGTTCTCTCGCGCTCATCTCCTGCGCATCGTGCTCGTGGGTTTTGCGCTCTGGGCTGTGGTGCTCGCTGGGCTTGCGGCGGTCTTCGGCCTCGGATCGACGCTCGCGACGATGGGTTGGTTCTTCACGAAGGCCGCGTTCGTGACGTTCGGTGGGGCCTACGCGGTGCTGCCGTATGTCTACCAGGGCGCCGTGGAACAGCATCTGTGGCTTTCCGGCCCGCAGATGATCGACGGCCTCGCGCTCGGCGAGACCACTCCCGGGCCGCTAATCATGGTCGTGGCGTTCGTCGGGTTCGTCGGCGGCTGGCTCGAGCAGGCGGCGGGCCCCGGCGCGCTGTTGCTCGGCGGCGTGCTCGGGGCGGTCGTCGCGACGTTCTTCACTTTTCTGCCGTCGTTCGTGTTCATCTTCGCGGGCGGCCCGGTCGTCGAGGCCACGCACGGCAAGCTTGGGTTCACCGCGCCGCTCACGGCCATCACGGCCGCGGTCGTCGGCGTCATCGTCAACCTCGCCCTGTTCTTCGCTTGGCATACGTTCTGGCCGCAGGGGTTCGCGGGCGCGTTCGACTGGGGCGCGGCGGCCATCGCCGTGGCGGCCGGCATCGCGCTGTTTCGCTTCAACGTCGACGTGCTGACGCTGCTCGGCGCGAGCGCCGTGGCGGGTCTCGCCGTGACGTTCGCGACCTGAACCTACTGCCGTCGCGCGATGCCCGACTGCTCGAGCAACGCGTCGAGCTCAGGCGCGCGGCCGCGGAACTCGACGAAGGCGTCGAGCGCGTTGCGGCTGCCGCCCGTCGCGAGCACGGCACGGCGGAAGCGCTCGGCCGTGGCCCGATCGAAGACGCCGGCCTCGACGAACGCGGCGAACGCGTCGGCTGCGAGCACCTCGGCCCATTTATAGCTGTAGTAGCCGGCCGCGTAGCCGCCGCCGAACACGTGGCCGAACGAGTGCGCGAAGCGGTTGTACGCGGGCGGCTCGACGACGGCGACCTCGCGGCGCACCTCGGCGAGGATCTCGGCCACGCGTGCGCCGCGCCCCGGCGTGTACTCGTTATGGAGACGGAAGTCGAACAGCGCGAACTCGATCTGGCGCACGAGCCCTAGACCCGCGAGGAACGTGCGCGAGCGGTTGAGCTTATCGATCTTGTCGGGTGGCAGCGGCGCACCCGTGCGGTAGTGCCGGCCGATCTCGCCGAGCACCTCGGGCCGCCAGGTGAAGTTCTCGAGGAACTGGCTCGGCAGCTCGACGGCGTCCCACGCGACGCCGTTCGTGCCGGCCAGCGACGGGTAGTCGACCTCGGTGAGCACGTGATGCAGCGTGTGGCCGAACTCGTGGAACAGCGTCACGAGCTCGGAGTGCGTGAGCAGCGACGGCGTGTCGTCGCTGCCCGCGTTGAAGTTGCAGACGAGATAGGCCACGGGGAGCTGCGCGTGGCCGTTGAGCTGCGCGCGGCTCGTGCAGCCGCCCATCCACGCACCGCCGCGCTTGTTGGGGCGCGCGAACAGATCCGTGAAAAAGCTGCCGACGAGCGAGCCGTCGGCGCGCTTGAGCTCGTAGTAACGCACGCTGTCGTGCCAGACCTCGGGCCGCGGCGCCTCGGCGATCGTGATATCGAACAGCCGGCCGCAGAGCGAGAACAAGCCGTCGAGCACGCGCGGCAGCGGGAAGTAGGGGCGCAGCTCCTCCTCGGCGAGGCCGAGCTTCTCTTGCTTGAAGCGCTCCGCGTAGAACGGCACGTCCCACGCCTCGAGCTTACGGCCCGCGTAGGAGCTGAGCCTGGCGACGTCCTCGAGCGCGACGTTGCGGCTCCGCTTCGCGAGGTCGCGCAGGAACTCGATGACGCGCGCCGGCGACTCGGCCACCTTGGTCGCGAGCGAGAACTCGGCGAACGTCTTGAAGCCGACGAGCTCCGCGGCCTCGTGGCGCAACGCCATGATGTGCTCGATGAGCTCGCCGTTGTCGAAGCGCGCGGCGTGCGGGCCTTGGTCCGAGGCGCGCGTGACCCAGGCCTCGTAGTACTTGGCGCGCAGCGCCGCGGATTCGGCATGCGCGAGCACGGTCGTGTAGGTCGGTGGATCGAGGCGCAGGCGCCAGCCTTCTTCGCCGCGCTCGGCCGCGAGGGCGCGGGCGCGCTCGATGACGAACTCCGGTAGCCCCGCGAGCGCGCCGCGGTCGGTCTCGCGGTGCTCGAACGCATCGGTCGCGTCCATGACGTTCTGCTCGAACTTGGCCTGGTGCGCCGCGAGCTCCTGCATGACGGCCTTGAACCGCTCGCGCGCTTCGCCCTTCAAGGCCACGCCGCCCAAACGAAAGTCGCGCAGCGCGTTCGCGATGAGCTGGCGCTCGACGAACTGCTCGGCGCCGACGCGCGCGTGCAACGTGTTGAAGTGGCGGTACAGCGTCTCGTTCTGCCCGAGCTCCGTGTAGAACTCCGTGACGAGCGGCAGGCAGCGGTTGAAGGCGTCGCGCAGCGGCGGGCTCGAGAGCACGGCGTTCAGGTGATTGACCGGGCCCCAGACGCGATCGAACTCGGTGTGGATGCGCTCGAGGCCCCGCAGCCAATCGACGTCGGGCGCCGCGACGCCTTCGGCCGCCGCGAGCGCACGCCGTTGGGCCGCGAGCAGCTCGCGGACGGCGGGCTCGACGTGCTCGGGTTTGATGGCGGAGAAGGCGGGCAGCGCGTGAGGCGCGAGCAACGGGTTCGTTGCGTGGGCGGCGGTCGGGTCGGTCATGGCCGCACTCTAGCCTAAGGGTACGGCGCGAAGTCAACGCCGGCTGCGGCCCAGCCGCGCGGAACTCCTGTACGCTACTGCGCCCGGAGACCGGAATTTTCGGCGGGAGCTCTCGTGCGGCAATTCGACTTGCTCGTGATCGGCGGCGGCAGCGGCGGGCTCGGGGCGGCCCAGCGCGCGGTCGAGTACGGCGCGCGCGTCGCGCTGTTCGAGCCCGCACGGCTCGGCGGCACCTGCGTCAACGTGGGCTGCGTGCCGAAGAAGGTCATGTGGAACGCGGCCGAGCTCAAGGCGGCCCTCGATCACGCGCCGCACTACGGGTTCGACCTCCGCGTGGGCGGCCACGATTGGGCAAAGCTCAAACGCGGGCGCGACGCTTACGTGCTGCGTTTGAACGGCATCTACGAGCGCAACCTCGACAAGAAGGGCATCGTCACGGTGCGTGCGGGCGCCCGTTTGCGCAGCGCTAACGAGGTCGTCGATGCGAACGGCGAGGTCTACTCGGCCAAGCACGTCGTCATCGCGACGGGCGGTGCACCGAAGCTGCCCGCGGTGCCCGGCGCCGAGCTCGGGATCACGTCGGACGGCTTCTTCGAGCTCGACAGGCTGCCGCGGCGCGTGGCCGTCGTCGGCAGCGGCTACATCGCCGTAGAGCTCTCGGGCGTGCTACACGCGCTCGGCAGCGAGGTCACGCTGTTCGCGCGCGGCGATCGGCTGCTGCGCCACTTCGACCCGCTGCTCGGCGACCAGCTCATGGCCGCCATGCGCGGCAGCGGCATCGAGGTGGTCACGCACATGTCGACGCACGCGCTCTCGCGCGGCGCTGACGGCGCGCTCACGCTCGCGGCCGCCGACGGCCGCACGTTCGCAGGTCTAGACGCGGTGCTCTGGGCCATCGGCCGCGCGCCGCACACGGCCGGCCTCGGCTTGGAGAGCGCGGGTGTAAAGCTCGACGCGGAAGGCTTCGTCGCCGTCGACGGCTATCAGAACGCGAGCGTGCCTGGCGTCTACGCTGTCGGCGACGTCACGGGCCAGGCCGAGCTCACGCCCGTCGCGATCGCCGCGGGGCGCCGGCTTGCGGACCGCGTGTTCGGCGGCATGACCGAGCAGCGCCTCCGCTACGACGTCATTCCCACGGTCGTGTTCTCGCACCCGCCGATCGGCACCGTGGGGCTCTCCGAGGACGAAGCGCGGCAGCGCTATCCCGGCGAGCCGATCAAGGTCTACAAGTCCGAGTTCGTCTCGATGTTCTACGCGCTTACGGACGATAAGCCGCAGACCGCGATGAAGCTCGTCTGCGTCGGCGCCGAGGAGCGCGTCGTCGGCTGCCACGTCATCGGCCTCGGTGCCGACGAGATGATCCAGGGCTTCGCCGTGGCGGTCACGATGGGCGCCCGCAAACGCGACTTCGACGACACGATCGCGATCCACCCGACGAGCGCCGAAGAGCTCGTGACGATGCGTTGATGGGTACCCGCGACGGCGAGCCCGGTTCGACGGGTGCGGCGCGAGGCAGTGGGCGCTCGGGCGTGGGCGCGCTCCTCGTCGGCATCGGCATCCTCTCGAGCCGCGTCATGGGCCTGGTGCGCGAGCGCGTGCTCGCGACGTATTTCGGCACGAGCCTCTACGCGGACGTGTTCAGCGCCGGTTTGCGGGGGCCGAACTTGCTCCAGAACCTGCTCGGCGAGGGCGTGCTCAGCGCGTCGTTCATTCCAGCCTACTCGGCGCTGCTCGGCCAAGGCCGGACGCAGGAAGCCGGGCGCGTGGCCGGTGCCGCGTTTGGGCTGTTGCTCGCGCTCGCGGGCGCGATTTCGCTCATCGGCATCGCGATCGCCCCGCTGCTCGTCACGGTCCTCATGCCGGGCTTCACGGGGCTGCGGCGCGAGCTGGCAATCGACGTCGTGCGCATCATGTTCCCGATGACAGGCTTGCTCGTGCTCTCGGCCTGGGCGCTCGGCATTTTGAACAGCCACCGCAAGTTCTTCGTGCCGTATTTCGCCCCCGTGCTCTGGAACGCTGCGATCATCGGCGCGCTCGTGTGGTTCGGCTCGCGGCTTACGCTCGACGCGCTCGTGCGCGCAGCCGCATGGGGCGCGCTCGTCGGCGGCGCGCTCCAATTCGCCGTGCAGCTGCCGTTCGTCTTCAAGCTCGATCGCGAGATCCGTTTGAACCTCGGCCGCAACGAGCCCGCATTCAAAGATGCCGTGCGCAACGCCGGTCCCGCGATCTTGGGCCGCGGCGTCGTGCAGCTCTCGGGCTATCTCGACCTCGTGCTCGCGAGCCTGCTTGCCGTCGGCGCTGTCTCCCGGCTGCGCTACGCGCAGACGTTGTATCTCTTGCCCGTGAGCCTGTTCGCGATGAGCGTGGCCGCCGCGGCTCTCCCTGAGCTCGCGCGCGAGCGCGAAGGCGCGATCGGCGCGCTGCTCGAGCGCACCGTCGCGGCCGTGCGGCGCGTGGCGTTCTACGTCGTGCCGAGCTTCGTCGCGTTCGTGGCCGTAGGCGACGTGCTCGTCGCCGGCCTGTATCGAGCCGGGGAGTTCGGCGCCGCTGACGTGCGCGTGGTCTGGTTCATCCTGATCGCGTACAGCCTAGGCCTCTTGGCGTCGACGACGACGCGCGTGTATCAGTCGGCGTTTTTCGCGCTGCGCGACACGGCGACGCCGGCGCGCGCGGCGCTCGTGCGCGTGCTCGTCGCCCTCTTCGCGGGCGCCGTGCTCATGGTGCAGTTCGAGCCCGTGAGCTTGCTCGGTGTCGCGATCCCAGCGGGTGCGTTCGCGTCGTACACGGCCGCCGGCCTACCGCTCGGGCCGCTCGGGCTCGCCGCGGGCGCGGCGCTCGGCGCCTGGGTCGAGTGGCTGTGGTTGCGACGGCGGCTCGGCGTCGCACTCGGCGCTGTCGGCGCGGGCTTCGGGCCGCTCGTGCGGATGTTCGCGGCGGCGCTCGCCGCCGCCGCTGCCGCGCGCGGCGCCGACGCGTGGCTCGCGTCGACGAGCCCGCTGCTGACCGGCCTGCTCGTGGCCGCGGTGTTCGGCGTCGTGTATCTCGCCGCGGCGCGCCTGCTCGGGCTCGACGAAGCGCGAGCGATGACACGCGCCCTGATGCGACGCGCGCGCCTCGCGCAGCGCTGAGGGGCGTCGCTCGCGCGGTCGTCCCTGCCGGCAACGTCTCAGTCGACGTGCTTCACGCTCGAGGCGCCCGACGTCGAGACGCTGTGCTCGCTCACGGCGCCCGCATACTCGAGGCTCGACGCACCCGACACATTGCCCGTGAGCCGGCCGCCGCCCATGCGCAACTCGACGCTCGCCGCGCCGCTCACGGACACGGTGGCGTTGGTCACGGTGACGCCGTCGAGATCGGCCTCGCCCGCGCCGCTCAGCGTGAGATCGAGATCGTCGTAGCGGCTCGACTCGCCTTCGAGGTCGGAGGCGCCGGTCAGCACGACCGTGAGCTTCGCGCCGTCGAAGCCCGAAAAGTCGAGCGCGGTCGCGCCCGACAAAGTCACCTCGCGAAGCTCGGGCAACGTGATGCTCGCCTTCATGCGGCAGCGGTCGACAAGGGGGCAGCCGCCGAACCACGACCCGTCGTCGAGGCCGAGCACCAACCGGCCGTCGTCGATGCGCGCTTCGACCCCGTCCACGAGCTCGACGGGGACGTCGAGCTCGACCCGCCACGCGTCGCCGCGCATGACCGTGGAGTCCCACTGGCCGCTCGCCTCGACACCCGTGAAGTCGCCGAGCTGCGGCGTGAGCGTGCTGCGCTCGCCGGAGATTTGCGGCTCGGTCGTCACCCCGAAGCGCATCCATAGAGCCCCGGCGACGAGCAGGAAGGCGACGAAACCGACGCCCGCGAACAGGGCGCGTTGACTGTTGCTCATGACGCGTTCTCTCCGTTCAGGCGCGCGAAGTGGGGCTCGAGGTCGTCGAGGTTCAGGCCGAGCACGCGCATCGTGCGAAACACGCGCGGCAGCTCGTTGCGGATGAACTCGCCTTTGAGCTCGTCGACGATGCGCCTCCTGGCCTCTGGTGCGACGAAATAGCCGAGCCCGCGCTGGTTCTCGATGATCTGGCGATCGAGTAGCGCTTGGTAGCTCTTGGTCACGGTGTTCGGGTTGACGCCGACGCTGACGGCGAGATCGCGGATCGACGGAATGCGCTCGCCTTCGCTCCACTCGCCGTCGAGGATGCGATCGCGCATCTGGTCCGCGATCTGCTGGAAAATGCCCTTGGGCTGACTAAACTCCATGGCGCACCTGAGTCTCCTTGACTCGCAGCCAGGCGACGAACCAACAGAACAACGGCAGCCCGACGAGGTAGGTGTAGTACAAGGGCCAGACGATCCAGTCGAAATCGACGTAGTAATCGCCTTGAACTTGGACCCCTTCGCCGATGCTCCACGTGACGCCGACACCGAACGCCGAGAGGCCGGCGACGATGACGACGAGGGCCAGCAACGTCTTAATGTAGTTGAGCCTGCGGAACCAGGCGGCGCCCAAGAAGAACAACGACTGCACCACGAGGTAGTGCGGCAGCACGGACCACGCGACTGGATCGAACGGCGAGAACAGCACGTTCTCGCCCCCGAATGCGACGAGCTTCAAGACCTCGACGAGCAGCGACAGCGCGGTCGTGAAGAGCAGCAGGTAGCCGATCAGCACCACGGTGCTCATGAGCAAGCGGGCAACGGTCTTTTCGAGCGCTGTGGCCGGCAGCAGCAGGAATGCAGCGCTCGTGGCCCGGCCGTGCAGATCGCTGAACGCCATGCTCGTCGTGATCGTGCCGACCGTGAATAGCGCGATGAGGAACACGGTGCGATAGAAGTCCGCGCTCGTGTAGGTCAGGTAGACGGCGCCTGCGGGGCCGAACAGTGCGAGCACGGCGACGATGGCCGAGACGATGAGCAGCATGCGCTGGTCGCGAAGAAGATCGCTGCGCAACAGCAAACCGAGACGGCGCGGCGAGAGTTGGTCGTTCACGACGCACCTCCCGCGGGCGCGAACAGGGAGGTCGCGAGATCGGGCCTCGTGACGAGCGCGTTGAACAGCACCTCGAGATCGAGCGGCCCTTCGCTCGCCCCCGCGTCCTGCCACACGGACCAGAACCCGCCGACGGCGGGCTCGCTGAACACGAGGCCCGGTGCGCCCGCGGCTGGCGGCGAAACGCTGTGCATCATGCGAATCCGCGCGCCGATCTCGGCGAGCGTGCGGTTCAGCAGCACGCGGCCTTGATGGAGCAGCACGAGCGGATCCATGAGCGTGCCGAGATCGCGCACCTGATGCGTCGAGATCACGAACATGCGGTCGTCGGTGAGCGCTTCGGCGATCACGCGCCGGAACAGGCTCTTCGACGGGATGTCGAGGCCGTTCGTCGGCTCGTCGAGCAGCACGAGCCTCGCTTGCGTTGCGAGGCCGAACGCGAGCAGGAATTTCTTCTGCTGGCCGTACGAGAGCGTCGGGAGCCGCGCGCCGTCCTCGAGCTCGAACTCGCGCAGGTAGCGCGCGAACAATGCGGCATCGAACTTGGGGTAGAACGGCGCCCGCCTCCGCACGTAAGCACCCACGCTCAGGTTCGGCACGTGAATGTCTTCGGGCAACATGAACACCTCCGCGAGGAGGGCGGGTTCGCGCGCGGCGGGATTCCTGTCGAGCGCGCGAACGGTGCCCGAGTTCGCGAACAGCAGGCCCGTCATGAGCTTGAGCAGCGTCGACTTGCCCGCGCCGTTGACGCCGAGCAAGCCCGAAATCGTGCCGCGCTCGAGCGTCAGCCCGAGGTCGGCGAACAGTGGGCGGCCGTTGTAACCGAAGGAAAGGCCTGAGATTTCAAGCATGTGACTCATCGACTAGTGCCCTATTTGAGTAGTACACTAGGATATAGAGACGAGTGCTGTCAAGGCCCAGCTCGGCTCGCGAGCCGAAAGTCAGCGCCGGCGCAGACTAGGCGCGCAAGTGGAGATCGCCGGCGCCGTACTCGACGCCGAGGGGCTCGATGACGAGGCTCTTCTTGCCCGCGCGGACCTCGCCCGCGTGCGAGGCGCGCACGCCGGCCGCGGCCGCAACGCGGAGCGCGGCGGGCACGTCGGCCGACGCGACGAACAGCGCGAAGCCGGCGCCCATGTTGAGACTGCCGTAAGCGTCGTGCGCGCTCATGCCGCCTTCTCGCTGCATGAGCTCGAGCACGGGTGGCACGGGCGGCACCTCGCGCACGACGTAGCGCAGCTCGGCGGGATGCCGCATGAGCTTGCGCCACCCGTGGCCCGTGACGTTGACGGCGTAACGCGGCCGCACGCCGGCCGCGAACAGTTTTTCCATGACGGGCGCGTAGAGGACCGTGGGATCGAGCAGCGCCTCGCCGAAGCTGCGGCCGTCGGCGAGGCGCGTGCGAAACCCAAGCGGCAGCCGTTCCGCGAGCTTGCGCGCGAGGCTCACGCCGTTCGCGTGTATGCCGCTCGAAGCGAGCAGCACGATCGCGTCGCCCGCAGCGAGCCGCTCGCCGAGCATGAGCCGGTCACGCGTCTTGACGATGCCGACGCACGACGCGGCGAGATCGATGCGGGTTGCCTCGACGACGCCGCCGAGCGCGGGCGTCTCGCCGCCGCCCCACGACACGCCGCAGACGTCGCACGCGCGCTGCCAGCCGCGCACGAGATCGGCCAGGCGCTTTTCGTCGGCGAACCATTCGCTGCTGCCGGCCGACCAGTAGGCGTGCACGCAGAGCGGCGTAGCGCCGACCGTGATCAGGTCGTTGACGGCCATCGCGATCGTGTCCTGCGCGATCGTGTCGTAGTGGCTGCGCCCCGTGAAGCCGCGCACGGCGTCGGCGACGAGCGCCTTCGTGCCAAGACATTCCGTGATCGACGCGATGAGCAGGCCGCCGACCTCGACCAAATAGGCCGATTCGCCGCGCGAGGCTTCGATCTCGGCGGCTCCGTGCGCCGCGAGGTTCGCGGCCGTCGCGCGCGCGGCGCGTTGCGCGAGGACCTTCGAGGCGTCGAGCGTCCCGTAGTCGACGCCCGCGGCGGCGTAGTCGAGACCTTTCTCCATCAGCCCATCATACCGGCGCGGCCGCGGCTTCCGCTGCGCTTGGTGCGCATCAACGCACGAGCTGCTTGAGCAGCGGCTTCGTGTCCGGGCGCACGCCGCGCCAGATGAAGAACGACTCGGCCGCTTGCTCGACGAGCATGCCCCAGCCTTGCACTGCGCGGTGCGCGCCGTGGCTCTTGGCCCACGTGACGAACGGCGTGTCGCTCATCGAGTAAACCAAGTCGTAGCAGAAGCTCTGCGGGCCCACGAGCGACGCCGGGAACGGCGGTGTCTCGCCCTTGAGCCCCGCGGACGTGGCGTTGACGAGCAAATCGAACGGCGTAAGCTCGGCGAGCTCCGCGAACGTGCACGCGCGCAGCGTGTTGCCGCCGCCGAACTGTGTCACGACCTGCTCCGCTCGTTCCTTGGAGCGGTTCGCGATGACGAGCCCGGCCGGGCGCTCGGCGAGCAACGGGCCGACGATGCCGCGCGCCGCGCCGCCGGCGCCGAGCACCACGATCCTTCGGTCCGCGAGCGCATGGCGTTGATTGACGGTGATGTCGCGAATGAAGCCGGCACCGTCGGTGTTGTCGCCGCGCAGGCGGCCGCCATCCATGCTGATCGTGTTGACGGCGCCGGCCGCGAGCGCGGCCTTGCTCTTCTCGCTGCAGAGCGCGAATGCGGCCTCTTTGTGCGGCACCGTGACGTTCAAGCCCTTGCCGCCGGCGGCACCGAAACCGCGCACGGCCGTCTCGAAGGCCCTCGGCTCGCAGTCGAGCAGCTCGTAGGTGAGATGCTGCCCCGTCTGGCGCGCGAAGACGGTGTGGATCAACGGGGAGCGGCTGTGCTCGACCGGATGGCCGACGAGACCGTAGCGATCGGGGCTGCGTTTGTTACTGGTCATTCGGCAGACATTCTCGGCTTCGGATTCTGCGCGGTTTCCGGTAGCGTTGCCAGCCATTGACGGAGAAACGCGAAATGCCGACGCAAGCGAAGAGTCCGCAACGCTGCCCCTGGAGCGAGGGCATCGACCCCGCGTATCAGCGCTATCACGACGAGGAGTGGGGCGTGCCCGTGCGCGACGACCGCGTGCACTTCGAGTTCCTCGTGCTCGAGAGCGCACAGGCGGGGCTCTCCTGGTGGACGATCCTACGGAAACGCGAAGGGTACAGGCGCGCGTTCGCCGAGTTCGACGCCGTGAAAGTGGCGCGCTTCACGCCGCGCACCGTCGAGCGGCTCATGCAGGACGCGAGCATCGTGCGCAACCGCCAGAAGATCGAGGCCGCGATCGCGAACGCGCGCGGGTTTCTAAAGGTCCAGAAGGAGTTCGGCAGCTTCGACCGCTACGTCTGGGAGTTCGTCGGCAGCAAGCCCATCGTCAACCGCTGGCGCAAGCCCGGCGACGTGCCGGCGACGAGCCCCGAGTCGGACACCCTGAGCAAGGACCTCAAGAGCCGCGGGTTCAAATTCGTCGGCTCGACGATCGTCTACGCGCACCTGCAGGCCACGGGCCTCATCAACGACCACCTCGTCACCTGCTTCCGCTACCGCGAAAGCGGGAGTGCGCGACGCTAACCGGATTTCTCACCCGCCACGCCAAAGGATTTCTCACCGCGTGCCGACGGCCTCTCCCGAGACCGTCAGCGCACAGGGACGTGCGCTGACGAGCCCCAGGGATGGTCTTCCGGCGTGTCTCGGGAGGGGCCTTCGACGAGCGTCGACGCCGCGTTCCCTGGCACCACACCTGTTAGACATCGGCCAGATTGCCCTTGGTCTCGAGCCACTCGCGGCGGTCGCCGGCGCGCTTTTTCGCGAGCAGCATGTCCATGACGTCCTCGGCCGCAGCCTTCGTCTTGCCGTCCACAGAAAGCTGCACGAGCCGGCGCGTGTCGGCCGCCATGGTCGTCTCGCGCAGTTGCACGGGATTCATCTCGCCCAAGCCCTTGAAGCGCGTGACCGAGATCTTCGCCCCCTTCTTCTCGGCCTCGATGCGGTCGGTGATCACGTCGCGCTCGGCGTCGTCGAGCGCGTAGTGGACTTCCTTGCCGACGTCGATGCGGTAGAGCGGCGGCATCGCGACGAACACGTGGCCCGCCTCGACGAGCGACGGGAAGTGCTTCAGGAACAGCGCGCAGAGCAGCGTCGCGATGTGCTGGCCGTCGGAGTCGGCGTCGGCGAGGATGCAGACCTTGTGGTAGCGCAGGCCGTCGAGGTTCGCGGAGCCCGGGTCGACGCCGAGCGCGACGCTGATGTTGTGGACCTCTTGCGAGGCCAGCAGCTCGGCGGCGTCGACCTCCCAGGTGTTCAAGATCTTGCCGCGCAGCGGCATCACGGCCTGCCTCTCGCGGTTGCGCGCTTGCTTGGCCGACCCGCCGGCCGAGTCGCCTTCGACGAGGAAGAGCTCGGCCAAGGACGGCTCCTGCACCGTGCAGTCGGCGAGCTTGCCGGGCAGCGCCGGGCCCGCGACGATGCGCTTGCGGACGACCGTCTTCGCAGCCTTGAGCCGGTGCTGCGCGTTCTCGATCGCGAACTGCGCGATCGCGTCGCCGGTCTCGGGATGCTGGTTGAGCCAGAGCGCGAAGTGGTCCTTGATGAGGCCGCCGACGAGCGTGGCGCACTCGCGCGACGAGAGCCGCTCCTTCGTCTGGCCCGAGAACTGCGGCTCCTCGATCTTGACGGACAGCACGAAGCTGACGCCTTCCCAGACATCCTCGGGCGCGAGCTTGATGCCGCGCGGCAAGAGATTGCGGAACTCGCAGAACTCGCGCAGCGCGTCGGTGAGCCCGGTGCGCAGGCCGTTGACGTGCGTGCCGCCCTGCGGCGTCGGAATGAGATTGACGTAGCTCTCGACGAGCGCCTCGGCGCCGTCGCGCCGCCAGAGCAGGGCCCACTCGACGGCCTCGCGCTTGCCCTCGAACTTGCCCGCGAACGGCTGCTCCGGGACGAAGTCGCCCTCGCCCAGCGACTCCTTTAGATACTGCTCGAGCCCGCCCGTGTAGACCCAACGCTCGGATTCCTTGGGCTTCTCGACCGTAAGCGTGACGACAAGGCCCGGGCAGAGCACGGCCTTGGCGCGCAGCATGTGCTTCAAGCGCGGCAGCGAGAACTGCGGCGAGTCGAAGTACTTCGGGTTCGGCCAGAACCGCACCGTCGTACCCGTGGTCGTCTTCGCGACCTTGCCGACGACGTCGAGCTTGCCGCGGCGCTCGCCGTCGACGAAGCTCATGTTGTATTCCTTGCCGTCGCGACGGATCCACACCTCGAGATTCTTCGACAGCGCGTTGACGACCGACACGCCGACGCCGTGCAAACCGCCCGAGAACTGGTAGTTCTTGTTCGAGAATTTGCCGCCCGCGTGCAGGCGCGTGAGGATGAGCTCGACGCCCGTGATCTTCTCCTCGGGGTGGACGTCGACGGGCATGCCGCGGCCGTCGTCGGCGACTTGCAGGGAGCCGTCGGCGAACAGCGTGACGTCGATGTTCTTGGCGTGGCCCACGACGGCCTCGTCGACGCTGTTGTCGACGACCTCGTGCGCCAAGTGGTTCGGGCGAGTCGTGTCCGTGTACATGCCGGGACGCCGGCGCACGGGCTCGAGACCGCTCAAGACTTCGATGTCGGCAGCGCGATAGTCGCTGGTCATTTCCGCGGCCCCGCCCTCGAGCACAAGACCCGAGTTCCCACGGAGGCCGGCGCGATTGTAGCGCGTTCGAGCGAGCGCGCGACAAGCTCTTTCGAGGTCGCGACCGTCAGTCGAAGTCGGCGATCAGCGACGCGCGCAGCTCTTTCGCCAGGTGGCTCAAAAACTTCCCTTAAGCGTCAATCGGAAAATCGGCTGCACGCTGAGGTCACGCGATTCGTTGAAACTCACGTTGCCATCGGTGCGCAATCCGTCATACACGGTGCGAGAGAAGATCGCGCGCCCGTCCGTCATGTTGAAGATCTGGAAGTTCATCGTCAGACCGTGGAAATTCTTTCGTTCGACGAAGCCGAACGTGTACGTCGGACCCTCGTACTCGACGGCGACCTGGGACAGGCGGTACGACGGCTGTACATGGTTGTACTGTGCGCCAATGCCCCAGGCCCAGTCGGTCCCGGGGACGTCGTGGCGCAGGTTGATATCCGCGCGCCGGTCGTAGAAGTTGCTGAAAGAACGCTTCTCACCCGTCAGGGGATCGGCGACGCTGCTGTCCTCCACGGTCAAGTTCAGGTCCAACCGGACGCCTTCCCAGCCGGCAGGATCGAGGTTGACCGTGCTGTTCAAGTTGAAGCCGTAGAGGTTCGCTTCCGAGATATTGCCGCTCGATTCGCCGCCCCCGGGAATCGGAATGATGTCGATGTAGTCGTCGAGCCAGCGGCGGTAGACGCGCAGAGTGCTGGACCCCCAGTCACCCCAGCTCTTTTCGAGCTGCACGTTGGATTCCGTGGTCAGGGTAGGCTTGAGCTCCACGTTGCCGGCGTTAGCGTTGCCGAGGGCCAGTGACACGCTGGCGAGGAAGTCGCCGAAGGTCAACTGGCCCACGCGGCGCTCGAGATTCACGGACACATTCAGGTTTTCCCGCGCGGTCCACGCCAGGGACAAAGAGCCCTTGGGCCGCCAGAATTCTCGCGTCAGGCCGCCCGGGCCCGTCTGTTCCAGCGTCGAATTCTCCGTGCCGGCGCCCACCCGCAGAGTCAGCCCGTTGGCCAGCGTGCGGCCGTAGGACAGGATCATTTCGTAGCGGTCTTCCTGCACGCGGCCACTGCTGTTCGGCAGCGGA
This sequence comes from uncultured Gammaproteobacteria bacterium, assembly GCA_964503125.1. Classification (GTDB taxonomy): domain Bacteria; phylum Pseudomonadota; class Gammaproteobacteria; order Steroidobacterales; family Rariloculaceae; genus FEN-1219. The sequence continues at coordinate 43,435 of CAZCZE010000008.1, forward strand.
ATTTCCGCGAACCGGCCGGCCGGATCGAGATTGAACAGCTCCGATGTCTGATCGAGCTTGTTGTAGGCTGCCTCGAGATCGACCTGCAAGTTACCGCCCCACCTGTCCCAGCGGTACTCGCCGCGGGCAATGCGCTCGCCGGTTGCCGATGCTCCGAGGAAACGACTGCCCGTGGTTGGCGAGTTGTCGTCGAAGATCACCTGTGAAATCTGGCCGAAGTTGTTGCGGTTGCTCCGCTCCAACCCAATGACCTTCAGCTTCCCCGGTCCCAGGCCGAACTCGATGTCGCCGCCGATCTCGTACCCCGAGCCGCTCCCGTCGTTGTCGAAATCACGGAATGAGCCGACACCGGTGAGCGGGTCTCGATCCTCGTCATTGGTGAAGTCGTTTTCGTTGCGGCTGTATTGCACGTTGAGGTTGGCGACCGTGCCGCCGTCACCGGTCCATTTCAGGCTCCCTGACAGGCGCGGGAACTCCCCGTTGAACTTGATATGCACGTCGCGCAACTCGGTGATGTCGCCGGCGGCGTCGGTGATCACGCCCATGCCGCCAGCGCCGCCGCGCCCGGTTCCATGCGTATACGCGGCATTCCATTCGATGCTGGCTGTCGAGCCGTTTACAGACAGATCGCCGCCCCACCAGGAGGGGTCGGCATATTTCGGCCGGTGGATGGTGCGCCACTCATAGCGTCCGCTGATGCCGCCGGAACGGGTGATGACGTTGGCAACCTGGCCGGACAGACCCGGCAAGTCCAGTGTGGCGCCGTCGACGATTTCGATTCGCTCGACGTTGTCCACGGTTATCCGCTGCAGCTGGTCGAAGATATTCTGGGACTTGCTCGACAGCCGCTGGCCATTGATCAGAACGTTGGTGCTCGCCTGGCCAAGCCCTCGGCCCTGGTCCTCATCCTGGCCCTGGATTGAAAAGCCGGGTACGCGGTTCAGCATGTCGAGCGCGTTGCGGGGGGCGAAACGCTCGAAGTCCATCAGCGTGAAGACGCGCGCCGTGGTTGGCGCGACGGTCTGGGACGTCGAAGCTGCCGGCGCGGCGTTGTCCTGCGCGTTTGCGATACCGGACAGGACGAGCGTAACGGCCGCCAGGGAAGGCGCCCGGAGGCGTCGCGTGCAACGGGGGTTCATCGTCGTCATATCGATACTAAGACGCCGAAATCGGGATCAAGGTTACTGGTTGGGTAGCCCACTGGGCATTCGTAGCGGGCGAGTCGTTCGAGCTTCGCCCGTTGTTCGGCCTCCACCCCGATGAGCTCGCGGCACGGCACGGCCGCGCGAACACCTTCAGTCCAAGTCTGCGGCCAGCGACGCGCGCAGCTCCTTCGACGCGTCGAGCTCGCAGCGGCAGTGCTCGTGCTCGACGCCGAGCTTCAAAGGCGCACCACCCTTGAGCGCCGCGCGCATCGCGGCGTCGAGCTCGAAGCGCAGAAAATGCACGGCCGAGGTCTTGGTCGCGTCGCTGCGCGCAAGATCCTCGTCGGCATAGCCGAACACGCGGCCCAGCGTGCCGACCTCGAGGTAGACGGCGTTCTCGACGCCGCGCAGCCGCTCGAGCGCGACTCGCCGCTCGGCGACGTCGGGGTACTCGAGCATCATCGTGGCCTTCAAGTTCGTGCCGTCGGGGATCAGCGGGTTGTAGGCCGTAAGCTCCTCGGCGATGGCCTCGGTCTCGAAGATGCGCTCGGTGCGCAGCATCTCCTGCACCTGATAGCGCATCGTGAGGCGGTCCTCGAAATACAGCGTGACGTTCGGGCCGAGCGGCGCCTGCCGGTGCTTCTTGTGGGCCAGCACCTCGGCGCGCAGCCGCGGGCGCTCCTTGTGGTACTGCTCGAGCGACAAGAGGTCGGCGACGTTGAGCTTGTCCATGGTCAGAGGCCGTAGGCGCGGCGCAAGAGCTCAATCGGATGCGTCGGCTCGATCTCGGCCTCGGCCACGGCCGCGATCTGCTCCGCAGCCATGGGGCAGTCGCTCGTGAAGTGCTGCGCGGCCGCGCCGTCCACTTGCCGCGCGACGGGGCGCGCGATCTTGCGCGATACCGCGGCGTACTTTTTCTTGACGCCGTAGGTGCCGTCGTGGCCCGAGCAGCGCTCGATCGCCTGCACCGTCGTGTCGGGCACGAGCTGCAACACGTCGCGCGTCTTGAGTCCGATGTTCTGCACGCGCAGGTGACACGGCACCTGATAGCTGATCGTGCCGAGACTCGCGGCGAAATCGGTTTTGAGCAATCCCTCGCGGTGGCGCAGCATGAGGTACTCGAAGGGGTCGAAGAACGCCTGCGCGACGCGCCGCACGCGCTCGTCCTCGGGGAACAGGAGCGGCAGCTCTTGCTTGAACATGAGCACGCACGACGGCACGACGGCGGTGAGATCCCACCCGTCGCGCGCTCGAGCGTCGAGCTCGTCGATGTTGGCGTCCTTGAGCCGCTCGATCGACTCAAGATCGCCGAGCTCGAGCTTCGGCATGCCGCAGCAGCGCTCGTTACGGAGCAACGCCACGCCGATGCTGTTGTGCTCGAGCACGGCCACGAGGTCCTCGACGAGGCGGGGGTGATTGCGGTTGCCGTAGCAGGTCGCGAACACGGCGACCCGACCCTGCGTATTGCCGGCGGGCTTTGGCTCGACCGCCTTGCCGATACGGTCTTTGAGCCGCGAGCGAGCGCTCTTGCCGTGGAACTTCGGCACGGGCGCCAACGGATCGACGCCGAGCGTCATCTCAAGCACCTTGCGCCCCAAGCTCGACGCGTTGACGGCGTTGACGACCTCGGCCACGACGGGAATGCCGGCTAGCGTGCCGACCCAGTCGGTCGCGCTTAAGAATTTGTCGCGCAGCGTGGGCTTGCCGTCCGTGAAGGCTTTGTACTTGGCGCGCAGCATCAAGTGCGGAAAGTCCACGTTCCATTCGTGCGGCGGCACGTAGGGACACTTCGTCATGTAGCACAGGTCGCAGAGATAACAGTGCTCGACGACCTGCCAGTAGGCTTGCTTCGGCACGTCGTGCACCTCGCCGCTCGCCGTCGCGTCGACGGCGTCGAACAGCGTCGGGAACGAATGGCAGAGACTGAAGCAGCGGCGGCAGCCGTGACAGATGTCGAAGACGCGTGCGAGCTCGGTCTCGAGCGCGGTCGCATCGGTGAACTGCGCCGAGCGCCAATCGATGACGTGACGCGTGGGCGCGTCGAGGCTGCCTTCGCGGCGCGGCGTTTTCGAGTCGGTCACCGTAGGGGCCTCGATGCGCGCCGCCCGGGTAAGGTGGGCCCCGGGCGACGCGCTACGAACGAACCGACGCCGCGATCACGTGCCGAGCGTGTCGAGCGCTTTCTGGAAACGATTCGCGTGCGAGCGCTCGGCTTTGGCGAGCGTCTCGAACCAGTCGGCGATTTCCTCGAGACCCTCGCTGCGCGCGGCCTTGGCCATGCCGGGATACATGTCCGTGTACTCGTGGGTCTCGCCGGCGATCGCGGCCTTCAAATTCTTGCTCGTCTCGCCGATCGGCAAGCCCGTGGCCGGGTCGCCGACGGCCTCGAGATACTCGAGGTGCCCGTGCGCGTGACCCGTCTCGCCTTCGGCCGTCGAGCGGAACACGGCGGCGACGTCGTTGTAGCCCTCTACGTCGGCCTTCGCGGCGAAGTACAGATAGCGGCGGTTGGCCTGCGACTCGCCGGCGAAGGCGTCCTTCAAGTTCTGCTCGGTCTTCGTGCCTTTGAGTTTCATCGTGGTCTCCAACGGACTTAGGAACAGGTGCAGAATCCGGCGCGTAGGCTCTTAGACTTTGTCTACGGACTCGCGTCAATCTATTCCGGACCGCGAAATGTTGTCAACGGGCCGTTTGACCCTCGAGGGGGCGGGCCTGTACCGTGGCCGCCTCGCGGAGCGCAACCTACCTCATGGCGACGACCGACAAAACGACCGACCTGGGCGGGCTCGAGAAGACGCTCGAGGAGCTCGAGGCCCTCGTGACCCGGCTCGAGGCCGGCGACCTGCCCTTGGAGCAAGCGCTCAAGGAGTTCGAGCGCGGCGTCAAGCTCACGCGAGCGTGTCAGGCCGCACTGCAGGAAGCCGAGCAGAAGGTCGAGATCTTGCTGAAGAAAACGGCCTCGGCGGAGCCGAGCCCGTTCGCGCCGGCGACCGAAGAGTAACGGCGCGCGGCCGTCAGGTCGCGGTCGGCGCGATACCCTGCAGGCGTTCGATGAGCGAGCGCAGGAAAACCTTGTTGAAGCGCAGCTGACACGCCGACGAGGCTTGCTCGAGCAGCGTCGAGCTCACGCGCACGAGCGTCAGCAGCCCGGTCGCCTTGATCGTGGCCGTACGCCGCGCGCCGCGGACATAGCTCGCTTCGCCGAAGCAATCGCCGTCACCGAGCACTCCGGTCTGCCGGCGCCCCGACTCCACGCTGACCGAGCCATTGACGATGATGTAGAAGCGATCGTCGAGCTCGCCCTCACGAATGATCTCGTCGTCGGCTTGATAGGTGCACCACTCGCTCGCTCGCAGCACTTCCCAGATCTCGGCGTGCGAGAAGTCGTGGAAGAAGCGCAGCTTGCGCAAAAGATCGAATTGCTCCTGCCGATCGAGACGGTCGTATTGGCTGCGCAGCTTCTGGTGCAGCTTCGTCAGGGAACCCGCGAACTCGATCGCGTTCGCGAACCGCTTGTCCGGCTCCTTGAGCAGCGCTGTCGTGACGACGTTCTCGATCTCCTCGGGAATGCCCTCGCGCAGCGTGTGAATCGGCGGCGGCGTCGCGTACACGATCTGGTGCAGCAGCTTGCTCAAGCTGTTCGCGCGAAACGGCCTGTAGCCCGTGAGCAGCTCGTACATCACGGCGCCCAGCGAGTAGATGTCCGAGCTCGGCGTGATCTCGGCCGACTGCACCTGCTCGGGCGACATGTAGCTCGGGCTGCCCGCGATACCCTCGATGCGGGAGACGTTGGAATCCTTGATCAGCGCGATGCCGAAGTCGATGATGCGCACGTCGTTGTCGAGCGTGAGCATGATGTTGCTCGGCTTGATGTCGCGATGGACGACGCCGCGCCCGTGGGCATAGTGCAAGCCCTTGGCGCACTTGAACAGGATCTCGACGACGTCGTCGATGCGCAGCAGGTTGTCGGGCCGGCAGTAGGCGTTGAGCGTGCGCGCGCCGTGCACGTGCTCGGTGACGACGTAGTAGCAGCCGTTCTCTTCACCCGCATCGTAGATCGGCAAGATGTTGGGATGCTGGAGCCGTCCCATCATCTGCGCTTCGTTGAAGAACATCTTGCGAGAGACGCGCGCCTTCTGCTCGTCTGCCTCGCTGTCGATGTTGTAGAGCTTGATCGCGACGTCGCGGCCGTAGTACGGGTCGTGCGACAGGAACACGCGCCCCGTGCTGCCCTGACCGACCTCGTTGATGACGACGTATTTGCCGATGCGTTCCGGCACGTCGCGGGTGCCGCGTTTTTCGGCGGCCGCTGGGGCTTTGGCCTGTGCCATGGAAGCTAGACGGTTGGTAGCAATGCTCGGATGGTTGCGACACATGCCGCCGCGTAGAGCGCGGCTAGCAGGTCGTCAAGCATAATTCCGAGACCGCCGCCCAATCTGTGATCCACATCGCGGATCGGCCAGGGCTTCACGATGTCGAAAAATCTAAAGAATACAAAGACTAGGGCCAGCGTCACGAAGGTCCTTTCGGCGACGATCGCGGCCGTGAGCAGCACGCCGGCGATCTCGTCGAACACGATGCGCGGATCGTCGTGACGACCAAGCCGCCGCGCACTCTCGCCGCACACGAAGATGCCGAGCGCGATGACGCCTGCCACGACGGCGAAGCGCACGACGAGCGGCAGCTCGAGCAGCCACCAAGCCGCGACTAGACCTAAGAGGCTACCGGCCGTGCCCGGCGCCCGCGGCACCAACCCCGTGCCGAAGCCGAACGCCACGAGGTGGACGGGATCGCGCAGCGGGCGAAGAAGCTCCACGGCTCAAAAGTGCCGGTAGCCGTGCACGGCCGGCGTGTACGGCTCGCCGTCGCGGCGGCAGACCACGCTCTGGCCCGCCACGAGCTGGCCGATGCGGCGCACGGGCGTGCCCGCGGCCTCGAGCGCCGCTTCGACTTCCTCGGCGCGCGAGGGCGGCGCAGTGAAACACAGCTCGTAGTCGTCGCCGCCGCCGAGCGCGTGCGCGAGCGCCTCTTGCGGCGGAAACAACGACAAGAGCTCGGCCGACAACGGCACGCGCTCGATGTCGAGCGTCGCGCCGCAGGCGCTCGCGCGGCACAGATGCCCGAGGTCTGCGAGCAGCCCGTCCGAGAGGTCGACGGCGGCCGTCGCTAGGGACCCAAGCGCCAGGCCCGCGCCGACGCGCGGCACGGGTCGATAGAACCGCTGCTTGAGCGCGGCGGCGGCGGAGCCTTCTGCTGCCGGCGACCGCTCCGCGATCAGCGTGATGCCGGCCGAGCTGTCGCCGAGCGTGCCCGTCACGTAGACGTCGTCGCCGACGTGCCCGCCGCCGCGCGTCAGCATGCGCACGCGCTCGATGTTGCCCATGAGCGTCAGCGTGAGATTGAGCGGCCCGCGCGCGAGGTTGCCGCCGACGAGGCTCACGCCGAAGCGGTCGGCGAGCTCGTAGAGGCCGCGGCTGAAGCCATCGAGCCAGAGCTCGTCGGACGCGGGCAGCGTCAACGCCAAGGTGCACCAGCGCGGCTGCGCGCCCATGGCCGCGAGGTCGCTCAAATTGACCGCCATGAGGCGGTAGCCGGTCAGGTGCGGCGCCATGCCGTCGGGGAAATGCACGCCGGGAATCAACGTGTCGACGGTCACGGCCAGCAGCCCGTCGACGGCGAGCACCGCGGCATCGTCGCCGACGCCGAGCACGACGTCGCGGTCGGTATAGGGACGCGTGAAATAGCGCGCGATGATCTCGAACTCGCCCATCATGCCTCGCCCCCGGAGGCAGCGCGCCGCAGCTCGCGCGCCGACTTGTCGAGCACGGCGTTGACGAACTTGAAACTGTCGACGCCCCCGTAGCGCTTCGCGAGCTCGACGCCTTCGTTGATGACGACCTTCGTGGGCACGTCGTCGCGGAACTTGAGCTCCGCGAGCCCGAGCAACAGGATCGCGCGGCCGACGGCATCGAGCTGCTCGATGCCGCGCGCGGCCAGGCGGCCGATCAGCGCGTCGAGCGCCGCAACGTCGGCGACTACTTTAAGCAGCAGCTCACCAAAGAACTCGCGGTCGCAGCGCTCGTAGTCGGGCAGCGCGCCGAACTGCGCGACGATCTCTTCGGCCGAGTGCCCGGCGATCTGCCACTGATAGAGCGCCTTGACGAGCAGCTCGCGGGCCAAATGGCGCGCGCGCGCGCTGCTATCGCGGGCCAAGGGCTATTGCCCCAACTGCTTGAGCACGGTGGCCATCTGAATGGCCGCGAGCGCGGCGTCGGCTCCTTTGTTGCCGCCCTTCGTGCCGGCCCGCTCGATGGCTTGCTCGATCGAATCGACGGTCAGGATACCAAACCCAATCGGAATCTCTTCGGCCAAGGCCACGTGCGCGACGCCCCGGCTCGCCTCGCCGGCGACGTAGTCGAAGTGCGGCGTCGCGCCGCGGATGACGCAGCCCAACGCGATCAGCGCCTGAAAGCGGCGGCTCGCGGCGAGCTTCTTGATCGCGAGCGGTGTCTCGAAGGCGCCCGGCACGCGCACGACCTCGATGTCGCCGGCCGCGACGCCGTGCTTCAAGAGCGTGGACACGGCCGCGTCGAGCAACCGATCGACGATGAAATCGTTGAACCGCGATGCGACGATACCGAAGCGCAAACCGCGGGCATTGAAGTCGCCTTCGATCGTCTTGATGCGGTCATCCATGCGAGTCTTCCTGCTCCGCCGCGCCCGTGACGTACTCCACGACTTCGAGGCCAAAACCCGACAGCGCGTGCATCTGTTTCGGCGCGCCGATGACGCGCATGCGGCGCACGCCGAGCGCGCGCAAGATCTGCGCGCCGACGCCGAACGTGCGGAAGTCCATGCGCCGCTCGCGGCGCGCGCCGAGCTCGGGGTTCTCGCGGCCCAGCGCTTGCACGGCGCGCATGAGATCGCGGGCCGATTCCTCGGGCCGTAGGATGACGGCGACGCCGCGCCCTTCGGCCGCGATGAGCGCGAGCGCGTCGCGCAATGGGCGGTGCAGCGCCACGTCCTTAAGCCCGAGCACGTCGCTCAAGGTATCCTGGCGATGCACGCGCACGAGCGTGGGTTCCCTGCCGTCGACGGCGCCGCGCACGAGTGCTAAGTGCACGGCGCGGTTGACGTGGTCCTCGAAGCAGACGAGGCGGAACTCGCCGAGCTCGGTCTCGACGTTGCGCTCGCCGATGATCTCGACGGACTCTTCGGTGCGCAGCCGGTACTCGATGAGGTCGGCGATCGTGCCGATCTTCAAGCTGTGACGGCGCGCGAATTTCATGAGGTCGTCGCGGCGCGCCATGGCGCCGTCGTCGTTCAAGATCTCGACGATGACGGCCGCGGGCTCGAGGCCCGCGAGGCGCGCGAGGTCGCAGCCGGCTTCGGTGTGGCCGGCGCGCGTCAGCACGCCGCCGGGCTGCGCCATGAGCGGAAAGATGTGCCCCGGCTGGCGCAGGTCGCTGGGCTCTGCGCCGGGTGCGACGGCCGCGAGGATCGTGCGCGCGCGATCGTGCGCCGAGATGCCGGTCGTCACGCCTTCTGCCGCTTCGATCGAGACCGTGAAGTTCGTCGCCTGCTTGAGGTCGGTGTTACTCACCATGAGCGGCAGGCGCAGCTGCTCGCAGCGCTCGCGCGTCAACGTGAGGCAGATGAGTCCGCGGCCGTACTTCGCCATGAAGTTGACGTCCTCGGCCCGCACCTTGCTCGCCGCCATGACGAGGTCACCCTCGTTCTCGCGCTCCTCGTCGTCGAGGATCACGACCATCTCGCCGGCGCGAATAGCAGCGACGATCGTGTCGATGCCGTCGAGGCCGGACCAGGCGCTATCGGTGGTCGCGTGCGTACCCATGTTTCCTCAAGAAGTCGTGGTCGAGGCCGCCCTCGGCCGGCCCCGCGAGAAGCCGTTCGAGATAACGAGCCAGAAGGTCGACCTCAATATTAACAGCGGTGCCACGCCCGTACTCGCCGATCACGGTTTGGGCCAACGTGTGCGGGATGATGTTGACCGTAAATTCCGCGCCGCGCACGGCGTTGACGGTCAGGCTCACGCCGTCGACGGCGATCGAGCCTTTGGTCGCGACGTAGCGCGCCAGCGCGCTCGGCACGGCGATGACGAGTCTCTTCCCGCGTCCGTCCGGCGTCACGGCTACGACCTCGCCGACGCCGTCGACGTGCCCGGTGACGAGGTGGCCGTCGAGCGGCTCTCCTGCCTTGAGCGGCGGCTCGAGGTTGACGCGCGCGCCTAAGCGCAGCCGGCCGAGCGTCGTAACGCTAAGCGTCTCGGCCGAGACGTCGGCGCTGAAACCGGTCCCCATCACCGTCACGGCCGTGAGGCAGACGCCGTTGACGGCGATGCTGCCGCCGACGGCGAGCGGCGCTACGCTCAGGGCCCCGAGCTCGATCGCGAACCGCTGATCCGCGCCGTGCTCCGTGCGCGCCGCGATGCTTCCTATGCCTTTCACCAACCCCGAGAACACCGGTCGCTCCGTTCTCTCAAGAGGCGGCCACCCTACTGACGCGCGCCGTGAGGCGCAAGTCGAGACCTACCTTTCGGCAATCGTCGAGCGTGAGGCTCCAACCGGCCGCAAGCGTCTCGAGCGCCGGCACGCTGAACATGCCGCGCGCCGAGTCGCCGAGCAGCCGCGGCGCCATATAAATAATGAGTTCGTCGATGAGGCCCGCGCGCAGCAGCGCGCCGTTCAAGCCCGCGCCCGCCTCGACCCAGACGTCGTTGATCTCGTGCGTGCCGAGCCGCTCGAGCACGGCCTTGAGATCGCAGTGCTCGGCGTCGCCCGCGACTTGCTCGACGCGTGCGCCGGCCTTGCGCAAGGCCGTTGCCTTGGGGTCGTCGAGCGAGCGCGTCGTGAGCACGAGCACCTCGCCCGGCAGCGACAGCGTCTTCGCGCCCGGCGGCGTCTTGAGGCGCGCGTCGATGACGACGCGCAGCGGTTGCTTGATGCCTATCTCCGCAGCGATGCCCGCGTCCTCGCGGCGCGCATTCAGCGAGGGATCGTCGTCGACGATCGTGCCGCTGCCCGTGACGACGGCGCTCGAACGCGCGCGCCAGCGGTGCACGTCGGCGCGCGCGGCGGCGCTCGTGATCCAGCGGCTCGTGCCGTTCGCGAGCGCCGTGCGGCCGTCGAGACTGACGGCGAGCTTGCTGCGCAGCCACGGCGTGCCGCGCCGCATGCGCGTGAAGAAGCCGCGGTTGAGCGGCTCCGCCGCACGCTCGAGCACGCCGCCCTCGACGGCGATGCCGGCTGCGGCGAGCTCCGCGGCGCCGCCGCCATTGACGCGCGGATTGGGATCGTGGCCACCGAACACGACGCGCGCGACGCCCGCATCGATGAGCGCACGCGAGCAGGGTCCCGTGCGGCCCGTGTGGCAGCACGGCTCGAGTGTCACGTAGGCCGTCGCCCCGCGCGCCGCGGCGCCCGCGGCCACGAGCGCAACGCGCTCGGCGTGCGGCCCGCCGGCCGGCGCCGTCCAGCCCGAGCCGACGACGCTGCCGTCCTTGACGAGCAGGCAGCCGACCGACGGATTCGGCGCCGTGTCGTAGCGGCCGTTCTCCGCGAGGCGCAGCGCGCCCGCCATGTGCTCATGATCGTGCGCGTCAGCCATGGCCGTCTCGCGACGTCACTTCTTGCGCGGCTCGTCGGGGAGCAGCGACATCTGCTCGCGGCCCCCCTGCGGGCTCGGCATCGCCTGCAAGCGCTCGATCTCCTGCTGGAACTCGGTGACGTCCTGGAAGCTGCGATAGACCGACGCGAACCGCACGTACGCCACCTCGTCGAGGCGGCGCAGCTCCTCCATGACGAGGTCGCCGATGAGCCGGCTTAGGACCTCGCGCTCGCCGAGCGTCTGCAAGTGGTGCTCGATGTGCTCGATGCTGCGCTCGACGTCCTCGCGCTGCACGGGGCGCTTCTGCAGCGCGTTCAAGAACCCGTTGCGCAGCTTGTTGACGTCGAACGGCTCGCGGCGATCGTCGCGCTTCACCACGTACGGCATGACGAGCTCGGGGCTCTCGAACGTCGTGAAGCGCTCGCCGCACGACAGGCACTCGCGGCGACGGCGCACCTGCCGTCCCTCGCCGGCCAAGCGCGAGTCCGTCACCTTCGAATCCTCAAAATTACAAAACGGACAGTGCACGCGTTACGTACCTCGGCGTCGTTCCAGCGTTGTCGTTCCGGCGGTCCCGGAAGGCCCCTCTCACGCGGCCACTTCCGCGACCTCCCTCGATCAATTGTGCGCCGCAACGGTGGGCACGGCACAGGCTCAAGCGGCGAGCTCCTCGACGACGCGCGTCCAGGCGCGCGCGAGATTGGCGCGGTTGTAGCCGCCGCCGCCCATGGCGAGCACGCGGCCGTTCGCGTAGCGGTCGGCCAGGACGCAGAGCCGCCGCGCGGCATGCGCATGCGCCTCGGGCGTGAACTGCAGGTGCGTGATCGGGTCGCCGGCGATCGAGTCCGCGCCGCATTGCAGCAGGATGAGCTCGGGCCGCGCGGCGTCGAGATAAACCTCGACCTCCTCCCAGGCCGCATGGAACTCGGCGTCGCCGGCGCCAGGCGCGAGCGGTATGTTGAGCTTCGTGCCTATGCCTAAGCCGCGCCCCGTCTCGCTGCGGCTGCCGGTGCCGGGATAGAGGAAGCGGCCGTCCTCGTGCAGGTCGGCGAACAGCAAGTCGGGGTCCTGCTCGAAGGCGTAGAAGACGCCGTCGCCGTGGTGCGCATCGATATCGACGTAGGCGACGCGGCGAATGCCGTGGAGCCGCCGCGCGGCTTCGATCGCGACGCCGCAGTCGTTGAACACGCAGAAGCCGGCGGCGCTGTCGCGCGTGGCGTGGTGCAGGCCGCCGATCGGGATGAACGCGCGCCGCTTAGGACCTGCGACGATCGCCGCGAGCGCGTCGAGCGTCCCGCCGACGACGTGCGCCGCCGCCTCGTAGACGCCGGGAAACGCGGGCGTGTCGCCCGCGTCGAGCAGGCCGCTACCGCGCGCCGAGAGCTCCGCGACGCGGTCGACGTAGCGCGGCGTGTGGAAGTACTCGAGCTCGGCGCGCGTCGCTGGTCGCGGCGGCTTGCGGGTCAACTCCGGCGCAACGGGCGAGCGCTCGAGCTCCGCCATGAACGCGCCGTAACGATCCGCGCCGAACGGGTGCCCGTCCGGGAAGCCGTACTCGGCGAGCTCCGAACCTGCGATGAGGATGACTGCGCGCGACATCAGGGAACAGTTTTATCATGAGCGGCGCTGCCTAGACGACGCGCCGGACGGTCGCGAACAGCGAAAAGTTGGCGGAAAACCGGGACTCGAGCGTATTAAGGGGGGATATGACGACGGATGCGCCGCCGTTACGCGGCCGAGCACTTTGGATGCCCGCAGACCGACCCTCACCGCCGGGCGTCGCGGACGCGGTTCCCGCGCCCACGAGCGATGCGTCGGCAGCGGCCACGGAGGAGCACGCACGGTTCGTGCGCGAGCTCTTCGAGCGTCATCGGCATGCGCTGCTGCGCTATCTCAAGGGGCTGCTCGCGAACGGCGCCGACGCCGAGGATGCATTGCAAGAAACCTATGCGCGCTTGCTCGACGTTACGGATTTGGACAGAGCGGACGGCCGCGCGCGCGCGTATCTCTACAAGGTCGCGACCAATCTCGCGCGCGACCGGTTTCGGCGGCGCAAAGAATCGAGCATCGACGACGCGTTGGCCGATGAGCTCCCGAGCGGCGATGACCCGCCCGAGGTCGTCGTCGACTTCGGGCGCGGCCTCGCGATCGTGAAGAGGACGTTGCTCGAGCTCAAACCGCGTTGCCGGCAGGTCTTCCTGCTGCGCGTCGCGGAGGAGCTCGATTACGAAACGATTGCGGCACGGCTCGGCATCAGCAAACGGACCATCGAACGGGAGATGCAGCACGCGCTGGATGCCTGTCAGCGCAGACTGAAGAGATCGGGAACATGATAAGAGCGAAGGACAAACTGCGGGGCGGCGATGAGGCCGACCATACGGCGGCGCGCTGGTTCGTCGAGCTCGATGCCGGCCCGCTCGATCCGGCCCAGGAACACGAGCTCACGGCGTGGCTCGAGCGCGACCCCGAGCACGAAGGCGAGCTCGCGCGCTGCGGGGCCGCGGTCGAGCTCGCGCGCGAGCTCCAAGGCGACGACGAGCTGCGCTGGGCGTTTGCCGGCGCGGCTCGCCTCGCGGAGACGCCGCCGGCGCGTCTTACACTCTCGTGGTATCGGCGGCCGGCCCTCGCGTGGGGCGTGGCGGCGATCGCGGTGGTCGTCGCGGTCGCCGTGTCGTGGGAGCGCGAGTCCGTGCCGCCGGTCGCGCCGCCGGCCGCGAGCGCGCGCGGCACGCTGCCGCCGGAGCTCGTCCGCGAGCTCGCGGCCGCGAAGCCCGTCGTGTTGTCGCCGGACACGGCGAACCTCGTTGTCGATGGGCTTTCCGTGGCCGTGTTGCCGTTCGCGCTCGAACCGCTCGCGCCGGGCGGCGACTCCGCAGCGGCCGAAAGCATCGCCGCGACGCTCTATGGCGACATCGTGCGCGACCTGGCCGCGATTCCCGGCGTCTATGTGCTCGACCGCTCGGCCGTCGCGCCGTACGCCAAGATGGACATCGCGCCCGAAGAAATCGCCATGCAGCTCAGCGTCCGCGGCGTCGTAAACGCGCGCGTCGCGGCGGCCGACGGACGCGTGCGCGTCGTGCTCGAGATCGTCGACGCGGCCCAAGCAGCGCTCGCGTCCGAAGACACGTTCGACCGTCCCGTCGCGGAGCTCTCCGCGCTCCGCACCGATATCGTCACCCACATCGCCACGAGGCTCGCGGCCCCCGTCGGGACGCCCGAGCCGGGGCGAATCAACGAGGAGTAAAGCCCAATGAACCTTTCGTATTCCGTGGCGGCGTTAGTGGTTTCGACCGTGCTCGCGGCGGCCGCGCTCGCGCAACCGGAGCCGACTCGCGGCCCGGCGCCGCAAGCGCGACCGCCCGCGGCTCAGACCCCCGCACCGGCCGCCGACGCGCCCACGCCGATCGTGCGGCAGCCGTCTCCGGCAGAGCTCGAAGCGCAGCGCCGCCGAGACGAACGAAGCGTCGATCTCGACGAGCTGCTCGCGCGCGTGTCGGAGGCCACGGGCATGAAGTTCCTCGTCGACCCGCGCGTGCGGGCACGGGTCAACGCCGTGCCGAGAATCGACACTCCGACGTATGCTGAGCTGTTGACGATTCTCCGCATGCACGGCTACGCGGCCGCAGAGGTCGGCGGCCGCGTGAACATCGTGCCGGACTCCAACGCGCGCTTCCTGCCCGGGCGCGTGCTCCAGCGCGACGACGACAACGTGCCGGACGATGAGTACGTCACGCGGATCATCACGACGCCGAACGCCGCGTTCCTGGTCCCGGTGCTGCGCCCGTTGATGCCCCAGACCGCACACCTCGCGGCGACCCGCGGAGACGGAGCCGCAGCGCCCGACGCACTGCCCGACAGGCTGATCCTGATGGACACCTACGCGAACGTCCGGCGCATCACGGAGATCGTCAACACGTTGTCCCGCTAGCGGCTCCCTATTTCTTTCGCATTCGTCGGCGGGTTGCCGAGCCGTGGCGTGGCGTCGATAATCGCTGCCCCGCTCGCAACCGCAAAACTCATGGCCCAGTACATCTTTACGATGAACCGCGTCGGCAAGGTCGTTCCGCCGAAGCGGTACATCCTGCGCGACATCAGCCTGAGCTTCTTTCCCGGCGCCAAAATCGGCGTCCTCGGCCTGAACGGCTCGGGCAAGTCGACGTTGCTGCGCATCATGGCGGGCGTGGACCAAGACTACGAGGGCGAGGCGCGCCCGCAACCCGGCATCAGGATCGGCTTCCTGCAGCAAGAGCCCGCGCTCGACGACTCGAAGAACGTCAAAGGCGTCGTCGAAGAAGGCGTCGCCACCGAGCTCGCGCTCATCAAACGCTTCAACGAGATCAGCGACAAGTTCGCCGAGCCGCTGCCGGACGATGAGATGAACCGCCTGCTCGAGGAGCAAGGCAAGCTGCAAGACAAGATCGATGCGGCCGGCGGCTGGGAGCTCGAGCGCAAGCTCGAGATCGCTGCCGACGCATTGCGCTTGCCGCCGTGGGACGCGAGCGTCAAGTCGTTGTCGGGCGGCGAGCGCCGCCGCGTCGCGCTCTGCCGCCTGCTGCTCTCGAACCCCGACATGCTGCTGCTCGATGAGCCGACGAACCACCTCGACGCGGAATCGGTCGCGTGGCTCGAGCGCTTCCTCAAGGAGTTTCCCGGCACCGTCATCGCAGTCACGCACGATCGCTATTTCCTCGACAACGTCGCGGGCTGGATCCTCGAGCTCGACCGCGGCCACGGCATCCCGTGGGAGGGCAACTACAGCTCGTGGCTCGAGCAGAAGGACCAGCGCCTCAAGCTCGAAGAGAAACAGGAAGTCGCGCGGCAGCGCACGATCAAGACCGAGCTCGAGTGGGTACGGACGAACCCGGGCGCACGGCGCGCGAAGGCCAAGGCGCGGCTCGCGCGCTTCGAGGAGCTCACGTCGAAGGAATTTCAGGCGCGCAACGAGACCAACGAGATCTACATCCCGCCGGGCCCGCGGCTCGGAGAGCTCGTCATCGAGGCCGACAAGATCGGCAAGTCGTTCGGCGACCGCGTGCTGTTCGAGAACCTGTCGTTCAGCTTGCCGCCGGGCGGCATCGTCGGCGTCATCGGCCCGAACGGCGCCGGCAAGACGACGCTGTTCCGCATGCTCGCGGGAACGGAGAAGCCCGATTCAGGCGCGATTCGCACAGGCGGAAGCGTGCAGCTCGCCTACGTCGACCAGAGCCGCGACAGCTTGAACGACGACAAGACGGTGTGGGACGAGATCAGCTTGGGGCAGGACATCATGCGCGTCGGCGCTTACGAGACGCCGTCGCGAGCCTATGTCGGCCGCTTCAACTTTCGCGGCACCGACCAGCAGAAGAAGGTCGGCTTGCTCTCGGGCGGCGAACGCAACCGCGTGCATCTCGCAAAGGTGCTGGCTTCGGGCGGCAACCTGCTGCTGCTCGACGAGCCGACCAACGATCTCGACGTCGAAACGCTGCGCGCGCTCGAGGAAGCGCTGCTCAACTTCCCTGGCAGCGCCGTCGTGATCTCGCACGATCGCTGGTTCCTCGACCGCATCGCCACGCACATCCTCGCCTTCGAGGGCTTGAGCGAGGTCGTGTTCTTCCAGGGCAACTACGCCGATTACGCCGAGGATCTGCGGCGCCGCAAAGGCGACGACGCCGACCAGCCGCACCGCATCCGCTACAAGAAAATCGGCTGAGCGGCGCGCGGCAGGCGCCGGTGGCGCCGGGCGCTCGGGATGCTGCTACACTCCCAAAGAAAGGCCCGACCGTGTCGATTTATGTAAACAAGAACAAGGGCTTCGTTCAGGCGGAACCCCTCGCGCGCGAATGCCCCCATTGCGGGGCGCACGCCCAGCTCTTGCCCGTCGCAGCGCCGTCGTTCGAGGTGCTCGCGCAAACCAAGCCTAAGCACGTCGGCATCGTGTTTCGCTGCGCCGCGTGCAACGAGCCGCGGTTCCTGCGCGCGGCAGTGCGTGCGATCGGCGCGGACACGATCGAGCTCGCGCCCAACCTCATCGAGGTCGAGCGCACGCGCGAGCGGTTCCAGTACGCGCACCTGCCCGACGGCATCGAGCAACTGCTGCGTGAGACGCTCGACTGCTACTCGTTGGGCGCACACCAGGCGTTCGCGACGATGTGCCGGCGCACGACGCGCACGGCGCTGCGCTCGCTCGACACGGCAGCCCAAGGCCGCTGGCAAGACAGTGCGATCGACGTGCTGCGCGCCTGCGAGATCGACGCCGTGACGACGCATACGATCGAAACCGTGCTGTTCGGCGACGAGCCCGAACCGCCCACGATCACGCCCGACGAGGCCGCCGTGCTCGTCGAGGTGCTCAAGGACCTGTTCTACCAGAGCTATGTGAGGACGGCGAAGCTGCGCGCGGCCATGCGCATGCGCCGCTTCTTCGCGAGCGAGAGCGCGGGCAACGTCACGCCGATCGATCGCGACGGCTGGCGCGAGCTCGCCTGAGACCGCGGCGCTCGGACAGGCTCCTAGTTCGGCGCCAGCAAGCCCTTCGAGTACGACACCTTGCCGGTCGCGTCGACGATGATCGTCTCGTAGTCGGGATACGACTCGATGAGCGTAAGCCCGCGCTCGACGCCGAGCACGAAGATCGCCGTGTCGAGGCCGTCGGTCAGCGTGCCGTCGGGGCCGATGACCGTCACCGTGAGAATCCCTTCGGTCGGACGGCCCGTGGCGGGATTGATGATGTGGTGATAGCGCCGGCCGTTCTCCTCGAAGTAGCGCTCGTAGTCGCCCGACGTGGAGATCGCCTCGTCGACGAGCGGCAGCCTCGTGACTACCTCGTCGGCCGTGCGCGGATGGCGGATGCCGACGATCCACGGCTGGCCGCGGCGGTCGCCGATGACGCGCGAATCGCCGCCCGCGTTCAAGAAGGCGTGCTCGACGCCGCGCGCCCGCAGCATCGCGGCGGCCCGCTCGACGACGTAACCCTTCGCGATGCCGCCCAAGTTGATGCGGACGCCCTGCGCCTTGAAGAAGATCGTGCGCCGCGCGCGATCGAGCACCACGTGACGATAGTCGACGGCGTCGAGCCGCGCCGCGATCTGCTCGTCGGTCGGCCGTAGGTGCGCGCGGAAGTCGTAGAGATAGCCCACGCTGTCGTAGGTGATGTCGAACGCGCCCTCGCTCGCGACCGACAGCTCGAGCGAGCGCTCGACGAGCCCGTAGAGCTCGTCGCTGATGACCATGGGCGCCTCGTGAGCCCGAGCGTTGACGCGCGAGATCTCGCTGTCGGGCTTGTAGGTACTCATCGCGGCGTCGATGCGCCGATACTCGGCGAGGATCTCGGCGACGAGCTCGCGGCCGCGCGCCGCGTCGTCGGCCCAGAGCTCGACGGAGCAACGCGTGCCCATGAGATCGATGGCCTCGCCGAACCACTCGGCCTGCGCCGAGAACGCACCGGAAGCCGCGGCGGCGAGCACGAGCGCCGCGAATCCATGGCGCCGCGCGGGGCGCCGGCGTATTCTCGCAGACTCCGACTCTGGAAGGAGCTTGCTCGTGGGACTGATCGTCACGCTCGTCATCCTCGCCGCCATCGTCTGGTACGGCATCTCGGTGTACAACAATCTCGTCAACTCGCGCAACCGCGTGGGTAACGCTTTCTCCCAGATCGACGTCCAGCTCACGCGCCGTTACGACCTGATCCCGAATCTCGTCGAGGCCGTCAAAGGCTACATGGGCCACGAGCGCGGCACGCTCGAGGCCGTGATCAACGCGCGCAACGCGGCGTCTGCGGGGCTCAAAGTAGCGGCGGCCAACCCCTCCGATCCCGAGGCCATCAAGGCGCTGGCCGCGGCGGAGGTGACGCTCGGCGGCACGCTGGGCCGCCTGTTCGCGTTGGCCGAGGCGTATCCCGACCTCAAAGCCAATCAGAACATGCAGCAGCTACAAGAGGAGCTCACGTCGTCGGAGAACAAGGTCGCGTTCGCGCGCCAAGCGTTCAACGACGCCGTGCTCGGCTACAACAACGCCTGCCAGAACTTCCCGGGCAACCTCATCGCGGGCAACTTCGGCTTCAAGACGGCCGAGTATCTCGAGATCGAGCAGCCCGAGAAGCGTGCCGTCCCGAAGGTGTCGTTCAACTAACACGGCGCGGCGCCCGACTCCTTGGACTTCTTCGCGCGCCAGGAGCAATCGCGCCGCACGAGCCGCACGCTCGTCGGCGTGTTCCTGCTTGCGTTCGTCGTCGTCGCGCTCGCGACTACCGCCGTCGTCGCGGTTGCCCTGCGCGTCTACACGGACAACAACACCCTGTCCGTGAGCACGGCAAACTGGCGCGAGTGGCTTGCAGGGCACGGTGGCCTCGTGGCCGCGGTCGCGCTCGGCACGTTCGGCGCCATGCTGCTCGCAAGCCTCTACCGTGCCGCCTCGATCGCCCGCGGCGGCGGCCAAGTGGCGCGCATGCTCGGCGCGGCGCGCGTCGACGGCGCCGGCAACGACCCGCTCACGCGGCGGCTCGTCAACGTCGTCGAAGAAATGGCCTTGGCTTCGGGCGTGCCCGTGCCCGAGATCTACGTGCTCGAGCAAGAGGCCGGCATCAACGCGTTCGCGGCCGGCCGCACGCCGGCCGACGCCGCGATCGCCGTCACGCGCGGTGCGCTCGAGCGTCTTACGCGCGCCGAGCTCCAGGGCGTCATCGCGCACGAGTTCAGCCACGTCTTGAACGGCGACATGCGGCTCAACCAGCGGCTAATGGGGCTGTCGTTCGGCATCCTCGTGCTGGCGCTCGTGGGCCGCTGGGTGCTGCGCAGCGCGCGTTTCGCGCGCGGCGGGCGCCGCGGCCGCGGCGGCGTCGCGGCCGTGCTCGCGATAGGCCTCGCGCTCACGATCATCGGCGGTCTCGGCGTGCTGCTGTCGAGGCTCATCAAGGCGAGCGTGTCGCGGGAGCGCGAGCGCCTCGCCGACGCCTCGGCCGTGCAGTTCACGCGCGAGCCCGAGGGGCTCGCCGGCGCGCTCAAGAAAATCGGCGGCCATACGGCGCGCATCGTCTCGGTCGACACCGAGGAAGTCGGGCACATGCTGTTCGAGCACGGCTCGCCCTTGCGCGGGTGGCTCTCGACCCATCCGCCGCTGCTCGAGCGCATCCGCGCGCTCGAGCCCGGCTTCGATCCGCGCGACCTGCCCGCGGCGAGCGCGGCGCCGCCCGAGCCCCAGGCCGACGACGCACCGGCCGCCGGCGTGGCCGCGCTCGCGGGGGCCGCGGCGGCGCCCGCGACCGTCCTGCTCGCGCACGCCGGCGAGGTCGGCACGCCGGCGAGAGGCCGCGCCCTCACCGCCGCGCTGCCCGCCGAGCTGCACGAGGCGACGCGCTCGCGCGATGCGAGCTTCCTCGTCGTGCTCGCCCTGGCGCTCTCCCCCGACGAAGGTGTGCGCAACCGCCAGCTCGCGCTGCTCCGTCGGCAGCTCGGAGCGGCGCGCACCGAGCGCTGTCGAAGCTTGTTCGCCGAGCTCGCGACCGTCGCGGCACGGTTGCGCTTGCCCGTGCTCGAGCTCGCGTTCCCGGCCTTGAAGCAACGGCCGGCGGTTGATCTCAAGTATTTGCGCGAGCTCGTGGCCAAGCTCCAGGAGCTCGATCCTGCGCAGCGTCTGTTCGATTTTGCGTTGCTGCGCGTGCTCGACGCTTACCTGCGCGGCATCATGAGCGTCGAGCAGCCGGCCGCTGGGCCGCGGCCGCGGCTCGATCCGCGCGAGGCGACACGATGGCTGCTCCGCAACGTCGCCGCGTTCGGCCATCGCGATGCCGCCGGCGCCCGCGCGGCCTACGCGGCAGGCCTCGCAGCGCTCGGGTGGCCCGCCGCGCCGACGGACCCGCAGTTCGAGCCGCCCGAGGCGGCGCGCGCGCTTGCCGACGTCGATGCGGCGCTTGCGACGCTCGCAGGCGCACGGCCGCGCGACAAGGAGCGCATCCTGCGCGGTGTGCTCGCGGCGGTTCAGGCCGACGCCGTCACGGCGACGGAGGAGCGCGAGCTGTTCCGCCTGATTGCGGCCGCACTCGACTGCCCGCTGCCGCCCGACGTCGACATCTGACGCGGCTGCCGCGGGCGCGCAGATTGGTTAAGATTCCACTCCTTAGGGCAGCGAGAGCACCATGCTGAGAACCGCGACCATTCGTCCCTGGCTGATCGCTTCGCTGATCGCAGGCGCCGCGTTCGCCGCCCCGGCAGCGGCGCAGCGCAACGACGCGGAACGCTTCGTCGCGGCAGCAAAGATTCTCGAGATTTTCACGACCGACGAGGAGCACGGCATTCCTGCCGACATCTTGCAGCGGGCGCGCGGCATTGCCGTCATTCCCAACGTCATTCGCGGCGGGCTCGTCTTCGGCGGCCGGCGCGGCCGTGGCGTCCTCGCGATCCGCTCGCCGAACGGCGAGTGGAGCAACCCCGCGTTCGTCACGCTCACGGGCGGCAGCATCGGCGCCCAGTTCGGCGCCGAGAGCGCCGATGTCGTGCTCGTGTTTGCCAACGACCGCTCGGTGCGCAACATCGCCAGCGGTAAGTTTACGCTCGGCGGCGACGCGACTGCGGTCGCGGGGCCGCTCGGCCGACGCACGCAGGCGGCGGTCACGGGCCGCGCCGAGGTCTACGTCTACATGCATTCGCGCGGCTTGTTCGCGGGCGCCGCGTTCGAGGGTACGCGGCTCGACGTCGATCAAGAAGCCAGTGCGGCGTTCTATCGCAACACGCGCGGCGTCCCGCTCGGACAGCAGACGTTCGAGACGCCCGCAACCGCGCTGCCGTTTCTCGACGCCTTACGCAGCGCGGCGGTGCTTCCGGGCGCGCCCAGCGTCGATGCTCCGCTGCCTGGCAGCGGCGAAGCCGTCACGTTTCCGTTGGAGTGAGAGCGGCCGCGAGCTCAGCGCGGCGCGGTGTCGTCGTCGATGCGGAACGGGCGCGGGATGACCGCGACGTCCGCGAGCTCGATTTCCGGCGTGAAGACTCCGAGCTCGTTGGCGGGCGGCTCGGCCGCCGCCACCTCGATGTTGTGCCGGCCGAGCGGCTCGGCCTCGGCATAGATCTCTAGCTCGGCCATGGAGGGCATGACCCGCCCGACGGGCGTGCCGAACGCCGGGGCGCTGCTCGTCGAGGCCGCATCGCTCGAGTCCGGCGGGCCTTGATGGTCGCGCAACGCGGCCAGCTTGCGGTCGGACTCGCGCTCGAAGCCCGCCGCACGCGCGCGCTCGGCCTCGATCGCGACCGTGGCGGACGCGCGACGCGCGTTGGCACACTCGACGTCGTCGAGCGTCTCGTCACGATTACGATTGCAACGGGTCAGAACGCCATCCCTGGCGAGGCCGTCTTCCGTGAAATCGAAAACGCTGCGCGGCTCGGGTTGCGGCGCACAGGCTGCAACGGTGACGGCGAAAAGCAGCGTCGCCACCGCCTTCGGCCACACCCTCGACACGCATCGTTCTTTGAGCGAAGACATTCGAACCCGACCCGCTTACGTAAAGCGGTGCGTACCATATCGCAGTGTGGGCGGAGGGCCCGCCGCTCAGTTCACAGATTCGGCGAAAATTGCCTGCCGAGCCGACAGACGGGCGTTATGGATCAAATAGCGCCGGTTCGCCGGCGGCGTCGAGCGTAAGACCCAGCGCCGCGGACCAGTCGCGCGCCACGAGCGCCGCGCCATCGGGCGGCGCCGCATCATAAGCGGCGGCGAGATCGAAGTTCGTCACCGCGAGCGCGCCGCTCAAGTCGAAACCGGCTAAGCGCACGATGGATTCCGACGTGGCCAACGCCACGCGTGGCGTCGCGAGCGGCGGTACCAAGCGGCTCGAGGCGGGCTCGAGCGCCGGCGTCGTGGCGTCGAGCGCATGCAGCCACTCGTTAGTGGCGACGAACAACACTCGGCCGTTGGGGCTGAACTCGAGCCAGCGGATCGGCCCCGGCAATTCGCGCGCGACGGCGCCGGGTGCCGCGTCGTCGACGCCGACGAGCCGCAGCGTACCGGCCGCGTCGCCGACGGCGAGCTGCGCGCCGTCGGTCGCGAACGCGAGTGCCGTCGCGGGAGCCCCGAGCTGCGCGGTGCGGCGCCGCGCGCCGCCCGCGAGCGTCACGGCACCGCTCGAGTCCGCGATGGCGAGCACGCCCGTGCCGGGCGCGAAGCGCAAGGCTGCGATGGCGCCTTCGACCGTGAGCGCCTCGGTCACGCGGCCCGTGGCGACGTCGGCCACGCGCACGACGCGGCCGGCGGCGCTTGCGACTTGGCCGCCATCGGCGCTGAGCGCGACGGCGTCGATGGCCGCGGCGGCCGGCTGCATGACGATGCCCGTCGGCTCCCCCGTTACGCTGTCCCAGATCCGCACGATGCCGTCGGCGCCGCCCGTCGCGGCGAGGCCGCGCGTCGTATCGACGACGACGGCGGTGATGGGCCCGCGATGACCGAAGAAGGCCAGCGACGAGCCGGGCTTCGCGAGCGTGGGCGTAGGCCCGACTTCGAGTTGACCGCTGCGCAACCCGAGCGCCGCGACGTCGGTGAAACGATCGAGCGCGAGCACCGGCGGAACGGCAGCGGCAGTGGTCCCGACTCCCGTGGACGCCGCGCTCGGCAGCCGCCACCGCCGCAGCACCTCGCCGCTCTGCGTCACGAGCTCCGTGCCGTCAGCGGCGAGCTGCGTCAGCGCGGCCTCTGCCCCTTGCGGTTGACGCACGCGCGCGATCTCGGCGCCCGTCGCCGTAGCGACGACCGCGACGGCGCCGTCGTCGCGCGTGTAGGCGAGCCGACCGGCGGCGGCGCTGACGCTCGCGGCAGACCGTGTGCTGCCGAGATAACGCGGCGGTGCGGCGCGGTTTACGAGCGACCACGCCGCGATCGCGCCGGCAGCGTCGACCGTCACGAGGGCGTTGCCCTCCTGCATGTGCACGACGCGTTGCACGGCCGCGGCATGCGGGAGGCGCATGAGCTCGGCGCCACGCCGCGTCTCGAGCACGCGCACCACGTTCGCAGGGCCGAGCAGCACGAAATAGCGCGCCCCGGGGCCGAGCTGCCACTCCTGCACGTCGTCGGCGCCATCGCTGCTCGCCACGAGCGACGCATCGCTGCTGCGCAGCACGCTCACGAGCGGATTAGCGCCGTCGACGCGCTCGGCGATCGCGAAGTACGCGCCGTCGGCCGAAAACACGGGCGGCAGCACGAACTCCGTCTGCGTATCGAGCGCTGTAACGAGCGTGCCGTCGGCCGCATTCCAGAGCGACAGCGCGGTGCCCGTGGCGGCCAGCACGCGCGAGCCCGTGGCATCGAGCGCCACGTGCCGCGGCGGCGCTGGCAGCGTGAAGTCGTGCTCGAGCCGTCCCGTCGCGAGATTCCACAGCGTCACGGTGCCGATCGCGCCCGGCGTCGTCGGCGCGACGAGCGCGCGGTCGCCGGAGACGCGCACGGTGACCGCCTCGGCGCGCGTCGGGTCGGGAATCGCGAGACCCTCGGCAAAATCCTCGCGCGCTTCGTCGGCCGCACCGAACGCGAGCCCCCAGCCGACGAGGAAGCCGGTGTTGCCCTCCGCACGATCGACGATCGTGAGCCGCCACGAGCCCTCGCGGCCCTCGTCGGCGAGCTGCGCGAGCGCCGAGCCTTGCACGGCTCGAAACAGCAAGCTCTCGACGGCGGTGCCGTCGCCGCGCGGCACGCGGACCTCCGCCTCGGCGCCGCTCGGCGCGCGCAGCGTCACGAGCAGCTCGCCGCCGGCGGGATGCTGCACGGCGAGCGACAGCTCGAGCTCGCCCGCCGTGCCCTCGCCGCTCACCGCGAGCTCGCGCGCGAGCGCTTTGGGCTCGAGCGCCGTGAGCCGCCCGGGCCCCGGGCCGAGCGCGTCGCCGCCGGCCGTGGCGCCGAAGGGCGCCCGCAGCACGCGCTGCTGGGCGTCGAGCACGAGCAACGCCGACTCCTCGAAGCGCATGTGCCAGTACGCGGGCGCGGCCGCGAGCCGCAGCGAGCGCTCGAGGTAGCGGTAGTCGCTGCCCACGAGCTCGGCGAGATACGCGGCCGCGTGCGGCTCCGCCGCGGGCAATGCCGCCGCCCGCTGCGCCATGAGCAAAGCAGCGTCGCGCTGCTCGCGGTGCGCGGCTGCACGCGCGCGGCGCAACCAGAACTCGCCGAGCAATCGATCCGCGGGCACGTCCTGCCCCGGCAGCTCGCGCAGGCGCGTGTCGACGGCCGCCGCGCCCGCGAGCGTAGCCGCCGCGCGACTGCGCCGGCCGAGAGCCTCGAGCCACAACCGGTCTGCGCGCTCGGCGAATCCCGGCAGCCCACGCAACCGCCGATAGGCTTCCTCGTCGGCGGCGAGGCTCGCGCCGCCGTCGGTCAGCGTCGCGATGTCGGCGACGGGCAAGCGCTGCGTGTACCAATAGCCGCCGGCCGCGAGCACGGTGACGAGCAGCGCGGCCGCGATCGCCGCACGCCGGAAGCCGCTCGCCGTCCTGAGCCAGCGAGCCGCCACGAGCTCCTTGACGACGCGATTGCGCGGCGCCAGGCGCCGGTCCGTCGTTTCGCGCACGGCGCCCGAGAGCCAGAGGCGCTCCCAAACGGCGGCATCGGCCGGGCGCGCCACCTTCGCGCCGGCCGCGACGCGCTGGACCACGCGCCGCGCACGCCGCGCCGGCCGCGACGGCTCGCAGAGCCACGCACGCACGTGCCGCAGCAACGGATCGCTCGCAGCCGCGGCCGGGCTCAGGAGTTGCTCGGTGACGACGCGCTCGACGTCCTCGAGCCGTCCGCCCTTTCGCGCGACGCCGCGCGCGACCTTCTGCGTGAGATAGGGTTGACCGCCCGTCCACGCACAGATGCGGTCGAGCAACGCCTGCGCGAGCTCGGGCTCGCCGCCGAAGGCGGCCGCGAGGCCATAGGCCTCGCCCGCGGAGAAATCGGCGGGCTCGACGATCTCGGCCGCGGCCAGCGTCGCGTCGCGCTCGTCGCCGGCCGACCGCCGCGGCGCCAGGCAGCCCGCGAGCACGAAGCCGAGCCGAGCGAAATCCGGCTCGCGGCCGCGGCGCGCGTAGCATTCCGCGACGGCCGCGAGAAAATCGCGCTCGAAGGGCGACGCGAGTGCCGCCTCGAAATCGTCGACGAGCACGACGACCGGCGCCGTGGTGTTGGTGAGCACCACCTGCCAAAAAAAATCGACGAGGGGATCGCCGGTGGCCTGCGCGTCGCGCGTGCTCCACCACGAGTCGACGGCGGCGGCGCCCAGCTTGAGCTCGGCCGCGACGCGCTCGGCGAGGACGCGCGCTGCCCGCTCGGGCGCCGCGCCGGCCTGCTCTACGAGCTGGCGCCAATCGACCATGGCCACGAGCGCACCGGACCGGCGCGCCGCGTGCGCGGCGTGCAGCAGCAAGCTCGTCTTGCCCGTCGCCCGCGGCCCGACCACCCAGCACAACCGCCTGGCCGCGACCGCATCCGCGAGCAGCCGATCCGCTACGCGCTCGACGTAGCAAGGACGCTCCGGTTGCACCGGACCTCCCGCCACGAAAAACTCAGTAGGCTGAGTCACACTTGGCATGCCGATTCGATTGTAGCAGCGCAGCGCATGGCAACTGACGCATGACGACGCATACCTTGAAGCGCGACGCCTTGGGCACGACGCAGCTCGTGCAGCATGGCGACACGGCTCTCGTCGAGCGCGATACGCGTAGCGCGCACTTCTTGCTGCGCTGGCTCGCGCGGCGGCTCGCTGCCCGCGAGGCGGCCGCGCTCAGCGCGCTCGCGAACGTCGCGGACGTGCCGAAGTTGCTCGGCTTCGACGGCGCCGTCGTGCGCCGCAGCTACCTGCCTGGAGCCGCACTCCATCGCGCGCCGCCGCCTTCGCGTGCGTATTTCGCGAGCGCGCTGCGCGTGCTGCGCGTCGTCCACCGCGCCGGCGTCGCGCACAACGACCTCGCGAAGGAGGCGAACTGGCTCGTCGCACCGGGCGATGCCGCCGGCATCGTCGACTTTCAGCTCGCCTCGTGCTCGCCGACGCGCGGCGCGCGCTTCCGGCGCCGCGCTTACGAGGACTTACGCCATCTGCTCAAGCACAAGCGCACCTATCAGCCACAATGGCTCACGCCGCGGCAGCTCCGCCTCTTGGCGCAGCCGGCGCCCGCGACGAAGATCTGGCGAGCGCTCGCGAAGCCCTTGTATCGCATCGTCACGCGCGGGTTGCTGCGTTGGCCCGAGCGCCGCGGCGCGAACGAGCGTGGGAGTTAGTGCGCGTCGCGAGCCGCCGGTTAGAATGGCGGCTTGTTTGCGTCGCGTGGGGCGGCGTCCGCACCTCGAAGGCCCCTCGCGAGACACGCCGGAAGTGCGTCCCTGCGGCTCGTCTGCGCACGTCGCCGCCATGGATGGCGGCGTGCAGCAATAGCAGGAGCGTATTGCTGCCCCTGTGCGCAGACGGTCTCGCGAGGGGCCTTCGAGGTGCGGACGCCGCCTTCAGCGAATGCGCTGCCGCTATGGATATCTGCCACACCCACAACCTCGTCAAGCCGCTCGACGGGCCGAAGCCTTACGGCGTCCGTGTCGCTATTCGGCCCACCGACACGTTCGCGCGCCTGCTCGGCAAGGACTGGCAAGGGCATCACTGGTTCGCCACGCGCGAGGAGCGCGACCGCGCGCTCGCCGAGATGGCCAGCGAGCACGTCTACTCGCGCATCGGCGACAAGCCGACGTTGCTCTTCGAGCCCGTCGAACAGCAGGCCTGACGCCCGGGGTTAGGCCCGCCTTCAGTCATCTTCGCGGTTCTCGACCCTTCTTCATGCACGCGCTGTAATCGCAGCGGCGCTCGTTCGTTATTACTCCGTGTAAGCAACCTCAAAACGGAGTTTCCGTCATGAACATCAGGTCCATCGCTCTCGCAGTCGTCGCCGTTCTAGCGACGTCGGCCGCATTCGCCGAAGCGGCCGCGCTCAAAGCCGCAGAGCCGCAGCCGGCTCCTCGCGAGCAGACGTTGGTCGAGGAGATCGCGGCCGGTATGCGCGAGATCGTGCGCGCCGTGACGCCCGAGATCTCGCTGCCCGCGGTCGAAGTGAAGCTGCCGACGCTCGACGCGCGCCGGAACTAGCCGGTAGCGCCGTGCCGCGCCGCGAGCTCGCGATACGCCGCGAGCTCGTGAGCGGCGCGCGCGGCGTCCCAGATCCCGAGCCGCACCAAGGCGTCGGCGACCGCCGGCGCCGCGCCGAGCCCGAAATCGCCATCGAGCCCCACCATGCAGCGCCGCTGGAGCAGATCGGCGAGCGTCGCGGCCCACTCGCGCTCGACGGCGTGCACGAGCTCGGCCGTCACCACACCGCCTACCGCGCCGCGCAGGTCGCGTTGCGCGGCCAGCGCCGCGATGTCGGCCGCGAGCTTGCCGTAGACCTGCCAGAGCCGCCGCGCTTGCGCCGGGCCGAAGCGGGCGCTCAAGCCCGCGAGCAAGGCGTCGCGCGCGTCGGCGGGCAGCGCGCCCGGCAACGGCCGGTCGCGGGTGAGCGATGGCCGCGACGGCCGCGGCAGCTCGCGGCGCAGCTTGTGCAGGACGTCCTCGGCGAGCGCGCGGTGCGTCGTGAGCTTGCCACCCACGATCGAGTAGAGTCCGCGCGCCGCGCGATGCCGGCGGACGCGGTGCCGGCGCGTGATCGCGCCGGCCGTCCCGCGCGGCTGATACGGCAGCGGCCGCACCCCCGTGTGCGTATACAGCACGCGCTGCGCGAGGCCCGCCGCTCCCGGGAACACGCGCTCGGTCTCCGCGACGAGATAGGCGCGCTCGCGCGCGTCGATCGTCGCCGCACCCGGGTCGCCCTCGTAGCGTTCGTCAGTGGTGCCGATGAGCAGCTGCTCGTTCCACGGCAAGATGAAGAACGGCCGGCCGTCGGCGCCGGCCTCGACGTAGACGCCCGTCGTCGGCGCGCCCGGGAATCGCGGCACGACGATGTGGCTGCCCTTCGTGCCGCCGAGCAACCGCGTGTGCTGAATCGGCCCGAGCACCTCGTCGACCCAGGGCCCCGCAGCGTTGACGATGAGCGGCGCGCGCGCCCCGCCGCTGCCGCCGGCCGCTTGCCAGTCGACGCCCGTCGCGCGCCCAGCCGCGACGCGAATCCGCGTGACGCGCGTGTACGTCCGAAGCTCGGCGCCGTGCGCGACGGCGTCGCGCACGTTCTCGACGACGAGCCGCTCCGGATAGCGCACCTGCGCGTCGTAGTAGCTCGCCCCGCCGACGAGCCCGTCGCGATTCAGCCCCGGCAAGCGCGCAAGCAACTCGTCGCGCCCGAACAGCCGGCGCTTCGGCAGCGACTTCCCAGCCGACAGCAAATCGTACAGAGCGAGCCCGACGCCGATCTGCCACCT
The DNA here is from genome assembly GCA_964503125.1 of uncultured Gammaproteobacteria bacterium. Taxonomy (GTDB): domain Bacteria; phylum Pseudomonadota; class Gammaproteobacteria; order Steroidobacterales; family Rariloculaceae; genus FEN-1219. The sequence goes on from CAZCZE010000008.1 coordinate 72,516, forward strand.
CCCGCGCCGCGCTCCGCGATAGACCGGAATACAGAGCTCGAGCGGCTCGACGAGATGCGGCGCGAGCGTCAGAAGCCGCTCGCGCTCATGCAACGACTCGTAGACGAGCCCGAGCTCGGCAAACTCGAGATACCGCAACCCGCCGTGAATGAGCCGCGACGACGCGCTGCTCGTGCCGCAGCCGATGTCGCCGCGCTCCACGATCAGCGTCTTGATCCCGGCGAGCGCCGCCTCTCGCGCGATCGCCGCGCCGTTGATCCCCGCCCCAATCACGATGAGCTCGTACTCGTCCATAGTCACGCGATCTGCGGGCTCGCGTTTTGCAGCATCGCAGTGGCGCCGGCGCGAGAGAGCCCTCGCGAGACACGCCGGAAGTCCGTCCCTGGGGCTCGTCTGCGCACATCCCTGTGCGCAGACGGTCTCGCGAGCGCCCTCTCGCACCGGCGCCACATTTGGGGTTCGGTGGGCGAGCCCGCGCTACTACGACCGGATCGAGTGACGGTGGTGTGAGAGGGCTCTTTCGGCAGCGTCGGCGACAGGACGTCGCCGACGCAGCCTACAGGGATGTATTCACGGCGGTGCCGAAAGAGCCCTCTCACGCCGCCGTCACTCGCGCGATGAGGGCAATCGCGGGCCTACGGGCGAATTTGGCCGGTGCCGCGGACGACGTATTTGTAGCTCGTGAGCTCGGCGGCGCCGACGGGGCCGCGCGCGTGGATCTTGCCCGTCGCGATGCCGATCTCGGCGCCCATGCCGAACTCGCCGCCGTCGGCAAACTGCGTCGAAGCGTTGTGCAGCACGATCGCGCTGTCGAGCTCGGTCAAGAATCGCTCCGCGGCCGCCGAGTCGTTCGTGATGATGGCGTCCGTGTGCGCCGAGCCGTAGCGCCGAATGTGCGCGAGCGCCTCGTCGAGCCCGTCGACGACGCGGATCGCGACGATCGCGTCGAGGAACTCCTTGCCGAAATCGCCGTCGGCTGCGGCGCGCACGCGCGAGTCGGCTTCTTGCGTCGTCGCATCGCCGCGCACCTCGCAGCCGGCCGCGATCAGATCGGCCACGAGGGGCTGCAAGTGCGTCGCCGCGCAGGCGCGATCGACGAGGATCGTCTCGGTCGCGCCGCAAACGCCGGTACGCCGCATCTTCGCGTTGAGCGCGATGCGCCGCGCCATCGCGAGATCGGCGCCGGCGTGAACGTAGGTGTGGCAGATGCCTTCGAGATGCGCCATGACGGGCACGCGCGCGTCTTGCTGCACGCGGGCGACGAGGCCCTTGCCGCCGCGCGGCACGATGACGTCGATGTAGCTCGCCATGTCGCGCAGCAGGATGCCGACGGCCTCGCGGTCCTGCGTCGGCACCATCTGCACGGCCGTCGTGGGCAAGCCGTGCTTGGTCAGGGCGCGCGTGAGACAGGCATGAATCGCCGCGCTCGAGCGTGCGCTTTCGGAGCCGCCGCGCAAGATCGCCGCGTTGCCGCTCTTCAGGCACAGCGCCGCCGCGTCGGCGGTGACGTTCGGGCGGCTCTCGTAAATGATGCCGATGACGCCGAGCGGCACGCGCACACGCGAAATCCTGAGGCCGTTCGGCCGCTGCCACTCGGCCGTGACCTGCCCGACGGGATCCTCGAGCGCCGCCACGGTCGTAAGCCCGGCCGCGATCGCGTCGAGGCGCTGGTCGTCGAGCGCCAAGCGATCGAGCATCGCGCTGCCGAGGCCGCGATCTTTCGCCTCGGCAACATCCTCGGCGTTCGCACGCAGCACGGCCGCGCGCGCGGCGCGGAGCTCCGCGGCCGCTGCTTCCAGCACTTGGCGTTTCTGCGTCGCGGGCGCTCCCGCGAGCACCGCGGCGGCCGCGCGCGCGGCGCGGCCGAGCTCGAACATGCGTTCGCGCAAGCTCGCCGTCAAACCGTGTGGCGCGGTGCTCATGACTGCTTCGTGCCCAACAGAACCAAGTCGTCACGATGGATCATCTCATCGCCGCCGCTATAACCCAAGATCTCGGGGATCTCGCCCGAGCGTTTGCCCGCGATCCGCACGGCCTCGTCGGCGGGATAGGCAATCAAGCCGCGTGCCAACTCCCGCCCGTCGGCCGCGGTCACGCTCACCGCGTCGCCGCGCACGAACGCGCCGTCGACGCTCGTGACGCCGGCCGGCAGCAAGCTGCGCCCCGTAGCGAGCGCGCGCTCGGCGCCGGCGTCGACTCGGACGCTGCCGCGCGGCTTGAGCGTGCCCGCGATCCATTGCTTGCGCGCGGCGCCCGGCGTCGCGCTCGGCAGGAACCACGTGGCGCGGCCGCCGCCGAGCAAGACGCTGATGGGTCGCGGGACGCGGCCCGTCGCAATGCACACGCGACAACCGGCGCCGATGGCGATGCGCGCGGCCTCGAGCTTGGTGCGCATGCCGCCCGACCCCAAGCTCGAGCCGGGCCCGCCGGCCATTTCGAATAGCTCGCGCGTGACCTCGGTGACCTCGTCGACATAGCGCGCGCTGTCGTTGCGGCGGGGATCGGCCGTGTAGAGACCGTCGACGTCGGACAACAGCACGAGGCAGTCGGCGCTGACCATCTGCGCGACGCGCGCCGCGAGCCGATCGTTGTCGCCGTAGCGCAGCTCCTGCGTCGCGACCGTGTCGTTCTCGTTGATGACGGGCACGGCCCCTACCCTAAGCAGCGTGAGCAGGGTCTTGCTCGCGTTCAAATAGCGCTCGCGCCGCTCACTGTCGTCGAGCGTGAGCAGCACCTGGGCGGCCGTTAGCCCAAAGGCGCGCAAGATTTCCTGATACGCGTGCGCCAGGAGAATCTGGCCCGTCGCTGCCGCGGCTTGCGCCTCCTCGAGCCGCGCGCGGCGCGCGTCGAGCTTGAGCTCGCGCCGTCCGAGCGCGACGGCGCCCGACGACACGATGATGACGTCCACGCCCTTGCGGCGCAGCTCGACGACGTCGGCGCACACGCCCTCGAGCCAAGCACGGTCGAGCGTGCCCTTCTCTTGGTCGACGAACAAAGTGGAGCCGATCTTGATGACGACGCGGCGCGCGTTCGCGAGACGCTCGGCGTGCGACACGTGCGCTGCGCTGCTCATGGTACGCGTCTCGCCGGGGCGCGGCGCGAGCCTTACGCCCGTTTGAACGCAGCCGCGCCGCGCGCCACGGCCATGGCGCCGCTGCGCACGATCGCGACCGAGTCGGACACGGGGGCCAGCCGCTTCAAGAAGCGATCGATCTCTTGGCTACCGCCGACGACCTCGACCGTGTAGTGCCCGTCGGCCTCGCTGAGCAGGCGCGCGCCGAACTGCTCGAGCACGGCGGTCAACTTGGGTACCCCGCCGTTCACCGCCTGAACCTTGAACAGCGCGAGCTCGCGCTCGATGTGATCTGTTTTGGTCATGTCGACGATCTCGACGACGTCGACGAGCTTGCCGAGCTGCTTCTCGATTTGATCGATGACGGTCTCGGACCCGGTCGTGACGAGCGTCAGACGCGACACGGTCTCGTCGGCGGTGGGCGCGACGTTCAGGCTCTCGATGTTGTAGCCGCGCGAAGAAAACATGTTCGCGACGCGCGACAGCGCACCAGCCTCGTTCTGCAGGAGTATGGAGATGATATGTCGCATGGCTGGTCGCCGGCGCCGCGCTCGAAAGCGAGCCATGTTGGCGTAGTGGCGTGGCTATTGCAATGCACCTCTTTTTCGTCAAAACTCCAAGCGTCAAGCGGCTTTCAGCCCGTCAACGGCTTCCAGCAATTCATCATGGATACGCTCACGCAACCCAAGATCGCACGCTCGCACCCGCTCGCGGGTGCGACGATGAGCGGCGCCGACATCCTCGTCCGAGTGCTGGCCGACGAGGGCGTAGACACGATCTTCGGTTACAGCGGCGGCGCGATCCTGCCCACCTACGACGCGGTGTTCCGCTACAACCAAGCCAACAGCAAAAACGGTGTCGAGCCCATGCCGCTCATCGTTCCGGCCAACGAGCAGGGCGCGGGCTTCATGGCCGCGGGCTACGCGCGCGCGAGCGGGCGCGTCGGCGTCGTCATGGTCACGTCCGGTCCCGGGGCCACGAATTGCGTCACGCCCGTGCGCGACTGCATGGCCGACTCGATTCCGATCGTCGTCATCTGCGGCCAGGTGCCGACGGGCGCCATCGGCAGCGACGCGTTCCAAGAGGCGCCTGTGACGGCCGTCATGGGCTCGGTCGCGAAGCACGTGTTTCTCGTGACCGATCCCACGCGCCTCGAAGCGACGATGCGCACGGCGTTCGAGATCGCACACACGGGTCGCCCCGGGCCCGTCGTCGTCGACGTGCCGAAGGACGTGCAGAACTGGCAAGGCACGTTCTTCGGCGAGAACCATTTGCCGATTCCGGGCTATCGGCAGCGGCTCGCCGCCGTGGAAGGCAACACGCTGGCCGATGCGAGCTGCCAGCAGTTCTTCTCTTTGCTCGGCGAGAGCAAGCGCCCGCTGATTTATGCCGGCGGCGGCGTCATCAACGCGAATGCGAGCGCGGCGTTGCGCGGGTTCGCGAGCACGTTCCAGATTCCCGTCGCAAGCACGCTCATGGGCCTCGGCGGCTTCGATACCAAGCATCCGTTGTCGCTGCACATGCTCGGCATGCACGGCACGGCGAGCGCCAATTACGCCGTCGACGATTGCGATCTCCTGATCGCCGTCGGCGCGCGCTTCGACGATCGCGTCGCGGGTGTGCCCGCGAAGTTCGCTCCGAAGGCCAAGCGCATCCTGCACTTCGACATCGACCCGTCGGAGATCCACAAGGTCAAGAAGGCGGACTGGTATCACGTGGGCTTGCTGCCGGCCGCGCTCGACGCGCTCGTCGCCCACGGCCGGCGCACGGGCTTCAGCTCGAACCTCACGCTGTGGCACGAGGAGATTGCCGCGCTCAAGGCCAAGTACGGCTTGAACTACGATCGCGGCAGCCCGCTCGTGCAACCGCAGTACGTCATGGAGACGATGAACCGCATCACGCAGGGCGAGGCCATTATCTCCAGCGGCGTCGGCCAGCATCAGATGTGGGCCGCGCAGTACTGCGACTTCCGCGAGCCGCGCCAGTGGCTCACGTCGGGCAGCATGGGCACGATGGGCTTCGGCCTGCCGGCCGCGATCGGCGCGCAGATCGCCAAGCCCGGCAAGCTCGTCATCGACGTCGACGGCGACGCGAGCATCCGCATGAATTTGGGCGAGCTCGAGACCGTCACGACCTACAACCTGCCGATCAAGATCGTCGTGCTCAACAACTTCGGCGACGGCATGGTCATGCAGTGGCAGCGGTTGTTCTTCAAGGGCCGGCTGTCGGCGAGCGACAAGTCGCTGCGCAAGAAAGACTTCGTCAAGACCGCGCAGGCCGATGGCTTCGGCTTCGTCAAGCGCCTCGATGCGAAGCACGATGTGCCGCGCGTGCTCGAAGAGTTCTTGAGCTTCCGCGGGCCGGCGTTCCTCGAGGTCATCATCGACCCGACGGCGGGCGTCTATCCCATGGTCGGCCCGGGACTGTCGTACCAAGAGATGATCACGGGCGACTTCATTCCGAACCGCTACGCGAAGCTCGGCAAACCGCCCGAGCCCGACAAATCCGAAATGTTCTGACGAGCCACCACATGAACCGCACTACACTCGTTTTGCTCTGCACCGCGGTCGTGGCCGCACCGGCCGCGGCGCATCATTCGTTCGCGATCTACGACATGCAGCAGAACGTCGAATTTCACGGCGTGATCGCCACCGTGAAGCTCCGTAATCCGCACATGGCCATGACGCTGACGACGACGGCCGCCGATGGCTCGCAGAAGACCATCAACTTCGTCGACGGCGCGCCGGCCAACATGCTCGCGCGATTGGGGCTTCGGCCCGAGCACGTGCAGCCCGGGCAGGAGATCACGGCCATCGGCGCTCCGCGCCACGACGATCCCGACGCCTGGTTCTTGAAGGCGATCATCCTGCCCGACGGCACGCGCTTCAACGCGCTCCAGAGCCCGAACCAGCAGCGCTGAGCTTCCCGCGGGGCGTCGATCGGCCTTCTGGCTGTTTCTGGCCGTCGTCGTCGGCTCGCTGATCTGGCGCAAAGGTCTGCATCGGCGCGAGATGCTGATCACGCTGCGGGCCGCCATCGAAAAGGGCATACCCCTCGACGACGAGCGCCTGCGCTCGTTGCTCGTTGCCCACGCGCGCCCCTACGCCCTCGGGGCGCTAGCCGTCGTCGCGGCGCTCGTCGACGCGTTCAGGTGATCATCACGCGACGCCGGCGAGCGTGCGGCTCGCGCCCGCTAGAAGCGCTTCTTGATGCTCATGGCCCACTCCTCGGGGCGCACGTACGTCGTCTGGATCGTGCCGAACAGGTTCAAGAAATTGAGCTTGCTCTGAATCGCGCGCTCGTCGGTGATGTTCGTGCCGAACAGCGACGTTTCCCAGGTCTCGTCGGCCGAGATCCAGGTAATGCGCGCGTTCGCGAGCGTATGCGCCGGCGAGCGCGTCAACGGATCGTCGTTGGCGCCGAAGAACGTCTCGTCCTGGTAGGAGGCGCCAACCCGGAGGGCGATCTCGCTACCGTTCGCGAGCCGCGTGAGATAAGCAACGTTGAGCGATGCCTTGTAGTCCGGCGTGCGCGTGGGGGCGCTGTCGATGTCGATGAAGCCCGAGCACTGCGCCAGCGGGAAACCGTTGGCTAGACAGCCTTGCAGATCGGGGACGTCCGTGTACTGGAAGTCCGTGTGCCCTACCGAGGCGTCGAGCAACCAGTGCTCGCCGATGTTCGACTGGATCTCGAGCTCGAAGCCCTTGATCGAGGCGCTGCCCGCATTGCTCGTGACCCACGCAGGCTGGTTGTTCTCGTCGAGTCCCGCCGAGCCGATCTGCATGTCCGCATAGTCCATGTCGAACACGGAGGCGTTGAGACGCAGCCGACTATCGAACAGTTGTGACTTGATTCCGATTTCGAGGTTCTCGAGCGTCTCTGGACCGAAAGGCACACGCGTCGTCGCGGTCGGACGCGCCGTCGTGCCGCCGCCGCGGAACCCCTCCTGGTAAGTGGCGTAAATCATGACGTCTTCGCGCACGTCGTACGAGAGACTCACCATCGGATCGGTGACGGTCGATTTCGCGACGACGGGGGTCAGAACCTGAAAGCCGCAGCACGCATTCCCGCTGCGGTCGAAGCGCTCTTGAAGAATGTTCTTCTCGTCCTCGCTGCGGCGCAAGCCAGCGGCCAACGACAGCCGGTCCGTGAGGCTCGTGACCGTGTTGATGAAGACTCCCGTGTTTTGCGTGTTCTGCGTGTCCACGCGATCGATGCACGACGTGCCGAGCAAGCACGGGAACAGCACCGAGATGTTCGAGTTGAAGTCATCGGCGTCGAAATAGAATGCGCCGACCGTCCACTCCGTGCGCTCGTCGAACATTTGGCCGCTGACGCGGAGCTCCGCCGTGTCCTGCTCGTTGCGGAACGTATCGAGCGTGTGGTTGATCGGCATCGGGGACGCGTCTGAATCGCGCCCCCATTGAGCGTCGAACTCGCGGTGCGCGACGATGAGCTTGACCGCGAGCGCATCGAGGTTCCAATCGAGCGTCGTGCTCAAGCCCCAGTGTCTGAAGTCGTTGATGTTCGGCGTCTCGATGCCCCCGTCTATGCCTGAGTTCGCGTTGAAGCCCGAATAGTTGATGCTTTCATCGCTGGGGACGAAGCGCGCGTCGTACGGAACGCCCCAGTTACGCACCGCCACCTGGTTGTTGAAGAGCGTATTGAGCGTCGTGTTCGGATTCGCGTTCTCGAGGAAATCGTAGGGGCTCGTCGCCTCCTGGTCCGTCACGTCGGTCGTAACGCTGAGCTCGAAATTGTCGTTCGGCAGGAAGCGCAAGACGCCGCGCGCGGCCTGGACGTTCTCGTCCCCGAAGCTGCCGACGACGCAGTTCGTATCCGTGCCGCGCGTCGAGATGCGCGTCGGCAATGCGAACGCATTGTCCGCCGCGCTGCCGACGGCTCCCATGATCGGGACGTTGTTGACGGCGTCCCAGCCGACGATGCCGTCGCCGACGCCGGCGAGCGCGCCTCGGCCCGTCGCGACCATGTGGCAACGGAAGTCGACGTTGTTCTGCCAGCCGTCGCGGCGCTTGGCGACATAGGACACGCGCGAATACAGCTTGTCCTCGATGAGCGCAGTTTCGAACGTGCCACGCACGTCGAGGCGGTCGTAGGTGCCGACCGTGACCTCGACGTCGGCATTCTGGCCGCCTTCGCCGGGCTTGCGCGAGATCATGCGAACCACGCCGCCGATCGCATTCTTGCCGAACAACGTTCCTTGCGGTCCGCGCAGCACCTCGACGCGCTCGAGATCGAGCAGGTCGAGAATCGCCCCCGTGGGACGCCCGAGGACCACGTCGTCGATGTAGATGGTCACGGTCGGCTCGGAGGTGGCCTTGAAGTCGCCGTAACCCAAGCCACGTACGCTCGCGGCGAGCGTGGGCCCCCAGCCCGAGCCGAGCTGGTCGATGACGACGTTCGGCGCCCAATCGGCGACGTCGATGACGTTCGTCGCGCCGTTGGCTGCGAGCATGTCGCCCGTGATCGCGGTGATCGCGAGCGGGGCGTCCTGAAGCGACTCCTCGCGGAAACGCGCGGTGACGACGATCTCCTCGAGCTCGCGGCCCTGCGCCTCCTGCGTTTGCTGCGCGGCCGCGGGACCGCCGAGAATCGCTGCACACGCGGCGGCGAGCGCGCCGAGCGCGAGAACGGGCTGCCCGCCTCGCGCGTTCGCGCGACGAGTGTGGTGTTTCATGGCGTTCATGGTCGTTCCCCTTTGGTGGTTCTAGTTGTGTGCGCGCCACACTCGAGCGAAGTAGCGCGACGGCCGCCTAGGCTAGGCTCGCGCGCCGCCGCACTCCAGTACCGACCGGTTCGGCTCGGACATGCGATCGAGCTCTCTAGGACTTCTGCGCAGCCGCGTCCTCGATCAATACGTCGTGAACGGCTCGCACGAGCGTCTCGACCTCGGCGGCGCCGATAATGAGCGGCGGCATGAGGTACACGACGTTGCCGAACGGCCGTACCCAGACCCCGCGTCGCACGAACCGCGCGCGCAGCGCTTCGATCTGCGGCGCGCGCTCGAGCTCGACGACGCCGATTGCGCCTTTGACCCGGACGTCGCGGATCCCCGTAAGCCCGCGGCACGCCGCGAGGCCTTCGCGGAGCTGCGCCTCGATCGCGGCAACCTGCGGAAGGCGCGGCTCGGAGGCGAACAAGTCGAGTGACGCGTTCGCGGCAGCACACGCTAGCGGATTGCCCGCGAACGTCGGGCCGTGCATGAGCGCACGCTGCGGATCGGCGGACAGAAACGCTTCGTAGACGTGCCGCCGCGCGACGGTGGCGGCGAGCGGCAGCGTGCCGCCCGTGAGCGCCTTCGACAGCGTCACGATGTCGGGCACGACGTCGGCTTGCTCGCAGGCGAACAGCGTGCCCGTGCGGCCGAAGCCGGTCGCAATCTCGTCGAGGATCAACAGCAGCCCGTGGCGGCGCGCGGCCGCGGCGATCGCGGCCAGCGTCTCCGGCGTGTGAAACTTCATGCCGCCGGCGCACTGCACGAGCGGCTCGAGCACCACGGCCGTGAGCTCTTCGGCGTGCGCCGCGACCGCGCGCTCGAAATCGGCGCGCAGCTCGGGCGTCGACGGCACGGGCACGATGAGCTGTTTGGGAAGCACGTCGCCGAACAGTCGGTGCATGCCCTCCTCGGGATCGCAGATCGACATCGCGGCGAACGTGTCGCCATGGTAGCCGTGGCGAAAGCCCACGAAACGCGTGCGCCGCGACTCGCCGCGATTGAAGCGGTATTGGAGCGCCATCTTCATCGCGACCTCGACGGCGACGGATCCCGACTCGGCGAAGAACACGTGGTCGAGGTCGCCGGGCAACAGCGCCGCAAGGCGCGCCGCGAGCGTTGCCGCGGGCGCGTGCACGAGCCCGCCGAGCATCACGTGGGGCAGCCGTTCGAGCTGTACCGCCACCGCGGAACGAATGTACGGATGGTTATAGCCGTGGCACGCGGTCCACCACGACGAAATGCCATCGATCAGGCTGCGGCCGTCCGCGAGATAGAGGCGCACACCGTCCGTTCGCTCGACCGCCAAAGACGGCGGCACGGTTTGCATCTGGCTGTACGGCAACCATAAATGAGGCGAGGTCATGCGGCACCGGAGGCTGCTCGAGCAAGCTTACAGCACCCTAAACGATGTCGCGGTGAAGGCCGCATGCGCGGGGTTGAAGATCCCGATCGCACCGGTCGTGGCTCCCGCAGGAATCGTCACGCGCAGCTGCGTGTCGCTAACGACGTGCACCGCGGCATTGTGCGCGGCACCGACCCAGGCCAAGGTCGTGCCCGTAAAGCCGGTGCCATTGAGCGTAACCACGGTGCCGACACCGCCGCTGCTAGGCGAGAAGTTACTGATGCCCTGTTGCCGATTGGCTGTCGCGGCGCCGGTCACGGTGAACGAGGTGGCCGTGAATGCTACGCGGGTCGGATTGAAGATGCCGATAGCGCCGGTCGTCGCTCCCGCGGGGATCGTCACGCGTACTTGCGTATCGCTGACGACGGTCACTGCGCCATTGTGTGCCGCACCGACCCACGCCAACGTCAAGCCCGTGAAGCGGCTGCCGTTCAGCGTCACGACCGTGCCCACGGGCCCCGAGCTGGGCGAAAAATTCTTGATGCTCGGTTGCGGATACGCCGTCGCGGCGGCGGTCACGGTGAACGAGGTGGCCGTGAATGCTGCGCGGGTCGGATTGAAGATGCCGATAGCGCCGGTCGTGGCTCCCGTAGGGATCGTCACGCGTATTTGCGTATCGCTGACGACGGTCACTGCGGCATTGTGTGCCGCACCGACCCGCGCCGACGTCAAGCCCGTGAAGCCGCTGCCGTTCAACGTAACGACCGTGCCCACGGGCCCCGAGCCGGGCGAAAAATTATTGATGCTCGGTTGCGGATACGCCGTCGCGGCGCCGGTCACGGTGAACGAGGTCGCCGTGAATGCGACGTGCGTCGGATTGAAGATACCGATAGCGCCGGTCGTGGCTCCCGTAGGGATCGTCACGCGTATTTGCGTATCGCTGACGACGGTCACTGCGCCATTGTGTGCCGCACCGACCCACGCCAACGTCGAGCCCGTGAAGCCGGACCCGTTCACCGTAACCACCGTACCTACCGGGCCGGACCCGGGCGAGAAATTGGAGATGCTCTGTTGCTGGTAAGCCGGAGCCGTGCCGATTGGCGGCGTTACTGGTATCGGCGGCGTCGTCGATGCAGAGCCGAGCGCGGCACGTATCGCCTCCAGGAACTTCTGCGCAACCTTGGCGTGTGCGGCCTCAGTCGGATGAATGCCGTCGTACAAATCCGCGGTCGTCAATGCCGAGTTGACGTCGACAAAGCGCACGCGTTGGCCCGCCGCG
>CAZCZE010000009.1:0-173008 GCA_964503125.1 uncultured Gammaproteobacteria bacterium
GCGCCCGCCAGGCCGTGCCCTTCGACTCGGCGACCGCGTCAGGATCGACGTCCGTCGTCACCTCGCCCCCGGCCACGGCGCAGTCGAGCGCCCGGACGATGAGCTCGCCTTCCTCGATCGGCAGCTCGACGGTGAGCCGCAACGTGCCGCGCGCTTCGTCGCGCCACACCGTGAGCGACCGGCGCTCCCACGCCCGCCGCGCGTGATGGAATGAGTCCGGAGCGACGTTGCGGATTTGCCGGCAGCGCTCCTCGACCTGCGGGACCGTCGCTTCCAACGCATAGGCGAGCAGCAGGTCCTCGTCGTGCAGGTGCGCGACGCGCGTCAACGCCCGCACCTTGCTGTACGACAATTGCCCGTCGGCAAACGCCGCCGAGATCGCCGGCAGCGCCCGAAGAGCGTGCGCCGCGCGCACCTTCTCGCGCGCCGCGGACAGGCAGAGGCTCGAGCGCCACGCGAGCCACTCGGCACAGGTTTTGAACGTCCACTTCTTCCAGCCGAAGCGATCGTCGAACTCGCGCACCAGTACGAGCATGCGATACGAGTCGGCGTTCATCTGCCGCACGAGCCGGCCGATCGCGGCATCGAGCTCGTCGACGCTGCGAGTCTCGGTCGAGGTGTAGAAATCGGCGGCAGGACTGGACATGACGGCGTTCATGACGGGCCTCCCTGCAGTGGTTTTCGGACAGCTGATTGTATGTCCAGTAGTAGGCGAATACCCAATAACAATTAGCTATTTACAGTGGTTTTCGTTCGGCAGCGAGGGGAATCTATCGCCTGAATTCAGAGCTCGCGTGGACGAGTGGCGCAACCGGCGATTGAACACGATATCTTCTGTGGGCCGTCTCACGGATCGAGATCGACCATCGAGTTCTAATCGGCCGACGATTTGCCCGTTCGAGGTCCGCTCTTCGAGAAGGCTCGACGATGGAAGCGCTATCTCAAGACATCAAGCAAGCCTTCCGAACGCTTCGGAAGAGCCCTGTTTTCGCGGCCACAGCCGTTCTGACTCTCGCGTTGGGTATCGGCGCCAACACGGCCATCTTCTCCGTGTTCAATGCCGTAGTGCTAGAGCCCGTGTCGTTTCCTGAACCGGAGACGCTCGTTCAACTGGTTAACACGGTCAATGGGCAGCCAAACGATACGGGCGCGTCGATGGCGGCATACTCCTATTGGCGTGAGCAAGCCGACGTTATCGAGGACGTCGCCGCCTACGGCAGCGTTTCGGTCAATTACACGGCCGGCGATAGGCCCGAGCGCGTGGCCGCGAGCCAGGTAACAGCGTCTTACTTCCGTGCATTTCGGGCGCGCATGGCATTGGGCCGGTCGTTCACGCCGGATGAGGACTTGCCGGGTGCCCCGAAGGTAGCGGTTATCAGCTACGGCTTTTGGATACAACGACTCGGCAGTGATCCCGACGTCATCGGCACGACGCTGTCATTGAACGGGGTCTCGCACACCGTTGTCGGCGTGACCGCGCCGGAATTCGATACACGAGAGCTCGGTAGCATCGATCTTTGGACGCCGCTCGATCCAAACAGCGTATGGTTTCTCAAAGCTGTGGCGCGCCTGAGACCGGGGGTCTCATTGGAGCAAGCGCAGGCGAGGCTGGCGGCTTCGACTGCGGCATTTCGCGAGCGCGTTGAAACGGCGATGCGCGATGAAGTTCGCTTCGGCGCCGTGTTGTTCAAAGATGCCGTTATCGCGACCGGATTCAGGAATGACCCGAGAGGTGTCTTGTGGCTTCTCATCGGCGTGGTCACTTTCGTCCTGCTCATTGCGTGCGCCAACGTGGCCGGCCTGACGCGCGCTCATGCAAGCGCCCGCGAGCGAGAACTTGCCGTTCGGTCGGCTCTCGGTGCCGGCCGTTGGCGGATCGTACGGCAGCTTCTGACGGAGAGCGTCATTGTTTCCGGCATCAGCGGGCTCCTTGGTCTGACCTTGGGGTTTCTCGGAATTCGAGCACTGTTGGCCATCGATACGGCTGGGCTACCGAGACTCGGACAAGACGGAGCGTTGCCGGTAATCGATTGGCGCGTTGTCGCGTTTACCGTCTCCGTCTCGATCGCAACCGCCGTCATGTCTGGATTGCTTCCCGCACTCGCTGCGTCACGGGGCGATCGAAACGACGTAATCAGGTATTCAAGGAGCCAGTCCATTACAGGGCTCAGGACGAGCAAGACTCGGTCGGCTATAGTCGTTGTACAAATCAGTTTGGCTATCGTTCTGCTCATCGGGGCCGCCCTGTTGATCAGAACGACGTTCGCGCTCAATGCGATCGAACCTGGCTTCAATGTTGACAACGTGGTCACCTTGCGCACGTCGCTGCCCGAGGCGAGGTTTCATACATCGACCGCCATAGGCGAGCTGTCGAGCCGCACTATCGAGAGAATCCGCAGCATCCCTGGCGTAGAAGCGGCGGGTGTAAGTTGTTGCGTGCCCCTGCAGGGGAGTTGGGGTCTAGTCTTCAAGATAATCGGTCGAGACGATGCGGGTCGGCCGTTTTCGGGCGGTGGCGACGTCACGATCGCCACGGGCGACTACTTCGATGTTTTCCAGACTCGTGTTGTTCGCGGCCGTGTATTCAACGAGAGCGATAATTCGAGCGCTCCTCCCGTGCTCGTTATCAACCGCGCGCTTGCCGATAGATGGTGGCCGGACGGGCAAGAGCCGCTGGGGCAAATGATTCAGCTCGGCCAAAGCGACGAACCACCGCGTGAGGTGATTGGAATCGTCGAGAACGAGCGCAAGGCTCGCTTGGACGTCGTGCGACCAATCATGTATGTCCCGCTAGGGCAGATTTCGGACGCTTGGCTGAAAGGCAACCTTGAGAACGACTCACTGGCTTGGATCGTTCGCACAAGCGGCGATCCAATGCGGCTATCTGCGATCATTGGGGATCAGATACGGCAAAGCACCGGAGTGCCTGTTACGAATGTCGTTTCCATGAAGGAAATTTTGTCCGGCTCGATATCGCGCCAGCGAGCCAACACGCTGCTGATGACCGTCTTCGGTGGCGTCGCGCTTTTGCTCACGGCTATTGGAGTCTATGGAGTCGTTGCGTACTCGGTCCACCAACGAACTCATGAGATCGGGATTCGAATGGCTCTCGGAGCTCGACGCGATCGCATCCTGCGCATGGTGATCCGACAAGGAGCTCTGCTGGCTGTGATGGGCACGGCGATCGGAATCACGGCTGCGTATTTCTTGGCCGGTCTTCTAACGTCGATGCTGTATGGTGTCGAACCGAGAAACGTCGCCGTCTTCCTCGGCGTACCCATCGCATTGGCAGTCGTGGTTTTGGGAGCTGTTTCGATTCCTGCGTACAGGGCAAGCCGATTGAATCCGCTCCACGCACTGCGCTCCGAGTAGGGGCGAACCAGGCACGGACGGTACGAGAGTTGCGCCGCGCCTACCGCCGCCCCGCCGTGATCCGCTCGTCGACACCCCAGTACGCCGGAATGTCGCCCGGGCTCCAGCCGCCGCCAAGCGCCTGATAAAAGCTCACGACTGCGTTCAAGCGCTGGAGCTTGGTGTTCAAGAACGAGTTGCGCGTCGTGAACAGCGTGTTCTGCGACTGCAGCACGGTCTGATAGTCGGTGACGCCTTCCTCGTAGCGCACCTGCGCAATTCGAAACGATTCCTCGGCGGCAGCCAAGCTCGAGGCCGCAACCTCGGCTTGCCCTTCGAGCAGCAGGATGTTGTTCAAAGCGAGCTCGACCTCGTTGAACGCGCCGAGCACCGTGCGCCGGTAGTTCGCCAGGCCCGTCTCGACGGCGATGCGCGCGCTCTGGATGTTGCGCCGGCGCTGGCCGTTGTCGAGCAGCGTCTGCACGAGGCTTGCGCTGATGTCGAACGTCGTCGCCGCGGGCGACGACACGAGGTCGGCGAGCGACGGCGTCGAGCTGCTGGCGCTGCCCGTGAGCGAGATCTGCGGGAACAACGAACGGCGCGCGATCGTCACGTTGATGGCCGCGTCACGAAGCGCGAGCTCGGACTGGTACAAGTCGGGACGGCGCGCGAGGAGCTCGGAGGGCAGGCCGGGCTGCACGCGCGGCACCTCTACGTTCTGCAGCGTTTGTCCGGCGATGTCGAAGCCTTGCAGGTGCCGGCCAATGAGGATCGCGAGCGCCGCGCGCGCGGCGAGGTCGCTCTGCTGCAAGCTGCGCAGGCTGATGCGCTGCTGCTCGATTTGAATCTGCTGCTGGAGCGCCTCGATCGGTGTCGAGACACCGGCGTCGAGACGCGCTTGCGCGATGCGGCCGATGACCTCGGCGTTCTCGAGGTTCTGCTCCGCCGCAACGATCTGATCGCGGATCAAGAGCAGCTGGAAGTACGTCGACGTCGCGGTGGCGAGCGTGTTCATCGCGAGGTCGGCGGTTTGTGCAAGCCGCGACTCGTAGTCCGTCAAGGCGCGCGCGTAGGTCGCGGGCTTCAGCAGGATGCCGCTGAACGATGCCGTGGCCGACAGTCGCGTGTCTTCGGGCGTATTGCCCGAGAAAACCGTCGTGCCGTCGGCCCTATTGCTGATGAAACCCACGCCGTCGCCGATCGAGACTTGCGGCGTCGGCCAGCGCGCGAGCCCGGCCTCCGTGAGCGTGAGCTGCGCCGACTCGAGGTTGCGCCGGTTGTTCGCGAGATCGAAGTTGTTGGCCTTGACTGCGTCGATGAACGCGGCCAACTCCGCATCGTTGAAGTTGTTCCACCAGTCGGTGTTCGGCCAGAGGTCGGCTTCGTTGAACACGGGCCCTTCCCAAGCCGCCGGCACGTCGCCGGGCGGCAGCGGCGGCGGCTCCATCGTCGCGCACGCAGCGAGCGACACGACGAGCGCGGCCGAGGCCAGCGATTGCAGGTGCATGCTATTCATTGGCCAACGCCACGACCGGATCGAGACGCGCCGCTTTGCGGGCCGGCGCGAAGCCGAAGATCAGACCCGTGGCCGCCGCGCAGCCGAACGCCAAGACCATGGGCTCGGTCGAGATCACGACCTGCGTGCCGAACGCCGCGCCGAGCAGCAGGGCGAGGCCGACGCCCACGCCGACGCCGATGACGCCGCCGACGGCCGTCACGACGAGGGCTTCGGAGAGAAACTGCGCGAGGATGTCCTGCTGCCGCGCGCCCGTGGCCATGCGCACGCCGATCTCGCGCGTTCGCTCGGTGACCGAGACGAGCATGATGTTCATGACGCCGATGCCGCCGACGAGCAGCGAGATCGCGCCGATGGACGCGAGCAGCAAGCGGAATTGGCTCTGCGCGGCCTCGACGGTCTGGAGCAGCTCCGCGCTGTTGACGATCCTGAAGTCCTCGACGCCGTGCAGCGTCGTCATGAAGCTGCGCAGGATTTCCTGTGTCTCGCTGATGCGCTCGATGTCGTCGACGGCCACTTGGATCTGGCGCGCGAACTTCTCGCCGAAGAGGCGCATGGCGCCGGTCTTGAGCGGCACGTAGACGGCGTCGTCCTGGTTTTGACCGCCCGCAGTGCCCTTGCGCGTCAGCACGCCGATGACCTGGAACGGCGTCGTGCCGATGAGTATCCACTCGCCGAGCGGGTCCTGACCCTCCGTGAACAGCTCCTCGTACGTCGTCGCGCCGAGCACGGCCACGGCCTCGTATCCCTCGCTGTCCTCGCGCGTGTAGAACACGCCGCGCGCGAGCGGCCAGTTGCGCGCGCGTAGCAGCAGCTCCGAGGTCGCGATGATACGTGTTTGGTAGTCGGCGCTGCCCCAGCGCACCACTCGGTTGTTCTGGAGCTCGGGCAGCACGTACAGCGTGTTCGGGACGTTTTCGCTGATCGCGTCGGCGTCCGAGAACGCGAGCGTCGAAGGCAGGTTGCGCGGCTGGTTCTGGGCGCGCGCCGGTTGCAGCACGAGCATGTTCGTGCCGATGGCGCTGATCTGCGCAATGATGTTCGACTGCGCGCCTTGCCCGATCGCGAGCATCCCGACGACCGACGCCACGCCGATGACGATGCCGAGCAGCGTCAGGATCGTGCGGAACAGATTGGCGCGCAGCGAGCGCATCGCCATGCGGACCGCCTCGTGCATGCCGCCAAGCAGTGGCGACGCTTGGCGGCTCATGAACAAATCGCGCAACATGGCGTTGCGCGCCGGGTCGATCACGCCCGGTCTGCGGTCGCCGTCGCGGACGATGCGGCCGTCGCTGAACTCCACGACGCGGTCGGCGTGGCGCGCGACCTCGGCGTCGTGCGTGATGAGGATGACCGTGTGGCCCTTGCGTGCGAGGTCCTCGAGCAGCGCCATGACCTCGACGCCGCTACCCGAGTCGAGCGCACCGGTGGGCTCGTCGGCCAGAATCACGTTGCCGCCGTTCATGAGCGCGCGCGCGATCGAGACACGCTGCTGCTGGCCGCCTGACAGTTGGTTCGGCCGGTGGTCGAGGCGGTCACCCAAGCCGAGCGTGCTCAGAAGCCCTTCGGCGCGCACGCCGCGCTCGCCGGTCGACATGCCCGCGTAGATGCCGGGCACCTCGACGTTCTCCTTCGCGGTCTCCGTCGCGAGCAAGTTGTAGCTCTGGAACACGAAGCCGAACGCCTCGCGCCGCAGCCAGGCGAGGCCGTCGGCGTCGAAGCTCTGGATGTCGCGGCCGGCAAAGAGGTAGGTGCCGCTCGTCGGGCGATCGAGACAGCCCAGGATGTTCATGAGCGTCGACTTGCCCGAGCCCGACTGGCCCATGACCGCGATGAACTCGCCCGGGTAGATCTTGAGGTCGACGTCGCGCAGTGCGTGGACCTCGACGCCGCCGTCGGTCACGAACGTGCGGCAGACCTTGCGCAGGTCCATGAGCGGGATCGCGGCGTCGCGGCTCGCCAGGGTCGGCCGATCGTCGCCGGGCGCGGCCGCGATCGCCCCGGCATCCTGCGCGTGCGCGGTCATCTAGCGTCTGCCGCCGCCGGGGAAACCGCCGCCAGGGAAGTTGCCGCCCCCCTGGAAAATGACGGTCTGCTGGTTCCGCTGCTGGTTCTGATTGGCTTGCTGCTCGGCCTGCAGGATGCCCGCGACGACTTGCTCGCCTTCCGTGAGGCCCGAGAGCACCTCGGCCGACACGCGGCTCGCGACGCCGACCGTGATCTCGCGCTCGGCGATCGAGCCGTCGACCGCGACGACGCGAACCTTCGCGAGCCGCGGCTGCGCATCCATGCGCGCGCGGAGGGCGGCCATGTCGCGTCCGGCCTCGCCGTTTTGGGCGCCGCCGGCACCGGGGAGCGTGCCGCCGGGAGAACCCCCGGGAGAACCCCCGGGAAAATTGCCGGGCCGGAAGCCGCCCTCGCGCGGCGGACGCTGCCCGCCCGCGGGCGCCGAGCCTCCCGGCGGACCGCCCGCGGCGCCCGGTGGGCGCGCCACGAAGCCGTCGCCGCCCGGGGTATCCACGTAAGTCAATGCGCCCACGGGCACCGTGAGCACGTTGGTCGCCGAGGAGCGCACGAAATAAACCTGCGTCGTCATGCCCGAGAGCAGGGCGCCGTCGGCGTTGTCGACGTCGAACAGGCCCGTGTACGTCACGACGTTGTTCGTCGCCGTCGGCGTCGGCAGGACCTGGCGCAGCGTGCCGTACCAGCGGCGGTTGCCGCCGCCGAGTGTCTGGAAATACACGTCCATGCCGACGTAGACCTTGCTGATGTCGGCTTCCGAGATCTGCGTCTCGACCGTCATCGTCGCGAGATCGGCGATCGACATGACGGTCGGCGACTGCTGCGTGGCATTGAGCGTCGTGCCTTCCTTGAGCGGGATCGAGACGACGGTGCCGTTGATCGGCGCGAAGACCTGCGTGTACTCGAGCTGCGTCTCATCGGTGGCGAGCGTGGCGCGGTTCTGCACGATCGACTGCTCTTGCTGAATCAGGCTTGCCTGCGCCGACGACAGGGCGTTCATCGTCGAGTCGTATTCCTGCTGGCTCGTGGCGCGCTCGCGGTAGAGGCGCTCCACGCGCTGCGCGTTGGCTTCGGCGAGCTCGAGCGCCGAGCGGCGCGCTTCGATCTGCGCCTCGGCCGAGGCGATGTTGGCGCGGCTCGATTCCACTTTATTGCGCTGCACGCGCGCGTCGATCTCGCCGAGCAACTGGCCGGCCTCGACCTTGTCGCCGACCTGGACGTGCAGCTTGCGTAGCTGGCCCGAGACCTGGGCGCCCACGGGCACGGTATTGCTCGGCTGGAGATTGCCGGCCGCCGCGATCGTGTTCTCGACCGTGCCGTACTGGACCGTCGCCGTGAGTGGCCGGTCGGCCTCGGCCGTAGTGGCCGACCGGTACCAGAAGTAACCGCCCGCGACGACCGCGAGCGCCACGGCCGCCACAGCGAGCTTGCGGCCTCGCTTCCCCCGGGGCGGAGACTCGGCCGATGCCGGGGCGGTTTCGCTCGACGCAGTTCGATTGGCGGCCATTCATGCCCCCCTCGGGGGTGCTATCGCGGTGACGGTGGAAGCAGTTTTCAAAAGGCTCCCCACGTTACCAGCCCCGGGTTACTTCGATCTCGCTGCTTTCCTAAGGTTTGTCAATGCCACAGGAGTTCCGTCTCACGAATCGTCAAGTCGATCACGGCGGCACACAGCGGAAGCTGCGGGCATCGCTCAGGTCGCCGGAGCCCGCGTACCGCGGCCATTCGGGGTAGCGGCAGACGGGCCGCGACCGGCCGGCCGTCGCCTGGTTCGCGTCGGTCGCGACGAGCTCGCCCGGTGCTTGCCCCCGCTCGACCCAGGCTTCGAGCGCGTCGAGCGTCGCCAGCCGCGCGTTGAACACGCCCGTCACGTGGCCCATGCCGGGAATCGTGTAAAACCGCACGAACTCGTCGAGCGCCGCACCCGGATAGCGTTTCTCGAGGCGCTCGTAGTACTGAATCGAGCTACCGACCGGGATGAAATCGTCGATGAGCCCGTGGAAGAAGATGAGCTTGCCGTCTCGGGCACGAAAGCGGTCGAGGTTGACGCTGTTCGCGCTGATGAGCTCCGCGAGCTCGCCGATGCGGCCGGCGTACCGCCGCGGGTCGAAGTCGTTGAGCGTGTCGAGCGTGAGGTCCTGGGCGATCGCGTACTTAGGCGTCGCGTCGCCGGGGGCGAATTGCAGCGCCTGCCCCGGGCCTTGGGCGCCGAGGTTCGGGAAGCCGCCGTCGACGAACGTCGAGCCTTCGAACGGCGTCCACTTCGGGAACGTGCTCGATCCCAAGTCGTCGGCGAAGATGCTGAAGCCGAGATCGTAGGGCTCGTCCATGACGTTGAGCGCCTCGAGTTGCGCATCGGAGAGGCAGGTGTCGCCCGTGTCGGCGCCGCCCGCGCAGCGGATGGGATTCTCCGCGCTCGTCAGCTTGAACGCCGCCGTGCGCTCGCGGCATGCGGCCGCGTTGCCGATGATGCCGTCGGCCGCGCCGTCGACCGTGTCGCACGCGTCGTAGACGGCTCGCGTGAAGGCCGTGACCTCCGCGGGACTCAACCAGCTCGCGCCTTCGTGTGCGTGCAAGGCGCGCGCATAGCGGTTGGCCGACAGGTGCAGCATCACGACGTTGTGCGCCGGGTAGCCCGCGACCGCGCCGTGGTAGTCGTCGGGATAGCGCTGCACGGCGTCGAACGCCTCGTGGCCGCCCTGCGAGCCGCCGATGAAATAGTTGTAGCGCGGCTGCCTACCGTAGCGGGCCTGGACGAGCAGCATCGCGACGTCGTGCGTCTTCTTGATCTGCTCGTGGCCGAAGTTGCGCAGCGCCTCGTCGAACAGAAAGAAGCTGCCGTCGAAGGCGCCGCGCGAGCGATGGCCCGAGTCGCTGCCGAGCGTGACATAGCCGCGCGCGAGCGGCGTCGCTTCCGACTCGGGCTGCTTCGCGTAGTGGCCGAGGCCCGTGACGACGGTGCCGTTGAAGCCGCCGCCGCCGAACTGGAGCGACTTGCCGTTCCACTGGTTCGGCAGGTTCACCTCGAAGTTGATGTCCGGCGCGCGGTACGTGACGGGGTGGATCGCGCCCTGCACCTTGCAGTATTCGCCGTTCGTGTTGTCGGGCGCGCCGGCCGCCACGAGCTCTGCGGAGGCGATCGTGGCGCCGCTCGTCGGCAGCCCGATCGAGGCTGACGGAATCGTGGCGCCGCGCAGCCGCGCGCAGGCCTCGCCGGCGGGCAGGTTCGCGACGGCGGGCAGGGCGCTGCGCTCTTGCGCGGCGGTCGTGCCGGCGTAGCCGGCTGCCAGCGCCGCGAGCAGCGCAAACCCGGATACGAGCCGGCCACGAGGCCCCCTGCGAGCAATCGTTCTCATTCGATTCTCCGCTGTCGTCGTCGGGTGACGGCACGCCCTCGGCGCGTAGTCTACCGTCTATCGTGTCCCGCGGAGGCCGAGCTACGCCAAACGTTGCGCCGGTTGTCCCGGTCGCCGGGGCTCACGTTGACCACGGTCGCGGCTAGCGCGACGCCGTGCGCATCACCGGTGTCTCGGGCGCGTACGCTGCGACGGCTTCCTCGTAGATGTAGATCGGGTTGCCGTCGGGATCCTCGATCTTCACGTAGCCGCGCAGCTCGGATCTATTCACGCTCCCCCCCACACGCACGCCGCGCTCGGCGAGCCGCGACACGACGCGGCGCACCAGCTCGCCGACGCGATTCGGCGCGGCGCCTTGGACGGCGCGCGGCTGCCTTCCACGCGCGCGCTCGCGCCGTTACTCGGCATCTCGCGCAACACGGTGTTGGCGGCCTACGACGAGCTCGCGGCGTCCGGCCTCATCGAAGCGCGACGCGGCAGCGGCACGCGCGTGCCGCGCCAGGCGCGCGCGAGCGCGGGTCCGCTTGCGCCGTTGCAGGTGTTGCGTGAGGCGCAGTATCCCGCGCGGACGATCGGTATTGTCGACATGGACGGCGGATCCATTTATCTCAGCTACTGAGATCTGCTACGGGACGACGATGACCTTGCCGCGAGCGTGGCCGGCTTCGATAAGCCGGATCGCGTCACCGGCATCGGCTAGCGGGTACGTGCGGTCGATGACCGGCGTGAGCTTGGCGGTTTCGCACAGCCCGGCCAAGTAGGCGAGGTCGCTCGGCCGCACCCTCGCGACGAACATGCGAATGCGCTGGCGGAGTAACGGCGAGATGAGGCCGCGTCCCATCACGAGCGCTATCGCGCCCAGCGTGTCCAGCGTTTGGCTGCCGCCGCCCATGTCGCGGCCCACGCCGCCCCCGACGAGCACGAGCGTTCCATCCGGTGTCAGAGCGCGCCGATGGTCCTTCCGCGAACGGTTGCCGGCGACGTGGAGCACGAGGTCGTACTGCCGCCGGCCGGCGGCAAAGTCCTCGCCCGTGTAGTCGATGACGTGGTCGGCGCCGAGCGAGCGCACGAAATCCAAGTTCCTCGTGCCGCACACGCCCGTGACGTCCGCTCCCAGTGCCTTAGCGATCTGCACGGCGAACGTGCCGACGCCGCCCGCGGCGCCGTTGATGAGAACGCTCTGTCCGGAGCGCAGCTCTCCCTTGTCGCGCAGTGCCATCAGAGCCGTGCAGCCCGCGACCGGAATCGCGGCAGCCTGCTCGTACGTCAGCGTCTTCGGCTTGCGAGCGATGTTTTCTGCCTTGGCGCACGTGTACTCCGCGAACGTGCCGTTGCCCGCACCGAAGACCTCGTCGCCGGCGCGAAACTGCGTGACGTTCGCGCCGACCGCGTCGATTCGCCCCGCGAAATCGGCGCCCGGCACCCGGTTGTTGGGCTTGCCCATGAGCCGCATGACGGCCGGCTCGCCGCGAATGAAATGCCAGTCGAGCGGATTCGCCGCCGCGGCGTGGACCCGCACGAGGACCTCGTTGCCCTTGGGGACAGGCTTGTCGATCTCAGCGAGCTTGAGGACGTCGGGCGGGCCGAACTGCGAGTACACGATCGCTTTCATGGTATGACCTCACGATGGACGTCCGACCGCGCGACAGGGTACTTTAATGCGTATCAGATCGGCGCTGAGGGCACCAGGAGAATCCCATGAATCCGAGCTCGTCCACTTTGCGCTGCGCGCTGTTCGGCGCGGGAGCCACCTTGTTGACCGCGACGGCCGCTGCTCAGACCAACGACCGCGTCCGCGGCGCTCCGAGCGAGGCCAACCATTTCATCGAAACGCCGCGCGGCTGGCAGCATCCGAAAACGGCGTGGGGCGAGCCCGACATCGAGGCGCAGCTCAACATGATGCAGGCGGCCGGTGTGCCGCTCGAGCGCTGCGCCAACAGCTACCGCGCCGCTCTTCCCCCGGGAGCGGGACCCGTCACGGGGCCCGCCGGCGGCATCGGGGCGCCCGCTCCGCCGTGCGACATGAACAAGAAATGGCTCACTGACGAAGAGTACGCGCAGCGCATGGAGCAGTTCCGTGGTCGCGTCGATATGAGCCGCCAGTTCGCCGAGCAGGGCAACCTCGGCCGCGCGATGATGACGGGTCTCACGGACCCGAACATTCCGCAGCGGCAGACGAACCTCATCGTGAGCCCGGCCAACGGGCTGCTGCCGCCGCTGACTCCCGAGGGCAAGCGCCGCGCGTTGCTCGCGAAGAGCGACTGGGCGCTGCCCGGCGAGACGATCGCGTTCGACGGGCCCAATGATTTCGATAGCTGGGACCGCTGCATCACGCGCGGCATGCCGTCGTCGATGATGCCGTATCGCTACAACGGCGGTTTCGCGATTCGCCAGGCGCCGGGGTACGTGATCTTCGAGCTCGAGATGATCCACGAGGCGCGTGTCATTCCGACCGACGGCCGTGCGCCGTTGGCGTCGGAGGTCAAGCAGTGGCTCGGCGAGTCGCGCGGCCGATGGGAAGGCAACACGCTCGTCGTCGAGACGACGAATTATCAGGAAGGCCCGCCGTTGATCAATCTGGCCGTCGTCGGCTCGCCACCGGGCAATCGATTCCCGCACAGCGCAGAGATGAAGACGACGGAGCGCATCGTGCGGCTCAACGACGACACGTGGCTCTACGAGATCACGACGGAGGATCCGGTCATCCTCACGGGGCCGTTCACGGTGCGCTATCCGATGCGCCACGACCCGAACTACTTCACGCCGGAGTACGCGTGCCACGAGGACAACACGATCGTCCGCAACTACACGAACACGAGCCGCCACGAGCGTGCGAACCCAACGCCGGAGCCGCTGCAGTCGCCCGTGCAAGTCGGGGCCGGCGTTGCGGACGCGCTCGCGGGTCGCTGGGCGGGCCGGCCGCGCATCGCCACGATCGACGTCGACATCGAGCTCGAGTTCACGAAGAACGCCGACGGCACCGTCAACGGCAAGCTCATCGGCACGAACTTGGGCCGCATCGACCGCACGTTGCGCGGGTTTGCGATCGTCGATCGGACCGTGTACTTCACGCTACCGAACGTCGACCCATGGCGGTTCTCGGGCAACCTCGGCGACGGCACGATCACGGGGGTCGTCGCGAGCGCGCAGGGCGGGGTGCCCGTCACGTTCCGGAAGCAGCGCTAATGACGAGAACGACACGCGCGTTGGCCGGGGCCCTCACGATCGGCGTCGCTTGCTGGATCGGCGCGATCACGGCACAGAATCGGAGTCCGGCCCCGGTGCGCCTCGATGCCGACAAGATGGCGGGGCTCAACCTGACGGCGATTCCCCCCGACGCCTACCAAGAGATCCTCGTCGCCGGCGAGCTCAACATGCGCGTCGCATCGTTGTTCGAAGGCAAAGAGCTGCGCGTCTCGATCTTCGAGTCGACGCCGGCGAAGACCGATCACCGCACGCGGCCCACCGACGTCGACGAGTTCGTCTACGTCCTGAGCGGCAAGCTCATCCTCACCGAGCCGAGCGGCACGCGGCACGAATACCTGCCCGGCGACTCGCTCGTGCTGCCGATCGGCTACACGGGCACTTGGGAAATGCAAGGCAACTACCGCGAGCTCGTCGTGCTCGCGCAGAAGTAGGCTGGCGGTCGAGCTACTTCGCGCGGCCCGTGTAACCCTGCGAGAGCGTCGGGATACCGATGACCTGATTGCGGGCGCTCGGAGTGCCCCAGCCGCCGTAGAAGACGATGCCGTAGAGCGTCTTCTTGTCGCGGCCGCCGAAGGTCACGCCGTGCAGGCCGTCCGGGCCGTCGATCCATCCTAAGAACTCGCCGCTCGGCGCGAACACGTCGGCCGCGCTGCCCGTCGCAACGTAGACGCGGCCTTCGGAGTCGATGGCCGAGCCGTCGCCGCTGCGGCCGCTGCGCAGTTTCGCGAACTCGCGCTGGTTGGTCAGCGCGCCGTCGGCTTGCACGTCGAACGCCACCATCGCGGGGCCGTTCGTGACGTACAACGTCCGTTCGTCGGCGCTCAGGATGATGCCGTTCGGCCCCATGACATCTTCGCCGTATTGCGTCATGACGCCCTGCGGGTTCGCGTAGAACAGGCCGCCGCCGGAGATCGCGAGATACACGCCGCCGCGCGCGTCGGCCGTGAGGTCGTTGAGCACGCCGCCGGCGCAGTCGAGCGGCTCGCCGCCGATCGTGTTCGCGAGCACCTTGCGCTGCGGCTCGAGCTGCAGGATCGCGGCGCCCAAGCCGCGCGACGCGACGAACAACGCGCCGTTCTTGCTGCGCGTTACCGCGCCGCCCGTGTTCGTATCGTCGTGGATGATCCGCGCGAGGCCCGTCGCGGGATCGAGCTCCATGACGTTGCTCGCATCTTGGTTCGCGAACAGGAGCTTGCCGTCGTCGCCCGCGATCGGGCCGTCGGCGTTGTTGCCTTCCCACGCCCATACGACCTTCCAGCTCTGATTCGCGGCGATGACGCCGGGAATGGCAGTGGGTGTCGGCAGCGCGGGCGGCGGCGGCGCGACGGCGGTGGACGCATCGCCATCGCCGCTGATTCGAAACGGCTGCGGTTTCTTCGCGCATTTCTCGAGCACGGCCGCTAACCCTAAGTTCTGCCACGACTGCTGGCTGTTGCCGCGAGCGAACGCGGACGACGGGCTTTGCGCGGAGGCCGCGCCGGTGGCGCAGCCGAGCACGACGGCAAGAGCGATTCGAGTTCTCATCGTGGTTTCTCCCAAGGCGAAAACGGCAAGCGGTGAGTATCGCCGTAAAGCGTATAGTAAGAGCCATCGTCCATGCAGCAACGCAAGCTCCGCAATCTCGAAGTTTCCGCGCTCGGCCTCGGCTGCATGGGGCTCAGCTTCGGCTACGGCCCCGCCGCCGACCGGCAGCAGAGCATCAAGCTGCTGCGGACCGCCGTCGAGCGCGGCGTCACGTTCTTCGACACGGCCGAGATCTACGGCCCGTTCACGAACGAGGAGCTCGTCGGTGAAGCGCTCGAGCCGTTCAGGGGCGAGGTCGTCATCGCGACGAAGTTCGGCGGCCAGATCGGCCCCGGCAAAGGGCCCATGGACTTAGACAGCCGGCCCGAGCACATCAAAGAGGTCGCCGACGCGTCGCTCAAGCGGTTGCGCGTCGAGGCAATCGATCTCTTCTATCAACATCGCGTCGACCCGAACGTGCCGATCGAGGACGTCGCGGGCGCGGTCAAGGAGCTGATTCGAGCAGGGAAGGTGAGGCACTTCGGTTTGTCGGAGGCCGGCGCGCGCACGATCCGCCGCGCGCACGCAGTGCAACCCGTCGCCGCCCTGCAAAGCGAGTACTCGCTGTGGCATCGAGCGCCCGAGAAGGAAATCTTGCCGACGCTCGACGAGCTCGGCATCGGTCTAGTGCCGTTCGGCCCGCTCGGCAAAGGGTTCCTCACGGGTGCGATCGACGAGAGCACGCAGTTCGCGGCCGGCGACTTTCGCAACCTCCTGCCGCGCTTCACGCCGCAGGCGCGCAAAGCGAATCGCGCTCTCGTCGACGTGCTCGCGAAAGTAGCGGCGCGCCTGCACGCGACGCCGGCGCAACTGGCGCTCGCCTGGCTGCTCGCGCAACGGCCGTGGATCGTGCCGATCCCCGGCACCCGCAAGGTCGAGCGGCTCAACGAGAACGTCGGCGCGGCCGCGATCGGTCTGACGCCGCAAGACTTGCAGGAGATCGACGCGGCGACCGCGAAGGTCGCCGTCGAGGGCGCGCGCTACCCCGAGCCGTTCGAGAGACTGACGGGCCGCTGACCCGCCGGCCGACGCTACTCGCCGAGGCCTTTCGATTCCGCGTCCCAGTTGGGATTCGTGCAGAGGCTGCAGTCGTCGCCGACAAACATTTCAGCAGCTTGCGCGTTTTTCTTGAACGTCCACCTGAGCCAGTTGGCGGCGACGTTGGCGTACTCGCCGCCGCCCGGATGGAAAACCGTGGCCGTGTGCCCGGCGCCATGGCGCGCCCCGTAGAACGCGGGCACATGCGCGATCGCGTCGTAGGTGGCCTTCGAGCCCGCCATCATGAAGTCGCGCTCGTGGCCGTTGATGAGCAGCACCGGTCCGTGCAGGTCCTTGAGCGCGTCCGTCGTCGGAAACCGCGGCCCGTTGGGGTTGGCCGGCGCATTAGGATTCGGCGGCTGCACGCCGGAATTGAAGACCCCGATCGTGTCGACGCGTGGATCGGCGCCGAGGCTGACCGACAGGAACCCGCCGCACGACTGCCCCATGACGGCGACCTGGTCGGTGTGGATCTTGCCGGCGAGCGGCGAGCCCGAGCGTTTGTTTTCGGCATCGGCCCAGTCGACGGCCGCGCGGAGGTCGTCGGCGGTCGCCTGCCGGCGCGCCGCGCCGTCTTGCGCGGCAGTGCCGAGAACCAGGAAGCCGTGCGACGCGATCGTCGAGAGGAAGCCGCCGTAGCGCGTGGTGTCGATCGCGCAGCCGCCGTTGCCCCACGCCAACACGGGCAGCGTGTCGCGCGTCGGGAACGCGTCGAGGGTCGTCGGCCGGAACACCATGAGACCGGGCGCGCCGAACGCGGGCTCGGACATCGTCTGGTAGGGACCCGGAACTGCGAGCGGCGCGCCTTCGACGGGCAGCGCCGACGCGATCATTTCGGGCGTGATGCCGGGCGGCTGCGCGAAGCAGGCGCCGCAAACCAACAGGGCCGCCGTTGCCGAGCTCACAGATGTCTTGGTCATTATCGTCTCCCCCGGGAGGCTGATTGTCGTAGCATCGTCACCCAGCCGCCGCGTGGCCGCAAGCGTGCGGCCGCCGACGCCGAGTCGTCTCTACCGTGCGTTGCGCGGCTTGCGGTCTTCCTCGATGCAGTCGTACGGCAAGAAGTCGAGCGACGGGTTAAAGCGGAACGTCACGTAATTGTCGTAGGCGACCGTTGCCGTGAAATTCGCGGGATCGGTCGCGGCGAAGTCGTAGCGCAGCGTCGCGTTGTCGTCGCGCGGCGTGAAGCGCTCGACGATGCGCACGCCCCGGCTCTGCGGCACGCCCACGAGGCCGTAGAGCTCGAAGTAAGGCCAGTCGACGTGAGTCGTCGTGATCACGAGCGCGTCGCCGTCCCAACGGCCGGCCGAGTAGCCGAGCGGCGTGTAGGGCGTGTCCGCGGGCGGCTCCTTGCCGTCCATGTGGATGACGCGGTCGATCTCGAACCATTCGTTTTGCAGGACCAGGTCGGTGCCGCGCTCGACGAAGCGCACGGCATAGGGGCCGCTGCGCAGCATCACGCGTGGCATGCCCGGCGAGATGCAGCCGAGCACGGGATCGTCGACGACCTCGTCGTACGCCGCCTTGCCCGCGCGCGCCGCGGCCGTGAGCGGCGGGTCCCGCACCCACGCGGGCGCCTGGCCCTCGCGCGCAGGCACGAACACGCGCCCGAAGAACCGGTTGCCCGTGGGCGCAGCGGCGGGCGCTCGGGCGGCGATGGCGTCGGTGTTCACGGCGCGGTCGGTCGACCAGCGCGGCCGCACGTTGCCGCGCAGCAGAATCTCGCGGCCGTCGGCGATGAGCAGGTTCGTGACGTACATGCGCCGCTCGGTCCGCGTCGACGGATTGCCCGCGAACGTCACCGTGTCGCCGACGTTGAGCAAATCGCGCGGCAGCCCGGCGCGATCGAGGCGGGTGAGGTCCGCGCTCTCGATTTCCCAGAGACGCTCGTTGCCGTCCAAGGATTTCGTGCTGACCTCAAAGCGCACATGAGGATTGCGCCACAGCACGCTGACGACCTCGCCGCGCGCTTCGACGATGGTGCCCGCATCGTACTCGGCCGTTGAATGGTGCGCCGACGCCAGCGGCGCCAACCCGAGTAACGCCCCAAGGTTTGCGGTAAAAAGGGCCGCGAATCGTCCGCCCGCGACGCGCTTCATGGCAATGCCCCCGCACACGTGACGACGGGGGCGATTCTAGCTCAGTTCGCGCAACGGGTCAGAACGAGAAGCGCGCGTTGATGCCGAGGCTGTCGGTGTCCCCGGCGAACGTGATGCCGAGGCCCGCCGAGAGTTGGTTCGTGAAGTGGTAGCGGACTCCGGCCTGCAACGACGTGTCGCTGTCGCCGACATCGATGTGCTGGATGCCGCCCTCGACCTCGAGTTCGCTGTTGACGCGGGCGCGGATCCGTAGCTGCAAGCCCAACCCGTCCTCGTCGGGATCGCCCGGTCCGGGCACGTCCGCCTCGCTGTTGATGTACAGCACCCGCCCGTAGAGATCGACGTTGTCTTTGAGCAGATGGCGGTAGCCCGCGCCGAGAGCCCAGGTGTCGACGTCGATACTGTTGTCGAGGTCTGCGGTGCCGTAGGAGGCGAAGACGTGCCAATCGTTCGTGAGCTCGAAGGAGCCTGAAAGCGTGAGGCCGTCGCCGTCGACGTCGAAGGGCCCTACCCGGAAATCGGACTCGTCGTACCCGAGCTCGACATAGCTGTAGTTGAAGGGCTGCGATGGGGCGGCCTGCTGGGCCGTCGCTGCTGCAGGCAGCAGCACGGCCGTGGCAAGCAACGCTCTCGATAGTCCTTGCATCGTCGGTCTCCTTGATTTTCGAGCCAAAAGTCCCTGTCAGGTCCGGATCATAGAGCAGCGCCGTGCCCCGGAGTCGGCTGTTACGTGTCTCAATTTGGCGACCGAAATCTTAAGATGTCGCCAGACGTCAAGCGGTGGCGTCGTCGACTGCGTCAGCTAGAATCAGCACACCAGACCTAAGTGCTCGGCATCAAGAACAAGGGGGAACTGCCATGGTCAAGAAACTGGCGCTAGCTGCGCTGTGCATGTCCTGCATCTCCGGGTACGCGCTGGCACAGGATGCGCGCACCGTCATGGCCGACGCGCAACGCGCGCTCGGCAGTCCGCAATCCATCACGTATTCGGGCGCTGCACGGGAGGTCGCATTCCAGCAGTGCGGCGCGAACGCCACCGCGCTGATCTGCTACGGCACGCACGACCCGATGCGGCCGATCACGAGCTACGTGCGCGTCATCGACTTGAACGCGCCGACGACGCGTCATACGGGCACGACGATGAACTTCGGCGCGGGCGGGTCGACGACGATCACGCCGGGAACGTTCTTCCAGCAAGTGACGCAGCAGCAGGCGACGGGCGCCGCGACGCCGTGGGGCCAACAGCTCGATCTGTACCTCACGCCGTGGGGATTCTTGAAAGGCGCAGCCGCGAACAACGCGACGGCCGCCCGCCGCAACGTCGACGGCAAGAGCTATACGGTGTTGAGCTGGAGCCCGGCCGTGAAGGCGCCGTCCGGCAAGAGCTACACCGTCAATGGCTACGTGAACGCCGAGAACCTCGTCGAGCGCGTCGAGACCTGGAACGGCGAGAACATCATGGGCGACATGCACATCGTCGCCAACTACTCGGGCTACCGCGACTTCGGTGGCGGCTTCCGGGTGCCGACGCAGATCGTGCAGACGCGCGGCGGCTGGCCGTTCTTCGAAGTCGACGTGGCGAACGCCCGCGGCAACCCGAACGATCTCGCGACGCTGGCGCCGCCGCCCGCGCCGCCGGCCGGCGGTCCTCCGGGCGGCGGTGGGCCTCCTCCGGGAGGCGGCGCGCCGCCCGCGTTCACGATCACGGCCGAGCAGCTCGGCCCCGGCGTGTTCCGTTACACGACGGGTGCGGGCAGCTACGACTCGATCGTCATCGAGTTCAACAACCACATCATGATGCTCGAGGCGGGCCAGAGTCAGGCTCGCGCGACGGCGTACGTCGCGGAGATCAAGCGGCAGTTCCCGGGCAAGCCGATCCGCTACGTCATGGTCACGCATCCGCACTCGGATCACACGGGCGGCTTGCCCGTGCTCGTGGCCGAGGGCGCGACGATCATCGCGCACGAGAATTCGCGCGAGTTCTTCGAGCGCGCGCTCAACACGCCGCGCACGCTGCTCGATGACGCGCTGGCGAGGAATCCGCGGCGCGCGAGGGTCGACTCGGTGACCGACAAGCGCGTCTACACGGACGGCACGCGCACGGTCGAGTTCTATCACATCTTCCCGGCGCCGCATTCGAACGCGCTGCTCGTCGCGTACTTGCCGAACGAGAAGGTGCTGTTCCAGGGCGACTTCTCGGTGAACCCGGGCCAGCCCGCGAACGATCACGTGAAAGCGCTCGTGCCCGCGCTCGAGAAG
Organism: uncultured Gammaproteobacteria bacterium; assembly: GCA_964503125.1. GTDB lineage: Bacteria > Pseudomonadota > Gammaproteobacteria > Steroidobacterales > Rariloculaceae > FEN-1219. Next base: position 20,412 of record CAZCZE010000009.1, read on the forward strand.
CTCGGGCTCGACTTTACGCGCTACATCAACGTACACGTCTCGGCGGCTCCGCAGACCAAAGCGGAAGTCTGGGCGGCGGTCGGCCGGTAGCGCGGGAAAAGGGGCGGGTATCCGCGGCAGCATGGCGAAAATCCCAGGCACGGCGGCTGGCCTCGCAGCCGCCCTCTTGAGCGTTCGCGTGGCCGCTCAGCAGCCCGCCCCCGAGTCCGCGGCGCCGTCGGACCCGCAGGTCATCGAGGAGGTCGTCGTGCGCGGCCGGCGCATGAGCGACATCAGGGACGACCTGCGCATCCACGTCGACACGTTCATCGACGAGATCACCGCGTTGCCCGCGGGGCGCGGGTTCGCGCGCTGGCAGGGCAGCGTCTGTGTCGGCGTCCACAACCTCGAGCAGAGCGCGGCGCAGTATCTCGTCGACCGCATCTCGGCGCTCGCGCTCGATGTCGGGCTCACGCCAGGCGAGCCCGGCTGTAACCCCGACGCCATCGTCATCTTCACCACGGACGGCAAGGAGACCGCGAGCTTCATCGTGGAGAACCACGAGAGGGTGCTCCGGCCGAGCGGCGAAGGCGGCCAGCATCGAGGCCTCGCCGGGCTGAAAAATTTCGCGGAGTCCGATCGAGCGGTACGCTGGTGGCATCTGAGCATGCCCGTCGACGCGCGCACGGGGAACCCCGCCATCAGACAGCGCGGCGAGCCTGTAGGACAGTATCCCACCGTCATGGTCGACGGTCCCTCGCGCATCCACGACGGCGTCCGCGACGCCATGCAGCGCGTCATCGTCATCGTCGACTCGACGAAGCTGACGGGGACGACCTGGCAGCAACTGGGCGACTATCTCGCCGTCGTCTCGCTGGCTCAGGTCGATCTCGAGACGGATCCCGCGGGCTTCGACAGCATCCTGAATTTGTTCAGCAATCCCAAAGCCTATTCTGGTCTCACGGACTGGGACCGGTCGTACGTCCGCGCGCTCTACGCATTCGATCAGCGGCGGATCGCAAGGCTGCAGCAGAACGAGATCATCAGTCAGATGGTGCGCCGCGAAATCGACAACGGCGCTCAGTAGGAACCGGAATTCAGCAAGGGCCGTTCAAAACGAACGGCGCACCACAACAACCGCAAAGGAGACACGGCATGTGCGACCAAGACCACTTTGCAGAGGATCTCAAGAAATACACGCGCCGCGACGTCGGCACGATCGCGGCGGCCGTGGGTGTGGCGATGATGCTGCCGCGCTCGGCCTACGCCGTCGACGTCAGGGAGAGTGAGGTCACGATCACCACGCCCGACGGGACCTGCGATGCGTACTTCGTGGCGCCGACGATGGGTGCGCACGCGGCCGTGCTCGTGTGGCCCGACATCTTCGGGCTGCGCCCCGCGTTCCGGCAAATGGGCAAGCGCCTCGCCGAGGAAGGCTACAGCGTGCTCGTCGTGAATCCGTTCTACCGCACGCAGAAGGCGCCGACCGCGCCGCAGGGCGGGGCCACGGCGATCGCCGATGTGATGCCGCTCGCGCGCACGCTCAACGCGACGACCCACGCGGCCGACGCGAAGGCGTTCATCGCCTGGCTCGACGCGCGCGCCGAAGTCGACAAGGGCAAGAAGGTCGGCACGATCGGCTACTGCATGGGCGGCCCGATCGTCATGCGCACGGCGGCCGCGGTGCCCGACCGCGTCGGCGCCGGCGGCTCGTTCCACGGCGGCGGCTTGAACACGGCGAATCCGGACAGCCCGCATCTCTTGATCCCGCAGATGAAGGCGGCGTTCCTGATCGCCGTGGCCGAGAACGACGACGCGCGCGATCCCGAGTCGAAGAACGTGCTCCGGAAGGCGTTCGACGACGCGAAGGTCGCCGCGGAGATCGAGGTGTACCCGGCCGCGCACGGCTGGTGCCCGCCGGACTCCCAAGTCTACGACCGCGATCAGGCCGAGAAGGCCTGGGGTCGCCTGCTGGCGCTGTTCAGCACGGCGCTCGCTTAAGCTTCAGTCGTTCGCTTCGCTTCGACGGGGACCGCACCTGCGGTCCCCGTTACGGGGCTCAGCCCGCGCCGCCGCGGAGGCCGTTGCAGTTGCCCGCGAACCCGTTGCGCATGAGCAGCTCGTTCCAGAGCCGGGCGCGCTCGCCGCTCTCGAGACCTCGTGCCCACTGCCACGCCCGGCCGTATTCGTAGCTCGCCCGCCACTCCGATTCGGTTCGTATCCGCTCGGCCGCGAAGTCTTCGCCCCACACCGTCGCCCAGACGCGATCGAGCACGAGATAGAGCGTCATGTGCCCATCGACGCCGTCGAGCCGCTCGGCCAGCTGCCAAAGGTGCCGGTGACCGAGCTCGTGAACGAGCGTTGCTTGCTTCACGGCGCGAGCGTAGGTCGCGCGTAGCTGCATCGGATGCTCGGGCCCGCCGGAGTGGCTGATGTCGTCGGCGACGACGGCCGGCACGCGCGGTTCGGGGAAGGGCAGGCAAGTCACGGTCTCGAGCGCGGCGACGATGTGCTCGCCGAACTCGTCCCAGATCGCGCGGTAGGTCCGCGTGTCCCACTGGTCTGCCGGCGACGACGCGACGAACTCGATCTCGACGCCTTGTGCCGGCGCTGCCCCGAGTAGCGCTGCCACCAGGACAACGCCGCTCGCGTTGCGCACGATTTCGTTTAGCTGCGGCATCGCGAGGCATAATGCCTCGCGCAGCCGCAGCGACGAAAGGGGGAGCTGTTGAAGTTTGCGAATGTAGCGCTTGCGATCGCGCCCTGGCTCGTATCGACGGCGGTCGCGCAGCCGGCGGCGGACCCGAGCTTCACGAGCGTCGGCCGCGGTGCGCCGGTCACGCCCGAGCTTCCGTATCCCACCGTCGACGCGAGCTCGCTCGGCGACGTGCTCGACGATTACCCCGTCGTCGGGCCGTTCCGGCTCGCCGTGCGCGGCAAGCCCGGCGAAACGCTCGACGTCGGCTCTGCATGGAACGGCGCCACGCCCGCAGGCATCGAGCCGCTGCCCGTCGATCTCTTTACGACCAAGGATTTCTATCAGGACCGCGCGCTCTGGAGCGACCCGCGCTATTTCCGCTGCAACAGCGGGCTCGCGCTCGAGCAGCAGCGCGGCGCGAGCCGTTTTTCGCTCTACGCGATCGGCGACGATCCGCCGCGCACCGCGGCTTGGGGTTATTGCGACCGCGATTATCCGCGCGCGGCGATCGTGAGCCCCTACGAGCTCGCGACGGCCGAGGCTCACTACGAAGCGCTGCGAGGCGAAGCGCGCCGCCGCGGCGGGCCGACGCAGCACACGTACGCGACGGTGCCCGGCGAATGGACGGGCCGCTACGGGCGCATCAACATTCAGATGGCGTTCGGGACCTGGTACGGCATGCTCATGAACCAGATCCCGACGATCCTCTCGCTGCTGACCGAGGAGTACCAGCTGCGCCTCGTGCAGCAGCTCTTCCACGAAGGCAACTTGAACAACGCGCAGTGGCCGGGCCAGTACTGCTGGCCCGAAGGCTTCATGCGGCGCTACCACTTCGCGGGCACGCAGGAGCACCAGATCATGGTGACGCCGGCGCTCGTGCAGGTGCTGTCGTCGTCGTCGGGCAATTTCTTGACGAACATCCACATCGGCCGCGAGTTCGACATGGAGGGCGCGACCCCAAGGCTCGGCGCCGACGTGCCGCGCTGGTACGGCGAGACGATCGGGTTCTGGGACGGCGACGTGCTCGTCACGTGGACGTCGAACATCCAGGGCTGGACGTCGCACGGCCTGTTCGAGTTCTCGAGCAAGATGCAGACGATCGAAGTCTACGTGCCGAACCGCGACGCGAACGGCGCATTTCTAGGGCTCAACCACGAGACGATCTTCTACGACCCCGAGGCGCTCGTGGAGCCGATCCGAATCGTGCGCGACTTCGCGAAGACGAGCGGCTTCGAGGAGGGCCAGCCCTACGTGTTCCCCGAGTGCATCCAGACGATCTTTCCGTTGCGTGGCCTCGCGACACCGATCGCGCCGGGCACGACGTTCGAGCACGACGTGCTCGACATGTACGGCCGCCCGTGGGCGCAGCTCTGGGAGAAGTACTGGGAGCAGGGGATGCAGCGCCCGGAACCGGACGAGGACATCTTCAGCTTCGAGTAGCGTGCGGTCTACGCCGCGTTCACGGCCTACTGCTGCGCGGCCCCGCGCTCTCCCACGCGCGCGCCCGACAAGATGTTCGCCATGCCGTAGTTGCCCTCGGTGCAGGCGTATTCGTAGAGCAGGCCGTCGAGCTCCGTGAGCGGGTAGGTGCCGCCCCACGGCTCGGCCCAGGTGTCGGGGTCGACGACGGTGAAGGCGTACTCGAGCGTGTCCTCGTCGATGCGCGTGATGCGCTCGGTGACGCGCATGTTCTCGCTCGCGTTGCGCCAGGCGCTGTCGGGATGGAAACCGGCCGTCTCGATGACGAAGGCCTCGCCCTCCCAGCGGCCGACCGACGTGCCGTTCCACTGCGGCAGCAGCTCGTCGGGCAGTGCGCGCCCGTCGGTCGGGATGACGCGCGGGTCGCCCATCTCGCCCTGCACGATGACGTAGCCCGGGCTCTGGAAGATCTGGAGGTTGCTGTTGTAGCCGCGCGGCAGGATCGGCGGCTGCGTGCTCGACCAGATGATGCAGCGCTCCGTCAGCGAGCGCATCTCAGGGCCGTCGAACTCGCGCCCGCGGCGAACCGCGGCACGCGCGTCGCGGCGTGCGACGGCGGCCTCGTTGAGCGGCGGGATGCGGCCGTTCTTGGGCTGCGTGACGATCGAGGTGCGCAAGTTGAGCGACGTGACGCCCTCGTTCTCGCTGAGCGCGAACTGACCCATGCTGTAGTGCACGTCGGCCGCGGTGCCGGGCTCGGTGTCGTCGGCATCGAATGCCTGCGACAGCCGTTGCTTTGCGAACTCGGCGTGCTCCTCGGCCGTGAAGAACTCCTTGTCGCCAAGGTTGGGATCGCGTTCGAGGGGCGCCGTCGTGAACTCGGCATAGGCGCCCGAGATGTCCGGGTCGCCCCAGGCGGTTCGAGGGCCGGCGGGCTCGCTGCCGTTCTGCGCGCAGCCGCCGAGCGGCAACAGAATGGCGGTGCTGGCCAGTGCAGCAAGAGAGTAGGTGGGGTTTCTCATTGGCTCGATGCTCCTGCCGGGGGCTCGGTGCCCGGTTTACGCAAATGCCCGTAGATCTTCTCTTCCGCGTACGGCTCGCACTTGAACTCGAGGACGCGGAAGTCTTCGTCGACGACGCGATAAAGCGGCATGCGGATCGTCCACGGCTGCGTGAACACGGTCGCGTCGTCGATCGTGGCTTCGTAGGTCATGTGGTTGGGGCCGAGCGGCATGTAGCGCTCGGTGACGCGTGCGTTGCCGCTCGCATAGTTGCCGGCGCGGTCGAGCCACGTGAGGCCGTTCAGGCCCGTGACTTCGACGACGAACGTATCGCCGTCCCAACGGCCGTTCGACCAGCCCATCCAGCTGTCGAGCGGCGCTTCGTCGGTCCCGTCGACGAAGATGCGCCGGAAGCCCGCCGCGAACTGGTAGACCATGACGACGTCGCGCTCGTTCTGGAGGATCTGGAACGGATAGGGCATGTACGTCGAGCGCGGCACGCCGCCCAGGTAGCACTTGCCTTCGGGGTCCTCGGTCAAGCGGTTCGCGAAGCGCCGGTCGCGCTCGGCGCGCGCCTCGGCAAGATAGGGAATCGCGCCGCCCACGACGACGCCGTGTCCGGGCGGCACGGCGAGCTGCGCGCCGAGCTGGATCACCACGGGATAGTCGGAAACGTGCGGCTCGAGATTCCAGTGGGCGGTGTTGAGCGTCTGCCAGACGCCGCTCAAGTCCGGGCGGCCGTTTGGCGCCCGCGGAAGCTCGTCTCGGACTTGGGCCTCCGCCGTCGCTGCGCCGAGCAGCGCGACCGTGAAAACGGCGGCTCGCCTCATTGCTGCGCGGGGCCTTCGCCCGGTGCCTGCGTGCCGCCGAAGAACAGCGCGCGGCCGTCGGCGAACGTCATTTCGCGGCCGACGGCCTTGTTCGAGCCGTCGCGCGTGCCGTAGCCGCGAATCACGAGCTCGGAGCCGATCGGGATCGAGTTCTTGGTGATGCCGCGCCGCACGAGCGCGTTCGGGCTGCCGCCCTCGACCATCCACGCGACGGCTTTGCCGTCGTCGCCCACGACCTCGATGTGGATCCACGAGTGCGGATTGATGAGCTCGACTTTGGTGACTTTGCCGCGGAGCGTCACCTGGCGGTTGACGTCGAACTCCGTGGCGAAGGCGTGATGTGCGAGAGCCGCCGCGGTCGGCAGCGTGCACGCTCCAAACAGGATAACCAGCGTCGTCAGTCGCACGGCCGCTCCCCCCTCGATTAGTCGACACCGTCGAGGTGAAATCATGCCCGATTCCCAGGCGCCGCGCCTAGGCGCGAAGGGAGGTGCAGGGCGTCTGCGACAAAACTTGACGCAGGACAGGTCCGCACGGGCGGCGTCTGAACCTATACTAATCAAGGCTCCGCGGCCGTTGCCGGCGGGCGCCGGAGCTCGAATCGGGGAGTACCGCCATCGCATCCAAGCTCGTCATACCCGTAGCGTTGCTGGGCGTCGCGGCCGCGGCCGGCGGCGGCGCGTTCCTTTGGACGCACTCGCGCCCGTCGAACGCGTCGCAGTGGGCCGTCGTCAACAAATATTGCGTCGAGTGCCACAACCAGGACGACCTGGCCGGCGACCGTGCCTTCGACCGGCTGTCGCCCGACCGTATCGCCGCGGACGCGGAGACCTGGGAAGCCGCGATCCGCAAGCTGCGCGGCGGCCTCATGCCGCCCGCGGGCGGGCCGCGCCCCGACGCCAAGGCCGTGGATGCGCTGGCTTCGTGGCTCGAGAACGAGATCGACTTAGGCGAGGCCGAGCCCGAGCCGGGTCGGGTCGCGCTGCGCCGCCTGAACCGCCGCGAGTATGCCTACGCGATCCGCGACCTGCTCGCGCTCGACATCGACGCCGCGGAGTTCCTGCCCGACGACAACGTCGACGGCCACTTCGACAACAACGCCGACGCGCTCCAGGTGTCGCCGGCGTTCGTCACTCAGTACATCGACGCGGCGCGCGCGATCGCGCTCGAGGCCGTCGGCAACCCTGCGGCGCTGCCGATCAAGACTACCTACGGCGACCCCGCCAACATGGTCATCTCGCTGCCGCCCGACGCCGCTCCCGGCACGGGCCGGCAGCAGCACCACCTTCCCGGCATGCCGTTCGGCACGCGCGGCGGGTTCGTCGTCAAGCACAATTTCCCCGCGGACGGCGAGTACGAGCTCACCATCGGCGACATGGCGCTCGCGCGCGAAGTGCCGCGCATGGAGTTCGAGAACACGGTGGTCGTGCTGCTCGACGGCGAGGAGATCTATCGCACCAACATCGGCGGCGAGGCCGATCACAAGGCGATCGATCAAACGCTCGATCCCGCCGTCGAGGCGATCAACGGCCGGCTGCGCAAGATCCGCTTCGACGCGACGGCCGGCCAACACGACCTCGGCGTCACGTTCGTGCACCGCAGCTTCGCCGAGAGCGACGAGCGCACGCGCACGGCGGCGCTCGAAGGCGGCCAGGAGCGCATCCAAGCGGCGCACGCGCTCGAGATTCGCGGGCCGCTCACGGTCACCGGCCTCGGCGATTCGCCGAGCCGCCGGAAGATTTTCGTCTGCACTCCGTCCGACACGCCCGACGAACGCACCTGCGCGACCGAGGTCGTCACGAATCTCGCCGAGCGCGCGTTCCGCCGCCCGGCCGACGACGAGGACCTCGCCGGGCTCATGGCGTTCTACGACTTAGGCTTCGAGCAGGGCGGCTTCGAGACCGGCGTCCGCGATGCGCTCTCCGCCGTGCTCGCGAGCCCGCACTTCATCTATCGCGCCGAGTCCGGGGAAGGCGAGGCCCTAAGTGAGCTCACCGACCTCGAGCTGGCGTCGCGGCTGTCGTTCTTCCTCTGGAGCAGCTTGCCCGACGGCGAGCTGCTCGAGCTCGCGGAAAGCGGGCGCCTCGGCAACAGGGATGTGCTCGCCGCCCAAGTGAAGCGCCTGCTCGCCGACGAGCGCGCCAAGTCGCTCGTCGACGATTTCGCATTCCAGTGGCTCGACGTCGCGAAGCTCGACGAGATCGTGCCCGACCGCGGCCAGTTCCCGCACGCGAGCGGCCTGCTCGATGCGCGCGAGCTCATGAAGGAGGAGCTCAGGCTGTTCATCGACAGCGTGTTCCGCAGCGATCGCAGCGTCGTCGAGCTCTTGACCGCCGACTACACGTTCCTCAACGAGCGCCTCGCGATGCATTACGGCATCGAGACCGTCAAGGGCGCGCGCTTCCGCCGCGTGACGCTGCCCGACGAATCGCGCTACGGGCTGCTCGGCAAAGGCGCCATCCTCTCGTTGACGGCGTACCCGAACCGGACGTCGCCCGTGCTGCGCGGCGCGTGGGTCCTGGAACGCCTCGTCGGCGCTCCGCCGCCGCAGCCGCCGCCCGACGTGCCGGACCTCGTCGAGAACCGCCGCGGGCAGCCGCCGCGGACGCTGCGCGAGCGGCTGGAGCAGCACCGCGAGAATCCGACCTGCTTCGCGTGCCACGGGATCATGGACCCGCTGGGCTTCGCGCTCGAGAATTTCAACGCCGTGGGCCAGTACCGCAGCATCGATCCCGACACGCGCACGCCGATCGACGCGAGCGCCGTGCTGCCCGACGGTACGCCGGTTGCGAGTGCCGCCGACCTGCGCCGCGCGCTCGCGGCGCGTCCCGAGCAGCTGGTGCAGGCGCTCACCGAGAACCTCATGACGTTTGCGCTCGGCAGGACGCTCGACCATCGCGACATGCCCGCGGTGCGCGACATCGTGCGCCGCGCCGCGCAGGACGGCTACCGGTTCGAGGCCATCGTGCTCGGCGTCGTTTCGAGCGACGCATTTCTCAAACGGGAGGCCTCAGACGGCCTCCTCCAGGCGTCTTTGGAGTAAACTTAGGGACTTAAGACGGAGAGGGAGTTACGCCATGTTCCTGACCCGCAAGCACCTGTCGCGCCGCACCGTATTGAAGGGCGCGGGCGCCACGATCGCGCTGCCGATGCTGGACGCCATGATCCCGGCCGGCACGGCTTTCGCGCAAGTTGCCGCGGCCCCAGCCACGCGGCTCGGTTTCATCTATTTCCCGCACGGCGCGTTGCAGAACGAATGGCAGCCCGCGACGACGGGGCGCAACCCGAAGTTCCCGTTCATCCTCGAGCCGCTCGAGCCCGTGCGCGACTACGTCACCATCGTCAGCGGCTTGCGCAACAAGGCCGGCGAGGGCGGAGTGCCGCATGGCATCACGCAGGAGACCTGGCTCAACTGCGTTACTCCGCGGCAACGCAACGCGCAGACGGGCGTCGGCGTCACGGCCGACCAGCTCGCGGCGCGTTACCTCCAGAAGGACACGACGCTGCCCTCGATGGAGATCTGCGGCGAGCCGGGCGGCATGATCTCGTTCCGCACGCCGACGCAGCCGCTGCCCATGGAGGGCAATCCGCGCAAGGTATTCGTCTCGATGTTCGGCCAGGGCCAGACCAGCGAGGAACGCCAGGCCATCCTCGGAACGACGGGCAGCCTGCTCGACTACGTGACCGAGGCCACGGCGAGCCTGAACCGCAAGCTCGATGCGGCCGACCGCGTCAAGGTGAGCAGCTACTTGGACTCGGTAAGAGAGGTCGAGCAGCGCGTCGAGAGGCTCAGGGAAAGCAGCGAATCGTTGGCCAATCTCCCGGACGCGCCCGTCGGCGCGCCCGACGACTTCGGCGAGCTACTCGACGTGCAGTTCGAGCTGTTCGCGCTCGCCTGGGAGACCAATCGCACGAACGTCGTGACGATGAAGATGGTCGAGGAAGCGAGCATGCGGGTGTACGCGAACCTCGGCGTCCCCGACGCGTTCCACCCGACCTCGCACTGGGGCGGCTATCCCGAGCGCATCGCGAATTTGCGCAAGATCCAGAACTACCACACGGCCGTGTTCGCGAAGTTCGCGCAGCGGTTGGCGAACACGCCGGACGGCGACGGGTCCGTGCTCGATCATTCGATCATCCTGTTCGGCAGCAACATGGGCAACAGCGACGCTCACGACGCCGACCAGTTGCCGGAAGCGTTGATCGGGCGCGGCGGGGGCTTGAAGGGCAACCAGCACCTGCGCTACCAGAAGGACACGCCGCTCGCGAACCTGCTCGTCACGATGCTCGATCGCGCGGGCGTGCCGGCCGAAGAGCTCACGAAGTTCGGCGACGCGACCGGGCCGTTCTCCGAGGTCTGACCATGACCCGCACGGCGTTCCGAGCGGCCGCCTTCATCGTGTTGCCGGCGCTGCTCGTGGCGGGCTGCGGTGTCACGAGCGACCCCAGCGTCAACGAGCGCAACGCCGACGGCAGCACGCGGCTCCAGTGGGCCGTATATCAAGGTGATGCCGTCGAGGTTCGGCGGCTCATCGATGCCGGGGCCGACGTCTCGCTCGCGAACGACTACGGCGCGACGCCCATGGGCCTGGCCGCCGAGGTGGCCGACGCCGAGATCCTTAAGCTGCTGCTCGACGCGGGCGCCGACGTCGAATCGCCGAACGCGGATGGCATGACGGCCCTGCTGGCGGTGGCGCGAACCGGCAACGTCGACGCTGCGAAGCTGTTGCTCGACCGCGGCGCCACGATCGATGCGCGCGAAGGGTTCGGCGGCCAGACGCCGCTCATGTGGGCCGCCGCGCGGCGTCACCCGCCCATGATCGAGCTCCTGATCTTAAGCGGAGCGGAAGTCGACGCGCGCTCGGCCGTGCGCGACTACCAGCGGCACGTGCAGGCTGAAGGGCGGCCCAAAAGCCTCGATACCGGCGGCTTCACGCCGCTGCTCTATGCCGCGCGCGAGAACTGCCTCGCCTGCGTCGACGTCCTGCTCGAGCACGGCGCCGACATCGATTTGCCGGATCCCGACGGCGTCTCGCCGTTGCACGTTGCGATCATGAACGCGAACTGGGATCTCGCGAAGCGCCTCATGGAAGCCGGCGCGGACGTGAACCAATGGAATATCTACGGCGAGGCGCCGCTGTTCACGGCCGTCGGGCAACGCTCGCGGACCGACGGCGGGCGCGCGTCGATCGACCCGCCGAACGCGACGGATGGCATGACGATCCTTCGTATGCTGCTCGAGCGGGGTGCGAACCCCAACATGCAGCTGTTCTTCCGCCCGGCGAACGTGCGCGGCCCGACGAATACGCGCGGCTCGACGCCGCTGATCCGCGCGGCGAACTCGAACGATCGCGAAGTCGTGGAGCTACTGCTCGAGCACGGCGCCGACGCGACCGTGTACATGGCCGACCGGCAGACCCCGATCCATGCCGTTCTCGCGGGCCGAGCAGGCGAGCAGGACGCGATCGAGCTCATCAAGATCCTGCACGACGCCGGAACGGACCTGAACCCCGTCGCGCTCGTCGTCCACATTGAAGAGGTTCGCGGCGGCTCGGCTCTGCACTACGCCGTGCGCAAGCGTTACAAGGACGTGATCCGCCTGCTCGCCTCGTACGGCATCGACATGAACCTCAAAGACCAGGACGGCCTCACGGCGCTCGACTACACGCAGTCGCGCGGCTTCATGCCGTTCATGGCGAACCAGACGCCGCGCTACGAAGAGGAAGCGGCGCTGCTGCGCGAGCTCGGCGCGACGGTGGTCATGGCGAAAGCCCCCGACTGGCCCGTGCTCGGCCCGCCGCAGGGCCTGTGGGTCGACATCTGGCCGCTCGGCGAGCCCGTCCTGCACGAGCCCGTCTACACGCACGAGAGTACGGGCGATTAGCGATCGGCTCTCGTTCTCGCGCCGGCGCGCTCTCGGAGCCGGCGCCGTGGCGCTGGGCGCCGCGCTGTTCCCGTCGCTCGCCGCGCGTTCTCAGCAGCCCGCCATCACGACGACCGATCTCGGCGGCGGCGCGTTCTTGCTCCAAGGCGCCGGCTGCAACGTGCTCGCGCTGCGCGGCGACGAAGGCGCGCTCATGGTCGACGGCGGGCTTGCGGCGAACGCCGAGGCGTTGCTGCGCGCAGTGTTCGCTGCGACCGGCAACGACCGCATCCACACGCTGATCAACACTCACTGGCACCCGGAGCAGACGGGTGCGAACGAGCTCGTGGGCCGCGCGGGTGGGGCGATCTTCGCGCACGAGAAGACCGCCATGTACTTGAGCCACTCCGTCACGTCCACGCTGTTCGCCGGCCAATTGAAGCCCTTGCCGGACGTGGCACGACCGAGAGAGACGACGCGCGGCGAAGGCTCGTTCGAGTTCGCGGGCCGTAAGATCGTCTACGGCTACTTGCCGTCTGCGCACACGGACGGCGATCTTTTCGTTCACATTCCGGATTTGAATTTGCTGGCAACGGGCGGCATCGTGTCCGCGGAAGCTTGGCCGCTGCTCGACTACCGCAACGGCGCCTGGTTCGGCGGCCGCGTGCGCGCCGTCGAACGGCTCGCGGGCTTGGTCAACGCCGACACGCGCGTGGTGCCGGCCGATGGGCGCCTGCTCTTGGGAAGCGATATCGCGCGCCAACGCGAGATCTACGACGAGCTGTTCGTGGCGCTGATCGGCTACATGAACATGGGCCTTGGCGCCGAGGACGTCGTCGCCCGCAACCCGCTCGAGATGCACGAAGGCGAGTTCGGCGATCCGTCCGTGTTTCTCGACGGGGCCTTCCGCAGCATGCAGATCGCCTACGTGCCCGACTGACGCGCAGCCACTGAGGACCGGAACGCCCGTGCCGATCGCCGCTCGAGCATGGTTACGGAGCACGCGGACCTTGGTTGTCGCGGTCGCGGCGGCCGCGTGCACCCCGAGCACCTCCGAGCCGCTCGGCGGCGAGACGCACTGGATCGATGTCGGAGAAGGCGAGCTGAAAGCCCAAGTATTCAAGGACGCCGGCGTCGTCGATCGCCCGATTCTCGTCGTGGTGTTGCACGGTGACCTCCCGAATCCGCGGCCGGATTATCAATACCTTTTCGCGAAGATGCTGACGCTTCCGAACGAGCCTGAAGCGTGGGTCTCGCTCCGTGCGGCGCTTCCGCCCGACTGGAGCGATGATAGGATTGCAGCGGTCGGTTCTGCGGTCCGCGCCGCGCTCGGATCCGGCTGGAACCACCAGAGAATCGTAGCCGCCGGCATCCTTCGTCCCGGTTACACCGACCCCTCCGGCGATCGCTCCTTCGGCGACATGGGAATGGCGGTGGGGGATAACTACACGCCGGAGGTGGTCGATGCCGTGGCGACCGCTGCGCGGCGTCTCACGGCCATGTACGACGCGAGCGCCGTGCTGCTCGTCGGCCACTCCGGGGGCGCTGCCATCGTCGCGAACCTGTTGGGGCGCCATCCGGACGCTGCGGACGCGGTGTTGTTGGTCGCGTGCGGATGCGATCCGGAAGCCTGGCGCGCTCGCATGAACGCGCAGCAGCCGGACCCGATCTGGGGTGGTCCCACTTCCAGCCTCATGCCGTTGTCGCTCGTAGACGGCGTGGCGCCGGAAGCGCGCGTACGTCTGTTAGTCGGCGAGGCAGACGATGTCGCGCTGCCCCAAGACAGTCGCAAGTACGCCGAAGCGCTCCAGGCACGAGGGATCGACGCGCGTCTCAACGTCGTTCCGGGGCTTGGCCACAACATCCTCATGACGCCCGATGCGTTCCGCGAATTGAGCGCCTTGATCGGCGATCTCGCGCAGTAACGCCCGACTGACGCAAGACTCGGGGGGGACGGCCCTCTTGCCTCCGGTCGTCGGTCATATATATGATTCATACATATGCCGGTCATACAGCCCAATCCGTTGGACAAGAGCGCTCTCAAGAAAGGCACGGCCGAGCTGCTCGTGCTGGCCCAGCTCGAGCAAGCGCGGCGCCATGGCTACGAGATCGCGATCCGCATCGGCCAGCGGTCGGAAGGGGCGGTGTCGTTCAACGTCGCATCGCTGTATCCGATTCTCTACCGGCTCGAGCGGCGCGGTCTCATCGCCGGCACGTGGGTCGAGAAACCGGGCCAGCGGCGCCGGCGCTACTACAAGCTGACCGCTGCCGGGCGAAAAGTGCTGGCCGAGCAGCGCCAGAATTTCACCGACTTCATGGAAGCCATTCAGCGGGCGGGCGGTCCGGAGTATGCGTGACATCAAGACATTCGTCCGCGAGCACCTCGAGCCGCTCGGGTTGCCCGCGGATCAGCAAGTCAAAATTGCCGAGGAGCTGAGCGCTCAGCTCGAAGAAATCTACGAGTCGTTGCTCGCGCGGGGGATGTCCGCGGACGAGGCGTGGCGCGAGCTCGAGAGCCAAGTGCCGTCGTGGACGGAGCTGCGGGACGAGCTCGTGCGCGCCGCGCCCGTCGGCGCCGCGGTCGTGCAAATCGAACACTCCCGTGCCGGCCGGTTTGTTGCTACCGGTCTTGGCCTCGATCTGCGCGCGAGCTGGCGACACCTCCGCAAGCACCGCGGTTTCTCCGTGACGGCAATCCTGACGCTCGCCGTTTGCCTCGGCGCCAACGCGGTCGTGTTCGCGATCGTGGACCAGGGGCTCTTGAATCCGCTCGCGGTGCCGGAACCCGACCGCATCATGATCATGGCGAACCAGTTTCCGAAGACCCGAGCAGGGGTCAGCGACACGAGCGCGCCGCGTAACTACCACGATCGCCTGAGCGGAGTTACGGCGTTCTCGGAGCAGGCGTTGTTCAGCGGCGCGGATCACATGCTCACGCTCGACGGTGCGACGGAGCGTTTGCACGGCATGGGCGCCACGCCGTCGCTGTTTCGGTTGCTCGGCATTTCGCCGGCGCTCGGTCGCGCGTTCACGGAAGAGGAAGGCGAGCTCGGCAACGAGCAGCGCGTTATCTTGAGCCACGGTTTGTGGCAGCAGCTGTACGCCGGCGATGCCGCCGCCGTCGGCGCCGAGATCACCTTGAGCGGACGGCCGTTCACGATCGTCGGCGTGATGCCGGAGAGCTTCTCGTTCTTCGATCCGGACGCGCGTTTCTGGGTGCCGCTCACCATCACGCCGCAACAGAAGAACGACCCGCTGGCGAACTATTGGTACAACATCGGGCGGCTCGAGCCGGGCGCAACCCGCGAGCAAGCGCAACAGCAAGTCGATGCCACGAACGACGCGATGCTCGAGGAGATGCCGCAGTTCCGCGTGCGCATGGAGGAGGCCGGCTTCCACACGACAGTCGAGCCGCTGCAAGAGCTGCTCGTGCGCAACGTGCGAGGATCGTTGTACGCGCTGTGGGCCGGCGCCTTGTTCGTCGTGCTCATCGGCGCCGTGAATCTCTCGAACCTCGCGTTGGCTCAGTCGCGCCTGCGCGCGCGCGAGCAGGCGTTGCGCATGACGCTCGGTGCCGGGCGCACGCGGGTGGCGAGGCTGCTCGCGTTCGAAGGGCTCACGATCGCGGCCGCGGGCGGCGTGCTGGGTCTGGTCCTTGGAACCGTGGTGCTGCGCGTCATCGGCACTGCGCGCATCGATCGATTCCTCGCGCTCGACGGGGTCGGGCTCGATTGGACGGTGGTCGGCTTCGTTCTCGCGCTGGCTCTCGTGAGCGGGCTGTTCGTCGTGCTCGCGTCGCTGGCTCACGTGAAGAACGACAACCTGGCCGACGTGCTCCGGCAGGACCGGCACACCGGCGCGAGCGGCGAGAAAGCGCGGACGACTCGTAGAACGCTCGTGGTCGCACAGGTGGGGCTCGCGTTCGTGCTGTTGGTGGGGGCGGCACTGCTCTTCACGACCGTGCGTAATCTCTTGAACGTCGACCCCGGCTTTTCCCGCGACAACATCGTCACGGGGACCCTGCCCTTCGAGGGACCACGCTACAACTACGACCAAGATGCCGTGTTTGCGACGCTCGACGGCTTTCTCGAGCGAATGCGCGGCGTTCCCGGTGTCGTGTCGGCCGGTGCGACCACGCTCATTCCGTTGCGCGGCGGCCAGGTGAACGTGCAGGCGATCTTCGTCGAGGGCAACGAGCAGGCGGCGGTAGGCGAACCGCTCGTGGCGCCGTCGTGGGCGCAGCTTACGCCGGGCTTCTTTGAAACCATGGGCACCCCGCTTACCCGAGGCAGGTATTTCGACGAACGCGACAACGCAGCGGCGCCCGGTGTCGTCATCGTCGATGAGCGATTGGCCAATCATTTTTGGCCGGACACCGATCCCATCGGCAAGCGGCTCTTCATGCCCGGCATAGACGGTAACGCGGCCGTCGTGACCGAGCGCACGAAGTGGCTCACGATCGTGGGCGTCGTGCCGGAAGTGCGGCTCTACGGACTCGCCGGAAGCGAAGGTTCGGCGGGTTCCTACTACACCTCGCATAGGCAGTCGACCCATCGCTACTACGTCTTCGCCATCAAGTCGCCGCTGGACCCTGCAATCGCGATGCGAGCGGTACGAGCCGAGCTCGCGGTACTCGATCCGGAGCTCGTGCCGTTCGACGTTCAGACAATGGTCGAGCGCACGAGCCAGTCGCTCGCGCGCGAGCGGCTAGCCATGGCGCTCGCTGTGGCGTTTGGCGGCGTCGCGTTGTTCCTCTCGGCGCTCGGGATCTACGGCGTGCTCGCGTACTTAGTCGCGCAACGCTCGCACGAGATCGGCATCCGCATGGTCTTGGGAAGCACGGTCCGACAAGTGTTCGCGCTCGTGCTGCGCGAAGGGCTCGTGCTCGTCGCGTTCGGTCTCGTGCTCGGCGTCGCAGGCATCGCGCTGCTCGGGCGCGCGCTGCAAGGGCTCGTCTACGGCGTTGCGCCGACCGACCCCGTGCTCATCGTGCTCGTCGCGCTGGTCCTAGCCGGCACCGCGCTCGTGGCGTCGGTGCTCCCGGCGCGACGCGCGACGCAGGTGAATCCGATCGTCGTCCTCAACGCTCAATAGCTCGATTGCGCGAGCTGGCGTCGTCCTGTGCTATCGTCGGTTCGTCGCCAGACGGGAGACGAACCTTGCGCCTGGGCTTGAAGTTCCTGCTCGCCGCCACGCTGCTCGCCTCTGCGGCCGCGTCAGCGCATCACTCGCCCGCGATGTTCGATGGACAGAAGATATTGACCTTGAAGGGCACGGTCCGCGAGTTTCAGTGGACCAGTCCGCATTCCTATATCCAACTCGTCGTGACGAACGAGGCGGGCACGGCGCAGGAGTGGAGCCTCGAGATGGGCGCGCCCCTCTACCTCTACAACCTCGGCTGGCGGCCGTCGACGCTCAAGCCCGACGACGTGCTGACCGCGACCGTCGTGCCGCTGCGCAGCGGCGCCCCCGGCGGGCTCGTGCTTGCGATCGAGACGGCCGATGGCCGCAAGTTCGGCGGTGCCCCGCCATGAGCGCGCGCAACGCGGCAGCCCTGTGCGCGCTACTCGCGGCAGGCGCCGCGCTTGCGGGTTGCGGCGCCCAACAGGATGGAGCGGACGCCGACGGCGGCGCGGGCGCCGAGCAGACGAACCAGCTGCCCGACTGGGGCGGCATCTGGATCGCGGCCGGGCAGACCGCCGACATTTCCGGCTTCCCCGCGCCCAAGCCCATGAACGAGCTGTACCCGGTGGCAGGGTTCGACGCGCCATGGAACGAGGCGGGGCGCGCCAAGTTCGAAGCCATGTTGACCGGGAGCGGGAGCACGAGTCGCAAGGCCGGGGGCTGGGGCTATCCGATGATGATGAACGCCTCGGCGCCGATGCAGTTCTTGATCACGCCGGACGAGACGCTGATCGTCAACATGTACCGCGAAGTCCGGCACGTCTACACCGACGGGCGCAGCCTGCCGGCCGAGCAGGATCGCTGGGCCACCACGTGGGGCGACTCGGTCGGCCGCTGGGAAGGCGACACGCTCGTCGTCGATACGGTGTCGGTGCGCGATCCGCTGCGGTTCTTCTTTTTCGCGCCGCCGTTTTCGGAGCAGGCGCACTACGTGGAGCGATTGCGCAAGACCGACCCTGACCGCATCGAGCTGGAGATGACCGTCGAGGATCCCACGACGCTCACGGCGCCCTGGACGGTCAAAGTCGCCTACGAGCGCGCGCCCCAGCTCGACCGCCTGATCCACGACGATTTCGACAACGACCGCACCGGGCTCGAGGATGGCGTCTTCACGATCGAACCGCCGCAACCCTAGGGAGCGGCGCGCGCAACGATGAATCGGCGGGCCCTCCTGCTCGCCGCCGCAGCAGGCTCGGCTCTCGCCGCGACCGCACGCGCGCAGATCGACGACTCGATTCGCGGCGCCGCGAGCGAGGCCAACCACTTCATCGCGACCCCGCGCGGCTGGCAGCACCCGCGCACGCCGTGGGGCGAGCCCGACCTTCAGGCCACGCTCGACATGATGCAGGCCTCGCGCGTGCCGCTCGAGCGTTGCGCCGACAGCTACTCGGGACGGCGGCTGCCGACGTTCCTGTTCGGCGATGCGGCCGGTGCCGGCGGCGGAGCGCGCGCTCGCCCGTGCGACATGCAAGAGGCGTGGCTCACGCAAGAAGAGTACGACCGGCGCATCGACGAGTGGCGTGGCCAGAGCGACGCGAGCCGGCAGGCGTTGGCCGAGGGCGATCTCGGCCGTTCGATGCGAACCGGCACGCTCGACCCCAACATTCCGCAGCGCCAGACGAGCCTCATCGTCGACCCGCCGAGCGGCTTGTTGCCCGCGCT
This sequence comes from uncultured Gammaproteobacteria bacterium, assembly GCA_964503125.1. Classification (GTDB taxonomy): domain Bacteria; phylum Pseudomonadota; class Gammaproteobacteria; order Steroidobacterales; family Rariloculaceae; genus FEN-1219. The sequence goes on from CAZCZE010000009.1 coordinate 39,048, forward strand.
GACGCCGGAAGGCAAGCGGCGAGCGCTCGCGATGCGCAGCGGCTGGACGTTGCCCGGCGAGAACCACACCTACGACGGGCCGCAGGACTTCGACAGCTGGGACCGCTGCGTCACGCGCGGTATGCCGTCGTCGATGATGCCGTACCGCTACAACGGCGGTTTCACGATCGTACAGGCGCCGGGGTACGTCGTGTTCCAGCTCGAGATGATCCACGAGGCCCGCGTCATCCCCACGGACGGCCGCGCGCCGCTCCCGGCGGAGATCGAGCAGTACTTGGGCGAGCCGCGCGGCCGGTGGGAAGGGACCACGCTCGTCGTCGAGACGACGCACTATAAGGAAGGCCCGCCGCTCATCAATTTGGGCGTCGTGGGCTCGCCGCCGGGCAATCGCTTCCCGTTGAGCCGCGAGATGAAGACGACGGAGCGCGTCGTGCGTCTCAACGCCGATTGGTGGCTCTACGAAATCACGACCGAGGATCCCGTCGTGCTCACGCGTCCGTTCACGGTGCGTTACCCGATGCGCAACGACGCGGCGTACTTCATGCCGGAGTACGCGTGCCACGAGAACAACACGATCGTGCCGAACTACGTGCGGACGAACCGCCACGAGCGCGCGAATCCCGCGGCCCTACCCGAGGAGCCCGTCGAGGTGTCGCGCGAGCTCGCCGGCGCGCTCGAGGGACGCTGGGTCGGCCGGCCGCGCATCGTCACGCTCGACCTCGACATCGAGCTTACGTTCGTCAGGCGGTCGGACACGGTCGTCGTCGGCCGTCTGCTCGGCACCACGCTCGGCGAGATCGGCCAACCGCTACGCAACGTCCGCATCGAGGACCGGGCGCTGCGCTTCGACTTGCCGAACTGGCAGCCGTGGGTGTTCGCCGGCGAGCTCGCCGATGACGGCACGATCGTCGGTGTCTTGAGCAGCGAGCAGGGCGGGGTGCCGGTGACCTTCAGGCGGCCGTAGCGACCCTGCGCTCACTTCGGGCCGCGCCGGACGGCCGGGTACGGCGTGCCGTCGCGGTGCGTGTAGATAGCGGGCTTCTCTTCGGGCGGCGCGAAGAGATCGATGCCCGGGTAGTGAGTCGCGTCCGACGAAACGCGCGTGCCGACCTCGAGGACGACGGCGCGCGCTTGCGTGCGGTTCTGCAGGCAATGCCCGTTCGTGTCGCCGGCCTTGAAGCCGGCCGCGTCTCCGGCGCGCAAAGTCTCGGAGCCCTCGTCGCTCACGAGCGTGACCTCGCCCTCGAGCACGTAGACGAGCTCGTCGGATTCGGTGTGCCAGTGACGTTGGCTCGACCACGCGCCGGGCGGCAGCGTCAGAAAATTCACGCCGAATTGGGTGAGGCCCGCCGCGTCGCCGAGCTTGCGGCGTTCTAAACTACTCGCACCGCAGCGCTTCGGTCGGCTCGATCCGGGACGCGCGCCGCGCCGGGAGCCAGGCGCCCGCGAGCACGACTGCGGCGAGCACAGCCACCGCCGCGCCGAGCACGACCGGGTCTCGTCCCGACATGCCGAACAACACCGACTCCGCGACGCGGCCGAGCGCGAGCGCCGCGACGAGGCCGGCGCCGGCGCCGATCAGCGCCATCACGCCGACTTGCTTGAGCACCATCGCGCGGAGCCGCTTAGGCGCCGCGCCGAGCGCGAGCCTAAGGCCGAGCTCGCGCGTGCGCTGCGTGACGTTGTAGGCGAGCACGCCGTAGAGCCCAATGCCCGCGAGCAGCGTCGCAAGCGCCGCGAAGCCCGCGGAGAGCATCGACAACAGCCGATCGACATAGACCGCTTCCTGCACCGTCACGACCAGGGTCTTGAGATTGGTGACCGGGACCTCGGGATCGAACTCTGCGACGAGGCGCGGGATCGTCGCGAGCAGCGCTTCAGGGTCCACTCCCGCGCGCAGGTAATAGAACATCGCCTGGACGCCGCCCGCGACCTGGTAGCGCGAGACGTAGACGACCGCCTCGGTCTCGCCCTTGACCGAGGTGTGCTTCGAATCGGCGACGATGCCGACGATCTCGAACGGATAGCTCGTCGGCGCCGTGCCGCCGCCAAGTCGCCCGCCGACGTCCGTGACGTTGAATCGGCGCGCGAAGGTTTCGTTGACGATGACGACCTGCGGCGCGCCGGCGGTATCGCTATCCGTAAACAGGCGCCCGGCCCGCAATGGAATACCGAGCGCTGTGAAGAAATCGGTGCCGATCATGCCGATCGCAGCGGTCGTGTTGGCACCGGCCGTGGTCTCGAAGCCCTCGACGGACCACGGCTGGCGCAGTGCGAAGTCCCCGAGCAAGGGAATCGCCGAGCTGCCGACGCTGACGACGCCCGGTTGCTCGGCCAATGTCTCCTCGAGACGGTCGTAGAAATCCGCCAGTCGATCGGGGCTGTACGCGTTCAGGCGCGGCGAAACGCTGAAGCTCAAGACCGAGTCGACGTCGACGCCGAGATCCTGTCTCGCGACGTTCATGAGGCTCTTCGTGAACAACCCCGCGAGCACGAGCAATAGCAGCGAGAACGCGATTTGCGCCGTCGTGAGCGCGCCGCGAAAGCGCAGCGCGGCGCGGCCGCCGCCGGACCGCGCCTGCGCCTTCATGGCCAGCGCCGGGTTGGCGTCGCTGACGCGCAAGGCGGGTACCAGGCCGAACACGACCACCGTCACGAGCGACGCGCCCGCGGCGAACAGCATTGCGGTGGAGCTCAACTCGGGCGCGAGCCCGCTAACGAGACCCACGGGCAGCAGTGCGGTGATGAGCCGCACGACGAGCGCCGCCACGAGCAAGCTCGCAAGGCCGCCGATCGCGATGAGCACGAACGACTCCGTGAGCAGCTGCTTTACGAGCCAGCCGCGGCTCGCGCCGAGGGCCGCGCGCGTGGCCATTTCACCGGCCCGCGCCGCGCCGCGCGCGAGCAGCAGATTCGCGATGTTCACGCAGACGATGAGCAGCACGAGCACCGTCACGCCTAGCAGCAACGTCAGCGGCCGTCCCGCCGTGGCGGGAAGATTGCTTTGCCCCTGGGCGCCCGGCGAGAACGCGATTTGTCGCGCGCGAAATTGCTCTTCCATCCCCGCGGGGATCGGCTGCCCAGGACGCTGCTGGGCAGTCAATGCCGGCCACTCGACCTCGTTGAGAATGCCGGAGTAGACGACGTTGAGCTCGGTAGCCGCGCGCTCCAGCGTGACCCCGGGCGCGAGCCGCGCGAAGAGATAGAGCCAGTAGCCCTGGCGGCCCCGCGGGTCCTCGAACAACGCGGGCCCGCTGAGGCCCGAATTGATTACCGGCGCCATCGTCAACGGCACGAAGACGTCCGCGCGAACCTGCATGTTCGTGCCTCTGAAGCCCGCCGGCGCGATGCCGACGATCTCGAGCGTTTGACCGTTGACCTTGAGTGTCTTGCCTACGACGCTCGGATCGCCGCCGAGACCGCGCTGCCAGTATTCGTGGCTGAGCACGGCCACGGCTGCTTCGCCGACGAGCGGGTCATCGCTGGGCCCAATGAGGCGCCCAAGCGCGGGCCTGATGTTCAACACTTCGAAGTAGGTGCCGGAGACGAACCAGCCGCGGCCCGACGTGGGCCGATCGTCGAAGCTCAAGTTGGCGAGGAAATCCACGTGTGCCGCTAGACCCACGAAGCCGCTCTGCGCATTTTCGAGATCGCGGAACATCGGGTACGTGAACTGAGCCTCGCGGTTGCCGAGCCCGAGATCCTGGGTGCCACCGCCGGGTTTCGGCCCCGGCGCCGCGAGGTTCACGAGCCGCTCGGGCTCAGGGATAGGCAGCGGCCGCACGAGGATCTGGTGGTACAGCGAGAACATCGCCGTCGTGGCGCCTAGCCCAAGCGCGAGCATGAGGATCACGACGACCGAGAGTCCCGGACGCAGCTTGAGCTGACGCAACGCGTGCTTGATTTGGCTCACGATTCCCCCTGACCCCCGCGTGAGTTCCTGGGTCAGCATTCCAAGTGCCGTGCCAACGCGGGCCGTGCCCTAAGTCGTTGTTTTGCGTCGGGGGCGCAGCTCGACCGGCCGGTCGAGGCGCGCGCCGGCGTCCCGCAATTGGGCTGAGCGTCCCGGTTTCGCTACTACGGTACTATCCTCCCTATTCCGACAACGACGAGTCCCGTCCGGAAAACAATCACAACGGAGGAGGAATCCGGTGAAGCGTTTTACTCTCTCGTGGATCGTGCTTTCGACTGCGGCGCTGGCGCCCGCAGCGGCCTTCGCACAGCCGGCCTCCAACCAGCAGGTCTCCTGCGTGCGCGGCGGATTGCAGCGCGCGGTCAACCTCTACATCGACGCGCAGACCAAAGGCGATACGTCGGGCCTGCCGTTAGCGGCTGGGCTCGGCTACGTCGAGAACATGGCACCGAAGGCGATCGCCGAGGGGCTCATCAGCACGCCGCTCAAGATCGACCATCACATGAGCTTGCTCGACGAGTCGACGTGCCAAACGTTCACCGAGGCTATCGTCACGGATGCCGCGAAGCCGTACGTGCTCGGCACGCGCATGCGCATCAACCACGACAAGATCGCCGAGATCGAGATCCTCTGGACGACGACGGGCTATTGGCTGTTCAACGCCGATAACTATCTGAAGTACTCCTCGACGGAGGACTGGGGCCCGATCCCGGCCGAGCGGCGCGATTCGCGCGGCACTTTGGTCGCGGCCGCCAACGCCTACCTCGACGCGTTCCTCGAAGGGAAGATCGACCAGGTGCCGTGGGGCTTCCCCTGCGTGCGCGTCGAAGGGGGCATGTACACGGGCCGAGGAACCCCGACCGACAGCTGCGAGGTCGGCGTGCCGGCCGGCGTGAACATCGCGAACCGCCGTTTCGTCGTCGACGAGGTCATCGGCTCGGTCGTCGTGTACTGCACGTTCGGCGCGGGTGGCCCGAACGGCGGCAGTGGCGCGCCCGACACGCACCTGTTCCGCGTCGAGAACGGCAAGCTGCGCTACGTGCACACGCTGACACACTTGTTGCAGGCGGCCTTCCGCGGCGGCGGTGGCGGCGGTGGCGCTCAGGGCGGTGGCGCTCAGGGCGGTGGCGGGCAGGGCGGTGGGCAAAACCCCCGGCAGTAACTTCGCCTAGCGCGCGCCGGCTACTCCCTGACGCACCGGACCGCGAGCGCCATCTGCTCCTCGCCGTCGCTTTGACGATAGAAGCCCGTGCTGCCGCGGCCGAAGTTGTAGAACCACGCGCCGGCCGCGCTGCTCGCCGATGCCGACCAGTAGAAGCCGTGGGCTTTCAAATCGTCGTACCGACCGTCTTGGGCGGCGCGGCCGCCGCCGAGGATTGCGTTGAACCCGGAGCTGCCTCCTCTGAGCAGCGCCTCGTAGGCCGCTTTGCCTCGGTCGTCCGAATCGTCGGCGATGCCACCGTAGTGTCTGGCCAGCTCGCGCCAGTCGTCGTCCGTCGGTAGCCGCCACCCATCGCCGAGCGATCGACACGCGCTCTGCGCGGCCTGCCAGGTGTACAGGCGGCCATAGCGACGGCAGTTCCGTTCCGCGTCGCGATAGCAATACGACTCGGCCGTCGCGAGATTCAGATTTTCCGTCTGCCAGTCTTTGCCGTCCGGCATGCGTTTGACCACAGGGTGTGTTCCATCTTGCGCTGAGCCTTGCGCCGCGCCGGACGTGCCGAACCACGCGAGCGCAATCCCGAAGGCGATCGCGAGAATGCGATCTCGGGTGGACGTAAGCGCTTGGTCTGAAGCGGTGTTCATGGTGAACCGAGCTCGAAAGGGCTCGAAAACTAGAACCTTGGCGGTGCAGGAAGTCTAGCGCGAACTCGTCTTCGAATTTCTCGTTAACAACAAGGGATAGTCGTGATCTCTGCCCGGCGAGCTGCCGGTATCGTCGTCTATCTCGGCGTCCGGTCAATATACGTCATTGACGTAATACGGCGGAGACGTATAATGACGATGTTTGTGTTTATCGAGACGAATCTTTTCACGCGCCTTGCCGAAAAGCGCCTATCCGATGATGCCTTGGCGCAGCTGCAGCGCTACCTCAACGAGAATCCGGAGGCTGGAGACATCATTCGCGGTTTCGGGTGGAGTGCGAAAGCTCCGCTGGGGAGCAGTCGGACGCGGGAAGCGCGGTGGTTTTCGAATCATCTACTACCTGAGGTCCAAGCAAGGCGAGATCTGGTTGTTGACTCTCTATGCGAAGAACGTCGCCGAGAGCATCTCGATCCAGCTTCTAGGGAAGATCAAGGCGGAGATTGATGGCTAGCCGAAAACGAAACGTTGGGGTCGAGATCCTGGAGGGAATTCGCGAGATCAAGCGAGGCGAGCACGGGCGCGTGACCACGATTCCGTCGGTAGCCGGCATTCGCGAGAAGACCGGGCTGTCGCAGTCCGTGTTCGCAAGGCTGCTCGGTGTTTCGGTTCGAACACTGCAGGAATGGGAGCAGGGCCGACGTGCACCCTCCGGTGCGGCGCGCACGCTTCTCATGATCGCGGCCAAGAACCCGCGTGCTCTCTTGGACGTGGCCTAGGAGCGCGGAGAGGGTGTGAATGTACGCGTGATTACGCCTCGCGGCCTGGTAATGAGCCAGGCGTCAAGTCTTGTTCAAGGCGGGCGTGAAAACGCCGTCGGTTGGTATTATTCTTTGGGCCACTGTCCTTTCGCATGAGCAAGCGCCATTCATGGCCGCAAGCAGGAGGATGACCCGATGCTGAAGCTCACAGTTGCCGTATTGGCTGTCGCACTCGCGGGCACCGCCAGTGCAGCCGGCTGGCGCTCGATGCGTGTCGACGGGAGCAGCGAGAGCGGCTTCCAAGAATCCGTGGCTGCGCTCCAAGCGAAGCTGCCGGAGGTGCGTCGCTACGTGTTCGCGCTGGCGCTGCAAGACATCTGGGTTCAAGGGGCAAAGGGCGCCGAAGCCGAGCAGCGCGAATACACGGCCAGCGAGTATTTTCGGCAGCTCGACGGCTTAGGGTACAAAGAGGTCGTCACGCTCACGGACGCGACCGGCGACACCGCAGACATGCGCTTCCGGCGGGTCCACGTACATCTGTACAGCCCATCGCGCGCGGCGAGGCAGGTGTGGAGCTACACGCAGGTGAGGGAGGACCAAACGGAACGAGTCAATGGCTGCCGGGGCGGCCCGCAGGCTTGTTGAGCTCGATTACTACTTCGACGACGACTAGCGTAGCGCGAGCACACGCGGCGCAACCATGCATCGACCCATGCAACGAGGGCGGCACGCACTCTCGTGATGAGCCGCAGTACTCGACCGCGCAAGGAACCAAAACCCGTTGGTTCGCGAGCCACGTTTTATTGTTTGACGGGCTAACTATCGGGGGCTCACGCGCCGAGTTCTGCGCTACTGGAGTATGTACTGATCGAGTTACGGCCCTGTAAGCCGCGCCAGTGTTTGGGGTCTGGCGGAGAGGGTGGGATTCGAACCCACGGTACGATTGCTCGCACACTTGATTTCGAGTCAAGCCCGTTCGGCCACTCCGGCACCTCTCCGCCGCGCAGTTTACTGGCAAGCGGCGGCGAGCGGCAACGACGCGAGCGTCAGCGATTGAGCAGCGCGCCGGCGGCGAAGCCGAGCCACACGGCCGCGAGACACGATAAGAGCGACAGCGCCGCGTTCGCGGCGGCCGCGCCGAGCGCGCCGCTGCGCGCGAGATTCAATGTCTCCAAGCTGAACGACGAGAACGTCGTGAAGCCGCCGAGAATGCCGACGATGAAGAACGCGCGCGCGTCGGGGCCGAGCGTGGGCCGGCCGTCGGCCGTCACGAGCGCCGCGAGCACGCCGATGGCGAACGAGCCCGTGACGTTGACGAACAACGTGCCCCACGGGAAGCCGCTGCCGAGCCAGCGGACGGCCAAGCCCGAGCACGCGTAGCGCGCCACGCTCCCCATGGCGCCGCCGAGCGCGACCCAGAGGTACACCATCCTCGTCACTCCGAGCGGAAGTCGCGGCCATAGTATCGAAAACCGGGCCGGACTATCCTCTGCGGAGCAGCACCGGGGGGAACAACAATGACGACCGACAGCCCGATCAGCCGCCGCGATCTCATGGCCGCCGCCGCAGCCGGGGCCGTCCTCACGACGACGCGCGTCGCGGGGCAACCACGCAGCGACGAGCTCACGAAGCTCTCGATCGACGAAGCGAGCCGCCGCATTGCGTCGCGCGAGCTCTCGCCCGTCGAGCTCACGCGCGCCTATCTCGACCGCATCGAGCGCGTCGAGCCGCGCGTCAACGCCTTCATCACGGTGACGGCCGAGCAAGCGCTCGAGCAGGCGCGTGCCGCCGCGCGCGAGCTCGCGGCGGGGCGCTCGCGCGGGCCGTTGCACGGCGTGCCCGTAGCGCTCAAGGACAACATCGACACGGCCGGCGTGCTGACGACGGCCGCGAGCGCCGTGTACGCCGACCGCATTCCGGCCGAGGACGCCGAGTGCGTGCGCAAGCTGCGCGAGGCGGGCGCGATATTCCTCGGCAAGCTCAACATGCACGAGTTCGCTTACGGCGGCACCTCTGCCGTCACGCACTACGGGCCCGTGCACAACCCCTGGAATCTCGACCACCACCCCGGCGGGTCGTCGGGCGGCTCGGCGGCGGCCGTCGCCGCGCGGCTCTGCGCCGCGGCGCTCGGCACCGACACGGCGGCCTCGGTGCGCTACCCGGCCGCGTGCTGCGGCGTCGTGGGGCTCAAGGCCACGCACGGACTCGCGAGCATCCGCGGCATCGTGCCGCTCTCCGAGTTCCACGATCATGTCGGGCCCATCGCGCGCAGTGTCGCCGACACGGCCATCGTGATGACGGCGCTCGCGGGTTTCGATCCACTCGACCCCGTGAGCATCCGCGCCGAGCGCGAGGATCTGCGCGCCGCGATCGGCCGCGAGGTTCGCGGGCTGCGCATCGGGGTTCCGCGTTCGCCGTTCTTCGAGGGGCTCGATCCAGAGATCGACGCGGCAACGGGCCGCGCGCTCGAGGTGCTCACCGGCCTCACGGGTCCGATGCGCGACGTGACCATCACGGCGCCCGACACGTACGCGCTGCTCGACGCGGAGACGCACGCCTATCACGCGCCGTTGCTCGCCGACCAAGCGAACCACGCGCTCTACCAGCCGCTCACGTTGCGGCGTGTCATGGGCGGGGCGAGCGTCTCGGCGCAGCTGTACATCGAGCAACGCCGCCGAATGACGATCGCGCGCAACACGATCGCCGATGTGTTCGCGGACGTCGACATTCTCGTCGCGCCGACCTGCATGGCCTTGCCGGCGACGATCGCCACGGTGCTCGCGAACCCGGCGGCGGAGGGCTCGCTGATCCGCAACACGCTGCCGTTCAACGTCTTCGGCATCCCCGCGATCAGCGTGCCGTGCGGGTTTACACGCTTAGGCCTGCCGATCGGCCTCCAGATCGTCGGCCCGCGGCTCGGCGAGGCGCGCGTGCTCGCCCTCGCGCACGCCTACGAGCAGGCCACGGAGTGGCACCGCCGCGAGCCGCCGCTCGCTTGACGGCCGCGAGGTCGGCCCGGCTGCGAACCAAGCAGCGCGCGGCGCGGTCATAGAGCTTCGACGCCGTACCGCGAGTCCCGATGCGCGAGCTTAAGGTGGCCGTCCAATCGACCGATCCCGGGCCGCGCGGGGGTGTGGTGCGTTTCACCGCGTCGTGGTGGCGCAACGCGCTCCTGATTTCCGTGCTCGTGCACGCCGCGGGCGTTTATGTCGCCGGCCGCATCGCGTTCATCGTCGACGAGCCACCCCCGCTGCCGGACCTCGCCGATTTTTTCTGGAGCGTCGAGCGCGTCGTGCCGCCGCCGAGTGCGCCGCCGCCGAGCGAAGCTCCACGTGCCGTCGAAACGCCGAGTGCGCCGGTGGTCGTCGACGCGCCCGTTACGCCCGAGATCCGCGAGCAGCCGGCCGAGGAGGCGGCACCGCCGTCGCGCGTCGCGACCGAGGTGGTCCCCGAGTCGGCTCCGGCGGAGGCTACCGCCGAAGCCGAGCTGCCGAGCCGCAACGACTTGGAGGAGGCGCGCCTGCGCGCGGCCGAGGAGGTTATTGCGGAGCGTTCGGGCGCGGACTCGTACCTCACGTTCACGATCGACGACGTCGCGCCGCCGCGTCCGGAGCCCGAGCCGAAACCGGAGCGCAGCATCTTCGACGGCGGCGGAGCGGACTACGGCGGACGATCCGTCGCGACGGTGGGCCAACAACGCACGAAGTTCGGCCGCAAGCTCGCCGAGCTCTGCAATGCGCTCACGGGCGGTCTCGGCGTCTCGTTCCAGGGTTTCGGGTTGTTCAGCGCCTGCGCAAACCCCGACGACGAGCCGAGCGGCTTGTTTCCCGAGGTGCGCCCCGCCTATTTGGACTTGCTGCCGGAGTGCGCCGAGTCGCAGCCGGAGAACCCGGAGCTCGCGGCCGCGGCCCCGTTCTCGACCGTGAAATGCCGGCTCGTGGACCCGGTCGAGGTGGAGCGTTGGGCGTACCCGGGCCAGCCCCGGTCGACGCCTTGAGCCGGGCCGTGTAATGCAGCACGGGTCTCGCGCGTATATAGCTCGATGGGCGTCATTGACTCCCTTATTTGTCCTATGTGAAGCTATGACAATATGGACATCACGATCGTCGCCACGTCGCCCGAGCCCGTCTACGAGCAGATCGTCCGGCAGATCCAGGACGGTGTGGCCGCGGGCGAGCTCGAGCCGGGGGCGCCGTTGCCCACGGTGCGGCAGCTCGCGGGCGACTTGCAGCTCAACCGCAACACGGTCGCGCGCGCCTACAAGCAGCTCGAGGACCGGGGCGTGATCTTGACGGCAGGGCGGCGCGGGACGTTCGTGCGCGCCGATGCGTCGCGCGAGGTCGAGCGCATCAAATCGAACCGTGCCGAGCGCAAGGTCGAGCAGGTCGTGAGCTCGCTGCTCGGCGAGGGTGTGAGTCGCGAGGAGATCACGGCTCTGTTCAATGACGCGCTGCGCGCAGCGCGTCGTGCAAGGGAAACCACGTCATGACCGAGTGGATCGATTTCACCATCTACGCACTGCAGGCGGCGCTGTTCTGGGTGTTCCTGCCGCGCCAGGGCCGGCAGTTCGGCGCGCCCATGATCGCGGATCGCAATCCCGCGTGGCTCGCCGCGAACCCGGGCATGGTCGCGTACCTGAAAAACAGCACGGGCTTCCTCCAGGTTTGGTACGTCTGGGCGACGGTCTCGATTGCCGTGTTGCTCGCCGTGCGCCTCGGCTGGCGCCCGTTCGACGGCTCCGCGCCGAGTTGGGAGGTGCTCAAAAATTGGCACGGTCTACTCATGATCATGGGCATGCTCGGCTGGTTCGTGTCCGCGGGGCTCTGGTTCCGCTGGCTAGCGTGCAACGTGCCGCTCGCCGATACGCGCAGCGCGACGTTGCGGCGGCGCACGACGGAAAACTACATCTCGGCGCCTTGGCGCGTCGTCGTCGAGACCCTGACCGTGCTCCACCTCGCGGCCTGGCTCGTCGTTGCGGCCGTGCAAGACGAGCTCGTCGCGAACTACTGGGGCAAGTTCGCGTTCATCGTCACAATGACGGTGTTCTTCGCGGTGTTCGCGCGGTTCGTTCCGCGCCGTCGGCCGGGCTACCCCGATCGAATTTTCGGTGACACGTTTCGGCGCGTGGAGCTCCGCGTCGCCTATGTGCTGCGGCTCGCGCCGCTCATCGCGGGCGCCACGGTGCTCGGCGAGACGCTCACGGGCGGCGACTTCGATCGGGCCGCGCACCTCCTTCTCGTGCTGCTCGTGACCGGACTGCTCAGCGTGTTTTTGTTCCTGCGGCCGGCCGCGGGGACGGGTGGCGCCCCGACGCTGGCGCGCCGCGCGGGCGGCGCCGAGATGATGGGTACACGTTTTGGAAGTACTATGCACGGCTCCGTTTCGGAGCGGCGCGCTGTTTGACGCTTACCTAGGACTGCAAACATGGCCAACACCGGCGTACTGGCGATTGCGACCAACATCTTCACGGCACCGAGCGAAGCGTTCGCGGCGATCAAGGAGCGGCCGTCGCCTTGGCTGCCGTTGTTGCTGATCCTGCTTGGCTACTGTTTGACCACGTACTTCTACATGAATGCCGTGGATCTGCCGTGGCTCCTCGATCGGCAACTGGCAAACGCGGAGCTCACGGACGAGCAACGCAGGCAGGCCGTGGACGCATCAATGCAGATTCCGCCGACTGCGCTCGCTGCGATCAGCGCGGCCGGCACTTGCATCGTGATTCTGATCGTTTACGCGCTCACGGCCCTGTACTACACGGGCGTGTCGTTCGCGACCAACACCGGGGTGAAGTACGGCCAGTGGTTCGGTCTGGTCTTGTGGTGCTCGTTGCCGAGCGTCCTCGGCCTGCTCGCGACGCTCGTCAACGTCCTCACGGGCGACATGCGGTTCGTGGTGCAGGAAGCGATCAATCCGCTCGCCTTCGGCAATCTGCTCGCGATCGACGCCGCCAATGCGTCGACGGTGGAACGCGTACTGCTGTCGCTCGACCCGACGACGCTATGGAGTGTCGTGTTGAGCATTCTCGGTTACCAAGCGTTGTCGCAGAAATCGATCGTTCACTCGACGATCGTCGTGCTCGCGCCGATCGCCATCATCGTGCTCATCAGCGTGCTCGCCTCTCTCCTCTAGTTTTCAGACGCCATGAACAAGAAGCTACTGTTGATCGTCGGCCTCGTCGTGCTCGTCGTGGCCGTGCCGTTGGTGCGGGCGGCTTTAAGCGGCGGCTCGTCCGTCGAGGTGCAGGTGGAGAACCTCACGCCGCGCAGCATCCAGTCGTCGGTGCTGGCGTCGGGCAAGCTCGTCCACGAGGAGGAGGTCAAGCTCACGACGGAGGAGATCGGCCGCGTGACGGCCATCTACGTCGAAGAGGGCGCCAAGGTCACGAAGGGTGAGCTCGTGCTGCAAATCGACGATCAACGCCATCGCGCGGCCGTGGACCAGCAACAGGCGACGGTACGCATGCAGGAGATCGCGATTCAGCGCACGCAGCTCCAGGTCGACAACCTGAAGACGCAATGGGAGCGCATGCGCGGCCTCCACGAGCGCCAGCTCATCGACGAGGACAGCTTCGTCACGTCCTCGAACAACCTCGAGATCGCCGAGATCGACTTGCGGTCGAGCCGCGAATCGCTGCAACAGGCGCGCGCCCAGCTCGATCAGCAGCAGGATCGGCTCACCAAGACGAGTATCTATTCGCCGATCGACGGCACGGTGACGACGCTCGACATCAAGGTCGGCGAGACGGCTATCTCGAGCTCGACGAACATTCCGGGCTCGAGCCTCATGACGATCGCCGATCCCGCGAGCATCTACACCGAGGTCAACGTCGACGAGGCCGACATCGCGAACGTGGTCGTAGGCCAACAGGCGCGCGTCTACGCCATCGCATACCCCGATCAACCTGTCGAAGGTGTCGTCGATTCGATCGCCGTGTCGGCCAAGGTGGCCGAAGGCCAGCAAGGTCAGAGCTTCGCGATCAAGATCCGGCTGCTCGATCCCGAGCAGATCACGTTGCGGCCCGGCATGACTTGCCGCGCCGAAATTTTCACCGCCACGAAGGGCGACGCGCTCGCCGTGCCGATCCAGGCCATCCTCGTCGAGGAAGACCTCGCGGCCGACGAGACACGGCGCGACGTGTTCGTGGTTCGCGGCGAGCGTGCGACCAAGATCCCCGTCGAGGTAGGTCTCTCCGACGACACTTATCAGGAGATCGTGTCGGGGCTCTCTTCGGGCGACCGGGTCATCACGGGGCCGGATCGCGTGTTACGCGCGCTCGAGGACGGCGATCGCGTCATCGTCAGAGAGGGCGATGACGACCGGCAGGCCGGCTCCGACGCAGACGAGTGAGGCGTCGATGGCCGTCATCGAGCTGTCCGCGATCAGCAAGCACTATGAGATGGGCCAGCAGCTCATCAAGGCCGTCGATAGCCTCGATCTCACGATCGACTACAACGAGTACGTGGTGTTCATTGGCTCGTCGGGCTCCGGCAAGTCCACGCTCATGAACATCATCGGCTGTCTCGATACCCCGACCGCCGGCCGCTACGTGCTCAACCAACGCGACGTGAGCGGGCTCGACGAGAACGAGCTGGCCGACATCCGCAACCAGGAGATCGGCTTCATCTTTCAGAGCTTCAACTTGCTGCCGCGCGCTTCGGCGCTGAAGAACGTGATGCAGCCGCTCATCTATCGCGGCTTGAGCTTCGCGGACCGCAAGGCCGAGGCCGAGCGCGTGCTCGAGCGCGTAGGGCTCGCCGATCGCAGCGATCACCTGCCGAACCAGCTCTCGGGCGGGCAGCGGCAGCGCGTCGCCATCGCTCGCGCGCTCGTCACGAACCCGTCGATCCTGCTCGCCGACGAGCCGACGGGCAATCTCGACTCGCAGACGAGCGTCGAGATCCTGGGCCTCTTCGACGAGTTGCACAACGACGGGCAGACGATCATCGTCGTGACGCACGAGCCCGACGTGGCCGCGCATGGCCAGCGCATCGTGCGCCTCAAGGACGGCAAGGTTTTGGAGGATCGACGCAATGAGCGCCAACACGCCAGTCACTGAGCGGAAGGTGAAGCCACGCCCGCACTTCGGCGGCGCGCAGTTTCCGTTATGGTTCGCCGCCACCGAAGGCGCGCGCTCGGCGCTCGAGTCGATTCGCGCCCACAGCTTCCGCAGCTTCTTGACGACGCTCGGCATCGTGATCGGCGTGGCTTCGGTCATCGCCATGGTGTCGATCATTCAAGGGTTGAGCGTCACGATCGGGCAGCAGTTCCAGGGGCTCGGCAGCAACGGCGTGACCGTGTCCTCGTTCACGTCGCGCGAGAATTGGATGGCGGGACGCATCGCGCGCCTCACGCAAACGGACCACGACCTGATCCGTTACCGCGTCGACGGTCTCGAATCGATCACGCCGATCATGAATGCTCAGGGGCAGGTGCGCGCGGGCGCCAAAGCCTCCGCCGCGCAAGTCGTCGGCTCCACGTATATCTACCAGGCCATCGGTCAGTACTTCACGACCCGGGGGCGGTTCTTGTCGGATAGCGACAACCAGACGCGGCGGCGCGTGGCCGTGATCGGCGAGCAAGTCCGCGCAGATCTATCGCTGCCCGAAGACCCGATCGGCGAGTACATCCAGTTCAACGGCGAATGGCTCAAAGTCATCGGCTTGCTCGAGGAGAAGGGCGAAATCTTCGGTCAAAGCCAGGACAACCAAGTGATCGTGCCGTTCACCACGCTCGCGAGCCTGCAAGGCAATCAGCGCAGACCCGACATGTGGATTCGATTCACGGTGCGCGATCTCGCGGAGCTCGACAACATCAACGCCACGATCACTCGGCTGCTGCGTTCGGCGCACAATCTCCCCACGGATGAAGAAGACGACTTTCGTATCCAGACCGCGCAGCAGCTCCAAGACACGTTCGAAAGCATCTTGAACACGGTGACGATCGTCATGGCCGGCATCGTGAGCATCTCGCTGCTCGTCGGCGGCATCGGCATCATGAACATCATGCTCGTGTCGGTGACGGAGCGGACGCGCGAGATCGGCATCTGCAAGGCCATCGGCGCCAAGCGCCATCACATCCTGTTGCAATTCCTACTCGAGGCGCTCGTGCTGTGTCTGCTCG
This sequence comes from uncultured Gammaproteobacteria bacterium, assembly GCA_964503125.1. Taxonomy (GTDB): domain Bacteria; phylum Pseudomonadota; class Gammaproteobacteria; order Steroidobacterales; family Rariloculaceae; genus FEN-1219. The sequence continues at coordinate 54,645 of CAZCZE010000009.1, forward strand.
GCGGGTTCATCGGGCTCGTGATCGGTTATGGCACGGGTGCGCTCATCGCCTCGCTCATTCCCGGATTCCCGGCGGAAGCGTATACGCCGTGGTGGGCCGTCGCGCTCGCGCTCGGTTTTTCGGGGTTCGTCGGCATCGTGTTCGGCATGCTGCCCGCGGCGAAAGCCGCCAACCTCGATCCCATCAGCTCGCTGCGCTACGAGTAGCGTTCCGCCGTCGGCCGGGTACCCCGAGCACCGCAAGCGGATCCCGAGCCCGAGACACCACCGCTAGTCTGCGAGCGGTTCTGCACGTGCTCGGACTTCCGCACCTGCTTGTAGCGCGCTAGCCGAGAAAACCGATGCCGCGCGCCATCATCGGCGCCAGCAGCATGATGACGAACAATAGCGTGAGCTCGGCATGGAGGACGATGCGCACGGCGCGGCGCGTGTCGGGCAAGAACTCGGGCACACGCTGCGCGCGCAGCGCGGCGCGCCAGCGCAGGAACTTGACGGTCGGATAGATCGACAGCAGCCCGACGACGATGAATAGCGTGAGCTTGGCGAGGAACGTGCCGCTTGCGAAGTAGTACGCGGCGCCTTTCTCCGTGTAGAACACTCGCAATAAACCGGCGACGACGAGCACCATGGCGGCGACGCCGTAGACGGCGTCCATGCGCAGCACGCTGCGTGCCGACGCGACCGTGAGGTCGTTGCGCAGCAGCACGAGCTCCGTCATGAGCGCGGCGACGACGAGAAACGCCGCCGCGTGATGGATGAAGGCGAGGGTGATCGTGGCGGTCATGCTGCTTGCTCCGGTGCTCGCCGGAGTGTACCGGCGCGGCAATCCGTAGGAAATCGCCAGATTCGAACGGTTACGCGCGGAACTTGAGCCGCTACGATCCCGGCGTATGATGTGTATGTCACCGCTACCTGGTACACATCGATGCGGACGAACATCGTGATCGACGACAAACTAATGAAAGCGGCCTTGCGAGCCACAGGCCTCAAGACCAAGCGTGAGGTGGTGGAGCATGCTCTTCGAACACTGCTGGGGCTACACGAGCAAGCAAAGGTAAGGGAGCTTCGGGGCAAGGTAGTCTGGGAAGGCGATCTCGAGGCCATGAGAACCGACCATGATCCTGATTGATTCCAGCGTCTGGATCGATTACTTCCGCGGCGCCACCACGCGCCAGACGCAGACGCTTGATTCGTTGTTGGGCGAAGACGCATTGGCGGTCGGCGACCTAATAGCGGCCGAGGTCCTCCAAGGGGTTCGCGACGACAAGGCCTTCAACCGCGTCCGCGATGCGCTCGAGACGTTCGCTTTGATTGAGATTGGCGGGTACCACATCGCCCTGCAGGCGGCGAAGAACTATCGCGCGCTCAAGGCGCGCGGAATCTCTGTCCGAAAAACGATCGACGCGCTCATCGCTACGAGGTGCATTGAGGACGGAATCCCGCTGCTGCACAGCGACCGCGATTTCGAGCCGTTCGTCGAGCACCTCGGTTTGAAATCGGTGCTTTGATCGCGGAGCTCGCGGTCTGTCAAGTCTGACGCCCGTCGATCCTGCGCGTCGCGTGCAGCACGACCGCGACGAGGCCGGCAGCAGCCGTGAGCAGCGCGCCCGCGAGGAACGTGAGCCTGGGGCCGCCGCGGTCCCAGAGCACGCCCGCGAGCACGCTCGCGGCGAGCAAGGCCAGGCCCGTGACCAAGTTGAAGACGCCGAACGCCGTGCCGCGCCGCGTGGCGGGGGCGGCATCGGCGATGAGCGCCGCGAGCAACCCTTGCGTGAAGCCCATGTGGAGCCCCCAGAGCGCGGTGCCGAGCGCGGCCGTCGTGAGCGACGCGCCGAAGGCCAGCACGAGATCGGCCGCAATGAGCAGTGCGGCGCCGACGGCGAGCACGGCCCAGCGGCTCACGCGGTCCGAGAGCCAGCCCGCGGGATAGGCCGAGACCGCGTAGGCCAGGTTCATGACGACGAGCACGGCCGGCACGTAGACGATGCCGAGGCCGATGTCGGTGCTCTTCAGGATCAGGAATGCTTCGCTGAAGCGCGCGAGCGTGAACAACGCAGCGACGACGACAAGCCACCAGAATCCGGCACCGAGACCGCCGAGCAGTGCGCGCACCGTCGGCCGCGCCGGGGTGTCGTGCACGGGCGCGCGTTGCACGTCGCGTACGAACACTACGAGCACGAGCACCGAGACGGCTGCCGGAATCGCGGCGAACCAGAACACCGCGCGGAAGTCTCCGCCTGTCGCGGCCATGAGCACGATCGCGAGCAACGGGCCGGCGAACCCTCCGACGGTGTCGAGCGCCTGACGCAGGCCGAAGGCCGCGCCGCGCGCGGACGCCGGCGCGAGGTCGGCGATGAGTGCGTCGCGCGGCGCTCCGCGGATGCCCTTGCCGATGCGGTCCGCGGCACGCGCGAAGAACACCCAGCCGACGCTCGGCGCCAGCGCGAAGACGGGCTTGACGAGCGCCGCGAGCCCGTAACCGGCGACCGTCAGCGCCTTGCGCTTACCGAGCCGGTCGCTCCACGTGCCCGAGAGCACCTTCGTGATCGACGCGACCGCCTCGGAGACGCCTTCGAGCACGCCGACGAGCGTGACGCTCGAGCCGAGCACGGTCACGAGGAACACGGGCAGCAGCGCGTGGATCATCTCCGACGAGACGTCCATGAACAGACTCACGAAGCCGAGCGCCCAGATCCCGCGAGGGATCGGTAGTTGCGTCCGTTGCGGGCGCGCTTGCGGGGGCATCGCGAGAGGTTTGCACAAGTGGCAGCGGTACCGCTAGAGTCTCGTCCCCATGGCTAACATCATTACCTTCTACACACATCCGCAGTCGCGCGGCCGCATGGTGCATTGGCTCCTCGAGGAGCTCGGCGTGCCGTACGACATGAAGATCCTCGATTTCGACAAGCGCGAGCACAAAGCGCCGGCGTATCTCGCGATCAACCCCATGGGCAAGGTGCCGGCCATCGTGCATCGCGGCGTCGTCGTCACGGAGGTCGCCGCAATCTCCATCTATCTGGCCGACGCGTTCCCGAAGGCGGGGCTTGCACCCTCGCTCGACGACCCCAAGCGCGGCACGTACTTGCGCTGGTTCTTGTTCGGCGCGGGCTGCTTCGAGTCCGCCGTCATCGACAAGGTGTTCGCGCGGCCGCCGGTCCGCCCGGGTGCGCTCGGCTACGGCACGTACGAGGACATGCTGGCGGCGCTCGCGACCGCTTTGACACCGGGGCCTTTCATCCTCGGCGAGCGTTTCAGCGCCGTCGACGTCTACGTGGGCTCGCAAATTCAATACGCCATCATGACGAAGGGCGTCGAGCCCACGCCCGTGTTCGAGCAGTACATCGGCCGCTGGGCGACGCGCCCCGCGCTGCAACGCGTGCTAGCGGGAGCCCAGCAGTGAACGACGTGACGACGAATTTCGTGGAGCGAGCCAAACGCCTCGGCGCGTTGGCGCGCGAAAATCTCGAGCGCAGCGAGGAGCTCGGGCAGCTCGCCCCGCCCGTCGCCGAGGCCTTGCACAGCGAGGGCCTGCTCGGCATGTGGACGCCGCGCTCGCTACGCGGCGGACTCGAGCTCGATCCCGTCACGTCGCTGCAGGTCATCGAGAACGTGTCGTACGGCGATCCGTCGGCGGGCTGGGTCCTCATGGCCGCGTCGCTCGCGATCGGCACGGGCGGCGCGTATCTCAAGGACGAGGCCGTCAAGGAGCTGTTTTCGGGTTCGCGGCTTCCCGTGATCGCGGGGCAGGGTACGCGGCCGGGCACGGCGATACCCACGAACGGCGGCTTCAAGCTCTCGGGCTCGTGGAGCTTCGCCTCCGGCATCAAGCACGGCACGCACATCCACACGCTCGGCCTCATCGATGGGACGCACGAGGCGCGCATCTTCGTGCTGCCCGTAGGATCGGCCAAGCTCATCGACAACTGGGACGTGCTCGGGCTGCGCGCCACGGGCAGCATCGATTACACGACCGACAACGTGTTCGTGCCCGAGGCGTACACGCACATGGCGACGACCGAGGAGCCGCTGCGCGGCGGCAACCTCTACAAGCTCGGCATCATCGGCTTCGCGGGGATGTGTCACTCGGGCTGGGCGTGCGGCATCGGTCGGCGCGTGCTCGACGAGCTCGCGGCCGTCGCCGTCGAGAGAGCGGGGCGTGGGGGTACGCTCGCCGACAGCGCGAGCTTCCAGGAGCAGTTCGCGAACGCCGAAGGCGTGTATCGCGCGGCGCGCGCGCTCGTCTACGAGACGTGGAACGACGTGCGCGCGACGCTCGATCGCGGCGCGAAGCCGTCGGTGCGGCAGCACACGCTGATTCGCTTGGCGCTCGCGCACGCGACCTGGTCCGCGCACGAGGCGGCCCTATTCGCCTACAAGGCCGCGGGCTCGCAGGCGCTGCGCGCCGGGACGCTGCAGCACCTGTTCCGCGACATGCACGCGGGCACGCAGCACATCACCTCGGCGCCGCCCGTCTATGCAGCCATCGGCCGCGAGCTCGCGGGGCTCGCCAAGGGGAAGAAGTGGCTATTCCTCAATCTCGTCGACGGCTGACGAGCCGCTCGCGCCGCGATTTCTTGCGCGCCGGCGCGGCGCTCGCCGCGCTCGGCGCAGTGCCCTTGGGTCCCGCGCTCGCGCAGCCGCGTGCCGGCGAGCCGGTGGCGGCGTTGCCGCCGCTGCCCGAGTTTCGCAAGCTCGTCGCGGCCAATCGCATTCTCGCGCACGAAGGCGTCGTCGACGCGTTCGGCCACGTGAGCGTGCGCGATCCGCGCGACCTCAAGCGCTTTGTGCTGGCCCGCTCACGCAGCCCGGCGCTCGTCGAGCTCGCCGATCTCATGGAGTTCACGCAGGACGGCGCGGCCGTCGACGCCCGCGGGCGCACGCCCTACGGCGAGCGCATGATCCACGCGGCGATCTACGCGGCGCGGCCCGACGTCATGTCGGTCGTGCACCACCACGCGTACGGCGTGCTGCCGTTTACGATCTCGGAGGAGCCGCTCAAGCCCGTCGTGCACACGGCCTCGATCATCGGCGCAGAGGTCCCGGTTTGGGACATCCGCACGAAGTTCGGCGGCACGGATATGCTCGTGCGCTCGCTCGAGCAAGGGCGAGATCTCGCCGCGACGCTCGCGGGGCACACGTGCGTCTTGATCCGCGGGCACGGCGCCGTCGTCGTCGGCGCTTCGATCGAGCGCGCCGTGCTCACGGCCATCTACCTCGAGGTCAACGCCAAGGTGCTGCTCGATGCCCTGCCGCTTGGCGTCCCCGAGGCGCTGAGCGCCGAGGAGATCGCCAAGTCGAGCGAGGCGCAGTTCTCGCCGCTCGCCATGAATCGCAGCTGGGAGTACTTCTGCCAGCGCGCGGGCGTCGATCCGGGCTGAGCCGCCCGGCGGACTTGAGCTTCCTTCAGGTCGCGCGCGACGAGGCTGCGAGTACAATCGGGACAGCGTCGGGGGCAGCCCCGCGCACTCGAACAACAACCCTGGGGGATCCATGAAAACCTTGAAGCTCGCTCTCGTTCCGCTCGCTCTCGCCACGTTGGCCGGATCGGCGCTCGCGCAACAGCCGGGCCAGCAGCCGCAGGCTCCGCCGCAGCCCATGAGTTTCTTCGTCACGAGCGTCGGCAAAGGCGACGGTGCCAACCTTGGCGGCCTCGCCGGGGCCGATGCGCACTGCCAGACGCTCGCGGCCGCCGCGGGTCGCGGCAGTGCCACCTGGCGCGCTTACTTGAGCGCCGGCGCGCAAGGCCCGAACGGCGTCACCCATGCGCGCGACCGGATCGGCCGCGGCCCGTGGTTCAACGCGCGCGGCGCGCTCGTCGCCTCGAACGTCGACGACTTGCACCAGGATCGCAACAGTATCCGCAAGCCGACCGCGCTCAACGAGAAGGGCGAGGAAGTCAACGGCGTCGGCAACCAGCCGAACCAGCACGACATCCTCACGGGCTCCGACTCGACGGGGCGGCTCGTGCCGGGCAACGTGGCACTCACGACCTGCAACAACTGGACGAGCAACAGCACGGGCAACGCCATGGTCGGCCATCACGATCGTCTCGGCGGGCCGAACGCGTCGTGGAACGCGGTGCACAGCACGCGTAGCTGTAGCCAGGAAGACCTCGTCGCCACAGGCGGTGCGGGCTTGCTCTACTGCTTCGCGGTCCAATAAGAGACTCGCGCGGGGCGTCCGGCGCGTTTGCGCCGGATGCCTCGGCGGCTTCGCAGGGGGAGTGATGCAGCTCGGCTCGATCGCACGCGGCGTTGCCGTGGTCGCGCTCGCGTGCTGCACGCATGGCGCGCTGGCGCAACCCGCGCAACAGCGGCCCGCGGCGCCGCCGACGCCGCGGCAAGCTGCGCCCCACGACCTGACGGGCTACTGGGTCTCGATCGTCACCGAAGACTGGCGCTGGCGCATGATCACGCCGCCGCCGGGCGACTACGCGAGCGTGCCGCTCAACGCCGCAGGCCGCGAAGCCGCCGACTCGTGGGATCGCGAAGCCGACGTCCAGAGTGGCAACGAATGTCGGCCGTACGGCGCCGGCGGCATCCTGCGCGTGCCGGGCCGAATCCGCATCGGTTGGGAAGACGACGACACGCTCAAGCTCGAGACCGATGCCGGCCAACAGACGCGCCTCTTTCACTTCGGCGCGTTCGAGGCGTCGGTGACGCCGACGTGGCAAGGCGACTCCGTAGCCTCGTGGGAAATGGTCGGCGCCACGCGCGGCCGGCCGCCGACGGGCGGCAGCCTCAAGGTCGTCACGGAGGGCATGAAGCCGGGCTACGTTCGCTGGAACGGTGTGCCGTACAGCGAGGAGGCCCTGATCACCGAGCACTTCGACCGCAACGAAGCGTTCGGCGCCGTCTGGCTCACGGTGACCACGATCATCGAGGATCCGCAGTACTACAACCAGCCGTTCATCGTGAGCTCGGATTTCAAACGCGAGCCCGACGGCTCGAAATGGAACCCGACGCCTTGCGTCACGGATCCGCCGCTGCGCGACAGGCCCGTGACGACGGGCAACTGAGTCCCGTCGTTCCTTCCGTTTCGTGACATCGCGCGCGGTGGGGGCACCCGAGGCCGCGCTAACGTCGCGGCATGTTGCGAAGCCTCAATAGGGCGTTGTTGGCGGCGAGCGCGCTCGCGCTCGTCGTGTGCTTCTTCAACCGCAACGCCATTCCGGGCGCCATCGACTTCCATCCGCGCCTCGACGGCGAGCCGCGGCAGAAGGAGATCACGAAGGCGCCGCTTAACGTAGCCTACGAAGGCGTCGACTACCGCGTCGAGCCGCTCTACGACTACGAGCTCTACGGGCTCGTGGTCTCGTTCCGCCAGCACGACGGCGAGAGCTCGATGCATCGCTGGTCGAACGACCACCTGAACATGGCCGACGTCTGCGTGGTCTGGAGCGACACGGCGTTCAGCCCGCACCTGCGCAAGCTCGATTTCTGGAACGGCATCTTCACGTGCAACGTGCGGACGCGCGACAGCGTGGCCTGGGCGAGCTTCAAGATGAACCAGCTCGCGAACAATCACTTGATCTCCGAGGACCCGTACATCCGCGAGCGTGCCGCGGAGATTCGCGTCGGCGACCAGGTCCGCGTCAAGGGCTGGCTCGCGCGCTACGGCGCCGTGGGCGGCAGCCTGCGCGGCACGAGCACGACGCGCGACGACACGGGCAACGGCGCCTGCGAGACCATCTACGTCCGCGAGCTCGAGATCGTGCGGCCGGGCTTCAACCCCTGGCGGCTCGGCATGTACGTCGCGTTCGCCGTGCTCGTCGCGGCGCTTGCGATCCACTTCGCGCTGCCGTATCGCCCTTATCGCGACTGAGCGGCCTGTGTCCTGACCAGTGTCGCGGGCGCGCTGCGCTCATAGCGCAACTCCCCGCCATCCGTCGCGCCCACGAGCTGCCAGCCGGCCGACTCGTAGAACGTTTGGGCGCGCGTTTTCGGCTCGGTCGTCAGCCACAGGCGCTCCAGCCCTTGCGCCCATAGCCAATCGACCATCGTGTCGTGAAGTGCTCGCCCATGGCCCCTGCGCTCGTGATCCGGGTGAACGAATAGCGCCCAAATGTTTCCATTCGTCGCGTTGCCGATCGCGAACGCAACCACTTCGCCGGCCGATTCGCTGACCCAGCCACGTCCCGTCCGCTCGATAGCATTGCGAACGTCGTCGTCGCTGATCGTGGTCGAGACCAAGCGATTTTCGCGCACAGAGTGCCGCACGCGCTGCATCCCGGCTACGTCGTTGACGGTTGCTTGCCGCAGCACGTCGCGCCCCAACTTCAACTCCCGAGGCTCGCGTAGACGGCGTCGATGAAGTCATCGCCCGTCCATTCGGGATTGCGGCCGAAGCGCGAGTCGTAGTCGAGCGTCGGCTTCGCGGCCTTGATCGCGGCGAGCGACTGGCCGCGGTCTTTCATCGTCGCGATTCGGTCGCGAATGATCGTGACCATGTCGCGATAGCGCACGAGATCGGCCTCGTCGCAGATGCGTCCACGCCCCGGCACGATGCGCGTGCCGCCCTCGGCGAGCGTGTCGGTGATCGCGAGATCGATGAAATAGTTGAGCGCGTCGAGCACGCCTTGGATCGACCCGCCGTTGTCGAGGTCGATGAGGGGGTAGCCGTCGAGCCGGAAGATATCGCCCGTGACGAGCACATCGGAGCGGCGGAAGTGCACGGCCACGTTCGTGTCGTCGATGGCGTTCGGCTGGTAGATGACCTCGACGGGCTCGTCGTTGAAGTAGAAGTCGATGCGCGGGACGTAGAACGTCTCGGTCGGCTGCGCCGCGACGGGCACGTCGCTCGAGGCGAGGCGCAGCAGCGCGGCCTCGTGCGCGACGATCGCGGCGCCGACGTCGACGCCGCCGACGACCGTCGCGTTGCCGCCCGTGAACGTGGCGCCCGCGCGGCGCAAGAGCTCGTTGCCGCCGATGCGCTCGGGGTCGACACCTGTGTTGATGATGTAGCGCAACGCCGAATTCGACGTCTTACGGATCTCGGCAAGCAGCTGCTCGCTCGCGGCGGCCGCGCCGGAGTCGACGACCATGACGCCGCTCGAGCCCAGGGACATGGCCACGTTGCCGCCCGCGCCCGTGATCAGGTAGACCTTGCCCGCGACGTGCGTCGTGCGCAGCTCGGCCGCCGCGGGCGCGGCGCCGAGGATTGCGGCCGCTAGACCTACGGCCAGCGTGAGACCGCGCTGCGTCATTGGCCGGCCTCCGCTTCGATGAGCCGCCGCAAGCGGTCGCGGTATTCGGGGTACATCGTTGGCGCGCCGCCGAGCGCGGCTTCGGCCGGGATGCCGTGGTTCTTCTGGAACTGCGTGAGGAACGGGTTCTCGCCCAAGTGGTGGTGCGGCACGACGCCCTGCGGCCGGTCGATCTCGACGGCGCCGCGGCACGGATACGGCCGGATCACTTGGTTGGTGTCGAGCACGAAGTGCCGCGTGTGGATGTACGGCTCGTCGAGCGAGTGCGGGTCGTTCAAGATGCTGATGAACGTGAGGTAGTCGCCGTGGCGCGTCAAGAACTCGAGCAGCTCGGCCTCGTCGCTGTGCTCGATGCCGTTGCGGCGCGTGCGCGATTCCTTGATGTGCGTGGTGCGGATCTCGAGCGCGTTGCCGACCCAGCGCCCCGTCGAGAAGCCTTGCCAGGAGTGCAGCGCATCGGGGCTCGGGTGCGGGCGGCCATCCATCCACACCGTGCGAAAGCGGTTCCACGACTCGTGCAGGATGTTCCAAGCGACGACCTGCTGACTCTGCGGCTCGACCTCTTTCCAGATGCGGATGTTCGAGTGCATCGCGCCGTAGTTCGCGGGGTGCGCGCCGCACTGGTGCTCGGGCACCGTGAGCAGCGATGCGTCCCAGCCCATGCCGCGCTGGCGCGCCGCGGTGTTGATCGGCAACCCCGTGAAGTCGCCGATCTCGGGGCCGGGCCCGCGCTCGGGTTGATCCTCGTGGACGCGGTTGGCCCATTCGCCGGCGAGATCGACCTCCGCATGCGCCGCGAGCGGCGCCAGCACGAAGGGCAACGCGAGCGCGAGTGCGACTTTGACGGTGCGCATGAGCGACGGTCCCCCCGAGACCAATGGCGCATGGTTTCGGCAAACGCCGCGGGCTGTCAAGGCGGCCGGCGCTAGCCCATGTCGAACAGCAGTAGCTCGCTGTCTGCGGTCGCGCGGATCGCCACGGTTTCCTCGTAGGCAATGGCCGCGCCGTCGCCGGCCGCGAGCGCTTCGCCGTTGACCGTGACGGCGCCGCTTGCGACCTGCACCCAGCCCTTGCGGGTGCGCTCGGTCGTGTGCGTCGCCTCTTCATCCGCTGCGAGCAGCGCGGAGTAGAGGTCCGCGTCCCGGTGGATCACGACCGAGCCGTCGCGGCCGTCGCGCGAGGCGACGAGCTTGAGCCGGCCGCGTTTCGCGTCGTCGTCGAAGTGCTTCTCCTCGTAGCCCGGCGCGAGCCCGCGCCGGTCGGGGATGATCCAGATCTGAAAGAAGTGCACGAGCTCGGTTGGCGAGTGGTTGAACTCGCTGTGCTGCACGCCCGTGCCCGCCGTCATGCGCTGCACGTCGCCGCGCCGGATCACGGAGCCGTGTCCTAAGCTGTCGCGGTGCGCGAGCGCGCCCGTGAGCACGTAGGAAACGATCTCCATGTCGCGATGGCCGTGCGTGCCGAAGCCCTGGCCGGGCTGCACGCGGTCCTCGTTGATGACGCGCAGCGGCCCGTAACCCATGAAGCGCGGGTCGTGATAGTCGGCGAACGAGAACGTGTGGCGGCTGTCGAGCCAACCCAGGTTCGCGCGGCCGCGGTCGTCGGCGCGGCGGACGAGTAGCATCGTGTTTCGGTCGGTCGTGGGCGGGCGGTCATGGTACCAGCAGCGTCGACCGTTGCGCCGCTCGATTCACGGCAGCGCGGAGCCGCGCCCGGCGGAACCGGGCGGGCTTGGCGCTGGAGCGCTGCGCTGCGGTGTCAGTACCGGTACGAGTAGCTCGCGTGCAGCGAGCGCGGCGCGCCGAGATTGCGGTAGGCGTACGCCGCATTGTTGGTGTCGAGCCGGCCGCGGCCGATCGACGTGGCGTAGTCCTCGTCGAACGCGTTCTCCAAGCGCACCCCGAGCCGATGCCGCCGGTCGTCGTCGAAATAGAAGCCGGCGCCGACGTCGATGACCGTGTAGTCGCCGTGATCGACGCGCCCGACGCCGCTGGCCACGAGGTCGTAGACGTCGCCGACTTGCAGTAACGAGACGTTGATGTCGACGGGCGCCTGCATGGCGGAGTAGGTCCAGCCGAGCTTGATCAGGCTCTCGGGGATGTCCTGCACCTGGGTGCTCGTGCCTGCGAACTTCGCGTCGGTATCGGTGTAGTCGAACGACACGCTGTTGCGCTCGTTGAGCGCGGCGTTGAGCACGAGCTCCCAGCCCTCCGATTCGACGGTCTGGTCGAAGTTCTCGAAGCGCCCGTCGGGGAAGGCCGGGTTATTGAAGTCGATGCCGATGAGGTTCTCGATGTCGCGCGTGAAGTAGACGATCTGCCACTGCAAAGCCGTCTCGCCGCCGCTGCGGCCGCCGAAGCCGACTTCGAGGTTCGTGCCTTCCTCGGGCTCGAGATCGGGATTGCCCACCTCGCAGCAGTCGCGCAAGTAAAGCTCTTCGGCGTCGGGCAGCCGGAACGAGGTGCCGACCTGGCCGCGCAGGAACAGCCGGTCGTTCAAGTCGTGCTCGCCGCTGAAGTTCCAGACGGTCTTGTCCGCCTCGCCGCTCAGCGTGTTGTAGCGAGCGCCGAAGGCGAGGCGCGTGTTCTTAAGCTGGCTCTCCGAAGTGCGAATCTGCGCGTAGACCGCTTGCACGGTCTCGGTTTTGTCCTCGATGAGCCAGATATCGTCCTCGCCCCAGAAGCGCTGGTAGTCGTAGCCGACGGCGAGCTCGACGGAGCTCATGGGGCGGAACTCGGCGACGGCCGTGACGCCGTAATCCTCGAAGCCCCAGAACAAGTGGTCGCTGACCACGGATTGCGTGCCCGTCAAGACGCCGCCGGGCCCGATGTCGTTGTAGATCTCGGTGAATTCGGTATCCCAGTCGTGCCAGTACGCTTTGACGTACAGGTCGACGGTGTCGCTCGCCGCAAGGTCCCACTTCGCGGTGATCCAATCGTCGACGCGCTCGTTCTTGCTGACGGCCGCCCAATAGGGCCGCGCGAAATCGAGATCGTTGTCCGTGCGTTGGTAGGCCAGCGTCAAGCGCGAGCGGTCCGTGAAGTCGTAGGCGTACTTGGCGCCGAACGTGAGGTTCTCGTAGCCGCGGTCGCGATCGGTACCGCTCGGCTGGTACCCCGAGTCGTCGAACGGCTGAAAGCCATCGGACTCGTCGTTCGACACGAACAGCACGATCTGATGCTCGCCGATCCCCGTGCGGTAGTCGGCGCTCACGTGCGAGCCGTTGTTGTCGTCGAAGCCGATGCCGATGCTGCCCGCGGTCTCGCCGCTGAACCCTTTGGTCACCACGTTGACGACGCCGGCCGTCGACTGCGTGCCGTAGAAGATGCCCTGACCGCCGTAGAGCACCTCGACGCGCTCGATCATGTTGGCCGGAATGGTGTCGAGCGGCGACGTGGTGTTGTAGAGCCGGTTGGCCGTCCGGACGCCGTCGACGAGCCAGAGCACGTCTTCGCAGCGCGACCCCTGCAACGAGCAATTCACGTAATCGAACGGGCCGTTCTTCGGCGCGACGTAAAAGCCCGGCACCCGCATTTGCAGGGCCTGGCCGAGGTCGTGGAAGCCGCCGAGCGTAAGCTCGTCGGCCGTCAGCGTCTCGAGCCGATTGCCGAACGCGGCGAGCTGTTGCGGCGTGGTTTCTTCGAGACGTTGGCCGACGACGAACAGCTCTTCGGGCGTGTCGTTCTGCGCGAGGGCGGGCGATACGGCTGCGGTGACTGCGAGCGAGACGAGCGTCTTTCGGAGCGTCATGCTGGGGGGTACTCTGGCGTTGGTGTTGTTGAAACGCAGCACGATCGGCACGAGCCGGTCGAGCACGCGCAGGCTACCGACGAGGGGGTCGCACGAGTAGTTAACTACAGTTCGTTAACGGTTAACGAGGGGGACGAAACCCACTTCGTCGTCGCCGCGATGGGCCGGCGGCCGTGGGGCGGCTATAGTGGCGGCGCCTAACCCCGGCGAGTGCCCGTGACCGAGACCGCGCTCATCCCCCACCCGCAGGCGCTGCCCGCCGTGCGGTTCGAGCTTCGCGCCGCCGCCGAGGTCGTGCTGCCCGGCCCGATCCTTGCGCTGCGCTATCGTTTGCGCGGCCCTCTCGGCGAGCTCGCGATTCCGCCGCCCGCGCCGGCACGGCATGCCGACGGGCTCTGGGAACGCACCTGCTTCGAGGCGTTCGTGGCCCCGTCGGCGGGCGAGGACTACCTCGAGCTCAATTTCTCGCCGTCGACCGAGTGGGCGGCGTACGCCTTCGAGCGCTATCGGCACGGCATGCGGCCGTTGACGCTCGCGCGGCCTCCCGTGGTCACGGTCGCCGGCGAGACCAACGAGCTCCGTGTGACGGCGAGCGTGGATCTCGCAGGCGTCGCCGCGGCACGCTGGCCGTGGCGCGTGGCCCTCTGCGCCGTCGTGGCGGATGCCGCGGGCGGCCGGAGCTATTGGGCGTTGCGGCACTTAAGGCCTAAGCCCGATTTCCACGACGCCGCGGGGTTCGCGTTGGCGCTCGACGGGAGGGCTCGATGAATTTCGGTTTGGATCGCTTGCTCAAGTCGCGCGCGCTGCGCAAAGGGTTGCGCGGCAAACGCGTCGCGCTGCTGGCGCACCCCGCGTCGGTCACACGCGATCTCACGCACGCGCTCGACGCCTTGGCCGCGTTGCGCGACGTCGAGCTCACGGCCGCGTTCGGGCCGCAGCACGGTTTGCGCGGCGACAAGCAGGACAACATGGTCGAGTCCGCGGATTCCCTCGATCCTAAGCACGGCATCCCCGTGTTCAGCCTCTACAGCGCCGTGCGCCGGCCGACGGCCGCGATGATGAGCACGTTCGACGTGCTGCTCGTCGACCTCCAGGACGTCGGCTGCCGCATCTACACGTTCATCACGACGTTGCGCTATGTGCTCGAGGAAGCGGCGCTGCACGGCAAGTCGGTATGGATTCTCGATCGGCCGAATCCCGTCGGCCGGCCCGTCGAAGGCTTGCGGCTGCGGCCGGGCTGGGAGAGCTTCGTCGGCGCGGGCCCCCTGCCGATGCGCCACGGTCTCACGATGGGCGAGCTCGCACGCTGGTTCGTCGCGACGCTGACTCTCAAAGTCGATTGCCAGGTCGTGAAGATGCTGGGCTGGAGGCCCGACGGCGGGCCGGGCTACGGCTGGCCGCTCGGCGAGCGAAGTTGGATCAACCCGAGCCCGAACGTGCCGATGTTGACGTCGGCACGCTGCTATCCGGGCACGGTGATGATGGAGGGCACGACGCTGTCCGAAGGCCGCGGCACGACGCGGCCGTTCGAAATTTTCGGCGCGCCCGACCTCGACGCACGAGCGCTCATCGAGACGATGCACGAGCTCGCGCCGCAGTGGCTGCGCGGCTGCGCGCTGCGCCCTTGCTGGTTCGAGCCCACGTTTCAGAAGCACGCGGGCGCACTCTGCGCCGGCGTGCAGATCCACGCCGAGAGGCCCTTGTACGACCACGCCAAGTTCCGGCCGTGGCGGGTCCAGGCGCTCGCATTCAAGGCGCTACGCAAGCTCGCGCCGAAGTACGACCTCTGGCGCGACTTCGCTTACGAGTACGAGCGCGGCCGGCTCGCAATCGACCTCATCAACGGCAGCGACCTGTTGCGCCGCTGGGTCGACGACCCGCGGAGCTCGCCGAAAGATCTCGACGCGCTCGCGCTCGCCGACGAGAAGGCCTGGCAGCGCGAACGCCGGAAGTTCCTGCTCTACTGACGCGGGCGTGAGTGTGGTGGTGCTGGCGTCCGTCAACAAGCCGCCCGCGGATCGTCGCCGCAGGCGTCGTACTCGATTTCCACGGTGGCGTGCGTGATGCGGAAGTGCTGCACGAGCAGCCGCTTGATCTCGCGCACGGCGTGGGCGGAGTCCGTGCTCGCGGCGATGCTCGCGTGCAGCGTCACCATCGGCCGTTCCTGGCTGATGGACCACGCGTGGACGTGGTGGACGTCGAGCACGAACGGTAGCGCGGACTTGAGCTCGTCGCTAAGAGCGCGCGCGTCGACGTCGGGCGGCGAGCCTTCCAAGAGAATGTGGCCGGCGTCGCCGACGACGCGCCAGGCCGAGCGGAGGATGATGGCCGCCACGACCATCGAGAGTAGGGGGTCGATCGGCGTCCAGCCCGCGGTGAGGATGACGACGGCCGCGATCACGGCCGCGACCGAGCCCAAGAGGTCGCCGATCACGTGGAGCACGGCGGCGCGGATGTTGAGGTTGTCCTTGTCGCCGGACCGCAGCACGAAAAAGGCGATGACGTTGACGCCGAGGCCTACGACCGCGATCGCGAGCATCGGCACACCGAGGACCTCGACGGGCGAGCCGAGGCGCTGCACGGCCTCGACGACGATCCACGCGGCGAGCACGAACAGTGTGATACCGTTGACGAACGCCACGAGCACGGCGAAGCGGTCGAAACCGTAAGTGCGGCGCCAGTCGGCCGGCCGGCGCGTGAGCCTGAAGCCGAGCCAGGCGAGCGCGAGCGTCGCGAAATCCGTGAGCATGTGACCCGCGTCGGCCAGCAGCGCGAGCGAGCCCGCGACGATGCCGCCGACGACCTCGGCGACCATGAAGCTGCCGGTGAGCAGCGCCGCGATGCCTACACTGCGCTCGTTGGCCTCGTGGCGGTGAGGCTGAGCGTGGTCGTGGTCTTCGTGGTGGTGCGCGTGGGAATGCTGCATGGCTATCCGGCTTGCGGCCGAATACTAGCACGCGCGATTTGACCGGCCCGCCGTCCGCGCCGATCATGGCGGGACTCTCGATAGAGCGCCCGCGCAAGGGCGCCGACCGAACGACAATCACCGGCGGACGCGTGGCGCTCAAGGCACGGCAAAAACTCGGCAAGTACCGCATCGAGCGGCGCATCTCCGAAGGACCGATCGCGGCCGTCTACGAAGCGGTCGACACGATCCATGGCCTGGCCGTGGCGCTCAAGATCCCGCACGAGAGCTCGATGAACGAGCACTTTCTCGCGGACTTCAAGCGCGAGGCCCGGCTCGCGCACCGGCTCGAGCACGCCAACATCCTGCCCATTCGCGACGCGTCGTTCGTCGCGGACCGCTTCGTGATCGCGATGCCGCTCGGCGAGCGCTCGCTCGCGAGCCGCATGCGGCGGAGACTCGCGACGCACTCGGCGCTCGATCTCATCGAGCAGGCCGTCGCGGCCGTCGCGCACGCGCACCGCGCCAACGTCATCCACTGCGACATCAAGCCCGACAATTTCATCCTGTTTCCGGGCAACCGGCTCAAGCTCACGGATTTCGGCTTCTCGAAGGTCGTCGCAGGCACTCTGCGAGCCTCGGGGTCGGGGACCGTGGGCTACATCGCGCCCGAGCAGGCCGTCGGCCGGCCGAAGTTCCAGTCCGACGTGTTCTCGCTGGGCCTCGTCATCTACGAGCTGCTGTCGGGTGTCCTGCCCGAATGGCCGTACGACTGGCCGCCGCCCGAGATCAAGCGCGTGCGCGAGAAGCTCGGCTCGAAGCTCGTGACCTGGCTGCGCCGCGCCATCGAGGTAAGGCCCGAGAGGCGCTTCCGGAACGGCGACTCGATGTACCGGGAGCTCCTGCGCTTACGCAACGGCGCCGGCAGGAAGCGCAAGGCGCGGTCGAGCCATGCCGACGATCCGTCTCTGTGGCAGCAGGTGCTGTTTCGGCAATTCCGGCGCAAGTACGGCAAGTCGATCGAGGCGCGCTACCGCTGTCGCCATTGCGGCGGGCCCGTCTCTGAGCTCATGCAATGCTGCCCGTGGTGCGGCACCGAGCCGCCGCTCGATCGCCACTGGAGCCGCCACCCGGCCGAATGCCCGCGCTGCCGACGCGGCGTCAAGACCGATTGGCACTATTGCCCGTCGTGCTACGGGCCGGGGTTCGAGGTCGAGACGACGCGCCGGTTCTCGGACAAACGCTACAGCGCCAAGTGCCACAATGAGCAGTGCCGCGGCCCGCTGATGCCGTTCATGCGCTACTGTCCCTGGTGCCGTGTCAAGACCAAACGCGCGTGGACGCTACCCGGCAGCGCGACGCGCTGCTCGCACTGCCGTTGGGGCGTCGACACGAACTTTTGGCACTACTGCCCGTGGTGCACGAAGGCGCTCGAGTCATGAGCGGCGCGCAGGCCGAGGCTCCATGAGCGCGGCCGGCGAGCGCGTGCAGTTGTTCCTCGGGGAATACGAGCGCGCGCAAGGCGACGAGTCGATGCCGCACGGCGAGGTCTGCGTCCGCAGCGTGCGGTCGCCCGAGAAGGACACGTTCAGCGAGGACGCCGCGGCCGTCATCCAGCTCGGCGACGACTCGCTCGTGCTCGCCGTGGCCGATGGCGTCGGCGGCAACCCCGCGGGCCGCGAGGCCTCGAACGCCGCGGTGCAGGCGCTCGCGCGAGTTTTGAAGAAGCTGCGCGGCGACGAGCCGCAACTGCGGCCCGCAATCCTCGACGCCGTCGAGGAAGCCAACAAAGCCGTGCTCGGGCTCGCGCGCGGCGCGGCCACGACGCTCGTCGTGGCGCAGTTACACGCGACGCGGTTGCGCAGCTATCACGTCGGTGACTCGGAGCTGCTCGCCGTCGGGCAGCGCGGCCGCATCAAGCAGCGCGTCGTGCCGCACTCGCCGACGGGCTTCGCCGTCGAGGCCGGCTTGCTCGACGAACACGAGGCCGTGCAGCACGACCAGCGCCACGTGCTCTTCAACGTCATCGGCTCGAGCGACATGCGCGTCGAGGTGGGCCCCGCGCTGCAGCTCGCGGCGTGCGACACCGTGCTGCTCGCGAGCGACGGTTTGTTCGACAACCTCTACATCGACGAGATCGTCGACGCAATCCGCAGCGGGCCGCTCAAGGCCGCCGCCGATCGGCTCGTAGAGCGCGTCCAGGCGCGCATGAAGAGCAACGGCAAGACCGACCAGCCGTGCAAGCCCGATGACCTCACGGTCGTGCTGTTCCGGCCGCACAAGCGGCGCTGAGACCAAGCCAACCGAAGGGGTCAATGGGGGGGGCGATGACCGAGCCGATCACAACAGCAACGGAGGAAGCGAGACCGGTAGAACCGCGGCGGCTCCACCCGAGCATTGCGTTCCTCGGTGGGGTGATCGGGCTCGGCTATTGGTATGTCGGCCACATCAGCTACGCGATCGCGTTCGTCGTGGCGCAGTATCTCTACGCGGGCGACCGGGTCGTCGCCGATACCTGGCGTTATCGCGACGCTCCCCCGGCGTTCGGGGACGCGTTCGCGGCTCAGCCGATCTTGGCTTGGCGCGGGTTGGCAACCGGCGGCGCGGCACGGCTTGCCTCGAGCTCGTAGGCGCGCGTCAGCTCCTCGAGGAACTGCGGCGGGAACTGGCCGGGCTGGTGCGAAGTCATGACGGCGTAGAGATCCTTGAACAGATCCCAGTACTTGAGCTTGTTGGCCGCGTGGATGAGGCTGCGGGGCTTGCCGTTGCTGACCCTGTTCTCGAGCTCATCGGGATCGAGCTTGGCGACGTAGCTCGCGATCGCCTCGCGCACGGCGGCGAGCACGTGCTGCTGGTGCTGCTTGATGTCGGCGAACGTCTCGCGCACGGCCTCGACGGGCGGCAGGTACTCGGGGGAGTCGCGGAACAGCAAATTGTTGAGCGCTTCCTCGACGCTCGCCGAGAACTTGAGCGGGTTGTTGCTCTGCGGCTGGATCGTCGTCGTCGGGATGCGCAGCACCTGCTTCTGCTCGCTGCGCAGATGGAGGTTGTCGTTGAAGCCCAGCACGACTTCGCGCAGCACTTGCCCGAGCCGATGCAGGATCTCCGTGGCCTGGCGCTCGTCGAGCTTGCGCGCCGGCAGCCCGGTGCCGCGGAAGAACGCGTCGAGCGCCTGCGACGGCGCCGCTGGCGCGGGCGCCGGAGCCTGCGGAGCCGCCGTGGCCGATCGCGGCGCAGTGGGCGGTGCAGCAGCCCCAGCCGGAGCAGCCGGA
Source organism: uncultured Gammaproteobacteria bacterium (assembly GCA_964503125.1). Taxonomy (GTDB): domain Bacteria; phylum Pseudomonadota; class Gammaproteobacteria; order Steroidobacterales; family Rariloculaceae; genus FEN-1219. Next base: position 73,776 of record CAZCZE010000009.1, read on the forward strand.
CTAGCGGGAGCCTTCTTGCGGGATTTCTTCATCGTCCGCGCGAGGCGCGCCGCGGCGCTCACGGGTGGCGGCTGCGAGAGGCGCAGCGGCGTGCTCGAAGTTGCCGGATCCGTGCCCGCCACCGGCTCGAGCGGCGGATCCTCCTCGAGACGCAGGTTGGCGGCATTCGCTTTGTTGACCCTTTGAATCTGGCCGATCTCGACTTCCTCGCTGATGAGCATCTCGATGCCGACGGCCGTGATTTCCTGCGGCGCGACCATGTCGGCGCGGGTGGGATCGGGCGGCGGCACGCGCTGAGCCTTGGCGACGGGGTCTTCGTGCCCGTCGTCGGTCAGCGTCTCGCGCGTGTCGTCCTCGTCGACGATCTCGACGCTGATCTCGTACTCGCCGACCCGAATGCGATCGCCCGTGAACAGCCGTTGCGGGTTGCCGCGGCCGACGGGTTGCTCGGCGTCGTTGACGTAGACGCCGTTCGTCGACGTGTCGACGATGTAGTAACTGCCCGAGCGATAGTCGATCGCCGCGTGGCGGCTCGAGAGGTAGCGCTGGCCGTCCGGTAACACCCAATCGCTCTCGAGCGAGCGGCCGATCGTGCCGCCGCTGTGCCCAAATTCCATCGACCCTCGTTCGCCGAGGCCCTGGCGGTGGCGGCTGATGATCTGCAGACGTAATGCCATAGCGTTCCCTGATCGCCGGGCGCGGTCACCCGTGCGGAAGTCGAGCTTCCCCCGTGCGCGAGCATAGCGCCCCGTCCGCGGCAAACCGCAGCGCTGAGCGCTATTACTGTGATCCGGCTCTCACAACGCCCTGTGTTAAGCTCCGTGCCAAGTCAGGACGGACGGGCATGCCAGCAAAGCCGATCTATCGCGTCGTCTTTCTCAATCAAGGCAAGGTCTACGAGGTGTACGCACGGCAAGTGAGCCAAACGGGCTCGCTGTTCGGCTTCGTCGAGATCGAAGAGCTCGTGTTCGATGCGCGCAAAGGCGTCGTCGTCGACCCGGCCGAGGAGCGGCTGCGCATCGAATTCGCCGGCGTCAAGAGAACCTACCTGCCGATGCACTACGTGCTCCGCATCGACGAGGTCGACAAGCAAGGTGTCAGCAAGATCACCGACGCGGAAGGCGGCAACGTCGCGCAGTTCCCCATGCCCGTGTATGCGCCGCAAGGTAAGGGCGGACCTACGGAACGCTGACGAGCCGCCGAGTTGCCCACCTCACTGAAGAACCCGTCGTGACGCTGCGCTTCGTCTCGCTCGGCAGCGGCAGCCGCGGCAACGCTTCGCTCGTCGAGTTCGGCTCGACGCTGCTCATGGTCGACTGCGGCTTGCCCTGCAAGGTCGTCGAGGAACGCCTCGAGGCCGTCGATCGGCAGCCGCGCGACGTCACCGCCGTGCTCGTGACGCACGAGCACACGGATCACGCCCAGGGCATCGCGACGTTCGCGAAGCGCCACAACACGCCCGTCTGGATGACTCCGGGCACGGCCAGCGCGTTGCCCACGATCACGCGCGTCCAGCACTTGAGCTGCCACCGCGAGCTCGCAATCGGCGGCATCAGCGTGCAGCCATATCCCGTGCCGCACGACGCGCGCGAGCCCTGCCAGTTCACGTTCACCGCGGCGGGCCGGCGGCTCGGCATGCTCACGGACGCGGGCTACGTGACGCCGCACATGGTCGAGCGGCTCACGGACTGCGACGCGCTTGCGATCGAGTGCAACCACGATTTGGACTCCCTACAGCGTGGCCCGTACCCCGAGTCGCTCAAAGCCCGCGTGGCGTCGCGGTTCGGCCACCTCAACAACGATCAGACGACCGAGCTCTTGCGGCGCGTCGACTCGGCGCGCGTGCAATGGGTCATCGGCCTGCACTTGAGCGAGCGCAACAACTCGCCCGAGCAGGTGCGCGCGGCGCTTGGGCCCGCGCTCGAGCACGCGCGCTACCCCCTGCATCTCGCGAGCCAAGACGCGCCGACGCCGTGGCTCGCGCTCGATTGACCATGATCGCTGAGCGCAACAGCGAGGCGTCGGTGTGAGAGGGGGCTTTCGGCAGCGTCGGCGACAGGACGTCGCCGACGCAGCCTACAGGGACGTATTCACGGCGGTGCCGAAAGCCCCCTCTCACGGCGACGCCTCGCTACGATGAGCTGTGAGCAAGTGGCGAGCCGCGCGGCCGCGAGAGTAGAATGCGCGTCCCAAAACGCTCACGAAGCGTGAGATGAATCCATGACGATGCTGCAGTTGGCCGGCCCACCGGCAGCGACTGCGTTCCGCCTCAAAAAGCTCCGCGCCGAGCTCCGCTCGCTCGCTCCCGCCGTCACCGACGTGGCCGTGCGTTTCGAGCACTTCGTGCACCTCGAACGTGCGCTCACGGATGCCGAGCGGCGTGTGCTCGCGGCGTTGCTCGACTACGGCGGCGGCCCGGCGCCCGCCGTCACCGGCCGCCAGCGCCTGTACGTCGTGCCGCGTCTCGGCACGATCTCGCCCTGGGCGTCGAAGGCCACCGACATCGCCAAGCTCTGCTCGCTGCCCGTGCGCCGCGTCGAGCGCGGCCGCGTGTTCGAGCTCGCGGCCCCCGCCGTGCTCAAGGACGCCGAGCGCTTAGGCGTAGCGCCGCTGTTGCACGACCGCATGACCGAGACGCTGCTCAGCGAGCCGCCGCAGCGCGAGCAGTTGTTCGCCGAGCACTCACCAAGGCCCGTGCGCATCGTCGACGTGCTGGCCGGCGGGCGAGCGGCGCTCGAGCGCGCCAACGCCGAGCTCGGCCTCGCGCTCTCGGCCGACGAGATCGACTATCTCGCCGTGCAATTCAAAGCCATGGGGCGCAACCCCAGCGACGTCGAGCTCATGATGTTCGCGCAAGCGAACTCGGAGCACTGCCGGCACAAGATCTTCAACGCCGACTGGATCATCGACGGCGAGCGTGCGCCGAAGAGCCTGTTCGCGATGATCCGCAACACGCACGCGCGCGCACCCGAGGGCGTGCTGTCGGCCTACAAGGACAACGCGGCCGTCGTGGCGGGCGCTTCAGCCGGCTGGTTCTGGGCGGATCCCACGACGGGCGTCTACGGCTACTCGACCGAGCCCGCGCACCTCGTCATGAAGGTCGAGACGCACAATCATCCGACCGCGATCTCGCCGTTCCCGGGCGCCGCGACGGGCTCGGGCGGCGAGATCCGCGACGAGGGCGCGACGGGCCGCGGCGCGAAGCCGAAAGCCGGGCTCGTGGGGTTCACGGTCTCTCACCTCGAGGTGCCGGGGTGGCGCCAGCCCTGGGAGCGTGCGTCGCCGGGCAGGCCGGACCGCATCGTCTCGCCGCTCGCGATCATGCTCGAGGGTCCGATCGGCGCCGCGAGCTTCAACAACGAGTTCGGCCGGCCGAACCTCGCGGGCTATTTCCGCACGAGCCTGCTCGAGACGGGTGGCGCGTGGCGCGGCTATCACAAGCCCATCATGATCGCGGGGGGGTTGGGCAACATCCGCGCGGCCAACGTCGCTAAAGCTAAGCCGGGCCCGGGCGCCAAGCTCGTCGTGCTCGGCGGGCCCGCGATGCTCATCGGGCTCGGGGGCGGCGCGGCGTCGTCGCAGGGCAGCGGCGCGGGCGAGGCCGAGCTCGACTTCGCGTCGGTGCAGCGCGGCAACGCCGAAATGCAGCGCCGCTGCCAAGAGGTCATCGACACGTGCTCCGCGCTGGGCGCGGACAACCCGATTGCCGCGATCCACGACGTCGGCGCGGGCGGGCTCAGCAACGCCGTGCCCGAGATCGTCGATCACAGCCGCTGCGGCGCGACCATCGACTTGCGCGCCGTCCCGAACGACGAGCCCGGCATGAGCCCGATGGAGCTCTGGTGCAACGAGTCGCAAGAGCGCTACATGCTGACCGTGCTACCCGGCGACCTCGACCGCTTCGTCGCGATCTGCGAGCGCGAGCGCTGCCCGTTCGCCGTCATCGGCGAGCTCACGGCCGACCGCGAGCTCGTGGTGCGCGACGCGACGCTCGGCAACGTGCCCGTCGCGATGCCCATGGACGTGCTGCTTGGCAACCCACCGAAGATGACGCGGCACGCCGTGCGCACCAAGCCGAAGCCGCCCGAGTGGCGCCGCGAGCAGCTCGGCTTGGCCGCGGCCGTCGACCGCGTGCTCGCGTTCCCCGCCGTCGCCGACAAGTCGTTCCTCATCCACATCGGCGACCGCACGGTCGGGGGCTTGTGCGCGCGCGACCAGCTCGTCGGGCCGTGGCAGGTGCCCGTCAGCGACGTGGCCGTGACGGCGTCGGCCTACGAGGGCTACACCGGTGAGGCGTTCGCGATGGGCGAGCGCACGCCCGTCGCCATTCACGACGGGCCCGCGTCGGCACGCCTCGCCGTCGCCGAGGCCGTGCTCAACATCGCGGCCGCCGACGTGGCCGCGCTGTCCGACATTCGCCTGTCGGCCAATTGGATGGCGGCGGCGGGCCATGCCGACGACGACTACACGCTCTATGCCATGGTCCGCGCCGTCGGCGAGGAGCTGTGCCCGGCATTAGGTATAGCCGTGCCCGTCGGCAAGGACTCCTTATCTATGCGCACGGTCTGGAGCGACGGCGGCAAGGAGCGGGTCGTGACGGCGCCCGTGTCGTTGATCGTCTCGGCCTTCGCGCCCGTCGGCGACATTCGCCGCACGCTGACGCCCGAGCTCGTCCGCGAGCCGGGCTCGGCGCTCGTGCTCGTCGATCTTGCCAATGGCGCGCAGCGCCTCGGCGGCTCGTGCCTCGCGCAGTGCTACGGCCAGTATGGTGGCGCGCCGCCCGACGTCGACGACCCGGCGGTGCTCGCGCGCTGGTTCGCGGCGCAACGCGCGCTGCGCGCCGCGGACCTCGTGCGCGCCTATCACGACCGTTCCGACGGCGGCTTGTTCGTCACGCTCGCCGAGATGGCGTTCGCGGCGCACGTGGGGCTCGACATCGAGCTCGACAAAGCCGTGACTGACTCGCTCGCGTACTTGTTCAACGAGGAGCTCGGCGCCGTGATTCAGGTGCGAGCCACGGACCTGCCGCGCGCCCTGCGCGTGCTCGCGGAGAACGAGGTCGAGCACGCCGTCGTCGCGCGCGTGGCCGAGCACGGCGACCTCGCCGTCACGCGCGGCGGCGCGGAGCTGTATCGGGCCCCGCGCAGCGAATTGCACCGCAAGTGGTCGGAGCTCACGTACCGCATGCAGGCGTTGCGCGACGACCCCGAGTGCGCGCGCGAGGCCTACGAAGCGACGCTCGACGAGCAGGACCCCGGCCTCAACGTGAAGCTCACGTTCCCGTTGCCCGCCGAACGGCGCGCCGGCGCACGCGCCGGCCGGCCCAAGGTCGCCGTGCTCCGCGAGCAAGGCGTCAACGGCCAGCGCGAGATGGCCGCGACGCTCGACCGCGCGGGCTTCGAGGCTCACGACGTGCACATGAGCGACTTGCTCGCGGGAAGCAAGGGGCTCGAAGACTATCGCGGCGTCGTCGCGTGCGGCGGCTTCTCGTACGGCGACGTGCTGGGGGCCGGCGAGGGTTGGGCGAAGACGATCCTCTACCACGACGGCGTGCGGCAGCAGTTCACGGAGCTCTTCGCGCGCGGCGACGCGTTCGCGCTGGGAGTGTGCAACGGCTGCCAGATGCTCGCGGCGCTCAAGGAGCTCATCCCGGGCACGGCGGCTTGGCCGAAATTCCTGCGCAACCGTTCCGATCAGTTCGAGGCGCGCTTGATACTCGTCGAGATCGCACCGAGCCCGTCGGTGCTCATGCGCGGCATGGTGGGCTCGCGTTTGCCGATCGTCACGGCGCACGGCGAGGGCCGTGCGGAGTTCGCGTCGGCAAGCGCGCTCGAGGAATGCGATGGCAAGCTGGTCGCGGCGCGCTATGTCGCCAACGACGGCAGCGTCGCCGTGCGCTATCCCGCGAATCCCAACGGCTCGCCGCGCGGCATCGCCGCTTTGAGCAATGCCGACGGCCGCGTGACGATCATCATGCCGCACCCCGAGCGCGTGTTCCGCACGGCACAGCTGTCGTGGCACCCCGCGGACTGGGGCGAGTGCTCGCCGTGGCAGCGATTGTTCGACAACGCGCGCGAGTGGGTGGGCTAGCGCGCACGTCACCGTGTCGCCGCGCGGCGACACGGCGCGGAGCGGTTTTCCCCGCGTTTCGCGAGGTGCAAGCCCTCGCCGTGTAGCTGCACGCCGACAAAACGCACGCACGACCGCGCTATAAGCACTATGGACATCCAGCAACGGCGCGGCCTGCGCCGCGTCTGTGATTGCTGGCACGTTTCGTGCTCCTTCTTCCCGAAGCCTCGCCGCCGAGAGATTGAGACCTGGCTCATAGCCCGCGTGGTCGCGGCGGACTAGGGTGGCTGGCGCCCGCCCGTTTGAGTGAGTGCCCGGGGGCCGTTGCATGAAGGAATCGATGGGAGCGCGATGGAAGGGCGTGGCGCTCATGGCGTTGCTCGCCGTCGCGGGCAGCGGCTCGGCCGCGACGCAATTGCGCGGCGCCGAGGCGCCGGACTTCGTCTTGAAGAGCCTCGCGGGCAAGAACTTGCGCCTGTCGGAGTACCGCGGCGAGGTCGTCATCTTAAGTTTTTGGGCGACCTGGTGCGGCGATTGCCGCGCGCAGCTCGAAGAGCTCGCGGCCATGCGCGACCGCTACCAGGACGCCGGCGTCGAGCTGCTCGCGGTGAGCCTCGATCAGAACGCGCGCCAGGCGAGCGACGTGACTGCGGATGCGAATTACCCCGTGCTGCACGATGCGGCCGGTGAGGTCGGCCGGCTCTACGACGTGACGAGGATGCCCGTCATGGTGCTCATCGATCGCGGCGGCGTGGTGCGCGAAGTCTTCGAGGGTTTTCGGCGCGGTAACGAGCAGCAGTATCTCGAGCGCGTGCAAGCGTTGCTGCGCGAGTGACGAATCGGTACGGCGGTTGGAGCTAAAGATGGCAGTCAGGTGGATCGCGTCGGCCTCTCTCACGGTGCTCGCGGCGGCGGTGCCAACGGCAGCGGTGCCCGCGTTCGCGGCCGCGCAGGAAGCGCCGACGGCCGCGGTGCCGGAGTTCGCGCCGCGCGCCGATGCGGCCGCGGAGCAGCGCGCCGAGTTTCGCACTCTCGACGAGGACGTGCAGGACTTGAAGAAGCAGGTGCTCGACTTGAATCGCGACCTGTTCCTGCTCGAAGAGGAGCTCTTGTTCCCGTCGAACACGCAGACCGCCGTGTTCATCTCGATGGACGTCGGCGAGTTCTTCGGCCTCGACTCCGTGGAGCTCAAGATCGACAACAAGGACGTCGCCAACTACCTCTACACCGAGCGCGAAGCCGAGGCCCTGCTCAAGGGCGGCGTGCAGCGCCTCTTCATGGGCAACCTGAAGGCCGGCGAGCACGAGCTCGTCGCCGTGTTCACGGGCGAGGGGCCGCACACGCGCGACTATCGCCGCGCGGCGTCGCTCGTGTTCGAGAAGGGCATCGGGCCGAAATTCATCGAGCTCACGATCTCGGATCGCGAGAGCAAGCAACAGCCCGAGTTCGTCGTCAAGGAGTGGGAGTAGCCGGTGGCCCGGCTGCTGACTTTGGTGGCGGCCGCGCTTGCGGTGCCGGCCGCCGACGCGGTGGCTGCGCGTGACAAGGACGACGGCGTCGTCGTCCAGGATCTCGCCTATGGCGAAGTCCTGTTCGAGTTCTTCCAGGATGACTACTTCTCGGCGCTGACGCGCCTCATGGCCGCGCAGCAACGCGGCGAGCTTGCGAATCACGGCGCCGAAGGCGAGCTCATGCTCGGCGGCCTCTATCTCTCCTACGGCCAGCATCGCTTGGCCGGCGAGATCTTCGAACGCGTCTTGCAGCAATCGGTCGAGCCCGAGCTCCACGATCGCGCTTGGTTCTTCCTCGCGAAGATCTGGCATCAGCGCGGTTATCTACCCGAGGCCGAAGCGGGCTTAAGCCGGATCATGGGCGAGCTGCCCGAGGATCTTACGCCCGAGCGGCACATGCTCTACGCCCAGGTGCTCATGGACCAAGGCCGATTCGCCGATGCGCTCACGGCGCTCGAATCGTGGCGCCGGCCGAGCGACGCCTGGGTCGGCTACGCGAAATACAACGTCGGCGTGGCGCTCGTGCGGCTCGGCCAGATCGAAGCCGGCGCACGCGTGCTTGACGAGGTCGGCCAGCTCGACCCCGAGAACCCCGAGCTCGACGCCTTGCGCGACAAGGCCAACGTCGCGCTCGGTTACGCGTGGCTCCAAGCCGCGCGGCCCGTCGAGGCCAAGCCGTCGTTGCAGCGCGTGCGCCTGACCGGGCCGTTCTCGAACAAAGCGTTGCTCGGCGTCGGCTGGTCGGACGCCGAGTCGGCCGACTATCGCGCCGCGCTCGCGCCGTGGCTCGCGCTGCGCGAGCGCAGCTTGCTCGACTCGGCCGTGCAGGAGTCGCTGCTGGCAGTGCCTTACGCCTTCGCGCAGCTCGGCGCCGACAAGCAGGCGGCCGACCACTACGTCGACGCCATCGAGGCGTTCGATCGTGAGATCGCACGTCTCACGCAAGCGATCGACAGCATCGAGCAGGGCGCGCTCATCACCGAGCTCCTGGCGCAGCGCCCGGGCGAGGCGAGCGAGGCGTCGGGCTGGTACTGGCGCCTCGAGCGCATTCCCGACTCCGTCGAGAGCCGCTACCTCTACGAGCTGCTCGCGACCCATCGTTTTCAAGAGGGACTCAAGAACTACCGCGACTTGGTCGAGCTCAATCGCAACCTCGATCGCTGGGTCGAGAGCCTCGGCGCCTTCGACGACATTCTCGACACTCGGCAGCGCGCCTATGCCGCGCGGCTGCCGAACATCGATTCGGCCCTGTGGAGCGTGGACCTCGATGCGATGGCGGCGCGGCGCGTCGAGCTCGAGTCGCGTTTGCAAGCCATCGAGCGCAGCGAGGACGTCGTCGCGCTGGGCACGGCGAAGGAACAGGAGCTCTGGGCCACGTTCGAGAGCCTCGAGCCGAAGCTCGCGCTGCTGCCGAACGACGCTGCGGGCGAGGAGGCGCGCGCGAAGCAGCGCTTTCTGCGCGGCCTGTTGCTCTGGGATCTGCGCCGCGACTACAGGGCCCGGCTCTGGGCCGAGCGCAAGAGCTTGGGCGATCTCGACCGCCAGCTCCGCGAAGCGCAGCGGCGCCATCACGAGGTCGAGCGCGCGCGCAACGACTGGCCGCAGAAGTTCGCCGAGCTCACGGTGCGCATCGACGCGCTCGCGCCGCGCGTCGAGGGCTTGCAAGCCACGGCGCAAGCCGCGCTTGGAAGTCAGCAGCAGTTCCTCCAGGGCATCGCCGTCGACGAGCTCAAGGCGCAGCGCGACCGGCTCAATACCTACATGCTCCAGGCGCGTTTCGCGCTCGCGTCGATCTACGACCGCGCCTCGGCGCGCGTCGAGCCGCAAGCCGACGACCGCGGGGCGCTCGCGGGAGCGCCCAATGACTAACGCGCCGCTCGTCGTGTTGCTCGCGATGGCGGCCATTTGGCCGTTCGGCCGCGACCGCGACCCACGCCGCGAGAAGGAGCCCGAGCCGACGGGCACGATCAAGGACCTCGAGCGCAGCCGCGTCGACGTCGACACCTCGGCCGCCATCGTCGGCAGCGAGGCGAAGGCGATGGAGAGCTACCGCCTGTTCCTCGACGTGGCGTCCGAGGATCCGCTGCTGCGCGCCGAGGCCATGCGCCGCCTCGCCGACTTGCAGCTCGAAACGGCCGACGTCGAGGAGCTCGCGAGCAACGTGGAGTCGCTCGGCGCGCTCGGCGGCACGATTGAGATGTACGAGCAGCTGCTCACGGCGTATCCGAACTACGCCAAGAACGACCTCGTGCTCTATCAGCTCGCGCGGGCCTACGAGGCCGAGGGCCGTAACGACGACTCGCTTGCGACGCTCGATCGGCTCATCGCGCGGTATCCCTCCACGGTGCATCGCGCCGAGGCCGAGTTCCGGCGCGGCGAGACGCTGTTCGTCCTCAAGCGCTACCGCGACGCCGAGCGCGCCTACGAGCACGTCCTCACCGCGGGCGAAGCCTCGGGGTTCTATGAACAGTCGCTCTACAAGCACGGCTGGTCGGCGTTCAAGCAGCAGCGCTACGACGAGAGCCTCGGGTCGTTCTTCGGGCTGCTCGACCGGCAGCTCGGCACGGACAACGCGGTCGCAAGCGATCGCGACCCGGCCGTGCTCTATTCGGCGATGGGTCGCGCGCAGCAGGAGATCGTCGACGACACGTTCCGCGTGCTCTCGATCGGCTTCTCGTACCTCGACGGCCCCGAGTCGATCTCGCGTTGGTTCAACCGCCGCGGCGCACGGCCGTACGCGTTCATCGCCTACACGAACTTGGGCGACCTCTATCTCGAGCAGGAGCGGTTCCAGGACGCCGCCGACGCCTACCACGCCTTCGTGGATCTCGACCCGTATCACGCGAAGGCACCGTTGCTGCAGGTCGAGGTCATCGAGGCGTTCAAGAAGGGCGAGTTCGCCGACCTCGTGCTCGAGGGCAAGGAAAATTTCGTCGAGACCTACGGTCCCGGCAGCCCCTACTGGCAACGCTTCATGTTCGAGCAGCAGCCCGAGGTCGTGGCGCACTTGAAGAGCAACGTCACGGATCTCGCCGCCTATCATCATGCCGAGGCTCAGAAGACCAACGACCAGGCGGAGTTCGCGGCCGCGGCGCGCTGGTATCGCGCCTATCTGCAATCGTTCCCCGACGACGCGAACGCGGGCGAGACCAACTTCCTGCTCGCCGAAGTGTTGTTCGAGAGCGGCAACTACCGCGATGCGGCGGCCGAGTACGAGCGCACGGCCTATGCCTATCCGTTCCACGCGAACGGCGGCGAGGCCGGCTACGCGGCGCTGCTCTCCTACGCGAAGCACGAGGAACGCTTGAGCGGCGCGTCACGCGCGGAATGGCACCGACAGGGCATCGACAGCGCCCTGCGCTTCGCCGACGCCTACTCGGCCCACGTTCAGGCGCCCGTCGTGCAGACCGACGCCGCCGAAAAACTGTTCGCGCTCGGCGAGTTCGTGCGCGCGCGCGACGTCGGCCGCGCCGTCGTCGCCCGCACGCCGTCCGTCGAGCCGAAACTCGAGCGCACGGCCTGGACGGTCGTGGCCCACTCCGAGTTCGATCTCGCCGACTTCGCGGCCGCGGAGACGGCCTACCAGCAGCTGGCCGCGTTCGTGCCGGGAGACGATCCGCAGCGCGGCGAGGTCACGGAGCGCATCGCGTCGTCGATCTACAAGCAGGGCGAGCAGGCGCGCTCGGCCGGGCAGCTCGACCTCGCCGTGAATCACTTCCTGCGCGTGGCGCAGGCCGCCCCCGCATCGTCCGTGCGTGCGACGGCCGAGTACGACGCCGGCGCCGCGCTCATCCAGCTCGGCGATTGGCAGCGCGCGACGAGCGTGCTCGAGAATTTCCGCGCGAGCTTTCCGAATCACGAGCTCGCGGCCGACGTGACCGCGAACCTCGCCGTCGCCTACGTCGCAGCCGGCAACAGCGCGCGCGCCGCGGGCGAGTTCGAGCGCATCGCCGACGGCGACGGACCCGTCGAGGTCAAGCGCGAGGCGCTGTGGCGCTCGGCCGAGCTCTACGCGAGCACGGGTCAGAGCGCGGCGGCCGCCGGCGCTTTCGGCCGGTTCGTCGAACGCTACCCGCGGCCAGTGGCCGAGGCCGTCGAAGCGCGCCAGCAGCTCATCGACCTCGCGGGCGCCGCCGGCAATTACGCCGAGCGCGTACGCTGGATGCAGGACCTCGTCGCCGCCGACGCCATGGCCGGTAGCGAGCGCACGGATCGCACGCGTTATCTCGCGGCGAAATCGCAGCTCGAGCTCGCCGCGCCCACGCGCGACGCGTTCTTGGGCGCGCGCCTCGTGATTCCGCTCGACAAGAGCCTCGCCACGAAGCAGACGCGCATGGAAGAGGCGCTCGCGGCCTACGGCAAGGCCGCCGACTACGGCGTCGCCGACGTGACGACGGCCGCCAACTACGAGATCGCCGAGCTCTATCACGCGCTCAGCAAGGACCTCTACGCGTCGGAGCGGCCTGTCGAGCTCACGACCGAGGAGCTCGAGCAATACGACATCCTGCTCGAGGAGCAGGCCTTCCCGTTCGAAGAGGAGGCCATCGAGCTCCACGAGACCAACGCGGCGCGTACGGCCGAGGGCATCTACGACGAGTGGGTCAAGAAGAGCCTCACGGCGCTCGTCGAGCTACTGCCGGGACGTTACGCCAAGGCCGAGATCGGAGAGACCTTTGTCGAAGCCATTCGCTAAACACGCGTTCGCCGTCGGCTTTGCGCTCGCGCTCGCGGCGTGCGGATCATCGACGCCACGCCAGGCCGAGGTCGAGACGCCGCGCGCGGTGGTCACGCCCACGGTCGCGCGTGCCGAGCCCGACGAGCGCCGCGACCGTCGCGGCGAGCGCCGGGCCGCCGAACAAGAAGCCGCGGCTGCCGAGGCCACGCTCGTCGTGCCCGAAGCCGCGGCCGCCGCACACACGCGCTCGCTCGTGGCGATGCGCGCCGAAAATTGGCTCGAAGCCGAGCTGGAGCTCGAACAGCTCACGCTCGAGTACCCGAATTATCCCGGCCCGCACGTGAATCTCGCGCTCGTCTATCTCCACGACGGCCGGCGCGACGACGCGCGCGCGGCGCTGGCGCGCGCGCTGGGCGTAGACCCCGGCCACGCGACCGCCAACACGCAGCTCGGCATCCTGCTGCGCGAGGAGGGCAAGTTCGCCGAGGCTGAAGCGGCGTACCGCCGCGCACTTAGCGTAGACCCCGAGCACGCCCTCGCGCACTACAACTTGGGCGTGCTGCTCGACGTGTATCTGCGACGCACGGCCGAGGCGCTCGAGCACTACGAGATCTATCAGGCGTCGCTCGCCGAGCCCAACGAAACGGTGGGTCGCTGGATCATCGATCTGCGCCGCCGCGCCGGCAACACCGGTGCGGCGCACGTCGCACAGGAGAATGGCCCATGAGAACGGCCCTCGCGGTCATGCTCCTGCTCGCAGTGCCCGCCGCCTTCGCTCAGTCCGTCGACGAGCCCGCGCGCGAGCGGCGTCGCGCGCCGCTCGCCGCCGTCGAGGACCTCGAGCCGGCCGTCGACGTCGGCGCCACGCGTGTGGCGATCGCGATGCCGGGGCCCCCGGCCGCGGCGCCGTCGGCGCCGGCACCGGCCGCCCAGCCACCGGCCACGCCGCCCGCACCACCGCGGGGCGCGCCGCCGGCGAGGAGCGCCATGGACACGCTCGATCTGGGAACCACGTCAATTACGGGCAATGCGGAATTGCCTAAGGTGCTCTATATCGTGCCTTGGAAAAGGTCGGACCTCGGCGACTTGGTTGGGCGCCCCGTCAACACGCTGCTCGACGAGGTGTTGGCACCCGTCGATCCCGAGGTCTTCGAGCGGCACTTGAGCTATTACGAGAGCCTGCACGGCGCAGGTCAGAAGGAGTGAGTTCGATGGACGTCTACACCACCACCGTCAAATTCTTTCAGGAAGGTGGCCTGTTCATGTATCCGATCGCGATCGTCCTTGGGCTCGGGCTCGCGATCGCCATCGAGCGCTGGGTCTTCCTCACGTTGACCACGGCCAAGAACAAGGCGCTGTGGAATGCCGTGACGCCGTACTTGAAGGCCGGCAACCTCGCCGGCGCAGTGCAGGTGACGAGCAAATCCGGGGCTGCGATCGGCCAGATCATGACCTATGGGCTGAACCGCGTGCGCTCGGCGCGGCGCCGCGAGGACGTCGAGCAAGCGATGGAAGAGAGCCTCATGGAGGTGATGCCGCGCCTCGAGAAGCGCACGCACTATCTCGCGACGTTCGCGAACATCGCCACGCTGCTCGGGCTGCTCGGCACGATCGTTGGCCTCATCAGCGCGTTCACGGCCGTGGCGACCGCCAATCCGGCCGAGAAGGCCGATTTGCTGTCGGCCAGTATCTCGGTCGCCATGAATACGACGGCGTTCGGTCTCATCGTCGCGATCCCGCTGCTGCTCGTGCATACGCTGCTACAGACCAAGACGACCGAGATCATCGACAGCCTCGAGATGGCATCGGTGAAGTTCCTGAACACGATCACCGAGCGGTCGGGCGGCGAACCCCAGCCCGCCGCCGGCGCGCCGAAGCACAAGGCCGCCAATTAGCCTTCGCCGCCCGCAACGAGGAGCGGATCCGTGAGCAGACGTAGCGCGCATCGGCAGCGCCACAAAGAAGTGCAGGAGCTCAACATCACTGCCTTCATGAACCTCATGGTGGTGTTGACACCGTTCCTGCTCATCACGGCCGTATTCTCGCGACTCACGATTCTCGAGCTCAATCTGCCGGCGGGCCAGTCACAGGTGGTCGACGAGCAGCCGCAGTTCCAGCTCGAGATCACCGTGCGCGACTTGGGGATTGAGATCGGCGATCGCGCTACCGGCGCTCTGAATCGCATCGACAAGAACGGCGAAGACTACCGGCTCGACGAGCTATCGGCGTATCTCGCGCGCATCAAAGCGCAGTTTCCCGACAAATCGGACGCTACGCTGCTGCTCGAGCCCGAGATCTCGTACGAGCTGCTCGTCGCCGTCATGGACCGCGTGCGCGTGGCCGAAAGCCGCGATCCTAAGGACGACCGCCTCATCAAGTCCGATTTGTTCCCCGAAGTATCGATCGGCGATGCGCCGGTGCGAAACTGAGGCGCCGACGATGAAATTCATGGGTCGCGCCGCGCGCATGGAGCGGCATCACAAGCGCCACAAGGCGAGGGCCGCGATCAATCTCGTGTCGATGATGGACATCTTCACGATTCTCGTGTTCTTCCTGCTCGTGAACTCGAGCGACGTCGACGTCCTTCCGAACGCCAGGGACATCGTGCTGCCGGACTCGACGGCCGAGGCGAAGGCGCGCGAGTCCGTCGTCGTGTTGCTGACCGACACGCAGGTGCTCGTGCAAGGCCGGCCCGTCGCCGAGCTCGCGACGATCAACGCGTCTGCCGCGGTGATCATCCCCGAGCTCAAGGCCGCGCTCGAGGATCAAGCCGGCCGGGCGATGCTCGCCGCCGAGGGCGACGACGCCATCGCCGATCGCGAGGTCACGATCATGGGCGACCGCGACATCCCGTATAGTCTGTTGAAGAAAATCATGGCCACCTGCACGGCTGCCGACTACGGGCGCTTGTCGCTCGCCGTTCTGCAGAAGGCCGAAAACACGGCCGGGCTCAGAGTAGCCGCGGCTGGCGGTTGAGGCTCGATCGATGACCGCCGCGGCGACAATCTATCGAGTCTACGACCTGCCCTGGACGACGGGCGAGGAGGAGCAGGCGCGGCTGCGCAAGTTTCTCCGGATCGCGTTGGTCGGGCTCGCCGTTCTGTCGCTCGTCATGTCGTTCCTGCCCGTGCCCGAGCCGAGCGCCACGGAGGTGCAGGAGATTCCCAGGCGCCTCGCGCGGCTCGTCGTCGAGCGGCAGACGCCGCCGCCTCCGCCGCCGCCGGTCGTGCGCGAGGAGCCCGTGCTGCCGCCGGTCGTCGAGCCCGAGCCGGTCGTCGAGCAACGCCGCGTGGAGCCGGAGCCCGTCGTCGACAACGAGCCGCCGCCGGCTCCCGTCGATACGACGACGCAAGCCCGCGAGCGAGCGCGCTCGGCCGGTGTCCTCCAATTCGCCTCGCAACTCTCTGCGCTGCGCACCAACGCCGATGCGGCAGCGAATCGACTCGAGCGCACGGGCACCACGGGTCCCGGCGATGTGCCCGTCAACGAGCGTTCGCTGATCACCTCGCGCGTCGGCACGGCCAGCAGCGGCATCAACACGGCGGCTTTGAGCCGCAACACGGGCGGCGGGGGCTTAAGCGCCCGCACGACGACGGTCGTCGAGAGCCCCGTCGAGGGCATCGGCTTCGGTCCCGCGGGGGGCGCCGCGCAACGTTCCGGCGCCAGCGACAAGGCGTCGCGTAGCCGCGAAGAAATCGAGCGTGTGTTCGACGCCAACAAGGGCCGAATCTTCACGCTCTACAATCGCGCGCTGCGCGAGAATCCGGCGCTCCAGGGCAAGGTCGTGCTGAGACTCACGATCGCTCCCGACGGCCGCGTGACTTTCTGCGAAGTCGTGTCCTCGGAGCTCGGCGACGCGGAGCTCGAGAAGGCGCTCGTCCAACGAGTGCTGCAATTTCAGTTCGAGGCTCGCGACGACGTCGAAGCCATCACGACAACCAAGCCGATCGACTTCTTCCCAGCCTGACGTTCCTTTTGTATGGCGCTCCTGGCCCCGCGTGTATAGTGGGCGAGCCCTGGGCGGTCCATGGCGCGGAAGGGGGAGAAGAACGATGCAAGCCTCTGGCGCCGCGGCCGGAACGATCAACCTCACCGAAGTCATGGACAATTGCCGGATCGGCCCGCTGCAGGTCCGCGTGTTCGCGCTCTGCCTGGCCTCGCTGATCATGGACGGCTTCGACGTCCAAGTGATGGCCTTCGTCGCGACGACGATGTTCGCCGAGTGGAACGTGCCCCCTCCGACGCTCGGTGGGCTGCTCGCATGGGGACACGCCGGGGTCCTCGCCGGCGCCATCATCTTCAGCACGATGGCCGACAAGATCGGACGCCGCCCCGTCCTCGTCGGGGCGACGCTGTTCTATGCGGTCATGACCGTGGCGACGGCTTTCGCGCAGGACGTCGAGCAGATGCGCTGGCTACGGTTCATTGCGGGTTTCGGCCTTGGATCCATCATTCCGAACGCGACGGCGCTCGTCGGCGAGTACAGCCCGAAGCGGACGCGCGTCGCCTGGATCATGTGCATCACGGTCGGCTTCACGGCCGGCGCTGCGATCAGCGGCTTCGTGGCGAACGCGCTGATCGACGCGTTCGGTTGGCGCGCCGTGTTCATCTTCGGCGGCGTTGTGCCGTTCGTGATCGCAATCCTGATGTTCGTGTGGCTGCCGGAGTCCTTGCAGTTTCTCGCGGTTCGCGGGCGGAACCGCGATCGCCTCGCTAGCTGGCTGATTGAGCTCGATCCCACGCTGCGGATTGGCTCGGATACTCGGTTCACGGCCAGCGAGACGAGTCGCCAGGGCATACCGTTCTGGCACTTGTTTCGCGAGGGTCGTGCGTTAGTGACGTTCCTGTTTTGGATCGTCAACTTCACCAACATCCTCGCGCTGTACTCACTGGCGGGCTGGTTGCCGCTGATCTTCCAGACCCTGATGGGCTATGACCGCGGCACCGCGAATTTGCTCGGCACGTTCGTGCAAGTCGGCGGAACGGTCGGCGCCTTCGGGCTCGCGTGGCTGATCACGCGCGCGGGCTTCACTCCGATGCTCGCGCTGACGTTCGCCGTCGCCACCGTGAGCGTCGCGCTGATCGGCCAGCCCGAGTTCTCGCTGCCGATGCTGTACGTCATCGTGACCATCGCGGGCTGGTGCATCGTCGGCGGCCAACCGGGGCTTAATGCGCTGGCGTCGAGCTACTATCCGACCTACCTCCGATCGACGGGTGTGGGCGCCGGTCTCGGCGTCGGCCGAATAGGGGCACTCGTGGGCCCGTTGATCGGCGGTGCCCTCATAGCGGCACAGTGGTCGCCGCAACAGCTGCTCTGGGCGGCCGCGGTGGCGCCGGCGATCTCGACGGCCATCATCGTGGTGTTGTGGTTGGTGCTCGGCCGGACGCCGAAACCGGCGGACGCCACCCAAGCGCCGGCGCTCGCGCACTAACGGCAGCTTCCACTTCCGCATGTCCGACGAGATCCTCGAGCTCGAAGACTTCGCGCTGGAGCTGGCCCACACGGCTGGCGGCATCGCGGCGGCG
Source organism: uncultured Gammaproteobacteria bacterium (assembly GCA_964503125.1). Lineage (GTDB taxonomy): Bacteria > Pseudomonadota > Gammaproteobacteria > Steroidobacterales > Rariloculaceae > FEN-1219. The sequence goes on from CAZCZE010000009.1 coordinate 91,557, forward strand.
CACTTTCGCCAGCCGATCACCGTCGAGAACAAGGGTCAAGCCAAGTTCGACCCCGTGACCAACGCCGACCGCGCGATCGAGCGCGTGCTGCGCGCCGCGATCGTCGCGCGTTATCCCGACCACGGCATCGTCGCCGAGGAGGAAGGCGAGCGTAAGGCGCGCGGCGAGTACACGTGGTTCATCGATCCCATCGACGGCACGCGCGCGTTCATGACGGGCTCGCCGCTCTGGGGCACGCTGATCGGGCTCACGCGCGGGCAGCGGCCGCTGTTCGGACTGCTCGCTCAGCCCGTGCTCGAAGAGGTGTTCTTCGGCGGCCCGAGCGGCAGCTGGCTCATCAAGGCCGACCGTCGCGAGCGGCTGCGCAGCCGGCAATGCTCGAGCCTCGCGACGGCCGTGCTCGCGAGCACGCACCCCGACATGTTCGTAGGGCGCAACGCGGCGGCGTTTCAAACGTTGGCCGCGCAGTGCCTGCTCACGAGGTTCGGCGGCGATTGCTACAACTACGCGATGCTCGCGGCCGGCTACATCGATCTCGTCGTCGAGAGCCAGCTCAAGTCCTACGACATCGTGCCGTTGATCCCGATCCTCGAGGGCGCCGGTTGCGTCGTGACCGACTGGCAGGGCGGCGTGCCGCTCGCCGGCGGCGACGTGGTCGCGGCGGCGACCCGCGACCTGCACCGCGCCGCGCTCGCCGTCCTCGCCGGCTGATTCCCTCGTCAAGGTCTGTGACCGCGTTCGTGGCGCCTGCCGCGCAAGGGCGCTAGCCTTGGTTTCGGTGCCTGGTATCGGGTTTGACAGAATATGGGTCAACCAGCCGACAAGGACGTCGAAGACGCGCAGGAGACGCCGCAGCAACCCGTGGGCAAGGTCGAGCACGACGCCCGCGGTAAGGCCGTCTGGCGCTGGGCTACCGACGTGCTCGAGAGCACGTCGGTCCTGTTGAAGCGTCTGGAGAACCGCGCGCTCGCGCTCGAGCCCACGCAGAAGGTGCCCGTCTTACGCGGCGCCGATGGTGCGGGGAAACAGCCGGGCGGCGGCGGCGCCAAGGACGACGGCGACGAGGATCTATCGCTTAAGCATCCGGCCGCCGCGCGCTCGCGCGGCAAGGGCCCGGACAGCGGCGGCGGGTTCGATCCCTACAACTCGCGCTGAGCGCCGGCCGCTCGGCGGCCCTCTGCTATAGTCGCGACGCCCCTCGTGGTCGTCCGGCAGATCGTGCATGGTCAAGCTCGTCGTCACCGACAAGGAAGGGCGTGACGTCGAGGTCGACGCGCGCCTCGGCCTGTCGATCATGGAGAACATCCGCGGCCTGCCGCTCACCGTCGAGGCCACCTGCGGTGGCATGTGCGCGTGCGCCACGTGCCACGTGCTCGTCGATCCTGAGTGGGTGGCGCGACTACCCCCGCGCCGTTACGAGGAGCGCGCGATGCTCGCGACGTCGCCTTCGTTCGACGTGCAGCGCTCGCGGCTCTCCTGCCAGATCGCCGTGACGACGGAGCTCGACGGGCTGCACTTCACTGTGGCGCCCGACGATCCCTGAAGGGCTCTTCTCCGGAGCGCTGCTCCGTCCTGGTGCAGCGCCGCACCAACCTGGTGCTCGCGGCTTCGTGTAACACGCGCGTAGTCAGCGCTAACTCTCTGATTTTCATTGCCGTGGGCCGATGGCACGGATGGTGCAATGGCGTCGCCGTCCAGAACACTTTCCGCGCAATCAGGAGAAACGCGCCATGACAATGAAGAACCTCATCCCCGTTCTCGCCCTCTCGGCGGCCGCCGTGCCGGCCACTTCGATGGCCGAGGTTTCGGCCAACATCGGCTGGGTCAGCGAGTACATTTTCCGCGGCATCCACCAGGACGACAGCTCCGCCTACGCCGGCATCGACTATACGCAGGGCGGCTTCTATCTCGGCACCTGGGGCGCCGACGTCGGCGACGGTTTGGAGTACGACCTCTATGCGGGTTACGCGGGCGGCGAGGACTTCACCTACAAGATCGGCTACACGGCCTACCGCTACACGGACAATTTCGACGACAGCTACGACGAGGTGAATCTCGGCGTCGGCTACGGCATTTTCGCGCTCGACATCGCGGTCGGCGAGTACGACGGCTTCGGCACGCCGGCCGACTACACGTTCACGTCGATCACGATCTCGCCCGAGGTGGGCCCGTACTACAAGTTCGGCAGCTTCGGCGACGACTTCGACGGCGACTACCTCGAGCTCGGCTACACCTACAGCATGGAAGAAGAGGGTGTCGACCTGTCCATCGCGGCCACCTACAGCGACGACTTACCCGTGAGCGACTCGTTCGACGACGGCTTTGGCGGCGCGTCGGGCGAGTGGGCGCTCGTGTTCGGCATCAAGAAGAGCATCGGCATCAACTGAGCCCCACCATGAACACTACAACGAGGTATTGGACATGAAACTCATCACGGCGGTCATCAAGCCGTTCAAGCTCGAGGACGTTCGCCAGGCCTTGGCCGAGGCGGGCGTGCAGGGCATGACGGTGACCGAGGTCAAGGGCTTCGGCCGGCAGAAGGGCCACACGGAGCTCTATCGCGGCGCCGAGTACACGGTCGACTTCGTGCCCAAGACGAAGATCGAAGCGGCCGTGCCGGACTCGCTCGTGGAGCAAGCGTTGGAAGCCATCACGGGAGCCGCGGGCACGGGCTCGATCGGCGATGGCAAGGTGTTCGTCTTCGATCTCGAGCAGGCGGTACGCATCCGCACGGGCGAGACCGGCGACGCGGCGCTATGAACGAGAGGACGATAACGATGAAAATCTCAAGACAGATTTCGGCCGCGACCGCCGCGCTGTTCGCAGCACTAGGTCCGGCACTCGCCTGGGCGCAGGATGCGGCACCCGTGCCGGATAAGGGCGACACGGCCTGGATGCTGGTCAGCACGTTGCTGGTCATCATGATGGCCGTCCCCGGCCTCGCGCTGTTCTACGGCGGCCAGGTCCGCTCGAAGAACGTGTTGTCGACTCTGATGCAGGTTCTCGTGGTCTTCTCGTTGCTGACCGTGCTGTGGGTCGTCTACGGCTACAGCCTGGCGTTCAACGGACCCGGGACCTATATCGGCGACTTCAGCCGTTTCTTCCTCATGGGTCTCACTCCGGATACCAATGCCGCCACGTTCACCGACGGCGTCGTGATTCCCGAGTACGTGTTCGTCGTCTTCCAAGCGACGTTCGCGGCCCTGACGACCGCGCTGGCGGTCGGCGGCTTCGCGGAACGCACGAAGTTCTCCGCCGTGTTGCTGTTCGCGGTGCTCTGGTTCACGTTCTCCTACCTGCCGATCGCACGCGCGGTGTGGTACGCCGAGGGCTTTCTGTTCCAGCTCGGCGCCCTCGACTACGCAGGCGGTACGGTCGTGCATATCAACGCGGGCATCGCCGGCCTCGTCGGCGCGCTCGTGGTTGGCAAGCGGGTGGGTTACGGCAGCGCTCCGATGCCGCCGCACAATCTGCCCTTCGTGCTGACCGGTGCCGCGCTGCTGTGGGTGGGCTGGTTCGGGTTCAACGTGGGCTCGGGCCTCGAAGCCAACAACTTCGCCGGCTTGGTGTTCCTCAACACCTTCGTCGCGACGGCTGCGGGCGTGTGCGCCTGGACCTTCGGCGAGTGGCTCTTCCGCGGCAGGCCGACGATGCTCGGCGGCGCCTCGGGTGCGATCGCGGGTCTCGTTGCCATCACGCCGTCTTGCGGCGCGGTCGGGCCGGTCGGTGCGATTGCGCTCGGCATCATCGCGGGCCTCGTCTCCCTGTGGGCGGTCGCGGGGCTCAAGAGGATGCTCGGCTATGACGACTCGCTCGACGTCTTCGGCGTCCATGCGGTCAGCGGCATCCTCGGCGCGATCTTGACGGGTGTGTTCGGCGCAGCAGCCTTCGGTGGCGTCGCCGGCATCGAGAGCATCGGCAGCCAGGTCATGATCCAAGCGGCCGGCGTTCTTTTCACGATCGTCTGGTCGGGCGTCGTAACCTTCATCATCTTCCAGATCATCAAGATGACGATCGGGTTGCGCCCGTCACAGGATGCGGAGCGCGAGGGGCTCGATACGGCAGAGCATGGCGAGCGAGGCTACGAGCACTAATAGCCTCGTTCGAGACTGAGCTCAGTCGACAGCCCCGGCGGCCGCAAGGTCGCCGGGGCTTTTTTTCGATACGCCCGGCGAGCTCAGAGCAGCGTCTCGAGCCGGTCGAGGTCGTTGATGACGCGCCAGGTGCCGCCTTCGGCTTCGACCTTGCGGCGCCACGTTTCTAGGCGCTCGAGGTATTCGCGCGGGTCGACGTTGTCGCTGCGCAGCTTGGTGACGTTGAGGGCGATCACCTCGAATCCGTCCACGGGCACGGCGAGGTCGCGCACGTAGCCCGCCTCGAGGTCTTCCTTGAGGTCCGAGAAGATGAAGATCGTCTTACGCCCCGGTTGCTTCTCGTTCAAGAACTCGACGGCCTGCAGCAGACCGCCCGTGATGTCCGTATAGGGCGATGCTTCGACGCCGGCGAGCGACCGCTCGAGGGTCTCGGCGAACCCGCGCTTCTGCGAGTTCGCGGTGCTCGGGCGGTCGTCGAGCGTCACCTTCGCCATGATGTCGCGCTCGCTGAAGCTGCCCGTGTCGATTCGGGCCACGGCGAACGAGTCCAAGGCGTCGAGCCGCGACAGGGTGTAGTTGATGATCTGCTTCGCCTTGTCGAGCTCCTGGGCATACGTGCCCGACGTGTCGAGCAGCATATAGACGCCCGTGTTGCGCGGCGCCGCCGGCGTGCACGCCACGGTCGCGCAGGCGATGGCGACTCCCGCGGCGGTGGCGAGCGCGAGACGTTGTCGCAAGCTCATGAGGCCACCTCGGCTTCGCGATCGCCCGAGTGCGACGCCGTCTTGCGGCGCCGCTGCTCGATCCACAGCGGCATGAAGATCAGGATGTCGTAAATGCGCACGAGCGCCGTGCCCGTGTGCATGAACACGCTGGCCGTGAGGCGCAGCACGAGCCGCAGCAACCGCAGCGCGCCGATGCCGAGCAGGCCGAGCACGGTGCGCAGCGAGTGCACGAACGTCTCGAGCGGAATCGCCACGAACACGAGCGCGAACGGTAGTGTGAAGCCCATGCCCATCTGCGCCGCCGTCGTGATCCACATGTACGGGTTGGCCGTCGCCGCAACGACACCGCCGCGCAGCAACGCGGACGTCGCGAGCTCGTCCTGCATGAGGATCTCGCGCATGTAAGCGAGGCCGGCTTCGACCGAGGCGAGCAGCAGCAGGATCACGAAGGTCACCGCCATCATGCGCACGCGCAGCTTGTCGGACAGCGCGCCGATGACCGGGAACAGCCGCGTGATCCGCATCGACTCCATGAGGAACAGGCCCATCGAGATCTCGACCATGATGATGACGAGCGCCGCGATGTCGGCCGTGCGGAACGTGCCGATGAAGCTCGTGCCGCCCACCATCTCCGCCATCGGCCGCGCGATCAGCGAGAAGTTGATCGCGGCGCCGCCGACGGCCACGCCGAGCACCAGCAGCGAGATGAAGAACTGCACGAGCGACGACGACGACAGCACCTGCAGCGAGTGATCCGTGCCTTGAATGATCTCGCGGTACTCGTTGAGATGCCGGTCGATGGCGCGTGACCGGTCGAGCAAGCTGTCCATGGTCTTGTTGACGCGCTCGAGCGTGTGCTGAATGCGCCGCCAATGCGGCATCATACGTTGCAGCAAGCCATGACGCGTGGCGCTGGCCGTCCGATATTCCTTGAGCGCAGCCGCTTGAGCCTTGATCAGCGACTCGTGAATGTCGGTGAGCAACGGGCCCACGGACATCTCTTTGCGGTCGAGCTTGGCGACGACGTCGACGGCTTTGACCCAGGCCGTCGGCTCGGGCGGCACTTCGGCGGCTTGCCGATGGTCCTCGTCGATGCGCGTGATCGCCTCGCTCAAGGTGCGCTGCAAGCCGGGGTAGCCCGAGAGATCGCGATGCACGCTGTCGCCGATGCGCACGAACTCGCGCTCGATCGTGCGTTCCTTGGCCTCGCGGCCGGCCGCGAGCAATACCTCGTGGTTGCGCTGCAAGAGTTTTTTCTCGGTCGCCGTGATCGCTTGCACGGCGAGCTGAAGAGTGTCGTGCAACGCGCGGCAGAGCGTCTGCAGCACGTGATGCGCCGAACCCCTGGCGAGATAGAGAGCGGCCATGAGCAACACCACCCATAGGAGGGCGGAAATGGCCGGATAGGGAGTAATCCCGAGCAAATTCTCGAGCGTCATGGCTGGCGACCCCGCTGTCGTAGGTTTCCCGTTAGACCGGTAGCTTTGCGGCCCTTTCTTTCGAAAGGTGTGCCCTTGGCAGTCCGCGAAGGATTGGCCCGGGACGCGGCGTTGTCAACCTCGCGCCGCGGATCGTCGCGGGTACGGCCTGCAGCGCCCGCTGCTGTCGTTATGTCACCCGTGCGTCCGTCACGCCCCGTTGCCTTCGACGGGAGTGGTGCGAATCGCAACTGTTGCGTTGCGAGGCCACGACTTAGCCGAATGCGCCGCGGCGCTCGCAGCGGCCGCTGTAACGATTTTGGCGGCGAAACGTATCTTAGTTCAGGAGCTTAGGAACGGCAGGCCGTCGCTGGCACGGATCCTGCTCATCGGCACTGCGTGTGGGACGGGAGGGAGCGTGGATAAGGCTTCGTTGATCGAGCAGTTGCGCATCGAGCGGCCGGCGCCGAAGGCGGCGGGCCGCGGTATTTGGCGGTGGGCCGGCGCCGGCGCGTTCGTGCTTGCAAGCTTGGGTGCCGGCGTGGTCGTGCTCGCGCCGCGGGGGATACCGATTCAGGTGGCGACCGCGGAGCCCGCGCCGCGCGACTCGGCCGCGAGCCCGTCATCGGTGCTCGACGCCTCGGGTTACGTCGTGGCGCGCCGGCAAGCGACCGTCTCGGCGAAAATCACGGGCAAAGTCGTCATGGTCGGCATCGAGGAAGGTCAGCGCGTCGAGCGCGACGAGATTATCGCGCGTCTCGACGACACCAACGCGCACGCCGCAGTGACCGAGGCGCAGGCGCAGCTCGAGCACAGCCGCGCGAACCTGGCGGCTGCCGAGGTCGCATTCGCGAACGCGACGCCGACGTTCCAGCGCAACGAGCAGCAGTTCGTTCGCGCGGTCATCAGCGCGCAGTCATACGATGCCGCCAAGGCGACCTTCGACGCGGCGCGCACGAACGTCGACGTCGCCGAGCGCGGCGTCGACGTTGCGCAAGCGCGGCTGGCCGTGGCACAGCGCAGTCTCGACGACACGGTCGTGCGGGCGCCATTCGCCGGCGTCGTAACCGTCAAGGCGGCGCAAGAAGGCGAGATGGTCTCGCCGATCTCGGCCGGCGGCGGGTACACGCGCACAGGATTAGGCACGATCGTCGATATGACCTCGCTCGAGGTCGAAGTCGACGTCAGCGAAAATTTCATCACGCGCGTGACGCCCGGCCAGCGCGTCAGCGTGAGGCTCAACGCCTACCCCGACCTCGCCATTCCGGCCAGCGTCATCGCGATCGTGCCGACCGCGGATCGCGCCAAAGCGACCGTCAAGGTTCGCGTGGGCTTCGACGAGAGCGATGCGCGCGTGCTGCCCGAGATGGGCGCACGCGTGGCGTTCTTGGACGGCGTGCAGTCGGGCGCGGCGCCCGAGGCACGCACGACGGCCGCTCAGTCTCCGGTGCTCGTGCCGCGCGAATCGGTGCAAATCGACGGCGACACCGGAGTCGTGTTCGTCGTCACCGACGGCGGCGTCGAGCGGCGCACGGTACGGCTCGGCGCGGAAAGCGCGGCCGGGCGGGTCGTGCTCGCGGGACTCACGGTGGGCACACGCCTCGCGCGCGGCGATCTCGCCGCGCTCTCGGACGGGGCCCGCGTACGAATCGAGAACTGAGCCGCCATGAGCGGCCTTGGGAGTAACGAATGACGGCGTTGGTGTCGATCAAGCAAGTGGTCAAGGGATACACGCGGGGCAAGCAACGCGTCGAAGTGCTCCACTCGATCGATCTCACGGTGGCGCAAGGCGAGTTCCTCGCGCTCATGGGGCCGTCGGGCTCGGGCAAGACGACGTTGCTCAATCTCATCGGCGGCCTCGACCGCCCCGATAGCGGCGAGATCACGGTCGCCGGGGAGCGCATCGATTCGCTGTCGTCGGGGCAGCTCGCGAAATGGCGCGCGCGCAACGTCGGCTTCATCTTCCAGTTCTACAACCTGCTGCCCGTGCTCACGGCCGAGCGCAACGTCGAGGTGCCCCTGCTGCTCACGAGCCTCACGGCCGCCGAGCGCAGGCGCAACGTGGCGCTCGCGCTCGAGCTCGTGGGGCTCGCCGACCGCGCCAAGCACAAACCCGCCGAGCTCTCGGGCGGCCAGCAGCAGCGCGTCGCGATCGCGCGGGCGATCGTCGCGGATCCGACGCTGCTCGTCTGCGATGAGCCCACGGGCGACCTCGACCGCGAGACCTCGGAGTCGATCCTGCAACTGCTGAAAGCCCTGAACCGGCAGCAAGGCAAGACGATCGTCATGGTGACGCACGACCCGCGCGCCGCGCAGTACGCGGACCGCAAGGTCTACGTCGACAAAGGCTCGCTCACCGACGCCCCGCTCGGAGTCGCAGCATGAAGTACCTGCCGCTCGTGTGGGCCGGTCTCTGGCGCAAGCGCGTGCGCACGGTGCTCACGTTGCTGTGCGTCGTCGTGGCGTTCACGCTGTTCGGCATGTTGCACGGCGTCACGGCGGCTATCGACGGCATCGTCGACGCGATGAGCGACACGCGCCTGCGGATCATGAGCCGCGTCAACATCCTCGAGGCGTTACCGCTCGCGCACATGCAGCGCATCGCCACCGTGCCCGGCGTCGAAGGCGTGTCGTACTACAACTTCTTCGCGGGCTACCATCAGGATCCGCGCAACGGCGTGCAGGTCGGCGCCATCGATGTCGAGACCTTCAACGCCATCTACCCCGACATTCAGCTCGAGCCGAGGTACGTCGAGGCGATGAAGCAAACGCGCAACGGGGCCCTCGTCGGCGAGGATCTCGCCGCGGAACGCGGCTGGAAGATCGGCGATCGGCTCCCGCTCGGTTCCGCAGTGTGGACGCGCAAGGACGGCGCGCAGAGCTGGGACTTCGAGATCGTCGGCATGTATCGCTCGCCATCAGGCCGGGTGCCGACGACCGAGCTCTGGGTCAACTACGCTTACTTCGACGAAGCGCGCGCGGCGCGCAACGGCACCGTAACGCTGTACTTCGTCAAGATCAACGATCCGAGCCGGGCAGCCGAGATCTCGGAGAATATCGATGCACTATTCGCCAACTCGATGTTCGAGACCCAGACGCAGAGCGAGAAAGATTGGCTGCGCGCGCAGATCGCTCAAATCGGCGACATGGCGTTCTTCGTCAACTCGATCATCGCGGCCGTGATGTTCGCGCTGCTGTTCGTGACGGGTCACACGATGATGCAGTCGGTGCGCGAGCGCATTCCCGAGCTCGCCGTGCTGCGGACCTACGGTTTCAGCAACACGGCCATCGTGAGCCTCGTCTTCACGGAGTCGCTGGTGCTCTGCGGCGTCGCGGCAGGTCTAGGCCTAGGCATCGCGGCCGCAATCTCGCCCGCGATCTATCGCGAGCTCAACGCCGGCGGCCTGACGATGCCACTCTCGGTGGTCGCGCTCGGCCTCGCGTTGGCGGCGGCGTTCGCATTGGCGAGCGCGTTGTTGCCGGCCCTGCGTGCGCAGCGCCTCAGCATCGTCGACGCGCTCGCCGGGCGCTGATCGTAAGGCCACGGGCAAAAGGAACCTCATGAGCGTGCTCAAGCAAATCACCTCCGTCACGGCGATGAACCTGCGCAGCGTGCCGCAGCGGCTCGGCAGCTCGAGCGTCGTCGTCATCGGCATCGCCGGTGTCGTCGCCGTCATGATGTCCGTGTTCGGGCTGACTCGCAGCCTTTCGGCAGCGCTCGTGGCCACGGGGCAGCCGGATCGCGCGCTCGTGCTGCGCGCCGGCGCAACCTCGGAGATTGCGAGCACGCTGTTGGTCGACGCCGTAGCGACGATCAAGAATGCGCCGGGCATAGCTCGGGCGGACGACGGCCGGGCCGCGGCCTCGGCTGAGTTCGTGGCGGCCGTCAACCTCCTGCGCAAGGAGGACGGCGCGCGCGCGGGCCTCGTCGTGCGCGGCGTCGAGCCGGCGGCCGCGGCCGTGCGCCCGGAGGTCAGGATCGTTGCGGGCCGGAGCTTCGAGCCGGGTTTGCGCGAGATGATCGTGGGGCAAGGGGCACTCGAGGAATTCCGCGGCGTGGAGATCGGCGACGAGGTTTCGTTGCGCGACAGCCGCTGGCGAGTCGTCGGCGTGTTCACGAGCGACGGCGACGCCAACGAATCGAGCCTCATGACCGACGCCGCGACGCTGCTTTCGGCCTATCAGCGCACCGCGGTCAACAGCGTGACCGTGCGGCTCGAATCCCCGGCGGCGTTCGATGCTTTCAAGACGGCGCTCACGACCAACCCGACGTTGTCGGTGACCGTCGATCGCGAGGCCGACTACTACCGCCGCGAATCGGAGGAGGCGAACGAGATCTTCGGGCTCGTCGCCATTGCGGTCGGCTTCTTCATGGGCCTAGGCGCGATCTTCGCGGCGCTCAACACGATGTATTCGGCCGTGAGCGCACGGGCGCGCGAGATTGCGACACTGCGGGCGATCGGCTTCGGCGCCGGCGGCGTAATCGTCTCCGTGCTCGTGGAGGCGTTGCTGCTGGCGCTCGTCGGTGCATTGATCGGCGCGGGCATCTCGTGGCTCGCCTTCAACGGTAATACGGTCACGATGGGTGGCAGCGTGTCGTCGCTCGTCTTCAAGATGCAGATCACTCCGGCATTGCTCGGCATGGGCGTCGTGCTCGCGTGCGGCGTCGGTTTCGTCGGCGGGCTGCTGCCAGCGGTACGCGCCGCGCGTGTGCCGGTGGCGACGGCGCTGCGAGCCGTCTAGAGGGCTAGCGCGGCGCGGAGCTCGCTGCAGCGAGTTGTTCTTGCTGCGCGAGCGCCTCGATCTGGTCGATGGCCTGCGGCGCGCCGCGCAACAACGTACGCTTCAGGAACCACGGCCCGACGAACGGCGGCAGCCAGAAGTTGGGCTCCATCTCCATTCGATACGTGACGCGCGTGCCGCTGCCTTCCGCGAGGAAGGTCCACTCCGACAGCGAGTACTTGAAGTCGCTGCGTTCAGGTACGGTGCGCGATCGAATAAACTGCGGAGTCACGACCTCGAGGCGCTCCACTCGCCGCATGCTGCGGCAGAACCGCATGAGACAGCCCTCGACGCGCGTGTAGACGAGGGGAGTGCCGTCGAGGTCCGGCGGCAGATAGCTACTCTCTTTATAGATCGCGGAGATCCTTTGGTAACGGTCGCCGTCGAAGTCGAGCAGGACCTTGTAAACGGCCTCGGGCGAGGCGTCGAGGTGCGTGTCGGCGACCACGCTATAGCGGTCGTGTTGGCGCGACACGTCGACGTCGCGCAGCGTTGCAGGCAGGCTCGAGGTCACGTAGCCCAAGCCGAAGGCGGACAGGAGAAACGATTTGCGTGGGTTCATCGGCTCGCGGCAACATCGGCGCGTGCTCGCGCGTGGCAGGCCGAGACTATACGCCGGCGTGGCGCTCGCCGCGATGCTCGCGTGCGCCGCGATCTCGGGCCAGGAGCGCGACGGCGAGCGCCGGGGCGCGGAGCGTGCAGCCACCGTCGCGGCGGACATCAAGCGCTACGTGACGGCGCCCTTCGTCATGAAGCGGCGCGAGAGCGATGGCGCGCGAGCGCGGTGGCACATGCTGCCCAAGGCCGACGGGCTCACGGTGGCGTATACGGTCGCGCTGCGGCCGTGACGCCGGTTCAGAGCACGACCTCGTAGACGAACGCCGCGGCGACGGCCAGCGCGGCGACGCTCACGACGAGCACGGCGCCGGCGGCGCAATCCTTGACGGCCTTGATCTGCGTGTGCTGCTCGGGATGCAGGTGATCGGCGAGGTGCTCGACCGCCGTGTTGAAGAGCTCGGCCGCGAGCACGGCCACGACGGTCAACACGATGACCGCGCACCAGAGCGGCGACGGCTGCCACCAGAGCAAGGCGCCGAGCACGGCTGCCGTCGCGAGCACATGAACCTTGAAGCTGCTCTCGGTGCGCCAGGCCGTGCGCAAGCCCGCGAACGCGAAGCTCAGGCGGCGCGCGAAGGACTGGTTCTTCATCGCTAGAGCCGCTGCCCGCCGTCGACTTCGATGACGCGGCCGTTGACGTAGTCGTTGCCGAAGATGAACTCGACCGTCGCCGCGATCTCGTCGGGCTCGCCGAGCCGCTGCACGGGAATGCCGGCCGCCATTTTCTCGAGGATCTCAGGCTTCATGGTCGCCACCATCTCGGTCTTGATGAAGCCCGGCGCGATCGCGTTGACGCGGATGCCGTACCGCGCGAGCTCCTTGGCCCACACGACCGTCAATGCCGCGACGCCGGCCTTGGCCGCCGAGTAGTTGCTCTGGCCGAAATTGCCGGCTCGCGACAGGCTCGAGATGTTGACGATGCAGCCGCCATTACCCAAGCGGATCATGCGCTCGGCCGCCTCGCGGCCGCAGAGGAAGACTCCCGTGAGGTTGACGTCGATGACGGCCCGCCAGTGCTCGAGGCTCAGTTTGCCGACGATCTCGCCGTCCTTGGCTTTGACGAGCAGGCCGTCGCGCAGGATGCCGGCGTTGGCGATGACGCCGTCGAGCCGGCCGAAGCGCGCGACGACGCGGTCGAAGGCGTCGACGACATCGGCCTCCAGCGCGACGTTGGCGCGATAGGTCTCGGCCTCGACGCCGAGCGCGCTCGCGCCGGCACGCACCTCGGCGAGGCCCGTGTCGTCGAGGTCGAGCAGCGCGAGGTTGGCGCCGCGCCGGGCCAGAGCCCTAGCCATCGCGGCGCCGAGGCCGCGGCCCGCGCCGGTGATGAGGACCGTCTTACCGCGAAGCTCCATGGTGTAAGCGCCCCGTTTAAAGGTTGCCGCCGATAGTAGCGCTTGGGCGGCGGCGGCGGCCAGAAAAGGGGCGGCCGCTGCCGAAACTACGGTATGCTCGCCGGCCGGCCGAGAAAAGGCGTTAGCCGCCCCGACCCGATGGTCCTGTCGAAGTACTTCGATCGCATCGCGATTGCGCTCTCGACGATTTGCATCGTCCACTGTCTTGCGATGCCGTTCGTGATCGCCGTGTTGCCGCTCGCCGCGTTCACCGTGGGCGGTGACGGTCACTTCCACGCGCTCATGCTCTGGTTCGTGGTGCCCACGAGCGTCCTCGGCTTCGGGCTCGGCGCGCGCGTGCACCGGCGTGTCGACATCGTGGCGCTCGGCGTCGCCGCGATCGCAGTGCTCGCCGCCGCCGCGCTCTGGGGGCATGCCGCGTGGGAGCCGAGCGTCGAGGTGTTCGTCAACGTCGGCGGCAGCCTGCTGCTCGCTGCCGCGCACTGGTGGAATTTTCGCGAAGTGCGCCGCGTGCATCGTCACTGACGCGACGCCGTCGGCTCGCAGCGCACGACTCGGCCCGCCTCGAGCACGAGCTCGTGTGTGAAGTGCTCGCGATGCGCGTCCAAGTGCGACGCGCAGACGAGCTGCGTGCCATTCGCCGCCATGCGGTCGAGCGTGCGATTGAAGAGCTCGGCCGTCGGCGCGTCGAGGCCTTCCCAGGGCTCGTCGAGCAGGAGCACGCGGGGCTTCGTTGCCAGCGCGCGCGCGATGAGCGCGCGGCGCGCCTGCCCGTAGGAAAGCGTCGACAGGGGCCGCTCCGTGAGCGCATCGAGCTCGAGCTCCGCGAGCAGTTGCAGGACGCGGTCGGCCTCCGCGGGCGAGAGCCGGCGCGTCTGGCCGATGCTCGACGTGAAGCCCGAAGCGATACAGGCGCGCACCGTCGACGGGTACCGGTAGGCGGCCTGGAGCTCGGGCGCGACCCAGGCGACGTGCTTGCGCAGCTCCCAGATGTCGCGTGGATTGCCGAAGGCGGGCCACGACACCGTGCCGCCGAGCGCTGGGCGCAGCTGCCCGTGCAGCAGGCGCAAGAAGCTGCTCTTGCCGGAGCCGTTCGGGCCCGTGACGAGCCAGTGCTCGTGCGGTTTGAGCCGCCACGTGATGTCGGCCAGGACGCGCCGGCCCGCGAGCCACACGTCGGCGGCGTCGAGTGCGATGAGGGCCGTCGCATCTGGCGCGGCTTCGCCGTGGCGCGGAGCCGTCGAACGAGCGCGCGTCGCCGCCGGCGCAGCGGTCCGCGCATGCTTCGTCGTAACGATGCGGCCGCCCGCAATCGTGACGTAGCGCGAAACCACCGGCGGCAGGTCCTCGGGCACGTGCGCCGCGCTGACGAGCGTGCACTCGGCCGCGACGAGCGCGAGCATCGTCTTAAGCTCGGCCCGCGAGGTGCGATCGAGCCCGCTCGCCGGCTCGTCGAGCAAGAGCACCGTGGGCTCGAATGCGACGGCGCGCGCGATGAGAACCCGCCGCTGCTCGCCGCGCGACAACTCGAGGAAGCGGCGCTGCGCAAGGTCGTCGCAGCCGAGCCGCTGGAGCACGACGAGCGCACGCTGCCGTTCCGCCGCCGAAGGCCGCCGGCGCGGCACGTCGGTGCGGTAGACGCCCGACAGCACGACCTCGACGGCCGTGAAATTCCACCCCAAGCGCGCGTAGCGATCCTGGAGCTCGTGACCGACGAGCACGATCTCGCTGCGCGCACGCACGGCATCGGTCTCGTCGCCGGCCCCGAAGTCGTAGCGGCGCGTGCCGCGGTCGGGCGCGGGCCATACCGATCCCGCGATCAGACCGAGCAGCGTGCTCTTGCCGCTGCCGTTCGCTCCGACGATGCCCCAGTGCTCGCCGCGCGGCAGTTGCCACGTGATGTCGTGGAGCACGGGCGACCCTAAGAGATCGACGTCGACGTGTTCGAGAGTGACGAGCGGTGCGGACATCAGAGCGGCCCCTTAAGGCCGCGCGAGTGTACCTGAGCTAGACTAGCCGCTCACGCCGGGGTCGCCGATGCACGACGTTCTGCCGACAGTTGCCGACGTTGCCGACGCCGATCTCCGGCTGCGCCAATGGGTCGTCGAGACCCCGGTGCTCGAGTCCGAGCACTTGAACGCGGAAGTCGGCGCGCGCGTGCTCTGCAAGGCCGAATGCTTGCAGCACACCGGCAGCTTCAAGATTCGCGGTGCGCTCAATCGCCTGCTCAACTTGAGTGCCGCCGAGCGTGCTGCGGGCGTCGTGGCGTTCTCCTCCGGCAACCACGCACAGGCCGTGGCCCTCGCGGCGCGCTGGCTCGGCGTGCGCGCCACGATCGTGATGCCGGCTGATGCGCCGCGCATCAAGCTCGACAACACGCGTGCGCACGGCGCCGAGATCGTGCTCTACGACCGCGAGCGCGAGGACCGCGAGCGCATTGCCGTGAAGCTCGCCGCGGAACGCGGCGCCGCGCTCGTGCCGCCGTTCGATCATCCGGACGTCATCGCGGGGCAGGGGACGCTCGGGCTCGAGCTCGGCCGCGCGGCGCGTGCGCGGCGCGTCGAGCTCGAAGCGCTCTACGTGCCGTGCAGCGGCGGCGGTCTCGCGGCCGGAACGGCGCTCGCCATCAAGCACCTATTTCCGCGTTGCGAGGTCTATGCCGTCGAGCCGCGCGGCTTCGAGGACACGGCGGCCTCGCTGGCGGCGGGCGAGCGGCGAGCCGTCAAGCCCGGCGGCGCGACGCTCTGCGACGGACTCAAGGCCGCGATGCCGGGCGCCATCACGTTCGCGATCAATCGCCGCGAGCTCGCCGGAGCGCTCGCCGTCGACGACGACGAGGTTCGCCGGGCGATGGCGCTCGCCGCCTCGCATCTCAAGGTCGTGCTCGAGCCGTCGGGCGCGGCAGCCCTTGCCGCGATCCTCGCGCAGCCGCCGCAAGGGCGGCGCGCTATCGCCGTCGTGCTCTCGGGGGGCAACGTCGACTCCGACTTGCTCGCGAAGGTGTTAGCCGGCGCGCCCCAACCTCACGGAAATAGCCCATAATGCTCGCCGACCGCCGCGCCATGCGGTTCGGTTAGGGACGGGGATGCAGCTGCGCCAGATTGCGCGACTCGATGACTGGTACCGGTTCGAGGACACCGGCACGCTGTTCATCACCGGCCTCCAAGCTATCGTCCGCCTGTTGCTCGCCCAGAGCTACCGCGATCGACTCGTGGGGCTCAATTCTGCCGGGTTCGTGTCGGGCTATCGGGGCTCGCCGCTCGGCGGGCTCGACCGCGAGCTCTGGCGCGCCGCCCCGCCGCTTACCGCCGCGGGCATCAAGTTCCAGCCCGGGCTCAACGAGGATCTCGCAGCGACTTCGATCTGGGGCACGCAGCAGGCCAACCTGTTTCCGGGCGCGCGTTGCGACGGTGTCTTCGGCATGTGGTACGGCAAGGGTCCCGGCGTCGACCGCTCGGGCGATCCGTTCAAGCACGGTAACGCGGCCGGCACCTCGAAGCACGGCGGCGTGCTCGCCGTGGCCGGCGACGATCACACCTGCAAGTCGTCGTCGTTGCCGCACCAGAGCGAGTACGCGTTCGTCGATGCATCGATACCCGTGCTCAACCCCGCCGACGTCAAGGAGATCGTCGAGCTCGGGCTCTACGGTTACGCGCTGTCGCGCTTCAGCGGCTGCTGGATCGGGCTCAAGGTGACGCAGGAGACGGCCGACGCGACGCAAAGTTTCGCGCTGCTACCGCAAGCGCTCACGATCGTCACGCCCGAGTTCGCGTTACCGCCGGGCGGGCTCAACATCCGCTGGCCCGATCCGCCGAACGACCAGGAGTTCAGGCTCCAGCGCTACAAATTGCCCGCAGCGCTCGCGTTCGCGCGCGCCAACGCCCTCGATCGCACCATTATCGACAGCCGGCATCCGCGTTTTGGCATCGTGACGACGGGCAAGGCGCACCTCGACGTGCTCCAGGCGCTCGAGGATCTTGGCATCGATCGTGCGCGTGCCGGCGAGGTCGGCATCAAGCTCTTCAAGGTCGGCATGAGCTGGCCGCTCGAGCCCGAGGCGATCCGGCGGTTCGCCGAAGGGCTCGAGGAGATCCTCGTCGTCGAGGAGAAGCGCGGCCTCGTCGAGGGCCAGCTCAAGGAGCAGCTCTACAATTGGCAGGCGGCGCGCCGGCCGCTCATCGTCGGCAAGCGCGACGAGCGCGGCGAGTGGTTGCTGCCCGTCAACGGCGAGCTCACGCCGGCGCTCATCGCGCGCGTGCTGGCGATGCGCATTCGCCGTTTCCACTCGAGCACGGACATCGAGGAGCGCGTGCGTTTCCTCGAGCTCCAAGAGCGGCGGCTCGCCGCGGTCTCGGCCGCGGTCCAGCGCTTGCCGCATTTCTGCTCGGGCTGCCCGCACAACACCTCGACGCGCGTGCCGGAAGGCAGCCGCGCCATCGGCGGTATCGGCTGTCATTACATGGCCGCGTGGATGGATCGCGACACGGTCACGTTCACGCAGATGGGCGGCGAGGGGGCCACCTGGATCGGGCAGGCGCCGTTCACGGAAACCCAGCACGTGTTCCAGAACTTGGGCGACGGCACGTATGCGCACTCGGGCACGCTCGCGATCCGCGCGGCCGTCGCCGCGGGCGTCAACATGACCTACAAGATTCTGTTCAACGACGCCGTCGCGATGACGGGCGGCCAGCCCGTCGAAGGGCACCTGACCGTCACAGGCGTTGCGCAGCAGCTCGTCGGCGAGGGCGTGAAGCCGATCATCGTCGTGACCGACGAGCCCAAGAAATACGCGGGCGGCGCGGGCCTGCCGCCGTCGGTCACCGTCCATCACCGCCGCGAGCTCGAGCGTTTGCAGCGCGAGCTGCGCGAGGTGCGCGGCGTCTCGGCGCTCATCTACGATCAGACCTGCGCCGCGGAGCTGCACCGCAAGCGCAAGCGCGGCTCGGTTCCGACGCCCGATCGGCGCGTCGTCATCAACGAGCTCGTCTGCGAAGGCTGCGGTGACTGCAACGTGCAATCGAACTGTCTCTCGGTCGTGGCGCTCGAGACCGAGTTCGGCCGCAAGCGGCGCATCAATCAGTCGTCGTGCAATCAAGACTTCAGCTGCTTGAACGGCTTCTGCCCGAGCTTCGTGACGCTGCGCGGCGCGAAACGCAACCCGCCGCGGCCGCTGGCTACGGCCGCCGTGCCGAGCTTGCCGTCGCCGCCGCAGGCACCGCTCGCCGGCGTGTACAACGCCTTGATCGCCGGCGTAGGCGGCACGGGTGTCATCACGGCCAGCGGCCTGCTCGGGCTCGCGGCACACCTCGAGGGCAAGGCCGTCGTGCAGCTCGATCAGACCGGGCTCGCGCAGAAGTACGGCGCCGTGCTCTCGCATGTGCGCATCGCGGCCGATGCAACGCGCCTGCACGGGATGCGGATCCCTGCGGGCCAAGTCGATCTCCTGCTCGGCGCCGATCTCATCGTCGCGGCCGGGCGGGAGCCGCTGTCGATGCTCGCGACCGACCGGTCAGCGGTGATCGTCAATACCTACGAGGAGATGCCGTCGGACTTCATTCGCGATCGCGACTTCACGTTCCCGGGCCAGGCGCTACTCGAGGCGTTGCGCGCCGCAGGGCGCAGCGACGCGCTCGCGACCCTCGACGCCACGCGCTTGGCTTCGGCGCTGCTCGGCGACAGTATCGGCGCCAACGTGCTCATGCTCGGGTTCGCGTTCCAGCGCGGCTGGCTGCCCGTGTCGGGCGAGTCGCTGTACCGCGCGCTTGAGCTCTACGGACGCAACGTCGACGAGAACAAAAGCGCGTTCGATTGGGGCCGCTTCGCGGCCGAGAGCCCCGCGAGCGTCGAGCGGCTCGCGCGGGCGAAAGACGGCGAGAAACCGATCGCCGCCACGCTCGACGAGGCGCTCGCAAGGCGCACGGAGTTCCTCACGGCCTACCAGGATCGCGCCTACGCCGAGCGCTATCGCGCGGGCGTCGCGCGCGTCGCGGCGGCCGAGCAGCGCGTGCGTCCCGGGAGCCGCGCGCTCGAGGAGGCCGTCGCGCGCCACTACTTCGGGGTCCTGGCCTACAAGGACGAATACGAGGTCGCGCGACTGCACACGGAGACCGGTTTCCTCGAGAGCATCAAGCGGAACTTCGGCGCCGGCGCGCGCGCGAGCTTCAACCTGTCGCCGCCGCTCCTCGCGCGGCTCGATCCTGCGACGGGCCGGCCGCGAAAATACGAGCTCGGCCCGTGGCTGGTGCCGGTGCTGCGCGTGCTCGCGAAGCTCAAATGGCTGCGCGGCACGAAGCTCGATCCCTTCCGCTTCGGCGCGGACCGGCGACTCGAGCGCGAGCTGCTCGCGCGCTACGAGGGGTCGCTCGAGCGCATCGTCGCGGAGCTCGAGGAGGCGCGCTTCGAGCTTGCGGTCTCGCTTGCGTCGCTGCCTGGGCAAGTGCGTGGGTTCGGGCCCGTCAAGCGCGCTGCCGCGGTGCGCGCGCGCACGGCCGAGCAGGAGCTCTGGGAACAGTGGCGCGCACCGGCTGCGCGTACGGAGCGGCGGCGAGCCAGCGCGGCGTAAGCGCCCTAGATCTCAGCGAGGGCTTCGGTGCCGCCGGCTCTACCAGACGCGGTTGCCGCGCTCGCTTCGTCACGTGCATTCGCGTCCGGCGGCTCGAAGGCGAAGAGATCGCCGGGCTGACACGCCAGAACCTCGCAGAGCTTCTCGAGCGTGCTGAAGCGCACGGCGCGCGCGCGCCCCGTCTTGAGCACCGATAGGTTCTGCGGCGTGATGCCGACGCGTTCCGCGAGCTCGTTGAGCCGCATCTTGCGCCGCGCGAGCATGACGTCGACGTTGACGACGATGGGCATGCGGTTGTCCTCAGTTAGACGGTGAGCTCGGCTTCGCTGCGCAGACGCTCGGCGTCCTCGTTCGCGCGCCGGCCGACCTCGAGGATCCACGAGACGAGCACGATCAGGCTGCCCGCCAGCACGAACATCAGCGACTGCGGCGAGAGCTCGAGAGACGACAAGTAGGACACGGCCTCGGGCGGCACGACGCCGGCGCTGAGCAGCAGGGCGGACAGCAAGGGCAACAGGACTTCCAGGGCTCCGAGCGCCATCAGGATCGCGCCGACGCGCCGAAGTCTCCGCACGTTGGCGGCCGTGTAGATCGCCCCACGGCCGAGATCGCGGAACAGCGCGTAGAGGTAGGCGATTGCGACCGCCACCAGCGCGAATGCGAGCACCCTACCGAGAGCAGTGAGGCCGATGCTCGGCCAGCTCGCGTAGAACTCGACGCCCACGACGAACAGCGCGACTAGCACGGTGACGGGTCCCGCCATCGCGAGGACGACGAACAGGACGAGGCAGCACGCCTGGGCGTAGCGGGCGTACCGCTGCACCTTGGCCAGTTCCTTCGGGGGATCGAGCTCCATCGGGGTCTCCACAGCGGACAGACGATCCGCTCATGTTAGAAGACAGATCTTGTTTGTCAATCAAAAATTGTCGACAAACGATAAAAATGTGACGCAGAGCGATTTTGTTCCGTGACCTATCGGCCCCGGCGACGCCAAGCGCTCGAGTGGGTTGGGCCAGCGCGTTCAGCGCGGGCGGCGCCCCGACTCGGCCGCGGTCGCGCAGCGGATGCAACGATCCGCGAACGGATAGGCCTCGAGCCGCGCCATCGGAATGTGCTCGCCGCAGTCGGCGCAGACGCCGTAGGTCTGATTCTTGATCTGATCGAGCGCCTTCGCGATTTTCGTGATCTCCGTGCGCGCTTCGTTGCCCAGCGCGTCGACGACCTCGGCGTTCTCGAGCTCCTGGGCCTGCTCCTGCGAGTCGGCACTGCGCCCGGCCGTGAGGTTCTCCTTGAGGCGTGCGAGGCGCTGGACGAGCTCGGCCTGCTTGGCGATGAGATCGGCTTGTATCCGCGCGTACTGATCCATGTCGGTCACATCCCCCGGCGGCACTTGCAGCTGTTCCGCTGCGCCGTCTAGCATCGAGGGCGCGCGGTGATTCGAATGTTCGTGTCGGCAAGAGCATAGCTCGTCAGCGCTCGCGAAGCAGCAGGGTGCCTCATGCGGCTCTTGGCCGGAACCAGCGGATTCTCGTACAAGGAGTGGCTCGGGGAGTTCTATCCCGACAAGCTCGCCGCCAACAAGATGCTTAGGTTTTACGCGACGCGACTGCCGACCGTCGAGATCAACAACACCTTCCATCGAATGCCGAACCCGGCCATGATCCAGGGCTGGCGTGCGCAGGTTCCGCCGTCGTTCTCGTTCGCGATCAAGGCGCCGCGCCGGATTTCGCACGTGCAGCGCCTTCGCGACTCTGCCGCGGACGTGCAGGTTCTGCTGGCCGCGCTCGCGGAGCTCGGCCCGTCGTTCGGCTCGCTGCTCGTGCAGTTGCCGCCGCACGCGAAATGCGATGCGCCGGCGCTCGAGGCTTTCTTAAGCCATTTGCCGGCGGCGTGCAGAACCGCGTTCGAGTTTCGCAATCCGACGTGGGTCGTGCCGCCCGTGCTCGAGCTGCTGCGCCGTCACAACGCGGCGCTCGTGCAAAGCGAGAGTGCCGACGGGTTCGAGCCGCTGCCCTGGACGGCGGACTGGGCGTATTTGCGCTTGCGCAAGGCTGCCTACACGGAGCGCGAGCTCATGACGTGGCTCGCGCGTCTCGAAGACGCCGGCGTCGGCGAGGCCCAGGTGTTCTTCAAGCACGAGGACGCGGCGACGGGCCCGAAGCTCGCGCAGCGCCTGCTCGAGCTGGCGCAGCGACTTTAGGCGTCAGTCGGTGCGGTCGCGTGTCAGCGCGCGGAAGCGACTGAAGTGCCGCAGCGCCGCCTGTTGGTCGCCCGTCTGCTGATAGAGGCGGGCCAAGTTGAAGTGCACGTCGGCGACGCGCGGGTCGACACGCACGGCCTCGCGATACTGCTCGATGGCGTCCGCGGTCGCGCCGCGATCTTCGAGCACGACGCCGAGATTGAAGCGCGCCGTCGGATGGTTGGGCTCGATCTCGAGCGCTTCGCGATAGAGCCGCTCGGCCTCGTCGAGCGACTTCGCGACGTGCCGCAGGCGGCCCAAGTTGATGTGCGCGGCCACGTGTCGCGGTTCGGCCGCGAGCACCTTGCGGTAGGCCGCTTCCGCTTCTGCAGTCGACCCGATCTGTTCGCTCTCGAGCGCCGCTTGGAACCAATCGTCGGTCGTCGATGCGGCGCGCAGCGCGCGCTGCACGGAGTCGCGCGCGAGCGGCGCGATCTTCTCGCCGAGCTCGCGCACGTCGAAGTCGAGCAGAGTCTGACGGGACTCGGGCTCCCAGCTGCTCAAGTGGTCGCGGACGATGACGCGGTCGCCGTCGATCTGCACGCGCACGGCCGAGAGCGGCCGGTCCGTCGGCAGCTGTTTCGCGAGCGCTTGCAGCGCTTTCGTGATGCGTCGCGCCGGCACCTTGGCGTCGCGCAGGCCTTTGGCCGTCCGCAGCAGCACGAGATCCTGAAACGAGTACGACGCGCGACCGTTGGCGTCCTGCTGCGGAGACACGACGCCGGAGCGCGCGAGCGCGCGCACGCGCGTGACGGTGAGTCCGAGGAGCTCGGCGACCTCGCGAGTCGAGTACGCCTTCATGGGCGCCTACTTGGCGGCGCGCTTCTTAGCAGCGGCCTTGAGTCTCGCGACGGGTTTCTTGTCCGTGGCTTGCGCGGGTTTGCGCGAGGCGCCGGCCGCAAGGCTCGCCTTGAGCGCCTCCATGATGTCGATGATCTTGTGCTCGGGCTCGGCCGTCGGCGCGAGCGTGATGTCCTCGCCCTCGATCTTGCGCTGGATGAGCGCGAGCATGCGCTCGCGGACCTCGTCTTTGTAGCTCTCGGGCTTGAACTCGTCACTCGCGGCTTGCTCGACGAGCTGCGTGGCGAGCTTGACTTCGGCGGGCTTGAGCGTGGCGTCGTCGATCGGCACTTCGCTGAATGCGCGGAGCTCGTCGGGGTAGTGGAGTTGCTCCATGACGAGGCCTTTCTCCATGGGCCTCACCATGACGAGATACTGCTTGCCGCGCGCAGCGTACTTGCCGAGCGCCACGCGGCCCGTGTCGACGAGCACCTGCGCGAGCAGCTTGTAGGCCTTCGCGCCGCCCTTGTCCGTGCCGAGGTAATAGACCTTGTCGAGATAGCGGCGGTCGATTTCCTCGGCCTTCAAGAACTCGACGATGTCGATGGCGTGCGTGGCCGCGGCCTCGAGCGCTTTGAGCTCCTCGGGGTCGAACAGCACGTACTGATCTTTTGCGAACTCGTAGCCTTTGACGATCTCCTCGCGCGGCACGACCTCGCCGGTGCGCGAGGAGATCAGCTGTTGCTTGACGCGCGAGCCGTCCTTCTTGTGCACCTGGTTGAACGCGAGAGCGCTTTTCGACTCCGCGGCCGTATAGAGCTTGACGGGGATCGACACGAGGCCGAACGAGATGGTGGCAGTCGACAAAGCTCGCGCTGGCATGGGTCGATCATATATCCTCGAAATGGCCGTGACAATAAAAAATAGTGGCAACTTAGAGACTTATCGCGCAAAGCGAAAGGCGGATCGAACTCCCGAGCCCTTCGGCGCCGCCGTCGTCGACGGCCAGCGGTTCGTCGTGCAACAGCACGCGGCGCGCAGGACGCACTATGACTTTCGGCTCGAGTTCGGGGGCGTGCTCAAGTCGTGGGCCGTCCCCAAAGGCCCGTCGCCGAACCCGGCCGACAAGCGGCTCGCCGTGCAGACCGAGGACCACCCCGTCGACTACGTCAATTTCGAAGGAGTCATTCCGCCCGACAACTATGGCGCAGGAGCCGTGATCGTCTGGGATCGCGGGCGCTGGGCGGCGCTCAACGACATCGCGGCCGGGTTCGACAAGGGCAAGCTGTTGTTCGAGCTGCGCGGCCACAAGCTGCGCGGCAGGTGGACGCTCGTCAAGACCAAGCGCGGCAAGAAGGAATGGCTGCTCATCAAGGAGCGCGACGCCTACGCGAGCGAAGAGACCACAGAGGACTATCCCGTGGGCTCGGTGCTGTCGGGGCGCACCGTGGAGCAGGTCGGCGCAGGCGACCCGCGCGGCGCCGCGCTCGCAACACGGTTGCGCAAG
The DNA here is from genome assembly GCA_964503125.1 of uncultured Gammaproteobacteria bacterium. GTDB lineage: Bacteria > Pseudomonadota > Gammaproteobacteria > Steroidobacterales > Rariloculaceae > FEN-1219. The sequence goes on from CAZCZE010000009.1 coordinate 115,637, forward strand.
CAGGGCGCGCCGCGCCGCGAGCTGCGCGCCAAGGGTTTGAAGCCGATGCTCGCGACGCCCGGCAAGCCGTTTTCCGACGCGCGCTGGGTGTTCGAGCTCAAGTACGACGGCTATCGGTTGTTCGCCGAGAAGCACGACGGCCAGGTGACGCTCTACTCGCGCGCCGGCAACGACTTCACGGCGACGTTCCCCGAGATCGTCGAGCTCGTCGCGGCGCTGCCGTTCGCGCGCTTCGTCCTCGACACCGAGGTCGTCGTGCTCGACGCGCGCGGGGCGCCGAGCTTCGCGCTGTTGCAGAAGCGCGGTCGGCTCACGCGCCGCGCCGACGTCGCGCGCGCCGCGCTCGATCTGCCCGCGAGCGCGTATGCGTTCGATCTCCTCGCGTTCGAGGGTTTCGATCTGCGCAATCTGCCGTTGGTCGATCGCAAGGCGGCGCTGCGCCGCATCCTGCCGACGGTCGGCGGGTTGCGTTACTCGGAGCATTTCGAGGCGCAGGGCGAGGCCTTGTTCGCCGAGGCCGAGCGCATGGGGCTCGAAGGTATCATCGGTAAGCGCGCAGCCTCGCCATACTTGAGCAAGCGCTCGACGGACTGGATCAAGATCAATGCCGCGAAGTCGGACGACTTCGTCGTCGTCGGTTACTTGCGGCCGAAGCAGGGCGGCAAGGGCTTCGGCGCGCTGCTGCTCGCGCAGTATCGCAACGGCGTGCTCACGTACACGGGCCGTGTCGGCAGCGGCTTCACGCAACGCGACTTCAAAGCGCTCGAGCCGGCCCTGGCCGCAAAGCCCGCCGCCGAGCCGCCCGCGGGTGGCGCCGCAGAGCGCGGCGCCGTGTGGCTCGCCGGCGGTCCCGTCGTACAGGTGAAGTTCAAGCAGCGCACGACGGATGGACTGCTGCGGCAGCCCGTGTTCCTGCGTGTGCGTGACGACAAGCGCGCCGAGGAGTGCGTTTGGCAGACCGAGCTCGACGCCGCTCCCGACGACGCCGAGCCGGCCGCGGGCGTCGCCGACGAGCCGCCCGAGCAACCGACCGTCGCGTTCACGAATCGCGACAAGGTCTTCTGGCCCGCCGACGGCTACACGAAGGGCGACCTCATCGCGTACTACGAGGGCGTGGCCGAATGGCTGCTGCCGTACCTTTTGGACCGGCCCGTTGTCCTCACACGCTACCCCGACGGCATCGACGGCAAGTCGTTCTTCCAGAAAGACGCGCCCGTCTATGCGCCGAAGTGGCTCAGGCTCGAGACGATGTGGAGCGAGCACGCCGAGCGTGAGATCCGCTACTTCGTGCTCGACGATCTGCCGTCGCTGCTCTACGTCGCCAACATGGGCACGATCCCGCTGCACGTGTGGTCGAGCCGCGTGGCCGCGCTCGAGCGCCCGGATTGGTGCATCCTCGACCTCGACCCGAAAGGCGCACCGCTCACCGACGTCATCGCGATCGCACGGCACATCCACGCGCTCTGCGAGGACGTGGGGCTACCGAACTTCGTCAAGACGAGCGGCTCGACGGGCCTGCACGTGCTGATCCCGCTCGGTGCGCGCTACACCTACGAGCAGTCGCGCACGCTCGCGGAGCTGCTCGCGCGCTTCACGGCCAAGTCGCTGCCCGAGATCGCGACGATCGTGCGCTCGGTATCCGACCGCGACGGCAAGGTGTACCTCGATTACCTGCAGAACGGCCACGGGCGGCTGCTCGTCTCGCCGTTCTGCGTGCGGCCGCTGCCCCGTGCGCCCGTCTCGATGCCCATGACGTGGCCGCAGGTCAACAAGCGCCTCAAGCTCGAGCGCTTCAACATCCGCACGGCGCGCCGCTGGCTGCGCGAGCACGGCGATCCGCTCACCGGCGTGCTCACGGAGTCGATCGACATGCTGGCCGCCGTCGATGCGCTAACGCGGCGGCTCGCGAAATGAAGCTGTAAAATACGCCCGACGGTGCAGCGGCCACCCCGGCGCCCGGTGGCACGGGGTAGGACGAAGGGCCTATCCCGGCTGGCACTCACGGAAGCGTAGGGCGCGATAGGTCTTCTTAGATGCGTTTTGGCAAGATGCCAGCGGTTAAGGACGGTCGCTCGTGCGGAAACCCGTGACCCTATCGGCACTCGCGAGTACGGGGATCTCTTTGGCCATGAGAATCGACTTCGTATCCGACGTCGCGTGCCCCTGGTGCGCGATCGGGCTCAGCGCTCTAGAGCGGGCGCTCGAGCGCATCGGCGACGATGTCGGCGCCGTCGAGCTCCACATGCAGCCGTTCGAGCTCAACCCGGCAATGCCCGCCGAGGGCGTGAACGCCACCGACTATATGACCGCGAAGTACGGCTTGAGCGCAGAGCAGCTCGCCGTCAATCGCGGGCGCATCGTCGAGCGCGGCGCCGCCGAGGGCTTCGCGTTCGGGACGCGCACGCACATCTGGAATACCTTCGATGCGCATCGCCTGCTTTTTTGGGCCGGCGCCGAAGGGCCACCGGGCAGCCAACGCGCGCTCAAGCGCGCCTTGCTCACCGCGTATCACGGCGAAGGGCGAAACCCGGGGGACCGTGACGTGCTGCTGGATCTTGCGGCGCGGGTGGGCTTGCCCGTCGAGCGTGCGCGCGAGGTGCTCGAACGTGGCGAGTTCGCCGAGCACGTGCGCCAGGCCGAGCGGTTCTGGCAGGAGGCCGGCATCCATTCGGTGCCGGCCGTCATCGTCGATCGGCGCCACCTGATCGCGGGCGGGCAGCCGAGCGCCGTGTTCGAGCAAGCGCTGCGGCAGATCGCCGCCGAGACCGAAAAACCAGAACGAAAGGGGGCTCAATGAAACGGTCGCTGAGTTTCGGTGCTGTCGTCCTGCTCGCGTTCGCGGCCACGCTGGCCAGCGCCGCGCCGAGCGTCTATCCGACGGGCACAACCATCTACGACCCCGCGCGCGCCTGGAGCGGCTACACGGTGTTGTCGCTGCTGCAAACGCGCGCCGTCGTCGTCATCGACATGAACGGCAACGTCGTCAAGCGCTGGGAGGGGTTCAACAATTCGGCGGGCGGCCCCGCGCGCATCTTGCCGGGCGGCGTCGTCGTCGCTGCGCAGGGCGCGCATCCGCCGCACCAAGAATCGCTCGAGCTCGTGCAGCAGGACTTCAACGGCAACGTTCAGTGGCGTTTCGCGCGCGGCGAGCAGATCACGACGCGCGAAGGCGAGACCCTATGGTCGGCGCGCCAGCACCACGACTGGCAGCGCGAGGATTTCCCGGCCGGCTACTACAGCCCCGAAGCCACGCCCGCAGCCACGGGCGGCAGGACGTTGCTGCTCGCGCACGCGAACCGCATGCAACCCGGCGTCGCCGACGTCATGCTCGAGGACGACCGCATCATCGAGATCGACGCCGACGGCACCGTCCTCTGGGAATGGTTCGCGAGCGACCATATCGACGAGTACGGCTTCGATGACCGCGCGCGCGCCGCAATCGAGTCGGCGGCCGATTTCAGCGCGCAGCGCGGCAGCTACGACGTGCTGCACATCAATTCCGCGACGTACTTGGGGCCGAACCGCTGGTTCGACTCGGGCGACGAGCGGTTCGCGCCGAACAACGTGATGATCAGCAGCCGTCAGGCGAGCTTCATCGCGATCGTGGCTCGCGACGGCTCGATCGCCTGGCGGCTCGGGCCGGACTTCAGCGAATCCGAGGAGCTGCGCAAGATTCGGCAGATCATCGGCCAGCACCACGCGCATCTTATCCCTAAGGGGTTGCCCGGGGCTGGCAACGTGCTCGTGTTCGACAACGGCGGTTCCAGCGGCTATGGCTTCGACACGCCGATCGCGACGAACGGCGTGGGCGCGCTCGCGCGCGCGACGTCGCGCGTGCTCGAGATCGACCCCGTCACGCTCGAGCTCGTCTGGTCCTATGCGGCGCCGACGTTCTTCAGCACCAACATCAGCGGCGCGCAGCGGCTCGCGAACGGCAACACGCTCGTCACCGAAGGCGCGCCGGGGCGCGTGTTCGAGGTGACGACCGACGGCGCGATCGTCTGGGAATACCAAAGCCCCTTCTTCACGGGGCCGCGCACGGGCAACGCCGTCTACCGCGCGTATCGGCTGCCGTACGCGTGGTTGCCGCAGGTTGCGGCGCCCGAGGAGCAGGCCGTGACACCGCCGGCGCTCGGCGAGTTTCGCGTGCCTTAACATTTTTTGGACGTCGCGCAGGCGGCGCGCGGCCAGTGAGACACCGCGTCGGCTGCGGCCCGTTGCAAATAGGGAGGGTTCCGACGAGTATCGAGGCGCGGCGTCGACCGCTCCGTGTTGTGCCATCGATGAGGAGAATCGTATGAATCGCTTTCGTTGCGCCTGCGCCGCGCTCGGCGTTGGGCTCGTTTCGTTCGGCGCCCCTGCGGCGCCCGAGTACACGACGATCGAGCTCGAAATCGAGATCGCGAAACCCGCGAGGGAGGTCTGGGCCAAAGTCGGCGGTTATTGCGACATTGCCGCGTGGCTCAACGTCGATTGCGCGATCACGTCGGGCGACGGCGGCATGGGCACGGTGCGCGTGCTTGCGGGCGGGCGCGTCACGGAGATCCTCGTCGCGCAGACCGAGCTCTCGTACGGCTACACGCAGCCCGTGCGCGAAGGCCAGTTCTACAACCTCTATCACGGCTTCATGGAGGCGCGGCCCGTGACTGCCACCTCGTCCAAGATGATCTACACGCTCGTTTACGACATTTCCGACAAGGTCGACCAGGCTGCGAAGGACGCGGACATCGCGCGTCGGCGCACGATGTTCGAGGGCGCGCTGCAGAACATCAAGACGATCGCCGAGGCGCCCTGAGCTCGAGAGACTGGCGATGAAGCGCGCGGGCAGGACGGTGACGCTGGCGGCGGGCGCCGGCTTCGCGTCGTTGGGATATGCGCAAGGGCCGATGAACGAGGTCGCGGAGCAGTACGTCAAGCTCGTGCTCGCGGTCGGCCAGCACGATGCCGATTACGTGGACGCTTACTACGGGCCGGCGGAATGGCGCACGGCGGCCGAGGCCGGCAAGCAAAGTCTCGACGCGATCGCTCGCGATGCGGACCGCGTGGCTGCCGATCTCGCGTCGCTGCAGCCGGGCGCCGGCGACGAGCTCGTCATCCTGCGCCACCAATACCTCGTGAAACAGATCGAGTCGCTGCGCGCGCGCGTCGCGATGCTCGGCGGCCGGCGGTTCGACTTCGACGCCGAGTCCGAGGCGCTCTACGACGCCGTCGCACCGCAGCACACCGAGGCCGAGTTCGAGTCCGCGCTCGCCGAGCTCGCGCGGCGGCTGCCGGGCGGGGGGTCGCTGCCCGAGCGTTATGCGGCATTCCGCTCCGAGTTCGTGATACCCAAGGAGCGGCTCGCGGCCGTGTTCGACGCGGCGATTGCCGGCTGCCGCGAGCGCACGCGCAAGCACATCGAGTTGCCGCGCGACGAAGCGTTCACGCTCGAGTACGTCACCGACAAGAGCTGGAGCGGCTACAACTGGTATCAAGGCAACTACCGGAGCCTCATCCAGATCAACACCGATTTGCCGATCTTCATCGACCGCGCCGTCGATCTCGCGTGCCACGAGGGTTACCCCGGGCATCACGTCTACAACGTGCTGCTCGAGAAGAACCTGGTCCGCGACCGCGGTTGGATCGAGTTCATGGTCTATCCGTTGTTCTCGCCGCAATCGCTGATCGCCGAAGGCACGGCCAACTTCGGCATCGAGGTGACGTTCGCCGAGGACGAGCGGCGCGAGTTCGAGCGCGACGTGCTATTCCCCGCAGCAGGCCTCGATGCTTCACGAGTCGCGGAGTACTACGACCTCGCGAAGCTCGCCGAGCGACTCGCCTACGCCGGCAACGAGGCTGCGCGCCGCTATCGCAACGGCCTCATCGACGCCGCGGCCGCGGCGGCCTGGCACGAGACCTATGCGCTCATGCCGCCGGCACGCGCGCAGCAGCGCGTACGGTTCATCGATCAGTACGGCGCGTACGTCATCAATTACAACCTCGGCAAGGACCTCGTGGCCGCGTACGTCGAGCGGCTCGCGGGCGACGACCCGGAGCGGCGCTGGCGCGAGCTCGAGCGACTCATCTCGTCGCCGCGCTTGCCCTCGGGACTACGGGAGTAACGTGCGCATCGCGCTCGCCTTGGCCACGGCAGTGCTCGCGGCGGCGGCCGTCGCCCAGCAGCCGCTGCCCATCGAGAACATTCAACTGCGCGGCGACCGCTTCCGCGGCCTGCACTACCGCGACCTGACGGCCGAGCAGCGCGCCATGCTCTACAACGTCGTCAACAGCGCGCGCGGTCGGCGATCGATCGCAACAGCTCGGTAACGCGATCCGTTTCTCGTCGGGCCTGTCGGGGGACTGCGCGAGATCGCCACGCTCATGGCCGGACGGGCCTGGACGTCGACGTACGAGTGGTACGCGCACGCACGCTACGCCGCTGCGCGCAGCAGGCGCTGGCGGGCTCCGCCTGCGCGCTCTGACGACGCGCGCGGCCGCCAATGCCCGGTCGAAGCCGATCAACGACTTGTGCGCCGATCTCGAAGTGGGCTGTGAGCGCGCCGATCGATGCGTCGTTCCGCGCAGCCGATCGTGGAGCGCCGCGGCGAATTCCGCGAACCGCGCGGAGCGAAGAAGGGGGGCGTCGCGCCGCTGCCGCGCCCGGCGACGAGCGAATCGCCGCCGCCGGACGTGGCCGATGCGGTGCTAGTTGACCATTCCCTTCAAGCTCTTAAGCGCCAAAATTCGAACCTTCTTTGAAGCCGGCTTCGCCTTGAAGACGGTCGGCAGTTTGGTAAACGGGTTGATGCCCTGACGCTCGGGCACCGCGGGCTTCTTCACGACCTTCATCTTGAGGAGCCCCGGCATCGTGAAAAGGCCGGCTCCGCGTAAGCTGCGGCGGATGACGCCGCTCAAGGAGTCCAACACCTTTCCGACTTCTTTACGGGACAACTTAGTGTCCTTGCAGATCTGAGCAACGATTTCCGACTTCGTGGGTGCTTTGGCCATTCTCGACTCCTCGGTGGGTGGGAAAAATGCAGGAAAACCCGCGTTTTTGTGGATGCCGGCGAAACATACCACAAGCGCGCGCGGAAGGGTCTCCGTTTTTGGCGGGACTCAGCGCTCGGCGCGCACGGCGATCTGAAACCGTTCGCAGTAGCTTCGAAACCGGGCAATCTCGGTGGCGCGACTCAAGCCAAACTGCTCGAGTGTGTAGCTATGCACACCATGTTTGTTTTTCGGATTGGCGGCGAGAAATCTCTCCATCGCTGCGCGCGCGTCCATCGTGAGCGGCCACCCGAGAAAATCGTAGACGCGCTCGACGGTGCCGAGTGGGTCGCTCTCGATCGCGCCGAAGTCGACGTCGAGAAACTGCGCCGCGGGTGCGCGGTCGCGCACGGCGAGGAAGCGGTCGAGCGCCCGCGCCCAGCGGTCGGCCCAGTCGACTGCGATCGCGTGCGGATCCGCGGCGTCGCTGAACGCTTTGCGCAGCACCGTCGCATGGCTCGCCATCGAGGCGATGACGCGCGTGGGATCGCGGTGCGTGTGCACGATGCGTGCGTCGGGATAGCGCTCGAGCAGGCCCGCGAGCGCGAACAGGTGCCCCGGCGCCTTGAGCACCCAGCGCGACCCCAAGCTTTTCGCTTGCAGGTGCTGCAAGAGGCGCCGGTGAAAATCGAAGCCGAGCGTCTGCGGCGCCTCCTCGAGCCAGTCCTGATACGAGCGCACATCGTGAGTCGTGTGGAACTGGATGCTCATGAACACCTGTGCGGTGATGGCGATGCACTCCTGCGGCAGGTCCGGCGCGATCGGGTGGATGCGCATGAACTCCGGCGCCAGGCGATTGGCCCAGGCGAGCCGCTTGCCGGTCTCCGTCCGCGCGCGCTCGACGTCCAAAGGCGTGCGTGTGGCCGCGGGGAACATGACTTCCCAGGTCGCGGGTGCGCGATTGCCCAAGTCCTCGCTGAGCAGCCCGTGCAGATGTGTCGTGCCCGTGCGCGGCAAGCCGATGATGAACACGGGCGACTCGATGCGCTGCTGCTCGATCGCGGCACTGGCGGCGCGCTCGGCCTCCATGCGCAGCAGGTTGTCGAGCAAGCTGACCATGAGCTCGCGCGCCGTGATGCGTCCGAGCGTCGTGAGCCGCGCCTCGTCGCGATACGATTTCAGCAACCGCTCGAGTGGCCCCGCGAAATCCCACGCGCCGTAATCGCTGCTTCCGGCGCGCGACCGCGCGGCGCGGTACAGGCTCTCGAGATCGAGAGCCGGCTTCTCTACGCCGAGCCGGCGCAGCGCGCCGCCGCTCAGGTTCAATGCACGGACCGCGCCGCTGACGCAGGTCTGCGAGAAGCTCATCGGTGGAAAAAGGGTTTGCTACTATGCGACGCGGCATTGTCGCAGAGGAGCTTCGGACCCAGCAATGAGCCCGCTCGACATCAAGGCACTGATCGTCGACGTGCCGGATTTTCCGAAGCCCGGCATCGTGTTCAAGGACATTACGCCGGTGCTCGCCAACCCTAAGGCGTTGGCCGCGGTCATCGAGCGGTTCGCAGAGCACGCCGCCGCGTTGCGTGCGGAAGGCGTGCTCGCCATCGAATCGCGCGGTTTCATTTTCGGTGCGCCGCTCGCGCAGCGCCTCGAGTTGCCGCTGCAGCTCGTGCGCAAACGCGGCAAGCTGCCGCGCGCCGCGCTCACGGCACGCTACGAGCTCGAGTACGGCTTCGATCATCTCGAAGTGCACGCCGATGCGATGCGCGCCGGCGGCCGCTATCTCATCGTCGACGACGTGATCGCAACGGGCGGCACGGCCGCGGCCGTCGCCGGGCTCGTCGCGCAGCAGAACGCGAGCGTCGCGGGCTGCCTCTTCCTCATCGAGCTCACGTTCTTGCGCGGTCGCGACAAGCTGCCCGGGCTCGACGTCTTCAGCCTCATCAAGTACTGAAGAGAATTTCGCACCGCGTGCGAAGGCCTCGTCCCGAGACCGTCGGCGCACAGGGATGTGCGCCGCCGAGCCGCAGGGATGCACTTCCGGCGTGTCTCGGGACGAGGCCTTCGCGCGCGGTGCGAAATTCGGGCGGCACCAGTCAGTTTTGGCGGGTGAGGATGAACTCGGAGAGCCAGAGGAGGGCGTTGGCGCGGTCGCCGAGTGAGCGCAGCGCCGTCACGGCGCGCTCGTGCGTTTCGGCGGCGCGACGCCGTGCGCCCTCGATGCCGAGCGTCGAGGGGTAGGTCGATTTGGCGTTGCCGGCGTCGCTCTGCACGTTCTTGCCGAGCGTCGCCGTGTCCTGCTCCACCTCGAGCAGATCGTCGCGAATCTGGAACGTAAGGCCTATCTCGCTCGCGAACGCATCGAGATTGGCGCGCTCGCGCGGAGCGAGCCCGCCGAGCTCGCTCGGCATCATGATCGCCGCGCGTATGAGCGCGCCCGTCTTGCCGCGGTGGATGCGCTCGAGGTCGCGCTCGTCGACGCGCTGGCCTTCGGCTTCCATGTCGAGCGACTGACCGCCGACCATGCCCGCGGGGCCGGCGGCGCGTGCGAGCCAGGCGACGATCTGCACTTGCGCTTGCGGCTGCGCCGCGAGCGACGCGTCGCTGGCTAGCACTTCGAATGCCAACGCTTGCAGCGCGTCGCCGGCGAGGATCGCCGTCGCTTCGTCGAACTGGCGATGCGTCGTAGGCCGGCCGCGTCGCAGGTCGTCGTCGTCCATCGCGGGCAGGTCGTCGTGGACGAGCGAGTAGGCGTGAATGAGCTCGACGGCCGCCGCGATCGCGTCGAGCGAATCCTCGGCCGCGGCGTTGAGCTCGCCGCTCGCGTAGACGAGCAACGGCCGGACGCGCTTGCCGCCGCCGAGCACGGAATAACGCAGCGCTTCGAGCAGTCTATCGGGGATGTCGCCGCCTTGCAGGACCGTGGCGAGCTTTGCGTCGACTCTGCGGCGGTAGTGGTCGAGACGCTGCGCGAACGCGTCCGCGGAGGCCCGTGTTATCATCGCGGGCCATCCTAACACCGAAACGGCGCGCCCGGCGCGAGCCCTCGTGGTCACCGAATCGAGCCGTACAACCCGCGCGTCCAACGACGATTTAGCCTATCAGCGCGGTGTCTTGCCCGGCGTCTCACGCACGTTCGCGCTCACGATCCCCGTGTTGCCCGACGACCTCGCGGTTGTCATGACGAACGCCTATTTGCTGTGTCGCCTCGCCGACACGATCGAGGACGATCCGGCTTTGAGCCACGAGCAGAAGTCGCGTTTCCACGCGCGGTTCGTCGGCGTCGTGCGCGGTGAGGAGCCGGCGCAACCGTTCGCTACCGAGCTCGCGCCATTGCTGTCGGCGCGCGTGTTGCCCGCCGAGCACGATCTCGTGCGCAACACGGCGGCGGTGATTCGCGTGACGCACGATTTCTCGGCGGCCGAACGCGCCGCGCTCACGCGTTGCGTTGCGATCATGTGCCGCGGCATGCCGGAGTTTCAGCGCAGCAAGAGCCTGCGCGGGCTCGAGGATCTCGCCGAGCTCGCCGAGTACTGCTACTACGTGGCCGGCGTGGTCGGCGAGATGATCACCGAGCTCTTCTGCCTGCACTGCCCCGAGCTCATGCCGCAACGCGAGGCCATGCTGCGCATGGCCGTGTCGTTCGGCCAAGGGTTGCAAATGACGAACATCCTGAAGGACATTTGGGAGGACCGGCAGGCGGGCGCGTGTTGGCTCCCGCGCTCGGTGTTCGCCGGCGGCTACGACTTAGGATCGCTCGAGTCTTGGCACACGGAGCCCGCGTTCCGCGACGGCTTGAACGAGCTCATCGGCGTCGGTCACGCGCATCTACGCAACGCGCTCGAGTACACCTGCCTCGTGCCGAAACGGGAGGCGGGTATCCGGCGCTTCTGCTTGTGGGCGATCGGCCTGGCCGTGCTCACGCTGCGCAAGATCCATCGCCACCCGACGTTCCGCTCGGGCAGCGAGGTCAAGGTCTCGCGTCGCACGGTCAAAGCCACGGTGCTCACGACGAACCTCACGCTCATGAGCAATCGTGCGCTGCGCTTGATCTTCGCCCGCGCCGTCGATGGATTGCCGCTCGCTTCGGCTGCGCTCGCTTCCTACGAGAGCGACGAGGCGCGGCCGCACTCCGGACGCGCCGATGTCGTTTGACGAGGCCGCTCCCTCGAGCGGCGCATTCAAGATCGGCTTCATCGCGGCCCTCGACGTCGAGTGCGCGTGCCTGCGGCGCGCCGCCGCGGGCGACGACTCGTGGCTCGTGCTGCAAAGCGGCCCGGGCCCCGCTCGTGCGACGGCGGCGGCCGCACGGGCGCTCGACGCCGGCGCGCGTTTGCTCGTGTCGTTCGGCTTGGCCGGCGCGCTCGACGCGGCCGTGGCCTCGGGCACGGTGCTGGCGCCGCGGCGCGTGGTCGCGGAGGGCGCCGCGCCGCTCGCGGTTTCTGCGTCCTGGCATGCGCGCCTCACGGCGCTCGCGGACGAATTTCCGCTAGCGAGCGGCGATCTCTTGAGCGTGCCGTCCGTGCTCGAGTCGCCCGCCGCGAAGCGCGCCGCCGCGCGCGCGAGCGGCGCCGTGGCCGTCGACATGGAGTCGGCCGCCGTCGCCGCGGCTGCCGCGCGCGCCGGTGTGCCGTTCGTCGCGCTGCGCGTCATCGTCGACGCGCTCGACGACGCGCTGCCGCGCGGCGCGCTCGCGTTCGTCGACGAACGCGGTAACCGCCGCCTGGCGCCGGTGTTGCGCGCGGTCTTGAGCGCGGGTCAATGGCGGCCGCTCGTCACGCTGGCGCGCCGCTACCGAATCGCGCGGCGCGTGCTCGAGCGGCTCGCTCGCTCGCTCGTCGCTCGCCGCGTGCTCGTCGCCGATGCCGCTGCGCGGAGCTAGCGGCATGTCCGGCCTCGCCAAGGTCGTCGGAGCAAAGCTCGCGGTCTTGGCGGGCGCCGTGCTCGCTCGGCCGCGGCTCACGGCCGCGGCGGGCGTGCTCGCTGGCGTGGTTGCGGGCTACTACGCAGCGGGCAACCTCGGCGTCAACACCGATACGGCCAATATGATCGCAGCCACGCTGCCGTGGCGGCAGCATTTCAACGAGTATCGCGACGCGTTCTCGAGCCGCGACCGCAATCTGCTCGTCGTCATCGATGCCCCGACGCCGGCCGCCGCGGACGCGTTCGCGCGTGCGCTGCTGCGCGAGCTCCGCGAACGGCCCGAAATCTACGGCGAGCCGTTGCTCGCGGGGGAGGGCGAGTTCTTCGCGCGCAACGGCTTGCTCTACCTGCCTAGAACCGAGCTCGAGGCGCTCGTCGACGAGCTCGCGGCCGCGCAGCCGCTCATCGGCCTGCTCGCGACTCGCTTCGACGGCGCGCGCGTGCTCGAGGTGGCACAACTGTCGCTGACGGCGGCCGGCGGCGACGCGAGCGCGCTCGGAGTTTTCTACGCCGAGCTCGCAGGCACGCTTGGCGCCGCGGCCGACGGCGCCACGCACCCGCTCGCTTGGGACCGCCTCATCGCCCCCGGCGCCGAGCCTTCGACGCGCCGCACGATCGTGCTCAAGCCCGCGCTCGACTTCGCGCGCCTACAGCCCGCCGCCGAAGCCATCGCGGGCATTCGCGCGGCCGCAGCGAGCCTCAACGCCGCGAGTGCCGCGCCCGCGACCGTGCGGCTGACGGGCAGTGTCGCGATGGAGCACGAGGAGTTCTTGAGCGTGAGCCGCGGCGTCGGCTTGGGCGCGCTCGCGACGTTCGCCATGGTCGCGCTCGTGCTGTACGCAGCGTTGCGCTCGTGGCGATTGCTCGCGATCTCGCTCGTGACTCTCGCGGTCGGCCTCGCGCTCACGGCGGCGTTTGCCGCGGTCGCCGTCGGTCAGCTCAATCTGCTGTCGGTGGCGTTCGTCGTGCTCAACGTGGGCCTGGGCAGCGATTACGTCATTCATGTGCTGTTGCGCTATCGGGAGCTCGCGGCCGCGGGCCACGCGACGTCCGCGGCGCTCGTCGAGACCGTGCGCGGCGTCGGCGCGTCGCTCGTGCTCTGCGCGGTGACGACGGCCGCGGGCTTTTACGCGTTCATTCCGACCACGTTCTCGGGCGTGTCCGAGCTCGGGCTCATTGCCGGCACGGGGGTATTCTTCGGCCTGCTCGTGAGCGTGACGTTGCTGCCTGCGCTCGTCGCGTGCGTGGGCGGCGAGCGGCCGCAGCGCGCCGCAGCCACGTGGCTCGATCCGCGTGTGTTCGCCCCCTTAACTGCCCGGCCGAGGCTCGTGCTCGGGGTCACCGCCGTGCTCACGATCGGCGCGCTCGCGTTATTGCCGCGCGTCACGTTCGACAGCAACCCCATCCATCTGCGTGACCCGCGCAGCGAGTCCGTGACCACGCTGCTCGAGCTCGCGGCCGCCGGCGAAGCGCCGTTGCTCAATCTCGCGGCCGTCGCGCCCGACCGCGCGACGGCGCAGTTGTGGGCCGCGGAGCTCGCACGGCTCCCCGAGGTCCGTAACGTCGTGACGGCCGATGCGCTCGTGCCGAGCGAGCAAGACGCGAAGCTCGCGCTGCTCGAGGATCTCGACTTGCTGCTCGGCCCCGATTTCGCGGCGATCGAGCGCACCCCGGCCGACGCGGCGGCAGTCGCGGCTGCGCTCGATGGTCTCGCAGGAGCGGCCGGCGCCGCGCCGGCCGTGCGCGAGCTCGAGCTCGCCGCACGGCGGCTCCAGCTCAGGCTGAATGCTGCGACGAGCGCCGAGCGCGAGGCTCTCGTGCGCGCCCTCGACGACGCGTTGACCGCGGGATTGCCCGGCGAGCTCGCGCGCCTCGCCGCGGCGCTGCGCGCGCAGCCCGTCGAGCGCGCGGATCTGCCCAAGCCGCTCGCCGAGCGCTGGCTCGCGGACGACGGCCGCGAAGTTCTCGACATCGCGGCCGTCGAGGACGTCAGCGACAATGCGGCGGCGCGCCGCTTCATCGGTGCCGTGCAAGCCGTGGTGCCGAAGGCCACGGGGTTGCCCGTCGTCTATCAAGAAGCGTCGGCGACCGTCGTCGGCGCCTTCGCGCGCGCGCTGCTCTATGCCTTCGTCATGGTGGCCGCGATCATCTGGCTCGTGCTGCGCCAACCCAAGGACACGCTGCTCGTGCTCGTGCCGATCGCGCTCGCCTCGGCGCTGACCGCCGGGCTCACCGTGGTCATCGGCATGCCGTTCAATTACGCCAACATCATCGCGCTGCCACTGCTCGTCGGGATCGGCGTCGACAACGGCATCCACGTCGTGCATCGCCTGCGCGCAGAGTCGGCGGCGCGCCTGTTCGCCACGAGCACGATGCGCGCCGTGCTCGCGAGCGGGCTCACGACGATCGCGAGCTTCGGCAACCTCGCGTTCTCGGCGCACGCCGGCACGGCGAGCATGGGTATTGTGCTCGCGCTCGGCCTCGTCACGAGCATGGCGGCGACACTCGTCGTCTTGCCGTCCTGGCTCGCCGTCGTCGGGCGGCGGGAGGCGCGCGCATGACGCCGCTGGCCGGGCCCGCGCTCGTCACGGGAGCCAACGGCTTTCTCGGCGCGGCCGTCGTGCGCGCGCTGCTCGCGGCCGGCGTACGGGTGCGCGCATTCGTGCGTGCGGGCAGCGACCGGCGCAACCTCTTGGGTCTCGCCGTCGAAATCGCCGTCGGCGATCTCTTGAATCGCGACTCGCTCGCGGCCGCCGTCGAGGGCTGTGCGGCCGTGTTCCACGTCGCGGCCGATTATCGGCTCTGGGTCGCGGACCCGCGGCCGATGTATCGGACGAACGTCGACGGCTCAGTCAACGTGCTCGAGGCCGCCGCGGCCGCGCGCGTGCCGCGCATGGTCTACACCTCGAGCGTGGCCGTGCTCGGCAGCAACGCCGATCGCACGCCTGCCGACGAGACTACGCCCGTCACGCTCGCCGACATGGTCGGGCACTACAAGCGCTCGAAATTCCTCGCGGAGCAGGCCGTGCGGGCGCGTGCCGCGGAGCTTACGTTGCCCGTCGTCACCGTGAACCCGTCGACGCCGATCGGGCCCGGCGACATCAAGCCGACGCCGACGGGCCGGATCCTGCTCGACGCCGCGGCGGGCCGCATGCCGGCGTTCGTCGACACGGGTTTGAACCTCGTTCACGTCGACGACGTGGCGCAGGGTCACCTGCTCGCGCTCGAGCGCGGCAAACCCGGCGAGCGGTACATCCTGGGGGGCGAGGACTTCACGCTCGAACGGATACTCGCGCTCGTCGCGCAGCACGTGGGGCGCCGAGCGAGTACGATTCGCCTGCCGCACTGGTTTGTGTATCCGCTCGCCGTCGCGGCCGAGGGCGTGGCGCTCGTCACGAAGCGCGAGCCGCGCGTGACGCTCGACGGCGTGCGGATGTCGACCAAGCACATGTATTTTTCGAGTCGCAAGGCCGAGCGCGAGCTTAAGTTCGAGTGGCGCGACCCGCGGCTCGCGATCGTTGCCGCCGTCGATTGGTTCAAACAGAATGGCTACTTCTGACGACAAACGCGTCTCGGGGCGCGCTCGCGCCGGCGCGAACTTCGCGCTCATCAAGTATTGGGGCAAGGCCGACGCGCGCTTGAACGTGCCGGCGGTCGGCTCGATCTCGATCACGCTCGATGCGCTCTACACCGACACGCAGGTCGAGCTCGACTCCACACTCGCACGCGACGAGCTCTGGCTCGACGGCAAGAGTCGCGACCAGGACGTCGCGAAAATCTCCGCGTGCCTCGATCTGCTGCGCGGCAAAGCGCGCGTGACGACGCGTGCGCGCGTCACGACGCGCAACAACTTTCCGACGGGCGCCGGCCTGGCATCGTCGGCCTCGGGCTTTGCGGCGCTCGTGCGCGCCGCCGAGGCGGCCCTTAAGCTCGACCTCTCGCCGCGCGAGCGCAGCATCGTCGCGCGCCAGGGCTCGGGCTCGGCGGCGCGGTCGATTTTCGGCGGTTTCGTCGAGATGCACGCGGGCGTCGCGCCCGACGGCAGCGACAGCTTCGCTGAGCCGCTGCTCGCGGCGAGCGAGTGGCCGCTCGAGGTCGTAATCGCCGTGACTGCCAAGGGCGAGAAGGAGGTCGGCTCGCGCAGCGGCATGACGCGCTCGGCGTCGTCGTCGCCGTATTACGCCGCGTGGGTCGCGGAGCAGCCCACGGATCTTACGGCGGCACGCGCGGCGATTCGCGCGCGCGATTTCGCGGCGTTGGCCGAGCTCGCCGAGCACAACTGCCTCAAGATGCACGCGGCGGCGCTGGCGGCGCAGCCGCCGCTCGTCTACTGGAACGGCGCCACCGTCGAGTGCCTGCACGCCGTGCAGCGGCTGCGTGCGCAAGGCGTGCCGGTATTCTTCACGATCGATGCGGGGCCGCAAGTCAAAGCCGTCTGCGCGCCGGGCGCGCGAGCGCGGGTCGCCGCGACGCTGCGCGCGGTGCCCGGCGTGCAAGAGCTCTTGACGAGCGCGTTGGGTCCCGGAGCGGAGCTTACGTAGTGATCGTCGCGCGCGCCCCCGGCAAGCTCGTCGCGCTCGGCGAGTACGCAGTGCTCGACGGCGCCCCGGCCGTGGTGCTCGCCGTCGACCGTTTCGTCGAGGTCGAGCTCGGGCCGAACGCGGCCGGGATCTGCCGGCTCACGATGCGCGCCGCCGACACGGCCGAACGCGCGTTCGCTCCGGGCGAGTCGAGCGGCGCCAGCCTCGTCGACATGGTAACCGCGCCCGTCGCCCCGCCGCTTCCCTGGACCGCGATCATCGATTCGAGAGCGCTGTTCGCGGGGCGCGAAAAGCTCGGGCTCGGCTCGAGCGCGGCGGTGCTCTGCGCCTGGGCCGGGGCGTTTGCCGCGTTCGCGCGCGCGGAAGGCCGGGCCGTCGCGGACTTGAGCCTGGCAGCGCTCGTCGACCTGCACCGGGCGTTCCAGGGGGGTAGGGGCAGCGGCCTCGACGTGGCCGCCAGCTACACGGGGGGTGCGATCAGGTTCAGTCTTGACGCGGCCGGCGTGCCCCAAATTGGTTCAGTCCGTCTGCCGAACGGTGTAGGATTCGCGGGTATTTTTACGGGTCGGGCCGCCTCGACGCCCGAGCTCATTGCGCACTATCGGGCGTGGCGCCTAAATCGGCCGGTCGAAGCGGCGGCGCTGCTGCGCCGCCTGACGGCGCTGGCGGAGGCAGGGTGTGCGGCGGCTCGTGGGGACGATGCCGCCGCTTGGGTCGAGGCGTTCGCGGCCTACGGCCGCGGCCTTGCGGAGTTGGGGGAAGCGATCGGGGTAGAGGTCGTCACGGCCGAGCATCGGCAGATCGGTGACGAGGCCGGGCGTTTTGGCGTCGCCTACAAGGTCAGCGGCGCCGGTGGGGGTGATCTCGGCCTGGCTTGTGCCACCGACGCCCACGCGCTCGCAGCATTCACGAAGCGGATGACGGATCGGGGTTTTCGAGTGATCAACGTCTCGTTGGCAGGGCACGGCCTCGTAGTGCAGCAGCGCGTCGCGGAGCAGCGTCCATGAGCCGCGATCGCATGCGTATTCCGGAGTTCTACAAGCTCAGCGTCGAGGAGCGCGTGCGGGCCGTGCACGACCGCGGGCTCATCGACTCTGAGGATTTCCGCGCGCTGACCACGGGCGAGCACACGCTCAATCTCGACTCTGCCGACAAGATGATCGAGAACGTCGTCGGCGTCATGGGCATGCCGCTGGGCTTAGGCATGAACCTCGTCGTCAACGACAAGCAGTACATCGTGCCGATGGTCGTCGAGGAGCCGTCGGTCATTGCGGCGCTCGGCTCGGCCTGCAAGCTCGTGCGCGCCTGCGGTGGCTTCCAGACCGAGGCCACGGACCCGATCCTCATCGGCCAGATTCAGATCCTGAACCTGCCCGACATCGAAAAAGCGAAGCGCGCGCTGCGCGAACGCAAGCAGGACATCATCAACCTCGCGAACAGCCTGCATCCCAACATGGTCGCGCGCGGCGGCGGCGCTCGCGACATCGAGCTGTTCGTTCATCCGCTGCCGTCGAGCGCGAAGCAAATGCTCGTGGTGCACCTGCTCGTCGACACGCGCGACGCGATGGGCGCGAATCTCGTCAACGGCATGTGCGAGGGCGTAGCACCCTTGGTCGAGTCGATCACGGGCGGCGAGGTGTTCTTGCGGATCCTCTCGAATCTCACCGACCGCTCGCTCGTGCGCGCGCACTGCAAGATTCCCGTCGAGCAGCTCGCGGGCCGCGGCTACACGGGCGTGCAAGCGCGCGACGGCATCATCGTCGCGGCCGAGTTCGCGGCCGTCGATCCGTACCGCGCGGCCACGCACAACAAAGGCATCATGAACGGCATCGACCCGGTCGCGATCGCGACGGGCAACGACTGGCGCGCGATCGAGGCCGGTGCGCACGCCTACGCCGCGCGCGGTGGACGCTACTCGTCGCTGACTGATTGGTGGGCCGACGAGCAGGGCAACCTCTGCGGCCGCATCGAGCTGCCGATCAAGGTGGGCATCGTCGGCGCGCCGATCGAGTCGAACCCGACCGTCGCGCTCAACCTGCGGCTGCTCGGAGTGCACACGGCGACCGAGCTTGCGCAGGTCATGGGGGCCGTCGGCCTCGCGCAGAACTTCGCGGCGATTCGGGCACTCGCCACCGAAGGCATCCAAAAAGGCCACATGACGCTGCACGCGCGCAGTGTGGTGACGGCGGCCGGCGCGCCCAAGGAAATTTTCGACGAGGTGCTCGAGCGGCTCGTGCAGAGCGGCGTCATCAAGGTTTGGAAAGCGCAAGAGCTCCTCACCGAAGTGCAAGACGAGCGCAAGCGCGCGGCCGCCGGGCCCAGACTTAAGCGCAGCAAGGAAGCCGCAATGGGCGTGGGCTACGGCAAAGTGATCCTGCTCGGCGAGCACGCCGTCGTCTACGGCCGGCACGCTATCGCGGTGCCGATTCCGCTCACGATCAAAGCGCTCGTCGAGGACTGCGACGAGGGCATTCATCTCTTGATTCCGCGCTGGAACGTCGAGTACCGGCTCGCGACGAATCCAAGCGAGCGGCGGTCGTTCGAGCGGCCCGCGGGCGTCGTGCTCGACGAGCTCGGCTTGAGCAAGCGCGCCATGCGCATCGAGGTATTTCCCGAGGTGCCGCGCAGCATGGGGCTCGGCGGCTCGGCGGCGATGGCCGTCGCGATCGTGCGCGCGCTCGACAAGCACTTCCAGTTACGGTTGTCCGACGCCGAAGTCAATCGCCTCGCGTTCGAGTCGGAGAAGATGGCGCATGGCAGCCCGAGCGGCCTCGACAACACGCTCGCGTGCTACGGCAAGCCGCTCGTGTTCCGCATGGGCGATCCGCCGCTCGTCGAGACGCTGAACATTCGCACGCCGATTCCCGCCGTCATCGGCATGACTGGGCGCGAAGGCTTGACGGCGACGACCGTGGGCCGCGTCCGCGAGGCGTGGCAGCAGGACAATAAGCTATATGAGCGCATCTTCGACCAGATCGACGCCCTGACCCTGCGCGGTATTCAGGCCATACAAGACAATGACTTGCCAACGCTCGGCCAGCTCATGAACGTATGCCAGGGCATGCTGAACGCCCTGCAGGTATCGACGCCCGAGCTCGAGAAAGTGTGCGCGATCGCCCGCGAGAACGGGGCCCTTGGTGCCAAGCTCACGGGCGGAGGGGGCGGCGGTTCGATCATCGCCATTTGCGACGGGGACACCGAGCCCGTCGTGAGCGCGATTCGTGCGGCGGGCTTCCAGGCCATGCCGGTGCAACTCGGAGCGGATTTGAATGGCGCGTGACGAGATCGTCTCGAACGCAAGCGAGCAGCTGATCCTCGTCGACGATCAAGATCGCGAGATCGGCTTCAAGCCCAAGGCCGATTGCCACTCAGGAAACGGCGTCTTGCATCGTGCGTTCTCGATCTTCGTCTTCAACTCTCGACAGGAGCTGCTGCTCCAACAGCGCAGTCTGAGCAAGATGCTCTGGCCGGGTTTCTGGTCGAACACGTGCTGCTCGCACCCGCGCAGGGGCGAGACGCTCGGCGTCGCCGTGGCCAGGCGCCTTACGCAGGAGCTCGGCTTCACGTGTCCGCTCGAGTATCTCTACAAGTTCAAATATCATGCACAGTTCGGTGCCATAGGCGCCGAACACGAGTTATGCTCGGTGTACTTCGGCCGTTACGACGGCCCCGTGGACGCCAACGTCAACGAGATCGCCGCGTGGCGGTTCGTGGGCGTCGAGGCGCTCGAGCGCGAGCTCGAAGCGGCGCCCGAGACGTTCACGCCTTGGTTCAAGATGGAGTGGGTGCACATCAAGGCCAACTACCTGGACGGGATGTTGGCGAGCACCGGCACGGACGGCTAAGCGACGAACAGCAGGAGAGCGAATGAGTATCCCGGTCGTACAAACGTATCGCATCGCGCGTTACATCCTCGAGCAGAAGCTGAAGGGCAACAAGCGTTATCCGCTCGTGCTCATGCTCGAGCCGCTGTTCCAGTGCAACCTCGCGTGCTCGGGCTGCGGCAAGATCGATTACCCGGACGAAATCCTGCGCAAGCGCATGTCGGTCGAGGACGCGCTCAACGCCGTCGACGAGTGCGGTGCCCCGGTCGTCTCGATTCCCGGCGGCGAGCCGCTCATTCACAAGGAGATGCCGCAGATCGTCGAGGGCATCATCGCGCGCAAGAAATTCGTCTACCTTTGCACGAACGCGCTGCTGCTCGAGCAGAAGCTCGACCAGTACCAGCCGTCGCCTTACCTGACGTTCTCGATTCACTTGGACGGCAATCGCGACCGCCACGACGCGTCGGTGTGCCGCGACGGCACGTTCGACAGGGCCGTCTCCGCAATCAAGGCCGCGCGCGCCAAGGGGTTCCGCGTCACGGCGAACTGCACGTTGTACGCGGGCGAGGATCCCGAGGACGTCGCGAATTTCTTCGACTTCACGAACACACTCGGCGTCGAAGGCGTCATGATGTCGCCCGGCTACAGCTACCAGCACGCACCGCGCCAGGACGTGTTCCTCGGCCGCAAGAAGTCGAAGGAGCTGTTCCGCGAGATCTTCAGGATCGGCAAGAAGCGCGGCAGCAAGTGGCACTTCAATCAGTCGAGCCTGTTCGTCGACTTCCTCGCCGGCAATCAGAGCTATCAGTGCACGCCGTGGGCGAACCCGACGTACAACGTGTTCGGTTGGCAGAAGCCGTGCTACTTGCTCGTCGACGAAGGTTACGCCAAGAGCTTCAACGAGCTCATGGAGACCACGGAGTGGGACAAGTACGGCGTCGGCCGCAACCCGAAGTGCGACAACTGCATGGCGCACTGCGGCTACGAGGGCACAGCGGTCGAGCACACGATCTCGAGTCCGCTCACGGCGCTCGGCGTGTTCCTGTTCGGCCCGCGCCTCGAAGGCGAGATGGCGCCCGAGCTGCCCGTGCTCCACGGGGGCGCGCCGGGTATCGCGATTCCCGTCGATCAGATCGGGCGCATCAACCGCAAGTCGTAGCTCGTTAACCCCGGATTTCTCGCCGCGCGCAATGCGGCCCTTTCGAGACACGCCGGACGACCGTCCCTGGGGCTCGTCGGCGCACTTCCCTGTGCGCCGACGGTCTCGAAAGGGCCGCATTGCACGCGGCGAGAAATCCTCCTCTGGCTTGTTCACGTGACCGTGCTACTCGCCGTCCTTTGCTCCCTCGCGCTGCTGGCATGGGTGGGTGTCCTGCTCGCGCCGCACCAGCCGCATTGCACGCGCGAACGCCTCGAGGCCGACCCGGCCGCGCCTGACGATCTTAAGTCGGTCACGGTGCTCATCCCGGCGCGCGACGAAGCGGCGTCGATTGGCAGGACCGTCGGCTCGCTCGCGGCGCAGGGGCGGGGACTTACGGTCGTCGTCGTCGACGACGAGTCGGGTGACGGCACGGCCGAGGCGGCGAGCGCGGCCGCGCGGGCAGCCGGCCGCGAGCTCGAGCTGCGGGTCATCTCAGGCGGACCGTTGCCGCCCGGTTGGGCCGGCAAGCTCTGGGCGCTCGAGCAAGGGTTCGCCGTTGTCCACCGGCCGTACGTCTTGCTGCTCGACGCGGACATCGAGGTCGCGCCCGGGCTCGTGGCGACGCTGCTGCGCGAGGCCCGCGCGCGCGACGCGAGCCTCGTCTCGCTCATGGCCGAGCTCCACTGCACGACGTTTTGGGAACGCCTGCTGACCCCCGCGTTCGTGCTGTTCTTCAAGCTGCTCTATCCCTTCGCTTGGGTTGCCGACCCGCGCCGGCGCACGGCGGCCGCGGCCGGCGGCTGCATGCTCGTGCGCTGCGACGCGCTGCGCGCCATCGGCGGCTTCGCCGCGATTCGCGGCGCGCTCATCGACGACTGCACGTTGGCCGCCGCGCTCAAGCGCGCGCGCCCGCCGATCTGGCTCGGCATGACCCACTCGGTGCGCAGCCTGCGCGAGTACCCGGCGCTTCGCGATTTCTGGAGCATGGTGAGCCGCAGCGCGTTCACGCAGCTGCGCTATTCGACGGCCCTGCTGCTCGTCGTGATCGTGCTCATGGTCGTGACGTTGCTCGCGCCCGTGGCGGGGACGATCGTCGCGGCTACGACCGGCGATCTGCGCCTCGCGGCGCTGGCGGTCGGGGCCTGGCTCGCGCTCGGCGCGGCGTATTGGCCGCTCGTCCGTTTCTACGGGCTGCCCGCCGTTTGGGCGCTGACGCTGCCGGCCGCGGGCGCGTTGTTCCTCGCCATGACCGTGAGCTCGGCCGTCGGGTTCTGGCGCGGCACCGGGGCGAGCTGGAAGGCGCGACAGTACGGCCGGCCTTCGGAAGCGCCGCCGATCGAACCAGGCTCGGGCACGCCGCCCAGTTGATCGTCGTGGCCGCTTCTCGTAACGTGAGGTCGCCTGACTTCTGTTGACGACAGGGGAGCGGTCAGCCGATATGGCTTCCGGTATTGCAGCGCCGAGGAGCGGGGCGTCACTGCACCGAGCGTGGGGCGCGTCATCGCTCGCCTTTGTCTTGCTCAACGCGTTCGGTACCCAAGGCGTCGCACAGCCCGCTGCGGGCGAAGATTCGCGGCCGGTTGCCGAGAGCCGCATCGCCCTCCGGGAGTGGACCAAGGTCAAGGAAGACTACGAGGCCAGCATCGCCGCGGAAGAGTCGCGCAACGGGCCGTTCTCGCCGGCATTGGTCGAATTGCTCGTCGCGCTCGGCTTGGCCCATCAGGAGTACGGGCGCAACGATCTCGCGGTCGAGGTGCTCGCGCGGGCTCTGCAGGTGCGGCGCGCCAACGAAGGGCTCTACACGTTCGAGCAGGTGCCGTTGCTCAAGCAACTCATGATGAACGAAGCCGCGCTCGGCAGGGTGTCCGAGGCCGTCGAGTTCCAGAACCGTATGCTCGATCTCGCGCGGCGCAACAGCGACGACCTGCGCAGCGTGCCGATCTTCCGCGAGGCCGGCGATCGGCAACTAGCGCTCTACGAACGCTACCTCGCCGGCGAGATCCCGGGGCAGTTCGAGGTCAGCATCGCGCCGGCCGGTTTCGGGTCGGCCGGCCGTCGCGGCACGCCGCCGCGCTTCGGGCCCTGGGGAGCGCGCAGCAATTACGTGGCCGCGATCCGCAGTATCCTGCGCAACGAGAGCTACGGACACGAGGATCTGCTCGAGCTCGAACGCAGCCTCACCCGTAGCTACTACCTCGAAGCTGCTGCACGCGGCCCGCGCGAATGGACGGGGTCGGCGCACGGCCTGGGGCGCCAGAGCTACCGCCGCCGAGTGGCGTACAGCGTCATCAATTCGGGCGAGGCGTTCGAGTTTGCCAAGGCGCTCGTCGAGCTCGCGGATTGGGATTTGCTGTTCTCGCGCAACGGCACCGCCGTCGACGGTTACGACGAAGCCTACGCGCTGCTCAGGACAGAGAACGTGTCCGACGCCGAGATCCGCACCTTGTTTCCGCTCGACGAGCCCGTCCGGCTCCCCACGTTCGCGGCGAACCCGCTCGCGGCGGCCGAGAGCGCGCCCGACGACGCGGGCTACGTCGACGTCACGTTCGAGGTCAGCAAGTACGGCGTAGCACGCAAGATCGACGTCGTCGGCATGTCCTCGGAGTCGCTCGACGACCTCGGCAGGGACGTCGCGAGAGCGGTGGCCGTCGGCCGCTTCCGCCCGCGGCCCACGAGCGACGGCGACGCGCCGTTCCGGCTGCGCTACCACGTCGAGCAGTGACAGCTGGGCTTCCGAGGCTCGGAAGCCCTGGAGCGCCGCGCAGATGACTGCGACCGACGTCGAGCCCCACCTGCCTTGAGCCACCGCGACGAGTTTCGGCGCGGATTACGCGACATCGTCGCGCCGTCGCTCGGCATCTCCGCGTGGGCGCTCGTTACGGGCGTCGCGATGATCAAGAGCGGTCTCACGGTGCCGCTCGCCGCGCTCATGAGCCTCACCGTCTACGCCGGCAGCGCGCAGCTCGCGGCGCTGCCGCTCATCGCTGCGGGCGCGCCGCTCTGGGTGGTCTGGGCCACGGCGGCTTGCATGAACCTGCGCTTCGTGATCTTCAGCGCGCACTGGCGCAAGTACTTCGGCCACTTGCCGCGCACGCAGCGGTTGCTGCTCACCTATCTCGCCACCGACCTGAACTACGTGCTGTTCCTGCGGCGATTTCCGGAGCCCACGCCTAAGCCCGAGCAGATTCCGTACTACCTCGGCAGCGCCACGTGGAGTTGGCTCAGCTGGCAGATCCCGGCCTTCGCGGGCATCGTGCTCGCGGATCGCGTGCCCGAGGAGTAGGGGCTCGGGTTCGCCGGCGTGCTCGCGCTGCTCGGCCTTGCGTACTCGACGCTCTCCGGGCGCAAGAGCTGGATTGCGGCCGTCGCGGCGGCGGTCGTCGCCGTCGCGGCGTTCGCGCTGCCGCTGCGGCTCAACATCGTCATCGCGATCGCGGCCGGCGTCGCCATCGGCCTCCTGCTCGATCGGCGGTGGCCCGACGCTACGGAGGAGCGCGCGTGATGTCGCCCTCGGCAGCCTTCGTCGTCATCGTCGGGATGGCCGCGATCACGGTCGTCACGCGCAGCTTCTTCCTGCTCACGCACCGCGAGTGGCCGCTGCCGAGCTGGGTCATGCAGGGCTTGCGCTACGCGCCGCTCGCGGCGCTCGCCGCCATCATCGCGCCCGAGGTCCTCGTGACCGACGGCGCGCTCATCGGCACGTGGCAGGATGCGCGGCTGCTCGCCGTCGCGGCCGGCACGGCCTACTTCGTCTGGCGGCGCGGCATTCTCGGCATGATCGTCGTCGGCACAAGCGTGCTGCTCGCGCTGCGGCTCGGACTCGGTTGGTAGCGGGCGCGCGGGTGCCCAAGAAGGTCCTGCCGGAACGCCGCGCGGCGCACGAGCCGCATGCCGCGCCGCGTTGACCGCGGACTGGCACGCGGCGCGCGCGGCGTGAAACAATCACGCGCATGATCGCCCGCCACGCCGCGCCAGCTCATACGTATCTCGTGATGCTCCTCGCGTTCGGCGCGCTTGCCGCGTCCGCGGCCGGCGCCGAGTTGGCCATCGATTCGCCGGCTGCGACGATCGCGACGTTGGAGACCGGTCTCGTCGCAGCCGCGAGCGAGCGCCCCGACGTGACCATCGACGAGCGTTATCGCACGCTCGAGCCGCTGATTCTCGCGACACACAATCTGCCGTACATCGCGGAGTTCGCGCTGCGGCGGCAGTGGGCTGCGCTCGGCGACGCCGACCGGCACCGTTTCATCGCAGCTTTCGAGCGCTTGAGCGTCATGGCCTACGCAGCGCGCTTCAGGGCAATCGGCCCCGACACGTTTCATTCCGTCACGGTGGGGACTGCTGATGCCAACGGCCGCGTGCAAGTGACCACGGCCGTGGCGCGTGCCTCTCAGCCGGATGTGTCGCTCGCGTACTTGTTGCAGCAGGAGGATACGGGTTGGCGCATCATCAACATCATCGCCGACGGCGTCAGCGACCTCGCGCTCAAGCGGGCCGAGTATCAGCGCCTGTTCGCGAGCGGCGGGCTCGAAGGATTGCTCGCCGAGCTCGACACGCAGACGGAAAGGCTGAGAAAGAACTGACGACGCCAGGCGGTCAGCGCACGAAGCGGTAGTACTCGATGCCCTCGTCGCTGAACTTCGGATTCGCGCTGCTGCCGATCGACTGAATCACGAAGCCCTCTTCGGGGTCGCGCAAACCCTTGGCCGTGCCCGTGTCGTGCAGGCTCTCGTATTGCGCCTGCGTGAGGTCTTGATGCCCTTCGAGCGCCGCCTCGAAGCCGATCTTGGCCGCAGCGTCGCGCCAATTCTCGGTGACCGTCATCGGAATGGCCTCGGCGGCGTCGCCGCTGCCGTAGCCGACGGCGAGCACCTTGCGGCCCGCGAGATCCGCGCCGCGCTGGTGCGCGTCCTCGAGGCCGGCCGCCATCCAGGCCGGCAATGCCGCGCAGTAGACGTTGCCGATGTCCTTCATGGGCTCGGAGCCCAGCGACATCTTCGCTGCGACGAGCGCGCTGAACTCTTTGCTGTTACGGAATTCCTTGAGCAGCTGGATGCTGAGCGGGTAGGCGTCCGCGTCGATGTTGCCGTCCTTGACGAACTGCAGGATGTTCGGCTGCGAGTGCATCTCCTCGAGCACGGCCGCGACGGGCATGTTGGCGCGCTCGCAATGCTGCGCGAGCTCCTCGCGGCCGCGGGGGCCGTCCTGCGCCAGGCCGAACAGGTAGCTCATGGCGAACGACTGCTCGGGCATGCGGTGGTATGGCCGGTGCATGAAGATGGCGGCGAGCTCGCGATAATAGTCGGATGGCTCGCGGCCCATGCGCCGCGCCATCTCGTTGAGGGCGTGCAGCGTCTCGTCGAGGTAGCAGGTCGTCGAGTACTTGCCGTTGAACACCGGCAAGTCTTGGAAATGACAGTTGAGCTTGCCGCGGATGATGTTGCGGAGCACGGGCTTGCGGAAATCGACGGCGCGATACGATGAGGCGCTGCCGATGTGCTCGAGATGGACCGTGAGCAGCTTCGGGTCCCGCTCGACGAGCATCGCGACGGCACCGGCGCCCTGGGTCGGCTCGCCCGAGCTGCCGCGCGCGTACTCGGCGATGTCGGCGCTCACGACGATGGCGCAGCGGTCTTCCGTCTCGAGCGCGAGGTAGCGCAGCGCGTGCTTCAGGGCGTAGATGCCACCCAAACACGCGTGCTTGACCTCGGGGACTTCGCAATGGCGTGCCAGCGGCGGGCGGCCCCGTGCATGGAGGCCCTCGTCGAGCATGCCCTTGACGATCACGGCGCCGGCCGAGTTGTCGGTGCTCGATTCAGTGCCCAAGGCCAGGAAGCCGACGCGGGAGGGATCGATGTCGTAACGGTCGATGAGCCGCATGACGGCCGTGGCCGCCATGGTGTAGACGCTCTGCGCGGGGCCGCGCATCCTGAAGCTATGGCCGACGACGGCGCGAGTCTTGTCCCAGACGTTGTTGGTCCAGCGACACCATGACTCGAGGTCGACTCGGTAAGGCGGCACGTAGACGGCAAAGCCGCTGATCCCCACTTGGTCCGTCATAGAACTCCCAGCACCGCCGCTTCTCCGGGGGCCGTTGTATGGCCGCTACCCCTTAAGTCCGCGCGGGATTATATGACAAACAGATGGCAAGTACTCGTGGCATAAGGGCTAAGCGGCCCCGCATGACTCCGAAATGCGACGGGGCGGGGAACGGGCGGGGGCACTTCGGCGGACTGAGCGAGCAGGAACGCCGGCGGCAGCGGCGCCGGTATACTCGCCCGTTAAACTGAATTCTGGGTGTCCCGAGGGGTCGCTGCGTGTTCTCGAGCCCTGTCGAGCGTTGCTACAACATCGCGGAGCTCCGCAAGCTCGCGAAGAAGAACATGCCCGCGCCGATGTTCCACTACATCGACGGCGCCGCCGACGACGAATGGACGCTGCGCCGCAACACGGCCGCGTTCGATAGCGTCGAGTTCTTGCCGCGCGCACTCGTCGACGTCTCGAACATCGACATGTCGACGACGTTGTTCGGCCGCAAAATCGATTGGCCGTTTTTCTGCTCGCCGACGGCGTTGCAACGCTTGTTCCACCACGAAGGCGAGCGCGCTACGGCGCACGCGGCGCACGCGAGCGGCACGATCTTCTCGCTGTCGAGCATCTCGTCGACGAATATCGAGGACACCGCAAAGCTCTCTCCCGGGCCCAAGGTGTTTCAGGTCTACGTGTTCAAGGACCGGAGCTTGAGCCGAGAGTTCGTGCAGCGCGCGAAGGACTCCGGTTACGTTGCGCTGTTGCTCACGGTCGACGTCACGGTATCCGGCAATCGCGAGCGCGACATCGTGACCGGCATGACGGTGCCGCCGAAGCTCGCGCTCATGAGCCTGCTCGACATTGCGCGGAAGCCGAAGTGGGTCTTGAAGCACCTGACCACGCCTAAGATCGAGGTTGCGAACGTCGCGCACCGGCCGCCGCCCGGCAGCGAGAAGCTCGGCGGCATCATCCAGTACTTAAACGCGCAGATCGACCGCAGCGTCACGTGGAAGGACGCCGAGTGGATGATCAAGGAGTGGGGCGGCCCGTTCGCGATCAAGGGCATCATGACTGCCGCAGACGCGAAGCGGGCGGCCGACATCGGCGCAACGGCGGTCATGGTTTCGAATCACGGCGGCCGGCAGCTGGATTTCTCCCCCGCGCCGTTCGACGTGCTCAAGGAGATCGTCGACGCCGCGGGCGACCGCCTCGAGGTCATTCTCGACGGGGGCGTGCGGCGCGGCACGCATATCCTCAAAGCGCTCGCGCTCGGTGCGCGCGCGTGCTCGGCCGGCCGGCCGCACTTGTACGGCCTCGGCGCCGGCGGTGAGGCGGGGGTCACGAAGGCGCTGACGATCTTGAAGTCGGAGCTGGCGCGGGACATGGCGCTGCTCGGCGTCGCGAAGCTCCGCGACGTCGACGCGAGTCTCGTGCGCCGCGTGGGTGCATCGTGGCCGAGCTAGAGGACGCGCAAGGGGGGCGGCAGCTGTCGACGCGACGCCTCACGGTGCGCCGCTTTCGCGACAGCGAGCTCGGGCAAACGGACGATCCCGATCGCGTCGCGACCGAGGAGCCGTTCGAAATTCGCTTGGGCTACTCGCGGCGCGATGGCAGCCGTGCCGAGGAGCCCGTGTCGGTCACGATGCGCACGCCGGGGCACGACGAGGATCTCGCGGTCGGGTTCCTGTTCACGGAAGGCATCATCCGCGCGCGCAGCGACGTGCAAGGTGTCGTGTCGCGCGGCCAGCGCGCGGCCGACGGGCTGATCAACGTCGTGCGCGTCGAGCTGGCGCCCGGCGTGCCCGTCGACTTCAAACGCCTCGAGCGGAATTTCTACATGACGTCGAGCTGCGGCGTCTGCGGCAAGGCGTCGATCGACGCCGTGGCCGTGCAAGGGCAGTACGACATCGCGGCCGTGAATTTTCGGATGACCGGCGCGGCGCTCGGGCGCTTGCCGGCGGCGCTCAAAGCCAAGCAGGCCGTCTTCGAGCAAACCGGTGGCCTGCACGCCTCGGGGCTGTTCGATGCCACGGGCACGATCCTCGGGTTGCGCGAAGACGTCGGCCGGCACAACGCGCTCGACAAGCTGATCGGTCACGCGTTGCTGCGCGGCGAGCTGCCGCTCACAGGGCACGGCGTCATGGTCAGCGGACGAGCGAGCTTCGAGCTCATGCAGAAAGCCAAGATGGCCGGGTGCCCGCTCGTCGCGGCAGTCGGCGCGCCGTCGTCGCTGGCCGTCGAGCTCGCGCGCGAGTTCGGCATCACGCTGGTCGGCTTTCTCAAGGCCGACCGCTTCAACGTCTACAGCCGGCCCGACCGAGTCCTCTAGGCACGACGATGGCGCAGCTCTCCCCAGACTGCTTTGCGTCCGGCGCCGAGATACTGTCCGTGGACGGCGCGGTCGCCGCGATCGCCGCGCGGTTCAGCGCCGTGGAAGGCGTGGAAACCGTGGCGCTGCTCGATGCGGACGGTCGCGTTCTGGTCGACGACCTGATCGCGACGTTGCAGTTGCCGCCGTTCACGAACTCGGCCGTCGACGGGTATGCAGTGCGCGGCGAGGACGTTCCGAGCGCCGAGCCGCGACTGTTCCGCGTGGCCGGCCGGCTCCAGGCCGGCAGCGCGGCGGTCGTCCCGCCCGTCGCGCCCGGCGAGGCGATTCGCATCTTCACGGGCGCGCCGATGCCCAAAAACGCGGATACGGTGTTCATGCAGGAGGACGCCCGCGCGGACGAAGCAGGCCGGGTACTGCTGCCCGCGGGGTTGAAGCGAGGCTCCAACGTGCGGCCGGCGGGCGAGGACATCGCGCTCGGGCGAGTCATCGTGCCGGCGAAGCGCTGGCTGCGCCCCCAGGACGTCGCGGTGGCCGCGGCGATGGGCCTCACCGAGCTCCGCGTGCGCAGGCGCGTGAAGGTGGCGGTGTTCTCCAACGGCGACGAGATCGTCGAGCCCGGCAGCGCCAGGCGCGACCCGCAACTCTTCGACTCCAACCGCATCATGCTGATCGGAATGTTGCGGCGGCTCGGTTGCGCCGTCAGCGACCTCGGCATTGGCCGCGACGATAGCAGCGAGATCGCGGCCGCGCTGAAGACTGCCGCGCGCTCGCACGACTTGATCTTAAGCTCGGGTGGCGTGTCGACGGGCGAGGGCGACTACGTCAAGACCGCCGTGGAAAGCGTCGGCACTCTGGTCTTCTGGCGCATTGCCATGAAGCCCGGGCGGCCGGTGGCGATGGGCGTCATCGACGGCACGCCGTTCGTCGGCCTGCCGGGCAACCCCGTCGCGAGCTTCGTGACGTTCGCGCGCGTGGCGCGACCCGCGCTCCTCGCACTCGCGGGTGCTTCGTGGTCGCCGCCGCCCGCGGTTCCGGTCCGCGCGCAGTTCGCGTATCGCAAGAAGCCCGGGCGTCGCGAGTACGTGCGCGTCCACTTGCACAAGGCCGGGGACGGCACGCTCGAGGCCGTGAAATTTCCGCGCGAGGGGGCCGGGCTGTTATCCTCGTTGGTGGATACCGACGGCGTGGTCGAGCTCGGCGAGGACGTCACGCGGGTCGAACCGGGACAGGTAGTGGATTGTTTTACATATGCCTCCCTGCTCTGACCGTACCGGCCACTCGAGCAGGGAGAGGGATTTCCGATGAGACCTGAAACGCCGCGCTCGCGGCGCGAGCGCGGGCCGAAAGGCCGCGTAGTCGACGACGCGGCGCTCGCGGAGGTTCGTGCGTTGCTTGGTGTTAGAGAGCGGCGCCGCGACCTATTGATCGAGCATCTGCACCTGATCCAGGACCGGTTCGGCTGTCTCGAGGCGCGCCATCTGAGCGCACTGGCCGAGGAAATGCGCCTGTCGCAGGCCGAGGTCTACGAGGTCGCTTCGTTTTACGACCACTTCGACATCGTCAAGGAGGGCGAGGCGAAGCCGGCGCCCGTGACGATCCGCATCTGCGAGTCGATCAGCTGCATGATTGCGGGTGCGGAGAAGCTCATCGCGGGAGTGAGCGCCGGCGTCGATCCCAAACAGGTCCGAGTCGTGCGCGCCGCGTGCGTCGGGCGCTGCGCGGGCGCGCCGGCTGCGCGCGTCGGCGATCGCGAAGTCGAGAACGCCACGGTCGACGGCCTGCTCCGCGACGCGCGCGAGCGCCGCATCGCCGCGACCGTTCCGAAGTACATCGCGCTGAAGGAGTACCGCGCGGCCGGCGGCTACGAGCTCTACGAATCGGTGCGCACGGGCGCCCTCGGTGCCGAGGCCATCATCGACAAGCTCCAGTCCTCGGGCCTGCGCGGCCTCGGCGGCGCCGGCTTTCCGCCCGGCAAGAAGTGGCAATTCGTCCGTTCGTATCCCAAGCCGCGCTTGATGTCGATCAACGGCGACGAGGGCGAGCCCGGCACGTTCAAGGACCGCTGGTTCCTCGAGCGCGATCCGCACCGCACGCTCGAAGGTGCGCTGATCGCAGCCCACGCGGTCGAGGCGCAGCGCATCTATTTCTACATGCGTAACGAGTACCCGGGCGTGCTCGAGATCCTGCGTCGCGAGATTGCGGCGCTGGAAGCTGCCGGCATCGCCGCACCTAATTTCATCGAGCTCCGCCGCGGCGCGGGCGCCTACATCTGCGGCGAAGAGAGCGCGATGATCGAAAGCATCGAAGGCAAACGCGGCTTGCCGCGCAATCGCCCGCCGTACATCGCCGAGGTCGGCATCTTCGGCCGCCCGACGTTGAACCAAAACGTCGAGACGCTCTGGTGGATCCGCGACATTTTGCAGAAGGGCCCCGAGTGGTTTGCCAAGCAAGGGCGCGAGGGCCATCCCGGACCGCGCTCGTGGTCCGTGTCCGGGCGCGTCAAGAAGCCCGGAGTCGTCCAGGCGCCGGCCGGCGTCACGGTGCGCGAGCTCATCGACGATTACTGCGGCGGCATGCAGGACGGCCATGAGCTCACGGCCTATCTGCCCGGTGGGGCTTCGGGCGGCATTTTGCCCGCGTCGATGGGCGACCTGCCGCTCGATTTCGGTGGCGAGCTCGCCAAAGTGGGCGCCTTCGTCGGCTCGCATGCCGTGGTCGTGTTCTCGCACCACGACGACGTCAAGGCGGCCGTGGTCAATTTGCTCGAGTTCTTCAAGCACGAAAGCTGCGGCCAGTGCACTCCCTGCCGCGAGGGTGCGGATAAAATGGTCGCGCTGCTCAAGGCCAAAGGCGCACTGAACGAGCCCGCGCTGCGCGACCTCGAGACGGTCATGCGCGACTCATCGATCTGCGGCTTGGGTCAGGCGGCACCGAATCCGGTGAACCATTTGCTGACGCTGTTCCGGAAGGGTTCTTGAGATGAGCGACAAGATCGTTTTCACGCTCGACGGCATCGAGGTGGCTGCTACCCCAAGCGAAACCATTTGGGACGTCGCCAAGCGCGAAGGCACGAAGATTCCGCACCTGTGCCATGTCGACTTGCCGGGTTACCGCGTCGACGGCAATTGCCGAGCGTGCATGGTCGAGGTCAAGGGCGAACGCGTGCTCACGGCGTCGTGCATCCGCAAGCCGACTCCCGGCATGGACGTGCAGACGCAGTCGCAGCGCGCCGTCAAATCGCGCGAGATGGTGTTCGAGCTGCTCGCGAGCAACATGCGGCCGCGCGCGCAGGGGCCCGACAATCAGGCGCCCTTCTGGGAGTGGGCGTCGTCGATGGGCATTGCGGGCAGCCAGCGCTACGAGTCGAAATTCGGCAACGGTCACGAACCGGCCGAGCTCGACCTCACCAATCCCGCCATCGCCGTGAATCTCGACGCCTGCATCGCCTGCGGCGCGTGCGTGCGCGCGTGCCGGGAGGTCCAAGTCAACGACGTGATCGGCATGGGCTTGCGCGGCAGCCATTCCGTGCCGGTCTTCGACATTAAGGACCCGATGGGGCTCTCGACCTGCGTCACGTGCGGCGAATGCGTGCAAGCGTGTCCGACGGGCGCGCTCTACGAGAAGTCGTTGCTGGACAAGACGGCCACGAAGCGCGCCGTGCACAAGTTCGACAAGGTCGTCAACACACTCTGTCCGTTCTGCGGCGTCGGCTGTCAGACGGCCGTGGCCGTGAAGGACGACCGCATCGTGCAGGTCGACGGCCGCAACGGCTACGCCAACGAGAATCGCCTCTGCGTGAAGGGTCGGTTCGGTTACGACTACGTGACCTCGCCCGACCGTCTCATGAAGCCGCTCGTGCGCCGCGACGACGCGCCGAGGAACGTGGACGGCACGAAGCCGTATGCGCAGCGTTTCGACGTGTTTCGCGAAGCCACTTGGGAAGAGGCGCTGACGCGGGCCGCCAAAGGCCTCAAGAAAATCCTCGACGAACGCGGCGGCAAAGCGCTGTCGGGCTTCGGCTCGGCGAAGGGCTCGAACGAGGAGGCGTACTTGTTCCAGAAGCTCGTGCGCACGGGCTTTACGACGAACAACGTCGATCACTGCACGCGGCTGTGCCACGCCTCGTCCGTGGCGGCGCTCATGGAGGGGATCGGCTCGGGCGCCGTGTCGGCGCCGTTCAACGCCGCGATGGATGCCGAGTGCATAGTCGTCATCGGCGCGCGGCCGACCGTGAACCACCCGGTCGCGGCGACGTTCTTCAAACAAGCCGCGAAGCGCGGCGCGAAGCTCATCGTCATCGATCCGCGCGGCCAGGACTTGATGCGCCACGCGACGCACGCACTGCGGTTCAAAGCCGGCAGCGACGTGGCGCTGCTGAACTCGCTGCTGCATACGATCGTCGACGAGAAGCTCTACGACGAGGACTACATTCGCGAGCACGTCCACGGCTTCGAAGCGCTGAAAACCAAGGTCAAGAGCTTCTCGCCCGAAGCCATGGCCGACGTCGTCGGCATCAAGGCGAGCGTGCTTCGCGACGTCGCGCGCATCTACGCGACGTCGAAGGCTTCGATCATCTTCTGGGGCATGGGCATCTCGCAGCACACGCACGGCACCGACAACAGCCGCTGCTTGATCGCGCTCGCGCTGATCACGGGCCAGATCGGGCGGCCGGGCACGGGACTGCACCCGCTGCGCGGTCAGAACAACGTGCAAGGCGCGTCCGACGCGGGCCTGATCCCGATGTACTTCCCGGACTACAAGTCCGTGGAGAAGCTCGACATCCGCGGGTGGTACGAGAACTTCTGGGGCCAGACGCTCGATCCCAAGCGCGGTCTCACCGTCGTCGAGATCATGGACGCCGTGCACGAAGGTGAGATCACCGGCATGTACATCATGGGCGAGAACCCCGCCATGTCCGACCCCGATCAAGACCACGCGCGTGCGGCGCTCGCGAAGCTCGAGCATCTCGTCGTGCAGGATATTTTCCTCACGGAAACGGCGTGGTACGCCGACGTCGTGCTGCCGGCGTCCGCGCACGCCGAGAAGCTTGGCACTTACACGAACACGAACCGCCAGATCCAGATGGGCCGCCCAGCGCTCAATCTGCCCGGCGACGCGCGGCAGGACTGGGAGCTCATCGTCGATCTGGCGCAGCGCCTCGGCCTCGATTGGCAGTACAAGCACGTCTCCGACGTCTACACCGAGATGGCGGCGGCGATGCCGTCGCTGCGCAACATCTCGTGGGACCGCATCGACCGTGAAGACTCGGTCATCTATCCGTCGAAGGCGCCCGATCTCCCGGGCGAGCAAATCGCGTTCGCCGAAGGTTTTCCGACGGCCGACGGGCGCGCGAAGATCGTGCCGGCGGATCTCCTGCCGCCCGACGAGCTGCCCGACGCGGAGTATCCGTTGGTGCTGACGACGGGACGGCTGCTCGAGCACTGGCACACGGGCGCGATGACGCGCCGCGCGGGTGTGCTCGACGCGATCGAGCCGGTCGGCATCGCCGCGATGAACCCGCGCGACATGCAGCAGCGCGGGTTTCGCCAGGGTGACAGGATCACGGTCGAGACTCGCCGCGGCGTGCTCGAAGCGATCTTGCGAGCCGATCGCGAAGTCGCGGAAGGCTCGGTCTTCATGCCGTTCTGCTTCGCGGAGAGCCCCGCGAATCGATTGACGAATCCGAAGCTCGATCCGTTCGGCAAGATTCCGGAGTTCAAGTACTGCGCCGCACGCGTCGAGCGAGCCCGCGAAACGGCGACGGCGGGTACGGGCTAAGTGTGCGGCTCATAGGGCTCGCGGGCTGGAGCGGCAGCGGCAAGACCACGTTGCTCGTGAAGCTCATCCCGGCGCTGATCGCGCGCGGCCGCACCGTCTCGACGCTGAAGCACGCGCACCACGCCTTCGACGTCGATCAGCCGGGTAAGGACTCGCACCATCACCGGTTGGCCGGTGCATCCGAGGTGCTCGTCTCGAGCGCGCGGCGCTGGGCGCTGATGCACGAGCTGCGCGACGAGCGCGAGCCGACACTGCGCGAGCTCGTGGCGCACCTCTCGCCCGTCGATCTCGTCATCGTCGAAGGGTTCAAGACCGAGAGTCATCCGAAGCTCGAGGTGTATCGCAGCACGGTCGGCAAGCCGCTGCTGTATCCCAACGACCCGAACATCTTGGGCCTTGCGAGCGACGCACGGCCCGCGAACGTCTCGCTGCGATGGGCCGATCTCGACGACATCGAGGCGATCGCCGATCTCGTCGATGAGCTCGCGCGGCCGTGGCTGCCGTGAGCGCGAGCACGGATGCCGGCGCTGTCGTAGGCCTCGTGCTCGCGGGCGGACGCTCGGTTCGCTTCGGCGGCGAAAAAGCCGTCGCGCTGCTCGAGGGCCGGCCGTTGCTCGCGTGGGCGGCGGAGCGGCTGCGCTCGGTGTGCGCACTCGTGGCCATCAACGTGCGCCCGGGAACCGAGGCGGAAGCCGCGGCGAAAGGCCTCGGGTTGCCGACGCTCTGCGACGCGGCGGGCGACGCCACGGGCCCGCTCGCAGGGGTGAAGGCCGGATTGATCTGGGCGCAGGAGCAGGGTGCCCGGACGCTCGCGGTGAGCCCCTGCGATGCGCCGCTGTTACCGGACGATCTCTACGTGCGCTTGCTCGAGCGCGCCGAGGGTGGCGCCGCGATGGCCGAAACCAGCGATGGCCGCCAGCCGCTGTGCTCGTTGTGGCCGGCCGCAGCGCTGCCGATGGTTCGCGAAGCGTTGGCCGGCGGCGCTCATCCGCCGACGTGGCAAGTGCTCGAAGGGCTCGGCGCGCGCAAGGTATTGTTCGAGCGGCCCGCGGCGTTTGCGAACATCAATACTCGGGAAGACCTGGAGGCCGCCGAGGCGCAGCGCTTGCGGCGGCAGTGATCTCGAACACCGGGCTCGCCCGTGTCGCAACCTGAGGCCTACAGCGGCAGCAGCCCTTCGAGGGCGCGGCGATCCATGCGAATGAGCACGGCGTTGCGTACGTGCTCCTGGAGGGCGGCCGCGTACTTCGGCACGTCGTCCGGGCGCACCGGGAGCATTTCGAGGATCATGGCCGCCATCTCGTCGGTCGACTCGCGGCCGAACGTGACCCTTTGCGGCGGACTGAACGGATTCGCCGGGTTGTCGGCGGAGTTGTCGTAGGCGATCTCGACGTCGATGCGCGTGCCGGCCGGCAGCCGGACGGGCTCGTCGAAGTAATAGCGCTCCTGCCAGTTGAAATCCCACCTCGCTAGCGTGAGGAGCTCCCGTTTCTCGGCGCCCGGCAAACGCGCCGTCATTCGCATGTCGGTGGCGAGATAGTGCGCATGGGCGCTGCCGCTCAAGACCTCGACGTCGATCGGCAGGATGAACCAGTCGCGAACCACGTAGCGCCGCTCGCCGGGGGGTATGTCGATGCCGGAGAGCGCCCCGAAGACAGGGGGCAGTTGCAGCCCGATGAGAGGACGCGACGGCGCGTCAGCGGCGAAATAGATCCCGAGCGCCGCCTGCTCCGTCTCGGGCTTGCCCGTCGGGTGAAAATGCATTTGCAGCACGAGGTCGGCTGCTGCCGGTAGCCGCCGCGCCGTGCCTTGCGGCAGCTCCGCAGGCACGCCGCCGACGGCCCAACCGCCGAGCGCGCCGAATGCGTCGCCAAGGCTGCCGCTCGCTGCGAGCTCGCCGTTGCGCAGCGCAGCGCCTCGGCCGGCCTGTCCCGCGCCCGCGCCACCGCCGAGGAAGCTCATGCCGGAGAACCCGGGCGCGGGGTCGCTCTCATCGAGGCTTCTGGCACGTCCCGTTCCGTCGAAGAAGAACAACGCGTGATGCGAGGCGCGGCCCCGCGGGCGAAACTCGATGGCGCGCACCCAGCGGTCGGTGCGCAGAGCCAGCGGGATCGCGAAGTTACGGAAGAGATCGGGCCCGTCCTCCGGAATCGCGAACGCTTCGGTCATTTGCACGACGAGGTCCGGCTCGCCGAGCTGCCAGCCCGCCGTGAAGCTCGGCGGCCGCGGAGCCCGGGCCGCATCGCCGCGCAGCATGCCACCGGCGACCCAGCTCGCAATGGTCCGGACCTCCTCGTCGGTCAGGCGCCGATCGTCGCGGAATGCGGCCATCGCCGAGTCCGCGTGCCAAGGCGGCATGTAACGGCTGCCGGTCACGTCGGCGATGAGCCGGCCGCGCCGGCGGACGTCCTCGTAGCTCAAGAGACTGAACGGCGCGGCTTCCCCGGGGCGGTGGCAACGCGCGCAGCGGGAAAAAACGATTGGCGCGACGTGCTCCGCGAACGTGACGGCCGGCGCCGCGGTCTGTGCGAGAGACGGAAGCGCAAGCGAGACGAGCAGCCACAGTGCCGCACGAGCGATGATCCTCATGGCCGCTCCCTTCATTCGATGTAGCATCCCGTCGCCTGCGTGAGCGGCCGCCGCACCGGGCGACCTGCGACGAGATCGTCGAGCGCACTCCTCAAGTCGCGCTCGGTCACCTCGAGGCGAGGGCGCCCGAGCTCGGCATAGAGATTGTCGATTCGGCCGCGGTACTGACGCTCCGCGCCGCGCGCGAAGACCGCGGCTTCGGGCGTGACCGTCGCACCTGCGCGCGTGACGAGCGCGTGCTCGCGATCGAGGATCGCCGGCAGCGCGAGGTCGAACGCTTCCGTGTGCTCGCGGACGTCCTCGGCCGTGAGATGTCCGTCGACGTAGACGAGCAAGCACTCGAGGCCAGCCGCGGCGTAGTCGGCGCAGATGCGCCGGATCTCGGGCGCGTAGCGGTTCGCGATAGGGCAATCGGTGCGGACGAAAAAGAGGCTCGTCCAGCGCCCGCGCGGCGCCGCGAGCGTGCCGTGATCGACGCCCTCGATGTCGACGAGCTCGAGCGCCGTGTCCGGCGCGCGCTCGCGGCCGTCCGCGGTCGCGTCGTGGGCGTGCGGCGCATGCTCGGGCACCGACACGTGCGCATGGTCTGTGTGGGCGTGGTCCACTACCGAAAGCTCGGCGCCTTCCTCGCCCGGCGCGCACCCGCTCGAGGCCACCACTGCGGCGGCGACGGCGGCGAGCATGGCGCCTGCTGCCGACGTCCGCCCCTCACGTGAGGGATTTCGCACCAATCGAGTGCAAGAACCCCTCCGCGGAGGGACTGAACTCACGCACCGGTCGCGCAGCACCTTCAGAC
Source organism: uncultured Gammaproteobacteria bacterium (assembly GCA_964503125.1). Lineage (GTDB taxonomy): Bacteria > Pseudomonadota > Gammaproteobacteria > Steroidobacterales > Rariloculaceae > FEN-1219. The sequence goes on from CAZCZE010000009.1 coordinate 154,557, forward strand.
TCGATAACCCGCCTGCGACGGATACTACTGCACGCGCCGGCGCCCCGCGAACCGGACGTCAGGACTCACGCGTAAGGCTCACCCGCATTCGGAAAGAACAGCTGCTCGCCGCCGATCTCGTAATCGGCGATCGCCGCCTGTCCTTCGGGCGACACGAGCCAATCGATGAAGGTTTGACCCTCGCTGCGTTTGACGTGGCTGTGCCGCTCGGGATTCACGAGCATGACGCCGTACTGGTTCATGAGGCGCGTGTCGCCTTGGACGAGGATCGCGAGGTCGCCGCGGTTCTCGAAGGCGAGCCACGTGGCTCGATCGGCCAAGAGATAAGCGTTCATCGACGACGCGGTGTTCAGCGCCGGGCCCATGCCTTGGCCCGTCTCGCGATACCACGGGCCTTTGTCTTTTTCGATATCGACGCCCGCCATCGTCCAGAAATTGACCTCGGCGATGTGCGTGCCGCTGCGATCGCCGCGCGACACGAACGCCGCGCCGGCACTCTTGATCTTGCGTAGAGCGTCCAGCGTGTCCGCGCCACCCGCGATTCTAGCCGGATCCGCTTGCGGCCCGACGATGACGAAATCGTTGTACATGACGGGGAAGCGCCGCACGCCGTGGCCCTCGCGCAGGAACTCTTCCTCGGCGGCCTGCGCGTGCACGAACACCACGTCCGCATCGCCGCGGCGCGCGAGGTCGAGCGCCTGGCCCGTGCCGAGCGCCACGACACGCACTTCGATTCCCGTCTTTTGCTCGAAGATCGGGAGGAGGTGCTTGAAGAGCCCGGACTGCTCGGTCGAGGTCGTCGATGCGACCGTGATGAAACCTTGCGCCAGCGCGCTCGGGGCGCAGGCGAGCACCAGTAGCACAGAGACCGTTCGGACAAAGCTCGTCCTCATTTCCACGGTAGTTCTCCTTCTATGAAGGCGGCAGCTTCTGCTGTCGACGGCTGCGCGAAGAAACGTTCCACCGGGGCGTGGTCCGCGAGGCGACCGGCGCTCAGGAACAAGATCTCGTCGGCGAGGCGGCGGGCTTGGCCGAGGTTGTGAGTCGTCATCACGATCTTGGTGCCGCTCAAGTGGATCTGGTCGACGATCCGCTCGACCTCGCGAGTTGCGCCGGGATCCAAGTTCGCGGTGGGCTCGTCGAGGAACAGCACTTCGGGGGTCAGCGCCCACGCGCGCGCGAGCGCGAGCTTCTGCTGCTCGCCGCCCGACAGGACTCGCGCGGGATGGCCGGCGGCCGAGCCGAGGCCCACGGCATCGAGGACGCTGCGCGCGCGCCGCTCGCGCTCCGCTCGCGCGACTCCTGCGAGCGTAAGCCCGTACGTCACGTTGCCGAGGGCCGAGCGGCGCAACATCACCGGCCGCTGAAACACCATCGCCTGAGCACGCGGCCGCAATTCGTCGTTGCGGCCGCGCCAGACGATGCGGCCCGACGTGGGCGTCAGGAGCCCGTGACAGAGCCGCATCAAGACGCTCTTGCCCGCCCCATTGGGCCCAAGGATCACCGTCCGCGGTCCCGGCGTGAACTCGCACGACACGCGGTCGATGAGCGCGCGGCCGCCGGCGGCGAAAGACACGTCCTCGAGCACCAACGGGAGCATGGTGGGCTTACCCGTAGCGGCGGACGGCCGCCGACTTGATGATCTGGGCCGCCGCGTTGATGGCGAACACCACGGCGACCAGGATGATCCCGAGACCGAGCGCCAAGGGTAGATCGCCCTTGCTGGTCTCGAGCGAAATGGCCGTCGTCATGACGCGAGTCACGCCGTCGATGTTGCCGCCGACGATCATGACGGCGCCGACTTCGGCGGCGGCGCGCCCGAATCCCGCCAGGACGACGGTTACGAGCGAATAGCGCGTGTCCCACACGAGAGTGGCCGCCGCGGCCGTCGGCGTCGCACCGAGCGAGCGCAATTGCTCTTCGTATTCGTGCCAAGCATCTTCGAGCACCTGGCGCGACAGCCCGGCGATGATCGGTACGACCAGTATCGCTTGGGCGACGATCATCGCCGCAGGCGTGAACAGGAGCCCGAGCTCCCCGAGCGGACCGGCCCGGGACAGCAACAGGTACACGAGCAGCCCCACGACCACGGGCGGAAGACCCATGAGCGCATTCAAAGTGACGAGCAGCACCTGCCGCCCCGGAAAACGGCGGATGGCCAGCGCAGCTCCGAGCGGCAGGCCGATCGCGGTGGCGGCAACGACCGCAGAGAGGCTCACTGCGAGGCTCAGCAGCACGATGCCGTAGAGCGTCCCGTCCGCCGCCACGATGAGACGCGCGGCTGCGGCGAACGCCGACCCTATGTCGCCCATCGGGCTCTCTGTGGGGTGTGCTGCATGGGAAACGAGACTCTAGCTGTGCCGGATCGATCCCGCGAGCCGTCTTTGCTGCAACGCGGAGCGGCTGTTCGACCTCGGTTGATCGCGCCTGCGACAGCGGCGGCACCTTTTCCGCTACCGCGCCTCGGAGTAACGTGCGACGTAACCCCACACCAACAAAGGGAGCTCGCCATGAGCGCTGTACCGCAAACCACGCCCGGCCTGCCGGTCAAATCGCCCGACGCCTTTTTCATCGGCGGCAAATGGGAGAAGCCCGCGGGCAAGGGCAAGCTCGAGGTGATCTCGCCGGTCACCGAGCAAGTCGTCATGCGCTTCGCCGAGGCTTCGCCGGCCGACGTCGACAAAGCCGTCGCGGCGGCGCGCAAGGCGTTCGACGAGGGTCCGTGGCCGCGCATGACGCCGCAAGAGCGCGGGAAGGCATTGCTCAAGGTCGCCGAGCTCTTGAAGGCGCGGTTGCCCGAGCTCGCGGACACGTGGACGATTCAGGTCGGCGCGCCGATCAGCCTCACGCGCTATCTGTCGAGCCAGCCGGCGCAGCTCTTCGAGTACTACGGCAACTTGATCCAGTCGTACCCGCTCGTCGACGAGCGTACAGGCGGGCACGGCGAGCGCGTCCGCGTCGTCAAGGAGCCCGTCGGCGTCGTCGCGGCGATCACGCCGTGGAACGCGCCGCTCGTGCTGCTCTGCTACAAGGTTGCCGCGGGTCTCGCGGCGGGCTGCACGATCGTCGCGAAGCCCGCGCCCGAGACGCCGGCCGACGCGTACATCTTGGCTGAGTGCATCGAGGCCGCGGGTCTGCCGCCCGGCGTCTTCAACGTGATCCCGGCCGGCCGCGAGACCGGCGACTATCTGATCCGCCATTTGGGCATCGACAAGATCAGCTTCACGGGCAGCACGGCGGCCGGCAAGCACATCGCGGCCGTCGCGGCCGAGCGGCTCGCGCGCACGAGCTTCGAGCTCGGCGGCAAGTCGGCGGCGCTGGTCATGGAGGACGCCGACCTCTCGAAGGTCCTGCCGAGCCTCGTGCCGTTCTCGATGCCGATCACGGGCCAGGTCTGCTTCTCGCTGACGCGCGTGCTCGTGCCCGAGAAACGCAAGCAGGAAGTGCTCGACGCGTACGTCGGCGCGATCAAGGGCGTCAAGGTCGGCGATCCCATGGAGCCCGCGACGCAGATGGGCCCGCTCGCGATGCAGCGCCAGCTCACGCGCGTGCAGGGCTACATCGCGAAGGGCAAAGAGGAGGGCGCCACGCTCGCGCTCGGCGGCGGCCGGCCCAAGGGCTTCGACCGCGGCTGGTTCATCGAGCCCACGGTGTTCACCGACGTGCAGCAGTCGATGACGATCGCACGCGAGGAAATCTTCGGGCCCGTCGTGTCGTTCATCAGCTACCAGAATGTCGACGATGCCGTCGAGAAAGCCAACGCGACGGTCTACGGCCTGCACGGCGCCGTGTATACGCAGGACCCCGAGCGCGGCTACGCGATCGCGCGACGCATGCGCTCGGGCAGCGTGACCGTCAACGGCCTCATCGTCGACCCGACGATGCCGTTCGGCGGCTTCAAGCAGTCGGGCACGGGACGCGAGGGCGGCATCGAGGGTCTCGATCCGTACTTCGAGCTCAAGACGATCTACTTCGCGTAGCGCGGAGTCCGGGGCGCGTGCCGACCGCAAGGGCCGGCCGCGCTCAGCGCCCGGTTGCGCGGTGGAGCAAGCGGTGCGTCTGCTCGGTTGCCTGCGCCAGAAGCGACGCTTCGTCGAGCGTGCGCAGCACGCGATCCTCCATGAGGATTCGGCCGTCGACGAGCGTCGCCTCGCGAATCAGGAGGTTCATGCTCTCCTCAGGCGCGCCAGTGCGCGAGGTACTCCTGTTGGTCCGCGGTCAACGTGTCGATCGCGACGCCGGCCGCGGCAAGCTTGAGCCGCGCCACGTGCTCGTCGATCGACGTCGGCACGGGATAACAGCCCGCCGCGAGCGAGCCCGCCTGCTCGACGACGTAGCGTGCCGCGAGCGCCTGCAGAGCGAAGCTCATATCCATGATCTCGGCCGGATGGCCGTCGCCGCACGAGATGTTGACGATGTTGCCGCCGCCGAGCAGGTTGAGCCAACGCCCGTCGCGGAGGCGAAAGCCCTCGACGTTGGCGCGTAGCACTTTGCGTTCGACGGCCGTCTCCGCGAGCGCGGCAACGTCGATCTCCTCCGAGAAGTGGCCCGCATTCGCGAGCAGCACGTTGTCTTTGAGCAGCGCGAAGTGCTCGCGCCACAGCGTGTGCCGCACGCCCGTCACCGTGAGCACGACGTCGGCGACGCGACATGCCTCGGCGAGCGGCAGCACGCGGCAGCCGTGCATGAGCGCATCGGCGGCCTTGATCGGATCGACCTCGGAGACGACGACGTGCGCGCCGAGCCCTTGCGCGCGCAGCGCACAGCCTTGGCCGCACCAGCCGTAGCCCACGATCGCGACGGTCTTGCCGGCCAGCACGAGGTTGGTCGTGCGCATCACGGCGTCCCACACCGACTGCCCCGTGCCGTGCACGTTGTCGAACAGGTATTTGCAACGCGCCTCGTTGACGAGCACGACGGGGAAGCGGAGCTGGGCGGCTTTGACGCGAGCCCGCGCGCGCAGCACGCCGGACGTGGTTTCCTCGCAGGCGCCGAGCATCTCCTTGCCGTGGGCCCGATGCGATTCGTGCAGCAGCTCGACGAGCTCTCCGCCGTCGTCGATGACGACGTGCGGGTCGAGCTCGAGCCCGAGACCCATGTAGCGGCGCATCTCGTCCGGCGCCGCGCCGTGCCGCGCGTAGACGTGCAATCCCTCGGCCGCGAGCGCCGCGACGACGTCGTCCTTCGTCGATTCCGGATTGCTGCCGGTCACGGCGACGGCGGCCCCGCCAGCGCGCAGCACGAGCGCCAAGTACGCGGTCTTGGCTTCGAGGTGGATGCAGACGGCGATGCGTTTGCCCGCGAAGGGGCGCTCGGCGGCGAAGCGCTGCTCGAGCTGCCGCAGGATCGGCATGTGGCGCCGCACCCACTCGATCTTGCGCTGCCCTTCGGCGGCGAGCTCGGGCGCGGCGACGATGTTGGGCTGCATGACGGATTCTCGATTGACTGCGCGAGGCGGTGGGATGGTAGCACCGGCCGGTCCTTCGCAACGCTGGGGCGCAGCTAGCCGCGGTCGATGCTCGGGAGTACCTTGGTGGTCGTCGAGTGAGTGTCCGTTCGGGGGAATCCATGCAGGTCGTAACCGCGGAACGCCGCGTCGCCGCGGTGCTGGCGTCCGTGCTCGCGGTGCTCGTGCTGCCGCAGTCAGCGGGTCGAGCACAGCCGGCGCTCGTCGACACGACGGTGTGGACGACGGCCGACGATCACCGCCACATGCTGGCCCAGCTCGGGATCACGCGGCTTCGCCCCGGCCGCAATGCCGACGCCGCGGCGGCCAACGCCGCGAACTACGACGAGGCGCTCGCGAATCCGTATCCCGACTTGCCCCATCCGCTGACGCGCAACAACGGCGCGAAGGTCACGGCGGCCGATGCCTGGTGGAACGGGCGCCGCGCCGAGATCGTCGAGGACTTCGAGCGCGAGGTCGTAGGCCGCGTGCCGGCCGACGTGCCGGCCGTCGCGTGGTCGGTCGTCGCGACGCGCGAGTGGGAGATGGCGGGGCGGCGCGTCGTGGGGCGACAGCTCGTCGGCCGCGTCGACAACAGCGCCTATCCCGCGATCGACGTCGAGATCTGCATGACGCTCGTGACGCCCGCCGACGCCGTAGCTGCGCCCGTCATGATCATGTTCGGCGGCGGTGCGCTACCGGCGGAAGCGCTCGCACCCGACGCGTTGCCGGCCGCCTGCCGGCCCGCGGCGCGACCAGGCCCGCCGCCCGGCGCGTTGCCCGCGAGCGCCGATCCGCCCGCGACCGAGCAGCTCATCGCCGCGGGCTGGGGCTTCGCGTCGCTGCGGCCCACGAGCGTGCAGGCCGACAACGGCGCGGGGCTCACGCGCGGCATCATCGGGCTCGTCAACCAAGGCCAGCCGCGCAAGCCCGACGACTGGGGTGCGCTGCGCGCCTGGGCCTGGGGCGCTTCGCGCGGCCTCGACTATTTGGCCACGCAGCCCGCCGTCGACGCGACGCGGGTCGGCATCGAGGGCGTCTCGCGCTACGGCAAGGCCGCGCTCGTCGCGATGGCGTTCGACACACGCTTCGCTGTCGTGCTCGTGGGCTCGTCGGGCGAAGGCGGCGCGAAGCTGCACCGGCGCAACTTCGGCGAGGCCGTCGAGAATCTCACGGCCAGCGGTGAGTACCACTGGATGGCGGGCAATTTCCTCAAGTACGGCGCGGCGGAAGCCGCGTTCGGCAGTATGGACGCCGGCGATCTGCCCGTCGACGCGCACGAGCTCATCGCGCTCTGTGCGCCGCGCCCGACGTTCTTGAGCTACGGCGTTCCCGAGAAGGGCGACGCGCTGTGGCTCGACCAGCAGGGCAGCTTCATGGCGGCCGTCGCGGCCGGGCCCGTGTTCCGGTTGCTCGGCGCGCGCGATCTCGGCACGTCGGACGACTACCGCACCGAAAAAATGCCGCCCGTGACCGTCGGGCTGCTCGACGGTGAGCTCGCGTGGCGACAGCACGACGGCGGCCACACCGATGGGCCGAACTGGCGCTACTTCATTCCGTGGGCTAACGAGCGGCTCGAGCGGCGCTAGCATTGCCGCGTCGAGCTTGCGCGATTACGACAGGAGCCAACATGAGACACAAACTGCGCCGCGATCTGCGGCTTCTTCAGGCGTGGGTGGTCGCGGCGACCGGCGGGCTCGTCGTGCTCGGCACGAGCTGGCTCACCGAAGCCCAAGGCACTCGTACGCGTTTTACGGAGATCGACGTCGAGCGCATCAACATCGTCGAGAGCGACGGGCGCGTGCGCTTGGTTCTAGCCAACGGTGCGCGGCAAGCCGACGCCGTCATCGGCGGCCGCGTGATCGCCCCGGGCCGCGGCCGGGCGGCCGGCATGATCTTCTTCAACCAGGAAGGCGACGAGGTCGGCGGCTTGATCTACAGCGGCCGCATGGGCGAGAACGGCCCGATCGCGTCCGGCAGCCTCACGTTCGATCAGTACCAGCAGGACCAAACGGTCGCGCTCCAGTACGTCGAGCAGAACGGCCGGCGCCGCGCCGGGCTTGCGGTCATCGACCGGCCGCAGAGACCGCTCCCCGAGTACGTCGATCTCGTGGCGCGGCGCAATGCCGCGACTAACGCCGACGACCGGGCTGCGCTCGAGGGCGAGATGGCGGCGTTCGGCCAGACGAAGCAGCGCGTGTACGTCGGCAAGAGCTTGGCCGGCGATGCGACGCTGACGCTGGCCGACGCTGACGGCCGCGAGCGGCTCGCGCTCAGCGTCGACGCCGCGGGCGCGGCGCGGATCCGGTTCCTCGACGGCGCCGGCAACGTGGTTCGGGAGATCGTCCCCTAGCGAAGCGCGCACCAACGTAGTGCTCGCGCTTAAGCGCCTGCACCGTTTCGTCGACTCGATTTCGCCCGGCGCGGCGCGTATGGTGAAGAAAAACCCATGCGCATCGACTGGCAGCAATATCAACCCGGCGGGTTCTTCGACGAGCTCTTTGCCGCACCCGGCGAGGCGCGGCCCGCGGCCGCCCATCTGACCGACTATCTCGCGTCGCTCGGCGGGCGCGAGCTCGCCGAGCGGCAGGCCGACGCCGAGCGCGCCATCGTCGAGATGGGCATCACGTTCACCGTCTACACCGAAGGCCAGAACATCGACCGCGCGTGGCCGTTCGACGTCATTCCGCGGACGATCGAAGCGACCGAGTGGGCGCGCATCGAGCGCGGCCTCATCCAGCGCTTGAAAGCGCTCAACATGTTCATCGACGACCTCTATCACGACCGGCGCGCCATCGCCGACGGCGTCGTGCCCGAGGACATCATCGCGACGTCGGCGAATTTCCTGCCGGCCTGCGTCGGCGGGAGCCCACCGTACGGCGTCTGGGCCAACATCTGCGGCACGGACCTCGTGCGCGATCGCGACGGCACGATCTACGTGCTCGAGGACAACCTGCGCGTGCCGTCGGGCGTCTCGTACATGCTCGAGAACCGCATCGTCACGAAGCAGGTGTTCCCCGAGATGTTCGAGCACGCGTCGATCCTGCCCGTCGACGCCTACGCCTCGCAGCTGCTCGACATGCTGTCTTCCCTGAGCCCGCGCAAGGTGGACTTTCCGCGCGTCGTCGTGCTCACGCCGGGAATCTACAACTCGGCGTATTTCGAGCACTCCTATCTCGCGCAGCGGATGGGCGTGGACCTCGTCGAGGGCCAGGACCTCGTCGTCGGCGACGACGAGTGCGTCTACGTGCGCACGATCCGCGGCCTCGAGCGCGTCGACGTCATCTATCGGCGCATCAACGACACGTTCCTCGACCCCGAATGCTTCGACAAGGACTCCGCGCTCGGCGTACCGGGCCTCATGCGCGCCTGGCGCGCGCAGACCGTCGCGCTCGCGAACGCACCGGGCGCGGGTGTTGCGGACGACAAAGTCGTCTACGCATACGTGCCGAAGATCATCGAATACTACTTGGGCGAGAAGGCGATCCTGCCGAACGTGCCGACGCTCTTGCTCCGCGACGACGACAGCCGCAAACGCGTGCTCGGCGATCTCGGCCAGTGGGTCGTCAAGCCCGCAAACGAGTCGGGCGGCTACGGCATGCTCATAGGGTCGCGCGCGACGGCCGAGGACAAGGCCGCGATGGCCGTCGCCATCGAGGCCAACCCGCGCAACTACATCGCGCAGCCGGTGCTGGCACTGTCGACCGCGCCGACGCTCGTGCAGGGCGAGATCGAGCCGCGGCACCTCGATCTGCGGCCGTTCATTCTCCAAGGGCGCAACGTCTGGGTGACGCCCGGCGGTCTCACGCGCGTCGCGCTGCGGCGCGGCTCGCTCGTCGTCAATTCCTCGCAGGGCGGCGGCAGCAAGGACACCTGGGTCGTGGCGGTGAAGTCATGAGCCTGCTGTCGCGCGTCGCGGAACGCCTCTACTGGAGCGCGCGCTATCTCGAGCGCGCCGAGACGACGTCGCGGCTCGCGCGCGTCTACGGCAACCTGCTGCTCGACCTGCCGCGCGAGGCAGGCGTCACCTGGGACGTGCTCATCCAGATCACGGGCGGAGCCACGCTCTATCGCGAGCTCAATCCGAGCCCGGGTGTCGATACGGCCGAGCGCTTTTTCGTCGCGGATCGCAGCAATCCGAGCTCGGTGCGCTCGTCGCTCGCCTGTGTCCGCGAAAGCGTGCGCACGACGCGCGACATCGTGCCGTCGGAGGCGTGGCGCTCGATCAACGAGCTCTGTCTCTGGGTGACGCAACAGCTCGACGCCGAAACCTCGCACCGGCGCCGCTACGGCATCCACTCGCGCGTCGTCGAGGGCTGCCAGCAGATCAGCGGCTTGCTCGCCGACACGATGAGCCACGACGCGGCCTATCAGTTCTTCCGCTTGGGCCGCAACATCGAGCGCGCCGACATGACGACGCGAATCATCGACGCCGCCGCCGCGATGCTGCTCGGCCGCGAGGATCTCGCGCGCTTCGACAACACGCTATGGATGGCCGTGCTGCAGTCGTTGTCTGCGTACCAGATGTATCGGCAGAAGGTGCGCAAGCGGATTCACGCCGCGGACGTCATCCAGTACCTACTCAAGGACACGCAGTTCCCGCGTGCCATCGCGTTCGCGTTGCGCGAGGTCGGCGCGGCGCTCGCCCTGCTGCCGCGCAGCGGCGAGCCGATCAAGAAGCTCGGCGAGCTGCGGCGCATGCTCGCGCTCCGGAATCTAGCCGAGATCGACATCGCGGGTCTGCACCAGTGGATCGACGACGCGCAGCTCACGCTCGGCGAGCTCAACGCGCTCGTCGAGAGCACGTGGTTCAAGCCGTCGACGAGCGCCGCTGCGCCGTCGCCCGTGGCGGCTCGCTCCTCCTCTTCCGCGCAGGCCGCCGCCAATTCATGACGCTGCACGTCGCGCTCTACCATAGGACTCGCTACGAATACGACCGGTCCGTGCAGATGGGGCCGCAGGTCATTCGGCTGCGGCCAGCGCCACACAGCCGCACGCCGATCTTAAGCTACGCGCTTAAGGTCGAGCCCGCGGGCCACTTCTTGAACTGGCAGCAGGATCCGCACGGCAATTTTCTGGCGCGCGTCGTCTTTCCCGACCAAGTGGACCGGTTCTTCGTCGACGTCGATCTCGTCGCCGACATGGCCGTGCGCAATCCCTTCGACTTCTTCCTCGAGCCCGAGGCGGAGCAGTTTCCGTTCGCCTACGAGCCTGCGCTGCGCAAGGATCTCGAGCCGTTCCTCGCCGTGACGCCCGAGGGCCCGCTCGTCGCGAAGTGGCTCCGCGACTTGCGCGCGTTGCCGCCGACGCGAACGATCGATTTTCTCGTCGAGATCAACCGGCGCCTGCAACGCGACGTCGCCTACACGATTCGGCTCGAGCCCGGCGTGCAGACGCCCGAGGAGACGCTTACGCTGCGCTCGGGCTCGTGCCGCGACACGGGTTGGCTGCTCGTGACGCTGCTGCGGCATCTCGGTCTTGCGAGCCGTTTCGTCTCGGGCTATTTGATTCAGCTCGTGGCCGACGTGAAATCCCTCGACGGTCCATCGGGCACGGACCGCGACTTCACCGATCTGCACGCCTGGTGCGAGGTGTACCTGCCGGGCGCGGGCTGGGTCGGGCTCGACCCGACCTCGGGCCTGCTCGCGGGCGAAGGCCACATCCCGCTCGCGTGCACGCCACACCCGACGAGCGCGGCGCCGATCACGGGCGCGCTCGAAGAAGCCGAGACGAAGTTCGAGCACGCGATGAGCGTGCAGCGCGTCGTCGAATCGCCGCGGGTCACGAAGCCGTATAGCGACGAGCAATGGCGCGCGATCGACGGTTTCGGCCGGCAGATCGAGCGCCAACTCGTGGCCGACGACGTGCGCGTCACGATCGGCGGCGAGCCCACGTTCGTCGCGATGGACGACGCCGACGCGCCCGAGTGGAATACGGCCGCGGCAGGGCCGACGAAGCGCCGCTTCGCCGCCGACCTGATCCAGCGCCTGCGCACGCGCTTCGCGCCGCACGGGCTGCTGCACTACGGCCAAGGCAAGTGGTACCCCGGCGAGCAGCTACCGCGTTGGGCGTTCAACCTCTATTGGCGCCGCGACGGCAAGCCGCTCTGGAACGACGGCAAGCTCGTCGCCGACGAGCGGCGCGACTACGGCGTGACGGCCGAGCACGCGCGCGAGCTGCTCGAAGGCGTCGCGGCGCGCCTCGAGCTCGATGCCGCCGCGCCGATCCCCGCGTACGAGGACCCTTGGCACTTCATGCAGCAGGAGCGCACGCTGCCTGACAACCTCGACGCCGCGACCAATCGCCTCGACGACCCGATGGCGCGTGCGCGCCTCGCGCGCGTCGTCGAACGAGGTTTGAGCAAGCCCGCGGGCTACGTGTTGCCCGTGCAACGCTGGAACGCGGCCGCGTCGGGGGTACGGCGCTGGACCAGCGAGCGTTGGGCCACGCGCTCCGGGAAGCTCTTCCTCGTGCCCGGCGATTCGCCGCTCGGGTTTCGCTTGCCGCTGCCGTCGTTGCCGTACTTGCCGCCGCTCGACTACCCGCATGTCTGGCCGGCCGATCCGTTCGTCGAGCGCGAGCCGCTGCCGGACCCAGAGCCGCGGCGCCAGCCGTTTCTGCGCGGCGAATGGCGCGAGGGGGCGCGCCAGCACGTGGGCTCGCAGGTGTCGGCGCCCGGTGGCGTCACGCGCACGGCGCTCGCGACCGAGCCGCGCGACGGCCGGCTCTGCGTCTTCATGCCGCCCGTCGCCGAGCTCGAGGACTATCTCGAGCTCGTCGCGGCGATCGAGGACGCGAGCGCCGAGCTTAAGCTGCCGGTGCACCTCGAAGGCTATGAGCCGCCGCGCGACCCCCGCTTGAACGTCATCAAGGTGACGCCCGACCCCGGCGTCATCGAGGTCAACGTGCAGCCCGCCGCGAGCTGGGACGAGATGACGGGTATCACGACTGGCCTCTACGAGGACGCGCACTACACGCGCCTCGTCACCGAGAAATTCATGCTCGACGGCCGGCACACGGGCACGGGCGGCGGCAACCATGTGGTGCTCGGCGGCCCGAGCTCGGCCGACAGCCCGTTCCTCCGGCGCCCGGATCTGCTGCGCAGCCTCATTACCTATTGGCAGCACCATCCGGCGCTCTCGTATTTGTTCTCCGGTCTCTTCATCGGGCCGACGAGCCAAGCGCCGCGCATCGACGAGGCGCGCCACGACTCGCTGCCCGAGCTCGAGCTCGCGTTCAAGCAGGCCGACCAGGCGCCGCAGCCCGTGCCGCCGTGGCTCGTCGACCGCTTGTTCCGTCACCTGCTCATCGACGTCACGGGGAACACGCACCGCGCCGAGATCTGCATCGACAAGCTCTATTCGCCCGATGGGCCCACCGGCCGGCTGGGCTTGGTCGAGTTCCGCGCGTTCGAGATGCCGCCGCACCCGCGCATGAGCCTCGCGCAGCAGCTCTTGTTGCTGTCGCTCGTGGCGCGCTTCTGGCGCACGCCGTACGCGGAAGACCTCGTGCGCTGGGGAACGCGGCTCCACGACCAATTCATGCTGCCGTTCTACGTCTGGCAAGACTTCGTCGACGTGATCGAGGACATGAACCGTGCGGGCTACGCGCTCGACGCGAGCTGGTTCGCGCCGCACTTCGAGTTTCGGTTCCCGCTCTACGGCACGACCCGTTTCGGCGCCGTCGAGATCGAGCTGCGCCAGGCGCTCGAGCCGTGGCACGTGCTCGGCGAGGAGGGTGCGCCCGGCGGGACGGCGCGCTACGTCGATTCGTCGGTCGAGCGGTTGCAGGTCAAGGTGCGCGGTCTCAACGAGGCGCGCTACGTGGTGGGCTGCAACGGCCGGCGCGTGCCGCTGACGCCGACGGGGCAGTCCGGCGAGCTCGTGGGCGGCGTGCGCTACCGCGCGTGGCAACCTGCGTCGAGCCTGCACCCGACGATCCCCGTCGATTCGCCGCTCACGTTCGATCTCTACGACCGCTGGTCGGGCCGCGCCGTGGCCGGCTGCGCCTATCACGTGGCGCACCCGGGCGGCCGCCACTTCGAGCGGTTCCCGGTCAATGCCTACGAGGCCGAGAGCCGGCGGCTCGCGCGCTTCTTCCCGTTCGGCCATAGCGCGGGAGCGTCTCCGGAGCCTGAGGCGCTCGCGCGGCCGGAATTCGCGTGCACTCTCGATCTGCGCTGGTCTCACTGAGTAGAATCGCGCGACCAGGTCGAAAATCGGTAATGTCGGCGATCAATCCTGAGAGCGCAGCCGCTTTTCACGAAGCCAAGTTGCTCGAGTCCTACGCCAAGCTTCCCAGCGCCTACGACGAGCTCACGAGCGAGACGGGCCAGGTGCGGCCGCGGTGGCAGCCCGTGGTCGAGGCTTTTGCCGCGATGGGGGCCGAGGCCACGCACGCGGCGCAAGAGAAGGCGCAGCGCCTGCTCGAGGAGAACGGCGTCAAGTTCACGGTGCCCGGCGACCGCGACAACGTGCGCTCGTGGCGGCTCGACTTATTTCCGATGCTCATCGATCCTCTGGAGTGGAGCGCGATCGAGCGCGGCGTCATCCAACGCACGCTGCTGTTGAACCGGCTGCTCGCCGATCTCTACGGCGAGCAGCGCGTGCTCAAGGACAAGCTGCTGCCGCCGGGGCTCGTGTTCGGCAACGCGCAGTTCTTGCGGCCGTGCACGAGCGTGCGCGTGCGCGACGATCTGCACCTGTCGTTCGTGGCCTACGATCTCGCGCGCTCGGCCGACGGGCGTTGGTGGGTCATCAGCGACCGCACGCAGGCACCGGCCGGGGCGGGCTATGCGCTCGAGAACCGCGTCGTATCGTCGCAGTGCCTGCCCGAGCTCTTCGCCGAGCGCAACGTCCGCCGGCTCGCGAGCTTCTTCCGCGCGTTCACCGAGAAGTTTCTCGCCCTCGCGGGGCGCGACCAGCCGCAGGCCGTGTTCCTGTCGCCGGGGCCGTCACAGCAGAATTACTTCGAGCACGCGTATCTCGCGCGTTACTTGGGCTTCAGCGTCGTCGAGGGCTCCGACCTCACCGTGCGCGACGATCGCGTGTACCTCAAGACCGTCGAGGGGCTCAAGATCGTCGATCTCGTCCTGCGGCGCATCGGCTCCGACCTCTGCGATCCGCTCGAGCTTCGTACCGACTCGCTCGTCGGCGTGCCGGGGCTGCTGCAGGCCGCGCGCGCCGGCAAGGTGACGATCGCGAACGCGCTCGGGTCCGGGCTCGTCGAGAGCGACGCTTTTTTGAGCTTCCTGCCGGGCCTGTCGCGGTTCCTCTTGGACGAAGACCTCGCGATGCCGAGCGTGGCCACGTGGTGGTGCGGGCAAGAGGCCGAGCGCCGCTACGTGCTCGAGCACTTGGACGAGCTCGTCGTGCGGAGCGTGCGCACGTCGCGCAACGTGTTCGCGCCGCAGCAAGGCGGGTTGTTCACGGCGGCGATGTCGGCCGACGAGCGCGCGCGCCTCGTGCGCGAGATCGAGCGCAACGGCCACGAGTTCGTCGGCCAGGACACGATGTCGTTGTCGCTCGCGCCGACTTGGTCCGGCGCGAGCTCGCTGCGCGCGGCGCCGATCGTGCTGCGCGTCTACGTCGCCGCGACGAACAAGGGTTACGAGGTCATGCCGGGCGGGCTCACGCGTGTCGCCGATGGCTCCGATCCGCACTCGCCGTGGCTCGAGGCCGACGACGTCAGCAAGGACACGTGGGTGCTGTCGGACCAACCCGTCGAGCAGTTCAGCCTCCTCGCGCAGCGCGAGGCGAGCCAACGCCTGCGCCGCGGCGGCCGCGACTTGCCGAGCCGCATGGCCGACAATCTGTTTTGGCTCGGCCGCTACACCGAGCGCGCCGAGGGCGCCGTGCGCCTACTGCGCAGCCTCGTGATCCGCCTCGGCGGTGAGATGGGCTCGACGCGCACGCTCGTCTCGCCCGAGCGCGTCGTGTCGATGCTCATCGTGCAGAAGCACCTGTCGCCGCGCCGCGGCCGGCGCGCGATGCAGGAAGGCCGCGAGGCCGTGCAGCAGGAGCTTTGGACGATTCTGTTCGACCCCGAGTGCAAGGACGGCCTCGCCACCGTGCTCGGCAACGTGCGCCGCAACGCCGGGGCCGTACGTGAGCGCTTGTCGTTCGACACGTTCCGCATCTTGCGCGACCTCACGCAAGTCGGGCCGTCGTCGGAGCTCACGCCCGGTCACGAGACCGACGATGCGCTGCGGCTGCTCAACCGGCTCATTCAGTATCTCGCGGCCTTCAACGGCATGGTTGCCGAGAACATGACGCACGGCTACGGCTGGCGGTTTCTCGACATGGGCCGGCGCCTGGAGCGCACGCGCGCGTTGATCCAGCTCGTGCAGCAGCTCGCGGTGCGCGGCGACCCACGCGCCGGCGGCGAGCTCGATCTGTTGCTCGAGCTCGCCGACAGCACCATGACCTACCGCGGCCGCTATCAGGCGGCGCCGCAGCCGGCCGCAGTGCTCGACCTGCTGCTCCGCGACGAGACCAACCCGCGCTCGGCCGTTTACCAGATCGTCACGCTCGACGAGCACATCGCCGAGCTGCCGAGCGGCGAGGAGGACGGCATCCTGACTGCCGACCAGCGCGTCGTGACGCGGCTGCGCAACGAGTTGCGCCTCGCGGATCCGGTCGATCTCGGCGGCACGGTCACGCGCTTCGACACGCGGCTCGAGCTCGATCGGCTCGCGCGGCGCATCGAGCGCGACGTGCACGAGCTCTCGGATCACATCGCCGAGCGGTTCTTCAGCCACTCGTCGCCGAAGCGCGTGGCCGGCGCGCGCCGCGGCCAAGGCTGAGTCCGTGCTCTACGACATCCGCCACAGGACCACGTTCAGCTACGAGGAGGTGGTCTCGGTCTCGCACCACGTGCTGCACCTCACGCCGCGCACCCACCCTCGGCAGACGTGCCTCGCGAGCGAGACGAGCATCGAGCCGCGCGCCGCCGTCGATTCGGTCGGCGAGGATTACTTCGGCAACCCCGTCGAGTACCTCACGGTGCAGGAGCCGCACCGGCAGCTCGTCGTCGACGCGCACGCACGCGTCGAGGTGCGCGCCGCGGCGGAGCCGTTCGCCCTCGAGCAGAGCCAGCCGTGGGAAGCCGTGCGCGACTCGCTCGCGCATGGCGGGGCGCTCTGCGCCTACGAGTTCGCGTTTCCGTCGCCGTACGTCGCGTTCGACGACGACATCGACGGGTACGCGCGGGAGTCGTTTTCGCCGGGCCGGCCGATACTCGCGGCGGCCATGGATCTCACGGGGCGCATCTTCCGCGAGTTCCGCTATCGCGGCGGCGTCTCCGACGTCTCGACGCCCGTGAACGAGGTGTTCGCGATGCGGCAAGGCGTCTGCCAGGACTTCGCGCACCTGCAGATCGCGTGCCTGCGCAGCGTCGGCCTCGCGGCGCGCTACGTGAGCGGCTATTTGCTCACACGTCCGCCCGAAGGCAAGGAGAAGCTCGTCGGCTCCGACGCGTCGCACGCCTGGGTAGCGGTGTTCGCCGGGGACTTAGGCTGGGTCGACTTCGACCCGACGAACGGCGTGATCCCGAGCGTCGAGCACATCACGTTCGCATGGGGCCGCGACTACGGCGACGTGAGCCCGATCAACGGCATCATCGTCGGCGGCGGCGCGCACCAAGTCGACGTAGCCGTCGACGTCAACGCCGCGCGCTAGGTCAGGCGCAAAAATCCGCGATCGCGGCGGCCGCGGCCGGCGCTTCGTCGAGCACGAGATGACCCGCGGCGTCGAACAGCTTGACCGTCGCTTTCGGCAGGGCCTTGGCCCACGTCTCGTGCTGCGCCGTCGGCGTGAGCTTGTCCTGCTTGCCCCAGACGAGCAGCGTCGGCATCGTGAGGCGGTGCAGGTAGCGCGGCAGCTTGGTGTCGAAGGTGACTGCGCCGCCGCCGAGGACGCGCCCGGCCGTGACGGCTTCCTTCGTGCGCTCGGCGATGAACTTAGCCGTAGGCGCGCCGGCCGGCAGGTGCTTGATGACGGTCTGCGGATCGTGCGCGAGTAGCGCCGGCAGCTCGGGCGGCGGCACGACGAGGAAGTTCACGGTTTGGTGCTCGGCCGGCACGGGCAGGCCGATGGGGCAGACGAGCACGAGCCTGTCGATGCGCGCGCCGTGCTCGACGGCGAATTTCGTCGCGATGAAACCGCCCAGCGATTGACCGACGAGGCGCACCCTGGCGAGCCCGAGCGTGTCGAGCAGCTCGACGTAGTGCAGCACGTAGTCGTGGATCTCGGTGACTTGCGCGTCGTCGGCCGAGGGGCCGAAGCCGGGGTGGTAGGGGATGACGACGCGGAACTTCTTGGCCCAGGCCGCCGCGAAATCGAAGCCGGTGACCGTGCCCGCGCCGTGCAGGAACACGAGCGGTGGGCCGCTGCCCGCCTCGAGCAGCACGGTGTCGATGCCGTTGATCCGCACGGTGCGGCGTTTGAAGTCGGTCATGGTGTTCACTCCGGCGCGGGAAGCGTGCGCGCTGCTGTCGACGATGCAGCCGCAACCGTACACTTGTTACTTCCTGCTCGGAAGCCCCAGGGAGTCCTGTCGTTGCAAGAACCGTTGCTCACCGAGCTGCCGCATTCGGACGCCGTCGCGCGGCGCTTCCGCACGCTCGCGCGACTGCCCTCGGCGGTGTGGCTCGACAGCGCGGCCGCGGGCCCGGCCGATCGGTTCGACATTCTCGTTGCCGACCCTTGCGTCACGTTGCGGACGCGCGGCGCCGAGACGGAAATTGCGATGCGCGACGGCTCTGTTACGCGCTCGAGCCGCCCGCCGCTAGAGCTCGTGCGCGAGCAGCTCGGCGACGTCGTGCAGGGCCCTGCGGGGTTGCCGTTTACCGGCGGCGCCGTCGGCTACTTCGGCTACGACTTAGGTCGTCGGCTCGAGCGCATCCCCGTGATCGCGGCGGCCGACATCGACATGCCCGACCTCGTCGTCGGGATTTACGACTGGGCCGTCGTCGTCGACCACGAAGCGCGCCGCACAGGGCCCGTCG
>CAZCZE010000010.1:0-2500 GCA_964503125.1 uncultured Gammaproteobacteria bacterium
TTCAATTTCACTGAGTCTCGGGTGGAGACAGCGTGGCCATCGTTACGCCATTCGTGCAGGTCGGAACTTACCCGACAAGGAATTTCGCTACCTTAGGACCGTTATAGTTACGGCCGCCGTTTACCGGGGCTTCGATCAAGAGCTTCGCCCGAAGGCTGACCCCATCACTTAACCTTCCGGCACCGGGCAGGCGTCACACCCTATACCTCCTCTTTCGAGTTCGCAGAGTGCTGTGTTTTTAATAAACAGTCGCAGCCACCTGGTCACTGCAACCCCCCTCGGCTCCAGCCGCGAAGGCTCTCACCTAACGAGGGCGTACCTTCTCCCGAAGTTACGGTACTATTTTGCCGAGTTCCTTCACCCGAGTTCTCTCAAGCGCCTTGGGATTCTCTCCCCGCCCACCTGTGTCGGTTTCGGGTACGGTCTCACACAACCTGAAGCTTAGAGGCTTTTCCTGGAAGCAGGGCATCAACCACTTCACCTCACGTGGAGGCTCGTCATCACGCCTTGGAATTGTGACTCCGGATTTGCCTGGAACCACTCCCTACACGCTTGAACCGGGACTTCCAACACCCGGCTGGCCTAGCCTTCTCCGTCCCCCCATCGCAGCTGTGCGAGGTGCCGGAATATTAACCGGCTTCCCATCGACTACGCCTTTCGGCCTCGCCTTAGGGACCGACTCACCCTGCGCCGATGAACGTTGCGCAGGAACCCTTGGGCTTTCGGCGAGGGGGACTCTCACCCCCTTTATCGTTACTCATGTCAGCATTCGCACTTCCGATACCTCCAGCAGACCTTACGATCTACCTTCACAGGCCTACGGAACGCTCCCCTACCACCCAGCCACCCGAAAGTGGCTGGATCCGCAGCTTCGGTACACGGCTTGAGCCCCGTTGAATCTTCCGCGCAGGACGACTCGACTAGTGAGCTATTACGCTTTCTTTAAAGGATGGCTGCTTCTAAGCCAACCTCCTAGCTGTCTTAGCCTTCCCACATCGTTTCCCACTGAGCCGTAATTTGGGGACCTTAGCTGGCGGTCTGGGTTGTTTCCCTCTCGACGACGGACGTTAGCACCCGCCGTCTGTCTCCCGTGGTCACACTTCCCGGTATTCGAAGTTTGCATCGGTTTGGTAACCCGGGATGGGCCCCTAGCCGAAACAGCGCTCTACCCCCAGGAGTGAAATCCACGAGGCACTACCTAAATAGCTTTCGGGGAGAACCAGCTATCTCCGAGCTTGATTAGCCTTTCACTCCGATCCACAGCTCATCCGAATCTTTTTCAACAGATCCCGGTTCGGGCCTCCAGTGGGAATTACCCCACCTTCACCCTGGCCATGGATAGATCGCCCGGTTTCGGGTCTGCTCCCAACGACTCATCGCCCTATTCAGACTCGGTTTCCCTTCGGCTCCCCTAGTCGGTTAACCTCGCCGCTGAAAGCAACTCGCTGACCCATTATACAAAAGGTACGCCATCACTCCGTGCCTCAAACACCTTCCCTAGCGCTCGGACTCGCGGCAAAACTCAGATGACAAATCCACAGCACAGAAAGAATTCTTTCCGACATCCGTCACCTGGTGCCTGAATGCCCGAAAACGCCAAAGGCGCTTGAGGCACGGAGCTCTGACTGCTTGTACGCACACGGTTTCAGGTTCTATTTCACTCCCCTCAACGGGGTTCTTTTCACCTTTCCCTCACGGTACTAGTCCACTATCGGTCGGCAGGGAGTATTTAGCCTTGGAGGATGGGCCCCCCATCTTCAACCAGGATAACACGTGTCCCGGCCTACTCATCGTCACCAACTGCTCACGCCATTTCAGATACGGGGCTATCACCCTCTATGGCCGGACTTTCCAGACCGCTCTCCTATGACGTGAACCGATACAGTGACAGGGCTGATCCCCTTTCGCTCGCCGCTACTCAGGGAATCTCGGTTGATTTCTTCTCCTCCGGGTACTTAGATGTTTCAGTTCCCCGGGTTCGCCTCCACACCCTATCGTTTCAGATGCAGATGACCACCTTACAGTGGCCGGGTTTCCCCATTCGGATATCTCCGGATCACAGCTCGTTTGCCAGCTCCCCGAAGCTTTTCGCAGGCTACCACGTCCTTCATCGCCTCCTGCCGCCTAGGCATCCACCGTGTGCGCTCGATCGCTTGACCATATAACCCCAAACACTCTCAAGGCTACATCGACTCCGATCAACTCACACTTCACTCGTTCCCACGAATGCCACACATGCAGTTACTCGCCGCATCAGCACCACCCAGCGACCTGCCCTCCCAGCAACGATCTAGCACGGCTCGCCTACCCGCTCTCGGGTACACAACACCGCCTCCTCGCTACTTCGAGAACAAACCCCCAGGCCGTGCCTTGCAACACACCCAGTGCGTCCTAATTGTGAAAGAACCTCTGCACACGCGCTCTCAGCGCGCCGAGCCAACAGCCCAACTCTGCCTCTAGTCTGCCTCTGGCTCTCGGCAAGGCTCGGCTCTGGGCTCCT
>CAZCZE010000010.1:5000-126395 GCA_964503125.1 uncultured Gammaproteobacteria bacterium
TCCTCGCGGCTGGTTATGCGGTGAAGCAGCGTACCGGTGGCATTCGCCACGACTATAAAGACCTCGTCGTAGAGTCCCCGAAACCCGGGCGATGGTTGCTGTTTGCCGTCGGGGTGAGCCTGCCGCTCGTTGTCGTCGCACTGCTGATGCTCGCCGAGCCACGCGCCCCCGTTAGACCCGGGCCACGACCCGTCGAGCAAATCGTTGCCGCGCCGGCGCCTGCGGAAGCGGCCACAGACCGCCTCGAGCCTGCGTCCGATCCCGGCGGCGGGGCACTCGTCGCAGTCGGCGCGCCCGACCCGGCAGCCACGACCCTCGATCTGCTCGTCAAGCGCGGCGACACACTCGAGCTTTTGTTCCGGCGCAACGGCCTGAGCCTCACCGACCTCGCAGCGATGGTGGCGCTTCCCGACGCCAGCGCCGCGCTCAGGATTCTGCGGCCCGGCGACCGGCTCGAGGTCGCTCATCGCGACGGCCAAGTCCTGTCGCTGCGGCGCGAGATCGACGAGATCAAATTGCTAGCCATCGCGCGCGTCGATTCCGGCTTCGCAGCCAGCACCATCGAACGGGAGGTCGACGTCCGCACCGTGGGCGCGCACGGCACGATCGACACCTCGCTGTTCGAAGCCGGCACCGCGGCCAGCTTGTCCGATAGAACGACGATGGCGATGGCCGGCATCTTCGACTGGGACATCGACTTCGTGCTCGACGTCCGCGAAGGCGATAGCTTCACGGTGATTCATGAAGAGCTTTGGCGCGACGGCGTCAAGCTGCGCGACGGCGAGATCGTCGCCGCCGAGTTCACCAACCAAGGCAAATCGTTCCGAGCCGCTCGCTTCGATGACGGCACCGGCCGGAGGGGCTACTTCACTCCCGAAGGCCGCAGCGTCCGCAAGGCGTTCATGCGCGCACCGCTCGACGCACGCGTCAGCTCGAACTTCAACTTGCGCAGACGACACCCGATTCTCAACACGATTCGCGCACATCACGGCGTGGACTATGCAGCGCCGTCGGGCTCGCCGATCCGCGCTACGGGCGACGGTAAAGTGTCGTTTCGCGGCGTGCAGGGCGGCTACGGCAACACGATCGTGCTGCAACACGGCGGTAACATTACGACTCTTTACGGGCATCTCTCGCGCTTCGGCAGCGCGCGCACCGGCGCGCGCGTGACCCAGGGCGACATCATCGGCTACGTCGGCCAGAGCGGCCTCGCCACGGGCCCGCATCTGCATTACGAATACCGAGTCAACGGCGCGCACCGCAACCCGCGCACGGTGGCGCTGCCGCCCGCGGACCCCGTTCCGCCGGAGCTGCAGACCGAGTTTGTGGCAGCGACGGAGCCACTGTGGCGGCAGCTCGACGGCTACGCGCCGAGGACGGAGACGCCGCTCGAGGTCGGCCCGCCGGTCTTAGGCCCGATCGCGGCCGCAGCGGCAGCGGGGCTCGCTGATTAGCCGACTGTGACGGGAGGCAGAGTCCCGTCGGGCGTCGCGGTTATACTGTCCTTCGGCGCGATCGACCGTCATGAACCCGGCGCGCCGACCCCGTGGACGCGCTGAATCTCAAACTCCCCGACTATTACATCAACCGCGAGCTGTCGCAGTTGGCGTTCAACGTGCGCGTCTTGACGCAAGCCATGGACGCGCGCGTGCCGTTGCTCGAGCGCCTCAAGTTCCTCTGTATCTCCTCCACGAACCTCGACGAGTTCTTCGAGATCAGAGTTTCCGGATTGAAGCACCGCCTGGCCGTCAACGCGGCGCCAGCCGGCCCCGACAACCTGAGCTCCGCAGACGTGTTGCGCACGGTCACGGACGAGGCCAATGCGCTCGTCAAAGAGCAGTATCGCGTCCTCAACGATGAGCTGATCCCGGCGCTGCGCGGCGCGGGGATCCACTTCGTGCGCCGCGACGACTGGTCGCCGGCACAACGGCAGTGGCTCGAGCAGTACTTCCGCACCGAGATCGTGCCGCTGCTGAGCCCGACCACTCTCGACCCCACACGACCCTTTCCGCGCATCCTCAACAAGAGCCTGAACTTCATCGTGAGCCTCGATGGCCGCGACGCGTTCGGCCGACCCTGCCATCGCGCCATCGTGCAGGCGCCGCGCTCGCTGCCGCGCTTGATCACGATGCCCACGACACTCGAGGGAACCGGTAAGAATGACTTCGTGTTCTTGTCGTCCGTGATCCACGCGTTCGTGGATCAGCTGTTCGCGGGCATGGAGATCGACGGCTGCTATCAGTTTCGCGTGACGCGCAACAGCGATTTGTTCATCGACGACGAGGACGTCGACGACCTCATGACGGCGCTCGAAGGCGAATTGTTCGAAAGCCGCTACGGTGTCGCAATGCGGCTCGAGACCGCGCACGACTGCCCCGACGAGCTCTCGATGTATCTGCTCGAGCACTTCAGGCTGACGCGCGCGGATCTCTATCAGGTCCTGGGCCCCGTCAATCTGAACCGCTTGCTCGCGGTCTACGACCTCGTCGACCGGCCCGACTTGAAGTATCCGCCGTTCACGCCGGGCATGCCGAAGGCGCTCGTCAAGACCAACATTTTCGAAGCGATCGCCAAGCAAGACATCCTGCTGCACCACCCGTTCGAGTCGTTCGCACCCGTGGTCGATTTCATCTACCGCGCCGCGACCGATCCCGACGTGCTGGCAATCAAGCAAACGCTGTACCGCACGACGCCCGATTCACCGCTCGTGGAGAGCCTCGTGTCGGCCGCCAAGGCCGGCAAGGAAGTCACCGTGCTCATCGAGCTGCGTGCGCGTTTCGACGAAGCTGCGAACATCGAGCTCGCGAGCAAGCTCCAGGAAGCGGGTGCCCACGTCGTCTATGGCGTCGTCGGCTACAAGACTCACTGCAAGATGGAGCTCGTCGTGAGACGCGAGCACGGCAAGCTCCGGCGCTACGTTCACCTCGGCACGGGCAACTATCATCCGCGCACGGCGCGCGCATACACGGACTACGGCCTATTGTCGGCCAACGTGGCCTTAGGCGAGGACGTGCACCAGGTCTTCATGCAGCTCACCAGCCTCATGCGGACGCCGGACCTGACTTGGCTATCGCAATCGCCGTTCAACCTGCACGAGCGCTTACTCGGGCTCATTCGCCGCGAGACTCGTAACGCGAGCAACGGTGGCACGGGCCACATCATTGCCAAGCTCAACGCGCTCGTGGAGCCCGAGGTCATTCGCGCGCTCTACGAAGCCTCGGGGGCGGGCGTGTACGTCGATCTCATCGTGCGCGGCATCTGCTGCCTGAGGCCCGGTATCCCTGGCGTCTCGGACAACATCCGCGTGCGCTCGATCGTGGGTCGTTTCCTCGAGCACAGTCGCGTCTATTACTTCCACAACGGCGGCGAAGAAGCGCTCTACTGCGCGAGCGCCGACTGGATGGAGCGCAATTTCTTCCGCCGCATCGAGCTCATGTTCCCGATTCTCGACTCCGGGCACAAAGCCCGCGTGATGGCGGATCTCGACGCTTACCTCGCCGACAACGAGCAGGCGTGGGAGCTGCGCAAAGACGGCCAATACGAACAGCTCCGCCCGACGGGCGACGCGGCCGCGGCGCCCGCGCAGCTCAAGCTGTTGCGCCAGCTCGCCGAGGCGTCCTGAGCTTAAGCCGCGACTCAGATCTTGAGCTCAAACCCGCGCGACGCGAGCCACTCCGTTTCCTGAGCCAGATCGGCGGCCGTCAACGGGTTGTCGTCGAGCCAGTCCGCGGGAAAGCGCAACTCTAGAGAGTCCTTGCCGGGCACGAGCCCGATCGCCGGCAGATCCGACGGACTGCGGCTCCTGTTGAGCAACACGGCCAAGCGCAACAGCACGGTGAGCTTGAACGCTAGTCCTCGCCACGTGCCCGGCAAGTCGTCGAGAAACGGGTCGTCGAGCTTGCGGCGGTGCAACGTCACGAGGCTCGCGAGCAGTTTCTGCTCGAGCTGCACGAAGCCTGGCAGATCGGAGTTGGCGACGACGTAGCCGCCGTGGTGATGGTAACGCGCGTGGGCGATGTCGAGGCCCACTTCGTGCAAGCACGCCGCCCACACGAGCAACTGCCGGAACTGCGATCCCGAGAGCTGCCAAGAGCGCGCCACTTGCTCGAGCAGCGCGGCCGCCGTCGCCTCGACGCGCGCGGCCTGCTCAAGGTCGACGTGATAGCGGCGCTGCATCGCACGAATCGAGCGCTCGCGCGCGTCCTCCTCGTGCAGACGCCCGAGCATGTCGTGGAGCAGCCCTTCGCGTAGAGCGCCGTTGCTGATGTCGAGACGCTCGATGCGCAGCGTGCTCATGACCTCGGCGAGAATCGCCATGCCGCCGGCGAAGACGGGAGCGCGCTCGGCACCGAGCCCCGGCAACCGAAGCTCGTCGCTGCGTCGCGCCTTGATGAGCTCGTCGATGATGGCCTCGACGGCCGCCATGGTCACGCCGCTGTCGGCCAAGCCGAGCTCGCGCGCGACGTCGCATGCCGCGCGGATCGTGCCCGACGAGCCGATCGCGCGTTTCCAGCCTCTGCGCCGGAAGATCGCGGCGACGGGCCGCAGCTCTAGCCGCACCGCGAGCCGCGCGCGATCGAAACGTTTGGTGCTGAGCTTGCCGTCGTCGAAGTGCGCTCGACTGATGCCGACGCAGCCGACGTAGAGGCTCTCGAGATGCTGCGGCTCGTAGCCCTCGCCGATGATGAGCTCCGTGCTGCCGCCGCCGATGTCGATGACGAGGTTCGCGCCGTCCGTCGACTCCGTGTGGTGCGATACACCGAGATAGATGAGGCGCGCCTCCTCGATGCCGGAGATCACTTCGACTGGGTGTCCCAGCGCCTCTTCGGCTTTGGCGAGGAAGGCGGCTGCGTTGCGCGCTTTGCGCAATGTGTTCGTGCCGACGACGCGCACCTGATGCGCGCGCATGTCGCGCAAGCGTTGGCCGAAGCGGCGCAGGCAGGCTAGGGCGCGCTCTTGGCTCGCCTCGTCGAGCATCTTGTCGCCATCGAGCCCCGAGGCGAGGCGCACCATCTCGCGGAGGCGATCGACGATCGACGGCTCGCCGTGCTGGTTCCGCGCGACGACCATGTGGAAGCTGTTCGAGCCCAAGTCGACGGCGGCCATGACCTCGGCCGGCTCGCCGCGGCCGAGCGCTTTGGGATCGGGCAGCATCGAGGCCCGCTGTTCGAGCTCTCTACACCGAGAACGACGAACCGCAACCGCAGGTCGTCGTAGCGTTGGGATTGCGAATGATGAACTGCGCGCCCGAGAGATCCTCGCGGTAGTCGATCTCCGCGCCCATGAGATATTGGACGCTGAGCGGATCGACGAGCAGCGTGACGCCGCCGTTCGCGATCTCCGTGTCGCCTTCCTGGACTTCCTCGTCGAACGTGAATCCGTATTGAAAGCCCGAGCAGCCGCCGCCCTGCACGTAGACGCGCAGCTTGAGCGCGGCGTTGCCTTCCTGCGCTATGAGCTGCCCGACCTTGTGTGCGGCAGCGTCGGTGAAATTGAGCGGCGGTGCTTCCTGCGTCTCCGTCATGACTGCTCTCCTGCGCTGATTGGCCGCGTCGTATCCACCTGCGGCCGCGCGGCGTTCTTGGCCGCGGCGGCATTCTCGCTCTCGTGGATCAGCTTGCCGTTGACCTCCGCTCCGATCGACATCTCGATGAGCTTGTACTGCACGTTGCCGATCACGCGGGCCTTCGGCCCGAGCTCGAGTCGCTGCGTGGCACGCACGTCGCCTTTGACCGTGCCGTTCAACACCACGTGCGGCACGACGACCGAGCCCTCAACGCAGCCGCGCTCGCTGATGCTGAGCACGGACTTGTCGTCCTTGGTCGACTTCACGTTGCCCTTGACGTAGCCGTCGACGTGAAAGCCGCCCGTAAATTCGATGTCGCCGTGCACGCGCGTCTCGGCGCCGACCAGCGTCCCGATAGGTGCCTGACTGCGCGATTTCCTACGTAGCATGCTCACTCCGGCGTTGATTCATCTGCAGAGGAAGACCAATCGAACGCTTGGTTGATGCGTTGCGCCCGCGCCTCGTTCGGCCAGATCTCGACCGTCACGCGGTGCGGCTCGAAGCCGAAGGGCAACGTTAGGTCGGTCTCGAGCCCCTGAAAATAGCGAAACTCGTAGGCCATATCATAGGGCTCACCGGGCGCAACGAGCTCGGCGACGTCGAGTGTCGCCATTTGACCGTCCTGGACGCCCTCCAGTTGCAGCTTCACGGTACCCGAGACGAGGCGACTGTGCACAATCGCCTGAACGAGCAGCAAGCGCAAGAGATAACGGCCCTCGCCGTCGCTCGGCAGGACCTCGAGGCTCTGGATGCGCAGGCCCGCCACCCGGTCCTGCGGTGAGACGATGCCGCGATAGAAGACGAGCTCTTCTTCCTGAGCCTGGATCTGGCCTTGCAGGTCGCTGAGCGTCGCTTTGACCTGCGAGTAAGTCTCGGCGTCGATCTCGCTCCCGGTCTCGACGATGGCGAGCTGACGGCGCAACTCCTCGCCCGCCGCTTGCTCCGCGGCGAGTCGTTCCGCTGACGCAGCCCGCTCGCGACGTTGATCGAGCATCGAATACCCGCTTTGGTAACGGCCGAGCTCGAACGCGAGATACCAAGAACCGGCGGCCACGGCGGCCGCGAGCACCACGATTGCGATCGGTCTGCTGCGGCCCTGCGTCGTCATGCTAGCTCGGGTTGCGCTCGTCCAGCGCGTGTTGCCAGCGACGCGGCCACCAGGTCGGCGGCGGCGGCGGGCCGTCGTGCGGAAATGCCAGAGGCCCGAGCTCGTGCAGCGCGCGTACGTAGACCGGTCGCTTGAAGTACACCACTTCTTTCACGGGCCGCCAGTAATCGACCCAGCGGCAGCGGTCGAACTCGGGCTCGGGGCCGAGATCGAAGCGCACTCGCTCGGCGCCGGTCCGAAGCTGCAACAGGAACCACCGTTGCTTCTGGCCTATACAGAGCGGCCTTTGCTCGCGCCGGATGTAGCGATCGGGCAGCCGATACTTTAGCCAGCCCTCGGTAGAGCCGACGAGCTCGACATCGCTCGGCACGAGCCCCACCTCCTCGCGCAGCTCGCGGAACATCGCCGCCTCGGTGCCCTCCTCGGGCTGGATGCCGCCCTGCGGAAACTGCCAGCCGCCGCGGCCCCGCCGGCCGGCGATGAGCACGCGGCCGCTGCCATCGGTCAGGATGATGCCGACGTTGGCGCGAAACCCGTGTTCGTCGATGAAGTCCATGCTTCGCCCGATTCTTTCATATCGGGGGATGGGTGCCAAAACACGCGACGCGAAGCTGTGACTGACTTGGCTATTTACGGCCCGTCCCACGGCATTGCGCCCGCGCGCCTTGGCCTCGTATAAGGCGACGTCGGCCCGCGAAAGCAGCCGTTGCGCGGCGACCTCGAGATCCTCCTCGCCCTCGCCCCCGCGGTGCTCGCCCGATGGACACGGTCATCGGTAGCCGGCACCGTTGTCGGGCAGCTCGAAGGGCTCGGCCGTCAACGCGTCGGTATAGCCGCGGCGTAATTGCGTGAGCTCGTGGTCATCCCTTTCCACGGTACCTCCCTCAGACGATGAGGTCGTTAAGTGCGTTTCTCGAGATAGCGGCGTCCGGCCGCCATGAGCTCGACGAACCCCGCCTCGTCGCGGCTCTCGACGAGCCGTTCGATGCGCTCGGTCGCGGTGCGCAGCCCCTGCAGCGCGACGGTCCCATAGTCGTTGAGCGTCTGGATATCGAAATACAGGTGTGGATTGTCGCGCGCCACGAGGCTCGCCACGCGCAGCTGCGCGTCGAACGTCGTGCTCGACATGCGCTGTAGCCTCGGCACGAGCTCGCCGCTCTCGGCGAGGGCCGTGAAGAACGCCAGGTTCAACGCGTGCGACAAGCCGAGGACGTACGCCATGAGCCGATCGTGATCGTCGACGCTCATCTCCGTCTGCTCGGCCATCGTCGAGGCGAACAAGGCGCGGGCCTCTCGCGTCGCCTCCGGGACGCCGACGTCGCAGAACACGACGTGGCGGCCCGACAAGAGCCGCGTGTCGGGGCCGAACAACGGATGGATCGACGTCACCTTGCAGCCGGCCGCCGCGAGGCGCTCGAGCCCGCCGCGTAGCGGACTCTTGAGCGAGCCGATGTCGATCACGACGCCGCGCGGCCGCCGCGTTGCGAGCTCGGTGAGCACTTCACCCGCCACCTTCATCGGCGTCGCCACGATGATGAGGTCGTGGTCGAGCCGGTCGTCGCGCCAATCTGCGATGCGCGCGAACGGCGCCGGCGCCGGGCTCGGATCCGAGATCTCGATGGCGAAGCCTTGCGAGCTCAAAAAATGCCCGAACCAAGCGCCCATCTTGCCGGCGCCGCCGATGATCAAGACGCGCTTGCCGGCGCCCTTCGTCTGTGCCGCGACGCGCGTCTGCTCTTGGTGAGTCAGCGACGCGCGAATCAGAATCTCCATGATCTCACCCGCGAGCTCGGGCTCGAGGCCAAGTGCCTGCGCTCGCTCGTGGGCGGCTTTCAACACTTCTCGCTCGCGCTCATAATCTCGCGTCGGCACGGAGTTCTGGATCTTGTGGCCGCCGATCTCGGCGACGATTTTCTGCCTGGCAGCCACGAGACCGATGAGGTCGCGGTCGACTTCGGACAGACGTTTACGTAATTCTTCGAGTGCCATGCTTACCTCGTGAGGGCGGGTTGTAACCTCGCGGGGGGTCGAGGCGCAAGATCGCTACGAGAGCCGCGACCAAAGGATCGAGCAATGACCAAGCCTTCCGTCGACAAAGTCAGCGAGTCGCGCTGTTTCGAGGGCCGCCAGATCGTCTACAAGCACGTGTCCCAAGCTTGCGCTTGCACGATGCGTTTCGCGGTGTTCCTCCCGCCGCAGGCGGAGCTTGAAGCCGTGCCCGCCCTGTACTGGCTTTCCGGGCTCACGTGCACGGAGGAGAACTTCAGCGTCAAAGCCGGAGCGCAGCGCTATGCGGCCGAGCTCGGAATGGCCTTGATCATCCCGGACACGAGCCCGCGCGGCGTCGACATCCCGGGCCAAGACGCACAAATGGACGTCGGTACGGGCGCCGGGTTCTACGTCAATGCGACTGAGGCCCCGTGGGCTGCGCACTATCGCATGTACGACTACATCCGCGACGAGCTGCCGGCCGTCGTCAACGCCAATCTGCCCGTCGATCCCGCGCGCAAGTCGATCAGCGGTCACTCGATGGGCGGGCACGGCGCGCTCATCATCGGCGTCGGTAACCCGGAGAGCTATCGTTCCGTGTCGGCGTTCGCGCCGATCGCCGCCGCGAGTCTATCCGGCTGGGGCCAGCACGCGCTGACCGCCTATCTCGGCCCCGACCGCGAGCGTTGGCTCGCTTACGACGCCGCCACCGTGATTCGTCGGCGTCCCAGCCGACACGAGCTGCTCGTCGATCAGGGCATGGCCGACCCCTACCTCGAGCAATTGCGTCCCGACGAGCTCGAGCAGGCGTGCCGCGAATCGGGCCAGCGCCTCACGCACCGGAAGCGCGCCGGCTACGACCACGGCTATTACTTCGTGAGCACGTTCGTCGCCGAGCATCTGCGCTTCCACGCGGCGGCCCTGGGCTGAGTCTTCCCTTCATGCCGCCTTTGCTCACGCCGCCGCCCGACGATCCCGTGCTCACTGCGGCGGAGTGGCTCGCCGCAGCCGAAGCGCTCGGCCGGCGCAACGCCAATGCCGTCGCGCTCGCGACGACGGATGCCGCGGGCAAGCCGTCCGTGCGCATGGTGCTGCTCAAGGAGCTCGCGCCGGCGGGCTATGCCGTGTTCTATACGAACTACGGCTCGCGCAAGGCTGCCGAGCTCACGGCCACGCAGCGCGCGGCCGGCGTGCTCTACTGGCACGAGCTCGGCCGGCAGATCCGGTTCGAAGGCGTCGTCGTGCGCTCGCCAGCGGCCGAGAGCGACGCCTATTTCGCCACTCGGCCGTGGCGCAGTCAGCTCAACGCCTGGAGCAGCCAGCAGAGCCGGCCGCTCGACGATCCCGCCGAGCTCGAGCGGCGCGCCGCAAAAATCGCCGCCGAACGCGCGGCCGACACGGCACGTGCGGCGAAGACCCTGCCGCGGCCCGACTTCTGGGGCGGCTACCGCCTCTGGTTCGACGCCGTCGAGCTCTGGGTCGAAGGTCAGGACCGGTTTCACGAGCGGCTGCGCTACGAGCGCCGGCTTACGCGGCGCGAAGAGCACAGCTTCGCGGCCGGCCGCTGGCTCAGGCAGCGCCTGCAACCCTAGGCCGACGGTGGACGACGCTTGATTCATCTCGCGACGATCACGTGCCCGTACTGTTGGGAAGCCATCGAGATCGCGCTCGACCTGTCGGTCGAGGCACAGCAGCAGGTCGAAGATTGTTCGGTGTGCTGCCGGCCGATCGTCTTCCGCTATCGGGCCGAGGACGGCGAGCTCGCCGAGCTCGACGTCGAGGCCGAGGGCCGCTGATGAGGCGCGCCGCCACGATCGCTTACGCGCTGACCGCCTTCGCCGCCGCCGGCGAGGAGCGTATCGCCGAAGTCCGGCAGGGCACGAACCTCGCCGTCGCGCTCTCGCCCGACGGCCGCACGCTCGTCGTCGACCTCATGGGCCAGCTCTGGACGCTGCCGGCGTCCGGCGGCGGCGCCGTGCCCGTCACGCCACCGGGCGAGCAAGCCCGGCAACCGCGTTTCAGCCCCGACGGCACGCACGTCGTTTATCAGCGCCTCGGCGACGGCCAATGGGACGTCTGGCTGCTCGACCTCGCGAGCGGCGAGCAGGAAGCGCTCGCGACGTCGCCATACGACGAGCGCGAACCGGAGTTCGCCGCCGACGGGCGCTCCGTGGTGTTCGCGGCGAACCGCTCCGGTCGCCATAGCCTCTGGTCGGTTGCGCTCGACGGCCGAGTCGAGACCGAGCTCACGCACGAGGCGGGCGCGGCCTCGTTCCCGACGATCTCCGAGCACGGGCTCTTGGCCTATGTCGTGGCGGACGGCAACGCATGGTCGCTCAAGGTGCGCGCGAGCGACGGCGTGACGACGACGGTGCACACGAGCACGCGGCGGCTGTCGCCGCCGTCGTGGCGCCCCGGCGGCGGCGTGCTCGTGTTCGGCGAACAAGACTCGGTCGTATCGAGCCAGCTGCGCATGCTGTTGCTCGCCGAGCCGCGCGCGCTGAAAACGCTCAGCGCCGCCGAGGATCTGTTCGCGTCGCGACCCGCGTGGGTGTCCGGCGCCGAGCTCATCTACGCGGCCGACGGTCAGCTCTGGCGGCGCGGCATCGCGACACCGACGCGCGAGCCGATTCACCTCTTCGCCGCCTCGGCCGTCGAGGTCACCGCAGCACCCACGGACCTCGTACCGTTCGACGATCGCGGCGAACGGCCTGCGCTCGGCGTCAACGCGCTCGCGCGCTCGCCCGATGGCAGGCGAGCCGTTTTCACGGCGCTCGGCGACGTCTGGCTCGTCGAGCGCGGCACGGCGCAGCGATTGACCGATGACGCGTTCATCGAGCTCGACCCGGTTTTCTGGCCCGACGGCGAGTCGATCGTGTTCGCCGGCGAGCGCACGGGGCAGTTCGAGCTTTGGCGACTCGCGTTGCGCGATCGCCGGCTCACGCAGCTCACGTTCGGCGCGTTGCGGCCGCACCGGCCCGCCGTGCGACCGGACGGCCAACGGCTCGCCTACCTTGCGACCGCGAGCCTCGAGCCGTGGGGCGGCGCGACGACGCTCGAGGTACTCGACCTGCAAAGCGGCAACCCGATCACGAGGGCCACGGGTGTCGTCGACGGCCGGGTCCTCACCTGGTCCGAGGACGGCCGCGCCCTTCGCCTGCGCGCGAGCGCGGCCGAGCTGCGTGGCGGCGACCCGAGCATCGAGCTCGACGCTACGGCCGCAAGCCCCGCCGCGGCCGACGGGACGCCGGGCGCTCCGCCGGCCCCCACCGTGCGCTGGGCTCCACCGGCCGCCCCGCCCGCCTACGTCGTCGAGATCGGCCGGCTATTCGACGGCACGCGCGCGACCTATCGCCGGCACGTCGACCTGCACGTGCGCGACGGCCGCATCGCCGCGGTCGTGAGCCGCGGCGCGCTGCCGCCGCCAGGCCCCGTGATCGACGCGCGCGAGGCCACGGTGATCCCGGGGCTCATCGACGTGCACGCGCACTTGAGCTCGCTCGTCGGCGAACGGCTCGGGCGCGCGTTGCTCGCCTACGGCGTGACGACGGTCCGAGAGATCGCGCCGCGCCCCGGCGAGAGCCTCGAGCGGGCCGAGACGTGGGCCAGCGGCCGCGGCCCGGGACCGCGACTCGTCATCACGCCGACGCACGGCGATTCGGCAGGGTTGGCCGCGACGGCTTCACCGATCCGCCCGTACCGCGGCATCGCCAACGGCTTCGCCCACAGCTTGCGCAACCAAGCGCTGCGGGTCGGCGTGCCGCGGCTCGACGACTACCCCGCGCGCCTGAGTGTCGGTCTTTTGGACTCGAGCAACGAGCTCGAGCTGTCGCCTGGGCTCGCGGTGTACCAAGACGGCTTCAGTCGCTTCGTCGCTTCGGGCTCGACTTTCGTGACCGGCTTGGCCGCGTTGGCCGGGGTCGCGCGAAGCCCCCGCCCGGTTCAGGATGCCGCGTATCGGACACTGTTCACGAGCGTCGAGCGGGCAAGCTGGGAGCGGCCAGACGGGCTCGCGGCAATGCTGCCGCCGCTCGGGGAGACGGTCGGCCGACTCGTCCGCGCCGGCGGCCGCGTGGCGATCGGCTCCGATGCGCCGGCCGTCCCCTACGGTCTCGGGGTGCATCTCGAGCTGGCCCTGCTGGCCGACGCCGGCATCGCCAACGACCAACTCCTGCGCCTGGCCACGATCGAGGGGGCTTTGGCGCTCGGCCTCGAGGCCGAGCTCGGCACGCTCGAGGAAGGCAAGGTCGCGGATTTCGTGGTGCTCGACGGCGACCCGCTGGCCAACATCGCAACCACGCTCGCGATCGCGGCCGTCGCGAAGGGCGGCGTCTGGTACGACCGCTCGACGCTGCTCGCGACACCCTGATGTCAGCCGCTTTTACGATGAGGGGCTGCGAGCGAACCGGCGGCCACAAAGGCACCGAAAAGTGCGCGCCCTTGAGAAACAGATGGTTAGCGGGCTTTACTCACCGTCAACACGAATATCGCCGACTAACTAGACTGTCGGGCGGTTTTACAGGGCTGCCCTCGTGTTTCACGTAACAGGCTAGCCCATTTCCTTAGCTGGCTGTTTTTGCTGTCCTTTCGCTCCGTGGCATGGGTCTTGCTTCACTAGGGCGTCCCGACCCAGGGACTAGTGAGTGCGCAAACAGACAGAAAACGATGCGAATTCGCAAAGGGTTCTGTTAAATTTGAAAACTACACAGAAGAACAAGAAAGTAGAAGAACAAGAAAAGAAATTGGCTGGACAATAACAACAAGCCGCTCGGCGCTCCTTGCGAGCACAACGAGCAACAGCCAGGCCGCATACTTGAAACCGTAAACTCCGATAACAAAAAAATCTGACCCGGCGTTCCCACCGCCGGGTTTTTTCTTTTTGGGGCCCAAAAACCGACGATTCGTGACCGAGGCCCGCGTGAGCAGAGACGCGCCGTGATCCACTAGCGGCTCCGACGGAAGACGCCTGTAGTGTTCAAACGGCTCCGCATCGCCTTCTTGCTCTACCTCCTGCTGTTCGTGGCGGCCGCGCAGTTCTTCGTCGATCAGCGTACGAAGGATTGGGACGAGCCGCTGTGGGTCGACGTCTACGCGGTCGCCGGCGACAGCGACGAGACCACGCGCCGCTACCTCGACAACCTCGACCCCACGGAGTTCAAGGACGTCGAGCCGTTCCTGGCGCGCGAGGCTCAGCGTTATGGCCTCGCGCTCGAGCAACCATTCCGCTTGCGACTCGTCGGCGAGCATCGCGCGCCGCTGCCTACCTTAAGCCGAGACGCCGGCGTCCTCGGCATCCTCGGGTGGAGCCTGCGCATGCGCTGGCTGGCGACGCGTCTTCGCTGGCAGGCCGACGGGCCGGCCGGCGACGTGCTCGTGTTCGCCGTTTTCCACGCACCATCGGCGGGCGTGGCGCTCGATAGCTCGACGGCGCTCGAGAAAGGGCTCATCGCCGTGGCCAACGTGTTCGCCGCGCGCGACGCCCGCGCCACGAACCAGATCGTGCTGGCGCACGAGCTCTTGCATACGCTGGGCGCGACGGACAAGTACGCGCTTGCGACGAACGCCCCGATTTTCCCCTTGGGTTACGCCGCGCCCGACGCTCGGCCGCTGCTGCCGCAGACGAAGGCCGAGCTCATGGCGGGCAGGATACCCATCGACGAGCGGCGCGCCGAGATTCCCCGCAGCCTCCGCGACGTCGTCATCGGCCCGTCTACCGCTCTCGAGATCGGTTGGTACAACGCCGGCAAGCCGTGACACCATAAGCCGATCGGCCGAACCGATTCAGCGCAGGGACCGAGCGGCTATGGGGCACCGGCTCAGCAAAATCTACACGCGCACCGGCGACGACGGCACGACGGGTCTCGCGAACGGGGAGCGCGTGGACAAGTGCGACGACCGCGTCGAGGCCTTCGGCACGGTCGACGAGACGAACAGCGCGCTCGGCCTGTTGCTCGCAGAGCCTGACCTTCCCGCCGCGATTCGCGCGCCGCTCGCGCGCATTCAGCACGAGCTCTTCGAGCTCGGCGCCGAGCTGTCATTGCCGGGCTACCGGCAGATCTCGGCCGAGTACGTGGGCCGCCTCGAGCGCGAGCTCGACGCGCTCAACGAGGATTTGCCGCCGCTCAAGGAGTTCGTGCTGCCAGGCGGCAACCGCGCCGCCGCGATCTGCCACGTCGCCCGCACGATTTGCCGCCGCGCCGAGCGCCGCGCCTTCGCCGTCGCGAAGATCGCGAGCGTCAATCCAGAGCTCTTGCGCTATTTGAACCGTCTCTCGGACCTGCTGTTCGTGATGGCGCGTTGCCTCGCGCGCCTGGACGGCGGCGCAGAGGCTCTCTGGCAGCGCGAACCTAAGTAGCCCGTGGATCCGCGAGCAGCTGCCCGAGCCTCTGCCAGTCGAAGGTGGGGCCGGGATCCGTTTTGCGCCCCGGCGCGATATCGCTGTGACCCACGACCGCGGCGCCGCGCAGCGAGGCGTAGGTGCGCCGCAGCGTGGCGACGAGCACCGCGAGCGCGAGGTATTGCGCCGGCGCGTACGGCGACTCGTCCGTGCCTTCGAGCTCGATACCCACCGAGAAGTCGTTACAGCCCTCGCGCCCGCAATAGTTGGACTTGCCCGCGTGCCACGCACGCCGCGTGAACGGCACGTACTGGGTCAGCGCGCCGTCGCGGGCGATGAGCACGTGAGCCGACACCGCGAGGTGGGAGATCGTCGCGAAATAAGGATCGGCCGCTACGTCCAAGTCGTTGCAGAAAAACCGATCGATCCAGCCGTTGCCGAACTGTCCGGGCGGCAGGCTGATGCCGTGCACGACGATGAGGCTGAGCTCGGTGCCCGGAGGGCGGTCGTCGCTGTTCGGCGAGACGACGCGGCGCA
This sequence comes from uncultured Gammaproteobacteria bacterium, assembly GCA_964503125.1. Taxonomy (GTDB): domain Bacteria; phylum Pseudomonadota; class Gammaproteobacteria; order Steroidobacterales; family Rariloculaceae; genus FEN-1219. Next base: position 20,538 of record CAZCZE010000010.1, read on the forward strand.
CGCCGTCGAGCCATCCGGTCGCCGCATCGATGATCACTTTGGTTCGAGCAATTGCTAAAGTGGGCCGCTATCCCAAGGCGCCACTATAACAGCCCCTCGCTCACCGCCTCGCAACGAGACTTAGGTTTCATGGGACTCGCCAGCCATCGCCTGCCGCGGCTATTCGTCGAGCGCGAGCTCGACGGCGCGAGCGTGACGCTCGACGACCGCGAGTCGCACTATCTCGGCCACGTGCTGCGCCTTGCGCGCGGCGACGAGCTCGTGGCGTTCAACGGCCGCGGCACGGAGCGTAGCGCCACGATCGGCTCGTTGCAGCGCCGCGGCGCCGTGCTCGAGTTGCGCGCAGTGCTCGCTCCCCTGCCCGAGTCGCCGCTCGACCTCACGCTGCTCCAAGCATTGCCGAAGTCCGACGCCATGGACCTCGTGGTGCAGAAGGCCACGGAGCTCGGCGCGCGCACGCTCACGCCGGCGTTGACGGAATACAGCGTGGTGCGGCTCGATGCGGAGCGCAGTGAGCGGCGCAGCGAGCACTGGCGCAAGATCGCACGCAGCGCCTGCGAGCAATGCGGGCGGCACCGGCCGCCGACGATCGCGGCGCCGTTGCCGCTGGCCGAAGCGCTTGCGGCGTTGCCGCCCGCGGGCGCTCGCTTCGCGCTCGACCCTGCGGCCGATCGCCGGCTCGGCGAGCAGGCAGCGCCGACGACCGCGCTGGTCATCGCCGTCGGCCCCGAGGGCGGGTTCGGCGCCGCGGATTGGCGGCGCCTCGACGCCGCGCAGTTCGTGCGCGTCGCACTTGGGCGGCGAGTATTGCGCGCCGAGACCGCGGCGCTCGCCGCCTGCGCAGTCGCGCAGACGCTCTGGGGCGACGGCTAGCCTAAGCAGCCGTCGGCAGATCCGCGATCATGCGTTCGAGACGCTCGACGTCGGGGATCAACGGGTACTCGTGGATCATGCGCGCGCGGCACAGCGCGGGCATGCCTTCGGGCAACGGCTGTTCCGTCTCGAGCCCGAGCACGTCGGGGTTCACGCGCACGAGCTGCGGGAAACCCTGCGTCAGAATCCCGTAATACCCGCCTTTCAAGTCCTGAGTGACCGCATGAAACACCACGACGCGCGTGCGGTTGCGCCTTGTGCGACGGTCGTCGGCCGCGGCGCCGTCGAACGACACCACGGGCACGCGGCGGTTGTTCCACTCGATCGTCCCCAAGTACCACTCGGGCACGGCATCGTCGCGGCTGCGCGCCGCATCGGCGAAGGCGATGACCTCCGCCACGCACATGCGCGGCACGAGCAGGCGCTCGTTGCGCAACGGGATCAGCAAGCTATAGAGCTCTTTATGACTTGCGTCCATACGTCACAGCCCTCTGCCGACGAGCGCTTCGATCGCGGCGATGAGCTGACTCTCCTGGTAAGGCTTGCTCAAGTAGTCGTTGACGCCGATCTCGATGGCCTTCGCGCGATGCTTCTCGCCCGAGCGCGACGTGATCATGATGATCGGCAGCTCTTTGAACCGCGCGTCGTTGCGCACGTGGCTCGCGAGCTGGTAGCCGTCCATGCGCGGCATTTCGATGTCGAGCAGGATGATGTCCACCGGGTGCTCCTGTAGCACCGTGATCGCGTCGAGCCCGTCGCGTGCCGTGTAGACCTTGACGTCGCGCCGCTCGAGCAACCGCTGCGTCACGCGCCGCATCGTGATCGAATCGTCGACGACGAGCGCCGCAAGAGGCGCCTTCGCGGCCGGTTGCGGCGCAGGCTGCGCGCCCTCGGCCGACCGATGCGCGCGCACGAGCGTGCCGGGGTCGAGGATCATGATGACGCGGCCGTCGCCCAAGATCGTCGCGCCCGTGACGCCGGGGACGCTCGCGATGTGCGGCCCGAGCGTCTTGACGACGATCTCGCGGCTGCCCTCGAGCGAGTCCATGAGCAGCGCCGTCGACCTGTCGCCGGCGCGAATCAGCACGAGGGAGACGGCGTTTTCCTCCTCGGGCAGCGCCGAGGGCGCCGCACCGACGAGGCTGCCCAAGTGCTGGATGCGATAGACGATTCCGCCGTAATCGAGCTTGGGCTCGTCCTCGGTCAGGTGCTTCAGGATCTTGTCGCGCGACAGGCGCGTGATGCCTTCGACGGTCGGCAACGGCAACGCGAAAGTTTCGTCGCCGACGTTGACGATGAGCGCGTGCGTGATCGCGAGCGTATACGGGAGCCGGAGCACGAAACGCGTGCCTTGCCCCGTCGTCGTCTCGATGCGAATCGAGCCGCCGAGCTTCTTGACCTCGTTGTCGACGACGTCCATGCCGACGCCGCGACCGGCCGTCTGCGTGAGCTCGCTCGCCGTGCTGAAGCCGGGTTGCAGAATGAGCTCGACGGCCTGCTCGTCGGTGATGTTCTGATTCCCCGCGAGCAAACCCTTCTCGTAGGCTTTGCGGCGAATCGCCGCGAGATCGAGACCGCCGCCGTCATCGCTGAGCTCGACGATGACCTCGGACCCTTCGCGGCGGATCGCTAGCAACACCTTGCCGGTCTCGGGCTTGCCGCGTTGCCCGCGCACGGCGGCCTTCTCGATGCCGTGGGCGACGGCGTTACGCAGCAGGTGCTCGAACGGCGGCAGCATGGTCTCCAGGACCTGCCGGTCGATCTCGTTGTGCTCGCCCTCGACGACGAGCTCCGCGAGCTTGCCCGAATCCGCACAGGCCTGCCGGACGATGCGCTGGAGCCGCGCCACGTGGCGCTGGAACGGCACCATGCGCGTCCGCATGAGCCCGTTCTGCAAGTCGGCCGTGACGCGCGCTTGCTGTGTGAGCAGCGTATCGGCCTCGTTCGTCAGGCCGTTGAGTAGCTCGTTGATGCTTGCCACGTCGTTCGCCGACTCGGCGAGCGCGCGCGACAGCTGTTGAATCGTGGAGTAGCGGTCGAGCTCGAGCGGATCGAAGCTGCCTTGCACCTCGGCATCATCCTGGTGGCGATGCAGGATCTGCGCCTCGGTCTCGGCCTCGAGCTTGCGCAGCTGGTCGCGCAGCCGCGACACCGTGCCGCCGAGCTCTCCCAAGTGAAACTCGATCGAATGGAGCTGCTGGGTCAGCCGCGACTGGAAGATGTTGATCTCGCCGGCGCCGTTGAGCAGCGCATCGAGTAGCCCCGCGTCGACGCGTGCCGTTTCCGCCCGCTCGGCTGCGCGCTGCTCGACGGGCGTGGCCGCGGGCTGCGGCGCCGCCTCGGCTAAGCGCGGCGGCTCGACGACGCGCGCCGCCTCGGCCAGCTGCGGCGCCGTCGTGAGCGCCTCCGGCGGCTCGACGATCGTCGCTTCCGCGGCGACGGGCTCCTCTTCGACGACGAGCGGTTCCTCGATCGTGGGCTCGTCGATGAGCTCGGCCGCGGCCCGAGCGTCGACGGGCGGCACGTCGGGCGCAGCGAGCTCGATCGATTCGAGCTCGCGCAAATCGGCACCCATGAGGTCGTCGATCTCGCCGGCGGCGCCGACTGCGGCCGGGGGCGGCGCTTCGGCCGCTGCGGGTGCGGCGGGGCCGAGGGGCGCGGCGGGCGCTGCCGGCGTGGCGGCCGCAGGCTCCGCAAAGCCTTCCAGCTCCGCGACGAGGCCGCTCGCCGCGCTCGCGAGTCGACCCGCGTCGATCGCGTCGCGCATGTGTTGCAGCTCGTCGAGGCCGCGCTGCACGAGATCGAGCGCGGCCGGTGTCGGCCGGCTGCGGCCGTCGGCGACGCCCGCGAGCAGCGTTTCGAGCGCGTGGCTCAGGTCGCCCATCGCGAGCACACCTGCCATGCGCGCCCCGCCCTTGAGCGTGTGCAGGTAGCGCTGCAGCACGACGACGGATGCCTGATCTTGGCGTTGCCGCACGTCCTGCAGCGCGCTTTCGGAGTGGTCGAGAATCTCGGCGGCTTCTTCCGCGAAGATCGCCGCGATCTCGGGGTCGAAGCTCGCGGGCGGCGCCGCGGGCGTGGGCGCCGCAGGGGGTGCCGGCGCGACGCGCGAGACCGCCGCCGGAGGTGCAGCTGCGGCGGGCGCGGCGCGCGCAGCCAAGGCGTCGAGCGAGGCGAGCGCGGCGGGATCGAGCCGCGCTTCGCGGCCGCCGGACAGTGCGTCGGCCAGCAACCCGATCTCCCGAGCCGCGGACTGCAGCGCGGCGAGCCCCGCGGCGGTCAACCCCGTGCGGCCTTCGAAGTGGCGGCGCAGGTGCTCCGCGAGGGGCGCCGCGAGCGCCGTCGCGGGCTCGAACCCCGCCATGCGGCCGCTGCCGAGCAGTGTGTGGCAAGCGCGATAGAGCGGCTCCCCGACGGCGTAGGGCGGGGGCCGGTTGGCCGCGGCAGCCAAGAACTCCTGAATGACGGCCAGATGCCCGCGCATCTCTTTGACGAAGATGTCCGCGAGCACGGGATCCATGCCGGGCTCGGCCGCCGGCGCGGCGACGGGCGCCACCACGCGCAGCGATTGCCCGGTGAGGTTCGCCGCCTCGGGATCGCCCTCGGCGAACGCTTCGGCCTGCTTCATGAGCAGGTGCACGTCGACCCTAGGCGGCAGGCCGACCTCGAGCTGCTCGAGCAGCTGCGGCAACGCGCTGCTCGCTTCGGTCACGAACGCGATCATCGCGGCCGTCGGCTCGAGCGTCTGGTTGATGACACGGTTGAGCAGGTTCTCGATGCTCCACGCGAACTCGGCAATGAGCTGAGCACCCACCATGCGGCCGCTGCCCTTGAGCGTGTGGAACGAGCGGCGCGTGGCGATCAGCGCCTCGGAGTTGTTGCGATCGGCGACCCACAGCGGCAGCGTGCGCTGGATGTTCGCGGTCTCTTCCTTCGCCTCCTCGATGAAGACCTCGACGATCTCGGGATCCGAGCGGTCTTCCTCGACTTCCATGACGCTCGGCGCGCGCTGCGCGGCTTTAAGCGCCGGCGGGGGCGGAGCCGCGACGGCCGCGGGCTTCGCCACGGGCAATGTCTCGAGCAGATCGAGGCAGCGCTCCGCGTTCTCGAGCATGTACCAAGGGTCCGTCCGGCCCGCGCTCAGGGTCTCCAAGTAGTACTCGACGCTGACGATCGTGTCGGCGAGCCGCTCGAGATACTCGGGCCGCAGCTTCGTGCCCACGCCGAGCCGCGTCCCGATGACGTTGCCGACGCGCTCCACGACGCTCACGGCCTTGGTCTTGTCGAGCATCGTGAGACCGGCCACGATGCCGCGCAGCTGCGGCCTGGCGCGCTCGAGTGGCCGCAGATCCGCGGGTTGGTCGACGAGCTGGATGACGGCTTCTTTGACCTTGGTGAGATTGACGGTGCACTCGCGCATGACGGCTTGCGTGACTTGCAGCGGCTGAGCCTCGCCCTCGGGCGCAGCGTCCGCGAGCTCCGCGTCGTCGTGGGGCACCACGGCGCGCACGAGCTCACGATCGAGCGTGTCCTCGACGTCGAGCAGCGTCGCGGCAATCTTCTCGAGCGCGCTCTGATCGATGACCTTGCCGTTGACCACGATCGCGGAGAGCCCTTGGCTCTCGCGCTGGATCTTCGCACGCGCGTTGTCGAGACCGAGAACGCCCAGCGTGTCGCCGATCTTCTTGAGCATGTCGAGCTGCGGCGCGAGCTTGTCGACGGCCTGCATGCCCGTGCGCACGAAGATGTCGAGCGCGTCCTTGACCGTGCCGAGATCCTCCTTGATCGCTTCGGCGACGGTGCGCATGAGCTTGACGCTCGGACCCGACAGGCCTTCGCGCGCCTGCTCCACTTGGAGCTCGCCGGGCAGCACTTCGCCCAAGTTGTACTGTTTGCGTAGCGCCTCGAGGCGCGGATCGGCCGAGCTCGCGCGCGCGACGTAATAGAGGAGGCTATTGATGAGCTCGACGGGCGGCGCGCTCACGAGCGCCGACTCGCCACCGTCCGCGAGCCGTTTGAGCTGCCGGTCGGCCTGGCCGATGAGCCGTTTCAGCGTGACGCTCGCCTCGAGGCCGCCGCCGCGAATCGCGGTGAGCACGCCCGTCATGACCGTCCAGAGCTGCCTGACCTGCTCGCTCACCGCGGCGCGCTCGAGGTTGGCGGCGACACGCAGCAGCTCGTCGAGGTGACGCCCGGACTCCGCGCCCTTGATCCAACCGAGCAGCGCGGCCTGGAACGGCGGCCGTAGCCGGTGAGCGAGCTTCTCGAGGCCGTGCGCGACGGGGGCGCCCGCAGGCGCCGCGGCTCGCGGCACCGCGTGGCGCTCGAACGGGCCCGAGTTGAGCAGGACGAGCGTCCCTTCCGAGAGCGCGGGCTTGTCGCGCGCGTGGCGCAGATCGTTGAGTAGCGGCAACAGGGCGAGCGCGATGTCCTTGCCACCGCCGACGAGGCGCTCGAGGTAGGCCGGCAGCTGCACCATCGCGCGGGTCAGCGCCTCGATCCCTTTCTCGGCCTTGTGCGGGTCGGGCGACTCGGCGAGCCGGCGGCACGTCTGCTCCATCTCTTCCGCGAGCAGCGCTGCGCCGTGAATCTCGACGATCTTGAGCGCACCGCGTGCCGCGTGCAGGTGGTCGGCTGTGCGCAGCAGCGCATCGGCGGTCGCGCGACCGTCGACGTACTCCTCGAGCTGCGAGCGCGCCGCCTCGAGCGTCGTTGCGAGCTCGCGGTTCACGAGCTCGAAGGCATGCGTGGCGAGATCGTCCATCGCTCGAGTGGCCATTACTTCGAGCTCAGCCGGACTGGCGCCGCCGCGCGACGCCCTGCTCGACCGCGGGCTCGCTCGCGGGCGCGGCCGTCTTCACGGCGTGCTCGAGGCTTGCCGCCACGCGCTCGGCGCTGAGCACGCCCGTGCTACCGCCCTGGTCGGGCAACGTGAAGCCCGCCACGCTGCGCCGCAGCTGCGACGCGAGCTCCGAAAGCTTGCTGATCGCGGTCGAGGTCGCCGCGGTCGACTCCGTCGTCTTCGAGCTGATCTCGCGCAAGACGTGCATGTTCTTCGTGATCGCACCCGCGACGCTGGTCTGCTCCTTCGACGAGCTCGAGATGTTCTGCACGAGACTCGCGATCTGATGCGACACCTGCTCGATCTCGTCGAGCGCGGCGCCGGCGTTCTCGGCGAGCAACGCGCCGCCCACGACGTCGGTGGTGCTGCGCTCCATCGACGTCACGGCTTCGTTGGTATCGGATTGAATCGTGCTGACGAGCACCTCGATCTTTTTGGTGGCGGCGGCGGACCGCTCCGCGAGCTTCTGCACCTCGTCGGCGACCACGGCGAAGCCGCGGCTCGCCTCGCCGGCGCGCGACGCCTCGATCGACGCGTTCAAGGCGAGAATGTTGGTTTGCTCCGCAATCTCCTCGATGAGCTCGACGATGTTGCCGATCTCCTGCGAGCTCTCGCCGAGCCGTTTGATGCGCTTGCTCGTGTCCTGAATGGTCTCGCGAATCGTGTTCATGCCGGCGATGGTGCGGCGCACGGCCTCGCCGCCCTTGTGGGCGACCTCCACGGAATGGCGCGCCACGTCGGAGCAACGCTCGGCGTTGCCCGACACTTCCTCGATCGAAATGGCCATGCGCGCCGTCGATTCCGAGGCGGCCGCCGCCTGCTTGGTTTGCGCTTCCGCGGCGCGCAGGAGATGGCGCGCCGTGCCCTCGGTCTGCTTTGCCGCCGCATCGACGAGGATCGACGAGTCATTGATCGTGGTCACGAGCTCGCGCAGCGCGTCGATCGCGTAGTTGATCGAGTCGGCGATCGCGCCCGTGATGTCTTCGGTCACGGTCGCCTGCACGGTGAGATTGCCGTCGGCGAGGCTCGACAGCTCGTCGAGCAAGCGCAGGATCGCTTGCTGGTTGCGCTCGTTCTGCTCGGCCTGGAGCTCTGCGGCGCGGCGGAAGTCGCGCGCCCGGTAGTAGACGAACATCATGAGCGCCGTGATGACCAAGGCCGCGACCACGAGCAGCAGCGGCAGCCGCTCGGCGATGTCGCCGCTCACTGCCGCGGTGCCGAACTCCGTGCCGCGGTAGCGCGTGAGCAGCTCGGCGGCCGCGGCGTCGAACTCGTCGGCCGCAGCGTTTGCCGCGGTCAGGGGCTCGGCGGCCGTGCCTACGGTGGCGATGGCGCGGCGCGTGCGCTCGAGGAGCTGGTCGACGGCGCGCAAATCTCCGGGCGCGGCCCGGCCGCCCGCGGCGACGACGCCGAGGGTGTCGTCCTCGCCGCGTAGGCCGCGAATGAACTGGCCGAGATATTGCTCGGCATCACGGATGCGCCGCACGGCGTCGTCGACGGCGACGTCGGGACCGAACGCGCGCAACTGCTGCTGCAACGTTTCGACGGTGAGCTCGAAACGCCCGAGATAGGGCTGGTTGACCGCGAGCTCGTCGGCTGACAGCACGCTCGAGACATTGCCGGCGGCAACGAGCAACTCCGGTGCGAGCCCGAGCAGCTCCGCGCGCGCCGTATCGAGCTCGGCCAGGCGATCGCGGGACGCGAGCAGGCTATCGAGATTGCCCTCGATACGCTGCCAGAGCTCCGCGTCGGCGCCGAGCCGGCGCGCCGCCGCGCTCGCGCCTTCGTTGCCGGCGAGCGCGCCGCGCGCGCTCGCGATGGCCGCGCGGCTCGCGGCCAAGGCGTCGAAGGCTTGGGGCCGGCCCGACAGGGCGGCATCGGCCTCGCTACGCGCGGCCTGCACGATGGCCACGAGCTCGCCGAGCCCCCCGTCACCGGCCGACGAGCTCGAGCCGTTCCACCACACGGCGCCGGCAGCCGCCATCAAGGCGAGCGCCAAGAGGATGCCGAGCGGCGGCAGCAGTTTCGGCCAAGTGCTCGAGTTGCTCATGGCTTCACGCCCGCACGGCTTCGCCCGCCGTGAGGAATTGCGGATCTTCGAGCAGCTTGAGCAGGCTGAAACGCGGCCAGGCTTCCGTGCCGCGCCGGTAGCTGCCCTCCAAGTAATGCTCGCAACGAATGAGGCTTGGGCTGGCTTCGGCCCGATAGTCGGAGGAGCCGAAGCGCCGGAAGCCGACGACTTCGTCGACGATGAGCCCGGTCGGCACATCGCGGCTCGCGACGACGAGCACGCGTGCTTGTCGGTCCGACGTTGGCGCGCCGGCACCGAGGAACGACTTCAAGTCGACGACGGTCAAGAGCTGGCCGCGAAGATTGGCGATGCCCCGCAACCAGGGCTTCGCGCCCGGCACGCGTGTCACGTGCTCGGGCAGGGGTAGCACCTCGCGCACGTCCGCACGGCTCGTCACGAATCGCTCCGCGCCGAGCCGAAAACCGATCCCCACCCACTCGTCGGCTGACGCCGGCGCGCCCTCGCGCGCCGCGATCGCCGCGCGCGCACGACGCTCGAGCTCGAGCAGAAGCTCGAACGGTTGCTGTGCGAGCGCCTGGAGGTTCAAACGTTCGCCCCTCGCCCGAGCACTTCCTGGGCTTTGGCGACGAGCACCGCTTCGCTGACCGGTTTGACGAGATAGTCGACGGCGCCCTGGCGCATGCCCCAGATGCGGTCGGTCTCCTGATCCTTGGTCGTGATCATGACGACGGGGATCGACTTGGTCTTGGGATCGCGCGTGAGCGTGCGCGTCGCCTGATAGCCGTTGACCCTGGGCATGACGACGTCCATGAAGATGAGATCGGGCCGCACCTCGCGAGCGAGGCTCAGGCATTCCGAGCCGTCGGAGGCCGAGACGGTGTCGAAGCCGTGCTTCTCGAGCGCAGTCTTCAAGACGTGCAGCTCGGTGGGCGAGTCGTCGACGATCATGATGAGAGCCATACGCGGTCCCCTGGGATCCTTACTTGGCCACGTGGCTGTGGATGGCGCCAAGGAGCTCGTCCTTGGTGAACGGTTTGGTCAGATACTGCTCCGAGCCGACGAGGCGGCCCCGAGCGCGATCGAACAACCCGTCCTTGCTCGACAGCATGATGACGGGCGTGTCCTTGAAGACCTTGTTGTGCTTGATCAAGGAGCAGGTCTGATAGCCGTCCAAGCGCGGCATCATGATGTCGACGAAGATGATGTCGGGGCGGTGGTCGGCGATCTTCGACAGGGCGTCGAAGCCGTCAACGGCAGTGAAGACTTCGCAGCCTTCCTTGCCCAGCAAGGTCTCCGCGGTCCTGCGGATCGTCTTGCTATCGTCGATGACTAGAATTTTGAGTCCCTGCAAGTCGTTTTTCGGGTTTACTGCACTGCTGCCAGTCACTTAGTTTCCCCTCCTGCAGGCCGTTCAGCGTTCCCCGACTTCGAGCCCCCGTAACTCTCGGACTCAACGCGCCTTTTAACATATTGGCGGCAGGCCTTCCATCGACGGACCCGCATGTTTCGCCGCGCGCTCCACGACCGCGCGTCGGGGCGCGCCACGAGACGTGCGAGCGAATCGGGGTATGGTAGCGTTGCGCATTTTTGTAAAACTGCGAACCCGCACGCAAAAAGCGAGGAATGCGTGATGAGTCAGTCCCGTCGGTCGCTCGGGGTCGTCATGGACCCGATCGAGACGATCAAACCAAAGAAGGATTCGACGCTGGCGATGCTGCTCGCGGCACAGCGCCACGGCTGGGATCTCGTCTACTTCCGCCAGCAGGATCTCGAGGTCCGCGACGGTGCGCCGCGGGGGCTTGGGGCTAGGCTCAAAGTGCGCGACGACACCGAACGCTGGTTCGAGATCGGCTCGGCGTGGAGCGGCGGGCTCGAGGAGCTCGACGCCCTGTTGATGCGCAAGGATCCGCCGTTCGACATGGAGTACATCTACACGACGTACATCCTCGAGCTCGCTGAGGTACGCGGCCTGCTCGTCGTCAACAAGCCCGCAAGTTTGCGCGACATCAACGAGAAGGCGTACACGGCGTGGTTTCCGCACTGCACGCCGCCGAGCCTCGTGACGCGCTCGCGCAGCGCGCTGCTCGATTTCCTCAAGGAGCACGGCAAAGTCGTGCTCAAGCCTTTCGACGGCATGGGCGGCCGATCGGTCTTCGTGGTGGCGGCCGGCGATCTCAACACCAACGTCATCATCGAGACGCTGACCGACGACGGTAAGCGCTTCACGCTCGCGCAGCGCTACATCCCCGAGATCGCGGAAGGCGACAAGCGCGTGCTGCTCATCGACGGCGAGCCGATCGAATACGCGTTGGCGCGCATTCCGGCTCCCGGCGAGAGCCGCGGCAATCTCGTGATGGGCGCGACGGGTGAGGGCCGCCCGCTGACGGCGCGCGATCGCTGGCTCTGCGAGCAGGTGGGCCCGACATTGGCGGCAAAGGGCGTGCTATTCGCGGGCCTCGACGTCATCGGCGACTACCTCACCGAGATCAACGTGACGAGCCCCACGGGAATTCGTGAACTCGATCGTCGGTTCGACATCGACATCGCTGCTAAGCTCATCGCCGCCATCGACCGCAAGCTAGCGAGCCGGGACCGCAAAACGCATCGGCTATAATTCCGCGCAATGAGCGACGAACGCCTCGGCTCGACGCTATTCCTCGCCGCACTGCTGCATGGCGTCGTGATTCTCGGCGTGACGTTCACGGCCGGGTCGCTCGGCGACGGCAGCACCGTGCCGTCGTTGAACGTCACGCTCGTCGTCGACACCGGCAAGGAGGAGCTCGCGGCGGACACCGCCGAGCTTCTCGCCAATCGCAATCAGCGCGGGATCGGCCAGGCCGCAGACGGTCTGCGCCCGACGAGCACGTTGGCGGCCGACGACCCCGCGAGCCAGGTCGGCGACCCGCAGGGCGCCGACCCGACCGACGGCACGCCGCGCGACGAGACGGCCAGCGCCGAGCAGCTCGTGAGCCGCGAGAGCGGCGGCGAGCCGGTGCCGGCGCTGCCGCAACCCACCGACGAACCGGCGACCACCCGGCAACGCGCCGCGACCCTCGTGCAGCAACCGGGGCCGCAGACCACGGCCATGGAGCTCGGCCTGCGCGCGGAGCTTCCCGGCGGAAACGACGACGCGCGCACGCTGCTCGCAACGCCGGACACGCGCGCTTCGGGCCTCGCCGAGTATCTCGACGGCTGGCGGCGGCGAGTCGAGCGCATCGGCACGGCCAATTACCCCACGGAGCTGCTCGGCAACATCGGCGCCGGCCGGCCGACGCTCGAGGTCGTCATCGCCGCCGACGGCCGCCTGGACGACATCGTCGTGCGTCGCTCGTCGGGCGACAAAGCGCTCGACCAAGCGGCGCTCAGGATCCTGCGCCTGGCCGCGCCGTTCGCGCCGTTGCCCGACGACATACGCGCCGACTACGACGTGCTGCGCTTCGCTTACGAATGGGACTTCTCGCCCGAGGCCCACGACGGGCGCTGAACGGCTGCTCGGTGCTACGATAGCGGCTCACTCATGAAGAGCGAGTGAGTATGCGATCGTTGCAAGATCACTTCTTGATCGCGATGCCGGCGATGGCCGACCCCAACTTCTCGCAGACCGTCACGTACATCTGCAAGCACGACGACGAAGGTGCCTTCGGCGTCGTGATCAATCGCCCGAGCGACCTCTCTCTCGGCGAGATGCTCAGTCAGCTCGCCATCGAGCTCAAGGATCGCGCACTCGCGGAGCGCCCCGTGATGCACGGCGGCCCGGTCGAGCCCGAGCGCGGGTTCGTGCTGCATCGCTCGGAGCAACCGTTCGAGGGCACGCTCGCCGTCGGCGACTTGAAGCTCACCTCCTCTCCCGACATCCTCGCCGCGCTCGGCCGCGGCGCCGGCCCCGAGCCCGTGCTCGTAGCGCTCGGCTATGCGGGCTGGGGTCGTGGGCAGCTCGAGGTCGAGCTGTCGAGCAACACATGGCTCACGGTGCCGGCGAACCCGTCGATCATCTTCGACACGCCATTCGAGCAACGCTGGACGGCGGCTCTCGGCCTGCCGGGCGTCGACATCCAGCGCATCACGGAATATGCCGGTCACGCTTGAGCGATGGAGGCTCGGGAGTGGCGCGGCCTAGCAACCGCGACATTCTGCTCGCGTTCGATTTCGGTCTGCGCCGCATTGGCATCGCCACTGCGAATCGCGAGACACACACGGCTTCGCCGCTGACGACGCTCGAAGTCGATCGCGACCTGCGGTGGACCGACCTCGACCGCATCCTCGACGATTGGCAGCCCGCGCAGCTCGTGGTCGGCGTCCCGGAAGGCGACGGCGCCGCCGCCATTGCGCGCCGCGCGCGCGAGTTCGCGGCGGCGCTCGCCGAGCGCTACTCCTTGCCGGTGGCGACCGTCGATGAAACCTTGACCTCCGCGGCCGCGCGAACCGAGCTCGCCGAAGGACGTAAGCTTGGGGTTTTTCGCCGCCGCAGCGCGCGTGGCCGCATCGACCGGCTCGCGGCGTGCCTCATAGCGGAGCAATGGATGAGCGAGCAGCAGTGAGCTACGAACCGAATCGCGGCAGCGTGTTCCTCGAGGACGCCCGCGTGCTCGCGCAGCAGGCGCACGCCGGCAATCAATTCGTGCTGCGCGTGCACGCGCCGCGCGCCGCACGGCGCGCCCAGCCTGGCAGTTTCGCCCATCTCACCTGCGACGCTTCAGTGCCGATGCGCCGGCCGCTGTCGATCATGCGGGCGGGCCCCGACGAAGGCTGGCTCGAGTTTCTCTACAAGCCGCGCGGACCCGGGCTCGACCTGCTCGCGACGCGCCGCCCGGGCGAGAGCGTGAGCGTGCTCGCGCCGATCGGCCATGGCTTCGTCGTCGATCGCGCGCGGCCGCGGCTGCTCGCGCTCGGCGGCGGCGTCGGGATTCCGCCGATGATCTTCCTCGCCGAGCAGTTGCGCGCGCACGATGCGCCGGTACCGCTCGTGCTCATGGGTTCCGAGGTGCCGTTCCCGTTCGAGCTCGTCGAGTCGCAGCTCGAGGTACCGGGCGTCGGCAAACCCGCCACCCACGCGGTCGCTCTACTCGAGCGCTGGGGCGTGCCATCGCGGCTCGCGAGCAATGCCGGGATCGCCGGCGCGCATCGCGGCTTCATCACCGACTTGGCACGCGCCTGGCTCGCCACTCTCGCGGCGAAGAAGCTTCGCGAGACTCAGGTCTTCGCGTGCGGCCCGACGCCGATGCTCAAGGCCGTCGCCAAGCTGGCGCGCGACTTCGATCTGCCCTGTCAGGTCGCCCTCGAGGAGTACATGGCCTGCGGCATCGGCGGCTGCGCCGGCTGCACGGTGCTTTTGCAAACGCCCGACGGCCCGGCGATGAAGCGCGTCTGCGTCGACGGCCCCGTCTTCGACGCGCAGCAAGTCTCCTACCTCGCCGGCTAGCCGGCGTCGTCGTCACGTCGGACGGCGTGGTACGTCTGGATAAGCGTCACCGCATTGCGACGTGCTCGCGGATGGCCCTCTCGAGACCGTCGGCGCACAGGGGCAGCAATACGATCCTGCTATTGCTGCACGCCGCCATCCATGGCGGCGACGTGCGCCGACGAGCCCCAGGGACGGTCTTCCGGCGTGTCTCGAGAGGGCCATCCGCGAGCACGGCGCAGCAAAAACTCCGACAACCCCCCTCAGCCGAAGTTGATCTTGGCCTCGAGGTTCGCGCGCGAGTCGGCGTTCGACAGGGCCTCTTCCATGCTGATCCCGCCCTTGCGGTAGAGCTCGAACAGCGCCTGGTCGAAGCTCTGCATGCCGGGCTCTTTCGTGTCCTTGAAGGCTTCCTTCACGTTGCTGATGTCGCCCTTCAGGATGAGCTCGGAGATGTGCGGCGTGTTGAGCATGACCTCGACGGCCGCGACGCGCCGCCCTTCCTTCGAGCGCACGAGCCGCTGCGAGACGATGACGCGCACGTACTGCGCCAAGTCCATGAGCACCTGTTTGTGCTGATCGTTGGGATACATGTTGATGATGCGATCGAGCGTCTCGGGCGAGTTGTTGGCGTGCAACGTCGCGATCGCAAGGTGGCCCGTACCCGCAAGGTCGATGGCCGCCTGCATCGTCTCGCGGTCGCGAACCTCGCCGATGAGGATGACGTCGGGCGCCTCGCGCATCGCGCTGCGCAGCGCGCGGTGATAAGACAAAGTGTCGAGGCCGACCTCGCGCTGATTGACGATCGACTTCTGATTGCTGTGCAGGAACTCGATCGGGTCCTCGATCGTCACGATGTGTGACGCCGAATTCTTGTTACGGTGGTCGATCATCGCGGCGAGCGTCGTCGACTTGCCCGAGCCGCTGGCGCCGACCATGAGGATCAAGCCGCGCCGCAGCATGATCATGTCCTTCAAGATCTCGGGCATGCCGAGCGCGTCGAGCTGCGGTAGCTCGGGTGAGATGAAACGCAGCACCATCGCGACGTTGCCGCGCTGATGGAAGACGTTGACGCGGAACCGGCCGAGGCCAGCCTCGGAGATCGCGAAGTCGATCTCGAGGTCGCGCGTGAACTGCTCGAGCTGCGTCTCGTTCATGAGCTCGAGGGCCGCCTGCCGAACCATCTTCGGCGAGAGCTCGACCTGATTGACGGGCATGATCTTGCCGTCGATCTTGATCATCACGGGCGAGTACGTGGTGAAGAAAAGGTCCGACGCCCTTTTGTCCACCATGAGCTTGAAGAGAGGCTTGACGTTCATAGGAGCGACCGGCCGCGGCCGAAGCCGTTAAAAATGACGGACCTTCTCTTCCTCCGCCAGTTGTAGGCTCTCGCCCTGTTCCGCCACGGCCGCCCCTTCGCGCTTGCTCTGCAGCTTGATCCGAAGGCGCAGCTCGTTCTTCGAATCGGCGTTGCGGATCGCCTCCTCGTACGAGATGACGCCGTCTTCGTAGAGCTGGAACAACGCTTGGTCGAACGTCTGCATGCCGAGCCGCGTCGACTTCGCCATGATGTCTTTGATCATGGCTACCTCGCCGCGGAAGATGAGGTCGCTGATGAGCGGCGACGCGAGCATGATCTCCATCGCCGCAACGCGGCCCAGCTTGTTCTCGCGCGGCAGGAGCCGCTGCGAGATCATGGCCGTGATGTTGAGCGACAAGTCCATGAGGAGCTGGTGCCGGCGCTCCTCGGGGAAGAAGTTGATGATGCGGTCGAGCGCCTGGTTGGCGCTGTTCGCGTGCAGCGTAGCGACGCAGAGGTGGCCCGTCTCCGCGAACTGGATCGCGTACATCATCGTCTCTTGATCGCGGATCTCGCCGATCATGATGACGTCGGGTGCTTGGCGCAGCGTGTTCTTGAGCGCGTTGTGCCAATTGTCGGTGTCGACACCGACTTCGCGGTGCGTGACGACGCAGCCGCGGTGCGGATGAACGTACTCGACGGGATCCTCGATCGTGATGATGTGGCCACGGCTGTTCTCGTTGCGGTGGCCGATCATCGCGGCGAGCGTCGTGGACTTACCCGAGCCCGTGCCACCGACGACGAGGCAGAGGCCGCGCTTCGTGAGCGCGACTTCCTTGAGCTGCCCGGGCAGATCGAGATCCTCGAACGACGGAATCTTCGTGACGATCGTGCGGATGACGGCGCCGACGTGCCCTTGCGCGACGAAGGCGCTGACGCGGAACCGGCCGATGCCTTGCGGCGCGATCGCAAAGTTGCACTCTTTCGTCGCGTCGAACTCCTTGGCCTGCTTGTCGTTCATGATCGAACGCACGATCAGCGAGCTCTGCGCATACGTCAGCGGCCGATCGGCGAACGGCCGGATCGTGCCGTCGATCTTGATTGCCGGGGGGAAGTCGGCCGTGATGAAGAGGTCGGAACCGTTGTTCTCGACCATCTTCTTGAGCAGGTTCTGCGTCAGTCGTACTGCTTGATCGCGTTCCATTCCGACGCGCTCCTCTTAACCACGAGCGGAGAGCCGCTGCGGCGCTCCTAGAAGCTCTCTTTGTTGACGGCCTTGAAGCGGGCTTCCTCTTTCGTGATGAGCCCCTTCATCATGAGTTCCTGCAGATTCTGGTCGAGCGTTTGCATGCCCTGCGCCTGGCCGGTCTGGATGGCCGAGTACATCTGCGCGATCTTGCCTTCGCGAATCAGGTTACGAATCGCGGGCGTGCCGATCATGATCTCGTGGGCCGCGATGCGGCCGCCGCCGACGCGCTTGAGCAGCGTCTGCGAGATGACGGCGCGCAGCGACTCCGACAGCATGCTCCGGACCATCTCCTTCTCGGCGGCCGGGAACACGTCGACGATGCGGTCAATGGTCTTGGCGGCCGAGCTCGTGTGCAACGTCCCGAACACGAGGTGGCCGGTCTCGGCGGCCGTGAGCGCCAGCCGAATGGTCTCGAGGTCGCGCATCTCGCCGACGAGAATGACGTCGGGGTCTTCGCGCAACGCGGAGCGCAACGCTTCGCTAAAGCCATGCGTGTCGCGATGCACTTCGCGTTGGTTGATCAGCGAGCGCTTGCTCTCGTGGACGAACTCGATCGGATCCTCGATCGTGATGATGTGATCGGGCTTGTTGTCGTTCACATAGTCGACCATCGCCGCAAGCGTCGTCGACTTGCCCGAGCCAGTCGGGCCCGTGACTAGCGCCAAACCGCGCGGGTGCATCGAGATGTCTTTGAAGATTCGCGGCGCGCCGAGATCGTCGAGGCTCAAGATCACCGAGGGAATCGTGCGGAACACCGCGGCGCAGCCGCGATTCTGGTTGAACGCGTTGACGCGGAAGCGCGCGAGCTTCGGAATCTCGAACGAGAAATCAGTCTCCAAGAACTCTTCGAAGTCCTTGCGCTGCTTGTCGTTCATGATGTCGTAAACCATACTGTGCACTTCTTTGTGCTTCAGTGCTGGCATGTTGATGCGCTTGACGTCGCCGTCGACGCGAATGATCGGCGGTACGCCCGAGGACAAGTGCAGGTCCGAAGCGTTGTTCTTGACGGCGAACGCAAGCAGTTGCGCTATATCTACCGCGGCCATAGCACTCCTTTAGCGGGCGGCCCTAGCCCTCGCGTGTAGGGCTACATAAGAAGTTGACAGTATAGCCAAGGCCTTTCAGCAAAGCGTGACTGATATCACGGAGCGTTTGGCAGAAATCGTCGAGCGTGTCGCCCGCGCAGCGACGCGCGCCGGCCGCGACGCGAACGACGTGACGATCGTCGCCGTGAGCAAACAACAAACCGCCCCCGCGATCGCTGCAGCCTATGCCGCGGGCGTGCGTCACTTCGGCGAAAACTATGTGCAAGAGACCTTGCCCAAGATGGCGCTCCTCGCGGAGCTGCCGATCACTTGGCATTTCATCGGCAAGCTACAGGCGAACAAGACCCGGCTCGTTGCGGAACGTTTCGCCTGGGTGCACACCGTCGATCGCGCGCGCATCGCGGAACGCTTGAGCGAGCAACGGCCGCAAAATGGCGCGCCGCTCAACGTCCTGATCCAAGTCAACCAAGGCGCCGACGCGTCGAGGGGCGGCGCGGCGCCCGACGACGTCGCGGCGCTCGCGAAAATCATCGTCGCGCTGCCGCGCTTGCGTCTGCGCGGACTCATGACGTTGCCGCCGCAGCACGATGCGCCCGAGCGTTGGTTCGCGGAGCTCGCGGACCTGGGTGCGCGGCTGCGCGCGCAAGGCATCGTGCTCGATGCGCTCTCGATGGGCATGTCCTCCGACTTCGAGGCCGCGATCGCCGCAGGCTCGAGCCTCGTCCGGATCGGTACGGCCATCTTCGGTCACCGCGGCAGCTAGCCCCGCACCCGGCCCCCTCATGTTATCTTCGCGGCATCGATCGAGCGGTTACCGATGCTGAGCGCACTGATCTTCCTGGTAGCGACGCTGGCGGACCTTTTCATGCTGACGTTCTTGCTGCGTTTCATCATGCAGTGGGTGCGAGCGAGCTACTACAACCCCCTATCACAGTTCGTGTTCAAGGTTACGAACCCGCTCGTCGTGCCCGCGCGACGCTTGTTGCCGAGCGTGAGGGGTTTCGATACTCCGACGCTCGTCGTCCTGTTCGTCCTCGAAGTCGCAGCCACCTTCGTCGTGCTGACGCTCGCCGGTTGGTCGTTCAACATTTCCGAGCTGCTGCTCTACTCGTTGCTGCGGCTCGTCTCGCTAACCTTGATGTTCTACATCGGCGCGCTCTTGATCTACGTGCTGCTGAGCTGGTTCGGCGATCGCAGCCGTAACCCGATGGCGATGCTGCTGGGCGAGCTCGTCGAGCCGCTGCTCCGCCCGGTCCGGCGCGTAATACCGCCGATCGGCGGCCTCGATTTGGCACCGCTCATCGTGACACTGCTGCTCTATGCAATCAGGATCGCGCTACCGTTCCCCGTCAGTTACCTTCGCTAGACAGTGCGCCTGCACGCGCGTAATGTCGGTCAAGCGCCGACAAGAACACCGCGCGACGACTCGGGAGGGGAGCATGACCAAACGGACCGGAACGCTTGCTTGCCTCATGGTGGCGGTGGGACTCGCGGCGTGCCAGCCGGCCAACCAGACCGACGTCACGAACACTCAGGACGATGTCCTCCCCGCGACCGAGAGCTCGAAGGATTTCGGCGAGTACGTCGTCTACTTCAACGCGCTCAGCACGGATCAGCTCACGCCCGACATCGCGCGCGAGTACGGCATCGTGCGCAGCAAGAGCCGCGCGATGCTCAACGTCAGCATCCACCGCAAGCTGCCGAGCGGGCTCACGGAAGCGGTGACGGGCACCGTCTCTGCTTCGGCCACCAATCTCAACGCCCAGCTCGAGACGATGACGCTGCGCGAGATCCGCGAGGACACGGCCGTCTACTACATCGGCGAGCTCGGCGTGACGGACGGCGAGGTCCTCATCTACACGATCAACGCGACGCCGACGGGCAACCCGGGCACCTTTACGGTGCGATTCAAGAAGCAGTTCTTCGTCGCGGGGTGATCTTCGACGCACTGTCGGTCCGCGCCGTTGCGGCGCGCCCTTTTCTCACGGCGCGCCGAAGTCGACGCCGAACACGGTCGTCACAGCTGCGGTGACCGCGGGCAACCGGCCATGAAAAAAATGTCCGCCGCCCTCGACGAGCACGACGCGCGGCGGCGCGGCGAGCGTGGCGCACCAGGCGAGCACGGGCTGCACAGGCACGACGTCGTCGGCCGTGCCGTGCACGAGCACCCACCGGCACGTCGGCGCGACGAAGTCCTCGGGTAGCCGCTCGACCGGCGGCGCCACGGTGATGAGCCCGCGCGGCGCGGCGCGCGCCGCGATCGCGAGCGCAACCGCCGCGCCAAACGAGAAGCCGCCGAGATAGAGCCGCTGCGACGGCCAGCGCGCACGGCAGAAAGCGACCACCGCGAGCGCGTCGTCGCGCTCGCCGATACCATCGGCGTAGCGGCCCGCCGACGCGCCGACACCGCGAAAATTGAAGCGCACGGCGACCGCGCCGAGTTGCACGAACGCACGCGCGAGCGTCGTGACGACTTTGTTGTGCATCGCGCCTTGCTCGAGCGGGTGCGGATGACAGATCACGGCGACGGCCGTGGCCGCACCCAAATCGCCGTCAATCGCGCCTTCGAGCGCGCCGGCAGGTCCCGCTATCTCGACGGACGTGGCGGGGCGTGACGCAGCGTTCGCCACGCTACGCGGCGGGGCCGAGCTCGCCGAGGAGCTCGTTGAGCCGCGCGATGAACGCCGCGGGATCCTCGAGCTGGCGCCCTTCCGCGAGCACGGCCTGCTCGAACAGCAACAGCGCGAGCCGCTCGAAACGCTTGGGATCGGTCTCGTGATCGAGGCGCTTCACGAGCGCGTGCTCGGGGTTGAGCTCGAGGCTCGGGACCGCCGCGGGTGCCTGGTGACCGGCGGCCGCGAGCAGCTCGCGCATCTGATGACCGAGATCGTGCTCGCTCAAGACGAGGCACGCCGCCGACTGCCGCAGGCGCCCGCCGACGCGAATCTCCGCAACACGCTCCCGCAAAACTTGCTTGACGCGCTTCTGCAGCTGGCGGCGCTCGCGGTCGTCGGCCTCGACCTTCCCCTCCGTGGCGGCGCCGGGCAGCTCGAGCGCGCCGCGGCGCACGTCTTTGCACGGCTTGCCCTCGTGCTGCGAGAGATGCTGCATCACCCACTCGTCGAGCCGATCGGTCAAGAGCAGCACTTCGATGCCGCGCTCGCGGAACGCTTCGAGGTGGGGGCTGCTGCGCGCGGCCGTCGGCGATTCCGCTACGAGAAAGTAGATCGCGTCCTGGTCGGGCTTGGCGTCGCCCAAGTAGCTCTTGAGGCTGCGCGCCTCCTCGTCGCCTTGCGTGCGCGTCGTCTTGAAACGCAGCAGCTTCGCCAAGCGCTCGCGGTTGCCTAAGTCCTCGATGATGCCTTCCTTGACGAGCGCTCCGAACTCCCTCCAGAACTTGGCGTAGGAACTTAAGTCCTCGGCGAGCTTCTCGAGCATGTCGACGACGCGGCGCGTGAGCGCCGTGCGCATCGCTGCAATCGTCTCGTCCTGCTGCAACAGCTCGCGCGACACGTTCAACGCAAGCTCGCCCGAATCCACTATGCCGCGAATGAAACGCAAGTAGAGCGGCAGGAATTGTGTCGCTTGGTCCGTGATGAACACGCGCTGCACGTAGAGCTTGACGCCGCGCGGCGACTCGCGGTTCCAGAGATCGAACGGGGCCACGGCCGGCACGTAGAGCAGGCTCGTGTACTCGCGTTTGCCTTCGACGCGGTTGTGACTCCAGATCAGAGGATCTTCGGTGTCGTGCGCGATGTGCTTGTAGAACTCGACGTACTCGGCGTCAGCGATCTCGGCGCGCGGCCGCGTCCAAAGGGCCTTGGCGCGGTTGACGGTCTCCTCGGCTTGGCCCGCGCTTGAGAGGCGCACCGGGAACGCGATATGGTCGGAGTACTTGCGGATCAGCGCTTTGAGGCGCGCAGGCTGCAAGAACTCGTCGGCGTTCGCTTTGAGCTTGAGCTCGACCGTCGTGCCGCGTAAGGGGCGCTCGATCGGCGTCACTCGGTACTCGCCTTGACCGTCGGACACCCACGCGACGCCCTGGCTTACGTCCGCGTCGGCGCGCCGCGTGAGGACCGTCACCTCGTCGGCCACGATGAACGCCGAGTAGAAGCCGACGCCGAAGCGGCCGATGAGCTCGGCATCCTTGCGCTGATCGCCCGTGAGGCGCGCGAGGAACTGACCGGTGCCCGAGCGCGCGATCGTGCCGAGGTTGTCGATGACTTCCTCGCGGCTCATGCCGATGCCGTTGTCCGCGATGCAGAGCAGGCGCGCTTCGGTGTCGACGGTCACGCGTATGACGAGCTCGGGTTCGTCCCTGAGCAGCGTAGGTACCTTAAGGCTTTCGAAACGCAGCCGGTCGTTGGCGTCGGACGCGTTCGAGACGAGCTCCCGCAGGAAGATTTCTCGATCGCTATACAGGGAGTGCACCATGAGGTGCAGGAGCTGCTTGATCTCCGCTTGAAACGTGAAGGTATTGGGACCGCCCCCCATCTTAAGCCCCGTCGCACGCTTGAGGTTGGGGCGCTAGGTTAGAGGCTAATCGCGTTTTTTCAAGCCGCGGTAAGCGAGCTGCGGGTCTCGCGAGAGTAGTCGAATGCGGGCCGCGGCGCCCGCGAGCCACGCGCTCACGGTCAGAGCCGCGACGCCGCAGAGCAGCGGCGCCCATTGCGTAGCCACGGCGGCGACCTCGGTCGCCGCAAGCCCCAGCGCCGCCGCGAGACCTACCTGAAGCAGGGCCCGGCGCAGCCGCTCCCAGACCAGCGCCACGGAGAACAGCAGGTCATCGAGGTCGTCGAGCCACAGCAATACGATCTCCATGGCGGGCTCTCGGCGGCTACCGGCCGGGATCGAGGCGAACGGGGACGAGGGTGCGACGGGGGGCCGTCGGCGGGGTACGTTGCTCGTCTTCCTTGTGGCGGCGCGCCGCGTCGATCGCCCAGGCAATCCATTCCAGGCGGCAGATGCCGTTCGTATCCGTTGCGTGCTCGCCGTGATCTCTTGCGTCCATTGCTCGAAGATCCGCGCTTACGACGAGAGGACTATATCGCCCACGGCTCGCGACGGCTGTGAGAGTCTTCTCAAGAAGTCGAGGTAGGGGAGACAAAGTCTTTTACTTATTGTAATTTGTATGTGACGCGGTTCGGACGAGCCGCTCGTAAAGAGCAAAGAACATGCAAAAAATCATCGTCCTCAACCCGAAGGGCGGCTCCGGGAAAACCACGATCGCGACGAACCTCGCCGCGTGCTACGCCAGGAGCGGCCAGCGCACCGCGCTCATCGACCTCGACCCGCAAGGGTCGAGCATGCGCTGGCTGCGCAAGCGTCCCGAGGACGCGCCGCCGATCCACGGCATCGCCGGCTTCGAGCGCTCGACGGCCGTCACGCGCAGTTGGCAGATGCGGGTCCCTGGCGACTGCCGGTTCGTGATCTCGGATACGCCCGCGGCCATCGACGCGCACGTTCTGGCGGAACTCACGCGCGGCGCCGATGCGATAGTGATTCCCGTCATGCCGTCGGAAATCGACATTCACGCCACGGCCAGGTGCATCGCGGATCTGTTGCTCGTCGCGAAGATCCGCCGCTCCGAGAACCGCATCGGCATCATCGCCAACCGCGTGCGCAGCAACACGCGCGTGTCGCATTCATTGACGCGGTTTCTGGCGAGCCTCGACATTCCGTTGATCGCGACTCTGCGCGACACCCAGAGCTATGTGCGCTCGGCCGAGACGGGCCTAAGCGTCTACGAGATGCCGCCTTGGCAGGTGCAGCCTGACTTGAGTCACTGGCGGCAAGTGCTGGCTTGGCTTGCTCAGAAGCGCCGCCATCGCGCGGAGCGTGGGGCGATGTCGACGAATCTGGTTTCGATCGAGCGCGCGAGCGCCGAGCTCGAACGGTCTTTGATCCAGGCGCGCGGCGGTCGCGCCTCGGCCGTCGGACACGACTGACGCTTGGCGTCAGCCCTCTTTCCAGTTTTGCCGGATCTTATCGGCCCAGGTGTGGTAGCCGCGCCAGCTGTAGATCGAATGATCGAGCGGGGCACGCTCGCCGATGGGCTTGGTGCTGACGCGCGATAGCCACTTGCGGTACGCGTCCCAGCCGTTCTGCTCGTTGCCGGCCGCGGGTGATTCCTCGGCGACCGTGCTTTCCTTTGCGTACAAGGCCGGCCGGAACTGGTGCGGTTTGTGCTCGCTCATGGTCGGAAGACAATCCCTGTCCCAGATGAGCGAAGGCTACGCCGCGCGACGGCTTATGCCGAGGAACCAAGTCACAACGATGTCCGGCTAAGAAGCGCGTCCGCCGTAGCGTTTGACGATAATGATCAGCGCGCGAGGTTCGTCAGGCGACGATGCGATAACACGGCACGTAAGCGCTGGGATCCGACAATCGCATCCGTCGCTGGGCGACGAAATCCTCGAGCAGCTTGCCGAGCTCGCCGATGATGTGCCGGTCACCGCGCAGCTCGAACGGTCCGTATTTCTCGACGCGCGCGATGCCGGCCTCGCGCACGTTGCCGGCCACTACTCCTGAGAACGCGCGCCGTAGATTGAACGCCAAGCTGTGCGCCGGCTGGTCGCGGTTCAGAGCGAGCGAGCGCATCGACTCGTGAGTGGCCTCGAACGGTCGCTGGAACTCGAGGCCGATGTCGAGAGCCCAGTTGAAGAAATAGGCATTGTCCTCGGCCGCGCGCCGATCGCGCACGCGCTTCAGGCCCGCCGTGACCTCCGCCGCCACGCCCGCGGGATCCGCGAGAATCACCTTGTAACGTTTCTGGGCAACCGACCCGAGCGTCGCGCCGATGAACTCATGGAGCCGCTCGAAGTACTTGCCGCTCGAAACCGGGCCCGTGAACACGAGCGGCAGGCCCTCGTGCTCGTTCTGCGGGCTCAGGAGGATGCCGAGCAGATAGAGGATCTCCTCGGCCGTGCCCACGCCGCCGGGGAACAGGACGATCGCGTGCGCCATCCTGACGAACGCCTCGAGCCGCTTCTCCATGTCGGGCAGGATCACGAGCTCGTTGCAGATCGGGTTCGGCGATTCGGCCGCGATGATCGTGGGCTCCGTTAGCCCTAAGTAGCGGCCCGTGCGAATGCGTTGTTTCGCGTGCGCGACGGTCGCCCCTTTCATCGGCCCCTTCATCGCCCCCGCGCCGCAGCCCGTGCAAATGTCGAGCCCCTCGAGCCCCAAGGCATAGCCGACGACCTTCGTGTAGTCGTACTCCTCGCGCTCGATGGCGTGCCCGCCCCAGCAAACGACCAGGCGCGGCTCGTCGTGCGCCCGCAGCACGCGAGCGTTGCGCAGGATGTGGAAGACGGCATCCGTGATCCCCGCAGAGGTCTTGAGGTCGAACCGCGGATTGTTGAGCACGTCGTCGTGGGCGTAGAGCAAGTCTCTGAGCACGGCGAACAGATGCTCGCGGATGCCGCGGATCATCTGCCGACCGACGAACGCGACGTCGGGTGCGTTTTTGAGCTCGATCGCGATGCCGCCTTCGTACTCCACGACGGCGATGCGGAAAGCCTCGTGGCGGCTCAAGATCTTGCGGACGTCGTCGTCGGAGGCGCCGGAGTTGAGCACGGCCAGCGAGCATTGGCGCCACAGCTCGTAGAGACCGCCTCCGCCCGCGTCGCGCAGTTGATTGGTTTCGTGACGCGACAGAATTTCGAGGCTGCCCTCGGGGGCGATCAAGGCGTCCATTGCGTGATCTCTTCCGCTCCGCCCGTTAGGGGCGAATCTCGATCGGCGTCGACTCGCGCGTCATGAGCCAAATGTCGACCATGTCCGAATTGCTGACGGCGATGCAGCCGTCCGTCCAGTCGGTGTCGAGGTAGCGGCGCCAGTCGTGTTTCAGCTCGTTGGGCAGGCCGTGGATCATGATCTGGCCGCCGGGGTCGACGCCCTGTGCCCGGGCGCGCGCGCGATCGGACTCGTCTGGATAGGACACGCGGATCGAGAGGAAGAAGTCACTGTCGGCGTTGCGCGTATCGAGGACGTATTTGCCTTCGGGCGTCCTGAAGTCGCCCTCGCGCTGCTTCGGCCCCGTGGGTACCAGGCCGAGCGAGACGTCGACTTCGCGCAGCACGCGCCCGGACTTGAACAGATAGAGCTTGCGGTCGGATTTGTCGACGAGCACGTAGTCGGCGTGATCGGGCACCGTACGGGGATCCTCGGCCCGCGCCCCAGCGCCGCCGAGCATGAGAAGCACGCCGAGCACTGCGGCAATTTCGCGCGATACGACCATTTGCCGTGACTCTAGAACAACCGCGCGAAAAAACGCAACGAACGGCGTCGCACCCAGCACCGTCGGTGCGACGGCACAGGACTCGAGCCGGAGCCCTGCGTCGAGCTGTTAAGATCAGCCTTGGGCTTGGCCGCAACCCGCCCGGCACGATGTCCTCGGAAAACTTCTGGAACACCAAGTTCGCGACGCTACGCTACCTCGTCGGCTGGCTGGGTTACGCGTGGATGCGGCTCGTCGTGCGGCTGCCGCTCCGCGTCCAGATGGCGCTCGGGCGCGCCCTGGGTAAAGCCGCCCATGCGCTGCTGGGCTCGCGCCGCCGAGTCGCCGCGCGCAACATTGCGGCGTGCTTGCCGGAGCTCACGCCTGCCGCCCGGGCGGAGCTCCTTGAACGGCATTTCGAGTCACTCGGCCTGTCGCTCATCGAGATGGCGATGGGCTGGTTCGGCTCCCCCGAAGCCGTGCGCGCACGCGTGCATGTCGAGGGAGCGGAACGGCTCGCCGCCGCGCTCGCCAGGCGTCGCGGCGTCATTTTGTTCTCCGCGCACTTCACCACGTTCGAGTTCTTCTGGCCCGCCCTGAAACCGCTGTGCACGCAGTTGTGTGGCATGTACAAGGGGCAGCGCAATCCCGTCATGAACAAGATGATGAGCCGCGGTCGCCTGCGCCACTACGATCGACTGTTCGCCAAGGACAACGTGCGCGAGATGCTGCGTTGCTTGCGCGACAACGCCGTCGTCTGGTATGCCTCGGACCAGAGCTACAGCGGCAAGGGCAGCGTGCTGCTGCCGTTCTTCGGCGAGCCCGCGATGACGAATACGGCCATCGGGCGCATCGCCAACGCCAGCGGCGCCGTGGTGTTGCCTTACTTCTGCCGGCGGCTCGAAGACGGGCGTTATCTCATGAGCATCGGCGCGCCGCTCGCAGGCCTGCCGAGCGGCGACGAAGTCGCTGACACGCTGCGCCTCACGAAGCTGCTCGAAGACTACATACGGCTCTGCCCCGAGCAGTACTGGTGGATTCATCAGCGTTTCAAGGGCCGGCCCGCGCCGCTGCCCGATCTCTATGCCACGCCCACCGTCTGACGACGCGGAGCGCAGCGGAGCGGGGCGAAGCGCGGAGCTCACGGGCGAGCTCTCGCTCGCGCGCTTCGTGGGGCCGCGCTACTGGCCCACCTGGCTACTGCTCGGCCTCATGTATGTCGCCGCGCGGCTCCCGCCGAGCGGGCAGCGGTACCTCGGCCGCGCCCTCGGCGGCCTGGTGCGCCGCGTCAAACGTCGCGAACGCCGCGTCGCCGCGCGCAACCTCGAGCTCTGCTTCAAGCATCTCGGCGCGGCCGAGCGCCAGGCCTTGCTCGTGCGTCACTTCGAAGCCGTCGGCATGTCGTTCGTCGAGATGGGCATCGGCTGGTTCACGCCGATCGAACGCTTGCTCGAGCGCGTGACGATCGCCGGCCGGGAGCATCTCGACGCGGCGCTCGCACGCGGCAAAGGTGTGCTGCTGTTCACCGCGCATTTCACGACGCTCGAGGTGGGCGTCGCGGTGCTCGAGGCGTTCGCGCCGCGCGCGAGCTGCATGTACCGGCCGCAGCGCAACGCCATGATGGACGTGATGATCCGCCGCGGTCGCCACCGCTTCGCGCACGAGCAGATTCCGCGCGACAACGTCCGCGCCCTGCTGCGCAACCTGCGCGCCAACTACGCCGTGGTCTACCTTCCCGATCAGATCTCCCTCGGCAAGCAAAGCGAGCTCCTACCGTTTTTCGGCGAGCCGGCCGTCACGAACACGGCCACGAGCAAGCTCGCGTCGATCAGCGGCGCCACGGTCTTGCCATACTTCTTCCGCCGGCTGCCGAACGGCGGGTATCGCGTGGACATCGGCCCTCCGCTCGAGGGACTGCCGAGCGACTCCGCGACACGCGATACCGAGCGCCTATTCGCGCGACTCGAAGACTACATTCGGCTCGCGCCCGAGCAATACCTCTGGCTCTACAAGAAATTCAAGGGCAGGCCGCCGCCGCACGCCGACGTCTACGCGCGCTGAAGCGTCGCGCTGCGTTCCTCGCGATCCTTGCGGAGGTACACTACGACGAGCGCGGCCCGTCGACACGCCGGCACAACAACGAGAACCGGAGGAAATCCATGCTAAAAGAATTCAAAGAGTTCGCGATGCGCGGCAACGTCATGGACATGGCCGTCGGCATCGTCATCGGCGCCGCGTTCGGCAAGATCATCACGTCGCTCGTCAACGACGTCGTCATGCCGCCGATCGGGTTGCTCATGGGCAACGTGGATTTCAGCAACCTGTTCGTGAACCTCACGATGGGCCAGACCTTCGCGAGCGTCGCCGCAGCCGAGACCGCCGGCGCGCCGATCATCAAGTACGGCATGTTCGTCAACACGGTGCTCGACTTCGTGATCGTCGCCATCGCGATCTTCGTGGTCATCCGCGCGCTCAACAAGCTCAAGAGGAAGCAGGAAGCTGCGCCGCCGCCCGCGCCGCCGGCTCCGTCCGCCGAGGAGAAGCTGCTCGTGGAGATCCGCGACCTGCTCAAGGCGCAGAGCCGCTGAGGCCGTAGCCCGCCGCGAGCTCGCGCCAAGCCGCGGCATCGAACTCGGTGCCGGTCTCGAGCGCGACCTTGCGCAGCGAGCGATTGAAACGCTCGAGCCCGAGGTGTTGCCACGCTCCCGGCGGCTTCACGCGCGCGTTGTCGAAGTCGACGAGGAACGCGTTGCCCGTGGCGTCGAGCAGCACGTTGTGCGCCGTGAGATCGGGATGGTCGACGCCGTGGTCGTGCACGGCCCGGATCATCGCGCCGACGCGCCGCCAGCACTCTGCGGGCAGCCGGCCCTGCGCGATGTACGCCGACAGCTTCTGGGTATCCTGCAAGTACGACGTGATGATGTCGGCCGTGTAGATGGCGCCCGTGCGATGGACGTGCGCAGCCACGGGATTCGGCACGGGCAGGCCGGCGGAGCGCAGCTCGCGCAGCAGCCGCCACTCGCGAAACGCGCGTGTGCGCTCCGCGCCGAGCCAAAGGTAATGATCGTCGACGATCCTCGCCACGAGCCCGCCGCGGCGATAGTGGCGCAGCACCCACGTGTCGCCGCCATGCGGCACGATGAGAACTTGGCCGCGGCCCGAGGTCTCGATCGCGACGGCGCCGCCGCGCCGCCACGCCTCCGCGTCGAACCACTGGCCCTCGGGCGTCTCGCGGAGCTCCGCTCCCGCGAGCATGACGTGCCTGCCGTCGACGACGACGCGCACGTCGCTCATGGCGCCCCGTCCGCGCCGACGCGTCGCCCCGCCCACAGCGCATCGAGCGCCACGAGCACGGTCTTGGGCGTAAGCTCCTTGAGACAGCGCAGGTGCCCGAGCGGACACTCGCGCGCGAAGCACGGGCTGCACGACAGCTCGAGCGTCAGGATCGCCGCGCGCTCCGTGAGCGGCGGCGTGAACTTCGGCGACGACGAGCCGTAGATCGCGACGACCGGCGTGCCGGCCGCGGCCGCGAGGTGCAGCAGGCCCGAGTCGTTGCTGACGGCGGCCTCGGCGGCGGCCGCGAGATCGATGACGTCGACGAGCGTGGTCGCGCCGCAGAGATTGTGCACGCGCGCATCGCGCGCCGCGGCGACGACGTCGTCGCCGAGCGCGCGTTCCTTCGCGGAGCCGAGCACGACGACCTCGACGCCGCGGCGCGCGAGCTCCGCCGCGAGCGCGCCGTAATGCGCCGCCGGCCAGCGCTTCGCGGGCCCATACTCGGCGCCCGGCATCACGGCCACGAGCGGCGCCGCGGCCGGCAAGCCGTGCTCGGCCTTGAGGCGCGCGAGGTTGTCGGCATTCGCGACGAGGCGTGGCCGCAGGTGCGCAGGCAGCGACTTAGGGTAAGGCTCGTCGCGCTCCTGCCCGAGCGCGACGAAACGCTTGACGGTCTGATCGAGCCGCTCGTCGAGCCGGCGCACGTCGTTGAGCACGCCGTAGCGCCACTCGCCGCGGAACCCCGTGCGCCGCGGGATGCGCGCGAGCCACGGGACGAGCGCTGCCTTGAGCGAGCGCGGCAGCACGATGGCGCGCGCATAGCCCTCGCCGCGCAGCGCGCGCGCCAGCGCCCGGCGCCGGCCGAGCGCGAGCTCGCCATGCCCCACGGCGAGCTCGATGCCGCGCGCGACCTCGGGCATGCGCGCAAGCACCGGCAGCGACCAGCTCGGCGCGACAACGTGGATCTCGGCCGCGGGATTGCGCTGCCGCAGGAGCCTATAGAGCGCTTGCGCCATCACCATGTCGCCCACCCACGAGGGGCCGACGACGAGGACTTTGTCCCCTTCGGGGACTGCGTCCCGTGCGAGGACTGTGTCCCGTGCGAGGACCTCGTCCGATCCCGTCACGACGCTTGGCCGAGCGCGTCGAGGTAGTCCTTGATGCCCGTGCCCACGTCGCGAAAGGCCTTTTGATAACCCGCGGCGCGCAGCGCGGTCACGTCGGCTTCGGTGAAGCTCTGGTAGCGCGACCTCAAATCGTCGGGGAACGGGATGTAACGAATCGCGCCGCGCTCGTGCCACGCGATGACCGCGCGCGCGACGTCGTTGAACGTGGCGCTCGCGCCCGTGCCGACGTTGAACACGCCCGACACGCGCCGGTGCTCGAGGAACCACAAGTTCACGTCGACGACGTCGGCCACGTAGATGAAATCGCGGCGCTGCTCGCCGGGGCCATACCCGCCGCTACCCTCGAACAACTTCGCGGAGCCCGTCGCAGCGACCTGGCCGTGCAGGTGGAACGCGACGCTCGCCATCGCGCCCTTGCGGGCCTCGCCCGGGCCGTACACGTTGAAATAGCGCAGCCCGGCAACGGGCGCGCCGCGACGTTTGGCACGCCGCTTGTACCGCTCGACGAGACGGCGGCGCACGTAGTCGTCGAAGAGGAGCTTCGAGTAGCCGTAGACGTTGAGCGGCCGCTCGGCCGAACGGTCGTTCTCCTTGAACACCGTGCTCGCGCCGTACACGGCCGCCGACGACGCGTAGACGAACGGCACGCCTTCGGCGAGACAGTGCTCGAGCAGTTGGACGGAGTAGCGGTAGTTCGTCTCCATCATGTGGCGGCCGTTCCACTCCGTGGTCACGGCGCAGGCGCCCTGATGAAAGATCGCATCGATCTTGCCGAGATCGCCGTCCTCGAGCCGAGCGAGGAACTCCGTCTTGTCGAAGTAGTCGGCGACGTTGGCGCCGACCAAGTTGACGAATTTGCGGCCGTCCGTGAGGTCGTCGACGACGACAACGCGGTCGTAGCCGCGACGGCCGAGCTCGCGGACGAGATTGCTGCCGATGAACCCGGCGCCGCCGGTGACGACGATCATGGCGGTAGCCCTACCGCCGCTCGTCCCCGACCAGGCGGTACATCGAGCTGCAGTAGGGGCATATCGCCTCGCCCGTCGCCTCGATGGGCAGATAGACCTTGGGGTGAGAATTCCACAGGTACATGCTTGGGCTGGGGCAGTGCAGCGGGAGGTCGGCCTTCGTCACCTTGTAGACGCGCTCCGCGTTCGCCGCGCTCAAATTCTCCTGCACCCTGCCGTGACGCTCGCGCACTGAATCGCTCTCCAGCCGAACCGCGGCGGATTATACCTGTCGCGCGCGCCTAGTCGCCTTCGACGTCCGCGAACACCTCGCGCCACACGCCGCTCACGAGCGCACGGACGGCGACGAACTCGTCGGCGCCGACGACTCGCCCGGCCTCGTCGAGCGCGAGCTCGTGCACGCGTTGCCGCAGCGCGAGATAGGCCCCCTTGATCGCGGCGCAACGTTCGGCGGCCACGAGCTCCGCGCGCTCGAGCGCCTCGAGCTGGCGGATGTTGTCGGGGAATTCCACGAGCTCGGGGTGCTCGGCCGAGTGCGCGAGCACCCAGTAGTCGACGAGGAACTCCACGTCGGCGATGCCGCCCGTGTCCTGCTTGACGTCGAAGAAACCGGGCTTCGCGAGTGTGAGCTCGGTGCGCATGCGACGGCGCATCTTCGCGACCTCGGCCTTGAGCTCGGTCCGGTCGACGTGCCCGACGAGCACCTCGCGGCGAATTCGCTCGAAGCCCCCGCAGACCGCGGCCGAGCCCGCGAGCGCGCGGCTGCGCAGCAGCGCTTGATGCTCCCACACCCACGCTTCGGTCGTTTGGTAGCGGAAAAAACCCTCGAGGCTCGTCACGAGCAGGCCCGACTTGCCGCTCGGCCGAAGACGCGTGTCGACCTCGTAGAGCCTGCCCGAGCTCGTTTGAATCGTGAGGAAATGGATGAGCCGCTGCACGAGCCGGCCGAAGAAACGCTCGTTGTCGACGGGCGGATTGCCGTCGGTCTCCTGCTGCGGACCCGCGGAGTCGTGGAGGAACACGAGATCGAGATCGGAGCCGTAGCCGAGCTCGAGTCCCGCGAGCTTGCCGTAGCCGATGACGGCAAACCCGGCCTCGCGCGGCGGCGGCCCGCAGCGCGGCGTGCCGTACTTGACTACGAGCTCGCGCTCGGCCGCGCGCAGCGCTAACCTGAGCACGAGCTCGGCCGTGTCCGTGAGCCGGTCGCTGACCTTCATGAGCGGCAGCGAGCCCAAGCGATCGGCGATCGCGATACGGAAAATCGCCGTACGTTGAAAGACGCGAATCGCTTCGAGCAAACCTTCGACGTCGCCCGCCGCGACGTCGTGCGTCGTGCGCTCGAGCAGCGCTTCGAGCTCGGCGCGCGACGGCGGCGTATCGAACACGCGATTGTCGAGCAGCTCGTCGAGCAGCAGCGGCTGCTCGGACATTTGCCGCGCGAGCCACGAGCTGCCGACGACGAGCGTAAGCAGGCGCTCGAGCGCGGCCGGGTTCTCGTTGAGCAGCGCGAGATAGGCGCTGCGGCGGCAGATGGCCCGATAGACGGGCAGCGCACGCTCGAGGTACTTCCGTGCGTCGGCCCGGCCCTCGAGCGCATCGAGGGTCCGGGCGATGACCGCCGACAAGCGCTGCCGGCCGACCTCGTCCATGCGCTGATAGAGGCCGCCGTGACGCAGGTCGGTGAGCAGGTCGACGGCGCGCGCGTCGTCCGCGAGCGGCGTGCCGGCCAACACGGCCGCGACGTCGCCCGCCTCCCACGCCGAGGCTGCGGGCGCGGCCCTAGGGTCGGCGGCGCCTTCCGCCTCCCAGGCCACGCGCTCGAACTCGGCCTCGACGAGCGCCCGCTGCGCCGCGAGCTGCGCCGAGAAAGCGTGGAAGCTCGGCGCGCCGTGCGCGAAGGCGAGCCGTGCGCGCTCCTCGACGCCGCTCGGCAGCTCGTGCGTCTGCGCGTCGTCGAGCGCCTGGATGCGGTTCTCCACGGTGCGCAGCAGGCGATACGCGGCCGCAAGCGCCGCGACGGTCGTCACCGGCAGTTGACGGTCGCCCGCGAGCAGCGGCAGCACGCGCAGCAGCGAGCGTTCGCGGAGCTCCGGCTGCCGGCCGCCGCGCACGATCTGAAACGCCTGGGCGATGAACTCGATCTCGCGAATGCCGCCCGGGCCGAGCTTGATGTTCTCGGCCATGTCCTTGCGCGCGACTTCTTGCGCGATGAGGCGCTTCATCTGCCGCAGCGCAGTGAACACGCCGTAGTCGAGATAGCGGCGGTAGACGAACGGTGTGAGGACGAGCTCGAACACATCGCGCGCGAAACCATGGCCCGTGAGCAGCCGCGCTTTGACGTAGGCGTAGCGCTCCCAGTCGCGGCCGTGCTCGGCGAGATACGTCTCGAACGCCGTGAGACTCATCGCGAGCGGGCCGCTCGCGCCGAACGGCCGCAGACGCGTGTCGACGCGGTAAACGAACCCGTCCTCGGTCCGCTGATCGAGCAGACGGATCAGAAGCTGGCTGACCCGTTGGTAGTAGGTCTCGGGCTCGACCGTCGTAGTGTCGGAAGCCACGCCGTCGGGATACAGGAAAACGAGGTCGACGTCGGACGAGAAGTTGAGCTCGTAGCCACCGAGCTTGCCCATGCCGAGCACGAGCAGCGGCAGCTCCCGGCCTGCGGCGTCGCGCGGCCGGCCGAAGCGCGGCTCGAGGCTCGCCGCGGCGTACACGAGTGCGGCGCGAATCAGGCACTCGGCGAGCAACGAGACGTCGGCGAGCGTCGCATCGAGGTCGGCTAGGCCTGCGAGGTCGCGCCAGGCGATACGCGCCATCTCGACCTGCCGCGCACGGCGCAGGGCCGTCATCGCCTGTGCTTCGGGAAGCCCCTCTAGCCTAAGCCGCCGCTCGATATCGGCCGCAGCGAGCGGCGAGTCGTCTGCGAGCCGCTCGATGAGCTCGTGCGGGTAGCGCTGCAAGACCCGCAGCACGAAGTCGCTGACGAGCACGACCTTGGCCGCGCTCGCGGCGAGCGGCGCAGGCAACACAAGATCGAGCTCCACGAGGTGCGCCGCGACGCGCTCGTAACGTTGCTCGAGCGCGCTCGGCAGGTCGGGCGGGCGGTCGAGTCGCACTGCGCTCTGAGTCAGCGCGCCGGCGGCGGCGGCAGATCGGGGGGCGGCGTCATGTCGAAGCGCTGCCGGCCCGACCCGGGCTCGCCGGTGTTGGTCGGATCGGGATCATTCGGCAGCGGTCGGCTCGAGCCCGTGAACTGCAGCGGCCGGCAGTAGCGCAGCAGATCGGGGTCGGCATCGGCCATTCGCGCGGCACGCAGCGCCGCGACCTCGGGTTTGAGCGGCGGCGGATTGCGGCGCCACTCGTCGGGCAGCGGCGCGCCGTGCCCCCACCAACCGCTCCAGTCGGACAGCGGGGCGGGAGCGTTCGCGGCCACCGCGACCGTTGGCGGCTGAGCCGTCACCAGCGCTCCCACGATGCCCGCAGCCGTGAGCCCGACGAGCAGTCCGGCTCGAGAAGCGGGACTAGTCTGATCATCGTCCCGGCGCCGCTGGCGGCGGTAACGAGCCGTCGACGCGAGCCAGCACGTTCGGCGAGCCGTTCTCGAACGCATTGAGATCGAAGCCGTTCTGCGCCGCGGCATTCGGCACGTACACCCAAATGAGGATGTGCGGGTTCGTCCACTCGAGCTGTGCCACCGTACCTTTGACCGTGAATGTTCGAGAGCCGTCGAACATGGCATAGGAATGGTGACCCGCGGCCGTCGCGGCGGCCGCGAGACCGAGCGCCCCCATGAGCGCGCGGGCTCCGGAGCACAACGTCATCGAGCTCTCCTTGTCGCCCCGCGAGAACTTACGCCTTTTCGCGCCGTGCCGAAACAGCACGCGGCGGCCGCCGTCGACGCCGCCAAAAAGAAAACCCCGCGACATGCGGGGCTTCCAGTTCGAGCGTCCGTGCCCGAAAGACTTACATCATGCCGTCCATGCCGTGGCCGTGCGGCGCACCGCCGCCCTCTTTCTCCTGCTTCGGTGCCTCGGCGATCATCGCCTCGGTCGTGAGCAAGAGACCCGCGACGGACGTCGCGTTCTGCAACGCCAAGCGCGTAACCTTGGTCGGGTCGATGATGCCGAACTTCACCATGTCGCCGTACTCGCCGTTGGCGGCGTTGAAGCCGTAGTTGCCTTTGCCGTTGACGACGGCGTTGAGCACGACGGACGCATCGGCGCCGGCGTTGGCCACGATCTGGCGCAGCGGCTCTTCGACGGCCTTGCGCAAGATATTGATACCGACGTCCTGGTCGTCGTTCGCGCCCTTCAAGTTCGCGATACCCTTGAGCGCGCGCAAGAGAGCCACGCCGCCGCCCGGCACCACGCCTTCCTCGACGGCCGCACGAGTCGCGTGCAACGCGTCTTCCACACGAGCCTTCTTTTCCTTCATCTCGATCTCGGTGCCTGCGCCCACCTTGATGACCGCAACACCGCCGGCCAGCTTCGCGACGCGCTCTTGGAGCTTCTCGCGATCGTAGTCGGACGTCGACTCTTCGATCTCCTTGTTGATCTGGTCGATGCGGCCCTTGATGTCCGCCTTCTTGCCGGCGCCGTCGATGATCGTGGTGTTCTCCTTCGAGACCTGCACCTTCTTGGCTTCGCCGAGGTCGTTCATCGAGGCCTTCTCGAGCGAGAGGCCGACTTCCTCGGAGATGACCTGACCGCCCGTGAGGATCGCGATGTCCTGCAACATGGCCTTGCGGCGATCGCCGAAGCCCGGCGCCTTGACGGCGGCGACTTTGACGATACCGCGGATGTTGTTGACGACGAGCGTGGCGAGCGCCTCGCCCTCGAGGTCCTCGGCGATGATGAGCAGCGGCCGGCCGGACTTCGCGACTGCCTCGAGCAGCGGCAACAGCTCGCGGATGTTGGAGATCTTCTTGTCGTGAATCAGGATCAGCGGGTTGTCGAGGTTCGCCGACTGCGTGGCCTGATCGTTGATGAAGTAGAGCGAGAGATAGCCGCGGTCGAACTGCATGCCCTCGACGACGTCGAGCTCGTTGGCCAACCCCGAGCCTTCCTCGACCGTGATGACGCCTTCCTTGCCGACCTTGGTCATCGCTTCGGCGATGATGCGGCCGATTTCCTCGTCGGCATTGGCCGAGATCGTGCCGACCTGCGCGATCGACTTGTCGTCCTTACAGGGCTGGCTGAGCTTCTTGAGCTCCTCGGTGATCGCGATCGACGCCTTGTCGATGCCGCGCTTCAAGTCCATCGGGTTGAAGCCCGCGGACACCGACTTGAGCCCCTCACGCAGGATCGCTTGCGCGAGCACGGTGGCGGTCGTCGTGCCGTCGCCGGCGGCGTCGGAGGTCTGCGAAGCGACTTCCTTCACCATCTGGACGCCCATGTTCTCGAACTTGTCCTCGAGCTCGATCTCCTTCGCGACCGAGACGCCGTCCTTCGTGACGGTGGGGGCGCCGAAGCTCTTCTCGAGCACGACGTTGCGGCCCTTGGGGCCGAGCGTCACTCTGACGGCGTTGGCAAGGACGTTGACGCCTCTGAGCATGCGCTGGCGGGCGTCATCGGAAAATCTGACTTCTTTGGGAGTCGCCATGACTCGTTCTCCTGGAAATGATTGCTAGCGGGGGGAATTCGGTTATTTCTCGATCACGGCCATGACGTCGTCTTCGCGCATGACCAGCAGGTCTTCGCCGTCGACCTTGACCTCGGTGCCCGTGTATTTGCCGAACAGCACTTTGTCGCCCTTCTTGAGATCGAGCGGGCGGACTTCGCCGTTCTCGAGGATCTTGCCTTTGCCGACCGCGAGCACTTCGCCCCTGATCGGTTTCTCGGTGGCGGTGTCGGGAATCACGATACCGCCCGGGGACTTACGCTCTTCTTCCATGCGCCGGATCACGACGCGGTCGTGCAGAGGACGAAGTTTCATGAATGCTCTCCCTTTAGTTAAGCATTTGATTTTAGACTGGATTTACTGACCGGGCCGGTTCTGTTAGCACTCGGTCGCAGTGAGTGCCAATCATATGGATCGAAACGCGGATTGCAAGCCCGCGAGAGGCCTGTCATGACATCGCTCATAACCGGCCGGTATGCTGGCGGCCGTCCAACGAGCCAGTGGTACTCCGCAATGCCCGAAGAGACGATGGTCGTCTTGACGACTTGCGGTAATGACGAGGACGCCGGCGCCCTGGCGCGGCTGCTCGTCGAGCGGCGCCTCGCGGCCTGCGTCAACGCCGTGAGCCAAGTAGCGTCGACCTACCGCTGGAAGGGCGAGGTTCAGCAGGATCGGGAGACTCTGTTGATCATCAAGACGACGGCCCCGCGGCTCGCCGCGCTGGAGCAGGCGATCCGCGAGCACTCGAAGTACGAGTTGCCCGAGGTCATCGCATTGCCCGTCACGGCGGGTACCGCGGACTATCTCGCGTGGGTCGGGGAATCCGTCGCCGAGTTCAAGGACTAACGCTGTCATGACGCGTTTCGCACCGAGACTGTGGATTGCCTGCCTGGCGCTCGGCGCCGGCTGCACGTCGCGCGCGCAGCAAGACCCGCCGCCCCCGCCGGAAGAGGTCTTCATTTATACGGTGCGGGCCGACGCGGAGCGCGTCTATCTCGACTTCGACGTGCGCGAAGGCTACTACCTGTATAGGTCGCGCTTCGGCTTCGACAGCGCCACGAGCGGCGTCGCGCTCGGCGCCGCGAGGTTCCCGCGCGGCGAGACCCACACCGACGAGTTCTTCGGCGAGCAGGAAATCTATCGCGGCGAGTTCGCGGTCGCGATTCCCTATCGCCGCTCGGCGCCCGTCGAGCAACTCGACCTCAAGCTCGAGCTCCAGGGCTGTGCCGACTTCGGGCTCTGCTATTTGCCGCAGGACTGGGACGCGACCGTCGCCTTGCCGCCGGCATCGCTGTTCGACTTCACGCCGGGAGCGTCGACGGTCGACGGCGACCAGTTGCCCGTCGACGACGCGTTCACGATGAACGCCCGCTTCGACAAGGCGAACGAGCTCACGGTCGCCTGGCAGATTGCGCCGGGTTACTACCTGTACCGCGACAAGCTCACGTTCGCCGTCGACGGCGCCATCGGCCTCGGGACGGCGAAGCTGCCCGAGGGCGTCGCGCACCGCGATGACAACTTCGGCGACGTCGAAGTGTTCTACGACTACGTCGAAGTCAAGGTGCCGTTCTCGCGCGCGAGCCCGGCTGCGCTCGACGTCACGCTGACGGCCGGATTTCAGGGTTGTAAAGAAGCCAGCATCTGCTATCCGCCCGGCGAGCAGACGATGGCTCTCGTCTTGCCGGCGACGAGCGAGTTTCCGGCCGCCACGGCACCCGGGGACGGCGAGGAGCTCGTCTCGGAGCAGGACCGGTGGTTCGACCGCGCAGTTGGCGGTTCGTGGTGGCTGTTGCTCGGTTGGTTCTACATCGGCGGACTCGGGGTCTCGATGACGGGCTGCGTGCTACCGATGGTGCCGATCCTTTCGAGCATCATCGTGGGTCACGGACCGACGACGTCGATGCGCAGCTTCCTGCTGTCGCTGAGCTACGTGCTCGGCATGGCCGTGACCTACACGATAGCCGGCGCGATCGCGGCGCTCGTTGGGGGGCAGGTCCAGGCGATCTTCCAAGAGCCCTGGATCATCAGCTTGTTCGCCGCACTGTTCGTCGGCCTCGCGCTCGGAATGTTCGGCGTATACGACCTGCAGATGCCGTCGGCGATCCAAACGCGGGTCTCGATGCTCGCAAACCGACAGCGGGGCGGCACGTATGTCGGCACGGCGTTCATCGGCGCGTTGACGTCATTGATCGTCACCGCGTGCGTCGCTCCCGTGCTTTTCGCCGCGCTCACGGTGATCAGCCAAACCGGCGACGTTGCGCGCGGCGCCGGAGCGCTGTTCGCTCTGAGCATCGGCATGGGCACGCCGCTCTTGATCGTCGGCGCGTCGGCCGGGTACTTGCTCCCGAGAGTCGGCCCGTGGATGAACACCGTGAAGGCGGCGTTCGGCGTCGTGATGCTGGGCGTGGCGATCTGGCTGCTCGAAAGGATCCTGCCGGACGCCGTGGGATTGACGCTCTGGGCCTTGCTCGTCTTCTTGACGGGCGTGTTCCTCGGGGCCTTCGAGGCGTTGCCGGCCGCACCGACTCCGATGCGACGCCTCGCGAAGGGGATCGGCGTGCTGGCCTGCCTCTACGGCGCACTGCTGCTCATCGGCGCGACCTTGGGCGGCGACGATCCGTTACGCCCATTTCCGCAAGGCGCGACGGGCCGCGTCTCGGCCGGCGGCGAGCTCGCGGCGCGGAGGCAAGACGGCCTCGAGTTTCGCGATATCGAGACCGTCGCCGAGCTCGACGCAGCGCTCGGCGAAGCCCAGGCCGCGAATCGGCCCGTGATGCTAGACTTCACGGCTGAGTGGTGTGTCGCCTGCCGCGAGATGGAGGAGTACACGTTCCCCGACGCAGGGGTGATGGGCGCGCTGCAACCGTTTATGTTGTTGCGCGCCGACGTGACGGATAACAATGACGATGACCAAGCGCTGCTCCAACGTTTCCGCAGCTTCGGGCCGCCGACGATCGCTTTCTTCGACTCCACGGGCGCCGAGCGCGAGAACTACAAGCTCGTGGGCTTCGTGCCCGCAGACGAGTTCCGCGACCACGTCCTGCGTCTCGCCGCTCTCTGACGCGGGCATGGACGCGGGCAGGGATGCCCGCGGTAGAGCAACGCAGGAGCAGTTGCCGGGAGCGGTTGCCGAGGGCGTAAGCCGTGGCTAGGTCGCGGCCGACGCTCGTCACGGCCGCGCTCAGCGGCGCGGCCATTTTGGGGTACCTGACCTACCGCGGCCTGCAACCGGAACCGCCGCTGGCGACCACGGCCGCCGAGTCGGAGACGCCCGCCGCCGCGAGCTCCGGCCCAAACATGGCCGCCACGTTGCCCGAGTTCTCGCTCGGCAACCTGGCCGGCGAGCCCCAGTCGATCCGCAGTTGGCCGGGCAAACCCTTGCTCATCAATTTCTGGGCCACGTGGTGCGGGCCTTGCTTGCGCGAGATCCCGATGCTCAAGGAGCTCCAGACCGGCAGGCCCGATCTTAAGGTCGTCGGCATCGCCATCGACAGGCGCGACGCCGTCGTCGAGTTTGCGGCCAAGATGGATTTCAACTACGCCATCCTCATCGGCCAAAGCGAGGCCTGGGAAGCCGCGGCGGCGCTCGGCGTCAACATCTACGCCCTGCCGTTCACGGTCTTCGCGGCCGCCGACGGCACGCTGCTGGGCGCCCATATGGGGGAGCTCCACGCCGAGCACCTGGATCGCTTCCGGGCGGTCGTCGACGACCTCGCCGCCGGCCGAATCACGGTCGAGGCCGCCAAAGAGCGCATCTCTGGGCCGATCTAGCGCGATTGTTGCGGCATAGTGCCGCTAATTGCGGCGAAAAAGGGTAAACTCGGCGGCATCGGCCCCGTTAGGGTATTGCCCAATGGCCCGTCTTCTGCTGCTAAATGGCCCGAACCTCGGCCAACTGGGCCGCCGTGAGCCCGGCGTCTACGGCACCGCCTCCCTGGCAGACATCGAAACGACCCTGCGCGCCCAGGCCACCGCAGCCGGCCACGACCTCGTCACGTTCCAGAGCGACTCCGAGGCCGATCTCATCGGGCGCATCCACGCGGCCCGGGACGAGCAGGTCGCCGTCATTCTGTTCAATCCGGCAGCCTTCACGCATACCAGCATCGCGCTGCGCGACGCCCTGCTCGCTGCGCAGGTTCCGTTCATCGAGCTGCATCTGTCGAACGTCGCGGCCCGCGAGGCGTTCCGGCACCAGTCCTATTTCGCCGACATCGCACTCGGCACGATCGCGGGCTTCGGCGTCACGAGCTACGAGCTCGCGTTGACCGCCGCGATCCGCCACTTGAGCAAACGGGGTAAGTGATGGACATACGAAAAGTAAAAAAACTCATCGAGCTGCTCGAGGAATCGGGGGTCTCGGAGATCGAGATCTCGGAAGGCGAAGAGTCCGTCAGGATCAGCCGCTACCCCAAGACCGGCGCGATCACCGTCGCCCCGGCAGCGCAGACCGCGGCGCCGGCGCCGCCGGCCGCCCCGGCAGCGCCCGCCACGGCGGCGGCTAGCCCCGTGCGCGGCCAGCAGGTCACGGCGCCCATGGTCGGCACGTTCTACAGCGGTCCGGCACCCGGCGCGAAACCGTTCGTGGAGATCGGCACCGAGGTCAAGCCCGGCGACACGCTCTGCGTCATCGAAGCCATGAAGATGATGAACCAGATCGAGTCGGAGTTCGCCGGCCGCATCGTCAGCATCCTCATCGAGAACGGCAGCCCGGTCGAGTTCGGCCAGACGCTGTTCGTCATCGAAGAATAGCGGGCGCACGAGCCCCCATAACATGCTCGACAAAGTTCTGATCGCCAACCGCGGCGAGATCGCACTTCGCATCTTCCGGGCCTGTCGCGAGCTCGGCATCAAGACCGTGGCCGTCCATTCGACGGCGGACACGACGCTCAAGCACGTGTTGCTCGCCGACGAAACCGTCTGCATCGGCCCTCCCCGCTCGCAGCAGAGCTATCTCAACATGCCCGCGATCATCGCGGCCGCCGAAGTGACGGACGCGGTCGCGATCCATCCTGGCTACGGCTTCCTATCCGAGAACGCCGACTTCGCCGAGCGCGTCGAGGAGAGCGGCTTCATCTTCATCGGCCCCAAGCCCGAAACGATTCGCCTCATGGGCGACAAGGTGTCGGCCATCAAGACGATGAGCGAGGCCGGCGTATCCTGCGTGCCGGGCTCGGACGGCCCGCTCGGCGACGATCCGGAGGTGAACGCGCGGCTCGCGCGCGAGATCGGTTACCCCGTGATCATCAAGGCCGCGGCCGGCGGCGGCGGCCGCGGTATGCGCGTCGTCCACAGCGACGCCGCACTGTTCAACGCTGTCGCCATCACGCGCGCCGAGGCCCTGTCCGCGTTCGCTAACGATCAGGTCTACATGGAGAAGTTCCTCGATCACCCGCGCCACATCGAGTTTCAGGTGCTCGCCGACAGCCACGGCAACGCCGTGCACCTGGGCGAGCGCGACTGCTCGATGCAACGGCGTCACCAGAAAGTCGTCGAGGAATCGCCGGCCCCTGGTCTCGCCGAGGAGGAGCGACGGACCATGGGCCAACGTTGCGTCGAGGCCTGCCTCAAGATCGGCTATCGCGGCGCGGGCACGTTCGAGTTCCTCTACCAGGACGGCCAGTTCTTCTTCATCGAGATGAATACGCGCGTCCAGGTGGAGCACCCCGTCACGGAGCTCGTCACGGGCATCGACATCGTCAAGATGCAGCTCGCGATCGCGGCCGGCGAGCGCCTAGCGTTCACGCAGGACGATGTCCGCTTGCGGGGCCATGCCATCGAGTGCCGCATCAATGCCGAGGATCCGAAGACGTTCGTGCCCTCACCGGGCACCGTGAGCCTCTGGCATCCGCCGGGCGGACCGGGCATTCGTGTCGATAGCCACATGTACAGCGGTTATTCCGTGCCACCCTACTACGACTCGCTGATCGCGAAGGTCATCGCACACGGCGAGCATCGGCGTGCCGCCGTCGCGCGCATGACGACGGCGCTCCAGGAAATCGTCGTCGATGGCATCAACACGAACATCCCGCTGCACCAGGAGATCTTTCAGCACGGGGCGTTCAAAGCCGGCGGCACCGACATTCACTACCTCGAGCGCCGCCTCGGCTTGAAGTAGGCCGCGACTCGCCGTGAGTTTTCTTGTGCTGACGTTGCGAGCCTCCGCGATTGTGGTGCCGCGCGCCGAGGCGCTGCTCGAGCTCGCGGGCGCAGAATCGGTCTCGCTGCACGACGCGGCCGACGACCCCGTGCTCGAGCCCGAGCCCAACACGGCGCCGCTGTGGCCGAACGTCGAGCTGCGAGCGTTGTTCCCCGCCGGCGCCGATCTCGGCGCGCTGCGGGCGCTGCTCGCCGGCTCGTGCGCCGCGGTAGGAATCGCGGTCAGCGTGCTCGACGACGAGGACTGGCGCGCCGGGATCGAACAGCGCTTCGCGGCGCGGCCGATCGGCCGCCGGCTGTGGCTCGCGCCCGCTGCGGACGCAGCCGTACCCCAAGGCCGGGCCGCGGTGCGGCTACACATGGGTTTCGCGTTCGGCACGGGCGAGCACCCGACGACGGCGCTCTGTCTCGATTGGCTCGACGCCCACACGACCCCCGGCGCGACGGTCTTGGACTACGGCTGTGGCTCGGGCATCCTCGCGCTCGCGGCGCTCGCGCTCGGCGCAGGGGCGGCCTGGGCAACCGACAACGACCCACAGGCGCTGCTCGCGGCGCGCCGCAACGCCGTGCTGAACGGCGCCGCGGAACGGCTCCACGTCTGCGCACCGGAGGACCTGCACGCGCCCGCCGTCGACGTGCTCGTCGCCAACATCCTCGCGCGTCCGCTGATCGAGCTCGCGCCTACGCTCGCGCCGCGCGTGCGGCCCGGCGGCCGGCTCGTGCTGGCCGGCATTCTCGCGAGGCAAGCCGATGACGTGGCCACCGCCTACGCCCCCCACTTCGTCGGCTTCGAGCAAGCCGCGCACGACGGCTGGGTACGGCTCGCGGCCGTCCGGACGAGTTAACGGCGCGGAGAACCGCTAGAATCGGCGCGTTAAAGAGCCTAAGCGGCCGCCATGTTGCTCACGCGCTGCCCCGACTGCGACACGACCTTTCGCGTCACCGACGAAACCCTGAAAAAGGCCAACGGCCAGGTTCGGTGCGGACGGTGCGCGAGTGTGTTCAACGCGTACGCCGAGCTGCAAGACCCCGGCTCGAAGTCGTTCGATGCGCCGCCGCCGAGCGTGCCCACGACGCCGCGGCGCGCCGAGCCGGCCGCGGCCGCCCCCATCGAGCTGCCGGCCGACGAGACACCGGCTGCCGCACCGGAGACGGCCGCCGAGAGCATCGCAACGCGCACGATCGCCGCAGTCGTCGCCGAAGCGGCGATCGCGGAGACCGAGGAGCGCGACGCGGAAAGCGAATCGAGTACCGCGGGCCAAGACCTCGATCCCATCAGCGCGCTGCAAGTCGACGAGGTGCTCACGGTGACCGTGAGCGCGGCGCCCGCGGACGGCCCGCAACCGTGGCCCGCTTTCGGCACGGAGCGCGAACGCAAGCCTGCGAGCCGCTGGTGGAGCGCGGCGGCCGTGTTCGCGCTGCTCGCGCTCGGCGCACAGGCCGTGCACCACTTTCGTGCCGACCTCGCGGGCCATGCGACGTTCGGTCCGCCGATTCGGAACGCTTACGCGCTGGTCGGCACCGAGATCGAGCCGCGCTGGGACGTGCGGCAATACGAGATCCTCGATTGGGTCGCGACCGCCGAGCCGAACGCGCGCGGGCTCGGCAGTTTGAAGATCACGGCACGGATCCAGAACCGCGGGCTGCTTCGGCAACCGTATCCGGCCGTGCAGCTGCGCCTCAAGGATCGTTGGGACAAAGCCGTGAGCAGCCGCATGTTCACGCCCGCGGAATACTTGCCGCGCGAGTCGCCGCGCGA
This sequence comes from uncultured Gammaproteobacteria bacterium, assembly GCA_964503125.1. Lineage (GTDB taxonomy): Bacteria > Pseudomonadota > Gammaproteobacteria > Steroidobacterales > Rariloculaceae > FEN-1219. The sequence continues at coordinate 65,404 of CAZCZE010000010.1, forward strand.
GCGGTTGATGGCGCCGGGCGAGACGACGCGCGCCGAGATGGAAGTCGTCGATCCCGGTCCCGACGCGTACGGATTCGAGCTCGATGTTTGCATCGAAGTCGAAGCTTCACTAGTAACCTGCGGTACCGACGAAGTATTTCTGTGACGCGTCGTCGCACGCGAAACCGCGAGCAATTTTTCGCTGCTGCCGTGCTATGATCGCGCCACCCTGAGTCGGTACTTCTACTGCAAGAAACGGGGTTAGCGTCAAACGATCGGCCACCTGGCATACGCCGGGGCAAGACTGCTTTCGCATTGCGGTCCGATCGCGAACGCTACAGTGGATGTCGACTCAGCGGCGTGGACGTTCTAGGGGGAGAACGTGATGAGGGCCATGACGAGCAACAAAAAAACTTCGCGCAAGAAAACGAAGCGCACGACGACGCATGCCGTGCACGTGACAGGGCGCAGCAGACCCTTAAGTAGCCTCGCCGACGAGTGCCTGGTCAGCTACTTCGAGAGCTTGAACGGCCACAAGCCCGGCGACCTCTACCAGCTCGTCATCGGCGAGGTCGAAAAACCCTTGTTCCGCGCCGTTTTGGGCTATACCAAGGGCAACCAAAGCGAGGCTGCCGAGATCCTCGGCATCAACCGCGGGACGCTGCGCAAGAAGCTCAAAGACTACAAGCTTCAGGGTCGATGAGCGCCCGCCGCAGGACGCCGCGCAAGACCGCTCCCACACCCTCGGCCGGCGCCCAGCGCCGCAGAGAGGCCACGCCTCGCCGCGCGCTCCTGAGCGTTGCAGACAAGCAAGGCCTCGTGCCGTTCGCTACGGCGCTCGCGCGGCTCGGCTTCGAAATCGTCTCGACGGGCGGCACGGCGAAGGCGTTGCGCGCCTCCGGTGTCCCCGTCACGGACGTCGCCGCGATCACGGGATTCCCCGAGATCATGGACGGCCGCGTGAAGACCCTGCACCCGCACGTTCACGGCGGCCTGTTGGCCCGCCGCGGCGTCGACGACGCCGCGCTCGCAACGCACGGCATCGGCGTCATCGACGTGCTGGTCGTCAACCTCTACCCGTTCGAAGCGACGACGGCGCGGCCCGATTGCACGGATGCCGAGGCCATCGAGAACATCGACGTCGGCGGCCCCGCGATGCTGCGCGCCGCAGCGAAGAATCACGAGCACGTCACGGTCGTCGTGGACCACAGGGACTACGAGCCCGTGCTCGCGGCGCTCGCCGACGGCCCCATCCCCGCGGCGCTGCGCCGGCAGCTCGCGATCAAAGCCTTCGGCCACACGGCGCGCTACGACGCCGCGATCAGCCACTATCTGCGAGCGCACAGCACCGCGCCCGACGACTGGGCGAATCCGCTGCTGCTCGGCTTCGAGCTCGGGCAACCGTTGCGCTACGGCGAGAATCCGCATCAACGCGCAGCGCTCTACCGCACGCCCGAGCAGCTGCCGGGCTCGGTCGCCCACGCGGCGCAGCTCCAGGGCAAGGAGCTGTCGTTCAACAACCTCGTCGACGCCGACGCCGCCGCTCAGGCCGTCAGGGCGTTCGACGCGGCGGCCTGCGTCATCGTCAAGCATGCAAACCCGTGCGGCGTGGCCACGGCGGCCACACCCGTCAAGGCCTATGAGCTCGCCTACCGCACCGATCCGACATCGGCGTTCGGCGGCGTGATCGCCTTCAATCGGCCCCTCGACGAGGCGACCGCCGAGGCGATCGTCGGCCGGCAGTTCGCCGAGGTCGTCGTCGCCCCCGAGGTCCTCGAGGCGGCGCGCACCGCGCTGGCCAAGAAGCCGGCCATCCGCGTGCTCGCAACGGGTTGGCCGCGCGCGTCGACGACGGGCCGAGGGCCGAGCCTCGAGCTCAAGACCATCGAAGGCGGCCTGCTCGCGCAGGACGCGGACTTGGGCCGCGTCGATCTCGCGGCGGCAAAGGTCGTCACGAAGCGCGCGCCGACCGCGGCCGAGCTCCGCGACCTCAAATTCGCGTGGACCGTCGTCAAATACGTCAAATCGAATGCGATCGTGCTCGCGCGCGACGGCGCCACGGTCGGCATCGGCGCCGGCCAGCCGAGCCGCGTCATGAGCGCGCGCATCGCCGCGCTCAAAGCCGAGGAGGCCAAGCTCGAGGTGCCGGGCGCAGTGCTCGCGTCGGACGCGTTCTTTCCGTTTCGCGACGGCGTCGATGCGGCCGCCGAGCGCGGCGTGCGCGCCATCGTCCAGCCCGGCGGCTCGCTGCGCGACGACGAGGTCGTGCGCGCAGCCGACGAGCTCGGGCTAGCGATGGTCTTCACGGGCATGCGCCACTTTCGCCACTGACGCATCGGGGGAGCGCAGTGAGGGTCTTGGTCATCGGCAGCGGCGGACGCGAGCACGCGATCGCTTGGAAGCTCGCGCAGTCGCCGCGAGTCGGCGAAGTCATCGTCGCCCCGGGCAACGCGGGCACGGCCACCGAGCGCAAGACGCGCAACGTCGCCGTCGGCGTCGCGGACCACGGCAAGCTCATCGAGGTCGCGCGCGCCGAGCAAGTGGCGCTCACGGTCGTGGGGCCCGAGATCCCGCTCGTGGCCGGCATCGTCGACCGCTTCGAGGCCGCCGGCCTCAAGTGCTTCGGGCCGAAGGCCGCGGGCGCGCAGCTCGAAGGCTCGAAGGCGTTCACGAAGGAGTTTCTCGTTCGGCACCGCATTCCGACGGCGGCCTATCGCACGTTCACGGATTTCGCCGCGGCGCGCGACTACGCGCGCACGCGCACACTCCCGATCGTCATCAAAGCCGACGGGCTCGCGGCCGGCAAAGGCGTCATCATCGCGCCGGCCTTGGCCGAGGCCGAGCAAACGCTCGACCGCGTGCTGCGCCAGCGGCAGTTCGGCGATGCGGGCGCCAAGGTCGTCATCGAGGATTTTCTCGCGGGCGAGGAAGCGAGCTTCATCGCGCTCGTCGACGGCCCACGCCTCGTGCCGCTCGCGAGCTCGCAGGACCACAAGACGCGCGACGACGGCGACCGCGGGCCCAACACGGGCGGCATGGGCGCCTATTCGCCGGCGCCGGTCGTGACCGACGCCGTGCACGAGCGTGTCATGCGCGAGATCATGCTGCCGACCGTCCGCGGGCTCGCGGCCGATGGCATTGACTATCGCGGCTTCCTCTACGCGGGCCTCATGATCGACGGCGCGGGACAACCGCGCGTCATCGAGTTCAACTGCCGCCTCGGCGATCCCGAGACGCAGCCGATCCTGTTCCGTCTGCGCTCGGACCTGCTCGAGATCTTGTCGTCTTGCTTCGACGGCACTCTTGGCGAGAAGCCGCTCGACTGGGACTCGCGCGCGACGGTCGGCGTCGTCATGGCGAGCCGCGGCTATCCCGACGCCTACGACAAGGGCAAGCCGATCCGCGGCCTCGACGCAGCCACGGGCGCCGACGTGAAGGTTTTTCATGCGGGCACGAAGCTCGAAGGCGGCAAGGTCGTCACAGACGGCGGCCGCGTGCTCTGCGTCGTCGGCGCGGGCACGACCGTGCGCGCAGCCTGCGACGCAGCCTACTCGGGCGTCCGCCAGGTTACTTGGGACGGCGCCTTCTACCGCTCCGACATCGGCCACCGCGCGATCCAGCGCGAAGAGGGTGCTACTTCGTAGACCGCGGGCGCGCGCTGCCGCGTGGAGGCTGTCCCGAGACACGCCGGAAGACCATCCCTGGGGCTCGTCTGCGCACATCCCTGTGCGCAGACGGTCTCGGGACAGCCTCCACGCGTCAGCACCCGCCCGCTACGGAGTCGGGTGATTTGGGGACGAGCACAGCGCGCACATCCGCACGGTGACGCGGAAGCGGCCGTGACGTCGAAAGAACTCTCTTTTCCCTGAGTGAGGCGCCTACGCAGCGTTACGGCGGCGGCGGGAGGACTTCGAGGGTCCTTCGCGAGACCGTCGGCGCACAGGGATGTGCGCCGACGAGCCCCAGGGACGGTCTTCGGGCGTGTCTCGCGACGGACCCTCGAAGGCCTCCCGTCGACGCCGTAACGCGGAAGTAGAACGACCGAGCGTTATCGCTTCATGGACTCGAAGAAGTCGGCGTTCGTCTTCGTGTCCTGCAGCTTCGACAGCAAGAACTCGACGGCTGCGAGCTCGTCCATCGGATGCAGCACTTTGCGCAGCACCCACATCTTCTGCAGCTCGTCGGCCTGCGTGAGGAGCTCCTCTTTGCGCGTGCCCGAGCGGTTGATGTTGATGGCCGGGAACACGCGCTTCTCCGCGATGCGGCGATCCAGGTGGATCTCCATGTTGCCCGTGCCCTTGAACTCCTCGTAGATGACGTCGTCCATCTTGGAGCCCGTGTCGATGAGGGCCGTGGCGATGATCGTGAGGCTGCCGCCCTCCTCGATGTTGCGCGCCGCGCCGAAGAAGCGCTTCGGCCGCTGCAGCGCGTTCGCGTCGACGCCGCCCGTGAGCACCTTGCCCGACGACGGGACGACGGTGTTGTAGGCGCGCGCGAGGCGCGTGATCGAGTCGAGCAGGATGACGACGTCTTGCTTGTGCTCGGTGAGTCGCTTCGCTTTCTCGATGACCATCTCGGCCACCTGCACGTGGCGCGTCGCGGGCTCGTCGAACGTGCTCGACACCACCTCGCCGCGCACGGTGCGCTCCATCTCGGTGACCTCTTCCGGCCGCTCGTCGATGAGTAGCACGATGAGCTTCACGTCGGGATGATTCGCGGCAATCGACGCCGCGATGTTCTGCAGCAGCATCGTCTTACCGGCCTTTGGCGGCGAGACGATGAGCCCGCGCTGGCCTTTGCCGATCGGCGCGACCATGTCGATGATGCGCGCCGTCAAGTCTTCCGTGCTGCCGTTGCCCTGCTCGAGCTTGAGGCGCTTCTTGGGAAAGAGCGGCGTCAAGTTCTCGAAGAGCACCTTGCTCTTCGCGTTCTCGGGCGCGTCGAGGTTGATCTCGCCGATCTTGAGCAGCGCAAAGTAGCGCTCGCCGTCCTTGGGCGGCCGGATGAGACCGGACACCGTATCGCCGGTGCGCAAGTTGAAGCGGCGGATCTGGCTCGGGCTCACGTAGATGTCGTCGGGGCCCGCGAGATACGAGCCGTCCGCGGAACGCAGGAAGCCGAAGCCGTCCTGCAGGATCTCGAGCACGCCTTCGCCGAAGATGCTCTCGCCGTTCTTGGCGTGGGCTTTGAGGATCGAGAAGATGATGTCTTGCTTGCGCGAGCGGGCCAGATTCTCGAGGCCCATCGACTCGGCGAGCTGGACGAGCGCGGCCGCGGGCCGCGTCTTGAGCTCGGCGAGATTCATCGCGTTTTTCGTCGATTCGAGCTCCGCAGCCGGAATGACGTCGAACTCTTCGTCGTCGGGGAACTCCTCGCGCATCGGGCCGCCCCCACCCCCGCCCCCGCCCCCGCGATTGCGCCGGTTGCGTTTGCCGTTGCCGTCGCCCCCTTGATGCGGGCCGTCTTTCATGCGCGCGCGCGCCGAATTGCCTAGGTATCCCCTCACGACTGCATCCCGAAGTGTGTTGAGTTAGGTGCGTATGGCATTTAGCTGTTTCTCGGCATTTAGATGTTTCTCGAGGAACGATTCGAGCTGTGCTTTGGAAACTGCGCCGACTTGTTGCGCGGCGACGGTGCCGTTGCGGAATAGGAGCAGAGTTGGAATACCGCGGATGTTGAACTTGGGCGGCGTCTTGGGGTTCTCGTCGATGTTGAGCTTGACGACGCGGAGCTTGTCTTTGTACTCGGTGGCGATGGTGTCGAGAATCGGCGCAATCATTTTGCAGGGGCCGCACCATTCGGCCCAGAAATCGAGCAGCACGGGCTCTTTGGATTTCACGACGTCCTGCTCAAAAGCCGCGTCTGTCGTATGTACGATCTCACTCACAAGGCTTGAATCCTCTGATTTCCTACCCCCTCCAAGGCCCTCTGAGGCGGGTAGGCGAAAGTCGATAACACCCAGTTGAGCTAAGCCGAAAGTGACGCCGCCTGGCGGGTCAGGCACAATCTGCGGCAGGTGCTTCCTTCGAGGCTCGCAGGAATACAGTGGGTATCTAGGAGGGCGTGCCGGTATTTTTAACTGCCGAGACGTGAATTTGCAAGTATCGAGGTCCGATATAGACACCGCTCCCCCTTCGAGCCACCACCTCACCGAGCTGCGCTTTACCGACCTTCCGTTATCGGAAGGAGTACAGCGTGGCATCGCCGACGCAGGGTTCGTTCACTGCACGCCCATTCAGAGCAAGACTCTGCCGATGGCGCTCGAGGGCCAAGACGTCGCAGGCCAGGCGCAAACGGGCACGGGCAAGACGGCTGCGTTTCTGCTGGCGATGTTCCATCGCCTCGAGAACACCCCGCGGCCTCCAATCGACGACGGACCGCCGGCGCCGCGGGCGTTGATCATGGCCCCCACACGCGAGCTCGCGGTACAAGTTCACACCGATGCGACGCAGCTCGGCAAGCACTTACCGTTCACGCTCGGTCTCGCGTTCGGCGGCACAGATTACGACAAACAGCGCGAGATTCTCGCCGCGGGTGTCGACGTGCTCATCGGCACACCGGGGCGCCTCATCGATTTCTACAAACAGCGCGTGTTCGGTCTGCGCGGCATTCAAGTGCTGATCCTCGACGAGGCCGATCGCATGTTCGATCTCGGCTTCATCAAGGACATCCGCTACGTCTTGCGGCGGCTGCCCGAGCACCAGCACCGCTTGAACATGCTGTTCTCGGCCACGCTCTCGCATCGCGTGCTCGAGCTCGCCTACGAGCACATGAACGATCCCGAGCTCGTGCGCATCGAGCCCGACAAGATGACGGTTGATCGCGTGACGCAGTGCATCTATTTTCCGGCGATGGAGGAGAAGCTGCCGCTGCTCCTCACACTGCTCCGCGATCGCGACGCGAGCCGCACGATGGTGTTCGTCAACACGCGCCGCGAAGCGGATCGGCTACGCGACGCGCTCCAGCACAACGGCATCAACGCCGAAGCGCTGTCGGGCGACGTGCCGCAGCGCAAGCGCTTGCGCATGCTCAAGGACTTTCAGGCCGGCGAGCTCGCCGTGCTCATCGGCACCGACGTCGCCTCGCGCGGCCTACACGTGCCGGGCGTGAGCCACGTGTTCAACTACGACTTGCCCCAGGATCCCGAGGACTACGTTCATCGCATCGGCCGCACCGCACGCGCGGGCGCCGCGGGCGACGCCATCAGCTTCGGCTGCGAGACTTATGCGATCTCGCTGCCCGACATCGAAGCGTTCCTCGGCCGCAAGATCCCCGTCGCGACGTTCGACCACAACGCACTCGTGACGACGTTGCCCAATGCGCCGCGCACCCATCGGCCGCACTTTGGCCCCGGCAACGGCGGCCGCCGCCCCGGCGGGCCGCCGGGCGGGCGCCGGCCGCGGCGCGCGCACTCGGGCCGGCGCCCGTAGCGCGGCCCTAGACGAGCTCGAACACCCCGTCTACGCCCACGAAGTCGGCGATCGTGCGCGGCGGCTCGCGCGAGTCCGGGCGGCGAATCGCGATCGTGTGCCGCACACCGTGGGCGCGCGCGGCCGCAAGCACTGCGACGCTGTCCTCGACGAGCAGCGTGCGCACGCCGTCGAACGGCGCGTGCCGCTCGAGCGCGAGCCAAAATGCTGCACTCTCTTTCGGCGCCGCGAAGTCGTGCGAGCAGACGACGCCGTCGACGAGCTTGTCGATGCCTGTATGCTCCGCTTTGACGGCGAACGTGTCGCGGTGCGCGTTCGTGACTACGAGCACGCGTTTGCCGCGCGCGCGCACGGCGGCAAGAAACGCTTGCGCGCCGGGCAGAAAGCGGATGTGCTCGCGATGCTCGCGCTTCAGAGTCTTGAGATCCATGCCGAGATCGCGCGTCCAGTGATCGAGGCAATACCAGTCGAGCGTTCCGACCTTGGAGGCGAAGCGCGGCGCGAGCGCCATCTCCGCCGCATTCACGCTCATGCCGTTCCGCTCCGCGTAGCACCGCGGCACGAGCTCGCGCCAGAAGAAATTGTCGAACGCGAGATCGAGCAGCGTGCCGTCCATGTCGACGAGCACGGTGTCGATCGCCTCCCAATCGACGACGGCGTTGGCTGCGTGTGCCATGCCGCTATGATACAAGAGCCATGTTGAGCGACCCTGCCGAGCAACGACGACGACTCGACGCCGTGTGCGCCATCGCGCGCGCCGCGGGTCATGCCATTCTCGAGGTCTACGGAAGCGAGTTCGCGGTGTCGCGGAAAAGCGACGATTCGCCGCTCACCGAAGCCGACCGTGTGGCGCACACGATCATTTCGCGCGATGTCACGGCGCTCGACGACGCGATCCCATTGCTTTCCGAGGAATCGGCGCCGTTGGATCACGCGACGCGCCGCGGCTGGTCGCGCTATTGGCTCGTGGATCCCCTCGACGGCACGAAGGAGTTCGTGAAGCGCAACGGCGAGTTCACGGTCAACATTGCGCTCGTCGTCGACGGGCGTGCCGTGCTCGGCGCCGTGTGCGCGCCCGTGCTCGACCGCATGTACTTCGGCGCGCTCGCGCTCGGCGCGTGGCGGGCCGACGGCGGAGCCGCGCCGCAGGCCATCGCCGTCCGCAAGACCGCGGCCTCGCCGCTGCGCGTCGTCGGCAGCCGCAGCCACCCGAGTCCCGAGCTCGCCGGCTACCTCGCGCGCTTAGGTCCTTACGAAATCACCGCTATGGGCAGCTCGCTCAAAATATGTCTCATTGCCGAGGGCGCGGCCGACGTTTACCCGCGGCTCGGACCGACGTCGGAATGGGACACGGCCGCCGCGCAGGCTATCCTCGAAAGCGCCGGCGGGCGTATGATCGACCTAGCCGGCCGGCCGCTGCGGTACAACTCCAAAGACGACTTGTTGAATCCACACTTCCTGGCCTTTGGCGACCAGCAGCGGGACTGGTTGGCACCGATCCAAACAACGCGTGGACGAGAAAGTCGACACTGAGACCTTCAGGAACGTGGAGCGGCTCAAGCAATTGCGCGTCGAGCACCGGGACCTCGATCAGGTCATCGCCCGGCTGGTCAACGATCCGAACGTGGATCAGCTCATGTTGAAGCGTTTGAAGAAGCGCAAGCTGATGCTCAAAGACATGATCACTCAGCTCGAAAGCGCCAGGATCCCGGACTTGAACGCCTGAGGGTACGCTTTTGGACCTGATTGCCGACATCGGCGCAACCAACACGCGCTGCGCCCTCCTCGACGACAAAGGAAAGGAAGTCGCCACCGAGGTGTTCGAGAACGGCGACTTCAACGGTGTCGCCGGCGTGCTGGGCGTCTACTTGGATCACCGCCGCGCGAGCGATCGACCGACGCGCGCAGCGTTCGCGGTCGCGGCGCCGATCACCGGCGACAACGTGCAGATGATCAACATCGGTTGGCGATTTTCGCAGAAAGAGCTCAGGGCCGAGCTCGGCCTGAAGCGCCTTACGGTCGTCAACGACTTCACGGCCGTCGCCTGGTCGTTGCCGCAGCTCCATCCTAAGGACTTGCAACAGATCGGTGGCGGCAAGACCGTGCCGCGCACGACGATGGCGACGCTCGGCCCGGGCTCGGGGCTCGGCGTGTCGGCGCTCATTCCTGCGAACGACGCCTGGGCCGTGATGACGGGCGAAGGCGGCCATGTCGCCATGGCGGCGGCGTCGCGCGAGGAGCAGGAGGTCATTGCGCTGGTGCGCGAACGCTTCGACGGGCATTGCTCCGCGGAGCGCGTGCTGTCGGGGCCTGGGCTCGTGAATCTCTACGTCGCCCTCGCCGAGCTCGCGGGCCGGGGCCAGCCCAAGGTCACGCCCGAGGATGTGACCAACCTCGCGAAGCAAGGCGAGCCGCTGGCGCGCAAGACGCTCGGCATGTTCTTCGCGTTGCTCGGCACCGTAGCCGCCGATCTCGCCGTGACGACGGGCGCGCGCGGCGGCGTCTACCTCGCGGGCGGCATCCTGCCGCGCCTCGCGGCCGAGCTCAAGAAATCGGAGTTCCGCTCGCGCTTCGAAGCCAAAGGCCGCTACCGCGCGTACCTCGCGGCGATCCCGACTCATCTGATCACGGCGCCGACGCCGGCGTTTCGTGGTCTGCGCTATCTGCTCGGTTACCCCTAGCGCTCCTCGTCGCTCCGCTCGGCGTCCTCGATACGTTTGCGTTGCTCGGCGGCTTGCTGATCGACGGTTTGCTGCACGCCTTGCGCTCGACCGATCGTGCTCGTCAGCGGGTCGAAAGCGGTCTCGCGCCGCGCCGCCGGCTCGGGCGGGGTTTCCGTGGACTCGGTCTCGCCGCAACTCGCGACGGCGAACGCAGCCGCTAACCACAGGATCGGACCTCGCATCGCGTCTCTCCCATGTCTCACTGCAGAGTCTTCAAGCTAGCAACCTTGCTTTGGAAAAACCGAGACATGGAGCACTTCGGGGGCTGCGCCCGCGGTTCCAAGGGCCGCAGAGCGCGGTGTATTCTCGCCGCATGATCACAACAACAACTACGAAGCTACCGTTCGATCCGATCAAGGCCGCCTGCTGGGTGGGTATCGCCGCCTATGTCGTCAACAAGGTCCTGCGTTTTTGGCAAGGCGCGACCTTAAGCGAGCTCTTCGACTTCGGCGACCCGTCGCTCTGGGGCCTCATGGTCGGCGCCTGCATCGTCGGACTGATCTTGCGATCGCCGAAAATCCGCCGTGCTGCGATGATGATCGAGGCGAACGAAACCCGCGCCGTGACGACGTCTTTTCTGACGGGCTTCACGGTCATGGGCGCCTATTTGATCCTGCGACCCGTGCGCGACTCGATGGCCAGCGATTGGTCTGATGCCGAGATCTCGCAGCTCTGGACGATCCAGTTCTTCCTGAGTCTCGGCCTCGTCATGATTTACGGGTTGGCGTGCTCGCGAATTCGCTTCCGGCTGCTCGTCCCGGCCGTTTACACCTTTTACGCGGTGACGTTCGCACTGTTCTTTTTCGGTTCGCGCTTCGTGACCGACCGCGTTCTGCTGGACAAGAGCTTCTACGTCTGGGTCAGCCTGTTCAGCCTGTTCCACCTGTCGGTGTTCTGGAGCTTCATGGCCGACACCTTCAGTGTCGAGCAGGCGAAACGCCTGTTCCCGTTCATTGGAGTCGGCGTGAGTGCCGGTGCCGCGACTGCACCGCTCGTCGTAGCCGTCATCGCCAGCGACGTCGGCAACGAAAACCTCATGCTCGCCGCTGCCGGCATTCTGCTGCTCTCGATCCCGATGGTCCTCTACTTGCAGCGGCTCAAGATCGTCGATCTGCGCAACGAGGCCGTCCATGCCAATCTCGGCGCCGCGACGATGGGTGGCCGGTGGTGGGCGGGCTTCCGCGAGTTCGCGACGAGCCCCTATCTGCTCGCGATCGGTCTGTTCATCCTGATCTACACGGCCATTCAAGCCTTCATCTACCTCGAAACGACGGAGTTGCTGCGCATCTACGAGGAGCGCGAGCAGCGCACGACGATTCTTGCGTTGCGCGATGCGGTCGCGAACATCCTCGTTTTCGGGCTTGGGCTGTTCATAACAGGCCGGCTCGTCAAACAGCTCGGGATGCCCGTTACGCTGGGGCTGCTACCGGTCTTTTGCGCGCTCGGTTTCTTGATCTTAGCGATGGCGCCGATACTGTCGGTATTACTCGCGGTCGACATCGCGCGCCGCGCCGGCGAGTACGGCATCACGCGGCCGGCTCGCGAGATGCTGTTCACGAGCGTCGATCGCGAAACGCGCTTCAAGACCAAGCCCGTCGTCGACGTCGTCGTCTATCGTGGCGGCGACGCCTGGTGGGGCAACGTGTTCGCGTACTTGAGCGAGACCGTCGGGCTCGGATTCGCAGCCTTGTCGCTCGTCGGCGCGGGCTTCGCCGCAGTGTGGGTGGCCTCCGCCGTCTATCTCGGCCGGGCGTTCAACCGCAGGGAGCAGCGGCAAGCGCCCGAGGCGGCCGCCATCGGCCGCGAGGCCGCGGCCACGCGCTAGCGGCGTCGTGGCGCTGCGCTAGTAGATCTCGCGCGTGTAGATCTGGCGGGACTCGCCGCCGAAGATGCCGAACGTAGCCTGTCCGGAAGGGTTCTCGTCCCCGGCCGCGCCCGCGTTCCAATCGAAGCGCAGATAATCGGGCACGGTCGCCGTGATGACGACGCTGCCTTGATTGCCGGCGCCGGGCGCCGCGAGCCGCAAGTTGAAGTCGCCGCTTGCGGGCGGCTCGCTGTAGCGCTGCCCGAGCGGTGCAGGCACAGCGCAGCCCATGCCGCTTGCGCCCGGCGCGCCGCCGTCGCGCACGCAGGTCTCGCCGGCGCTCAAGCTTTCCGTGTAGCCCGAGAACGCGAGCGAGACGTTGGTCGTGCACACGTCGCCGACGTTTGTCACGAACCCCGCCGCGGCGCTCGCGAAGTATTCGGCGCGCATGGGCACCGGCAAATCGACGCGCTCCGAGCCGACGGCCGTGCCCACGCGCGCGCGGCCGTACCGAATCTGCTGGCCCGCGTCGAACGCGATGCTCCCGGCCGAGCCGAAGGTCACGGGGTTGCCGAGCGGCGCGACGCCGACGGCCGCGACGCCGTCGGCGTCGATGACGTCGATCGCGAGCTGCACGTTGGCCTGGAACGGCGCCTGCGGCGCGCCTTTGACGAACTTGAGGCCCGTGCCGCTGCCGAACGTCAGCGTCGCGATGCCGCCGCTTAGGGTAGCGATCGCGGGGTCGACGCCCGTCGCCGGCAGGCCCGACGTATCGAGCGCGGCGGCCCCCGTGTAGCTGCGGCCCGCGAGCGTCGCGTTCGTGAGCTTGAAGAACGCCCCCGTGTAGTTCGTCGTCGTCGTGCCGCCGGCCGCGACCGCCGTCGCGGTGATCACGGGCGCGGTGCCGTAGCCGAAGCTCTGCCCTTGGTACGTGAAGCCGCCCGCGCCGCACGCCGTGAGGAACGTCGGCGCGTTGAGCGCGACGGCGAACCGGCTCGGGATGAAGCGGCCGATGCGCTCGCTCAAGGGACCGGTGACGTCGCCGGCCGTCAAGTAGTCGCCGTCGCCGACGCCGGGCAGCGCACGCAGGATGCCGACCTCGGGCCACGTGAAGTCCGTGCCCGTCGCGACGCCGCCCACGAACGCGCCGAAGCCTACGCCTGAGCCGATCGCAGGATTCGCGCCGCCTAGCGGAGCGACGAGCTGCACGCCCAGCCGCACGCCCTCGGCCGGCGTCTCGCGGCCGTAGTTCGGCGTCGTGCTGCCTTCGGCGTCGCGCACGGTCACGGTCGCACGGAACGGCGCGCCGGCCGCGAGGAACACGGCGCCCGAGGCGTCGGCCGCCTGCGGGTTGACGACCGTACCCGCGGCGTCGGCGATGCCGCTGAGCACGAGCTCGTAGGGCTTCACGACGAAGTTCGCCGTCGCGCCCGTGATGCCGGCCGGCAGCTCCGCATTGACGGTCGTGTCGTCCTTGAGCGCGATGCGGATCGATCCTACGTCTTTGTACTTCGCCGTGACGACGGCCTGGCCATTCGTGAACGTCACGCCCTGCGCCGCGGCCGCGGCCTCGGTCGCGGCGACAGCGACGGTGTCGATCGTGACCAAGCGCGTGCCCGTGCCCGGGTTGACGTACTGCGACCAGAACTTGACGTTCTTGGCGCCCGTATAGGCCTCGATGATGCCGCAGACCGGGTCGCTCGGCGTCTGGCCGTAGGCCGCGAGGTGCAGAGCGAAGTTCGAGCCCGCCGTCTGAGGCGTCGCAAACGGCGTGACGGCACCCGGTGGATTCGGCAGCGCCGCGGCCGTGACCGAGAGGCCGTTCGGCGAGAACACGAGCGCACCCTCGGCGTCGTCGTCGCGAATGCCGGTGTCGCTCACCTGAAAGACGTCGACGTCGAGCGACGGCGGGCCTTGCGGGTAATAGAGCGTGAACGTCGCTTGCGACTCGCCGAGCGGCCAGGTGTACGTCGCGACACCGTCGCCGGCCGTGCCGTCGCTGAACGTGCCCGTGCCCGTCACGAGCGCCCACGTGCCGGAGCCCGACTGCGTGTCGAGCTGCACCTGCGCGTTGTAGTTCAGGAGCGGCGTGCCCGTGGTTGCATCGACGACGTTGACGACGATCGTCTCCGCGACGCAGTGAATGCCGAACGCGTTGTGGCTGATCGTGAATTGCGCGCCTCCGCCGCACGACGCCGTGCCTGAAGTCACGATCTCCAGGCGCGGCCGCTCGCTGGACGTCCCCCACTGCCGGCTCGCGTACTTGGACTCCTTGTCGTTCGACGTCGGTATCAGCATCAACCCGTGATTCGGGTGCTGGCCACACATCCACGCTTGCACGAGATCTGTGATGTCGACGGTGACGAAGCCGATGGCGTTGGGCACGAACGAGCCGTGAACCGTAGCGGAGTCGTAATCGGCGCCGGTGTTCGTCCAGGTCACTCCGTTCTCCGTCCACGAGTCGGTCACGCGGTAGACGCGGGTCGGTTGACCGGAATCGTCGACACCGGTGACGCGCAACCGCAGCGCCGCGTTGGTGACGTTCGCGTTAGCGGGGATGCCGCTCAAATCGAAACGGAACACCGTCCGGAAGTTGTCGCCCGGTTTGTTCTTGATCGACAGCTCGGCGTCGGTGCCGTGGTTTTCGCTCGGGGCCGCCTGCTTCAGATAGGAGTCGGCGCTCGCTCCGAGGAACGTTTGGGCCTGCGCGTCGCCGAACGCGGCTAGCGCGAGCGGCGCAGCGGTCAGCAACGCGCAGATCGCGCGCCGAGCGCGCGTTCGGTGCCCGATTGGTCGTTCAAGTCGCATCGGTGATCTTCGTTTGCAGGCGCCGCGACACGTAGTCGGGCCCGCCGTAGGCGCCGGCCTCGGCGCGCACGTCGAGGACGTACACACGCGTTGTGCTCGCGCCCTCTACGTGCGAGCTCTCGCTGCACTGGACCGCCACGCGGAACCCGGCCGTCGCGCCTTCCGTGAGGTTCAGCGTGCCGCTCGCGCAGGCGCCCGTCGCGAGCGCGCGATAAGCGCCCCAGGAAACCCCCGTGCGCGCGGCCTGGAACGCCTGCGCGGCGCGCAGCCCGGCCGTGACGGTCTGCTGCTGGAGCGTGTTGATGCGCACGGCGTAGACGCCTAAGCCCGCGAGCACGACGAGCAGGAACACCGCCGAGACGAGCGAGAAGCCGCGTTGCGCGTTCATGGCACGTTGTCCACGTGAACCTGCGACAGCAGCGACACGGTCTCGCCCTGGGCCTGCACGGCGAACTGCAGCGACACGAGCCCGGCGCGCTCGGCCGTGCCCGGCGTGTAGGCGAACGAGCAGCTCACGAGCTGGTTGGCCATGAGGCTGGCCGTCGCGCCGGCGCCGATGAGCTCGCCGTGCGAGTCGCGGCTCGCCTGGCTCGCGGCGACGGCGTAGCCTTGGTAGCGCATGAGCGTGCCGGCCACCGTGTCGCAGAGATAGGTCACGGGCCCGTCGACGAGGAACACGCGCTGCGTCGGCGACGGATAGGCGAAGCGAAAAGCCGGCGCGAGCGTCACGCGGTCCTCGCCCGTCGCGCCGTCGACGCTGATGTCGATCGTCGTGTTCGCGGGCGTGATTACGTTCGCGAGCTCGTAGGCGTCCGCGCCCGGCACGCCGACGTTGTAGATCGCGAGGTGGTGGGTCGTCGAGCTCCATGGCTTCCCGAGTTGCGTGAACGGGCCAAGCACGTTGAGCGAGCCGTCGGCGGCGGCGAAGTCGAGAATTTGCGTCGCGACGCCCGGCGGCTGCGCACGATAGCGCGCGCCGTCGACGGTGCCGAGCACCTCGAGCGCGATGACGCCGCCAGCGCTCGTCGTGCGCACGCTGTTCGGCAGCGCGCGGCGCACGTCGCGGCCGTTGCGGCGCACGGCGGCATCGGCCGCGTCCACGAGCCGCGCGCGGCGCGCCTGATCCGTGAAGCCCATGACGGGCCCGCTGATGAACAGCGAGACGAACGCCACGACAACCGTGCTCACGACGAGCGTGATGACGAGCTCGATGAGCGTGAAGCCGCGTTGCACGCCCAAGCTCATAACCGTGTCCTGTAGCCCGAGAGCGCGACGGTGGCGCCGCCTAAGTGAGTGACGTGCACGTCGATGCGCTCGGCATCGGCGCCCGGCACGCCGGCGAGCGCCGTGCTCGCGGCGACGGTCACGGTCACGGTATAGGCCGCGAGCGGCGCCAAAGCCGCGCCGAATTGGTCGCGCGCCCCGGCGTCGACCAAGCCGTGGTAGTCGTCGACGTCGTCGAAATCGGTGCGCAGCACCTCGCCGTCGGCGCCGTCGGGATCGGCGAACGACTTGAGCGCGATCTCCTCGAGATAGGCCTCGGCGATCGCCACGGCCTGCGCGAGCACCATGGCATCGGCGCTGCGCCCCACGCTGCGCGACAGCACGCCGAGCACGGCGCCCGCCGCGATCGCCACGACGACGATCGA
The DNA here is from genome assembly GCA_964503125.1 of uncultured Gammaproteobacteria bacterium. Taxonomy (GTDB): domain Bacteria; phylum Pseudomonadota; class Gammaproteobacteria; order Steroidobacterales; family Rariloculaceae; genus FEN-1219. The sequence continues at coordinate 81,797 of CAZCZE010000010.1, forward strand.
CACGACGAGCTCGATGAGGGTTGCACCGCGCTCGCGCATGGTCAGGGCGCCTGCACGAAGCCGCTGTCGGCGCGCACGGTCAGCGTAAACGGCCCGACCGCGATCGCCTGGTCGCCGGCCAGGTCGGTCCTGCCGAGCGCGTCGAACGTCAGCGTGACCGCGGGCACGGCGGTGACGCCCGAGGGCGCGGTGCCGGCCAGCGTCTGACCGTCGGCGAGCGCGACGGCCGTTGGGAAGCTCGCATCGGCCGGATCGCACGAGCCCGCGAGCGGCGCCTGTTGACGCGCCTCGTAGCTGCCCGCGGCCACGGCGACGCGCACGGGGCACCCGCTCGCGACGGCGAGCTTCTGCGCGTACTTCAAAGCCACCGCGAGCTCCTCGTAGTAGCCGCGCGCCATGAACGTGCGATTGTCGAAGAAGCGCGGTGCGGCGAACGCCGCGACGATGCCGAGAATCACGATGACGACCACGAGCTCGACGAGCGTGAACCCCGAGACTCTTGTGGCGGCGGCGGCGCGCATCGCGTATCTCAAGATGACGAGGGCGCCCGCAGGCGCCCTCGTCGAGTCCTCTCTTGTCCTAACCTCGGCGCTAGCAACCGCCGGTCGTCGACGTTACCGTCGGCGCTTGGTTCGCGGCCGCGGGCGGCGTGTAGGTGACGAAGCAGTTAGCGATCGGGGCGCCCGCCGGCGATGTCTTCGTGAACGTGGCCGAACCGCCAGCCGCCGTCAACGCAAAGCCCGTGTACTCGACGAGCGTGTCGTCGATCGTGGCGTCGTTGGGATAGCCGTTGACGATCGTGATGTTTTGGCCTTCCATGACCACGAGCACGCTCCCGGGATCCCCTTGAGCGAGCCACAACGCATGCGCGAGCGAGGCGCCCGAGCGAACGCTGCCGGCGAGAGCCTGGGTCGCGGCGAGGCGCGCTTGGCCCTCGAGCGACGCGAATCGCGGCACGGCGAACGCAGCAAGAATGCCGAGGATCGTGATGACGACCACGAGCTCGATCAATGTGAAACCACCTTGCTTGATCTTCCTATTCACTGCTGCGCTCCTCCGTGAAAGTGTGCGCGAACGGTACCGACGCTGAGGAAGGGAACTTTAAGTAAGACTGCGCCCAGGCGCCGTGATCGACGCCACAAGCATCCGCGGGCCGCGTGTGACGCGTCTCTCAACTTCGACGGCCGCGATTACGTCAAGTCTGCCGGCCCTAGTCCGGCCAGTCGTAGGCGTGCACGGGCGCAAGGCGCAGGCCGTCGAACCGATCGCCCGCGGCATCGAAAACGCCGTCGCCGTCACGGTCCTGATAGACGAACGCCACCTCGAGCTCGATGAGCTCGGCGGGGCCCGTCCCCGGCGCGAAGCGCGTATAGCGGCCGACGCGGTAGCCGAGCCGGCCGCGCTGCTCGTCGTAGTACCAGCTCGCGCGCGGGACCTCCGCCTCGTCGGGCCACTTCATGGAGCCCACGTAGTTGGCCGGCGGCGTAAGCAACAGCGTCATCGGGTTCGTCGCCGCGAGCTCGGGCAACCTGGCGGCCTCGCCGTCCGTGATGCGTTCCGCCGCTTCGAGCAGCAGGGCACTGCTCAATTCGCTGCGGACCTGGAGGAACGCGGCGCGCTGCGCGCGGCCCACGAGCGGCAAGAGCCGGTCGAGCGCGAAACCCGCGAGGATCGCCACGGCGCACACGACGACGACGAGCTCGAGCAGCGAGAACCCGCGAGCTTGGCGCGCCGAGCTCAGGATAGCGCTCACCCGAGCCCGCCGGCGCCGGCCGCCATGTCCCACAGGGGCAGGAACACGCCGAGCGCGAGCACCGTGACCATCGCGCCCACGGCGACGATGAGCAGCGGCTCGATCGCGGCGCTCAGATTCTCGAGGTCGTAGTCGACCTCGCGCTCGTAGAAATCGGCGACCTCGCCGAGCATCTCGCTGAGCGCGCCCGTCTCCTCGCCGATCGCAATCATCTGTAGCGCCAGCGGCGTGAAGAGATCGGCCGTCTGCGAGGTTCTGTAGAGGCCTTCGCCGCGCTCGACGCCGTCGCGCAGCGCGAGCACGCGCTCCGTGAGGTATTCGTTGCCCGCGGCGCGCGCGATCGTGTTGAGCGCTTGGATCACGGGCAAACCGGCCTCGAGCGTCAACGCGAACGAGCGGCAGATCTGCGCTAAGCCCGCGCGGCGCACGATGCCGCCGACGATCGGCGCGCGCAGCTTGAGCTTGTCCCAGCGGTAGCGGCCGTCGGGATTGCGCAGGAACATCTTGAAGCCGACGACGGCGGCCACGAGCATCGCGAGCACGATGTACCAGTACTCGGCCGCGAACGTCGAGGTGCCGAGCAGCACGCGCGTGGCCCACGGCAGGTTGTCGCCGAGCGACGCGAAGATCGGCGCGAACTTCGGCAACACCCAGAGCGTGATGATCGCGATCGCGATGGCGATCGCCCCGACGACGGTGGCCGGATAGCGCACTGCGGACTTGACCTTGTCCTTGATGCGCTTCTCCATGCCGAGGTATTCGTACATGCGAAAGAAAGCGGTCTCGAGCGTACCGGAGCTCTCGCCGACCTTGATGACGCTGACGTAGAACTTCGAGAACACGTCGGGAAAACGGCCGAACGCGAACGACAGCTCGCGGCCGCCTTGCAGGTGCTCGATAACGGAGCCCAGCGTCTCGCGCAGCATGAGGTTCGGCGTCGACGCCGCGATGCTCTGCAAGCCGCGCAAGAGCGGCACGCCGGCCTTCGTGATCGAGTACATCTGCCGCGAGAACAGGATGAGGTCGGTGAGGCTCGGCCGGCCACCGCCGAGGCGGCGCCAGAGATCGGCGGCCACGTCCTGCGAGGCCGCGACGGGCTTGATCTCGGTCGGCGTGATGCCGCGCGCGAACAGGTGGTTGGCGAGCGCCTCGGCCGATTCCGACTCGAGCGAGCCCGCGACGGCGTCGCCGCGCGCGGTTCGCCCGCTGTACTTGAAAACCGCCATGGGACTAGCCCGTCACGCGGGCCGGCCCCCCCGGTGCGGCACCCGTTGCCTCGCTCGTCAATACGTCGTCGAGCAGGCTCCCGCCACGAGCCGGCTCCTCGAGGCCCGCCATCGAGGTCATGACTTCCGCGAGCGAGGTCGTGCCGTCGAGCGCGTAGCTCAAGGCGCGCTCGGCCAGCGGCACGAAGCCCGGCGCGCGCGCCGCGAGGCGCTCGAGCTCGGCCAAGTCGGCACGCCGAATCGCGTCCGCTACGCCTCCGTCGACCTCGAGCAGCTCGTAGATGCCGATGCGGCCGCGATAACCCGTCATGTTGCAGTAGGTGCAGCCCGCCCCTTCGCGGAACTTGGCCTTCTCGATCTGGGGCGCGCTCAAGTAGCGGGACAACCAGGTCTTCTGATGGACGTCGATGGTCGCCGGCTGCGCGCAGTTGTCGCAGTTGCGGCGCACGAGCCGTTGCGCGAGCACGCCGTCGAGCGCGGACGCGATGAGGTAGCCTTGCGCACCCATGTCGAGCAGCCGGCTAACGGTGCTGACCGCGCTTTGCGTGTGCAGCGTCGAGAACACGAGGTGGCCCGTCATCGCGGCACGCAGCCCGATCTCGACGGTCTCCTGATCGCGCATCTCGCCGACGAACACGATGTCGGGATCCTGGCGCAGCGCCGTGCGCAGGATCGCCGAGAACGTGAGCCCGATCTTGGGGTTGACCTGCACTTGGTTGATGCGCTCGAGCCGGTACTCGATGGGATCCTCGGCCGTGATGATCTTCGTCGCCGGAGAGTTCACGTGCTGGAGCGCGGCATACAGCGTCGTCGTCTTGCCGCTGCCCGTCGGGCCCGTCACGAGCACCATGCCCGTGTGCCGCTCGATGAGACCCTTGAAGCGCTCGATGATGTCGGCCGGCATGCCTAGATCCGCGAACGTCTTGTGGCTCGCCGACTGATCGAGCAGCCGCATCACGATGGCCTCGCCGTAATAGATCGGCATCGTCGACAGACGCACGTCGAGCGATTTGTCCTCGACCTTGATGCTGAAGCGGCCGTCCTGCGGCTTGCGCTTCTCGGCGATGTCGAGGCCGCACATGAGCTTCAAGCGCGTTACGAGCGCTTGCGCCACGCGGTTGCCGTCGATGATCTGCTCTTGGAGAACGCCGTCGACGCGCTGGCGAACACGCAGGCAGCGCTCGTCGGGCTCGATGTGGATGTCGGACGCGTTGACGTGCACGGCGTCTTGGAACATCGACTGAATGAGCTTGATGACGGGCGCGTCGGGCGAGCCTTCCTCGGCCGACAGCGACTCGAGGTCGACGTCGCCGTCCTTGAGCTCCTCGTGGAGCTCCTCGGCGAGCGAGACGATCTCCTCGGTGCGCCGGTAGATGAGATCGATCGTGCGCAGCAGCGCGGCCTCTTTGGCGAGCGCGAGCCGAATCGGCTTGTGCAGGGCGCGCGCGAGCTCGTCCGAGGCGAAGAGATCGGTGGGGTCGGCCATGCAGACGAGGAAGCCCTTCGCGTCTTCCTTGAGCACGAGCGCGCGATGGCGGCGCGCGTGCGTCTCGGGCAGCTTGGTCACGATCTTGGGATCGAGCGCCATGTGCGCGAGATCGACGTACGGAATGTTGAGCGCCGTCGCGAGCGCCGTGTGCAGGTCGGCCTCGGAGATCGCGCCGATGTCGACGAGCACGCGGCCGAGCTTACGGCCGCTCGCACGCTGCTCCGCGAGCGCTTCCTTGAGTTGCTGCTCCGAGATCAGCTTCTTCTCGAGCAGCAGGTCGCCCAAGCGGACGCGTTTGCGGGTCTCCGTCGCCACTGGTCGTCGCGCCCTAGGTGCCGAGCGCCGAGAGCCGGTCGGCGGCGGACTGGATGATGCGCGGCCAGTCGTCGGGCTCGTCGACGACGATGGGCCGCAGCAAGATGACGAGCTCGGTCTTGGTCTCGACCTCGCGGCTGCTGCCGAACAGGCGCCGGAGGCCCGGCACGCGGCCGAGCCACGGCGCGCCTTGATCCACGCGCCGCGACGAATTGCGCATGAGCCCGCCGATGGCGATGATCTGGCCGCTCGACGCCTTCACGACGCTGTCGGACTCGCGAATCTCGCTGAACGCGAGCGGCAGCGCATCGGTCTCGCCCGACACCGTGAGCTCCTTGGTTTGATCCGTGACCTGGCTGACCGTAGGGTGGATGTGCAGGATCACCTCGCCGCTCGCGCTGATCTGCGGCGTCACGTCGAGCGCAATCCCCGAGAAGAACGGCGTCAGCGTCACGTCGCGGCTCGTCGTCGCGGCCGTGCCCGTCACGGTATTGCTGCTGACGTCGGTCACGAAGAACTCGTCGGTCCCGGCCTTGATGACGGCCTTCTGGTTGTTGAGCGTCGCGACGCGCGGGCTCGACAGCACGCGCGTCTCGCCCTGCGTCTCGAGCAGCTCGACGAACGCGTTGAAGTCGCCGACGTCGAATGCGAACGCGAACGCGGCGCCGATCGTCTCGCTCGCGAAGTCGCGCACGGGATTGCCGGGGCCGATCGTCAGCGGGTCTCCGCCCTGCGGCAGCTCGCGGCCCAAGTTGCGGCCGCCCGAGAGATTGCCGCCCGAGAAGACGTCGCCGTCGACCTGCTCGTGCACGGCCGCCCAGTTGACGCCGGCCTGGAAACCGTCGTCGAGCGTGACCTCGATGATCTTGGCCTCGATCACGACCTGGCGCCGCGCGGCGCCGTGGATACGGCCGAGGAATTCGGCGACGGCGCGCAGCTCGTCGGGCATGCCGCGCGCGAACACGACGCCCGACTGGGCGTTGACGACGATCCGGCGGCCTTCGGCGTTGCCGAGAATCGCGAGCAACGTCGCTTGCAGCTCGGCCCAGAAATCCGCGTTGCTGACCGTGTCGATGACCGAGCCCGTCGTCTGGCTCTCGTTGCCGTTGCCGGAGCGGGAGTCGCTGCTCACGGCGCCGCCGTCGAAGGCGTTGGCGCGATCGTCGCCGCGCTGCGTCACTTGCCCCGAGCTCACGCGCGTGCGTGACAGGCCGCCGCGCGTGAGGTTCAGGTAATCGATCTCGAAGACGCGGTTCTGCAGCGTCGCGGGCAACACGACGTACGCGCCGCCCGTGCGCCGGTAATCGTAGCCGTACACTTCCCGCACCGTGTCGAGCACCTCGGGCAGCGTCACTTGCTTGAGCGTCAGTGTCATGCGGCCCGCGACGTCGGGATGCACGATGAGGTTGCGGCTCGTGCCCGTCACGAGCCCCATAAAGAAGTCGCGCGCGTCGGCGTCCACCACGTTGACGTCGAAGCGCTCCTCGGGCGCGGGTTGCGCCACGGGCGGCCGCGGCACGGCAAACGGCTCGGCGACCTGCGCCGCGGGCTGGACCGCCTCGCGCATGACCGCGGCGATCGAATCCTCGGTCGCGACGCCGCGCTGGCTCGCGCAGCCGGCCGCGACGCTCGCGGCGGCGAGCATGATCCCCGCGCGCGCGCCGCAGCGCCGCGCGAGGCTCGAAAGGCACGTCGATGTCATGGGACCGTCTCTCCTTGTGCAGCGGCGGACCGAACTTGCGCGCGCCGGCCGAGTGGAATCACGAGCTCCTTGCCGGCCTCGCTGAGGCGCACGGCGTCCGCTTCGATCGCGACGATCTTGGCGCCGCTGACCGTGTCGCCGAGCAGCCGCGGCTCGCCGTTGACGACGGCCACGCGCCGCTCGGCGGCCAGCAGGACGGCTGTCAGCACGAAGCGCGGCGTGGCAGCGGCCGGACTGCCGCCACCGCCCGTCGCCGCAGCCACGGCGAACGGCCGCATGGGATCGCGCACGGGCAGCTCCTCGGCCGCGGCGACTGCGGCCGAGGTCAGCAGCGCGAGCCCGATGAGCGCTCGGCTAGACACCGATCCACTCCTCGTCGAGGCTTAAGGTAGTGAGCTCGATGACGATCCGGTTCCGCGGGTATTCGTCGGCCTCGACTTCGAGTCGCGACCAGTAGATTTGCCAGGGCAGGCGCTCGACGGACTCGACGTAGCGCAGGCAGTCGAGATAGCTGCCCGTAAGCTCGAGAACCAGCGAGTGGCGATAGAGCCGCGGCGCATCCGAGCGTGGCTCGCCGGAGGGTGCTTCGCCGGGCGCGAGCTCCTCGTCGGCGATGACGGGCTCGGCCGCGCGGTTGACGGCGCTGAGGAGCCTTAGGCCGGTCTGGCGGCGCAGCAGCTCTTCGAGCACTGTGCGCATCTGCGCAGGGTCGACGAGATCGGTCGTGAAGACGCGCATCTCCTCGTCGGTCGCGGCGACGCGCGCGCGCAGCGCACGCAGCCGCTCGAGCTGCTCCGGCACGCCCTCGCTCATTCCCGCGGCCGTGGTCGTCAACGACGCGTCGAGCTCGCGCAGCCGCTGCTCGAGTGCCGTGACCTTGTCGTTGGCGATCTGGTCGCGCGCCGCGAGCGGCGCCGCGAGCACCGCTTCCCAGAGCCCGCCGACGACGAAGAGCGCCGCCGCGAACAAGAACAACCGCTCGCGCAGGCTCAGGCGATCTACGCTCTGCCGGATCTTTTCGAGGCGCTCTTTCATGGCCGCCGCCGCTCCGTGGCCGCGAGCTGGAGTGCCGCCGCCCGGCTCGTGGCGCGGAACACGGCTTCGCCGGTCTCGTCGTCGTGCGTGATCTCGAAGCGATCGAACCGCTGGCCCGCGAGCGCGGCCTCGCCGCTCAGGCGCTGCAGGTACTCGGGCACGAGCTTGGGGTCGAGGCTCCGCCCGGCGAGCTCGATGGCGGCCGTGCCGCCGTTGACCACGATGGCCGTGAGCCAGAGCTCGGGCGTGCGCTGGCGGCCGAGCGCCGCGAGGTACGACGAAAATCCGGCCGTTCGCCCAAGAGGCTGCTCGTGCAGCACTTCGATGAGCCGCTGCCGATCGAGCAGCGTCGCATTGAGCCGCTTAAGCTCGCCGTCGACCTCGTTGCGGCGGCCTTGGCTGAAGCTCGGATCGATGCGGGCGAGCTGCGTCGTGAACGCGCGCTCGCGGCCCTCGAGCTGCACGACCTCCGCCTCGAGCCCGCGCACGCGCAGCACCCCGTAGCCGTAGATCGCGAGCAACGCGACGGCGACGATCGCAAGTGCTTGCGCCATCGTAACGGCCGAGAATATCTGCCGCTGTTTGCGAAATATCGGTTGATACAGGTTGATCTGCTGGTACATGGCGCGCTACAAGGCGACGGGGTCGCGGCGCAACGCCGCGCCGATGGCCGGCAGACAGAGCCGCTGGAGCTCGGGGGAGAACGCGTCGTCCGTTTCGAACAGAGTCTTAAGATCCACCTCGCGCACGCTCAAGCCTAGCTCGCGCGCGATCTGCTCGCGGTCGGCCTCCTCGAGGCCGGTCACGTGCAGCAGCGGGATTGCCGGTTGCTCGTAATGGCTCTCGAGGTAATCGAGCGAGCGCCGGATCTCGAGCGCGAGGCCCGCGACGAGCTCGGGCCGGAGCTCCCTGGCCTCGGCGAGCGTGGCCACGCCGGTCTCGACGTGGCGCGCGAGATAGAGCACGCCCTGGCGCACGAGCAACAGCGTGCTGCGCCGCTCGCCGAGATAGAGGAACGCCACGCCGCGCTGCTCGCTGTCGAGCAGCGTCGCGATGTTGCGCAAGCTGAGCTCGGCGATGTCGACGACCTCGAGGTCGAGACCGGCGCCTTCGCTGCGCTCGATCGCGTGCTTGACGAGCTCGGCCTTGGCCGTGACGGCGTACATCATGCGGCTTGGGCCGCCGCGTGCATGCGGCGGCATCTCGAAGACGTCGATGACGGCGTCGTCGATGTGGAAGTCGATGAGATCCTTGACGCGCCAGCGCACCGCCGCGCGCAGCTCATCGGCGGGCACGTCGGGCGCCTCGACGAGCAGCAGGCGATAGTCGGCGGGATCGAGCACGCTCACGGCGGGCGCGCGACGATTCGGCAAACGGCCGAGCACGCGCGCGAACGCGTCCTGCGCGCCCTGCTTCTCGTAGACGCAGCGCTCGAGCCGCGGCTTGCCCGTGACGCGCGGCGCGACTTGCGCGGCGGCTACACCCTCGGGCGTCACGAACACGCCGATCTGGCTGCCGGTGCCTCGGCCGCGCTGCAAAAACGCCAACATTTTGCTAACCACGTTCTGTAATCTCGCTAGCCATGAAGCGCACGGGAGCCCGCCGCATCCAAAAATCGCACGGCACCGGCATTGAACTTAATCCTTGGAGAGGGGGCCAGGGTGAGACCGGGTTCGCAAATTCCGTCGCGCCGCGGCAAGCGCGGCGGGAAAGTGCGACGCACGCCCGCCGCGCGCGCCGCCCGCCAGAGGCGGCGGCCCAATGAGCGGCCGCGGCTGGGAATTCTGGATCGACCGCGGCGGCACGTTCACCGACGTCGTCGCGCGCACGCCGTCGGGAGCGCTCGCAACGCTCAAGCTGCTGTCGATGAGCCCGGGCCGCTACGACGACGCCGCCGTCGAAGGCATCGCACGACTGCTCGCCGCGCACCCCGCCGAAGGCCGGCGCATCGCAGCCGTCAAGATCGGCACGACCGTCGCGACCAACGCATTGCTCGAGCGCCGCGGCGAGCCGACCGTGCTCGTGATCACGGCCGGCCTCGAGGACGCGATCCGCATTGGCGGCCAGCAGCGGCCCGAGATCTTCGCGCTCGACATCAAGCTGCCCGAGATGCTCTACGCGCGCGTCGTCGGCGCCGAGGAGCGCATCGGCGCCGACGGCGCGGTGCTCGCGGCACTCGACACGGCGAAGCTGCGCCGCGATCTTACGGCCGCGCACGCCGCGGGGCTGCGCAGCGTCGCGATCGTGCTGCTGCACGGCTACCGCTTCCCGCAGCACGAGGCGGCCGCGGCGGCCCTCGCGCGCGAGATCGGCTTCGCCCAAGTGTCTGTCTCGCACGAGGTGCTGCCGCTGCCGAAGCTCGTTGCACGCGGCGACACGACGCTGGCCGACGCGTATCTCTCGCCCGTGCTCGACCGCTACGTCGCGGGCCTACGGCGCGGGCTTAAGGCGGAGCTCGGGTCGCCGAAGCTCGTGTTCATGCAGAGCCACGGCGGCCTCACGGCAACCGAGCAGTTCCGCGGCAAGGACAGCTTGCTCTCGGGCCCGGCCGGCGGCGTCGTCGGCATGGTGCACGCGGCGCGCGAGGCGGGCTTCGCCGACGTCATCGGCTTCGACATGGGCGGCACGTCGACGGACGTGGCGCTCTACGCGGGCGAGCTCGAGCGCACGACCGAGACCGTCATCGCCGCCGTGCGCGTGAGCGCGCCGATGCTGCGCATCGAGACCGTCGCGGCCGGCGGCGGCTCGGTCCTGACGTTCGGCAACGGCCGGTTCAAGGTCGGGCCCGAATCCGCGGGCGCGTGGCCCGGACCCATGTGCTATCGGCACGGCGGCCCGCTCACGGTGACCGACGCGAACCTCGTGCTCGGCCGCCTCCATCCCGACTTTTTTCCGCGCGTGTTCGGGCGAAACGCCGACGAGCCGCTCGACGACGCGGCGTCGACCGCGGCGTTCGAGGCGCTCGCGCAGACGATCTCGAAGTCGACCGGAGTCCTGCCGAGCATCGAGCAGGTCGCGGGCGGGTACCTCCGTATCGCCGTCGAGCGCATGGCCAACGCGATCAAGCGGATCTCCGTGCAGCGTGGCCACGATGTCACGCGCTTCGCGCTCTGCTGCTTCGGCGGCGCCGGCGGCCAGCACGCGGCGCAAGTCGCCGAGGCCATCGGCATCTCGACAGTGATCGTGCATCCGCTCGCGGGCCTACTCTCGGCTTACGGCATCGGCGTCGCCGACGTCCGCGTGCTGCGGCAGCAGAGCGTCGAGGCGCCGCTCGACGCGGCGCTCGCGGCGGCGCTGCCGGGCCGCTTCGAGGCGCTGGCCGCCGCGGCGCTCGAGGCGCTGCGCGGCGACGGGGACGACGTGGCCCGCGCGCGGCTCGAGCGGCGCCTGCGGATCAAAGTCGCCGGCGCCGACACGGCGCTGACCGTCGCGTGGGACGCGGCGCGCACGCCCGCCGGACTCGGCGCGGCGTTCCGCGACTCACACGCGCGACACTACGGCTTCGCGGCGCCGGCCGACGCCACGCTCGTCGTCGAGTCGCTCGAGCTCGAAGCCGTGCTGCCCGGTGTCAAGCCGCCGCTGCCGGGACGCCCGCTGCCCGAGGGGACCGAGAAGCCCAAAGCCAGCGCGCGCCGCCGCATCTGGTGCGGCGACGCCTGGCGCAACGCACCCGTCTACACGCGCGCGAGCATGCCGGTCGGCGTACGGCTCGTGGGTCCCGCGCTCATCGTGGAAGAGAACGGCTCGACGATCGTCGAGCCCGGCTGGCGCATCACCGTGCACTCAAGCGGCACGCTCGTCATGACGCGCATGGGGCAGCTCGTGCGCAAGGAATCGTTCCGCAAGGGCGCCGACCCCGTGATGCTCGAGGTGTTCAACCACCTCTACATGCACGTGGCCGAAGAGATGGGCATCGTGCTCGAGCAGACCGCGCACTCGGTCAACATCAAGGAGCGGCTCGACTTCTCGTGCGCGCTGTTCGACGAGGAAGGCAAGCTCGTCGCCAACGCGCCGCACATCCCCGTGCACTTGGGCTCGATGAGCGACAGCGTCCAGAGCATCCTGCGCTCGAAGCAGCTCAAGCCCGGCGACGCATATCTCCTCAATACGCCCTACAACGGCGGCACGCACTTGCCCGACATGACCGTGATCTCGCCCGTGTTCGACGCCAACGGCGGGATCCTGCGCTACTTCGTCGCGAGCCGCGCTCACCATGCCGACATCGGCGGCCTCACGCCGGGCTCGATGCCGCCCGGCAGCCGCACGATCGACGAGGAAGGCGTGCTGTTCGACGGCTTGCAGATCGTCACGAACGGCGAGTTCCACGAGGCCGAGGTGCGCGCGCGGCTCGCGAGCGGGCCGTATCCCGCGCGCAACCCGGACCAGAACATCGCAGACCTGCGCGCGCAGCTCGCCGCGAACGCGCGCGGGATCGCCGAGATCGAGCGGCTCAACGGCCGGTTCGGCATCCGCACCGTGCTGCGCTACATGGGCTACGTGCAGAGCAACGCGGCGCTCTGCGTGCGCAACGCCATCGCCAAACTGCGCGACGGCAAGTTCGAGGTCGAGCTCGACGGCGGCGAGCGGATCGCCGTCGCCGTCACGATCGAGCCCTCGGGCCGCCGCGCGACGATCGACTTCACGGGCACCTCGCCGATGAGCGCGGGCAACTTCAACGCGCCGGCGTCGATCGTGCGCGCCGCCGTGCTCTACACGTTCCGCACGCTCGTGCGCGAGAGCATCCCCTTGAATGCGGGCTGCCTCGAACCGCTGACGATCGTGCTGCCGCCGCGGAGCCTGCTCAACCCCGAGCCACCCGCCGCCGTCGTCGCCGGCAACGTGGAGACCTCGCAGTGCATCACCGACGCGCTGCTCGCGGCGCTCGACGCGTGCGCCGCGTCGCAAGGCACGATGAACAACTTCACCTTCGGCAACGCGCGCCACCAGTACTACGAGACGCTCTGCGGCGGCGCGGGCGCGGGCCCCGGCTTCGACGGCGCGAGCGCCGTGCACACGCACATGACGAACTCGCGCCTCACCGACCCCGAGGTGCTCGAGCAGCGCTACCCCGTGCGCGTGCGCCGCTTCGCGATTCGCTTAAGGTCGGGCGGCGCGGGCCGCTGGCGCGGCGGCGACGGCGTCGTGCGCGAGATCGAGTTCCTTACGCCGATGCAGGCCGCGATCTTGTCGAACCGGCGCCGCGTGGCGCCGTTCGGCTTGCACGGCGGCGCGCCGGGCGCCTGCGGGCGCAACTACGTGGTGCGTGGGGACGGGCACGTCGAGGAGCTCGGTGCTACGGCGACCGTCGAGCTTGCGGCCGGCGAGCGGTTCGTCATCGAGACGCCGGGCGGCGGTGGGTACTCGTGAGTCCGGAGCGGTTCGAGAAACGGGTCGAACGGTTCGTACATCGACAACTCGGTGCATGATCCAAACACGGAAAACGGCGGCAGTCCCTTCTTCAACAGCCACGAAAGAACGCTTGCCCCGACGTAATAGATCACCGCCCAGACACAAGCGACTAGCAGTACCCCGGACAGATTCAAGAACGGCTGGTCGGCATAGCGCCGTTGGCCTGAACATACCGTGCCGCTCAAGCGTCTCGAGGATCCGGCGGTAGCTTGGTATCGGCGTGGGGACGCGCCGAGTCGAAGAAGGCGAGCCGCGACTCGAGCTCCGCGAGGCGCTCGGCCGGCGTCAGCGACAGAAAATACTCGATGTGTCATCGTGGACGGCATCGCTCGGAGCAGCAGGCGTCGCAGGCATGGAGGGATCGTAGCGGACGCGGTTCGCCATTGTGTCGTGCATCAAACCGGTCACAACCTGCGACCGGTTCCCGGCGCGCGCAATCCGCGCTTTCCGACGCGTTCTAGCCGAGATGCCGCTCGGCGTCGCGCACAGGCACGACCTCGGTCGTGAGGCTCGTGGCGTGATAGCGGAAGTCATAGATCAGGAGCTCGTTCGGCGCGCGCGGCGCGAAGCCCACGCGCAGCGTGATCGCGACGTCGCGCCCGCCGCCGGCGGCCGGCTCGCGCGCCACGCTCGTGCGCACGAAGAACGCTTGCTCCGGCGTCGCGCCGGCGAGCGCGCCGTGCTGTTTCAAGCGCGACAAGAAAATCCAGACCTGGCGCTCGAGGTCCGCGGCCAAGCGCTCGGAGCGCTGCGCGGCGAACACCCAGCGCGTGCGCTGCTCGATCGAGCCCAAGATGAACGCCGTGAGACGGCTCGCAGCCAGGTTCTGCGCGAGGCTCTCCACGGCCGTGGCGCCCGCGAAGCTCACGTTGCCTTGCAACGCCGTGACGCCGGGCTGTAGGCGCACGAACGTGTTGACGCCCATGCGCTGCAAGCTCGCGGCCTGCTTCTGCCCCACCTCCGCGAGCGGCGCGAGGCCACCCTTGAGCGTGGTGTCGACGGGCGGCATGCGGTGCCAGACGCCACCCTGGTCGCTGCGCGCGAGCATGCCGGCGACGACGCCGCACGCGGGCACACCGAAGCCGTAGCGGCCGAGGTCGCCGCGCGGCCGCACGCGCGGAAAGTACGTCAGAGCGTGGCGGCTCGCCTGCGCAGAACCGCGGAGCCCGAGCAGAGCAGAGTCTGCCGTCGACCACGACCACGGCGGATCCCAGACGAGCAGCGCGCGGCGCCGCTCGCAGTAGCGCGTCGCGGCGAGGAAGCTCGTGCTGCCGAGATCGCGACCCGGCGGCGAAGGCACGCAGATGAGATCCACGCGCTCGCAGCGGTCGAGCGCGAACAGCCCGGTGCCTTCGCTGTTCGAGCCGACGATGTCGTAATCGGTAAGCTCCTCGCCGTCGGAGCCCGCCTGTTTGACGGATATATAAGGTATCGCCTGGCCGGGCAGCGTCGCGCGCGTCGGCGCGGGCCGAAAACCCGGCAGCGGCCCGACGAGCCGCACGAGCTCCGCGCCTTGCAGCGCGTCGACGATGAATCGCTCGTCGGTCGGGTCCATCGACACGTTCTCGAACAGCTCCTGATCGTCGACGAGCTGCGAACCCGCGCGCGACAGGCGCTGGACGACGAGGTTGAACTTGTCGGGCGTGCGCTCGACGCGGTCGTAGTCGACCGACACGCGCAGGTGCTCGCGACTGCCGGGCTGGCGGGCCTGGAGGCGCAGCGTCTCGCGGCCGGCCGGGATGTCGATCATGGCTCGCGTCGCACGGTTGGCCACGCGCACGACCACGGCCGCCTCGCCGCCGTGCCAGAAGAAATGTTGCACGGTTAACGACATGAAACTAAAGGTGGTTTGGCCGCCGAAGACGCGGCTGAACTCCTCGAAAGTCTTGATGGCAACGGGCTCGTTGAGGGGTCCACGCTCCGTGCGGCCGATGAACGCAACGACCGTGGGCGTTACTAGCGGAATGACGTCGGCGCCGTCGGCGGCGACTGGGGCGGAGCTGAAGTCGAAGGGTTCGGACGCCATTCTGTCCGCGCTTGAGGAGAACGCGCGCATGATAGCTGGCGGCGATTGCGGTTGCAGCACCGCCGTGCTTCGTCGTTACGCGCGCTCCCGGCGTCGCTCGCGCAAGAACCAACGAATGAGGATCGCGCCGCCGACGAACCCGCCGACGTGCGCCAAGAACGCGACGCCGCCGGCGCCGGGCTCGGCCGCGAGCGAGCTCACGACCTGCCCCACGAACCAGAAACCGAGCACGACGAGCGCCGGCACGCGCAGCAGAATGAACGGCGCGGCCACGAGCACGTTGGCGCGCGGATAGAGCACGACGTACGCGCCGAGCACGCCCGACACGGCGCCGCTCGCGCCGATCATCGGCACCGTCGAGCGCATGTCGGGCAGCGCCTGCGCGAGCGCGGCGATCGCGCCGCAGACCAGATAGAACGCGACGAAGCGCAGTCTGCCCATGCGGTCCTCGACGTTGTCGCCGAAGATCCAGAGGTACAGCATGTTGCTCGCGAGGTGCCAGAAATCGCCGTGCAGGAACATCGCCGTGAAGATCGATCCGACCGGCGACACCCAAGGGTCGCCTTCGATGCTCGCGTGGCCGAACAGCATCGCCGGCATGAAGCCGAGGAGCGTGATCGCGGTCTGCACGGACTCCGGGGGCAGCGACAGCTCCCAGAGGTACACGGCCGTCGATGCGAGGATCAGCCCGATCGTCACGACCGGAATGCCGCGGACGGGGTTGTCGTCGCGTAGCGGGATCATGCGTGCGCGAGGCGGCCGCGCGTGCCTGCGCCGGCCGAGGCTCGGCTAGCGCAGCGCAACCGCGGCGGCGGCCACAGGCGGTGGCGCCGCGGCCTCGGCCAGTTCGTCACCTTCGGCCGGCGCGAGGGGCACCGTGTTCTCGACGATGCGCGCGCTCGCGAGGTAGTGATCCAGGGAGCGAGTGCCCCGCAGCACCGGCAACGGCATGCCGCGCTGCTCGGTCACGATGCGCGCGACGGCCGCGCGGTCGATCTCGACCGTTGCGGCCGCGGCGCCCGCCCGCGCGAGCGCGCGCGTCAGCGCCGCGTCGGCCTCGGCGAGCAGGTCGTGCGTCTCCTCGGCGAGCGGCGGATGCACCTCGAGATAGAGCTGGCCGTCGCGCCAGCCGGCGAGCACGGGCTGGTTGACGAGACGGACCGCAGTGCCGCGGCCGATGCGCCCGAACAACGCCTCGATGTCCTCGGGGTACAGGCGAATGCAGCCGTGGCTCGAGCGCATGCCCACGCCGGGCGGCTTGTTCGTGCCGTGAATGAGGTAGCCCGGCAGCGACAACGTCATCGCGAATTTGCCGAGCGGGTTGTCGGGCCCGGGCGGCACGACGCGCGGCAGCGGGTCGCCGCGCTCGGCGTGCTCCTTGCGCACCGACGCGGGCACGTACCAGGTCGGGTCGCTCACCTTGTCGGTCACCTTGGCCTCGCCGAACGGCGTGGCCCAGCCTTGCACGCCGATGCCGATCGGATGACTCGACACCTTCGTGACCGTCGCGCTCGCGCCGGCCGCCGATTTCTCGGTCGTGAAGTAGTAGAGCCGCATCGCCGGCACGTTGATGACGACGCCC
The DNA here is from genome assembly GCA_964503125.1 of uncultured Gammaproteobacteria bacterium. GTDB lineage: Bacteria > Pseudomonadota > Gammaproteobacteria > Steroidobacterales > Rariloculaceae > FEN-1219. The sequence goes on from CAZCZE010000010.1 coordinate 98,334, forward strand.
GCGTGCGGCGCTTCGGGCAGGATCGTCTGCGTCGGCAGGTAGATCGCCGTGTCCTCGCCCGGCAGCCATTGGTCGACGCCGGGATTGGCGCGGCGCAGCTCCTCGTAGCCCAGGTTGTACTGGCGGCCGATGGCCGAGAACGTGTTCTCGTGGCGCGCGAAGATCACCTGCGTCTCGCCGGCGAGCTCCTGATCGGCCGCAAGCTCGAAGTGCCGCGTCTCGAGCGCCGCAAGCCGCGGCGCCGTGGGATCGGGCCGCGCGGGCGCTTCGATGACGGGCCCCGCCGCTTCGCGGGGCGGGGACAACAGCGTGCAGCCGCCGAGCAGCGTGGCGACGACGGCGAGCGAAGGACCGAGCCGGAGACTCATGGCGGCTGTGACTCCCTGACCTCGGCCCGAGTATACATAACCGACGAAATCGGCGAAGCGCCCAACCGATAGAGGTAGTCGTCGTCGTGGTCGGCGTCGACTTGGCCGAGCTGCACGTCCTCCGGCTCATCGCCGCCGACCAGAGCGTCGGTGCGGCCGAGCGCGCGCCGCCGGCTTCGCCGGCGCGCGACTGGGCGTAGACGGCGCCGTTGACAAGAACGAGCGCCTTGTTATTCGCGGATGCGAGGGGAAGTATGCATCAGCCTCGCGTGGCCGCGGGCCGGAGCTTCGACATGAGTCAGCGTGTCAGCAAGCTCTCCACGCCGCCGAGCATGCGCTCTTGCCAGGCGCGCCGGCGCTTGTAGGCCAAGTGGTAGAGCTCGTGGTCTTTGGCCGCCTCGAGCAGAAAGTCGTCGCTCGTGCGCAGCTCGTCGACGAGCTTGAGCTCGAGCGCGCGGATGCCGTGCCAATGCTCGCCCGTGGCCACGCGCTCGATGTCGACTTGCGGCCGATGCTCGCGGATCTGGCGCTTGAAAAGCTCGTGGACGTCTTCGACTTCTTCTTGCAGCTTGGCTCGGCCTTCATCGGTGTTCTTGCCGAACACCGTCAGCGTGCGCTTGTAGCGGCCGGCCGTGACTTGCTCGAAGTCGACACCCTTGTCCTCGAGCAGCCGATGGAAATTCGGCAGCTGCGCGAGCACGCCGATCGAGCCCACGATCGCGAACGGCGCGGCGATGATCCTGTCGGCCACGCACGCCATGAGGTAGCCGCCGCTGGCCGCGACCTTGTCGACGGCGACGAGCAGCGTGAGCCCACGGCTTTTCAGCCGCGTGAGCTGGGACGCCGCGAAGCCGTGCTCGTGGACCGTGCCGCCCGAGTTCTCGAGCCGCAACAGTACGCGGTCCTGCGGCCGCGCGACGCGCACGATGGCCGAGACTTCTTCGCGGAGCGAGGCCGCGGCGCTCGCGCGCAAGTCGCCCTTGAAGTCGAGCACGAACAGGCGCGGCTTCGGGCTGTCCTCTTTCCCGCGCGCCTTCTCCTCGCGCTTGCGCTGCTTGTCGCGAGCCTTGGCTTCCTTCTTGAACCGCGCCTTGCCCTCGACGACGACCTTGAGCTCGTCGGCCGAGTCCTCGTAGCGGCGGTTGAGATGCGCCACGACGAGGCCCTCGGCGTGGCCGCGGCGGCGCGTGGCCGCGAGCAGGGCGATCGCGACGACGACGAGCAGGACGAAGGTCGCGAGCTGCGCGAGGAACAGGCCGTACGCGGCGAGAAACTCGCTCACCTACGTCAGAGCCCGACGTTGTTCTTTTCGAACACGCGGTCGGCGCGATAGCTCGAGCGCACGAGCGGCCCCGCCACGACCTCGAGGAAGCCGCGTTCGAGACCCAAGGTGCGATAGCGCTCGAACTCCGCGGGCGTCACGAAGTGCTCGACGGGCAAGTGGTTGACGGTCGGCCGCAGATATTGGCCGAACGTGACGATGTCGACGCCGGCTACCCTAAGGTCGTCGAGCGCCGCGACGATTTCGTCCGCGGTCTCGCCCAAGCCCACCATCAGGCTCGACTTCGTGAGCACGTCGGGCCGATAGCGCTTCGCGTGCGCGAGCACCGTGAGCGTCTGCACGTAGCCCGCGCGCGCGTCGCGCACGCGGTGCGTGAGCCGCTCGACGGTCTCGAGGTTTTGCGCGAACACGTCTACACCTGAGTCGAGCACCGTGGTCACGGCGGCGAGATTGCCGGCGAAGTCCGGCGTCAACGCCTCGACGGCCGTCTGCGGGCAGCGTGCCTTGATAGCGCGGATGCAGTCGGCGTAATGGCGCGCGCCGCCGTCGGGCAAGTCGTCGCGGTCGACGGACGTGAGCACGATGTAGTTCAGGTTCATGAGCTCGACCGTGCGCGCCGAGTTCTCGACCTCATCCTTGTCGAGCCAGCCGTGCGGGTTGCCCGTGTCGACGGCGCAGAACTGACAGGCGCGCGTGCAGACAGATCCCAAGAGCATGATGGTCGCGGTGCCGTTGTTCCAGCACTCGCCGATGTTCGGGCAGATGGATTCTTCGCAGACCGTCGCGAGACGATGCTCGCGAACCGTCGAGCGCACCCGCTCGAAGCGCTCGCCCGCGGGCAACCGCGCCTTGAGCCAAGCAGGCTTCCGCTCGCGCGGCGCCTGTTGCCGGTCGGAGCGCGCTTTGACGCCGTTCTTGATGGCGGCGAAGCCCTGCTCGGTCTGGTACTTGGCGCCCGTGACGACGACCGGAATGCCGCGAAACTCGCTCATCGTGACTTGCTAACATCCGTCGCAACGTCGGCGAGTATCGCACGGCGCGACAGAGGGGTGTTATGGGCCGCTACCGCGCGCCGCGACCCGAGAGCGCGAAGTACATCACGCCCGAGGGCGCGGCGCGGCTGCGCCGCGAGCTCGACGAGCTCTGGCGCGTGAAGCGCCCTGCCGTCACCAGAGCGGTGGCCGAAGCAGCCGCGCAGGGCGATCGGTCCGAGAACGCCGAGTACATCTACGGCAAGAAGCAGCTCGCCGAGATCGATCGGCGCGTGCGCTTCTTGCGCAAGCGCTTGACGGGCATCCGCGTCGTCGATACGACGCCGAGCGACACGAGCAGGGTGTACTTCGGCGCGCGGTTCGAGCTTACGAGCGACGACGGGCGGCGCGCGGAGTATCGTCTCGTCGGTCCCGACGAGTTCGACTTCGCGCCCGAGTACGTCAGCGTCGACTCGCCATTGGGGAAGGCCGTGCTCGGTAAGGCGCTGGGCTCGACGGTTGACGTGCCGACGCCGGAGGGGAGAAGGCGGTATGAGATCACGGGCGTGCGTTATCAGTGATCCTCCGCGCGCAGGAAAATGCGGCATGGCGGCCATCCATGGCCGCCAAAAAAAAGCCCGGCCGAAGCCGGGCGAAGTCACAGGGGGAAACCGTTGGGAGCTACTGCAATCGAGCCCAATTGATGAGCCGGACGTCGCTCGAGCGCAGATCGAAATTGCGCGCGAGCAGCGCCTCGATCTCTTTGGTCTCGTAGCGCTGGTCCGTCGCTTGATTCACTTCCACTACTCCGCTGAATTCCTGATCAGAGCCCGCCGCGGCCTCGCCGGTCAGCACGAAGTGCGTGTAGTACTTGACGCCCATGGGTTCGTGAGTCTAGAAGCCGGCCTGGCACAACGTCTGTGATTGGCTGCACAGTTTGCCGGGACCCGCGGCGCGCGCACGCTGCGAATCTCCGTAATCCGTGGTGAAATCGCGTTGGCCGCGCGGCTCTTGACATATTTTCCCCGCGGCATATAGAGAGAGTGTCGAGGAGCTCGTTCGAATGACTCATATCCGGCTCGCGTTGCTCGGTCTGCTCGCCGCACTGGCGGCGCCTGCGTTTGCCCAGGACGATCTGCGGGCGACGCTGTTCGGCGACGCCGATCGAGCGCTCGAGCAGGCACGAGCGGCGAACGCCGAGCTGCTCGCGCCCGAGACGTTCGGCCGCGGCCTCGAGGCCTATCTATCGGCCGAAGCCGACCTCACGCGTGGCCGCAACATCGACCGCATTCGCAGCGCTCTGGCCACTGCGGCTCGCACGCTCGGCGAGGCGCGTGACGCGGCCGAGATCGCGAGCGTTACGCTCGCGGCCGTCATCAAGACACGTGCCGATGCCGCCAACGCCAACGCCGCCACATTCGCGGCCGACCTCTGGGCCGAGGCCGGCGAGAGCTTCGGCCAGGCCGCGCGGCGTCTCGAGACGGGCGACATTCGCGGCGCGCGCACGCGCGCCGACGAGGCCGAAGCGCTGTTCCGCGACGCCGAGCTCACGGCCATCAAGGCTCAGTACCTGAGCCAGACGCGCGCGTTGCTCGCCGAGGCCGAGCAGGCCCGCGTGCCGCGGCTCGCGCCGAAAACCTACGAGCGGGCGCGCGGCCTGCTCGCCGAAGCCGAGCGCGAGCTCAACGACAACCGCTACGACACGGACTTGCCGCGCAGCCTCGCGCAGCAGGCGAACTACGAGGCCCGGCACGCGATCTATCTCGCAGGCCTCATCGCCCGGATCGACGACGAAGATCGGACGCTCGAAGATCTCATCCTGAGCTACGAGCAGCCTCTCGCCGACATCAGCGCCGCCGCCGACATAGCCGCGCAGCTCGACAAGGGCGTCGAGCCCGTCGTCACGGAGCTCGTCGCCTACATCGAGGGCCTGCGCGAGCAGGCCGCGCAAGCGGAGCGCGACGTCGCCGACATGCGCACGCGCGTCGCAGCGCTCGAGGAGGAGATCCGCGATCTCGATCAGCGCCTCGGCGGCGTCTCGCAGGAGCGCGTGGCGCTCGTGCAGCGCCTCGCGGCGGAAGAGCGCATCCGCGAGCAGTTCGCCGCGATCGAGAACATCTTCGCGCGCGACGAGGCGCGCGTCTCGCGCGAAGGCAACCGCATGATCATCCGGCTCGTCGGGCTCACGTTCCAGAGCGGCCAGGACGTCGTGCGGCCCGCGTATCGGCAGCTCCTCGAGAAGGTGCGGCAGGCTGCGGAAGTGTTCCCGCGCTCGCAGATCACGGTCGAGGGGCACACCGACTCGTACGGCGGCGACGAGAGCAATCTCGCGCTGTCGCGGCGGCGCGCCGACGCCGTGAGCGCGTATCTCACGACCGAGCTCAACGTGCCGGCGTTCCGCCTGAGCTCGGTCGGCTACGGCGAGACGCAGCCGATCGCCAACAACGACACCGAGCAGGGCCGCGAGCGCAACCGCCGCATCGACGTCATCATCGAGCCCCAGCTCGAATCCGCCCCCCAATAACAACCAGTTCTGAGCTTCGCTTGCGAGGGCTCCCCCCGAGACCGTCGGCGCACATGGATGTGCGCCGCCGAGCCGCAGGGATGCACTTCCGGCGTGTCTCGGGGGGAGCCCTCGCAAGCGAAGCTCAGAACTGCCGCTCGAGCCAGTCGCCGATGACTTCGGCGAGCAGCGGTTGCGCGAGATAGCCGTAGGCCTCGTGCGCGTTGAGGCCGGTGGCGCCGCGGAAATAGTTGTCGAAGTCGACGAAGTCCTCGAGCGCGTCGACCAATCCTAAATCGCGCATCTCGTGGAAGTACGGCGTGAGCCGCGGCCGCAGCGCCGTCGTGTCGCCGCGCGCCGTGAGATTGACCCAGCGCCGCACGTTGTGCGGATAACGCGCCGCGTCCTCGCCACGCGCGCCCTTCCGCGACCGCTGCACGAACCGTGTCGCGAGCGGGCTGCCGAGCGTCACGAGCAAGCTGATCTCGCCGGCAGCGCGTTGCACGTGCGTGAGCTCCCACAGCGTGTCGTAGACGATGACGGAGCCCAAGCTGTGGCCGATGAGCAACACGCGCGCGCCGTCTCGCCACGCGCCCTCGAGCGTGGCGCGCAGCACGCCGCGCACCTCGGCGCCGACGCCGTCCCGATTCTTGAGATAGCGGTTCGCCTCGTGCATGAGCCGCCGCGTGTGCGGCGGCGCGAGCCGCCGGCCGAGGAACGGCACGGCGTCGCCCACGAGATGTGCCCATCTCAGCAATCGGCGCGGCCACGAGCCGAGCTCGCGCAGGTCCTGCTCGCTCGGGGCGGTCTGCCGAAGCAGCTGCTCGATGCCGGGCAAGTCGACGGTGACGTCCCGATGGGCGCCGTAGAAAAGATAGGTCCAGGCGACGAGTACGAAGGCTTCATCGTGCGCGGCGAGCCATTCGGCTGCGCGCGGCCGCGAGCGCGCGAGCCCCGCGAGCAGCACGCGCTCGAGCTGCGGCCGGTAGATTTCCGCCGGCGGCTTCGGGTTCAACCCGGGAACGAAGATGATGCGTGCGTCCGTCAATGGATTCGGTGCCTGTGACCGCCCGCACTCTCCGGGTATAGTCCCGCAAACTCTGGGCTGGCATCGACTCGTAAGGAGAATAGGTCGTGCGGTATCTGCATACAATGGTGCGCGTCAGCGATCTCGACGCATCCCTCGACTTCTATTGCAACAAGCTCGGCTTGCAGCAAGTGCGCCGCGTCGACCACGAGGCCGGCCGCTTCACGCTCGTGTTCGTCGCGCCGCCGGGACAAGAGGAGTGCGCGCTCGAGCTCACCTACAACTGGGATCCCGAGCAGTACGCGGGCGGGCGCAATTTCGGCCACGTTGCCTACGAGGTCGACGACATCTACGCGCTCTGCCAACGCCTGCGCGACGCCGGCGTCACGATCAACCGCCCGCCGCGCGACGGCAAGATGGCGTTCATCCGTTCGCCCGACAACGTCTCCATCGAGCTGCTCCAGAAGGGCGCGGCGCTTCCCAAAGCCGAGCCCTGGGCCTCGATGGCCAACACCGGCACCTGGTAACCCTCACTGGGATTTCTCACCGACTGCGTACGGCTCTCTCGAGACCGTCGGCGCACAGGGACGTGCGCCGACGAGCCCCAGGGATGGTCTTCCGGCGTGTCTCGAGAGAGCCGTACGCAGGCGGTGAGAAATCCCTACGCCAAATCGCGCTGGATGACGCGGAAGTTGCCGGTCTCCACGTCCGAGCTGTCGGAGTCTTTGAAGACGACGAGGTTGCGGCCCTCGCGTTTGGCCTGATAGAGCGCCTCGTCGGCCGTCTGAATCGCGCCGGCCAAGCTGCGGCTCGTCTCGGGCGACGCGAGCGAGAGCCCCACGCTGACCGTGACGTGCCTGCCGGCCTGCGAGCCGCCGTGCGGGATCGCGAGCTCGAGCACGTCGCGGCGAATTTGCTCCGGGACGCTGCGCGCGTACTCCTCGGGCGGCCCGTAGAGCACGAGCACGAATTCCTCGCCGCCGTAACGGGCCGCGAAATCGAACGGCCGCTTGGCGCCGCGCGCGATGCACCTCGCCACCTTCTTCAGGCAGTCGTCGCCTGCTTGGTGGCCGTAGAGGTCGTTGTACGACTTGAAGAAATCGATGTCGACGAAGATGACGGCGACGGAGGTGCCTTCGCGGCGCGACTGCCGCCAGAGCCGCTCGACGTAGTCGTCGAAGATGCGGCGGTTGTAGAGGCCCGTGAGGCCGTCACGCTCGGCGAGCTCGTTGAGCATGCGCGTCTCGAGGAAGTTGGTGCGCAGCGCATGCTCGAGGTTGTAAGTCGAGATGCCGCCGATCACCGCCGCACCGCCCAAGATCGCGGTGGTGTAGTAGAGCTGGTCGAACGGCAGACCGACGACGATGCCGCTGACGAAGTGCGCGCCGATCAAGAACGCGGTCACGGTCATGGCCACGTTGAATAGCAGCCCCAAGAACAAGCAGCCGTAGAGCACGACGAGCACGAGGCCCGCGAGCACGTACGACGAACCCGCGAGCGCGCCCAAGTGCACGATGTACGTTACGACGAGGCCGACGAGCGTCACGCCGACGGCGATGATCTCGGTGTAGTAGCGCTGCGCGGCCGGCACCGAGATGCCGATCGCGAGCGCGACGAGCAACGGGCACAGCACGCCCAAGCGCAGCGTGTTGAGCGTGTCCGCCGTCGCCGTGCCGAGCAACAGGTCGATGCACGTCACGGCGAGCACGATGATCAATGCGATGAGGCCCGACAGACGCGCGCGCGGCAAGTTTTGCGCGACGTAAGACTCGCGGAACTCCTTCTCGATGAGACCCGTAAAGCGCAGCCCACGGAAGCCGCGCCGGAGCTGCTCGGCATATGCCGATCCGTAGTTGTCCGCGACGAATTTCTGTGGGTCCATGGCCACTGGCAACACCTGCAAGGCCCGAAAGCATGCGCCTCCCGGCCGGGCAAATCTCCAATCCAGGTCACAAACGCCTGCCCCCCGGGGGGAAATCAGCGGTAGAGCGGCATTAGCGGATCGGCCGGCGGCCGATCGGACGTACCGCCGGCCTCTTCTAGCTGGGCGAGCACGGCCCTTAGCCCGTCGCCGCGCCACGCTTTCGGCTCCGCACCATAGATGTGCGCCTCGAGCGCCAAGACCTCGCGAGCTGCGTCGGCGGGGAGCAGCGCCGCCAGCGCCCCAAGGCTCCGCGGCGGCTGCTCGGCGAAGCGCGTCTCACCGTATGCGAGCAGCGCGTTACGCGCGGCCGCGGGGTCGCCGACGGCGCAGGCGCTCTCGAGATCGCGCAGGATCCTGCGCAACGCCGGCCGCCGTTCCGCGGCCGGCACCGTCGGCGCCGGCGGGCTCGCGCGCCGCGTTCGCGCGCGCCACCAGGCGACGAGCGTCACGGCCCACGACAACGCCAAGACTGCGCTCACGATCGGCCAGAAGCTCTGCGGCGCGCCGCTCGCCGGGGCCGCGCCCACGGGCGTCGCGGCGGGTTCGGGCGGCGCCTCCTCGGCGCTCGGGCTTACGCGCAACGTGCGCGGCGGCAACTCGGCCACTTGCCAACGCTGCTGCGTGACGCTCCACCACGGCACGCGCACGCCGCCGAGCGCAACCTCGCCCGGCGCTTGCGCGATCACGGCGAAGCTCACGCGGCGGCGCGACAAGAACCCCTCGGGCGTGACGCTGCGCTCGAGCTCGGGCTGATCGGCGTACTGGCGGATGCCGGGCAGCTGCTCGAGCGTCAAGTCGGGCAGCTGCGTCTCGAGCAGGCCCGCGCCTTCGACGACGATCGTGCGCGTGCGCGGAATGCCGACGGTGAGCTCATCGCCGCCGTCGCCCCAGTCCTCGGTCAACGTCACGCGCTGCGCCGGCAACCAGGCCGCGCCCGCGAGCGCTGCCGGCGGCGCGACGGCCGGCTGCACGGCGACCTCGAGCACGTCGGAGCGAAAGCGCTGCACGCGCGAGAAACCGCGGTCCGGAATGACCATGGCCTCGAAGGTCACGGGCCCGATCGTCAGCATTCCGGCCTGCTGCGGAAACACGGCGTAGCGGCGTTCCTGGACCACGAAGTCACGGCCAGCGCGCGTCGTCTGGTACCGACTATCCTCGCCGAGCTTCTCGACGATCGCCTCGACACCGCCGACCTCGGGGGCCGTGAGCGTCGCGCGACCCGTGGTCACGCCGATGTAGAGGCGCAGCGTGAAAATGATTTGCGCCTGCGCGTAGACGACCTCGGGCTCGGCGCTGAGCTCCATGAAGATGTCGGCCGCGGGACCCGCGCCCGACTCGGGCGCGAGCACGCGCACGGCGACGGGATTCGATTGGCGATCGCCGACGCGCAGCGCGGGTATGGTGAACTCGCCGGGCGCCTTGGGCATCAGCGGGAATTGCCACTCGTAAACTTCGGAGCGGCGGCCGTTGACGATGCCGATGCTGCGCGTGCTCGACGGCGCATTGAGGATGTCGAACTGCGCGGCGAGCGCTGCGACCTCGGGGTCGCCGGTCACGGGACCCTCGGCGCGCAGCATGTAGACGAACGACTCGTTGGCGCGCACGACGGCGCGATCGACGGTCGCGGCAACGGGCGGGCCCTGGGCGAGCGCGAGCGCCGGCAGCGCCAGCGCCAGCCCGAGCGCGAGCGGCGCCGGGAGCCCGCCGCGGCGGCCGCGCGTTACCACGGCCGTTGCTCCGCGGCCGCGCCGTCGAGCACGCGATTGCCGTCCTGGTCGAGACCGAGCCGCTGGTACTGATAGAGGAACTTGCGCCGCAGCAAGCCGCCGGGATCCTGCGGAATGCGCCGCAGCCATTGCTCGGCGGCCTGCTCCGACGCCCAGCGTTCGATTTCTTCCGGCCCGGGCGTCGCTTCCGTCGGGTCGCCCGACTGCTCGCCGGCGTTCGCGTTCTGCTCTTGTTCTTGCTCCTCGCCCTCGGGCTCGCCCTCGTTCGGCTCCTCGGGCGTATCGTTCGTGCCGTCGCCGGCCGTCGACTCGCCGCTCTGCCCTTGCTCGCCGTCCTCGGACTGCTCGCCGTCCTGCTGCTCGCCGGTCTGGCTCTGCGACTCGCTCGAGTCGCCTTGCTGGCTCTGCTCCCCCTCGCCCGGCTCCTGTGGCGGCTGCTGCTCTTGCGGGTTGTCCTGCAAGAACTGCTCGACGAGATCGCGGTTGTAACGCGCATCCTCGTGATTGGGATCGAGCTCAAGGACCCGGTCGTAGGCGCCGATCGCAGCCTCCAGGGCGCCGGCTTTCGCGAGGGCGTTGCCGCGGTTGTAGTGGGCCGTGGCCGTGTCGAGGTTGCCGAGCGTCGCGGCACTCGCCTCGAACTGCGCGGCGCGGTATTGCGCGGCGCCGCGCCACTCGGCGTTCTCGAACAACTCCGCGGCGCGCCCGGCCTCGTTCGTCTGCAGCGCTTCGTAGCCGCGCTGGTCGCGGCGCTGCCAGAGGTCTTGCCACTCGAACGCGTGCGCGCTCGGGGCCGGCCAGACGATGACGAGCACCCAGGCGGCGATCCAACCGCGGCGGAAGCACAACGCCAGCAGCGGCAGCAACAGGACGGCGAGCCACGCGCCGCGGTCGCTCCAGACGTCGGCCTCGTACTGACCGCCGCCGTCGGCGTCGAGCGCGGCATCGAGCGGCAACGCGGCCGCCGCAGGGAACAGCGTATCGAGGTCGCGGTCGCCGGCAACGAGCCGCGCGAAACGGCCCCCGCCCGTAGCCGCGAGGCGCTGTAGGCGCGCGGCGTCGAGCTGCGGCACGACGACGCGGCCGTTCTCATCGTTGACGAAGCCGCCCTCGGCTTGCGGAATCGGCGCGCCCTGCTCCGTGCCGACGGCGAGCACGCTGACGCGGAAACCTTCGCTCGCGAGCTCGCCTGCGAGATCAAGCTCTGCGTCGCCGACCTCGGAGTCGGTCATGAGCAAAATGTCGCCGCGCGTGAGCCCGGTCTGGCGCAGCAGCCCGGCGGCCTTGTCGAGCCCCGCCGCGATCGAGCTGCCGCGTGTCGGCATGATGTCCGTGGAGACGGCCGCGACGAGCGACGAGATCGTGCGCGTGTCGGTCGTGAGCGGCGTGACGGTGAACGCGTGCGTCGTGAACACCACGAGCGCGGTCTGCCCCGCCCCGCGTCGCTCGAGCAGCTCGAGCAGCTCGAGCCTGGCGCGCGCGAGACGCGACGGCTCGACGTCGCCCGCGTCCATCGAGCGCGACAGGTCGAGCGCCACGACGAGCGCCTCGTCGGAGCGAAAAGCCGGGACGGGCACGCGCTCCCACGTCGGTCCCGCGAGCCCCACGATGGCGACGGCCCACGCGGCGAGCGCCGCGAAGAGCGCCGCGCGGCTGTCGCGCAGCACCTCGGGCTCGGCGAGCACATGAGCGCGCAGCTCGACCGCGACGACGCTGCGCCAGCCGCCGCCGTCGGCGCGCCCGCGCATGAGCTGCCAGATGAGCCACGCGCCGAGGGGCAACAGCAGGAGCCACAGCGGCCTCAAGAAATGGAACTCAGCCATGCTCGAGCCCTCGCCGCGCACGGCCAAGGGCACCGCGCGACCACTCGAAACGCGCCGCCCCGAACGCGGCGAGGGCGGCGGCGAGCGCGAGCGCCACGGCAAGTCCTAGCGGCCAATAGAACAGCTCGTTGACGGGCCGGAAGCCGCGCTCGTCGGACTCCGCGGGCTCGAGCGCGTCGAGGATCGTGTAAATCTCCGCGAACTCGGCCGTGTCGCGCGCGCGGAAGTAGCGGCCGCCCGTCATCTGCGCGATCGCCGTGAGCGCATCCTCGTCGAGATCGGCCGACGGGTTGATCTGTCGCTCGCCGAACAGCGAGCGCACGGTCAGCGAGTCGGCGCCGATGCCGATCGTATAGATGACGACCTTGCGCTGCGCGGCGAGCTCGGCCGCTTTGAGCGGATCGACGGCGCCCGCGGTGTTGGCGCCGTCGGTGAGCAGCAGCACGACGCGGCGGCCCGCCTCGACGCCCGCGTCGTCGAGCGTGCGGATCGCAAGCCCGATCGAATCGCCGATCGCGGTTTCCTTACCCGCGAGGCCGATCACGGACTCGTCGAGCAGCGTGCTCACCGTCGCGCGGTCGAACGTCAGCGGCACCTGCAAGTACGCCTCGCGGCCGAACAAGATGAGGCCGACGCGATCGCCGACGCGGCGGTCGATGAAATCCGTGGCAACGGACTTGAGCGCCGTGAGCCGGTCGACCCACTGGCCGTTGAGCTGAAAGTCCTGCTCTTCCATGCTGCCCGAGAGGTCGACGGACAGCAGCAAGTCGCGCCCCGTCATCGGCAGCGACACGGGCTCGCCGACGAACTGCGGCCGCGCCGCCGCGAAGACGGCGAGTAGCCAGACGCCCGCGAGCACCGCGAGGCGAGCCCGGCGCCCGGCATCGGGCGCACGCACGCCGACGAGGTCGGCGAACTCCGCCGCCACGGGCGCCTTGAGCGCCGCGTCGCGATCGAGCGACTCGGCCCGCAGGAGCTTGCGCACGAGCCACGGCAGCGGCAGCGCCGCGAGCATCCACCACCACGCCAACGTGAACATGCTACGCCCCGCTCGCGACGGGTGTGCGCGCCGGCTGCGCCGTGAGCCAGGCCGTGCAGAGCGCCGTGAGCTCGAGCGCCGTGCCGCGCTCGATGCTGTCGGGCCGTCCGTACGGGGCAGCGAGCAGCTGCCGGCCGAGTCCTTTGGCGAACTCGTGGCGCTGCCAGCGGCTGTCCAAGTACTCGAGCCAGCCTTCGCCGATGAGCCCCGGCACTTCCGGCGAGGAGCGCGCCGATGTCATCGCGAAGCGGCGCAACACGGTCGACACCATTTGCAAGCAGACGACGGGCTCGGCGCCCTGCTCGAGCGCGGCGCGCACGCGCTTCATCGTGCGCAGCGCCACGCGGCGGTGTCGACCACGGTAGTAGTAGACGGCGAACAGCACTAGACCTAAGAGCACGAGCACCGCGACGAGCCACCAGCCGAGCGCCGGCGGCCAGAAGCCAACGGCGCCCGGGAGATGAATGTCGCGCAGCGGTAGCTGGCTGTAGTCGATGGCGTCGTTCATCGTTGCCGAAACTGCTGTGCAAGCACGGTACGCGGGTCGGCCTCCGTGGGGCAATCGACCATGCCGATACCGGGAAGCCGGCTCAACGTCGCGAGCCCGGCACGCCGCGCCGCGAACCGCTCCTCGTAGCGCCGGCGCATGGCCGCGCTGCCCGTCTCGATGCTGAACGACCGGCCGGCGCTCACGATTCGATAGCGCCCCGGCGGCGGCAGTTCCGCCTCGACGGCATCGTAGACGTGCACGAGCAGGAGGTCGCAATGCCCGGCAAGCTGCCGCAAGTGCCGGTCGCTGTCGGCACCGAGCCGGCGAAAGTCGCTGAACAAAAAGATCAAACTGCCGGGCCGCGCGACGCGCGTGAGCCGCAGCAGCGCCCGCTCGGCGTCGGCCTCGCTCGCGGCTGCCGTCGACGGCGGTTGCCAGAACGAGTCGCTGCACATCGTCTGGAGCAAGCGCAACGCGGCGCGCGCCCCGAGCGCGGGGCGCAGCTCGTGGTGCTCGGTCTCCGAGAACACCAGCCCGCCGAGCCGGTCGCCGTTGGCGACGGCGCTCCAGGCGACGAGCGCGGCCGCCTCGGCGGCACGCACGGCCTTGAACGCGCCGCGCGTCGCGAACAGCATCGGCCGGCGCAGGTCGAGCCAGACGAACACGGGCCGGTTGCGCTCCTCGCGGAACACCTTGGTGTGCGGCTTGCCCGTGCGCGCCGTGACGCGCCAATCGATCGTGCGCAAGTCGTCGCCGGGCTGGTACGGCCGCGACTCGTCGAACTCGACACCGCGCCCTTTGTACTGCGAGACGTGCCCGCCCTCGACCGCGACGCGAATGCGCGGTGCCGAGAGGTGCAGCGATTCGCCGGCGGGGCGCAGGCGCACGAGGTCCGCGAGCGTCACTCGCACGGGCGACTGCGGCCGGCGCGCGGCGAGTGTCGCCATTACGGCACTCCGATCCTCGCGAGCAGAGTGTCGACGATCTCGTTCGGCGTGCGGCCCGCGGCCTCGGCCTCGAAGCCGAGCAGGATGCGGTGTCGCAGCACGTCGTGCGCCAGGGCCTGCACGTCCTCGGGCGTCACGTAGTCGCGGCCCGCGAGCCAGGCATGCGCGCGCGAGCAGCGATCGAGCGCGATCGTCGCGCGCGGGCTCGCGCCATATTGCAGCACGCCCTTGAGATCGTCGCCGTAGCGTTCGGGTGCGCGCGTCGCGAGCACGATCTGCACGATGTATTCCTCGAGCGGCGCGGACAAGTGCTGATCGAGGACCTGCAAACGCGCGCCGAGCACTTCTTTTTGCGTGATGAGGTCGGGCGCCGCGAACAGCGTCTCGTCGCTCACGGCGCGACGCTGCTCCGCGCGGTTGAGCTCGAGGATCGCACGCTCGCCGGCCGCGTCGGGATACCCGACGAGCAGGTGCAGCAAGAACCGGTCGAGCTGCGCCTCGGGCAAGGGATAGGTGCCTTCCTGCTCGATGGGATTCTGTGTCGCCATGACCATGAACAGCGGCGGCAGCGGGTAGGTCACGGAGCCGACCGTGATCTGCCGCTCGCCCATCGCCTCGAGCAGCGCCGATTGCACCTTGGCCGGCGCGCGGTTCACCTCGTCGGCGAGCACGAGGTTGTGGAACAGCGGCCCGTGCCGGAACACGAACGAGCCGTCCTGCGGCCGATAGATCTCCGTGCCCGTGAGGTCGGCGGGCAGCAGGTCGGGAGTGAACTGGAGGCGGTGGAAGTCGCCCTCGATGCTGTGGCTCAAAACTTTGATCGCGCGGGTCTTGGCGAGGCCCGGCGCGCCTTCGACGAGCAAGTGCCCGTCGGAGAGCAGCGCGACGAGCATGCGATTCAGCAACCGTTCTTGACCGACGACGAGACGTTTGAGATGGGCTTCGAGCTGCCCGAACTTTTCTTGTAACGACATGAGGTTGGCGGAAGCCCAGGGGTAAAGCGGCTCATTCTAGCCACGGCCTTCTGGCCAAGCCAGGCGAGCTAGCGGCCGCCCAAACGGCCGCGCTGCAGCATCGGGCCGCGTGGTGGGCCGCCGCCCGTGATGCCGAGCGGTCCGCGCGGTATGACGAGCTGGAGGTTTTGGCCGTCGCGCCGCACCTCGACGACGACGGACTCGCCCGCCGTGCCCTCGAGCGTCACTGCATTGAGGTCGCCCACGTTGAACACGCGTTGGCCGTCGTACACGACGACCTCGTCGCCGGCTCTGAGGCCCGCACCCTCGGCGGGCGAGCTTGCGAGCACGTCGCGAACCGCGACGCTCGTCGGGATACCGAGCGCCGTGAGGTAGCGCTCGTAGTCGGCATCGCCAACCTCGCTGCGCAGCGTGCGCTCGCCGGCGAGAGCGATTTCCGCGCCGATCGGGCGGCCTCCGCGGATCGCGTCGTACTCTGCTTGCAACGCCTGCATGCTCAATTCTTCCTGGCGCCGGTTGATCCACTCGGCGCGGTCGGGCGCGAAGCCGGCCGCGATGAGTCGCTCGACTTGACGCCGCTCGAGCTCGTCGCCGCCCAGCGGACCGGCGTTCCGGCGGCGCTCGCGCAGCGCCTCCAACGTGGCAGCCTCGGCAGCGCGCCGGTCTTGCTCGTTCGCGCTGCGCGCATCGGGAGCGCGCGCCGCGCTCGCGCCCAGCTCCTCGACCTGCGCCGCGAGCTCGCCGATGCGCGCTTCCAGCGCCGCGCGCTGCTCGACTTCGGCGGCGAGCGCGTTCTCGAGCGCGGCGACGCGTGCCGTCGCTGCGGCGCTGCCGCTCGTTGCCGTGACCACCGGGTCCGGCTCGGCGCTCGGATCGTCGCGCGAGGGCGCGCTCGGCTGGAGCATGAACGCCACCGCGAATCCCGCGGCGAGTCCGGCGAGCACGAGCGCGACTGTCTTGACCACGGTGACTCTCCAGGCAGCCCGAAGTGGCTGCGGCCAGGGCGGCACGCGCGCGATAATGCGGCGGCCCCGATAAACGATACGCCGAACGGCCGAGGGTTTGCACTCGATGAGACGTTGGCTCCTGGTAGTCGCGGCAGCGCTCGTGCTCGTGGTGGCCGTCGTGTACGCGCTGCTCGCCGCGTCGCTGCCGCGCCGCTCGGGCACGGCGCCCCTGCCCGGCCTCGAAGCACCGCTCGACGTCGCGCTCGACGCGCGCGCGATCCCGACTATTCGCGGCCAGTCGTTTGCCGACGTGCTGCGCGGCCAGGGCTACGCGCACGCCCAAGAACGCTTCTTTCAGATGGACCTCACGCGCCGCGCCGCGGCGGGCGAGCTCGCGGCGCTCGTCGGGGAGCGCGCGCGCGCGGCCGATCGCGCGCAGCGCCCGTTCGGCTACCGCGCGCTCGCCGGCCGCGTGCACGCGGCGCTGCCCGCCGAGCATGTCGCGTGGCTCGACGCGTACACACAAGGCGTCAACGCCGGGCTCGCCGATCTGCGCGCGCGGCCGCCCGAGTACTGGCTGCTCGGCGCGCAACCCGAGCCGTGGCGCAGCGAGGACAGCGTGCTCGCCGTCATCGCGTTCTACACGCAGCTCTCGAACAACGATTCCTACGAGCGCGCGCAGGGGGTCATGCACGCGGTGCTGCCGCCGGCCGTCTACGAATTCCTGACGCCGTCGACGTCGCGCTTCGATCGGCCCGTGCTCGGCGCGACCGCGAGCGACCCGACGGGCGGCTACGCGCCCGCGCTCATTCCGGATGCGGGCAGCGTCGACCTGCGGCAGCGATCCGCGCCCGCGCGCGGCGGAGAGCGGCGTGTCGCGCCGCCGCTGAGCGGCGCGGCATCGAATCAATGGGCCGTCGACGCGACGCGCGGCACGAACGGCCGCGCTCTGCTCGCCAACGATCCGCACCTGAGTCTGCGACTGCCGAGCACGTTCTATCGCGTCGAGCTCGCCTGGCCCCAAGGTGTCGTGCGCGGCGTGAGCATTCCGGGCTTGCCGGGCGTGCTCATCGGCGCCAGCGAGCACGTGGTCTGGGGCGCGACCGTCAGCAACGCGGACCAGAGCGACTGGGTCGTCGTCGAGGTCGATCCGCAGGACGCGACTCGCTACCGCACGCCCGAGGGCTCCGAGCCGTTCGTCGTGACGACGACGGAGATCGCCGTGGCCGGCGGCGCGCCCGAGCGTATCGCAGCGCGCGCCACGCGCTGGGGCCCGATCGTCGCGGCGGACTGGCTCGGCCGGCCGCTCGCCCTGCACGCGATGTGGCTCGAGCCGCAGGGGCTCGACGTCACGCTCCTCGAGCTCGCGACGGCGACGGACGTCGCGAGCGCCTTGGGCGTCCTCGCGCGTTGGAACGGCCCATCGCTCAACTGGATGCTCGCCGACGGCGCGGGCGAGATCGCGTGGGTCGTCAACGGCCCGTTGCCTGCGCGCGTCGGCTTCGACGGCTCTCGCCCCGAATCGCTCGCCGACGGCAGCCGCGCGTGGCAGGGCCGGCTCGTGCCGCCGCAACGCGTCGGCGGCGCCGACGGCGCGTTGTTCACGGCCAACAGCCGCACGTTGCCGAGCGGCGAGGCCGACCGCGTGAGCCGCATGTGGATGCGGCCGCTGCGCGCGAAGCGCATCGCCGACTTGCTCGGCGAACAGCGGCGGTTCGCCGAGCCCGAGTTCCTCGCGATGCAGCTCGATACTCGCGCCGAGGGCTACGAAGCGCTGCGCGCGGCCGTGCTCGGCTCCGTGCCGGCCGACGACCCCGAGCCATATCTCCGCCGGGCGCACGCGCACGTGCGCGATTGGAACGGCAGCGCCGACGTCGGTGAGCCGGGCTTCCGAATCTTGCAGGCCTACTACGGAGTGTTGCTCGAGGCCGCGATCGCGCCGTTGCTCGCGCCCGCGATCGCAGCCGATCCCGGATTCGTCTACCGCTGGCCGCTCGCCGACGAAGTGCTGCGCCGGCTGCTCGACGAGCGCCCGGCGCATCTCTTGACGAGCGAACACGCGAGCTGGCCCGCGTTTCTGCGCACCGTGCTGCTCGACACCGTGACGGCGCTCGAGCGCGACCGCCTGGGGCTCGACGCTCCGTGGGGGGAGGTCAACGAGCTCGACGTCGGGCATCCGCTCGCGGACGCGCTTGGCCCGCTCGCGCCGTGGCTCGAGCTACCGGCCGCGCCGCTGCCGGGCTCGATGGTGTCGCTGCGCGTGGCCGCGCCGAGCTACGGCGCCGTGCTGCGCATGGTCGTGGCGCCGGGCGCGCCCGAGAATGGCATCTTCCAGCTCGCCGGCGGCCAGAGCGGGCATTTCTTGTCGCCGCACTTCAAGGATCAGCAGGCGGACTGGCTCGACGGCACGCCCTCGCCGTTTCTCGCCGGCGAGCCCGTCGCGCGGTTCACGCTCGCGCCCGCAGCCGAGGAACCTTGAACGCGGGCGCGCGGGCGCCACGCGCCGCGCCCGCTCAGCGGAACACGCCCTGCTCGATCGTCGGCCGCTCCGCGTCGTTGAAGTGCGGGTGTACGGCCCAGACCTCGGCGCCGACGGTGGCCGCCGTCGTGGCCTGGCCCACGAGCGGCGCGACGCCGGCGCGCTGCGCGCTCGCCCAAGCGTCGCTGCTCGTGAACGCGACGAGCTGCGGCTCGGTGGCGCTGTTGCTCGTCGCGACGAGCCGGCCGTCGGCGGCCCAGACGATGCCGTCTTGCCCTGCTACGGGCCCGGTCACGTTGACTTCCGTCGTGGCCGACGGATTCGCGACGGGCACCTTGTAGGTGTGCTCGCCCGCAACGACGAGCAAGTAACCGCCGTCGTGATGGACGATGCCGTTGAGCTGTGCGCCTTCGGGCAGATTCGTGAAGCGGTGCAGCACCGACGCCTGATAGTCGGTGCCCACGCGGTAGATAACACCTTGGAATGTATCGGTCACGTAGGCGTTGCCGTCGCCGTCGACCGTGACGTCGTTGGCGAAGTACGACGGTGCGCTCGGCGTGCCGATGACGGCCGCGAGATCGACCATCGCCAGCCGCTCTCCTGTCGTCAAGTTGTAGACGCCGAGCTTCGCTTGCCCGGCTCCGCCCCCGCCGAACACGACGGCGTCGGAGTTGGCGACGAGCAGTCGATCGCGCGGCTCGTCGGCCTCGATGCCGACCGACGACTTGAGATCGGCGTCGCGCACGAACGGCACGACGCTGCCGTCGCGTCCGATCGTGAAGATCGTGCCCTCGGCGATCGAGCCCGTGAGGAATCGACCGTTGGCCTGGTCGTACTCGACGCCCTCGGGAATGAAACCGCCGCGTTCCGCGGTGATGACGACGCCCTGCGGCGCGGCCGGCGTCGCGGGCGGCTCCGGCTCGGGCGAGCACGCTGCCGCGAGAGCGGCACCAACGGCCGTGAACGCGATGAATGGGTTACGCATCGGCAGGCCCTCCCCGTGAGAAGGCCAGGATGGTAGCACTCGTAGTCGACATCTTCCGGACAAACGGAACCGAAACAACGACATAAGTCTCGGTTGCGCGCGCCGCGGGCAGGCGCGAGTGGCGTCGGCGCGCGCGGCTGGCTAGAGTGCCGCCGCGCCAAAGCCCGTTACTTCATGGACCAAAGCACCCTACTGCTCGCGGCCGTGCCCATCACGGGCTTCGTTGCGGGCTTCATCAACACGCTCGCGGGCAGCGGCTCGCTACTCACGCTGCCGATCCTGATCCTGCTCGGGTTGCCGGCCAACGTCGCGAACGGCACGAACCGCGTCGGCGTGCTGCTCCAGAACATCGTGGCCGTCGCCACGTTCCGGCAGCGCGGCGCGCTCGAGCTCGCGGGCTCGTGGAAGCTCATCGTGCCGACCGTCGTCGGCGCCGTGGTCGGCGCCGAGCTCGCCGTCGACCTCGACGAAGCGCTGCTGCGCCGCGTCATCGGCGTGCTCATGCTCGTGCTGCTCGGCGTCATGCTGTTCAAGCCCGAGCGGTGGATCGCCGCGCACGCGACACGCCGCGAGCCGCGGCTCGCCGTCGAGGTGCCGCTGTTTTTCGCAATCGGCGTTTACGGCGGTTTCATCCAAGTCAGCGTGGGGCTGTTCCTGCTCGCGGGCCTCGTGCTCGGCGCCGGCTACAACTTAGTCGGCGCGAACGCGATGAAGAACCTGATCGTCCTCGTGTTCACGGTCGCGGCGCTCGCCGTGTTCGTGATCAACGACCAAGTGCAGTGGACGCTCGGTCTGCTGCTCGGCGCCGGACAGGCCGCGGGCGCGTGGGTAGCCGCGCGAGTCGCGCTTAAGCGGGGCGCCGAGTTCGTGCGCTGGACCGTCATCGCGATCGTCGTGGTTTCGGCAGTCGCGTTGTTCGCGGGCGTCGGCCTGTAGACTAGCCGCATGCTGCAACGACACCGCGAACGACACCGCGCCCAGCGCATCGGCTGGCTGCGAGCGACCGTGCTCGGCGCGAACGACGGCATCGTCTCGACGGCGAGCCTGCTCGTCGGCGTCGCGGCCGCCGACGCGAGCCACGGCGCCGTGCTCACCGCCGGCATCGCGGGCGCTGTCGCGGGCGCCATGTCGATGGCCGCAGGCGAGTACGTCTCGGTGAGCTCGCAGTCGGACACGGAGCAAGCCGACCTCGCGCGCGAGCGCCGCGAGCTCGAGACGGACGATGCCGGCGAGCATCGCGAGCTCATGGGCATCTACATGGGCCGCGGCTTGAGCCAAGAGCTCGCGAAGCGCGTCGCGGACGAGCTCATGGCGCACGACGCGCTCGGTGCGCACGCGCGCGACGAGCTCGGAATTACGGACATGTCGACCGCGCGGCCACTGCAAGCCGCGGCGGCGTCCGCCGCGAGCTTCGCGTGCGGCGCCGCGCTGCCGCTCACCGTCGCCGCGCTCGTTTCCGTTCAGACCGGGCTGCTGGCCATACCCGCGACGGCGCTGGTCTTCCTGGCAGCGCTCGGCGCCCTCGCGGCACGCACCGGCGGCGCAAAAATCGGCGTCGCAGCCGTGCGGGTCACGTTCTGGGGAGCGCTCGCGATGGCGGCGACGGCCGCCATCGGCCAACTCTTCGGCACCGTCATCCAGTAACCTGCGGCGCGCGGCGCGCGGTTGACGGGTTGCGCGTATCGCAGGCGAGTCGCGGGCGTGCGTCCGCTAGAATCCCCGGGCATGAGCACGACGGCTCGAGCGTGGGGCATCGCCCGCTCCCTCGCGATGTACTACGGCATTCCACTGCGCGCGCGCCGGCTGCGCCGGTTCTACTCGCGGTTCGTGACGCCGGGCTCGCTGTGTTTCGACGTCGGCGCGCATGCGGGCAATCGCGTGCGCTGCTGGCGGCAACTCGGCGCGCGCGTCGTCGCCGTCGAGCCGCAGCCCGATTTCGTCCGGCTGCTCCACTGGTTGTTTGGCCGCGACGCGGGCGTCGAGATCGTCGCGAAAGCGGTCGGCCGCAGCGCCGGCAGCGCCGAGCTGCTCGTCAGCGAGCGCACGCCGACCGTCACGACGCTGTCGCAAGCTTGGGTCGACGACGTGCGCCGTGACCCACGCTTCGCGAACGTGAGCTGGGCACGCGGCGAGCGCGTCGAGGTCGTGACGCTGCAATCGCTCGTCGAGCGTTACGGCGAGCCCGCGTTCGTCAAAATCGACATCGAAGGCCTCGAGGCCGAAGCGCTCGCGGGGCTTAGCGTCCCCGTGCGCGCGTTGTCGTTCGAGTACCTGCCCGCGACGCGCGCGATCGCTATGAAGTGCATCGACCGCCTCGCGGCGCTCGGCCGTTATCGCTACAACTGGTCGCCGGGCGAGAGCCATCGCCTCGCTGCGGAAAACTGGCTCGAACCACATGAGATGCGCGCGTGGCTCGACGCGCTGCCCCCGCTCGCGCCGTCGGGCGACATCTACGCGGAGCGCGCCTGATCGCTATTGCGCGTTGTCGAAGGCTCGCAGCAGCAGCGCCGAGAGCTCGGTCAGCGTGACCGCGGGCCGCTGCTGCGGCGCGAGCGCGACGCCCTCGACGAAGCCGGCCGTAAGCAACGCTGCGGCGATGTCCGCGCGGTGCGTCACGACGTGCACGGGCACGTCCCAACGCGCGTCGAGCCCCGTGACGCTCGCGGCGGGCTGATGGTCGCCGATGAGCAGCAGGATCTCGTCGGCGGCGAGGTGCTCGCGCAGATAGCCCGCGAGATAGGTGAACGTGTAGACGAACGACTCGGCGTACGGGCCGCCCAAGGCCTCCCAATCGGGCACGCGCTCGAGGCTCGCGGCGACCTCGTCCGGCTCGAACGGCTCCGCGGTCAAGAGTTGCCGCCAATCTTTCTGGTAGGGCGGCACGGGCAGAAACGGAATGTGCGTGTTGATCGTCGGCAGGAACGTGAGGCGCGGCGCATGCGACTCCGTGCGCGCTTCGAGCGCCGCAACGCTCGCGAGCGAGAACTGGTCAGGGATGCGCCACCAGCCGAAGTCCGGCCCGCGATAGTCGACGGCGCGCTCGTCGTAGATCGTATCGAAGCCGTAGAACGATCCTTCGGGCCACGCACTCTTCATGCCCGGCATGACGGCGATCGTGCGGTAACCCGCCCTCGCGAACAGCCTGGGCCAGGTGTCGCGCTGCTGCGTGAGCAACAGCGCGTAGTCGCCCGGCTCGCTTACGTTAAGGCCGCTCATGAAGCTCGCGTGCGCGAGCCACGAGCCGCCGCCGAACGTCGGCGACGCTGCGTACGCCGAAACGACGCGCCGGCCCGTTTCGGCCGCGGCATGCGCGAGCTCGTCGCGCGCGGGCGCGACGACGCGTGCGATCGCGGGCACGTCGTACGTCACGGCGCCGTACGACTCGAGGAACATGAGCAACACGTCGTCGCCTTCGAGCCGGCCCAAATTCGACGGCGTGAGCGGCACGATCGGCAGCGCGCGATTGCGATCCGCGGTGTAGGCGGCGAGCGTGAAGCGCGCCTGCTGGAGATACGTGGCGGCAACCGGCAACGAATACTTGTATTGCGACGGCCAATCGAGTGCGTGACTCACCGCGTAGTGGGCGACGACTACGCCTAAGAGCGCGCCGAGCACGCGGCGCGGCGTGCGCTCGTCGAGCAGGTGCGCCACGCGCTTGAGCGACCACCTGATCGCCGCGACGAGCGCCGTGAGCAACGCGACGAGGCCCGCAGCGCCCAGCAGCACGGGCCACCACGACCCGACGGCCGCGAGCATCGCGGCGACTTTCGGCAAGTGCTGCGCATCCCAGTACAGATTCACGGGCCGACCATAGAGGGCCGGCGCCGTGACCTCGGCATAGCGGCCGAGCACGAACGCGAGCACGAGCAACGCGACGAGCCACCACGCGAAGCGGCCGAGAGGCCGCACGAACGACGTCCACGCGACGAGCGCGAGCAGCAGGACGGCGAGCTCGATCGAGAGCTCGGCGCGCGGCACGACCCACAGCGTGGGCCACACGTTGTGAAACGTCACGGCCGCGTTGAGCGCGACGAGCGCGACTGCGAGCGCGAGCCAGTGCCGCACTCTGACGCGCGGCGGCTCCGTGAGCGGAGGCTCAAAGTGGAGCTTGACGCGCGAGATGGGCAACATCGACGGCGAACGACCAGATTAGAACGATGAGTCCCGCGAGCGCGAGCGCCGCGCTCGCGGGCTGCGTTACGATGGGCACGAGCGCGCCGATCAACGACACGATCTGTACCACGCAGACGGCTTGCCGGCGCCGGCTCGGCGGCAACGCGGCGCCGAGCCACGGTTTGAGATAGCTCGCGGCGACGAACAAATAACGCAGCAAGCCGGCGAGCAAGATCCAGACGCCGGCCTTGCCGTGCTGCCACACGAGCGCGGCGAGCACGAGGATCAGCAGCGCGTCGGTCTCCATGTCGAAGCGCGCGCCGAATTCGCCCGCCTCGCCGCGGCGGCGAGCGAGCGCGCCGTCGACGCCGTCGAGCGCGGCCGCGAGCGTCGCGAGCCCGACGAGCCACCACTCGGCGGCGCGGACGCCGAGCAGCGCGAGCAGCATTACCGTGAGCGCGCCGCGCGCTAGGGTCACGGCGTTGGCCGCGCCGAACGACGGCGCGTGCAGATGTCGAGCGGCGAGCCACAGCACTAGGGCACCGCCAGCGGCGCCAAGCAGCGCCGTGCGCCACGCGAGCGTGCCGACCTTAAGCCACAGCGCATCGAGCAGCGCGGCCGCGGCGATTGCGGCGCCGAGCGCGAGCACGACGGCCAAGACCGCCCCGCGCGGTAGCGAGCTGCGGCCCCCGGCCGCGCGCGGCTGCAAGCGGCTGTCGCTGGCGGATTCGGTCGACATGGCAGCGTGACCCTTGCATGGCTCGCGACCGGTTTGCAAGGATGCCTCGGCCCGCTGCAACCGTTGCGAGGACCGATGCCCGATCCCGTCGACCAAGCGCGCGCGTTCTGGGTGGCCGAGCCCGGCCGCGGCGAGATTCGTGCCGAGCCCATAAGTCCGCTCAAGCCCGGCGAAGCGCTCGTGCGCACACTGTTCAGCGGCATCAGCCGCGGCACCGAGGCGCTCGTGTTCCAGGGCCGCGTACCGAGCAGCGAGTACCCGCGCATGCGCGCACCGTTTCAGGCCGGCGAGTTCCCGGCGCCGGTCAAATACGGCTACTGCAACGTCGGCATCGTCGAGCAAGGTCCCGGCGAGCTACGCGGCCGCCACGTCTTCTGCCTCTATCCGCATCAAACCCGCTACGTCGTGCCGACGACGGCGCTGCACGTGCTGCCCGACGCGGTGCCGCCGGCGCGCGCCGTGCTCGCGGCCAACCTCGAGACCGCCGTCAACGCGCTCTGGGACGCAAGCCCGCGCGTCGGCGATCGCGTCGCCGTGATCGGCGCCGGCACCGTGGGTTGCTGCGTCGCTTGGCTCGCGGCGCGCATCGTCGGCGTCGAGGTCGAGCTCGTCGACGTCGATGAGCGCAAGACCGCGGCCGCGAGCGCGCTTGGCGTCGCGTTCCGCTCGCCCGCGCAAGCGACGCGCGAGGCCGACGCCGTCGTGCACGCGAGCGGCAGCGCCGCGGGTCTTAGCCTCGCGCTCGAGCTCGCGGGGCACGAGGCCACCGTGCTCGAGCTCAGCTGGTACGGCGACTTGGCACCTGCCGTGCCGCTCGGCGGCGCTTTTCACAGCCGTCGCCTCACGCTCAAGTCGTCGCAGGTCGGCGCGATCGCGCCGGCGCAACGCGCGCGCTGGGATCACGCGCGGCGCATGGAGCTCGCGCTACGCCTGCTCGCCCACGCGGAGCTCGACGCGCTCGTCAGCGGCGAGAGCCGCTTCGACGAGCTGCCGGCCGTGCTCGCGCGTTTGGCGACGACGCCCGGCTACACTCTGTGTCACCGTATCGTCTACTGACTGGAAGTGAGCAGCATGTTCAGCGTCTCGGTCCGCGACCATTTCATGATCGCGCACAGCTTCGAGGGCCAGGTCTTCGGGCCGGCGCAAAAGCTCCACGGCGCGACTTACGTCGTCGACGTCGAGTTCAGGCGCCGCGAGCTCGACGCCGACGGCATCGTCGTCGACATCGGCCGCGCGACCGATTGCCTGCGCGAGGTGCTCGCCGCGCTCAACTTCCGCAACCTCGACGACGAGCCCGCGTTCCGCGGCAAGAACACGACGACCGAGTTCCTCGCGTTCGTGCTCTACGAGCGCATCGCGGCCAAAGTGGCGGCAGGAGATCTCGGCCCGCACGCGCGCGGGCTCACGGCGCTGCGCGTCACGCTCCACGAGTCGCACGTCGCATGGGCCGCGTACGAAGGCGCGCTGCCCCGCTAGCGGCGGCTCGCGTGCGCAAGCTCGACTTCGTCGTTCCCGGCGACATCCGCACGCCGACGGGCGGCTACATCTACGACCGAGAGATCCTCGCCGGCCTCGCCGAGCTTGGCTGGCGCACGACGCTGCACGCGCTCGACGCGAGCTTCCCGCGGCCGACACCCGCGGCGCTGCGTGCCGCGCGCGACGAGTTTTCGGCCATCGCGAACGGCCGCGTCGTCGTCATCGACGGCCTCGCGTTGCCGGGGCTCGATCGGCTGCTCGCCGACGAGGCGCGGCGACTCGACCTCGTCGCGCTCGTGCACCACCCCGTCGCGCTCGAGACGGGCTTAGGCCCGGACGACGCGCGGCGCTTCGCCGACGCCGAGCGCCGCGCGCTGAGCTTCGTGCGGCGCGTCATCACGACGAGCCAGTGGACGGCGCGCACGCTCGCGGCCGACGGCGTGCCGATCGCGCAGCTGCGCGTCGCCGAGCCCGGCGTGGACCGCCGCAAGACGCACGGCAGCGCAGACCCGCGCGGCGGCGCACACGGCTCCGACCACGAGACTTTGAACTTGCTCTGTGTCGCGACGCTGACACCGCGCAAGGGCCACGCGCTGTTGTTCGAAGCCTTGAACGAGCTCCGCGACCGGCACTGGCACCTGACCTGCGCCGGCAGCCTGCTGCGCGACGCCGAGCACGTCGCCGCGCTCCAGCACCAAATCGACCGCCTGAGCCTGCGCAAGCGCGTAAGCCTGCTCGGCGATCTCGACCGCGAGGCGCTCGAGCGCCAGTACGCGCGCGCCGACGTCTTCGTGCTGCCGTCGTATCTCGAGGGCTACGGCATGGCGCTCGCCGAAGCCATTGCGCACGGCGTGCCCGTCGTCAGCACGACCGCGGGCGCCATTCCCGAGACCGTGCCCGCGAAGGCGAGCGTGCTCGTGCCGCCCGGCGACGCGCGCGCTCTGACCAAAGCGCTTGCCGGCGTCATCGACGATCCGGCGCGGCGCGCGACGCTCGCCGCGCACGCGCGCGCCGCACGCGCGTCGCTGCCGACGTGGGCGATGGCGGCCGCGAAGTTCGCGGCCGCGCTCGACGGCCTCGGGCCGTGAGCGGTTTTTCGGCCGAGTGGCTTGCGCTGCGCGAGCCGTTCGACGCTGCGGCACGCTCCGCGGCGCTCGTCTCTGCGCTGCGCGCACACTTGCCGGCGGGCACTGGCGCAGCGCCGCTCGCCGTCGTCGATCTCGGCGCCGGCGCGGGCGCGAACCTGCGCTATCTCGCGCCGTTGCTCGGCGGCGTGCAGCACTGGCGGCTCGTCGATCATGACGATGGGCTGCTCGACGCGGCACGGGCGACGACGCGGGCTTGGGCCGAGCGAAACGGCGCGCGCGTCGAGCAACACGGCGAGACGCTCGCGATTCGCGCGCGCGACTTCGCCTGCGAAATCGTCGTCGAGCCCTACGATCTGCGCGACCTCGCCAAGCTGGCGCTGCCGGCTGGCGCTCTCGTCACGGCGGCGGCGCTGCTCGATCTCGTAGGAGCGACGTGGCTCGAGAAGCTCGCGGGGCGTTGCGAAGAGGCCCGCGCGAGCGTGTGCTTCGCGCTGACCTACGACGGTCGCACCGTCTGCACGCCCGCCGAGCCCGAGGACGCCGCGGTGCTCGCGTCGTTCAATCGGCATCAGCTGGGAGACAAAGGGTTCGGACCGGCGCTCGGACCCGGCGCCGCGCGCGCCGCCGTGGCGGCGTTCGCGCGCGTGGGCTACGAGGTTGCGACGGCGCCGAGCGATTGGCTCATCGACGCGCACGAGCACGAGATGCAGCGCGCGCTGCTCGACGGCTGGCGCGTCGCCGCGCTCGAGCTACACGCCGCCACGAGCGCCGAGCTCGGCGAGTGGCACGACCGCCGTCTCGCGCACGTCGCGGCCGGCCGCTCGACGCTGCGCGTCGGCCACGTCGATCTCGTCGGCTGGCCCTAACTCTGCCCGTCGACGCGCGTCACCACACTCGGTAGACCGCGGCGCTCTCGCAAACCTCGTCGCGCGGTCGCTGCACCATCGCGGTGCGAAATCCCTCACGTGAGGGCTCGGGTGAGGGGTCTTGGTCGGCACCGTCCGCGTCGCCGTCGTCGACGAAGTCCTCGAGCCGATACCCGTTCCGCGGGATCGAGCGTCCGTCCGCCGTGACGAACCGCAGCGTGCCGCCTTCGTCGTCGCGCACGATGCCGAAGCCGCCCTCGTGCAGCAGCCGATGGTGATGCGTGCAGAGCAACG
>CAZCZE010000011.1:0-138520 GCA_964503125.1 uncultured Gammaproteobacteria bacterium
GATGCAAAGAGCGACGCAAGCGGTGTCGTACTCGCCGACCAGGTCAAGAGCGTGGATTGGCGAGCTCGCAGCGCGCGTCGCAAAGGTCGCGTTTCACCCGCGGTTCTGAGCGCCGTCAGCGTGCGCATCAAAGCGCTGTTGCCGTGATCAGGCCCGGCGAATGGGTGGAGCAGAGGGGGTTCGAACCCTCGACCTCCGCATTGCGAACGCGGCGCTCTCCCAGCTGAGCTACTGCCCCACAGGGCGCGGATTATCGGCTAGCTCGAACGGCGGCCGCAAGCCGGCCGCATCGACTAGTGCGTCGGCTCGGCCTCGTGCTCGGGGGCGAAGCCCCCTTCGAGGTGCTCGGGCGCGAACAACGAGGTCATCGCGGCCGTGGCCACGAGCACCAAGGCGATGAGCAGCCACTCGGCCGCGATCGTGCGCCGTAACCCCGCTGCGGCGCCCTCCTCGCCGGCGAGCAGCCGCGGACCGAACCGCCATTTGTTGCGCGCCGCGAGCGCCATGAGCGCCGCGAACGCGGCCGTCTTGCCCACGACCATCGCGCCGTAGGGCGTCGCGAGCTCGGCGAAGCTACGGACGAAGAGCACGGCCATGAGCACGCCGGCGACGAAGATCGCGGGTACGAGCCGCACGGCATGTGTCGAGAAGCGCGCGACGAGCGCTGGGGCGCGCACGCCCGTGTCGCGCACGCCGACGTAGAGCCCCGTCAACCCGCCGACCCAGAACGCGGCCACGCCCACGTGCGCAAGCAGCAGCGGCGCGAGCACCCAACGCTGCGGGTGAATGACCGTGTGCCCCATGAGGGCGAACGACCCGAGCGCGAGCACGGCGCCGGCCGTCGCCGCTCGCAGGTGCCAAACGCTCGCGCGATCGAGTGCGAGCAACAGCACGGCGAGCCCGACGACACGCACGATGTGCGCGCTGCCGGAATTCGAGCGCAGCAGCAACGACTCGAGCGCCGGATCGAACGTGCTGCCGAAATTCCCGGCCATGCGCGCCGGCGTCAGCACGTAGTGCAGCACGACGGCGCTGAGCGCGACGAGCGCGGCCGCGCGCGCGATCGTGCGCAACGTCGCGGCCTGTTCGCGCGCGAGGTCGCGGTCGTAGACGGTGAGAAAAATCGCCGTGCCCGCGGCCTGGAACAGCGCGACGAATGCGATGGCGCGTAGGCCTATGACGAGCGCGTCGGTGGCGAGGAACACCGGCCGTTATTGGACCGTGAAGGCGAACTCGCCCGAGACGATGTGTGTGTCGCCGCCCACGGCGCGCCAGACGACCGTGTGCTTGCCTGGCGTGAGAGCCTCGTGGATCGCGAGCTCGAATCTGTTGGCGACGGCCGTCGGCACGGCGTCGAGGTGCTTCTCGCGACCGCCGGCGTCGCTGAGCGCGACGGACGTCAGGCGCACGTTGCCCGCGAACGTCAGCGTGATCGCGCGCGGCGCGGCAACCGTGGTATCGGCCTCGGGGCTCGACGTCTTGAGAGCCGTGTGCGCGTACGACGCGAACACAAGCAGCAATCCGCCGACGATCGAAAGCGTGCGGGTCATGCGACCTCCTGATGCCGAGAGTCTAACCGCTCCGCTCCACCGCGTCTCAAGCACGGCGAACCGGGCCATCGGCAACTGCTCCTGCGTTGCTCTACCGCGGGCATCCCTGCCCGCGTCTTGGGCGAGCCGTAAGAGCAATGGTATGGTGTCCCGCAGGCCGCAGGGGGACGTCATGTCGATCGATGTTCGTGCGCAATCGCGCCGCAATTTCTTGCGTTTTCTCGCCGGGAGCCCGCTGCTCTATGGCCTGGGCGGCTCGCTCGCGGCGACAGCCGCGCACGCTCAAGATGACTCGGTGCTCTCGGGCTCGCTGGCTTTCGACGGCGTCATCGCGAGCCCGGCAGACGCCCTGAACGTCTGGGACTTCGAAGCCGCGCTGCGCGCGCGCCTCAACGCCGGCCACTTCGCGTATATGGCCCAGGGCTCCGACGACTTGGGCACGATCGCGGCGAACCGCGCCGGCTTCACGAAGATCGGCCTGCGGCCGCAGCGTCTCGTCGACATCGCGAGCGTCGACTTGGCCGTCGAGGTGTTCGGCCAGCGTTTGAGCTCGCCGATTTTTCTGTGCCCCGTCGGCGCACAGCTCATGTTCCACCCCGAGGGCGAGGTCGCCGTGGCACGCGCCGCCAAAGCCAAGAACGCGTTGCAGGTGCTCTCGACGGTCACGAACTACTCGGTGGAGGACGTCGCGGCCGCGCGCGACGGCCCGGGCTGGTTCCAGCTTTACACGACGTCGGATTGGCCGAGCACGCAGCGCATGCTCGAGCGGGCCGAGGACTCCGGCTGCACGGCCGTCGCGTGGACCGTCGACATCCCCGCGCGCAACCTCGAGGCCGTCGGCCGCTTCGACCGCGACACCGACCCGCTGTGCCAGGCCTGTCACGCCGGCATGCCCGCCAATCCGTTCGAGCTGCGGCACATGTTTGACGGCGTCGACATGACGCGAGTGCGCTTTGGCCTAGGCGGTCTCACGTGGGACTACGTCGAGCGGCTCAAGGGCGCGACGAAGATGAAGGTGCTGCTCAAGGGCATCCAGACCCGCGAGGACGCCGCGCGCTGTCTCGAGCACGGCGCCGACGGCATCGTCGTGAGCAATCACGGCGGCCGCGCCGACGAGACGAACCGCGGCGCGATCGACTGCCTGCCCGAGGTCGTCGCGGCCGTCGGCGGCCGCATCCCCGTGTTCGTCGACAGCGGCTTCCGCCGCGGCACCGACATCTTCAAGGCGCTCGCGCTCGGCGCCACGGCCGTCGGCATCGGCCGGCCTTACATCTGGGGCTTAGGCGCGTTCGGCCAGCCGGGTGTCGAGCGCGTGCTCGATATCCTCCAGCGCGAGCTGCGCATCGTCATGCAGCAGATGGGCGCCGCGAAGATCGCCGACATCTCGCGCGGTTCGCTCGAGCTGCCGTAGCGCGCTAGTCCTGGATCGTGACGAGCACGCGCCGCCGATGGCCCTCGAGGCGGTGCTCCCAGAGATACACGCCCTGCCACGTGCCGAGCGCCAGCGCGCCGTTTTTGATCGGGATCGTGAGGTCGGACGTCGTGAGCACGCTGCGCACGTGCGCGGGCATGTCGTCGGGGCCTTCGGCCGTATGCACGAAGCGCGGGTCGCCGTCGGGCGCGAGATCGCGCATGAACGTCTCGAGGTCGCGGCGCACGTCGGGGTCGGCGTTCTCGCAGATCATGAGCGACGCGCTCGTGTGCGTCGTGAACACGTGACAGAGCCCCGTGGCCACGTGCGCCGCGCGCACGGCTTCGGCCACGCGCGCCGTGAGCTCATACGTGCCACGGCCCGTCGTCGCTATTTCGATCTCGGCCTGAAACATAACGTGTCCGCTCGCGGAACGTTCTATTCTAGGTCCGCGCCTCGCCTGCTACGATACCCGCCGGCGTTTCGACTCCTCGTCGGCGGCTGCAAAGGGAAGATTGGATGACACCCGAGCGATTCGCCAAGCTCCAGCGCGCCCTCGACCGTCGGCAACCCGACCTCACGGTGTTCATGGACGCCGTGAACAAGTCGCACAACTTTTCCGCGATCATCCGCACCGCCGACGCCGTCGGCATCCAGCGGTTGCACACGATCTCGGCGGGCGACTCGCTGCGCCGCCATCACATGATCGCGGGCGGCACGAAGCACTGGGTGGGGGTTACGCTGCATCGCTCGACGAAGGCCGCGCTCGCGGCGCTGCGCGCCGAGGGTTGGCAGCTCGTGGCCGCGCATACGGGCGAAAAGACCCGTGACTATCGCGACGTGGATTACACGGCCAAGGTGGCGCTCATGGTCGGTGCCGAGCTCGTCGGGTTGAGCGACGCGGCCCTGGCGGCCGCCGACCACCGCGTCGCGATTCCGATGCACGGGCTCGGCACGTCGCTCAACGTCTCGGTGGCGGTGGGCGTCATCCTGCTCGAGGCCGAGCGGCAACGGCTCGCGGCCGGGCTTTATGACCGCTCGCGGCTCACGCCCGAGGAGCGCGAGCGCACGCTGTTCGAGTGGTCGTATCCCGACATCGCGGAACGCTGCCGGCAGCACGGCCGCCCCTACCCCCCGCTCAAGGCCGACGGCACGCTGGCGTCGAATCCCTTGCTCGACGTGTCGACGGTGAGCCCGCGCGAGTAGCGCGACCTATTTGCTGCCGTTGC
This sequence comes from uncultured Gammaproteobacteria bacterium, assembly GCA_964503125.1. Lineage (GTDB taxonomy): Bacteria > Pseudomonadota > Gammaproteobacteria > Steroidobacterales > Rariloculaceae > FEN-1219. Next base: position 4,191 of record CAZCZE010000011.1, read on the forward strand.
TCGCCGGCGTTTCGCCGGGCGGCTCGCCGGCCGGCGGCGCCGCGACGGGTGCGTCGGCGACGAGAGGTTCGCCGTAAGGCAGCTCCAGCGTCTTGACCTTGCCGTACCCCGGAATCGTGACGATGTAGATCCTGTCGTACTCGTTGGGTGTAAACGGCTGCAAGCGCTTGCTGCCGTGGAGCTCGTCGATGAGCGGCGCGATCGTGTTCGAGTGCGACACGATGAGCACGATCTCGCCGCCGTGATCGCGCTTCACTCGATCCATGAAGCGTTTCGTGTCGAGGTGGTCGGCGATCTCGACGGTGACGTTCAACCGCTTGGCGAGCGGCGCGGCCGTCTCCTGCGTGCGGCGTTTGTCGCTCGCGTAGATGGCGTTGACGCCCGCGACGACGTCGATATTGTCGAGAACGTCGGCGAGGAGCTCCGCGCGCCGGCGCCCGCGCGCGCTCAGCGGCGGGTCGTCGGCGGGATCCGCGGACATCGCGGCTTCGGTGTCGGCGTGCCGCACGAAGATCACGGTCGTGCTCTGGCGCTCCGCCAAGAAGTACGCGAAACCGAGCGCCACGACCGTGTAGCCGACGACGGGGATGAGGCGTAGCTTCCGCCGCCGGCGGCGATCCATCGAGCTCGGCAATGTCGGCGTCGCCATGGTCAGCTCTGTTTACCCGAGCGGCGCCGCTCGGCGTCGGCGTCGGCATCGACCACTTCGTACTCGCCTTCGATGTAGCGGATGCCTTTGGCGGGCCGCCCGGGTCCGCCGCCTTCCGGGCCCCGGCCGCGCAGCTTGCGGCGCAGCCACCAGCGCCGAATCGCGAACACGACGAAGCCGATGGCCGCGAGGCCGAGAAACGCGAGCAGCACGAACGCGCCCATGATCACGGCGCCGACGATGACCACGCCGAGCGCGAGCAGCGACAGGATCTGAGCGAGCGGGTTGCCCGAGGCGTTGAAACCGAGCCGCCGACCGTCCATGGGCCGATTCTAGCGCAACGTCAGTCCAGCCGGCGGTAGAACCCGTCGAACCAGACGACCCAGGCCTGGGCCGCGAGGTCGAACTCCTCGAGCCGTTGGCGCACGCGGCCGTCGGCGCCTTCGGTCCAGGTGCCGCGGAACGCCACGACGCGGTTCGGCTCGACGTATTCGAGCGTGCCTTCCATGCGCATCGTGCCGCTGCCGGCCGTGCCCGTGATGTCGAACAGCGTGCCGCCCGACCCGGTCCACACTTGGCGCCACTCGCCGCGGCTCGGCAGATAGAACGTGACACTCGTACCCGTCGCTCCGCCCGCGCCCTCCCAGCGCTCCTGGATCGAGCAGCCGCCGTCGCGTTTGCCGATCGTGTTGGTGCCGATCAACGTGCCGTCGGGCATGCGCACTTCCCAACGCCCGAGCCAGAAATCGAAATCGGCGGCGTGCTCGAGCCCCTCGCACGGATAGACCCGCGCGCGGACGTTGCGATGCACGCGCTGAAATCGACTCAGCGCGCGAAAGCGATCGAGCTCGGGTGCCGTCTCGACGAGCGCGAGCGCGCGCAAACCGCTGTGATCGGCGGCATCGAGCGCCGCGAGCGCCTCGTCGTCGCGGCCGAGCAGCGCCAAGTTGCGCGCGCGCTCGAGGTCGATCATGGCCTCGGGCGCGTTGGCCGTGCGCGCCGATTCGAGCGTGGCCAACGCGTCGTCGTGACGCGTAAGCTCGCGTTGCGCTTGCGCGATGCGCAGCCAGCTCAACCGGTCCTCGGGGTACGCGGCGAGGATCTCGCGGTACTCGGCGATCGCTTCTTCCCAGCGGCCCTGCTCGAACGCGAGCTGCGCGGGGTCGGCGACGGGCAACGGCGCTTGGCCTTCTTGAGCGAACGCGGTGGCCGCGGCCGCGACGAGCAGCACTGCGAAACCCGTCGACGTGATGATGGGCCGCATCGTTCAGGCCTGTTCTTGTTGGGGGCGCGGCCATCATAGCCGCGGAGCGCGCCGTTGTGTGCGGGCCATGGCCCGGCGCTTAGCCGGGCCGCGCGGGCGTCGGTTGCATCGCCCGAAACGGGCCAGGAGAATGCATCGACGGAGAGGTGGCAGAGCGGTCGAATGCGGCGGTCTTGAAAACCGTTAGCCCGCAAGGGCTCGGGGGTTCGAATCCCTCCCTCTCCGCCACCATCGAACGGTGTATTCCGGGCACATGGTTGACACCCTATTCCGGAGACATGCGGTTGCAATGACGACAACGGGACTTCCGATCACGGCCGAGCCGACCGCTCGCCGAAATCATCGCTCGGGCCGAACAAGGCAAGCAGGACTGCCCTTGCGAAGGGCATGTCCGTGACGGCGTCGCAAAGACCGCGCATTGGGCTCGCGCTCGGGAGCGGCTCTGCGCGGGGGTGGGCGCACATCGGCGTGATCCGCGCGCTCGAACACGCGGGTGTTCGCCCGGATCTAGTTTGCGGAACCTCGATCGGCGCACTGGTCGGCGCCGCCTACGCTCTGGGCGAGCTCGATCGGCTCGAAAGCTGGGTACGCGAACTGCGGACCGGAGAAGTCATCCGGTTCATGGACGTGGGCCTCGGCAGCGGCGTGCTCAAGGGCGATCGCTTGATGGAGTTCTTCCGCGCAAACGTTCGCGACCGCCCGATCGAAGACCTCCCCGTTCCCTTCGCCGCCGTCGCGACTTCGCTGCAAACCGGTGCCGAGGTGTGGCTGCGCAGCGGCTCGACGCTCGATGCCGTACGCTCGTCGATTGCTCTGCCCGGAGTGTTCGCGCCTACGCGCTGGCAAGGGTCGCTATTGGTCGACGGCGGGCTCGTCAACCCGATTCCTGTGTCGCTCGCCCGGGCGATGGGCGCCGATATCGTGATCGCCGTCGACCTCGGGTCCGACATCCTCGGGCGCCGTTTTCGTGCTGCTCCGGCCGCCGAGCCGCCGCCCCGCACCGCGCAAAAGTGGATGCGTCAACTGCAAGAAAATTTGAGCGCGCTCGCGCCTGAAAAGGCGCCGGAGGCTGCGACGCCGTCGATGCTCGACGTCCTGGCCGCGTCCCTCGACATCGTGCTGGTGAGAACCGCGCGGAGCCGTATGGCCGGCGAGCCGCCCGACGTCCTAGTGGCACCGCGGCTCGCACAGCTTCGCTTGTTCGATTTTCACCGGGCGAACGAAGCGATCGAGGAAGGACGGCGCGCGGTGGAGAGGGCTGCTCACAGCCTCGCTGTGCTCGACGAGCAAACGTCCTGACGCCATCGCGGCCGCGTCGAGCGCATCGAGTACGAGTCGCTGACACGCAGGCGTGGATCGAGTTTCTGCGCGACACGCGCTCGTCGGTTTGCGAGCGTGTCGACACACTACTTGAATCGCGAATCGCCACGTGCGACGCCGTTCGAATGGAAGTCCTCGCCGGTGCGGGCGACCAGGAGCACTTGGGGCAACTCCGGCGGCTGCTTGCGCCGGCCACTTATTGACCAAGACTTCACGGCCATTGCTGCGGCCACTGACCTTCGCATCGACGACGCGTAGGGGGGCAGCCAGCGCCGGCCCGAGCAAAAAGAACGGCGGAGGCTGTATTCCGCCACCCACCGACGACTCGGCTCCGGCATTTTTTCCTGTAAGCTCGCCCAATCGCCGCCCGCCGTTGCGGCCACTTTCGCGATAGCGCAACGACCGATGACGAGATCAATGCTCGAGGTGACGACGCGGCCGAGGGATGCTCGATGCTCCTCGCGCTAGTCGTCATCCTGCCTTTCGTCGGCAGCCTCTGTGCGGCGTTCTTGCCGACGAATGCGCGCAACGCCGAAGCCTGGCTCGCCGGGCTCGTCACGGTCGCCTGCGTCGCGCTCGTCGTCATGCAGTACGGCGCCGTCGCCGACGGCGGCGTGGTTCGCGCGGAGCTCGCCTGGCTGCCGCGCTACGGCCTCGATTTCTCGCTGCGGATGGACGGCTACGCGTGGCTGTTCGCGCTGCTCGTGTCGTTCATCGGCGCGCTCGTCGTGCTCTATGCACGCTATTACATGTCGTCGCAGGACCCGGTGCCGCGGTTCTTCTCGTTCCTCATGGCGTTCATGGGGGCCATGCTCGGCACAGTCCTGTCCGGCAACCTCATTCAGCTCGTGGTGTTCTGGGAGCTCACCGGCCTCACGTCGTTCATGCTCATCGCTTACTGGTACCACCGCCCCGACGCGCGCCGCGGTGCGCGCATGGCGGCGATCGTGACCGTCGGCGGCGGCTTTGCATTGCTGCTCGGCGTCCTGATGATCGGCACGATCGTCGGCAGCTACGATCTCGACGTCGTGCTCGCGGCCGGCGACGTCATTCGGGCCCACCCTTGGTACGGGCCGATGCTGGTTCTCGTCGTGATCGGCGTCCTCACGAAAAGCGCCCAGTTCCCGTTCCACTTCTGGCTGCCGCATGCGATGGCCGCGCCTACGCCGGTGTCCGCCTATCTGCACTCGGCGACGATGGTCAAGGCCGGCGTGTTCCTGCTGGCGCGGCTCTGGCCGGCGCTCGCCGGCACGGATCTTTGGTTCTGGCTGATCTGCGGCGCAGGCAGCGCCTCGCTGTTGCTCGGCACGTTCGCAGCCACCTACCAACGCGACATCAAAGGCGTGCTCGCCTACTCGACGATCGGCCATCTCGGCCTCATCACGCTGCTGCTCGGCATGAACAGCGAGCTCGCGCTGATCGCGGCCGTGTTCCACATGCTCAATCACGCCACGTTCAAGGCGTCGTTGTTCATGGCGGCCGGCGTCGTCGATCGCGAGACGGGCACGCGCGATCTCAAGCGTCTGCACGGCTTGCGGCGCGCAATGCCGATCACGGCGACGCTCGCCACCGTGGCCGCGGGCGCGATGGCGGGGGTGCCGTTGCTCAACGGGTTTCTCTCGAAGGAGATGTTCTTCGAGGAAACGATCGTCGCGGGAAGCGGGGTCTGGGTGTATGCGCTGCCGGCGATTGCGACGGCGGCGGGCATCTTCAGCGTCGCGTACTCGCTACGCCTGATTTACGAGGTGTTCGGCGGGACCGCGGCGGAAAGCATGCCGCGCGCGCCGCGCGAGCCGCGCGGGATGCTCGTGCCCAGTGCCCTGTTGGTCATGGCCTGCGTCTTGGTCGGCACGCTGCCGGCCGTGACGATTGGGCCGTTGCTCGCGACGGCGGGCAGCGCGATTCTCGGACCACGGCTGCCCCAATACGAACTGGCCGTGTGGCACGGCTTCACGCCCGCGCTGTTCATGAGCCTGGCGGCGCTCGCGGGCGGCATCGCCTTTTATCTCGTCATGCGTCTCCGCGGGCGCACGATGGCGCCGGCGCCGCTGCTGTCGCGGTTCGACAGCAAGCGGATGTTCGACATCGCCAACGTCGCGGTCACGCGCACGGCGGCGTCCGTCACCCGCTGGCTGTTCTCGCGCCGCCTCCAGACGCAGCTCGTGCTGGTCGTCGGCGCTGCCTGCGCCGCAGGCTTCGGCGCGTTATGGCAGCGCGGCTGGCCGGGCGGCAGCGAGTCGTTGACGCCGCTCGATCCCGTGTTCGCGGCGCTCTGGGTCGTGGGCGCGGCGTGCGCCGTCGGCGCGGCCTGGCAGGCGAAGTTCCACCGGCTCGCGGCGTTGATCATGGTGGCCGGCGCCGGTCTCGTCGTGAGCCTGACGTTCGCCTGGTTCTCGGCGCCCGATCTCGCCCTGACGCAGATCGCCGTCGAGGTCGTCACGATCGTGCTGTTCCTGCTCGGTATGCGTTGGCTGCCGCGCCGGCTCGTCGCCGACGAGATCGGCCGTCGCACGGCGCGGGCACGGGCGCGGCGCACTCGCGACGCGCTGCTCGCCGCGGCGAGCGGCATCGGGTTCGGCGCGCTCTCCTTCGCCGTGCTCACGCACCCGTCGGCCGCGCTGCTCGGCGAGTTCCTGTTCGCGAACACGGTCGCATCGGGTGGCCACAACGTCGTCAACGTGATCCTCGTCAACTTCAGGAGTTTCGACACGCTCGGCGAGATCACCGTCGTCGGTACCGTGGCCTTGACCGTCTACGCCTTGCTGCGCCGGTTCCGCCCAGCGCCCGAGAGCATTGCGGTTCCACGAGCGCAGCGTGCCGAGGCCGAGCGAGGCGTCGTGTTGTCGCAGCCGAACGAGCTGCTGCCGGCGAACTACATGCGCGTCCCGGCGGTGACCGTTCGTTTGCTGCTGCCGATGGCGGCGCTCGTGTCGATCTACTTTCTGCTTCGTGGGCACAATGCTCCGGGCGGCGGGTTCGTCGGCGGCCTCGTCATGGCGACGGCCGTAATCGTGCAGTACATGGTGAGCGGCACCGTCTGGGTCGAGGCGCGGCTGCGCATCCATCCGCAGCTTTGGATCGCGATCGGCCTGCTCGCCGCCACCGGCACGGGCATCGGCGCCTGGCTCGCTTCGCGCTCGTTCCTCACGGCGATGGCGCTCGATCTGCGCCTGCCGCTGTTCGGCGAGGTTCACCTCTCGAGCGTCCTCGGTTTCGATCTCGGCGTTTACATGCTCGTGGTCGGCGCCACGATGCTCATGCTCATCGCCCTGGCGCATCAGTCGTTGCGCAGCCCGCGTAAAGTCGTGACGCCACTGCCCGAAGACTCGGGCGAGCACGAACGGTTGACGGTCTGATGGAAATCGTCTTCGCCATCGCGATCGGGGTGTTGGCCGGATCCGGCGTGTGGCTTCTGCTGCGCCCGCGCACGTTCCAGGTGCTCATGGGGCTCACGCTGATGTCGTATGCGACGAACTTGTTCATCTTCGGGGTCGGCCGCCTCAAGACGGGCCGCGCCCCGATCGTCGTCGACGAGCGCGCGCTCGACCCGGCCTTGTATGCCGATCCCGTGCCGCAGGCGCTCGTCCTCACGGCGATCGTGATCGGCTTCGGCACCACGGCGCTGTTTCTCGTCCTGCTACTCGCGCTGCGCGCCCTCACGGGCACGGACCACGTCGACGGCCGGGAGAACGTCTCGTGAACGCCCTGCTCCAACACCTCGTCGCACTGCCCGTGGTCGTGCCGTTGCTCACGGGCACCGTGCTGCTGTTGCTGGCCGAGCGCCAGCGGAACGCACGCAGCACGCTCGCGTTGTCGTCCGTCGTCGTGCAGCTCGCCACCGCGATCGCCTTGCTGTACCTCGCGAGCGACGCGGCGCCCTTCATCTGGGTCGACGGCATCGGCGTCTATGCCATCGGCGACTGGCCGGCGCCGTTCGGTATCGTGCTCGTGGTCGATCGTTTGTCGGCCGTGATGCTGACGCTCACGGCCGTGCTCGCGCTCGCGGTCCTCGTCTACTCGATCGCTCGCTGGGACCAGCCGGGACAGCCGTTCCACTCGCTGCTGCAATTCCTGCTCATGGGCTTGAACGGCGCGTTTCTCACGGGCGACCTATTCAATCTGTTCGTGTTCATCGAGATCATGTTGGCCGCATCGTATGGACTCGTGCTGCGCGGCACGGGCACAGCGCGCGTCGGCGCCGGCCTCCACTACGTCGTGGTCAACGTCGTGGCGTCGGTGCTGTTCCTCGTGGGCGTCGCGCTCATCTACGGCGCCGTCGGCACGCTCAACATGGCCGATCTCGCGCGCCGGTTCACGGCGCTCGACCCCGAGCTGCGGACGTTGTTCGATACGGGCGCCGCGCTCCTCGGTATCGCGTTCCTCGTCAAGGCCGGCAGCTGGCCGCTGAACCTGTGGCTACCCGGCACCTATGCGATCGCGCTGGCGCCCGTGGGCGCCGTGTTCGCGGTGCTCACGAAGGTCGGCGTCTACGCGTTGCTGCGCGTCGGCACGCTCATGAGCGAGGACGAAGCCGCCGCGTCGATGCTCGGCGTTGCCCTGTTCTACTTCGGCTTCGCGACGCTCGTCACGGGGATGATCGGCATGCTGGCGGCGCAGCAGCTCGCACGCTTGGTGAGCTACTCCGTCACCGTATCGACGGGCGTGCTGCTGGCCGCGCTCGGCCTCGGCGTCGAGGCGTTGACGGCGCCGGTTCTCTTCTACCTCATCGTCTCCGTGCTCACGACGGGCACGTTCTTCATGCTGACGGGCATGACGGATCGCACGCGCAGCCCACGTACCGCTGCGGTCGAGGAGCCGCCTGCGTTGTCGTCGCCGTTCTTCACGGCATTCGGCGTCCGCGAACCCGACCCTTACGGAACCAACGAAGACGTCGGCGTCGCGATTCCGCGCGCGATCGCGTTCCTCGGCCTCGTGTTCGTCGCCTGCGTGCTCCTCGTGACGGGCTTACCGCCGCTGCCGGGCTTCATCGCCAAATTCGCGCTATTGTCGACGGCAATCGAGTTCGCACCGGACGTCGGCCTCGCCGCGCCAGCATGGGCGTTGGCGGCCGCAATGCTCGCGAGCGGGTTCGCGGGCGTGGTTGCGCTGACGCGCGTCGGGATCCGCCTGTTCTGGACCGTCACGGCGCGCACCACGCCGCGGCTGCGCGTTGCGGAGGCGGCCCCCGTCGCGATGCTCGTCGCGCTGTGCATCGCGCTCGGTGTCAACGCGAGCCCCGTCATGAGCTACCTCGAGGACGCGGCAGTGTCATTGCACGAGCCGCAGAGCTACATCCGCGAAGTGTTGAGCCTCGCGGCCACCGGAGTCGAAGCGCCGCCATGAAACCGCTAGGTGTCATCGTCGGCAACCTGCCGGTCGTGCTCGTCGTGATCTTGCTCGCGATGTGGCTGCTCCTCAATCAAACCGTGTCCGCGGGCCACATCGCGCTCGGCGCGGCGCTCGCGGTCGTTCTCGCCTGGGTTTGCGCCGGCCTGCGCCCGCTCCGGCCACACGTGCGCCGCCTTCATCTCGGCGCGGCGCTGCTGGCAACCGTGCTGGTGGACATCGTGCGCTCGAACGTGAGCGTCGCGCGCATCGTGCTCGGGCTCGTCGGCCAACGACAGGTGCGCTCGGGATTCGTACAGATCCCGCTCGATCTGCGTGACCCGCACGGGCTCGCCGTGCTCGCGGCGATCATCACGTCGACACCCGGCACGGTTTGGGTCGACGTCGACGCCGACTCGAGCACGTTGACCTTGCACGTGCTCGACTTGCGAAACGAACGAGACTGGATCGCCTGGATCAAGCGTCGCTACGAGGCGCCTTTGCGCAGGATTTTCGAATGAACCCGATCTTCGACCACGCCGTCACGTTTGCGCAGCTGTGCGTCGCGTTCGCGATGTCGTGCGCTGCATTGCGCATGTTCCGTGGGCCCGCGGCCCAGGATCGCGTGCTGGCGCTCGACACGCTGTACATCAACGGCCTGGTAGCGCTGGTGTTGCTCGGCTTGCGATCCGGCTCGCCGGCGTATTTCGACATGGCCTTGCTCATCGCACTCTTCGGCTTCGTCAGCACCATTGCCCTTGCGAAGTTCCTACTCCGCGGCGAGGTCATAGAGCCATGACCGACTTGCCAACCTGGGTCGAGGTGGCAGCGGCAGCATTGCTCGTATGCGGCGGCCTGCTCATCGCGATCGGATCGTTCGGGCTGCTGCGACTCGGCGACTTCTTGCAGCGAATGCACACCCCTAGCCTGGGCACGACTCTCGGCACGGGCTGCGTGTTGATCGCATCGATGCTCGTGTCGTCTACCCTGCTCGGCCGGCCCGTGGTTCACGAGCTGCTGATCACGTTGTTCGTGGCCATTGCCACCCCCGTCACCGCGATGCTTCTCGCACGCGCGGCGCTCTACCGCGGCGGCCGGCAGCGGACGGGGGCGGGCGACTCCTGACGGCGAGGCACCGTGACACCGGCGACGAAAGCGCAGCTCCAGATCCACTTCTGCGTGCTGCTGTGGGGATTCACGGCGATCTTGGGCAGGCTCATCACGCTGCCGGCGCTGCCGCTCGTCTGGTGGCGTATGCTCATCGTGCTCGCGGCGCTCGCGCTCCTGCCGCGCTTCTGGCGCTCGCTCCGGGCGTTGCCGCCGCGCTTGGCGCTCACCTACGCCGGCATCGGCGTGCTCGTCGCGCTGCACTGGCTCACGTTCTACGGGGCCATCAAGCTCGCCAACGCCTCGGTCGCGGCCACCTGCATCGCGCTGGCGACGCCGTTCACGGCCGTCGTCGAGCCCTGGCTCACGCGCTCGCGCTTCTCGCCACGCGACCTCACGCTCGGCGTCGCCGTGCTGCCGGGCGTTGCGCTCGTCGTCGGCGGCGTCCCCTCGGGCATGCGCGTCGGCGTCGCCGTGGGAGCGCTAGCTGCCCTGCTCGTCGCCGTGTTCGCGTCGCTCAACAAGCGCTACGTGCACCGCGCCGAGGCGCTCACGGTCACGGGGCTCGAGCTCGGCGCGGGCGTGCTCGCGCTCACGGCCCTCGCGCCGGTCATGCCCGCGATCTTCCCGGAGCTCGGCGGCGAGCTGCTCGCACTACCGTCCGCGCGCGACGCTATCTTGCTGCTCACGCTGGCGCTCGCCTGCACGCTGCTGCCGTTCGCGCTCTCGTTCGTCGCACTGCGGCACATGAGCGCGTTCTCGGCGCAGCTCGCCGTGAACCTCGAGCCCGTGTACGCGATCGGGCTCGCCATCGTGCTGCTCGGCGAGCAGCGCGAGCTCACGCCGCAGTTCTACGCCGGCGTGGCGATCATCCTGCTCGTCGTGCTGACGCACCCATGGTTCGCGCGCCCGCGGCGGGTGAGTCTCGCACCGGATTGAGGTAGCCTTCCCACATGCACATCCTCGACGATTTGGCGGCGCGCGGCCTCGTGGCCGACGTCACGGACCGGCCCGGTCTCAAGGCGCTGCTCGACTCGGGTCCCGTGACGTTCTACGCGGGCTACGACCCCACGACGCCGAGCTTGCACGTCGGCAACCTCGTGCCCGTGATCCTCCAGGCGCGGCTGCAACGCGCCGGGCACAAACCCATCGTCGTCGTCGGCGGCGCCACGGGCATGGTCGGCGATCCTTCCGGTAAGAGCGTCGAGCGCAACCTGCTCGGCGACGACGAGCTCGCGAGGAATCTCGCGGGCATCCGCTCCCAACTCTCGCGGTTCCTCGATTTCGGCGCGGGACGCACGGGCGCCATCATCGTCAACAACGCCGTTTGGACGCGCGGCGTGAGCTACCTCGAGTTCCTGCGCGACGTCGGCAAGTACCTCACCGTCAACTACATGATGGCCAAGGACTCGGTGCGCGCGCGCCTCGATGGCGACACGGGTTTGAGCTACACCGAGTTCTCCTACATGCTGCTGCAGGCGTTCGACTTCGTGCACCTGTCCCGAGCCCACGGCTGCCGGCTCCAGGTGGGCGGCTCGGACCAATACGGCAACATCACGGCCGGCTGCGAGCTGTCGCGCAAGATGGGCGGGCCGCAGCTCTACGGGCTCACGGCCCCGCTGCTGCTCGACTCGACCGGGCAAAAGATGGGCAAGACCTCCACGGGCGAGCGCGTCTGGCTCGACGCGGGGAGCACCTCGCCCTACGCGTTCTACCAATACTTCTTCAACGTCACCGACGAGGACGCGGCCCGCCTGCTCAAGCTGTTCTCGCTCCGGCCGCTCGCCGAGGTCGACGACGTCCTGCGCGCGCACGACGCCGACCGCGGCCAGCGTCAGGCGCAGCGCGAGCTCGCGCGCACGATGACGGCTTGGGTGCACGGGGCGGAAGACACTGCGCGAGTCGAGAAGGCGAGCCAGATCATGTTCGGCGGCAGCCTGGACGGCGTCGAGCCGCGGACGCTCGAGCTCCTGGCCACGGTCGTCCCGGTCGTCGAGATCGAGCGCGCGGAGCTCGCGGCGGGCATCGCCATCGTCGACCTCTTGAGTCGAACGGTCGCGGATTCGAAGAGCGCCGCGCGGCGGCTGCTCCAGCAGGGCGGCGCCTACGTCAACAACGTGCGTGTCGCCGACGCCGAGCGCACGGTCACGACGGCGGACCTCGCGACACCGACGATGCTCGTCGTTCGCGGCGGCCGCAAGGATTACCGGCTCGTCAAGCTGCGCGCGACCTGATGGATACTGCGCGGCCAGCCCACCCTTTGGCCCTGTCATCACGAGGACAACGTATGCGAATCGCTCTACCCGCTGTGGCTCTCGTTCTGCTCGCCACCACTGCCTCGGCGCAAGAGCCGCCGGCACGCGTGCGTGGCGTCATCCAAGCGCTCGAGGGTCAGACGCTCGTGGTCGCCACGCCGACCGACGGCGTCGTGCGGCTGGCGTTGACGGACATGACCGGCATCAACGGCGTCGAAAAACGCACACTGGCGGACATCGCCGCCAACACCTTCATCGGCACGACGGCCGTCAAGGACCGCAACGGCCGCTGGCAAGCGACCGAGGTGCACATTTTTCCCGAAGCGATGCGCGGCGCCGGCGAAGGGCACTACGCCTGGGACTTGCCCGAGAGCACGATGACGAATGGCGCGGCGACGGGCGTCGTGACCAAGGGCCGTCGCGGCTCACTGAACGTGGGCTACGCGGGCGGCAGCGTCGAGGTCGGCGTCACGCGGCGCACCGCGATCGTCGGGCTCACCATGGGCGATCGCGCACTGCTCGTGCCGGGCGCCACGATAATGGCGCTCGTCGTGCCCGCCGACGGCGGCCTCATGGCCGTCGCAGTCGTCGCCGAGGCGAACGGTGTCAAGCCGCCGATGTGACGCGGGCGCTGGTCAACCCGCAACTTTGACGCTGACCATCACGTCGCCCTGCTGAATGGCGTCGACGACGTCGAGTCCCTTCGTCACCTTGCCGAACACGGTGTGCTTGCCGTTTAAGTGCGGCGTCGGCACGTGCGTGATGAAGAACTGGCTGCCGTTCGTGTTGGGCCCGGCGTTCGCCATCGAGATGACGCCGCGCTCGTGCTTGAGCGGATTGCCCTTGCACTCGTCACCGAACCGGTAGCCCGGGCCGCCGCGGCCCGTGCCCGTGGGGTCGCCGGTCTGGATCATGAAATCGGCGATGACGCGATGGAACTTCACGCCGTCGTAGAAGCCCTGCTGGGCGAGGAACACGAAGTTGTTGACGGTCTGCGGCGCGTGCTGCGGATGCAACGTGAGCGCGATGGTGCCGCGGTTCGTCTCGATCGTCACCGAACAACCCTTCGCGACGTCGATCGTCAGCGCCGGCGGCGCCGACCACTGTAACTCGGCCATCTCAGGTCTCCTTGCGATTGGCGCGCCACGATACGCGAGTCGACTTCTCAGGCATAGAGCCCGCGCATCTCGGAAGCCTCGGCCACGCGGCGAATCGCGACCATGAACGCCGCGATGCGCATGGTGACGCGCCGCCGCCGCATCGTGAGGTACACCTCGTCGAAAGCCGCTTCCATCATGCGCTGTAGATCCTGATTCACGCGCTGCTCGGGCCAGTAGTAGCCCATGCGGTTCTGCACCCACTCGAGATACGAGACCGTCACGCCGCCGGCGTTGCAGAGGATGTCGGGGATCACGAACGTGCCGCGCCGCGCGAGGATGGCGTCGGCGCCCGGCGTCGTGGGGCCGTTCGCGCCCTCGGCGATGATGCGGGCGCGCACGCGCCCTGCGTTGCGCGTCGTGATTTGGTTCTCGAGCGCCGCGGGCACGAGGATGTCGACGGGCAGCTCGAGAAGCTCGATGGGCCGGCGCATCGGCGTCGCGCCCTTGAAGCCGCGCAGCGAGCCGCGGCGCGCGACATGCGCGATCGCGGCATCGACGTCGATGCCGCCCGGCCTCCGGCTGGCGCCGTCGGCGTCGCTGACCGCGACGATCTTGACGCCGGCCTCGCTCAAGAATTTTGCCGCGTAGCTGCCGACGTTGCCGAAGCCCTGGATCGCGGCCGTGGCGCCCTCGAGCCTTAGCCCTAAGTGCCCGGCCGCCTTGCGGATGCAGCAGATGATGCCGCGTGACGTCGCGCTGTGCCTACCCAAGGAGCCGCCGAGCTCGGTGGGCTTGCCCGTGACGACCGCGGGCAGGTGATCGCGCTTGTGCATGATGTAGGTGTCGAGCATCCAGCCCATCACCTGCGGCCCCGTGTTGACGTCGGGTCCCGGCACGTCGCTGTCGGGACCGAACAGATCGATGAGCTCGGCCATATAACGGCGCGACAGCCGCTCGCGCTCGCCGGGCGAGAGCTCACGAGGGTCGACGATGACGCCGCCCTTGGCGCCGCCCATCGGGATGCCGACGACGGCGCACTTGAACGTCATCCAGAACGCGAGCGCCTTCACCTCGTCGACGGTCACGTCCTGATGGAAGCGGATGCCGCCTTTGGCCGGGCCGCGCGCCATGTTGTGCTGCACGCGAAACGCCTGGAAGTTGCGGATCGTGCCGTCGTCCATGCGTATCGGCAGCAGCACCTCGGTCGTGCGCCGCGGCAGCTTGATCATCGCGATCTGATTGTCGCTGAGCTTGAGCCGCCGCGCGGCGGCGTCGAATTGCTCGAGCGCGTGCTCGAACGCCGACGCGCGCCACTCCTCGAGCGACCCCGCAATCTGGCGCCGGCGCGCCGCGGCCTTGTGCTCCAGCACACGCCGCCGCGCTTCTTCTCGGTGGCGCTTCATCCGCGCCGCCGACGCACGATTCGCAGCGTCATGCTCAGTCTCCGTTTTTTTGGTTGTTCTAGGAGGCCGATTCTAGCCCGGCTACGGCATGCTGAGCAGCTACGTGAGGCTAGTCGCGGAGCCCGAACACGAACAGGCCGTTGCCGGACCCGACGGCCACGTATTGCCTGCCGCCGACGGCGTACGACATGGGGCCGTTCGCGCCCTGCCCGCCCGGGCTCGCGCGCCAGAGGAGCTCGCCCGTGCGCGCATCGAGCGCGTAGACGTAACCGTCGCGGCTCGCCGTGAACAACAAGTCGGTGGCCGTCGTGAGAACGCCGCTGCTCGAGACATCGGTCGTCGCGAAGCGCCAGCGCTGCTCGCCCGTGCGCGGATCGAGCGCGATCACGGCGCCGTTGCCGAGAGCCTCGGTCCAGTTGTTGATCGGGCCGCGGCGGATGCCCGGCAAGTTGTTCGCGCCCGCGAGCGGGCTCGCCGGGATGCCGCCGACGAAGGTGCGGCCCGGCACGTACTCGGCCTCGGCCGGGCGGAACACGGAGCCGTAGTTCTCCCACGACGAGACATAGAGCAGCGCGGTCCGCGGGCTGAACGACGGCGAGTACCAGTTCGTGCCGCCCTGCACGCCGGGGAAGGTCACGGAACCCAACGGCTGCGGCGTCTCGATGGGCCGGCCGCTCTCGTCGAGCCCGCTCGCCCAGTTCACGCGCACGAACGGGTTGCCGCGGATGAACTCGCCCGTGACGCGGTCGAGCACGTAGAAGAAGCCGTTGCGGTTGGCCCAGAGCATGAGCTTGCCGGAGGACGCGCTCGTCGTCGGCAGATCGACGAGCACGGGGATCTGCACCGCGTCGTAGTCGTAATCGTCGTTCGGCGTGAACTGGAAGTGCCACTTGAGCTCGCCCGTATCGGGATCGAGCGCGACGACGCTGTCGGAATAGAGGTTGTCGCCGGGGCGCTGCGCGGGGTTCCAATCGGGCCCGGGGTTGCCGATGCCCCAGTAGGTGAGATCGGCCGCGGGATCGTACGAGCCCGTGAGCCAGACCGACGCGCCGCCGTACCGCCACGCGTCGCCGCCGTCGGCCCAGGTCTCGAAGCCGGGCTCGCCGGGCGCGGGAATCGTGTAGAAGCGCCACGCCTCCTCGCCCGTTGCAGCATCGTGCGCCGCGATGAAGCCGCGGATGCCGTACTCGCCGCCCGCGACGCCGATGATGACTTTGTCCTTGACGACGAGCGGCGCGAGCGTCATCGCGTAGCCCGCGGCGGGCTCTGCGACGGATTTTTGCCAGAGCGGCTGGCCGGTGACGGCGTCGATCGCGATGAGCTTGGCGTCGATCGTCGCCATGAACAGCGTCTGCCCGAGCATCGCGAGGCCGCGGTTGACGCGGCCGCAGCATGGCCGTGAGTCGGCCGACGGGTTGTACTGGTAGCGCCAGAACGGCCGCCCGGTGCGCGCGTCGAGCGCGAGCGCCGTGTTCGGCGCCTCGGTGAGATACATGACCCCGTCGACGACGAGCGGCGTCGTCTCGAAGCTCTCGAGCGATTGCGCTTGAAATACCCACTTGAGCTCGAGGTTCGCGACGTTGCTCGGGCGGATCTCGTCGAGCGCGGTGTAGCGTTGGCTGGCGTAGGTGCCCGAGTACGTGAGCCCGTTGTGCGGCTCGGCGGCGGCGCCGAGCAGCCGCTCGAACGTGACCTGTGCAGCCGCCGGCGTCGCTATCGAGAGCGCGGCGGCGAACGACGCCCCGACGAATATGGGTCGCAGCATCAGTTCGGTCCTTTGAGCGACATGAGATAGGCCACGAGGTCGGCGCGCTCGTCATCGGTGAGCAGCGCGGCGTACGACGGCATCGCGGGCTCGGTGCTCACGGTGTAGTCGCGGATGTCCGCGCGATCGAGCGACACGAGCCGCCCGTTCGAGTCGACGAGCTGCACCGTGAACGTATCCTCGTTGAGGCGCCGGCCCGTGACGGCGGTGCCGTCGCGCAGGACGACGTGCACGGCGCGGTTCATCGGCAGCAAGGCCGCGCGCGGGTCGACCAACGCGCGCTGTAGCGACGCGGCCGTGCGCAGCGTGCCGATCGTGCTCAAGTCGGGCGCCGAGCGGGGGCCTTCGCCGCCGACGCGGTGGCAGCTCGCGCAATTGCCCTTACCGACGAACAGCGCTCGGCCGCGCGTCGCATCGCCGATCTTCACGTCGGCGAGGTTCACGCTGCCCATGTTGCGCAGGTACGCGACGAACGCGCTGAGCTCGGCGTCGTTGTAGGCGCTCGGCGCCATGGCCGTGCCCGGTATGCCGTTGCGAATGAGCGCCGTCACGTCCCGGTCGGTCTCGGCGCGGCGGAACTTGCCCGTACCCAGATTCACGCTCGGCATCGCGTCGCCGCGGTCACCGTGGCACACGACGCAGTGGCCCGAATAGAGCTGGGCGCCCTGCTCGATATCGGCCTGCTCGTATTGGCCCACGTGCGCCGGCGCTTGCGCGGCGGCCAAGCCCGCCGCGGCGAGCGCGGCCAAGCCGATGAGACCGAGACGCGCTGTTCTCTGCGCCGACCGCGTGTGTCGCTGCACGGCTCCCCCTCGTTTCGAACTGCCTGCCTCGCGAGATGCTAGCAGAAGCCGCTGACCGACTACCGACCGAAACGCTAGCCCGCGGGCGTGTGTGCGTATACCCCTCGGGGCGGATCGTTAACCGGGTTGTCAATTCGGCCGAGTTTGTTAGTCGGGTTGACAATCTCGGCGGGAGTACATGCACATGAGCCCACCGACGCAGGTAATTGGTATCGACGGATCCCGTCAGCAACTGCCGAACGGCCCGCCGGCGGCCAAGAGATTCACGCCGAGCGCCTCAGCCCAACACCCACGCCATCATCCAACCGACCGGCGTGAAGAGCATGAGCGATAGAGCGCCGACCGAGACGAACGCCAATCCCGTCAAGGGCTCGACCTTGAGCAAGCCGAGCCATTCGCCTGCCAGCGAGGTTTCGCTCGCCTCGATCCACTCGAAGACGCGGGTCTCGATTCGGGCCCGGCGGCGCGAGCTCGGGTCGAGCGCGGACCACGTGCTGACTAGCTCTGTGTCGTTCATGCCGATGCTCCGCCGGATTGCAGGAGGGCTTCGATGCGCTCTCCGAGGCGGGCGCGCGCCCGCTCGAGGATCTTGCGCACGTTCGCGGGCTCGAGCTTGAGCTCAACCGCAATTTCGGCCGCATTGAGCTCGGCGCCGTAGCGCAGGCTGACGATCTCGCGCTCGCGCGGCTCGAGCTCGGCAAGCGCCCGGAGCAGCGCCGACCGCTGCCTCGCGCGGTCGATGTCGTCGCCGACGTCGGCACCCGTATCCGGCAGCTCGGGCAACTCACCGGTGGCCGTAAGCTCGGGCCGGCGGCGCCGAAAGCGGCGGCGCATCGTGTTGACCGCAATCGTCGTCAACCACGCGGCGAAGCGCGTGCCCGACCGCGGCGAGTAGCGATGCAGGGACGTCAGCGCGATGAGCATGGCGTCCTGCGTGACGTCCTCGGCCTCGGCGTCGGAGCGCAGCGTGCCGCGCACCGTGCGGAACACACGCCCCACGTGCTGGCGATACAGCCGTTGGCGAGCCACGCGATCGCCGTCGCGCGCCTGCTCGACGAGGCGCAGCACGGCGTCCTCGTCGAGCAGCTCCGCATCCCCGCCGAACGCTACCGACAGCGCTTTGAAGCATGCGGACAGCGACCACAGCGCAGGCGGTATTTCGCCGATCAGCGTCGCGGTCAGGATCATTGCTCCACCTGAGTCAGGTAGCCGATCGTCCAGACCGACGACGCCATGATTCCCATCATCGCGATGACGACGAATAACGCCGGCAACGCCAGCAACACACCGATCGCGATGGAGGGAAAGGCGCCCCAGAGCCCTGCCAATGCAAAGAGCACCAGTGCGACGGGAGCGATGACGGCGAGCGCCACGACGCTGACGAACAGCACGCCGAGCAACACCGCGACGACGAGTTTGAGCCCGAGCGAGAGGCGGCCGTGCAGGAACAGGCGCGCCTTGCGCATCGCGTCCAGCGCGCGGCGGTTCTCGAACACGGCGATGCGCTCGGCGAACGCCTGCCAAATATGGAGCGTCACGAGCCACGGCACGCCAATGATGACGGCCAGGGCTCCCGTTGCGAACAGCGCCGGACGGCCGAAGGCCTGGCCTGCGAGAAAGGACGCCCCGGCGAGCAGCGCGATGCTCACCGCGTTCGCCGCGATGTACAGCAGCGCGATCCGGAACAGCACGCCCCAATGCGCCCAGCCTTCGCGGAAGCCTTCGCCGACCGTCAGGGAGCCGTTGCCGCGTGCCCGCTTCACGCCCTCGATGAGGGCCCCTGTGCTCACGAACTTGAGGATGATCACGCCGATGATGACCGCGAGGCCGATGAGCACGAGCACCGCGATGACGGCGGGCTCCAAGGGAGCATTGGCCGCGGCGGGCGCCCCCGCCTGCTCCCCGCCTCCAACGTCGTAGTTGACGCTTCCGCCGAACCCGACGAAAAAACCGAACAACCACAAAGACTTGTGCGTGCGCCCGATGCGCAGCGCTTCTTGAATGATCGCGATGATACCCACGGACTTTTCTCCTCAGAATGTCGGCGAAGTGCCGCCTTCCGAGGGCATAAGCCGCTGAGGAGCGCTAGTGTGACAGCGGCCGCATCCCCGAACCGATGCGGTGTCGGGAGCTAGTCCGCCGTCGGGTGCGTGTCGAGGTGCCGCGCCGCGTCGAGCCAGCCTTTCTCGCGCCAGCGCGCGTACATGGCTTCGGAATCGCAGATGCCGTCGTTGGGGCGCGTGAACGAGCCGTCCTCTTTGAGGACGAAGCACAGCGCGCCGGCGTTGCGGCCGTCGCGCAGCGGGCTCATGACGACGCGCACTTTCTCGCCCTTCGTGTAGCTCCTGCCGTTGACGCCTTGCCGCGCGGCATGGACGATCGCGGCGCCTTCGAAGCTCCACGTGGTCAGCGCACCGTCGGGCCCCGGCGCCTGCACGATGAGCCAGCTGTGCGGGTTGTTGTAGTTCCACTCGCTGACCTCGCCCTCGATGAAGCGTTGCTGGGAGAGATCGAACATCGCGAACGAGTGATGCGCGAAGGCCACGCCTGAAGCGACGCCGGCGAGACACGCCGCGGTCGCGGCTAGGATCGTTCTGTTCATTTATTCACTCTCCGCATCGAAGATCGGATTCAACGACTGGCCCGGCAGCTCGGGAAAATCCGTGAAGCCACGCGGGTCTTTGTACTGCGGGTCGCCCGGCAGATAGAACTGCGTGTTGCCGTCGGCGTCCTTGTACGAATTGCTGCTCGACTCGCACTCCCACATGCGAATGCGCACGCCAGCCTCCTCGAGGTCGGGGCGCGTCTCGTGGACGTAGACGGCCGATTGCGGCGCGCGTAGCGCGAGCGGATCGTAGAACGTGACCTGCGTGACGAGCTGGCGCTTGCCTTCGGGGCCGCGGCGCTCTTGCCACGTCTCGACCATCTCGAACTGGTTGCTCGTGAGCGGCATGCCGCGCACGTAGTCGGCGGGATTCACCCACTTCGTCCGAATGACGAGCTTGTCGCCATCCCAGAAGCCGATGCTGTCGCCCAACGGCGAGTGCTTGCTCTCGATGTTGACGTGCTCTTTACCGATGTAGATGCGCCGCGTCTCGTTCATCATGTCGTTGAGCATCCACGACTGCTGCGGCATGTTGACGAACTCTTTGATGTACGGCTCCCAGAGCCAGCGCGGCACGCCGGGGTATTCGCAGTTCGTGAGCCGGTCGTAGCGCTGCTGGCCGTACTGCTCGATCTCGGCGCGGCGCTCTTTGAAGTGCTGCTCGTACGGCGGCGTGAGCACGCCCTCCTTGATCCGGGCACCCGGCGCCCAGGCCGTCGCGAGCGTGCCGGCTTCGAGGAAGATCGCCGGCATCGTGTTGTTGCCGCTGCCCCAGAGGCCGTCCCACACGGGGATCGTGCTCATCGTGTGCTTCGTGCCGCCGTTGGCGCGCTCGAGGAGATACCCGTAGTGCTCCTCGGCCGTCTTGAAGTCGCGCGGCGGGCGCTCGACGGTCGGCATCGCGAGCGCCGCTTGCTCGCGCGCGACGCTGTCGGCGCGGTCTTGCGATTGCGCGGGAACCGCGGCGAGTGCCGCGGCTACAGCCAGGCCAACCAGTGCTCTGCGCATGACCAACTCCCTCCTTACGACGGCCGCTTCTTGCGGATCTCCGCAAGTGCCAAGCGCTCTTCCTTGTTCGGATCGTTCGCGACACGCACGGTCGCGCCGAACATCATCGTCGGCAGGCCGTTCGGCTCGAACGTGGGCCAGGTCGGCATGTCGGCGTGGTTCGGATTCCCGGTGCGCGCGAACGCGGCCCACGCGGCGCTCATGACGTGGCCAAGCTCGTAGCGCTCGTTCGCCGAGCCCGTCATCGAGGCGCCTAAGTCCATGTTGTAGAACACGAACGGGATGTCGAGGCAGTGGTACGAGCCCATTCGGTTGTTGTGGACGGGCGATTGCCAGTCGAAGAAATAGAGATAGCTCGGCGCCGTGCCTTGCTCGTATTTCAGGCGGCACAGGAGCTGCGCGTTCCAGCGCCGCGAGTCGTCGGCCTCGGCCATGAGCCAGAGCATGCGGTTGCGCGTCGCGGGATGCCGGCGCTTGTACAGCGCGAGCAGCTTCTGCGCTTCGGCCGCATCGTTGCTCGCGAGTCGCGCCGTGAAGAGCCCCAGCATCTCGTCGTCGGGCAGCTCGTACGGCGGCGGGCCCACCCAACCGTTCTCGTTCTCGGTGGAGCCCATCAGGAACGGCACGTTGGCCGAGTACGACGGCGCCGTGGGATCCCATTGGTGCCGCGGAATGACCGTGCCGTCGATGACCGGGCCGTTGCCGAGACGCGCGATGCGCGGCTCGCCGTAGAACGCGGTCTGGATCGCGCGCCAGTCGATCTCTTGGATGCGCTCGAGCTGATTCTTCGCGATCCCGAGCTTCGCCAAGAAGCGTTCGGCGCCATCGGTGGCGTCCTCGGCCGTTTGGCCGCGGATCGCGTAGCCGCTCTGGGCAATCGAGCGGTGAAAGAGCCCCCGCGCCGACGGCATGGCCATGAGCGTCGTCGTCTTACCGCCGCCGCCCGACTGGCCGAAGATCGTGACGCGATCGGGGTCGCCGCCGAAGCTCTCGATGTTGTCGCGCACCCAGGCGAGCGCCGCGACGAGGTCCTGCACGCCGACGTTGGTCGCGCCGGCCCATTGCTCGCCGCCGACGCCCGCGAGGTGCAGGTAGCCGAAGATGTTGAGCCGGTGATTGACCGAGACGACGACGACGTCTTCCTTCTTCGCGAGATTCGTGCCGTCGTAGAGCAAGTAGTTGCCCGAGCCCGCCGAGAAGCCGCCGCCGTGCATCCAGACCATGACGGGCCGCGCCCGGTTGTCGAGCCCCGGCGTGAACACGTTGACCGTGAGGCAGTCCTCGCTCTGCGGCGTCTTGCGATTGAGCGCCGTGACGACGGGCGCCGGCTCCTCGCCGCCGGGCTCCATGGGCGCGGCCCACGTGACCGCGAAGTGATCCTTGACGCCCGACCAGCTCGCGGGCTTTTGCGGCGGCATGAAGCGGTTCGCGCCGCCCGTCGGCGCGCCGTAAGGCACGCACCAGAATTGCTGCACGCCCTCCTTGAGGAGGCCGCGCACGCTGCCGTACTGCGTTTTCGCCGTGCCGCCGACCGTGGTGAGCCGGCGATCCTGCGCCGCGGCGCGCAGCGTGAGGCCGCCGAAAGCGAGCCCCGCACCGGCAGCGACGCCCGCGCCGAGGAAAGCCCTGCGGCCGATGCCGTTGCGCGTGAAGCCGAATTTCGTGCTCATGCGAGATCCCCCTGATGTCACGCGCGCCGCGCGGATTGTTGACCGGCGAATAAGATAACCCGAAGCGCCGCGCCGCGCTCGCTCGGAATGGTGAACCTGGCGGTTCGGCCCGGGACCCCGGCGGGGCCAAGGCCTCTGGCGGGCGGAGCCACCCGCGTCTATTCTCCGCTGCTAACCAGCGGCCAGCGGACCGCGGCTTGGGGGAAAAGGATGCCTGTTACACCGAACGACCGTCCGATCGACACGCTGCGCGAGGAGACGGTCGACCAGCTCATCATGAACTACGGCCACGGCAAGCTGTCGCGCGAAGCGTTCGAGCGGCGGCTCGACGAAGCGCTCGACACGAAGTCCCACGACAAGCTGCTCGAGCTCACGCGCGACCTCGACCTCGAGGCCGACCGCCAATACGCGGCGCAGAAAAAGGCCGAGCTCGGCATCCGCGTGGATCCGGGCACGAGCGGCTCGGACGAAGCCGAGTACATGGTCAACGTCTTCGGGGGCACCACGCGCAAGGGTGCCTGGCACGTGCCGCGCATGATCCGCATCGTCAACGTCTTCGGCGGCACCGACCTCGACTTCACCGACGCGACGTTCTCCGCGCAGACCACCTACATCACGACGTTTTGCCTCTTCGGCGGCGTCGACGTGCGCGTGCGCGAGGGCTTACGCACGGTCTCGAAGGCCGTCTGCATCTTCGGGGGCGTCGACAACCGCGGCCCGTCGACGGCGGACGTGAACGCGCCGTTGCTCGTCGTCGAGGGGCTCGTGCTATTCGGCGGCATCGACATCAAGCTCAAGAAGACGCCGAAGCAGCATCTCCAAGAATTCGCGAATCAGCTTAGGACGATGTTCAACGCGGAGCCGCCGCGCGCCTGAACGCCCTGCCCGTGGGGCTCGTAGCGCTGCCGTCGCCCGGCCGCGCGGGCGGATCGCCGCGGCGGATCTCAGCCGGTGCCTATCCAGCCGTAGCGCAGGTGCTCGGGTGCGGCGCCCGCCGCAACGTAGTTGCGCTTGAACCGCGTCATGTTGTCGGCGGTGTAGCCCGTGAGCTCGAGCAGCGTCCCGAGCTCCTGCGGGATGCGGCCCTCGAAGTCGGCCGGCACAGGGCGGTAGCGTGCGAGGTCCGCCGCGCCCGTCGCCGCGATACCGTAAAGCCGCGCAGAGTTCAATCCAAGGATCTTGCGCTTGTCGTCGAACGTGATCGCGGGATAGCCGTACCGCTCGCGCATCTCCTCGGGGATCTGAAAGCGCCAGAAGGCATCGATCTGCCATTGCGGCGAGCCGTACCAGACGGAATCCGAGCCGAACACGATGCGGTCCGGGCCGAGGTACTTCATGAGCTGGCCCATGATGTGCGCCGCGACGCTGGGGAACGTGACGATCGACGACGCCCACGTCGTGCCGATCTCGGCATAGCAGTTCGGATACGGAGCCACGAGCTCGGCGTACTCGGTGGTCCAGCTGATGTCGGGCACCCCGTTGCGGAGTCTGCCCGCGCGGATCTCCTCGAGCGCCGCGTGCATGAAGAACGCGGGTTGGATGCACGCGTGGTAGGTGATGAAGTTGAGATTCGGCCAGTCGCGCGCCGCCTTCGGGAGGTCCGCGGGATGGCCGCGCTCGGGATCGGGCGGTCCAGGCGCCAACCCCTTGTGCACGCAGATGTTGTTGAACCCGGGCTTGGTCGCGCGCAGGCGCGCGTAGTGGCGCTCGATGAGCTCGAACGTGGGATACGCCACGTCCTCGTCGTCGTGACGCCACTGCCGCATGAGGCTATTCGGGTCGTCGTCGACCTTGGCCGCGTTCGAGATGTTGTAGCCCTTCCACGAGTCGGGCCCATTTAGCTCGATCTGCTCCTCGATGAACTCGAGGTTGCCACGACCGACGTAGAGCAGCCCGTGCGCCAGCATGCGTGTCGAGCCCGAGATCTCGTTGACGAAATCGCGCGCGGCGGCGGTCTGCGCGGCCGTCAGGATCTCGCCGTCGGCCGCCTCGCGCGCGTTGCGCGGCGCGCGCGGCGGCTGCCCCTCGGCACTGATGACGGACGCCGTGACGTTGCTCAAGAGACCGATCGTCACCTGGCTGTCGAGGTAGACGTCCTTGACGAACTGCACGAGCTGCGCGTTCGAAACGTCTACGGGCAGACCCACGAGCGCGGGGTTCCAGACGCCCCACGCCTCGCCGCGCTCGTCCACCAGGTTCCCGGGGTTGAAGGGATTGGCGCCGAACCCCGTCGCCGAGGGTCCCTGCGCGATCGCGCGCAGCGCCGCGCCGGCGTTGCCCGAGCTGCCGCGCACGAGGTGCAGCTGGTCGTCGAACACGAACACGTCCGCCGGCGTCGCCGCCTGCGCGTAGGCGGTGGGTACGAGCATCTCGATCGGGCTCACGTCGAAGAAGCGGCCGAACACTTCGTTCATCGCCACGAGTGACGCGGCCATGCCGCCCGTCCCCGCGAGGAAGCGCCGCCGATCGATGCCGACTTGCTTGCTCGCCTCGCGTGTAAGCTCGTCGAGGCGCGCTTCGACGCGCCGCTGGTCCGGCGTCTGCGGAATCGGCAAGTACTCGCCGTTCGAGACCATGCGCGTCGGAATCGGCGAGCGCGGCAGGCCGGCGTCGTCGGCGCGCGCGCAGCGCACGACTTGCTCGGCGTCGAGCAGCGCGTGATCGGGCTGCCATTCGCGCCCGGTCTCATCCCATTTTCTGTGCGCCAATGGAGGTCTCCCGGTGACGTGCCCGGCCAGCGTAGCGCAAGCGCGCCCGAGGGTCATGACCCCACACCGCCGGCGACGTTTGCCGCGGCGTAGCGCCCTTCCGGTAGAATCGCGGACTCGGCAAGACCAACAACTAGGACGAGCGATGAAACTTCGACTAGACGAAATCCCCCCGGTCCGCGCGCACCGCACGCGTCGACGGGCCGCGTGGCTGCTGGGCACGCTGACCGTGCTCGCGGCACCGGTCGCAGCTCAAGACGGACTCCTGCCGCAAACGGGCGATATCGAAGGCGTCGTTTCGAGCAGCGCAGGCCCCGAAGAGGGCGTCTGGGTCATCGCGGAGACGACCGATCTCCCGACGGGCTACCTCAAGATCGTCGTCACCGGCGAAGACGGCCAGTTCGTGCTTCCGGGCCTGCCGACCGCCAACTACTACGTCTGGGTGCGCGGTTATGGCCTGCGGGACTCGTCGAAGACGCTGCTGCGGGCCGGCTCTGCCGGCGTGACGCTCGGGGTCGAGCGCGCGGCGAATGCGCAAGAAGCGGCGCGCGTCTATCCGGCCGATCATTGGTGGGCGCTCCTCGAGCCGCCGGCCGCAACGGAGTTCCGCGCCGGCGGCGGGCGGGGCCTCGGGCTCGGCGCCGCCATGGACAGCCAGGCGCAGTGGCTCGACA
Organism: uncultured Gammaproteobacteria bacterium; assembly: GCA_964503125.1. GTDB lineage: Bacteria > Pseudomonadota > Gammaproteobacteria > Steroidobacterales > Rariloculaceae > FEN-1219. Next base: position 29,847 of record CAZCZE010000011.1, read on the forward strand.
CGCTGAAGCTCGGCTGCAATTTCTGCCATCAGCTCGGCAATCGCGTGACGCGCGGCTTCGATCATTGGAGCCCGCGATTCCGCGCGGACGAGGGCCTCGCCGAGGGGAGCAGCGAGGAGCTCTGGCACCGGCGGCTGCGCACGGGCGTGCGCGGCGGCGACATGCTCGCGCGGTTCGCCGCGCTGGGGCCCGAGCGCAGTGGGCGGGCATTCGCGCAGTGGACCGACCGGATCGCGGCAGGCGCCGTGCCGCCGGCTCCGCCTCGCCCGCAGGGCGCGGAACGCAACGTCGTGATCACGATGTGGGACTGGGGCACCGAGACCTCCTACATGCACGACGAGGTCGCAACCGACAAACGCAACCCGTCGGTGAACGCGGGCGGGCCCGTGTACGCCGTGTCGAGCGGGCACGGCAAGCTCGCTGTTCTCGATCCGAAGACGCACGTCATGCACGAGGTCGTGATCCCGACGCGGCAGGACCCGAGCGAGGTGCCGTCGCGCTTCCCGCCGCCCACGGGCGCGTCGCCGTTTTACGGCGATTTTCATCATTGGGGCGCGGAGCAGCCGTCGGATCCGCACAACCCGATGCTCGACTCGCGCGGGCGCGTGTGGCTCACGTCCGCGGTGCGAGCGCCCGCGAACCCCGACTGGTGCCGCGAAGGCTCGTCGAACCCGTTTGCGCAGTACTACCCGATCGCGAACGCCGGCCGCCACGCCTCGTATTACGATCCGGCCACGGGCGAGTTCACGCTCATCGACACCTGCTTCACGACGCATCATTTGCAGTTCGCCTACGACGACGCCGAGACGCTGTGGTTCAACCCGCTCGCCGGTCCCGGCTACTTGGGCTGGCTCGACACGAAGCAATTCGACGCGACCGGCGACGAGCAGGCGTCCCAGGGATGGTGCCCGCTCGTCATCGACACGAACGGCGACGGCCGCATCGCGAAGCCGTGGAACGAGCCCGGCGGCGCCGCCGACCCGTCGCGCGACACGCGCGTCGGCGGCCAGGTCTACGGCGTGCAGCCGAGTCCCGCGCCCGGTGAGGAGGAGGTCGTCTGGGCGTCGATTACGAACTACCCGAGCTATCTCGTGCGCATGGTGCGCGGCAGCAATCCGCCCGCAACCTGCATCGCGGAGCGGTACCGCGTGCCGGAGCCCGGCTTCGGCGCGCGCGGGCTCGACGTCGACCGCAACGGCGTGGTGTGGACCTCGCTCGCCGGCAGCAGTCATCTCGCGAGCTTCGACCGGCGGCGCTGCGACGTGCTGAACGGCCCGGCCGCGCGCGATGGCGGGCATTGCGACGCGGGCTGGACGCTGCATCGCACCGACGGCCCGACGTTCCAAGGCACCGACGTGCCCGCCGACTTCCAGTACTACAACTGGGTGGACAACTGGAACGCCTCGGGGCTCGGCGAGAACGTGCCGTGGACGCCGGGCGGCAATTCCGATGCGCTCTTGATGCTCGACCCCGACAGCGGCGAGTGGCTCACGTTCCGCGTGCCCTACCCGCTCGGGTTCTTCCAGCGTCTACTCGACGGGCGCATCGACGACCCGGACGCGGGCTGGAAGGGCCGCGGCTTGTGGGCGAACTTCGGCACGCACCTCGCCTGGCACATCGAAGGCGGCCCGGGCACCAAGACCAAGATGGTGCAGTTTCAGTTCCGGCCCGACCCGCTCGCACGCTGAGCTTGGGGGCGCGCGTGCACGAGGCGGCGCGCTGACTTCGGCCGCCGCTAGACGTCCATGATCTCGAGCGCCTCGGCAATGCTGCGCAGCGGATCGCGGCCCGGAGTCGGTCGCCACTCGTGGCTCACGTAACCCGTGAATGGCAAGTCGGCGATGACCTCCGCGAGGTAGCGGTAATTCATCTCCTGGCTGAAGTCGATCTCGTTGCGCGAGGGCACGCCGGCCGTGTGGAAGTGCGCGATCCATTGGATCGTGTCACGCACGTTCTGTGCGATGTCGCCGTCCATGATTTGCAGGTGATAGAGATCGCAGACGAGCTTGACGTTCGGCGAGTTCACGCGCTCGCACACGCCGACGCCCCAGCCCCAACGGCCGAAGATCTGATCTTCGCGGCCGAAGTTCGGATCGAGACGGCGATTGTTCATGTTCTCGATCGCGAGCGTAACGCCACGGTTCTCGAGGTGCCCTTTGACTCGGTTCAAGAAGGCGACGGCGTTGTCGGCCCCCTGCTCGTACGACATGCCGCTGCGCTGGCCGCCGATCGTGATGATCGTCTTCACGCCCTCGCCGGCCACCATGTCGATGTGGGCCTTGAGATCCCTCTCGAGCTCATCGTGCACCTCGGCGTGGATGATGCCGTTCTGGAACGTGACCGGGCCTGAACCGGCGAGCAGGGGCTCGAGCCCGTGCTTGCGCAGCGTCGGCCAATCGGCGGGAGCGATGAGGTCGAAGCCGTAGACGCCGAGGCGCGCCGCCTCGCGACACATGTCGTCGAACGTGAGCTCCGTGTTGGCGCCGAAATTCACGCGCCACAGCCCTTGCTTGATGCGTCCCTTGCGCACGACCTTGGGTTGCGCCGCCGGCTGGCCTTGCTGCGCAAGCGCCGGCGCCGCCAGCACCGTGCCCGCCGCGCCGATCAGACCTAAAGCGTCTCTTCTATTCATGGGCTCCCCCGCCTTACGCCGCTCATCTTATGCCGGCGCCCAACGCCCGCAAAGCCTGGTCCCGCGCGCACCGATCACCGCGCGGTCTCGTCGGCATGGCTCCAGCACTCGGAAGAGCGCATAGTCACCCCTCGGGGTCGGTGGCCCATAATAAAAAGCAACAGGGGGAATCCATGACGAGCCGCATCCTCACGTTTGTCTACGGCGTGGCGTGTTACGCCGTGTTCTTCGCGACCTTCCTCTATGCCATCGGTTTCGTCGGCAATTTTGCCGTACCGAAATCCATGGACTCGCCGGCCGAGGGCCCGTGGCAGATCGCGCTCGCGATCGACGCCGGCCTGCTCGCGCTATTCGCACTTCAGCACAGCATCATGGCGCGGCCCGCGTTCAAGCGCGCCTTGACGCGCGTCGTGTCGCCGGTCATCGAGCGCAGCACGTACGTGCTCGCGAGCAGCTTGGCTTTGATAGTCCTATTTTGGCTGTGGCGGCCGCTCGGCGGCGTCATCTGGAACGTCCAGAACGAGATCGGCGTCGCACTGCTCTACGCCGGGTTCGCGTTCGGCTGGTTGCTCGTGCTCGTGACGACGTTCGTCATCAACCACTTCGACCTGTTCGGCCTGCGGCAGGTCTGGCGGCATCTCAACGGCGAGCCGCAGCAGGGGCTCAAGTTCGTGATGCCCGTGCTCTACCGCATGGTGCGGCACCCGCTCTACGTCGGCTGGTTCTTCGCGTTCTGGTGCACGCCGACGATGACGGTGACGCACTTGTTCTTCGCGATCATGACAACGGCTTACATCCTGATCGCGATCCAGCTCGAGGAGCGCGATCTCATGCGCGAGCACCCCGAGTACGCCGACTACCGCAAGCGCGTGCCGATGCTGATCCCCGGCCTCGGTCGCCGCGCTCGTCCGGCGCCGCCCGGCGTCGGCGCAGCATCGCAACACTAGCTCATCGTCGCGTCCCCGCCAGCGCAAACAGCGCTGGCCATCACACGCCGTGCCAACGCTGGCCGAAAATTGCGCTTCGTAGCGATTGAAAATCGCACACGTTCACGCCTGCGCCCGCGCTGAGAGCACGCTCGTCTACGGGGGCGCCTCTCCGCGCGCGTCGCTCGTGAACGTCTCGACTGGAGTTGAAACCGGACAGGCGCGGGCATGATGTTGGCGATCAAGGGAACGCTCACATCGACCCATTTGAGACGCTGGGCGCCCAGGTCTGTTGGTTACAATCCCACAGGGAGTGGGATAGGGATTCACATGTCCGTGTGGCGAGAACTGCGACGCCGCAAGGTTTTCGGGCGGTATTGCCTATCCGGCAGCTCCATGACTGAGGCACGCCCGATATGCCGATTCGGGCTGAGTGCGCTACTATCCGCCTGTTCAAGCTACTGTGTAACTCACGGCAGCGAATCATTCGAAAAACGACGAAAACGTATCAGGAGGATCGAAAATGAAAATCATCCGAACAGCCGCTGTTGCTGTGTCTTTATGCTTTCTAGCGTCAGCCGTAGCCGAAGATGCAACCGTTGTGGCTCCAGACAAGTACAAGGTGGAGTTCGAGAACGACAAAGTTCGAGTGATCCGTATTACCTATGGGCCGGGGCAAGAATCGGCAATGCATGAGCACGCCGATGGTGTTGTCGTCAATTTGACGGACCTGAACGTCCAGTTCACGCTGCCAGATGGCACAATGCCACCGGCGGAACCTGGACCGGCGGGCAGCTTCACCTGGACTCCGGCAGGAATGCATGCGGCGACGAATATCGGCGGAAGGGCAGAAGCACTGTTGATCGAAATCAAGGACAACTGAGGACAGCTCCGACGTGCTCCTGCTGATGTCCGGATGAAGACGTGGCAGGAGCAGCTTCGGCCCACTGACGACCGTCATCGCTCGATGGTGGCCTGACCGGAGATGGCCGACCGCGGGAATTGATCGGCACTGAATTGAGCGTAAATCGAACGCCTCAAGAGCACTCAAAACTTGCCGTTCAGTGCTGAATCGTTGAAACATCAGATCGACGGGCCGGGGTCGACCCTCTGCGGCCAGTCGCACCGGCTTCTGTGCTATTAGCTAATCGCTGTTGGTTTTTGGCTCGAAACCACTCAATGAGAGGAATTTCCAATCGCCGTCCTGACGAATAAGTACCTCGATCAAGCTCAATACTGATCTTTCTCGATCTCCCTTGTGATCCTCGGTTACAGTCAGTAGGTGGTAGTGAACCACGGCAGTATCGTCCTCGACGACGATCGCGGCAGGCGTGATTTCGTAGTACAACGTGTTACTGGCGCCGTCATCAAATCGACTCCACCCGACAAGCTTGTCGATGCCTCGTGGAGCAGGTGTGCTATCCCCCCAATCCACGACCTTTTGATGGACGTATTCACGAGGCCAGCGATCGTTTTCCGCCACGTCGTCCACCCAAGACTGCTCAACGAACTCCCACACGGCACTTTGCTCAGCATCCCAGGACGGTAATTGGGCAAGCGCCAAATCTGACAGGAAAAGGGCGGTGAAAAGACTCCAGGAGCAGAGCGATTTCATGGCGTTGCCTCTCTACTGTTCTTGTTTTGGGGAAGCCAGTATACGTCCCCTTGCGAAAGCTCGCCCGATCACACTGTTTCGACTTGGGAACGCCACAACTGGCCGGACGATGTCGGACCGATGTTCGTCGTGTCTATGATCCGCAAGGTTCGGAATGCTTTCGAGAACGGTCGTTCGCGTCGCGATCGCTATGATCAGTGCTGCGCTCGGCGGGGCGCGGATCGAAAGCGCGTAGCCTCGCGCCCGAAGCATGGCCGACTTCGTGCCGCGGTCCGCGGTCTCGAGCAGTGCGCGCGCTGCGGTAGCGGGTCGAGGCGGGGAGATAGGACGCGACGAGTGCAACACCCAGCATCGTGAGCGGCACGAACGCGAGCACGAGCGGATCGCGGGCGCTCAGCCCGAGCGCAAGCTCGTCGACGACGACCGGGCGCGCTTGCTCGCGGCGCTTGCGCGCGGCGCTCTAGTCGGGTTCGACTGTCGCGTCGCTCGACTCGTTGAGGTAGTAGCGTACGACCGCGTGCTTGCGTACCAACTCGCCGTTCGCGAGATAAGGTCGGAACCGGCTGTGGACTAGCAAGCGGACCAGGCGGTCCTGCTCGTCATCGGTCGCGTTCGCCGTCGCATCGACGACCCGGATCTGCGTGGCCGATCCGTACTTGTTGAGCTCGAAGGCGACGTCGATGTATCCCGTGGATTCCGGCGTCTGCTTCGACACGAAAGGATTCGGCAGGAAGGCCGGCAGTACCAGCGGCGTCGGCGGAGAGAAGAATCGATCGATCGTCTCTTGCGGCGTTGCCTTTTCTTCGAACAATGCGTACACGCTCTCGTAGGTATCGAAATCCCGCTCCCAGTCCGCTAGGTGGATCAGCGTTTCGACACGCGCGAGCCAGGGCTCGGAGCGCGCGGCGTCGTACGACAGGAGCCGGCGAAGAGCGTTGCGCCCGGCGCTGTAGAACCCGCCGCGGTAGCTGCCGCGCACGAGCTCCCACTCGAGCTCGCGGAGCTCGTCGGATGTGTAGAGCCCGTTGCGCTGAAACACTCGAATGGCTTCGAAGTATCGCGTCAAGCCCTCGACGAGCATTTTTCGCGCCGCGTCGCCTCGACTGCCCCCGAGCTTCCCCTCCCCGTAGTAGTCGCCGAGGTAGAGCTCCACGGGGCGCTCGCCGCCGAGGTACCGCTCCATGAGGTCGACGCGCCGGTCGCCGAGCTCGCGCAGAATCGGCGTCGTACGTAAGTCTTCGGAATGCCGCTGCACGAGATCCAACAGGTCGTGCTCGAGCTCCCACGCGGTCACGGGATCGCCGCGCTCATCAGCGCTGCGCATTGCCTGCCCAAGTAGCGGAGCTTGGTCGAGCGTATAGAGGCCATAGTTCGCGCGCATGGCCTGTCGAGCGCGCTCGTTCACGGCGGCCGCAAGGTCGTGGTGGCCGCGCTCTTCATAGAAGAGAGTGAGCTCGATCAACGGAGCGATCAAGTCGGGAGAGTACGGCCCGTTCTTGGCTTGCTCGCCGAGAATCGCTTCGACGATGCGTTCCTGGGATTCGTCGCTTACGACCGGCTCGAGCGAAGGCTGCGACGCTGCAACGTGCGGCACAAGCGCCGCAGCGAACGCGAGCACGACGGCCGTCGTCTTCCGCATGCGCCGAAGTCTAGCACCGAGCCTTGCGAGCGCCGAGTCGCACAGGTTCTTGCCTGAGGCGCCACCGCCGCCGATGAGCTAAGCTGCGCACCCCCCGGACCGTCGCCGCCTTCCTGGCCAACGTCTGGCGTGGTTCGCTGCCTCTTCGAGTGGTCTTCAGCGGCTCGGTGCCGAACGTCGCGTGCTGCGTCTCCTCGAAGCCCGTTGCTCGTTTGGTGCTCCGCGAGTGCTATTCGAAAGCCGAGACGAGGAGTTCGATGTCGGACAATGGTCCCCGGAACAAGCAATACGTGGGCGGTCTACGCCGAAGTCCGAGCCGCTCCTGGCCGATCGTGCGCGGATTCGCCGGGGCGTGCTAATGCGTGGTGCGCTACGCTCGCCGTGCCGCCGCGTATTATCGTGGTCGAGGGCGCAGGACATTTTTCCATGGGCCGGTTGCCGGCGCTGACCGCAGCAGTCACCGACACGTTCGGCGCCGATTTGGCGGCGCCCACGAGGTAGTAAAGATGCTCAGCAAGCTACGGGCCTTCTTCGACGATGCTCTCGCGCGAGACCACGTCGACGAGGCGACGCGCGAGCATGCGTTGCGTGTGGCTACGGCATTGCTCTTGATCGAGGTCGCCAGAGCCGATTACGCCGCCGATCTGGCGGAGGACACGACGATCCTGACGTCGCTCAGGGAGTTCTTCGCGCTTGATGAGGGCGCCGTCGAGTTGCTTCTCGAGGAAGCGCGCACCGAGGCCGACCAAGCCGTCGAGCTCCAGCAGTTCACGCGGCGCCTCCACGAGCAGCTTTCCGATGCCGAGAAGCAGAGGGTCGTGGAGATGCTATGGCGAGTGGCGCTCGCGGACAGCAAGCTCGACAAGCACGAGGACCACCTCGTGCGGCGCATCGCCGATCTGCTCTACGTCCGCCACTCCGATCTCGTCCGCATCCGCAATCGCGTCCGTGCTGCGCGGTGAGAATCACTCCTCGACGCTCAGCGCCGCGACTGCCGGCGCCCTCCAAACACTTCGCATCAACAGGTGCCGGCAATTGCAGCCGCGCGGCATGCTCCCGAACGAGACAGCAACACGCTCGGTCTCTCGTCCTTGTTCGCGTCGTAACTTAGCGTGCAGGCGCCGGACGGCGTATTCTTGGGGGGAACGCTGGATCGTCGTGAGGAAGCCGCACTGTGAAGCCGGAATACGCCGCGCTGTTGTCTGCGAGCGCGTTGTTCATGCCGCTGCCATCGGCTGCGCATCATTCCGTTGCCATCAACTTCGAACGCGGCGAGCCGATCGAAATTCGGGGCACCGTCAAGGAGGTGTATATGCGTAACCCGCACTCGCAGTACGTGGTAGACGTGCCCGAGGAGAACGGCGGAGTCACGCAGTGGTTCGTCGAGTGGTCCGACCGCAATTCCCTCGTGCGGCGCGGCGTCGATCTCGATCTCATCAAACCCGGCGACACGGTTACATTGACGCTTTGGCCCAGTCAGCGACTGCCCAACGTCGGCTACTTCGTCCAAGCCGTGTTGGCGGACGGCTCGATCTACCGCGACTGCGGCTTCGTCCAATACCGAGAGGCCGCGGCCAACTCCACGAAGTTCCGGTGCGAGGAAGGCACACGCGCAGCCCCACAACGAGACGGCCAATGAAGGCGTTAGTAGCGCTGACCGTTCCGCTGCTCGTCTCCTGCGCGTTCGCGGGCGCCGCCCGGGCCGCCGGCACGCGCGCCGATCTTGACGGCGTGTGGCTGTTCTACGGCGCGCAAGTCCCACAGGATCCCGGCCTCACGGCGGCCGGCCGGGAGAAACTCGAGCAGTACGATCCCCTGCGCGACGACACGGACACGATCTGCAAGCCCGTGACGTTCACGAACATCATGCACACGCCTTCGCCGCCGATCGAAATCCGGCAGCACGGGGGGCGGGTCGAGATGAACTACGAGTTCATGGACGTGCACCGTCGCGTGCCGCTCGACGGGGCGCTGGCGAACGCGCCGTACACCGTCGCGGACCATCCGCACATGGGTCGATCGGTCGGACGCTACGAGGGCGAGGCGCTCGTAGTCGATACGGTCGACGTGGAGGCCGGCTACCTCGATACGCTCGGGTTCGCGGGCCTGCCGCAGTCAGCGCAGATGCGGACCGAAGAGCGCTTCATACCGGCCGGCGATCGGCTCAAGGTCGTCGTGACGCACCACGACCCCGTCTACTACTTAAAGCCGATGGTCATGACCTACGACTTCGTGCGCGTGGATACACGGATCATGGAGTGGGGCTGCACGATCGAAGGCGCCAACTACGACGAACGCCTCGAAGCTGCCGAGGCCGAATAGCCCACAGCAGCCGCGACATGCACGACTGGCTGGACGGCCAATCGTTGAGCGGGCAGCGACTCGTTCCGGAGACCGCCGTGCTCCGTCCGTTCATCGCCGTAGTGTGCCGCGCGGGTCCTCGATCCTTGGCCGTGCGGAACGGGCTCGACTCCGGTCACTCGCCCGTGATACGCGGGAACGTCAGCGACTGATGCGGTCGGCGCCGCCCATGTACGGGCGCAGGGTTTCGGGAATGAGCACCGACCCGTCGGCCTGCTGGTAGTTTTCGAGGACGGCGACGAGCGTGCGGCCGACGGCGAGACCCGAGCCGTTGAGCGTGTGGACGAGCTCGGGCTTGCCGGTCTCGGCGTTGCGCCAGCGCGCCTGCATGCGCCGCGCCTGGAACGCCTCGCAGTTGCTGCACGACGAGATCTCGCGGTACTTGCCTTGGCCCGGCAGCCATACCTCGAGATCGTACGTCTTGGCCGCGCTCGGGCCCGTGTCGCCGCCGCAGAGCGCCACGACGCGATAGGCAAGCCCGAGCCGCTGGAGCACCTTCTCGGCGTGACCGACGAGGATCTCGAGCTCGCGGTAGGACTCGTCGGGCCGCGCGATGTGCACGAGCTCGACTTTGTCGAACTGATGCTGGCGAATCATGCCGCGAGTGTCCTGACCGTAGGACCCCGCCTCCGAGCGGAAGCACGGGGTATGCGCCGTCAACCGCAGCGGCAACTGCTCGGCCTCGACGATCGTGTCGCGCACTAGATTCGTCAGCGACACCTCCGCCGTCGGGATCAGGCGCAACTTGTTCTCGCCTTCGAGCGCGAACAGATCGGCGGCGAATTTCGGCAACTGGCCCGTGCCGAACAGCGTGGCGTCGTTGACGAGATACGGCACGTAGGCCTCGGTGTAGCCGTGCTCGCGCGTGTGCAGGTCGAGCATGAGCTGCGCGATGGCACGATGCAGGCGCGCGACCGCTCCCGTGAGCACGACGAAGCGAGCACCCGACAGTTTTGCGGCGGCGTCGAAATCCATGAGGCCCAGCTTCTCGCCGAGCGCCACATGATCGAGCGGCTCGAACGTGAACTGCGGCGGCGTGCCCCAGCGCCGCACTTCGACGTTGGCGGCCGAATCGGCACCGTCGGGAACCGAGGCGTGCAGCAAGTTCGGCAGTCGCGCGAGAAAATCGTCCAGCTCCGTCGTCAGAGCGGTGAGGCGTTGCTCGCCGCGCGCGAGCTCGTCGCCGAGCTCGCCGACCTCGCGCTTCCGCGCCTCGATGTCGCCGCCCGCGGCTTTGGCGCGGCCGATGGCCTTGGAGCGCTCGTTGCGTGCCTGCTGCAAGCCTTCTACGCGCACTTGCAGCTCTTTGCGCTCGACCTCGAGCTTCAAATAACGCTCGCGGTCGAGCTTGAAGCCGCGCCGGGCGAGATTCGTCGCGACGGCCTCGAGATCTTGCCGTAGTGCCTTCGGATCCAACATGCGGCTAGCTTAGCAAACGCTGCTCGATGCGCTCGCACCAGCCGCCGACCAGGAGGAACGCGAGCGCGCAACCGACGACGATGCCGCCGCCGTTGGCGACCACGTCGTACCAATCGAACGAGCGTGTCCGGGTCAGGCCCTGCAACAGCTCGAGCGCGACGCCGAGCCCTAGCAATGCCGCGCCGATGACGACGTAGAGCCCGCGCCGGTAGAACCCGGAGAACCACAGCATGAGCAGGCCGTACGCACCGGCGTGCAGGAGCTTGTCGTCGACGGTCAGGGCCGGGATAGCCCGGCCCGGCACGAGGCTGCCGACGACGACGCCGGCCACGAGCAACCAGCCGAGCGCAGACCAAAGCTTGGGAAAGCGCAACGGCAGCAAACGTGCTCAACCTTCTCCGCTGACGTCGACGCCTTCGGGCACTTCGAGCTCGAACGTGGCGTCGTCGAGCTCGGGATTCACGACGAGATTGTCGAGTGTGATGCGCGTCACCTGATTCAAGCCGTCGACGAGCTCGAGGCGCTTCGGCGCCGTGCCGTCGAAGCCGATGAGCACCGACTTGAAATCCGTGCCGCCGGCCTTCGGCGTGAGCTTGATCCACTTGAGCCCCTCGAGCCCCTCGAGCTCGTACGGCTGCGCAACGGTGAAGCCGTCGCGCACGCTGCGATCGCCGCTCAAGAGCATGGCCGGGCTCGTCAAGAGGGTGTCGTCGAGGGGCGCGACCGTGACTTGCTCGAGCTCGACGTCGTAGATCCAGAGCTTCGTGCCGTCCGCGACGACCGTGAGCTCGGTCGGCTCGCGGTACGTCCAGCGGAAACGGTTGGGCCGCTTGAGCGCGAGTGTGCCCGTCTCCGTTTGCAGCAAGCGATGATCGGCGGTCCAGAGCTCCTGCTCGAAGTCGGCGCGGAGCGAATGCACGTCGTCGAGAAATGCCTCGAGAGCCGCGAGGCCGGCCGCGTCGTCGGCGGTGGCGGCGGGCTCCTGCGCAGAAGCGCCCGCTATGGCCGCGATGGAGGACAGTAAGGCGTGGCTAATCGCCAGCCGGAGGCGGCGGCGCCAGAACTTCCCTGAATCCATTCGTCTGCAGGTTGCCAACGATGCCCGCCTCTTCCATGGTTTCGACCATCCGAGCCGCGCGGTTGTAACCGATCTTGAGCCGGCGCTGGATACCCGATATCGACGCCTTACGCGTCTCGGTCACGATGCGTACGGCCTGATCGTAGAGGGGATCTTGCTCGCCGTCCAACTCGCCGGTGGACGTCGCCGGCTCGAGCCCGAGCACCTCGGCGCCGGGACCGTCGAGCACGTCCTCGATGTAGTTCGGCTCGCCGTTCGCGCGCAGCGCCTTGACGACGGTATGGACCTCGTTGTCCGAGACGAACGCGCCGTGCACGCGAATCGGCTGCGACGTGCCCGACGGCAGGTAGAGCATGTCGCCGTGGCCGAGCAGGTGCTCGGCCCCGATTTGGTCGAGGATCGTGCGCGAGTCGACCTTGGCCGACACTTGGAACGCGATGCGGCACGGAATGTTGGCTTTGATGAGGCCCGTGATGACGTCGACCGACGGCCGCTGCGTCGCGACGATCATGTGAATGCCCGAGGCGCGTGCTTTTTGCGCGAGGCGCGCGATGAGCTCCTCGACCTTCTTGCCGACCATCATCATCATGTCGGCGAGCTCGTCGATGATGACGACGATGTACGGCATGGGCGCAAGCTCGGGAGCCGTCTCGCCTTCGTTCTCGGGCACGAACGTGGGATCGAGCAACGGCCGGCCGTTGTCGATGGCCTCGCTCGCCTTGCGGTTGTAGCTCGACAGATGCCGCACGCCGAGGCCGGCCATGACGGTATAGCGGCGCTCCATCTCGGCCACGCACCAGCGCAACGCGTTGGCCGCCTGCTTCATGTCGGTGACGACGGGCGCGAGCAGATGCGGAATGCCTTCGTACACCGACAGCTCGAGCATCTTCGGGTCGATCATGATGAGCCGCACGTGCTCGGGCGTCGACTTGTAGAGCAGGCTCAAGACCATGGCATTGAGCGCCACGGATTTGCCGGAGCCCGTGGTGCCCGCGATCAAGAGATGCGGCATGCGCGCGAGATCGGCGACCATCGGCGCGCCGCCGATGTCCTTGCCGAGCGCGAGCGTGAGCGGCGACTTGAGGTCGTCGTAGGCGTGCGATTTCACGATCTCGCCGAGCGCGACGATCTCGCGCACTTCGTTCGGGATCTCGAGGCCTACGTAGGGCTTGCCGGGGATGATCTCGACGACCCGCACGCTGACGGTCGCAAGCGAGCGCGCCAAGTCCTTCGCCAGATTGCTGATCTGGCTGCTCTTGACACCGGCCGCGGGCTTGAGCTCGAAGCGCGTGACGACGGGCCCGGGGTGCACGGCCACGACCTCGGCTTCGACGCCGAAGTCGGCGAGCTTGAGCTCGACGAGCCGCGACATGGCCTCGAGGGCTTCGGGCGAGTAGCCGCCCTCTTTCGGCGGCGGATTGTCGAGCAACGAAAGCGCGGGCAGCTCGTTCGACAGCGGCGGCTCGAACATCGGCACCTGGCGTTCGCGCTCGAGGCGCTCCGATGCGCGCGGGCTGATCTCGATCTTCTCGAGCACGGGCTCGATGCGTGGCGGCGTCTTCGACTTCGAGCGCACCTTGGTGACGAGCTCGTTACGCTGCTGCTTGGCGCGGCGCCCTTCCCACCAGATGCGGGCGTCGCCGAGCCACACGTGCGCGGCCCCGACCATGCGGTACACCGCGCGGCCCGTGCTATCCATGATCGCGATCCACGACACGCCCGTCGCGAGCTGCACGGACGCGAGCCAGAGCACGAGCAGCAACACGGTCGTTCCGAGCAGGCCGAGGCCGTATTCGAAGCCGTGGCCCACGAGGCGGCCGAGGATGCCGCCTGCCGTCTCGCGCATGACGGGTGAATAGAAGTGCAGCGTCGCGAGCCCCGAGCTCGTCGCAATCGCGAGCACGAACCCCACAGAGCGCCAGATCACCGCGTTGCGCTGCGGCACCTCGTCGCCGCGAAACAGGAACACACCGGCGATCAGCACGAGAATCGGGCACAGATACGCCGAGGCGCCGAATGACAAGAATGCGATGTCGGCGAACCAGGCGCCGGCCGGCCCCATGCGATTCGTGACGGGCCCGTCGCCGGCGACGCTGAACGCGGGATCCGCCGGGCTGTAGCTCAAGAGCGCGAGCAGCAGGATGACGCTCAAGCCGGCCAGAACCCAGAACGCTGCTTCGCGCAGTCCCTTGATGCGCGGGACGAAGAAGGTCTCGAACGGGGTGTGGGCTCTTACTCTCAAGTTACTCGGCAGTTAGTTGACTTAATGTAATGATTATACTGATAACTTGAGCGGCGCATAGCCCGGCCGCGGAAGTGGCGTCCGCTCGACGGTCGTGGGAAACACCGGGCACACTCCCCGTATGGCCCTCACGCTCGAACGACTTGCCACGCTCCGCGCCGTCGACGCGACCGCTTGGAACGCCCTGGCCGGCGACGATCCGTTCGTGCGGCACGAGTTCCTCACGGCGCTCGAGCGCAGCGGCTGCGTCGGCGCGGGCACGGCGTGGCAGCCATGCTTCATCGTCGCTCGCGACGACTTAGGTTTAGCGGCTGCAATGCCTCTCTATATAAAATACGACTCGCACGGCGAGTTCGTCTTCGACTGGGGCTGGGCCGACGCCTACGAGCGCAGCGGCCGGCGCTACTACCCGAAGCTCGTCGCAGCCATCCCGTTCACGCCCGCCACGGGCCCGCGGCTGCTCACGCGCGCCGGCGCACCGCAGGAGCTCGCGAAGACGCTGCTCGATGCGGCCCGCGCAACTGCCGACGACGTCGGCGCCTCCTCGATTCACGTGCTGTTTCCACGCGAGCCGGAACAGCAACTGCTCACGAGCGCAGGGTTCCTCGCGCGCAAGGGCTGTCAGTTTCACTGGGCCAACGACGGCTACCGCGACTTCGACGAGTTCCTGGCGCGTTTCAGCTCGGAAAAACGCAAGAAGGCCAAACGCGAGCGCCGCCGCGTGGCCGAAGCCGAAATCGTCTTCGAGCACCTGCGCGGCGACGAGCCCACGCCGCAGGAATGGGACGCGATCATCGGGTTCTACTCGCACACGTTCCTGCGCCGCGGCCGCGAGCCGTATCTGAACCGCGAGTTCTTCGCCGAAATCGCGGCGACGATGCCGAACAACCTGCTCGTGATCCTCGCACGCCATCGCGGCACGCCGATCGCGGCGGCCATCTGCTTCCGCAGCGCCACCGCTCTCTATGGGCGCTACTGGGGCAGTCTCGCGGACTTCCATAGCCTGCACTTCGAGACGTGCTACTACCAAGGCATCGATTACTGCATCCGCGAGCGCCTCGAACGCTTCGAGCCCGGCACACAAGGTGAGCACAAGATCGCACGCGGCTTCACTCCGCAGCCGACGTGGTCGTGCCATTGGCTGCGCGACGCAGACTTTCACGCGGCGGTCGGCGCCTTTCTCGTGCGCGAGACGCGGCATGTCGACGCCTATATGGACGAGCTCGACGAGCACGTGCCGTATCGCAGCGACGCGCTGACCGGCATGCGGGTGTGAGCCGCGCGTCGACGTCATGGGATCGCTGCGCTGGCTCTCTTTGACGCAACGCGTCGACGCGTTTCCGCCGCCGAGCGAAGCGCTCACCGAACCGAACGGGCTGCTCGCCGCGGGCGGCGACTTGGCACCCGAACGGTTGCTCGCCGCGTACTCGCGCGGCATCTTTCCTTGGTACCAGGAAGGGCAACCCATTCTCTGGTGGTGTCCGGATCCGCGTGCAGTGCTGTGGCCGAGCGATCTCAAGATATCGCGCAGCTTGCGCCGCTCGGTCGCAACGCGCGGTTTCGAGTTTCGCGTCAACGCCGCGTTCGCCGACGTCGTCACGGGCTGCGCCGAGCCGAGGCACTATGGCGGCGGCACGTGGATCACGCACGAGATGGCGGCTGCGTACGCGCGCTTGCACGCGCTCGGCTGGGCGCACTCGTTCGAGAGTTGGCACGACGACGTGCTGGTCGGCGGTCTCTACGGAGTGGCGATCGGTCGCATGTTCTTCGGCGAGTCGATGTTCACGCGGGCGACGGACGCGTCGAAAGTTGCGCTCGTGCACGCCGTCGAATACTTGAGCGCGCACGGCATCGAGCTCATCGATTGCCAAATCGCATCGGCGCACACGACGAGCCTCGGCGCCGTCGACATTCCGCGCGCTCCGTTCCTCGAGCACGTCGCCGAGTTCTGCCGCCCGCCGGTGTCTCCGCAGGACTGGCATTCGCCTTAAAATCAGCGGTTTGCCGGTCTCACTCCGCTTGTGCAACAATGCGCCGCCGCGCGAACCCCAAGCTATTTGCTCAATGGCGAAAGAAGAAGCGATTCAAATGGAAGGTACGGTGGTGGAAACACTGCCGAACACGACCTTTCGCGTGGAGCTCGAGAACGGCCACATCGTGACCGCGCACATCTCCGGCAAGATGCGCAAACATTACATCCGAATCCTGAAGGGCGACGCCGTCACGGTCGAGCTCACGCCCTACGATCTCACGAAGGGTCGCATCGTCTATCGCGCGCGCTAACCGCGCGCTTCAGTCTTCGCGGTTGTCGCTGTGCCCGGCGAGCTCGCGTTCGCCGGTGGCCTTGCCACGCAAATCTTCGAGCTCGCGCTTGAGCGGCTCGATGGTCAGCAAGAGACTCTCGCCGCCGCCGGCTACTTCGACGCGCACGTGACCACCGGCCGCGAGCTTGCCGAACAAGAGCTCCTCGGCGAGTGGCCGTTTGATGTGCTCTTGAATGACGCGCGCCATGGGGCGCGCGCCCATTTTCTTGTCGTAGCCGCGCGCCGCGACCCAATCGCGCGCCGCGGGCTCGAGCTCGATCGTCACGTCGTTCTTGTCGAGCTGCGCCTCGAGCTCGACGATGAGCTTATCGACGACTCGCGCGATCGATTGCTCGTCGAGCGATTCGAACGGAATGATCGCATCGAGGCGGTTGCGGAACTCGGGCGAGAACAACCTCTTCAACACCTCCATCCCGTCCGTCGAGTTGTCCTGCGTCGTGAAGCCGACCGAGGTACGGCTCATCTCCTGCGCGCCGGCATTCGTCGTCATGACGATCGTGATGTTGCGGAAGTCGGTCTTGCGGCCGTTGTTGTCGGTCAACGTGCCGTGGTCCATGACCTGCAGCAGCAGGTTGAACACCTCGGGATGCGCCTTCTCGATCTCGTCGAACAAGAGCACGCAATGCGGATTCTTGGCGATGGCCTCGGTCAAGAGACCGCCTTGATCGAAGCCGACGTAGCCCGGAGGCGCGCCGATGAGCCGCGACACGGTGTGCCTCTCCATGTACTCCGACATATCGAAGCGCACGAGCTCGACGCCGAGCGTCAATGCGAGCTGGCGCGTGACCTCGGTCTTGCCGACGCCCGTGGGGCCCGAGAACAAGAACGAGCCGACCGGGCGTCGCTCGTCGCTCAAGCCCGAGCGCGCCATCTTGATGGCCGCAGCAAGGGCCGTGATCGCACGGTCTTGGCCGAAAATGACGAGCTTCAAATCGCGCTCGATGTTGCGCAGCACGTCGCGATCCGACGCCGAGACGTTTTTCGGCGGGATGCGCGCGATCTTGGCGACGATCGTTTGAATGAGCACCACGTCGACGACGCGCGGCCGCGTGCTCTCGGGCTGTAAGCGGCAGTTCGCGCCGGCCTCGTCGATGACGTCGATGGCCTTGTCGGGCAAGTGGCGGTCGTTGATGTGCTTCGCCGAAAGCTCGGCCGCGGCGCGCAGCGCTTCGTCCAAGTACTCGACGTTGTGGTGCTCCTCGAACCGGCTCTTGAGCCCGCGCAGGATCTCGACAGTCTCGGCCACCGACGGCTCGGTCACGTCGATCTTCTGGAAGCGCCGGGCGAGCGCATGGTCCTTTTCGAAGATGCCGCGGAACTCGGTGTAGGTCGTCGAGCCGATGCAGCGCAGCTCGCCGTTCGCGAGCAACGGCTTGATGAGGTTCGAGGCATCCATGACGCCGCCCGACGCCGCGCCCGCGCCGATGACCGTGTGGATCTCGTCGATGAACAGGATCGCGCCGGGCTTCTTCTTGAGGCCGGCGACCACGCCCTTCAAACGCTTCTCGAAATCGCCGCGGTATTTCGTGCCCGCGATCAGCGAGCCCATGTCGAGGGCGTAGATCGTGCAATGGCGGAGGACCTCGGGAACGCTGCCCTCGACGATGAGGCGCGCCAAGCCTTCGGCGAGCGCGGTCTTGCCGACGCCGGCCTCGCCCACGAACAGCGGGTTGTTCTTGCGGCGCCGGCAGAGAATTTGAATCGTGCGCTCGATCTCGGGCTGCCGGCCGATCAACGGGTCGATCTTGCCGGCCTCGGCGAGCGCATTGAGGTTGCTCGTGAAGCGCTCGAGCGGATTGGCCTCGGCGGCGCGCTCACCCTCGACGGTGCCTTCCTCCGGCTCGGCCTTGCTGCCTTCTTGGACTTTCGGCACTCCGTGCGAAATGAAATTGACGACGTCGAGCCGCGTGA
Organism: uncultured Gammaproteobacteria bacterium; assembly: GCA_964503125.1. Classification (GTDB taxonomy): domain Bacteria; phylum Pseudomonadota; class Gammaproteobacteria; order Steroidobacterales; family Rariloculaceae; genus FEN-1219. The sequence goes on from CAZCZE010000011.1 coordinate 47,994, forward strand.
CGTCTTGGAGGCCGAGCAGATAGACCGCCTGCGACTGCTTCTCGCTGAAGATGGCGACGAGCACGTTGACGGGCGTGACCTCTTTACGGCCGCTCGACTGTACGTGGAACACGGCGCGCTGCAGCACGCGCTGGAAACCCAGCGTGGGCTGAACCTCGGTCGCCTCCTCGTCCTCACCGCGCAACCGCGGGGTCGAACCCTCGATGAACTCCTTGAGCTCGCGGCGCAGGCGCGCGAGATCCGCCCCGCAGGATTTCAAGGTCTCGATGACCGTCGGCGTATCGAGCAACGCGAGCAGCAAGTGCTCCACGGTGATGAACTCGTGGCGCTCCTCGCGGGCTCGCTGGAACGCGTCGTTGAGGCAATATTCGAGCTCGCTCGATAACATTAGGTTTCTTCCATGGTGCAAAGCAACGGATGCTGGTGCTGTTGTGCCAAACCCGTGACTTGCGCGACCTTGGTCTCCGCAATCTCGTAAGTGTATACCCCGCAGACGCCCTTACCCTTCGTGTGCACCTCGAGCATGACCCGCGTCGCCGTGGTCCGGTCCAACGAAAAGATCTTCTGTAACACTTCGACTACGAACTCCATCGGCGTGTAGTCATCGTTGAGCAAAATCACGCGATAGAGCGGCGGCCGCTTGAGGCGCGGCTTCGCCTCGGCCGTCGCCAGCCCGTGATCGTCGCCGCGATCGACTTTTTCCGAATCGTGTGACATGCGTCGGGAATTCTATCGGTCAGCAGCGGTCAATTGAACCCGAACCAACTCGTCGTCGGATAGCTGACTCCAGGACCCCCGATAGGATGTTGTCGGCGTCGACAGTTTTAGCAAATTCAGTGACTTGTTACGCATCGAGCACCTGCCCTATGATGGCTGACCAAGCCTTACGCCCGCCCGGAGTCCAAGCACTCGCAATGGACGTCGCTAAGCGACTCGCCGACTTAAGAGACCAACCGCCGGAGCAGTGGCTCGCACCGATCAATCGGTACCTTCAGCCTGCCGTCGTGGCGGTGCTCGTCATCGCCATCGCCTATCAGCTCGCGACTCTCACGTGGACTCTCGTGCCGGGCTCGGCTCCGGCCGCGGCACCCGCGGCGCCGCGGTCGAGCGGCGCGAGCTCTGCATCTCCGGCCAATTTCGACTCGCTCTTGGGCTCCCACTTGTTCGGCGAGGCCGCCGACGGGCCGGCGCCCGTCCCCGCGGCCGTCCTCGACGCTCCCGAGACGACCTTGAGCCTCACGCTCAAGGGCATTCTCTCACGCGAGGAGGACCCGAACGGCAGCGCCATCATTTCGACGAACCGCGACCAGGATCGAACGTACCGCGTCGGGCAAACCATCGAAGGCGCCGACGGCGCCACGTTGCATTCCGTCTACGCCGATCGCGTGCTGCTCAATCGCGGCGGGCGGCTCGAGACTTTGCGCTTGCCCAAGGAGCTCACGACCTCTGCCTCGGCCCCGATGGCGGCTCCGCTGCCGCAAGCGGCGCTGCCGAGCGGCTCCTTGCGGGAGACGATCAGCGCGAACGCGGCACGCCTCACGGATATCGTGCAGATCGCGCCGCACGTGCAGGAAGGACAAGTCGTGGGCTTCCGCGTGCGACCGGGACGCGACCGCGCGAGCTTCGAGCGGCTCGGGCTTTTGACCAACGACGTCGTGACCGACATCAACGGCGTTGTGCTCGACGATGCGAGCCAAGGATTGCAGGTCTTTCAATCGCTCGGCGAAGCGACGCAAGCCAACGTCACGGTGCTGCGCGATGGCGTCCCGCAGGTGATCGTCATCGACACGACCCAGTTGCAGAACCTTCAGGAGAATCGCGAGTGAACGATCAGAGGGCCTGGCTCGAGGGCCGCGTCGCCAAGCGCGCGGTCGCATCGCCGCTGCGCCGCGCGGCATTATGCGCCGCGATGCTGGCCTGCTTCGCCGGGGCGCGCGTCGCAGCACAGCCACAGGGCCCGCAGCTCACGCCGAACTATCGCGACGCGGACATCCGCATGGTCGCCGATCAAGTCCAACAGGTCATCGGCCGCCCCATCATCATCGACCCGCGCGTGCGCGCCCAAGTGACCGTGCTGTCGAACGCGCCGATGTCGCCCGATGCCTTCTATCGCCTGTTTCTATCGATGCTCGAGGTGCACGGCTATCAGGCGCTCGACTCGGGCGGCGCCATTCAGATCGTGCCCGATGCCAACGCGCGCTTCGGCGCGGGTGACAACTACGTCACGCAGGCGCTCGTGCTCGATAACATCGGCGCGGCCAACCTCGTCGCGATCTTGCGGCCGCTGTTGCCGCAGTCGGCGCACCTCGCCGCCCATCAGCCGTCGAATGCCTTGATCATCGCCGACACGCCGGCCAACGTGCGCCGCATGGTCGAGCTCGTGCGCCGCGTCGATACGGCCGGCACGCAAGAAGTCGAGGTCATCGCGCTCGAGAACGCGTCGGCCGACGAGGTCGTGCGCATGTTGAGCGCGCTCAACCAGGCGGCGCAGGCCGCGGGCGGAGCGCCGCCGATCCAAGTGATCGCCGACCTGCGCACCAACAGCGTGCTGCTGTCGGGCGCGGGCCTGGTGCGTGTGCAAACGCGCGCGCTCATCGCGCACCTCGACACGCCGTCGGCGCAAGGCGGCGACACGCTCGTGCGCTACCTGAACTACGCCGACGCCGAAGACCTCGCGACGAAGCTCCAAGCGCAGTTCAGCGGCGGCAGCGCGGCTCCGGCGCCCGCCGACGGCGCGGCGGTGAATGCCGGCCCCATCTCGATCTGGGCCGACGCCGGCACCAACGCGCTCGTCATCAACGCGCCCGAGCGCCTCCGCCAGGACATGCTCGCCATCGTCAACCAGATCGACATCCCGCGTTATCAAGTCCAGGTCGACGCGATCATCGTCGAGCTCAGCGAGGAAAGGACGGCGCAGCTCGGCGTCACGTGGCTCTCGGCCGACAGTGAAGGCGACAACGTGCTCGGCGTCACGAACTTCGGTAACGTCGGCGGCGGCGGGATCATCGGCTTGGCGGGCTCTGCCGCGGGCGACACGCCGAACCTCTCCGCCATCGCCGAAGGCATCACCGTTGGCGTCGGCAAGATCTCGGACGCGGGCACGAGCTGGGCGGCGCTGCTCAACGCGCTGCGCGGCGACGGCGAGACCAATATCATCTCGACGCCGCAGATCGTCACGCTCGACAACGAGGAGGCCGAGATCAGCGTCGGCCAGGAAGTACCGTTTCTCTCGGGTCAATTCACGAACACGGGCGGGAACCAGGGCTCCGTGAATCCGTTCCAAACCATCCAGCGACAACAGGTCGGCACGAGACTCAAGATCACCCCGCAGATCAACGAAGGCAGCGGCTTGAAGCTCGACATCGAGCAGGAAACCTCGAGCTTGAGCGCGACCGTCGAGGGTGCGGCCGACCTCGTGACGAACACGCGCAAAATCACGACTTCAGTGTTCGTCGGCGACGGCGACGTGCTCGTGCTCGGCGGCCTCATCGACGATCAATTGCGCGAATCGGAACGGCGCGTACCGGGCTTAAGCCGCATCCCGGGATTGGGGTGGCTGTTCCGCTCCCGCAAGACGGATCGGCGCAAGACCAACCTCATGGTCTTCATCCGCCCAACGATTCTGCGTAATGCCGCGGACGCGCGCTTCCAGAGCAACGCCAAGTACCGCTACATCCAGGACGTCCAGCGCGAGATGGCCGAGGGCGGCGTGCGGCTCATGCGCGGCGAGCAGCCGCCCGAGTTGCCGCCGCTGCCCGAGTCCCAAGCGGAGCCTGCGCCCAACGACGCGCCCGCGGCCGATGGCAACCGACCCCGCTAGCCGCGAGGCCAGCGCACCGCCGCCAGCCGCGGAGCCAGGCCACCGCACGCTGCCGTTCGCGTTCGCGAAGCGCCACGGCGTGCTCATCGAGGACCTGCGCGACGGCACGGCGCACGCCATCTATCGGACGGGGGTGACCGCGCAGAGCATTGCCGAGGTGAGGCGGTTCGCCGGTGTGTCCGTGCGCTTCGCCGCGGTCGACGCCGAGACGTTCGACGCGAGACTCCAGACCGCTTATGAGAGCGGCGCGGCGATGACCATGGTCGAGGGGCTCGACGACGACACGGACCTCCTCCTCGTCGCGCAACAGCTGCCTGAGCCCTCCGATCTCATCGACAGCGACGACGAGGCGCCGATCATCCGGCTCATCAACGCGCTGCTGACGCAAGCCGTCAAGGACAACGCGTCCGACATCCACATCGAGCCCTACGAGAACCGCATGACCGTGCGGTTCCGCATCGACGGCGTGATGCGCGAGGTGCTGCAGTCCAAACGCGCCGTCGCGCCGCTCGTCGTCTCGCGCGTCAAGGTCATGTCGAAGCTCGACATCGCCGAGAAGCGCCTGCCGCAGGACGGGCGCATCTCGCTGCGCATCGCGGGCCGCGCAGTCGACGTGCGCGTCTCGACGATCCCGTCGGGCCACGGCGAGCGCGTCGTGCTGCGCTTGCTCGACAAGCAGGCCGGCCGGCTCACGCTTCTCAACCTCGGTATGTCGGAAGCCGACCAGACGGTCATGGATGAGCTCGTGCATCGGCCCCACGGCATCTTGCTCGTCACCGGCCCGACGGGCTCCGGCAAGACGACGACGCTGTACGCGGCGCTCGAGCGCATCAACGATCTCACACGGAACATCCTCACGGTCGAAGACCCGATCGAGTACCACATCGACGGCATCGGCCAAACGCAAGTCAACACCAAGGTCGAGATGACGTTCGCACGCGGCCTGCGCGCGATCCTGCGCCAGGATCCCGACGTCGTGATGGTCGGCGAGATCCGCGACCTCGAGACGGCCGAGATCGCCGTGCAGGCGAGCTTGACGGGCCATCTCGTCATGTCGACGCTGCATACGAACACGGCCGTCGGCGCCGTCACGCGCCTGCGCGACATGGGCGTCGAGCCGTTCCTGCTCTCCTCGAGCTTGATCGGCGTGCTCGCGCAGCGCCTCGTCCGCGTGCTCGACCCGGCGACGCGCGTGCCCTACCGTGCGAGCGAGTACGAATGCCGGCTGCTCGGCGTCGATCCCGCGAATTCGCCCACGCTCTACCGTTCGCCGGCGGCCGAGGAAGGCTACCAAGGCCGCACGGGCATCTACGAGCTCGTCAAAGTCGACAACACCATGCGCACGATGATTCACGACGGTGCGGGCGAGCACGAGCTCGAGCGCTACGCGCGCACGCTGACGCCGAGCATTCGCGAAGACGGCGTCAAGAAGATCCTGGCGGGCGTCACCACTCTCGAAGAGGTGCTCAGGGTCACGCGGAGCGACTGATGGGGGCCTATCAGTACGTAGCGGTCGACGGCGGCGGCAAGGAGCATCGCGGAGTCCTCGAGGGCGACACGCCGCGTCACGTCCGCCAGCTGCTGCGCGAACGGCAGCTCTTACCCGTCGAGGTAGCCGAGGTCGAGGCACGCGAGCGCAAGGCGCAGCGCCAGTTCTCGCTGTTCAGGGGCATCTCGGGCCTCGACTTGGCGCTCCTGACCCGTCAGCTCGCCACGCTCGTGAAGGCGGGGTTACCGCTCGAAGAGGCGTTGCTCGCGGTCAGCGAGCACACGGAGAAGCCGCGGCTCAAGAGCATCGTTCTCGGCGTGCGCGCCAAGGTGCTCGAAGGCCACTCGCTCGCGAGCGGGCTCGACGAGTTCCCCTACGCGTTCCCTACCGTCTATCGCGCCACGGTCATGGCCGGCGAGCAGGCGGGCCAGCTCGACTCCGTGCTCGAGCGGCTAGCGGACTACACGGAGTCGCGCCACAGCTTGCGCCAAAAGGTGGCGCAGGCGATGGTCTACCCCATCCTGCTGACCGTCATTGCGTTCGGCATCATCACCGTGATGCTCGTCGTCGTCGTCCCGAAGATCGTCACCGTGTTCGAAACCACGGGCCAAGAACTCCCCGTGATGACGCGCGTGCTCATTGCGATCTCGAGCTTCCTCCAGAACTGGTGGTTTTTGCTCATTGCGGCCACCGGCATCGGCATCTTCGCGATCGTCAAGTTGCTCGAGCAGGAGCACGTCCGCCGGCGCGTGCACGGCTGGCAGCTGCGCACGCCCCTCATCGGCCGGGTCACGCGCGGCCTCAACACGGCGCGCTTCACGCGGACGTTGAGCATCCTCACGGCCAGCGGCGTCCCCGCCCTCGAAGCGCTACGCATCAGCGCCTCGGTCGTCGCCAACCTGCCGATGCGCGCCGCCGTCGAGGAAGCCGCCATCCGCGTGCGCGAGGGTGGCGCCATCGGCCGCTCGTTGGCCCAGTCGAAGCTCTTCCCCCCCATCACGATCCACCTGATCTCGAGCGGCGAGGCGAGCGGCGAGCTCGATGCCATGCTCGGACGCGCCGCCAACCATCAAGAAAGCGAGATGGACGGCCTGCTCGCGATGATGTTGAGCGTGCTAGAGCCGCTCCTGATCGTCGTCATGGGGCTCGTCGTGCTCGCGATCGTCATGGCGATCCTGCTGCCGATCTTCCAGATCAACCAGCTCGTCAGCTGAGAGGCGCGCCGCACTTTCGTGGCGCACTGTGCTCCCGTTCACAAATGCCTGCTCCGGGGTATTGCCAACCTTATGGGCGGGGTTTATAAAAGCGCCGACTGCGCCTAAGGATTCACCGACTCGGATACGGAGGGAGGAATGAAGGCGAAGGAGTCGGAAAACAAAAAAGAAGAAGAGGAAATCGAGGACGAGGACGAAGAGGAGGCCGAAGCGGAGGCCCCCGAAGCTACCGCGGAGACCGATAACGTCGGCGACCCTTCGGTAGAGATCAACGTCGAAGAGCTCCTCCACGACCTCGAGGTCGACGGCGTCACTCACGCCGGTCGCGAGCAGGCCGCGAAGCGGCGGCTCGAGGAGCTCATTGAGAAAAAGCGCGCCCAGCGCGAGCTCGAAGATTTCGACGATTACGAGGTCTGACCGGCGCCTTCGGCCTAATGAAAGTCGCGCGAACGCGTGACGAGCCTTCCCAGCAGCTCGCTGTAATCGACCAGCCGCTCCGCAATCACGTGCAGCACCTCTCCTTCCCTCTGTACCGTTCCCTCGACGCCTAGCAACGACGCGCCGAGCAGGGTCTTGCGGGCGCGTTCCGCGAGCCGCTCCCAAACCACGAGATTGAGATAGCCCGTCTCGTCCTCGAGCGTCACGAAAGTGACGCCCGCCGCGCTCGAAGGCCGTTGCCGCGTGATGACGAGCCCGGCCGCGGTGACGCGGGCGCCATGCGCCAATTCGGCTACTGAGCAAGCCGGGCTTACCCCCACGGCCGTCAGGCGCGGCCGCAGCAGCGCCAGCGGGTGGCGGCCAAGGCTCACGCCGAGGTAGCGATAGTCCGCGGCGATGTCCTCGCCCTCGGTCGGGCGGCGAAGAAGGGGCGCACCCTCGACGAAGCGCACCTGCTTGAGCAGCGCCGTCGGCCGCTCGACGCCGGCCACGTCCCAGCGCGCACGGTGCCGATGGCTCGCGAGCTTCTGGAGGGCGCCGCTCGACGCCAGCCTTCCTAAGTCCTTGGCGCCGAGCCGGGCGCGCTCGGCGAGGTCCTGAACGTCTGCGAACGGCTTCGCCTTGCGGGCTTCGAGCACGCGGGCGCCGGCATCGCTCGCGAGGCCTTTGACGAGCGTCATGCCGAGACGCACGGCCGGGCTGCCGTCGGCAATTGCTCCCTGCATTGCTCTACCGCGGGCATCCATGCCCGCGTCGACCCCGCGCTCGAGCGTCGACTCCCAGTCGCTGAGACCGACGTCGACGGCTCGCACCTCGACGCCGTGCTCGCGCGCCGAGCGCACGAGCTGTTGCGGCGCATAGAACCCCATGGGCTGGCTGTTGAGCAGAGCGCAGCAGAACGCTGCGGGCTCGTAGCGCTTGAGCCAAGCCGATACGTAGACGAGCAACGCAAAGCTCGCGGCATGCGAGTTGTGAACGACGAGGTTGTTGGCCAAAAAATTGTGATCGCCTTCGATCCGCAGATCGTAGGTGGGCTGGCCCCCCAGAGGTTCGAGCCCCACGATTTTGTCCCAGTAGACATCCGAATTCGAAAAACACCTGAGATCGCGGGAGCGCAGAACGGAAGCCAACCGCTCAATCACGAAACGTCTGAATCCGCCCTTCAGGCCGCCGCTTCGCGCCTGGATCTCACGCATTCCGAGACCGCTCCTCCGTCCGATCTCGCGCCACGTTAAACCCGACACATCTCGTTCCCGACGAATGAGTGTACGGATGTCCGCGGGAACGATGTCCCGCGACATCCGGCCGTCTCGCCGCATTGCCAACGCCTCGGATCGCCGGCGCTTCTTCGGATCGAGAAAGCGGCGTCCGATGAAGCGCCAGAACCGGCGAAGCTGATCGCCACCCGTTATGGTGACGACATGATGTTCAAGCTTCTTTCCTCTGTAGGAGCGCGTGCGCTGATAGCGACGGGACACTATGCTGAGTCGGAGCAACAGATGCTGTACTTCCAAACTTAGCCGCTCAGAGGCGGTGTCATAGGAAGCGTGCCCGCCCTTCATCGAAAAGCTACCGTCACCTTCCCAAAGACGCGCCAGCAACAGCGCGATGTCTCTGTCACAAAGCTCGAAAGCCTCTGGTGGGATATGCTTTTCGCGGGCGCCGCAGCCCCAAATACCCAGCGATCTCGCCCACTCGACTGCTCCGGTTGGTCGATCGCGCTCGCGCCGTACGACGCGCACCGAGAAACAGTTTCGATGACGTTCGACCACTGCACGCGTATTGGGAAAACGCTCGACCGCTCTGACGAATTCGTGGCAGTGCCATGCGGCAGTGGTATAGAAATAGAAAGTGCTCGGATGACACAGGTTGCCTTCGGCGATCAGGTCGGCCAAGACGGTGACCTGATGCCGCGGCCATCGGCGGCGGCCGGGCAGCGGAACGGAACGCGCAGCCGCGACGTAATCGCCGATTCGTAATTTTCCGAGCTCACGCCAGCCGCCCATCGTCATAAACGGATGCTCGGCCGTTGCAACGATCGAATGGCCCAGCGCCGTACGCAAACGCCATACCGGTTTTACGCCGCTCGGGGTGATCGCAAGCACTCTCCGCTTTTTGAGATGGAGCCCCTCGTCGCAAGCGAGCGTATTCTTCACGCGAGCGTGGCCGGAGACGATTTCGTCGATGGTCAGCCAACGGCCTGTATCGGCGTCGACCACGCGCGTCTCGCCAGCGACACATTCCGGGAAGCCGTATTCGCCGAATCCCTTGATCTGGTTGAAGATGCGCTGCGCGAACTCCTCGTTGTAACCGCGCTCGATCATGCCGCCGATCAGCCGCCCCTCGAAGCGCTCGAGATCGCCGCTGCGCCGCCAGGCGGCCATCGCGCGGCGCAGCTGGTCGGCCTCGCCCGGCGTGAACCCGGCCGCGACGATCGCGAGCTGCATGACCTGCTCCTGGAAAATCGGCACGCCGAGCGTGCGCTCGAGCACGCGCTCGACCGCGGCGCTCGGATAGGTCACGGCCTCCTCGCCCGCGCGACGGCGTAGATACGGGTGCACCATGTCGCCCTGGATCGGCCCGGGGCGAATGATCGCGACCTCGATCACGAGATCGTAGTAACACTTGGGTTTGAGCCGCGGCAGCATCGCCATCTGCGCGCGCGACTCGATTTGGAAAACCCCCATCGTGTCGGCGCGGCCGATCATCTCGTATACGCCGGCGTCCTCTGGCGGCACTGTGGCGAGCGTGAGCTTAGTGCCGGAAAACTTCTCGATGAGCTCGAAGCTGCGCCTCACCGCGCTCAGCATCCCGAGCCCGAGGACGTCTACCTTCATGAGGCCGAGCTCTTCGAGATCGTCCTTGTCCCACTGGATGACGGTCCGTTCGGGCATCGCGGCGTTCTCGACGGGCACGAGCTCGTGAAGCGAGCGCTCGGCGATGACGAAGCCGCCCACGTGCTGCGACAGATGGCGCGGGAAACCGAGCAACGACTCGGCGAGCGCAAGCCAGCGCCGCACCTTGGCGCTGCCTAAGTCGAGGCCGGTCTCGCGAACCCGCTGCTCGGCAACTGCTCCCGGCAACTGCTCCCTGCGTTGCTCTAACGCGGGCATCCCTGCCCGCGCCTGCGTTGCTCTACCGCGGGCATCCATGCCCGCGTCGGCAACTGCTCCATGCGTTGCTCTACCGCGGGCATCCATGCCCGCGTCGGCAACTGCTCCATGCGTTGCTCTACCGCGGGCATCCATGCCCGCGATACCCGCGTCGTCGATGCCGCCGCTGTCCCACCAATGCAGCGACTTCGCGAGCGCGCCGACTTGGTGCTCCTCGACGCCGAGCGCCTTGCCGACGTCGCGGATCGCGCTGCGCGCCCGGTAGGTGATGACCGTGGCCGCGAGTGCCGCGCGCTCGCGCGAGTACTTACGATAGATATATTGAATGACCTCCTCGCGCCGCTCGTGCTCGAAATCGACGTCGATATCGGGCGGCTCGTTGCGCTCCTTCGAGATGAACCGCTCGACGAGCGTCTGCATGCGCTCTGGGTCGACTTCGGTGATACCCAAGCAGAAGCACACCACGGAGTTCGCCGCCGAGCCCCTGCCCTGGCAGAGAATCCCGATGCTGCGGGCGTAGCTCACGATGTCGTGAACCGTGAGGAAATAGGCTTCGTAACGGAGCTCGCCGATGAGGGTGAGCTCGTGCTCGATGAGCTTGCGCACTTTGGGCGATTCGCCTTCGGGCCAGCGCCACCGGCAACCGCGCTCGGTCAAGACGCGCAGATAGCTCGCCGGCGTCTCGCCCGCGGGAACGAGCTCGTGCGGATACTCGTAGCGCAGCTCCTTGAGCGAAAATGCGCAACGCTCGAGGATCGCGAGCGACTCGCGCAGCAACTCGGCGGGATAAATCCGCTTGAGCTCGGCGAGCGGGCGCAAGCATCGTTCTGCGTTCGGATGCAGCTTGAACCCAAGCTTGTCGAGCGGGGTCTTGCGGCGAATCGCGGTCAGTGTGTCTTGCAGCATGCGCCGCTCGCGCGAGTGCATGTGCACATTGCCCGTGGCGACGAGCGGCAACGCAAGCTCTCGACCGAGGGCTTGGGCCTCGGCCAGCCCGCGCCGGTCGCCGCCCGTGCGCAGGAGCTCGACGGCGAGCCACAAGCGCCCCGCAAACCGTTCCTTAAGCCAGCGGCCCGTCGTAGCGCGATCGGTGCCTCCCATCGCGTTGGGCAGCCAGAGCAGCAACCCATGCGCCCGCAGGCTCTCGGCAAGGTCGTCTCGACCGATGCGGTATTCGCCTTTGGCTGCGGCGCGGCGCGCCTTTGTGATGAGCCCGCAGATCGCCGCATAGGCTTGCCGGTCCTCGGCGAGCGCCACCACCTTGAGCCCGTCGGCAACTGCTCCCTGCGTTGCTCTACCGCGGGCATCCATGCCCGCGTCGCAGCAAGTGAGCTCGCTGCCGACGACCAGCTTGAGCGGAAGCTCCTTGGCCGCCGCATGCGCGCGCACCACGCCGGCCACGGAGCACTCGTCGGTCAGCGCGAGCCCGGCGTAGCCGAGCGCCGCGGCAGCCTCCACGAGCTCCTTAGGGTGCGACGCGCCGCGTAAGAACGAGAAGTTACTGAGACAGTGAAGCTCGGCGTACGCGGGCATCGCGGGCATGGATGCCCGCGGTAGAGCAACGCATGGAGCAGTTGTCGAGGATGCCCGCGGTAGAGCAACGCAGGCGCGGGCAGGGATGCCCGCGTTAGAGCAACGCAGGGAGCAGTTGCCGGGAGCAGTTGTCGAGCCTTGTGGGGCGGTTGGCGATGGCATGACCCGCAACGCTCAACCGAAGAACCCGTGCAAGAACCAGTCATGGGTTTGGCGATCGCGAAAGACCCACAACCGTTGACCCTGGGCGTTCTTTGCCGTGTAGTAATCGCGTCCGACGTCGCGCTCGTCCCACCAACCGCTCTCGATGCGCTCAGGGTCGGACAGGTCGAGCGAAGCGCGCGCCGCCGAGAACGCCACAGGCTTGGCCAGGAGCCACAACGGGCGCACCTGATTCCATGGCGCCCCCTCCTCGTCGCGCGCGCGCCGGCCCATGAGCCCAATGTTCTTCGCCCAGGCGTTTTCCGGACGATGCTCGGCCACGGCGCGCAGCCCGTACACCGCCTCCGTGCCGAAGCGCTCGCGCAGGCGCTCGAGCAACACGCGGACGAGCTCCTCGAGGGGCTTCGTCTCGAATAAATCCGACTCTCTCTGCACGAGCGGCTTGAGCGCCGCGCTGCGGAGCTGTAGCGCAACGGCGGGAACCGGCAAGAGACAGCGCTTAAGCCGATCGCCGACGAGCGCGAGCAATCGCTCGCGCTCGTGAGTGGGCTCGAGCAAAGCGAAGCTCTCGATCGTCGGCGGCCGATGCAGGTGCTCGAATGCGATTGCAAGACGATCGATTTGCGCTTGCCGCTTGCGCAGCTCCGCAGCGAGCTCATCGAGCAGCTGCTCGATGACTTCCATGAACAGCGCGCTATCGGCGCTTTCTTGGTCGAGCTCGATTCTCGAGCTCCAGGTGATCGGAGCCTGGTATTCGGCGCGCAAATCGACGCGGCGGCCGAGCGCTCGATCGAGCTCGGCCAAATAGGCGCTGCCCACGCGCCGCGCAAAACCGTCGCGCGGCAACCGCGCGCAGTCGCCGATGGTCCATAAGCCGAGATCCTTGAGCAGCGCCTGCACCGCGGGCGGCCAATGCGTGACTTTGAGCGGTAGCGCTCCCAAACGGCCCGCGAGCTCGGGCGCTTGCAGCGCGTCCGCGCCCGCGCCCCGGGCGAGCCACAATGCAGCCGTGGCCGTGGGCGCAACACCGAGCCGAAAATCGAGCGCGCGCTTCGCGAGCTCGTCGCGAACCCTGGCTTTGATGGCCTCGAGCGAGCCGAACAGCTTGAGACTGCCCGCCACCTCGAGCAGCAAACCTTCGGACGACTCGATGCTCACGAGCGAAGTGAGCCTCTCTGCCCAACGGGCCAGAGATTCGAGGCTGGCCCGCTCGAGATGCGGCGCGCGCTCGAATACTTGCAGGGAAGCCGCGAGCGTCGTTGCCGTGCCGAGCTTGTTACCGGGGTCGATTCCGGCGTAGGCGGCCTCGCGATTCGCGGCAACGACGTACGACTGACCTTGCTGCGCTTCGACGACGACCGCGGGCTTAAGTATGTGCGCCGCCGGCAAACACTCGAGCGCCAAGCTCGGCAAGCATACGGCGAGCCACAACTGCGGACGGCTCTGCGCCGGCGCACGATCGATGCGCGGCGTTTCGAGCGGCGTCGGGGCATTGAGATGGAGGAATTGCGGGCCGCGCGGCATGGCTGCTCACCGGTGAGCCTCGAGCGAGCGTTCGCTCTCGCCGAGACCAAGGCCCACGATATCCACGACTGCGGGACGGCCGCCGCGGCATTTGACGATCTCGACTCGAGCTCCCGTTTCGCCCCGCGACAGACGGATTCGCAATGCGGCCGGCGATCGTTGCTGCCGTGCGCTCGCCGGACGAAATAGCAAGGTCCAGCACGCTTGGTCCTCGGAGGCCAATTGCAGCCGCCGCAAAACGACGTCGTCGGCCGCAGCAACCCAAGCCAATACTCCGACGCTCGACCCCGAACGCACGACTTGCTCGATCGCCCAGAGACGGTTCTTGTGCCCGGCCGTGGGATGGATCATGAGCAACCGATCGATGTCGATGCCGTGCTGCTGCAAAGCAGGCGCATAAGGCACGAATGGCGGCGCGACCCAAGCGACCCACTTTTGCGGCTTGGCAGGGTCGGCTTTCGTCAACGCCGTCAATGCCGGCATCAACAAGGCGAGCTCGCCCACGCCGTAATCGTCGATGAAAATTTCGGTGACGGCCCCGATGGGCCATCCGCCGCCCGGCAGATGGCGATCTAGCTCATCGAACCCCGTGGGGATCACGGCGCGAGCGACGGCGGCGACCCTGCCTCGCCAGACGCGCGTCTGCCAATCGTCCCATTCCACGAGCTTGTCGACGGAAGGCGCAGCCGGTCATTTCATCGAGTCGCGAACGACGCCGACGACGACGCCTTCTATGGCCAGCGACTGCTCGCGCAGATCGACCTGAATTGGAGCAAACTCCGGATTCTCCGGCAGCAACCAAACGCGGTGCCCTTCCTGGCGATAACGCTTGACGGTGACCTCGTTATCCAAGCGCGCCACGACGATTTGGCGAGCACGCACTTCGGGCGTGCGATGCACGGCGACCAAGTCACCATCCAAGATGCCGGCATCGCGCATACTCATACCGTGCACGCGCAACAAAAAATGCGGCGGCTTCCTGAACAGCTCGGGATCGATTTGATAACGAGCCTCGATGTGTTCCTCGGCGAGAATCGGTTGACCCGCAGCGACACGCCCCACGAGCGGCAAACCGATTTGCTCGCGCAGCGAATCTTTGAGTCGAATGCCACGCGATGTGCCGGGCATGAGCTCGATGACGCCCTTGCGCTCGAGGGCTCGCAAGTGGTCTTCCGCGGCGTTCACCGACCGAAATTTCAGAGTCTTGGCGATTTCCGCCCGCGTGGGCGGCATCCCGTTTTCGTGAATAGCCCTTTGAACTAGCTGCAAAATTTGCCTTTGCCTCGGGGTGAGATCGCGCATGGCTTGTGACCTGTATATCCAATCAGTCTGGCTCTATATACAGCCCTATCGCCGATCTAGTCAAGCGTCGACTTTCGACTCGCGATTGCCTCCAGCTCGAACGCGCATCTCTCGTCATCGCACTCAGCACGTTGTCTGCGAGCGACGACACTCGAAATTTTCAAATTGCAGTGGCCCAAGCTTTGCGAAATAATGCAATCGGTTTGTTTTCACTCAATTAGTTAGGGGTATTCAATAATGGCCACAAAAATCCAGGCTGCTCTGCGGGCAGCGGCGCTCGTCGGCGGCTTTGCGATCGTGACCGGCTGCGCAAGCGTCACGCCGGAACAGCTCGAAGCGGTCCGTGCGACTGCTGAAGCTGCGCAGAATGCGGCGAATGCTGCTCAACGCACAGCTACGCAGGCACAACAGGCTGTTTCAGGCGCTCAGACCACCGCGAATCAGGCTCTGCAAGCGGCGCAGGCGGCTCAGGCCTGCTGCGACGCGACCAACCAGAGAGTGGATCGCATGTTCGAGCAGGTTCAACAGAAGTAGACAATCGACGAAATGCGGCTCTTCGGAGCCGCATTTTTTGAAAGCCGCCACCGTTGGCGGTTTTTTTTTGCCGGCCATGGATGGCCGGCATGCCGGAAATGCAGGAGCATTTTCCGGCGCGCCAAGGATCGCTGCATGTCGCAAATGCAGGAGCAATTTCCTGTGGCGGCCATGGATGGCCGACATGCCGCAAATGCAGGAGCATTTTGCGGCTGCCCGCCAGGGATGGCGGGCATGCAACAAATGCAGGAGCAATTTGTTGCCGGCTCAGTTGCCCGGGTCGGCAACGAACGGAGCGGGCGCGGAATCCGCGGCCGCGATTTCACCGTCGGCCGTCACATGGTTCACCGCGGCCGAAACGGCTTCCGGAACTCCGCTGCCGAGTTGCGCCACGCGTTCGGCCGCATCCCAGTCGAGATCCACGCGACGCTCCTCGGTAGCAGCGACGTACGCGCGCATGAGACTCGTCAACGGCGATTCGGGCGCGCTCGCGACGACGTCCTCCGGCACGACGAGCTCGCCGTCGATGCTGCTTTCTTTGACCGCCGGATGCGATTCGACGAAGAGGCGGCCATCCGCCGTCCAACCGATCTTCACGGGCTGATTGACGATGTTCACGGTCGCGCCGACGGGCACCGTCTTGAACAACGCTTCGATGTCCTCGGGGAACATGCGGATGCAGCCGTGCGTCACGCGCATGCCGACGCCCGACGGCCTGTTCGTGCCGTGAATCAAATAGCTCGGCAGACCGAGCCGCAACGCGTGCCTGCCGAGCGGATTGGCGGGACCGGGCGGCACGACGCGCGGCAAGAAGTCGTTGCGCGCCGCGTGCTCGTCGCGGATCGACTGCGGCGGATACCAGCTCGGGTCCGCGACTTTGCCCGTCACGGCCGTCGTACCGAGCGGCGTCGACCAGTCCATGCGCCCGATGCTGATGGGGTGCGTGATGACCTTGCGTGAGCCCGGCGCGACGCCCTCAGGGTACGGCCCCGAATCGCTCGGGAAGTAGTACAGCCGCAGCTCGGCGACGTTGACGACGATGCCGCTGCGTGGCGCCCGTGGCAGCACGTAGAGCTTCGGGATCGTGATCTGCGTTCCCTCGCCCGGTAGCCACGCGTCGACGTCGGGGTTGGCTTGCCGCAGCTCCTCGTAGCCGATGTTGTAGGTTCGTGCGAGCCCTACGAACGTATCCTCGTGGCGAACCGTGATGACCTCGACGGCGCCCAAGACCTCGTCGCCTTCGGCGATCCAGTACTCGGCCGCGTGCGCGCCCGCGGCAAGCGACACGAAGGACAAGCCGGCCAAGACTGCGCGCAACATCGGCGCATTATACGAGACGCGGCGCTGCCCGGTATGAGCGCCAGTCGGCATCCGCGGACGGAAATCAGTAACGGACGAGGCTCGCGCCCCAGGTGAATCCGCCGCCGAATGCTTCGAGCAACAGCAGGTCGCCGCGCTTGATGCGACCGTCGCGGATCGCCGTGTCGAGCGCCATCGGCACGGAGGCGGCCGACGTGTTGCCGTGCTCGCGGATGGTCAAGACGACTCGCTCCATGGGCATGCGCAGGCGCTTGGCGGTCGCGCTGATGATGCGGATGTTGGCCTGATGCGGGATGAGCCAGTCGATCTCGCCCTTCTCGAGCTTGTTCTTCGCGACGACGTCGTCGACGAGGTTCTCGAGCGTCTTGACGGCGACCTTGAAAACCTCGTTGCCCTTCATGCGCAACGCCGCCGCTTCGCGGTGCTCGCGATGGCGCGTCGACACGCCGCTCGAAGCGTAGAGCAGCTCGCGGTAACGTCCGTCGGCGCCGAGCGTCGAGTAGATGATGCCGGGCTGCTCGGCGGCCTCGAGAATCACGGCGCCGGCACCGTCGCCGAACAGCACGCACGTCTCGCGATCCGTCCAATCGATGATGCGCGACATCGTCTCGGCGCCGATGACGAGTGCGCGCTTCACTTGCCCCCCGCGAATGAACTGGTCGGCGACCACGAGGCCGTAGATGAACCCCGAGCAAGCGGCCTCGAGGCTGAACGCGGGACAACCGGCGATGCCGAGCTTCTCTTGAACGAGGCAAGCCACGTTCGGAAAGATCAAGTCGGGCGTCGTCGTGCCCACCAACACCAGGTCGATGTCGGAAGGCGCGAGCCCCGCGTCCTGCATGGCGATGCGGCCGGCTTGGGTTGCGAGATCGCTCGTCGCCTCGTCGTCTGCGGCGATGTGGCGGTGCTCGACTCCCGTGCGCGTGCGAATCCACTCGTCGGTGGTCTCGACCATTTTCTCGAGATCGGCGTTGGTGAGGATTCTCGCCGGCAGGTACTTGCCGGTAGCCACGATGCGCGAGTACATCAGTGCGGCCGGGTTTCGATGAGCTTGCCGATCTGCACGGGTACTCCCTTGCGCGCTTCGACGATCGCCGCATTGACTGCGTTCTCGAACGCGAACTGGTCGGCGGACCCGTGGCTCTTGAGCACGATGCCGTTCAAACCGACGAGACTCGCGCCATTGTAGCGGCGCGGATCGAGCCGCCCGCGCAGCGCCTCGAGCGCCGACTTGGCGACGAGACCTTGCATACCTCGCAGCAAGCTGCGACCGAACTCCTCCCTCAAGAACGAGCTGATCAATCTCGCGACGCCCTCCATGGTCTTGAGCGCCACGTTGCCGACGAAGCCGTCGCTGACGACGACGTCGACGTCGGAATGGAAGATGCCGTCGCCTTCGACGAAGCCCACGTAGTTCAAGCCGCTCTTCGCGAGGAGCTCGCCGGCTTCGCGCACGGTTTCGTTGCCCTTGATGTCCTCGAGCCCGATGTTGAGCAGGCCGACTCGCGGCCGCACGATGTCGAGCATGTCCTCGGCTACGACCGAGCCCATGAGCGCGAACTGCAAGAGATGCTCGGGCGTACAACCGACGTTGGCGCCGAGATCGAGCATGTAGGTCGGGCCTTCGATGCCCGGCACCGCCGAGATGATCGCTGGACGATCGATGCCGGGCAGCGTCTTGAGCACGTAGCGCGCCGTAGCCATGAGCGCGCCCGTGTTACCGGAGCTCACGCACGCATCGGCTTCACCGCCCTTCACGAGCTCGATCGCCACGCGCAGCGACGAGTCTTTCTTGTGGCGCAACGCCTCGGCCGGCGGCTCGTCCATGAGCACGACCTCGGAGGCCGTCTTGAAGGCGAGTCGCTGGCCATAGCGGTCGCCGGCCTGTCGCTTGACCTGCTCGAGCACGTCGGGCAAGCCGACGAGCGTGAGCGCAACGGAGTCGTCGCGCTCGAGCGTCGCAAGCGCGGCCGGAACGACGGCCTCGGGCCCGTGGTCGCCACCCATTGCGTCCAAGGCAATCGTGACCTTGCGACTCATCGGGTCGAGCTTTAAGTGCTATCGAACCAAGGGGCGCCGGCGACGCTTGCAGCAGCGGCTACTCTTGCTCGGCTTCCTGCGGAATCTCGAAGACCTTCTTGCCGCGGTAAAAACCATCGGCCGTCACGTGATGACGTCGATGGGTCACGCCGGTGGTGGCATCCACCGCCAAGGTCGGGCCGGTCAATGCATCGTGGGCACGACGCATACCACGCCGGGATGGCGTCTTGCGGCTCTTCTGAACTGCCATGATGAAATCTCCTCGAAAAACCTAACGGTCGACCGTTATCGACTGTTCACTCTGCTCGGTGGAGTAGCTGGCCACGCTACCACAGTCCTCGATGCGGGCATGTTTGGGCACGAGCGGGATCGCAACGATGAGCTCGTCCTCGATCAACTCTGCCGGCTTAAGCCGCCCCCCTTCCAACTCGAATGGCTCGAACCCTTCCGGAACCGTCGCGGGCAGCGCAGCCGCATCCGCGAGCACGATAGCGACGCGCTCCTGCGCCTCGTAACGAAACGGCTCGAGGCAACGCTGGCACTTAAGCTCCACCGAGACCTGCAAGTCCAGCTCGGCGGCCAGCCACTCGTCGCGCCGCTGTCGAAAACGCAGCGCTGCTCTTACACTGCCGAGCTCCGAGTGGAGCAGGCCGAGGAGCCGGGGCAGCTTACCAATATCGAGCGCGCCGCTGAGCGTAACCCCTCGACCAGCCAGCGATTCCAGGTCGCGCAAACTGTACCAGGCGTGCAGCGAGCCCGACATAGGCCGCGCATCATATGTGAGCAGGTTTCTGGCGTCAAAACCGTAAGTTACGCACAGTGGGGCCCCGCTCGAGCCATGCCGCGCATCATCCTCGCCTCGACTTCGCGCTACCGCCGTGAGCTCTTGGCGCGCCTCGGCCTGCCCTTCGACGTCGCGGCGCCGGCGGCCCCCGAGGTCGAGAGGGCCGGCGAATCGCCGGCGGCCATGGCGGCCCGGCTCGCCCTCGCGAAGGCCAGGAGCATTCGGACGCCCGACGCGCTCGTGATCGGCTCGGATCAAGTCGCCGCGCTCGACGGCCGGATTCTGCGCAAGCCCGGCACGCACGAGGCCGCGGTCGAGCAACTGCTCTCTGCTCAAGGCCGCTGCGTGGTCTTTCACACGGCTGTCGCCGTCGTCGCCACGCGCACGGGCGCCGCGGCCGAGCACGTCGACCGCACCGAGGTGCGGTTTCACAACCTCGAGCGCGCCGCGCTCGAGCAGTACGTGCGACTCGAGCAACCGCTCGATTGCGCCGGCAGCTTCAAGTCGGAGGGCCTCGGAGTCGTGCTGTTCGAAGACGTCTCGTCGCACGACCCGACGGCGTTGATCGGCTTGCCGCTGATCTGGCTCGCGCAGACTCTCAGGTCGCTGGGGGCGGACCCGCTCCACGCGACGCGTTCTTGACCTCGAGCGCCGTGAGCACGGACTTGAGCTCGTCGGGCAGCGGCGCGCTGGCGTCGAATTCCTCGCCCGTCTCGGGCCACTCGAACGACAGAGAGTGGGCATGCAGGAACATGCGCTCGAGCCCGAAGGAGCGCAGGTATTTGTTGAAATCTTCGTCGCCGTAGCGCTCGTCTCCGGCCACCGGGTGACCGGCGTGTAGCGCATGCACGCGGATCTGGTGAGTGCGGCCCGTCGCGATCGCGACCTCGAGCAGCGACGCCGTCTTGCCGAACCGATCGAGCAGACGGAACGTGCTCAACGCCTGCTTCCCTTGCGTGTCGACCTTGACGCGCGCTTCACCGCCGACCCGGCGCGTCACGAGCGGCGCATCGATCTGGCTCGCGCCCTCGGGCCAACGTCCTTTGACCAGCGCGAGATAGCGTTTGTCGACCTGCCCCTCGCGCAGCAGCCCGTGCAGCGCGCGCAGCGCGCTGCGCCGTTTCGCGAGCAGCAAAACACCCGACGTGCCACGATCGAGCCGATGGACAAGCTCGAGGTCCTTGCACTTAGGAAGCAGCAACCGGAGCGCTTCTATGAGCCCTAGGCTCACGCTGCTGCCGCCGTGCACTGCGAGCCCGGCCGGCTTATCGACGACGAGGATCCGCCCGTCCTCGAACAGCACCCGCTGCGCGAGCCAATCGAGGCTGCCCGGCGTCGCGACGGGCGCCGCCGCGGGCCGCGTGCCGACGGGCGGGATCCGGACCCGGTCACCGGCCTGCAGCCGGTAGCTCGGCGACGTGCGTCCCGAGTTGACTCGCACTTGTCCCGAGCGAATCAGCCGGTAGACATGGCTCCGTGGCACGCCCTTGAGCTCGCCCAAAAGGAGATTGTCGAGCCGCTGACCGGCGCCCTCGGCATCGATCTCGCGGTGCTGGACGCCCGGCTTCCCCTGGGCTAATGAGCCGTTTTTTCGCGGTGGATTCAAGGGAATACGAATTGAGCGGGCAAGCTCGTATGGTATAGTAGCGGCACGAGAAGCGGTCTATCGGGTGAATGCCCGAACGCTCTCGACCCTTTTTCTGGCGGTAGCTCAGCGAAGCGAGCTGCCAGTTTTAGGTACACCACACTGGCGGGCCGGCAACTTCGGGCTCCGCATCTGCGTAAGGCGATGGCTCTCCGTACAAGACACGACTCCATAGATCGGATTACGGATCGAGCAGCGCCTCTCCCTCATTCGAAGTGTCGCGGCGGCAGAGACGCCGGCGGCACCTATTCGCAGACAGCGGTCGCAGTCCGAAGCTCCGTGCACGCCACCATTGCACTGGGGATTTATGAAGCGAATGTTGGTGAATGCAACTCAGCGGGAAGAGTTGCGCGTGGCCATGGTGGATGGCCAAAAACTCTATGATCTCGACATAGAGGTACCGTCCAGAGAACAGCGCAAGTCGAACATCTACAAAGGCCGCATCACTCGAGTCGAGCAAAGTCTCGAGGCCTGTTTCGTAGATTTCGGCGTCCAGCGGCACGGGTTCCTGCCGCTCAAAGAAATCTCCAACGAGTACTTCGTCAAGCAGCCGGAGCCTAACGAGCGCGTCCAGATCCGTGAGCTCTTGCGCGAAGGCCAGGAAATCGTCGTCCAGGTCGACAAGGAAGAACGCGGCACGAAGGGTGCCGCGCTCACGACCTTCATCAGCCTCGCCGGCCGTTTCATCGTGCTCATGCCTAACAACCCCGGCGCGGGGGGCGTCTCGCGCCGCATCCAGGGCGAGGAGCGCGACACGGTGCGCCAGTCGCTCGACGACCTCGAGGTGCCGGGCGGCATGGGCTGCATCGTGCGCACGGCCGGCATCGGCCGCAGCACCGAGGAGCTGCGCTGGGACCTCGAGTACCTGCTGCGCGTCTGGGAGGCCATCAAGCAAGTCGTCGTCACGCGCCCCGCCCCGTTCCTGATCTACCAGGAAGGCAACGCGATCGTGCGCGCGCTGCGCGACTACTTCTCGAACGATATCGGCGAGATCTTGATCGACAGCCCGAGCGTCCATCAGGATGCGCTCGAGTTCATGGAGCGCGTGCTGCCGCAGAGCATCAAGAAGCTCAAGCTCTACGATGACGTCACCGTACCGCTGTTCACGCGGTATCAGATCGAGAGCCAAATCGAGTCGGCTTACAACCACAAGGTGCAGCTGCCTTCGGGCGGCAGCATCGTCATCGACCGCACGGAAGCGCTCACGACCATCGACATCAACTCGGCGCGCTCGACGAAGGGCGAAGATATCGAGGAGACGGCGCTCAACACGAACGTCGAGGCGGCCGACGAGATCGGCCGGCAACTGCGGATTCGCGACTTGGGCGGCCTCGTCGTCGTCGACTTCATCGACATGGGCCCGCAACGCAACCAACGCGAGGTCGAGGATCGTTTGCGAGCCGCCGTGCGACACGATCGTGCGCGCATCCAGATCGGCAAGATCTCGCGCTTCGGCCTCCTCGAGTTGTCGCGGCAACGGCTGCGACCGTCCCTCGAAGAATCGACGCAGTCGATCTGCCCGCGTTGCAACGGCGCCGGCAACATCCGCAGCGTCGAATCGCTCGCGCTCGCGATCCTGAGGCTCGTCGGCGAGGAAGCCCGTAAAGAGCGCACGGCTAAGGTCATCGCACAGCTACCGATGGACGTCGCCAACTACGTGCTCAACGAGAAGCGCGATTGGGTGCAGACGATCAAAGAGGCGAACGGCGTGAACGTCGTGCTGCTCGGCAACCCCGACCTCGAGACGCCGAACTACACGCTGCGCCGCGTCCGCGACGACGAGGTCGCGCTGCCCGAGAACGCCGGCACGAGCTACAAGCTCGTCGCGCCGAAGCCGGACCCTTCCGTCGCGTACGAAGAGATCAAGCGCCAACCGAAGACCGAGGAAGCCGCGGTTTCGAACGTGCTGCCGAGCACGCCCGCGCCGACGCCGGCGCCCCCGCCGCCTCCGGTCGAGGCACCCGTGCAAGCGGCGCCCGCGCAGCCCGGGATCTTTACGCGCTTGTGGGCGTTCCTGTTCGGCAGCGGCGGCCCGGCGGAAGCGCCGCCGAAGAGCTTAGGACCGGTTGACCGCCAGCGACAGATGCGCCCCCGCGATCACAATCGGGATCGCGATCGCGACCGGGACCGCGACCACCGCGGCCGCGGCGAGCATCGCCGCGATCATCATCGTGACCGCGACCGCAACGCCGCGCGCGGGCGAGATCGAGATCGTGACCACCGCGACCGAGAGCGAGAGCGTGATCGCGGTAGAGACCCGCGGCCCCAGGGCGACGCGATGCAGCAGCGGCCGCCGCGCGGCCCCGAGCCAAACGCGGGCCAGGCGCCGGCACACCAGGGCCAGGGTCCAGGTCAGGGTCCAGGTCAGGGTCCAGGCCAGGGTCCAGGCCAGGGTCCAGGTCAGGGTCCAGGTCAGGGTCAGGGTCAGGGTCAGGGCCAGGGTCCACAGCAGCAGCAGCACGGCGGTCGCGGCGCACGCCGTTCGCGCAACCGCCGCGGCGGGCAGCGCGGCGACCATGGGCAGCCACGTCACCAGAACGCCGGCGCGAACGGTGGGCAACAACCGCCGGTCGTCGAGCCCAGCGCCGCGCCCGACGCGCAGGCCGCCCCGCCAGAGGCGAGTCAGAGTCATGCCGAGCCGCAGGCGTATCCGGCCGAGACGCGGCACGAAGACACGGCGCGCGCTCCCGAGCAGGAGTTCCGACCACAAGAGTTCCGCGAGCCCGAGTCGCGCGAGCCCGAGTCGCGCGAGCGTGAGTTTCGAGAAGAGACTCGAGGACCCGAGTTCCGGGCGGAGGTGCCGCTTGCACCCGAGCCGCCGGTCGAGCGCTTCGAGCCGCCGCCGCGCGACACCTGGTCGCCGCCGCCCGAGGAGCCGCGCCGACGCGACGAGCTCCGCGAGCCCGCGGAACCTGCCGGCGAGTCACCGGGCGCCGATCCCGACGACCGGCGCCCGAACTAGTCCGCCGGCTGGCGCGGCCGCGCCGGGGACGGTGTCCCGCGCAGGTGCTCGATGAGGCCCGCCGCGGCGTCCTCCACCAAGTCGAGCACGTGCTCGAAGCCCGTGCTGCCGCCATAGTACGGGTCGGGCACGTCGTCCCGCTCGAGGTGCGGCGCGAACTCGAGGAAGAGACGGACTCGGGCTCGATACTCGACCGGGCAGGCCTCGAGCAGGAACGCGTGGTTCTGCCCGTCCATCGCGAGCACGAGCTCGAAGTGCTCGAAGTCGGCGAGGGTCACTTGGCGCGCCCGCAGCCCCTTGAGATCCACGCCACGGCGCTCGGCCGCGCGGCACGCGCGCATGTCGGGCGGATCGCCCGTGTGATAGCCGTGCGTCCCGGCCGAATCGACTTGCACGTCGAGCTCGGGTGCGCGCTCGGCCAACAATTTCTTGAGCACGCCTTCGGCCGTCGGCGAGCGGCAGATGTTGCCCATGCAAACGAACAAGACGCGCCGCTCAGCGAGGCGCTCGGGCGCCTTGACGCCCACCGCACGCGCGGCCGATCGTTTGAGGTTGGCGAGAAACTCCTTCATTGGCCTACGCGACGGTTCGCGGCGAGCGCTCGAGGTAACGGCGGATCTTCGCGAGATCTTCCTCGGTGTCGACGTGCGGCGACGGCGGCTCCGCCGCGTTCGCGACGACGATCTTGAGGCCGAGCCACAACGCGCGTAGCTGCTCGAGCCGCTCGATTTCCTCGAGCGCGCACGGCGGCGCGGCGCTGATCGTCTTCAAGCTGTCGACGCGATAGGCGTACAACCCGATGTGACGTCGCGCGGCGGGCTGGCCGCCGTCGCGTGGCCACGGAATCGGCGCGCGGCTGAAATAGAGCGCCCAACCGTCCTTGTCGATCACGACCTTGACGAAATTCGGATCCTGAAACTCGGCGTCGGACTCGAGCGGCGCCGTCAACGTCGCGATCGCGGCCTGCGGGCGCCAACCGAGCAGCCGCGCGGTCTGCGCGATGCAGAGCGGCGAGATCAGGGGCTCGTCCCCCTGCACGTTGACGACGATTTGCTCGTCCGCCCACGTGAACCGCCGCGCGAGCTCGGCGATGCGGTCCGTGCCGCTCGCGTGCTCCGTGGACGTGAGCTCGGCGCGCGCGCCGAACTTGCGGCACGCCGCGACGATGCGTTCGTCGTCGGTGGCGACGATGACCTCGCTCGCGCCGCTCTGCACGGTCTGCCGGTACACCCATTCGATCAAGGGCTTGCCCGCGATGTCCTTGAGCGGCTTGCCGGGCAGGCGCGTCGAGGCGTACCGCGACGGGATCACCGCGATGAACCCCGTGGTCATGCGCGGACTCCGAGATCGCGCAGCAGGAGCCGCATGAGACGCGCCGTCATGTCCGCATCGAGCTGCAGATCGACCACCACGCACCAAACCCCGTCGAGCGCCAAACGCTCGCATTTTACGGCGTCCTTCTCCGTGATGAGCACGGCGCCCGGCTCGTCGAACGTGAGATCCTTCTCGCCGATGTCGGCATGGTCCTCGAGCGGATGGGCAATGACGTCGAGGTCCGCGTCCTCGAGCAAATCGAAGAACCGCTGCGGATTGCCGATGCCCGCGACGGCGTGCACCTGGTCGGCGCGAAACGACCCGAGCGTGCGCGTGGACTTGTCCTTGAGGTTGTAGACCTTCGTGACGACGGCCTGCGCGCGAAACACGCCCGCGTGTCCCCACGTGCCGCCGTTGACGACGATGGCATCGACCTCCTGTAGCCGCGCCGCAGGCTCGCGCAACGGCCCGGCGGGCAAACAGAGCTCGTTGCCCATGCCGCGCACGCCGTCGACGACGGCGATCTCGAAGCGGCGCGCGAGGCGATAGTGCTGCAAGCCGTCGTCCGAGAGCACGACGTCGACGCGCGTGTTCTTGACGAGCGCCGCGACGCACGCGACGCGATCGGGGCCTGCGACGACGGGACAGCCCGTGCGGCGCGCGAGCAGCACGGGCTCGTCGCCGACCTGGTAAGGGTCGCTGTCGGCGGTCACCGGTTGCGGCCACTGTGTGCCCTTGCCGCGGTAGCCGCGCGTCACGATGCCGACGCGCCGGCCGCGTTGCCTGAGCTGATCCGCGAGCCAAATGACGAACGGCGTCTTGCCGGTGCCGCCGACGCTCACGTTGCCGACCACGATCACCGGGACGGAAGCCTCGACGGCCTGCCGCCAACCGCGCGCATAGGCCACGCGCCGCAGCCGCACGAGCGCGAGGTAGAGCAGCGAGACGGGCCAGAGCACCCAGCGCACGGGGTTGCGGCCGTACCAGACACTGCTCAAGAACCGCGCGACTGAGGGTGCGGGCACGCTCGTCAACCTGCGAACTGCATGCGATACAACGACGAATAGTAGCCGCCGCACGCCAAAAGTTGCGCGTGCGTGCCGGTCTCGACGATCTCGCCCGCACGCAGCACGACGATACGATCGGCGCTCTCGATGGTCGACAGCCGATGGGCGATGACGAGCGTCGTGCGTCCGCGCATGAGCCCGGTCAACGCCGCTTGAATGCGACGCTCGGACTCCGTGTCGAGCGCCGAGGTCGCCTCGTCGAGAATGAGCACGGGCGCATCTTTGAGCAGCGCGCGCGCAATCGCAATGCGCTGCCGCTGGCCGCCCGAGAGCAGCGCGCCGCGCTCGCCGATCCGCGTATCGAGCCCTCGCGGCAACGCCGCCGCGAACTCGGCGACGTAGGCCGCTTCGGCCGCCTTCTCGATCGCGGCGCGCGGCGCCTGCGCGAGCGCGCCGTAGGCGATGTTGTTGGCAATCGTGTCGTCGAACAGCACGACGTCCTGGCTCACGAGGCCGATCTGACGCCGCAAGTCGCGCAGCGAATAGCGGCGCACGTCCTCGCCGTCGAGCAGCACGGCGCCTTCCTGCGTGTCGTAGAAACGCGGCAGCAAGCTCACGAACGTCGATTTGCCGCTGCCCGATTGGCCGACCAGCGCGACCGTCGTACCGGCCGGGATATCCAGGCTCACATCGCGCAGCGCCGGGCCATTGCCGGCGTCATAGCGGAACGAGACTTTGGCGTACACGACGTCGCCGCGCGCGCGCGAAAGCGTCTTCGTGCCCGTGTCTGTTTCACCGGGCTGATCGAGAATCTCGAACAAACTACCGGCCGCGGCGATGCCCCGCTGGACAATCGTGTTGATGTTGATGAGGCGTTTCAGCGGCGCGAACAGCATGCCCATCGCCGCGATGAAACCGAGGAACGACGACGCATCGAGGTCGGAGAAGGAAAAATACATGACGGCCGCGACGCCGAGCGCGACGGCGTACTGCGTGAGACCCTCGCCGAACGCGTGCACTGCAACGAGACGGACGTGCAAGCGGAAGTTGCGCGCGTTGACGTCGTGGAATTGCTTGCGCTCCTGCTCCTGACCTTCGAACACCTTGACGACGCGATGGCCGTGCAAGGACTGCTCGGTGAGCTTCGTGACGTCGCCCATCGAATGCTGAATTCGCGCGCTATAGCGGCGCAAGGCGCGGCTCATGGCGCCGACCACGAGCGCGATGACCGGGCCGACGACGCCGATGAGCAACGTCAACCGCGGGCTCATGCCTACCATCACCGCGAGCAAAAAGAGGATCGCGATCGTGTCGCGGAGCACGATCACGATGGCCGTCGAGATGGCCTCGGCCACCTGCTCCGTGTTGTACGTGAGCCTCGAGATCAGCACGCCCGAGGATCCTTGATCAAAGTACCGCGCCGGCAAGGCCAAGTAGTGCCCGAACACTTCGCCGCGCAGATCGCGGATCACCGATCGACCGATCCAGGCCAGGCCGTACACCATGAGGAAATCCATGGCGCTGCGAATCGGAAACAGGATTGCGATGGCCAGCGGAATCTGCCAGGCGCTCTCGGCATTCAGCACGACGTCCCGCAGAGCGTCGACCCACTGGGCCAACAACAACGGCACGAACGTCCCGAGCAACGCGTAGATAGTGGCCGGCACGATGGCCGCCGCCACGAGGAGCCGATGCGGGCGTAGATAACCCAGCAGCCGTCGATAGACCGAGGCGGCGTTCTGCGCGCTGCCCGACATGGCTCGATCCTATGCGGAATGCGCGGCGGTCGCCCGCCACCGTTCGCGGCTCACTGGGTTTGGGCTTCCGGCGGTGTGACCGTGGCGATGTTGAGCCGAACGAAACCGAGCTGGCCCGCGACGTCCATCGCCGTGACCACGGACTGATGGCTCGCCGCCGCATCGGCGCGGATGAAGACGGGCATATCGCGCTTGCCGCCGGCGAGCCGCTCGATGGCCGCGCGCAGCGTGCGCCGCTCGCTGTTGACGAGCTCGCGGCCGTTGACGAGGTATGAGCCGGTCTTCGTGATCATGACCTCGAGCTTCTCGTCGGCCGCAGTGGCCTGCGTGTCGACCTCGGCCTCCGGCAACTGAAGGCTGATCTCGGTGTCGCGCAAAAAGCTCGTCGACACCATGAAGAACAGGACGAGCACGAGCAGCACGTCGACGAGCGAGATGACGTTGATCTCAGGCTCGTCTCTTGAGCGGCTTTGCAGCTTCATCGGCTACCCCAAAAACACCGGAGCGCTGCTGCTGCAGCATCACCTCGATGAAGCGGATCGATTCCTTCTCGATTTTCACGACCAGGGCATCGACGCGCCCGCGCAGATAGCGATAAGCAATCAGCGCCGGTATCGCGACGGTGAGTCCCGCGGCCGTGGTGATCAACGCTTCCGAGATGCCGCCTGCGAGCACGGTCGGGTTGCCGACACCCTCGGTCGTGATCGCCGTGAACGAGCGGATCATGCCCGAAACGGTGCCGAGCAACCCGAGCAACGGCGAGATCGCGGCGATCGTGCCGAGCGCATTGAGATAGCGCTCGAGCTCGTGCACGACGTGGCGGCCCGCGTCCTCGATGACTTCCTTGAGCAGGTCGCGCGTCGCGTGCCGATAGGCGAGCCCGGCCGCGAGCACCTGACCCAGCGGCGAGCTCTGATGGAGCTGCTGGATGTGCTGCACGTCGAGCTGATTGTGTTGGACCCAGTCAGAGACCTGGGTCGTGACGTTCGGCGGCAGCACGCGCTTCTCTTGCAGCGTCCACAGCCGCTCGAGAATGATCGCCACCGCCACCACGGAGCAGGCGATGATCGGCACCATGAGCCAACCACCGGCTTGGACGATCTCGAGCATGAAGAACCTAAGGCTCCCTTGAGGTTGCCGCGAACTATAACGCGCTGAAGCCTGATTCACCATGGGAATTGGGGCGTCTGCCAATAACGGTGACGGCCGTCACGCTCCGTCGAAACCGCGGCTCCGTCGGGACCGAGCTCGACGCTGACGGCACCCGCATCGCCCGTGACGACGATCGCGGCGCCGCTTTGCTCCCAGCGCTGCCGGACCTCGGGCCGCGGGAACCCCCAGCGGTTGGCGAATCCCGCCGAGACGATCGCGAGCCGCGCGCCGGCGGCCGCGACGAACGGCGGCGACGACGACGTCGCGCTGCCGTGATGGGGCACGACGACGACATCGGCGGCGATGGGCTGCGTGAGCAGCGCGCGTTCCCCGAGCCGCTCGACGTCGCCCGTCACGAGCAGCGTCGCCGCTCCCGCCGTGACCGCAAGCACGCACGAGCTGTCGTTGCCGCGCGCCGCGAACTCTGCGCCCGGGTGCAGGATCGCGAAACGCACGCCGTCCCACTCCCATTGCTGCCCGCCCTCGCAGACTCGGCCCGGCAGCGTTGTCGCGTCGGGGCCTTTGAGGACGTCGACGCCCGGGAACGCCCCGACCACGGCCGCGGCCCCGCCGGCATGGTCGTTGTCGGCGTGGCTCACGACGAGTCGATCGAGGCCGCGCCGCCCCGCCGATCCCAGCGCGGGCACGACGACCTCCGCTCCCGTGTCGAAACCCGAGCGCGCGACGGGTCCCGCATCGAACAGCAACCGGTGGTGGCGCGTCTCGACGAGCACGGCGAGACCGTGGCCGACGTCGAGCACGACCGCGCGCGCCGTGCCGACCTCGGGCAAGCGTAACGCCGGCACGAATAGCGGCAGCAGCGCGAGCCACGCGAGCCGCCGGCCCGGCAGCGCGCCGCCGCCGACCGCGAGCGTCACGCCGCACGCCGCGACCGCGAGCGCCGGCCAGGGCGGCAGCGGCACGCCGTACGCAGCGCCGGGCACCGTCGCGACCGCATGCAAACACCGCACCGTGAGGCTCGCGACGTAGCCCAGGGCGGCCACGAGCGGCGCGACGTGCGCCACGAGCGCGTCGAACGACAGCCCGATCGTCGCGAGGACCGTGAACGGCACGAGCATGAGGTTGAACAGCGGGATCGCCACGAGGTTCACGAGCGGCCCGACGACCGACGTCTCGCCGAAGTACGCCACGGTCAGCGGCACGAGCGCGAGACCGATCCACCATTGCAGGCGCACGAACGCGCGCGCGCCGTCGCGGGCGCGCGCGACGAGCCCGCGCCCGACGCTCGCGAGCGGCCGCGGCCCCGCGAGCGCGAGCAACACGGCCACGGCCACGAACGACAGCCAGAACGACGCCGCGAGCGGCGCGAACGGATCGAAGGCGAGTACCGCGAGTAGCGTCGCGGCAAGGAGTTGCACGGGGCTCACGGCGCGCCGCGCGACGAGCGCCGCGAGCGCGACCGCAATCATCACGAGCGAGCGTTGCGCGGGCACGGCGAAGCCCGTGAGCGCGGCGTAGTAGAACGTCGCGAGCACGCTTGCACCGGCGGCGACCTCGAGATCGTAACTCGCGAGCGGCGCGGGCAACCGCAGCCACGCGAAGCGCAGCAGCACGAACACGACCGTACCTAAGAGCGCCACGTGCATGCCCGACACGGCCACGAGATGGCTCGTGCCCGTGCGGCGGAAATCGGCCCAGTGCTGCTCGGTGAAGCGGAACCGCTCGCCGAGCGCGAGCGCCGTGAGCAGGGCCGCCGCGTCGGCGTCGCCGGCGGCAGCATTGATGCGCTGCGCGAGCACGCCGCGGAAGCGCAGCCAGCGCGCCGCGAGACCGTCGCCGGGCGGGGCCACGGCGCCGTCGCGCACGTAGCCCGTCGCGCCGTAGCCCTCGACGAGCAGCCAGCGCTCGTAATCGAAGCCGCCGGGGTTGCGCGTGCCGCGCGGCGGCCGCAGGCGCGCCGTCACGCGCAGCGAGTCGCCCGGCGCAACCCCGGCGGGCGGGTCGTACCACGTGAGCCGAATGCGCGCCGGCACGGCGGGCGGGCGCGGCTCGGCCACGGCGAACGCGAACGTGATCTGACCCGGCGCCGCGCTCGGGAAGGCCGCGACGAGCCCCGTGAGCGCGAAGTCCGCGCTTAAGCGCGTGAACGGCAGCCGCTCGGCGAGCCGCTCGCTCGCGCTTAAGCTAGTCCACGCCGCGCCGGCCGCGAGCCAGAGCAGCGGCCGAAGCCGCGCGTGCCGCAGGGCCAGCAGAGCGACGAGCGCGAGCGGCACGGCCCAGAGCGCCCCGGGCAGCCCGGGCAGCTGGTGCACGGCGAGCGTGCCGAGCAGCCAGGTGCCGCCCGCGACGACGATCGGCGCGGGCGCAAAACGCGGCGGTTCCGCGGCGGTCAGGTTCCTAAAGCGGGCCTCAATAAGCCGTCCTTGAGCTCGAGCACGCGATCCATGCGTTTCGCCAAATCGGGGTCGTGAGTCACAACGACGAGGCTCGTGCCGAGCGCCGCGCTCCGCGTGAGCAGCAGCTCGAACACGCGCAAGCCGGTCGGCCGATCGAGATTGCCCGTGGGCTCGTCGGCCAGCACGGCGGCGGGCTGCGTCACGAGCGCGCGCGCCACGGCCGTGCGCTGCCGCTCGCCGCCCGAGAGCTGGCCCGGCCGGTGCAGGAGACGCTCGCCTAGGCCCACGCGCTCGAGCAGGTCGCGCGCCGCGGCGGCGGCCTCGTGCGGCTTCGTGCCGCGCACGAGCAGCGGCATCGCGACGTTCTCGAGCGCCGTGAACTCGGGCAATAGATGATGGAACTGGTAGACGAAGCCGAGCGCGCGGTTGCGCAGCCGGCCGCGTGCCGCGTCGCCGAGCGCGCTCATCGACTCGCCGACGACGCGCACCTCGCCCGAGGTCGGCTCGTCGAGGCCGCCGAGCAGCTGGAGCAGCGTGGTCTTGCCGGACCCCGACGCGCCGATGATCGCGATGCGGTCGCCTTTCGCGACGCGCAGGTCGACGCCGCGCAGCACCTCGACGTTGCGGCCCACGTCGCGGAACGTCTTGACGAGCCCGCGAACCTCGAGCACGGCCGTGGCATCGGCATCCATGCCCGCGTCGGCAACTGCTCCCTGGGTTGCGCTACCGCGGGCATCGGCAACTGCTCCCTGCGTTGCTCTACCGCGGGCATCCCTGCCCGCGTCCCTGCCCGCGTCACTCATAGCGCAACGCCTCGGCCGGGGGTTGGCGCGCCGCCGCGAGCGCCGGATAGAACGTCGCGGCCACGGCGAGCC
This sequence comes from uncultured Gammaproteobacteria bacterium, assembly GCA_964503125.1. Taxonomy (GTDB): domain Bacteria; phylum Pseudomonadota; class Gammaproteobacteria; order Steroidobacterales; family Rariloculaceae; genus FEN-1219. Next base: position 80,336 of record CAZCZE010000011.1, read on the forward strand.
CGAGCGCGAGCGCGCCGATTTTCACGACCTCGAGCGGCCGCACCTGCGTCGGCAGGTCGTTCAAGTAGTAGACCTCGGCCGACAGCAGATCGACGCCGAGCCAACCCTGCAGCAGGTTCACGAAATTGCCGAGCTGCCACGAGATCAGCAGCGCGAGCAACACCCCGAGCGCCGTGCCCACGACGCCGATGAACGTGCCCTGGCTCGCGAACAAGGTCATGATGCTGCCGCGCGCGGCGCCAAAGCTGCGCAGGATCGCGATGTCGCCGCGTTTGTCGCGCACGACCATCATGAGCGTCGAAACGATGTTGAACGCCGCGACGGCGATCACGAGCGACAGGATCACGAACATCATCTGCTTCTGGAGCTGGATCGAGCGGAAGAACGTGTAGTGGAGCCGCGTCCAGTCGTCGATGTAGAAATCCGTGCCGAGCTCGTTGGCGAGCTCGCGGCCCGCGGCCCTGACCACGTCGCGCGCGTCGTAGAGATCCGGGATCGCGAGCCGTAGACCCGTGGCGCGGCCGCCCGTGCGAAACAGGCGCGCGGCGTCCGCGAAGCTCGTGAACACGAGGCCGCGGTCGTACTCGTACATGCCGGCATCGAACACGCCGGTCACCGTGAAGTCGCGGTTGCGCGGCACGACCCCGGCGATCGTGACGCGAGCTTCGGCGAGCACGAGCTTGAGCTCGTCGCCGACGCCGACGCCGAGCGCCTCGGCGAGCTGCGCGCCGATGACGACCCGATAGCTGCCGGCCGTGAGACTGTCGACGCTGCCGCTCGTCATCACTGTGCCGATCGTCGACACTGCCGCCTCGAGCTCGGGATCGATGCCGCGCACGGTGACGCCCGCGAGCGCCTCGCCGACCACGGCCATCGCTTGGCCCTCGACGTAGGGCGCCGCGGCCTCGATGTCGGCGCGCGCGAGCACGCGCTCGCGTAAGGCAGCCCAGTCCTCGAGCGGGACGTCGTGCCCCGCGATCGATGCATCCGATACCATGCCTAGAATCCGCCGTTGTAGCTCGTGCTCGAAACCGTTCATGACCGAGAGCACGACGATCAATACCGCAACGGCCAGCGCGATGCCAATCATCGAAACTGCCGAGATCAACGAGATAAAGCTCACGCTGCTGCGAGTGCGCAGGTAGCGCGCGGCGATCGCCAGCTCGTAGGGTTGGCGCATCGTAAGCTAGTCGTAGCGCAGCGCGCTCGCGGGCGCGATCGCGGCGGCGCGCCGCGCGGGATAGATCGTGGCGAGCACGGCGAGCGCGATCGCGGCGGCGGGGACTGCAACGACGTCGAAGAGCTGCACCTCCGAGGGCAGCGCCGTCACGTAATAGACGTCGCCCGGCATGATCTGGAAGTCGAACGTCGCCTCGAGCCAAGGCACGATGACGCCGACGTTGTAGGCGAGCGCCAACCCCAGACCCAGCCCCAGCAGCGCGCCGGCAAGCCCGATCGCGGCGCCCTGCACGATGAAGATCCGCGCTACGCGGTGCGCTTCGAGACCGTAGGTCCGCAGGATCGCGATGTCCTTCTGCTTGTCGAGGACGACCATCATGAGCGACGCGACGATGTTGAACGCCGCGACGCCGACGATCATGAGCAGGATGATCGACATCATGATCTTCTCGATGCGCATGGCCGTGAATAGATTGCGGTACTCCTGTGTCCAGTCGGAGTAGCGCCACGTGGCGTCGAGCGTCGCGCGCTGCGCCGCGCCGAACTCGCGCACGAGCAGTGGATCGTCGAAGCGAATGGCGACGCCCTCGGCCGCACCGTCCAGGCCTTTGAGGTCGCTCGCATCGTCGAGATGCACGAGCGCCAGCGAAGTGTCGTGATCGGGCACGCCGGCTTCGAAGATGCCGGCGACCGTGAACGCCGCGCGTTTGGGCGTGACGCGACCGGCGGTCACCCGCGGCACGAGCACGATGAGGTCGTCGCCGAGCTCGACACCGAGACCCGCCGCCAGCACGCGGCCCAAGATGATGCGCCGCGCGCCCGGCACGAGATTCTCGATGCCGCCGAGCGTAAGAAAGCGATTGAGATCGGAAGCCTCGCGCTCCTCCTCGGGCAGGATGCCGCGCACGACGGCGGGACTCAGGTTCGTGCCCGCGGCGAGCATGCCTTCCAGCCGCACGAACGGCGACACGGCCGCGACGCCCGGTTCGCCCGCGAAGCGCGTGCGGAGCTCGCGCCAGTCGGCGAACCCGCCGGGCACCGACACGGTCGCGTGCGCGCTGAGCCCGAGCAGCCGCTCGCGCGTCTCGCTTTCGAGGCCGTTCAACACCGACAAAATGACGATGAGCGCCGTGACGCCGAGCGCGAGCCCGAGCAGCGAGGCCACGGTGCGGAACGACACGATGGCCGGCCAACGCCGCGAGCGCAGATAGCGGAGCCCGACGAACCATTCGAGCGGCTGAAACATGGGCGGGAATTAAACCATAACGACTCGGGCCGCAGGGCGCCGAGTGAGTAACGGCACGGGCGGCGGCTGCCCGCGACACGAACTGTGACCGAGGCCACAAAAGCCGCCCCGCAAATTCAACGGCCCTTGGCCCGGTGCTATAGTCCCGGCAATTCCAGGGAGGATCGGGTCATGGTCAAAGCCATTCCCACGACGCTCGCGGCGCTGCTCTTCGCATCGGCCAGCTACGCCGACACGCTGCTCATCGACGGCATCGACATGGACCGGCAGACCTCCGATCTGCGGCCCAGGCCGGGCATGACGATGACGGCCGTCGAGTCCGCCTACGGCACCCCGGCCGAGCGCCGCGCTCCCGTCGGCGGGGCCGTCGTGCAGCAGCCGCCGATCACGCGCTGGGACTACCCCGCGTTCTCGGTGTACTTCGAGCACGACCGCGTCGTTCACGCCGTCGCCCGCCGGAACTGAGCCTGCCGCCAAACGGGGGTTCACGTTTCCGCCCCGCTGACGTATGGTGTGGCCCTCGCACGAGGGGGTCGCCATGCCGTTACGTCAGCCGTCGCTGCCTGTCTCGCTAATCGCGTTTGCCGGCTTGTTGGCCGGCACCGCGCTCGCGCAACCGCCCGGCGGTTTCGGCGGGCCTCGCCCCGAGCCTGAGATCGAAGGAGTCCCGCGCGTGCCGACGGCCGTCGCGCTGCCGACGCTGTCGGCGCCGGCCACGGGGCCGGGCCCGATGTTCGACTCGGCGCCGTCGCACGCCTTAGGTCTCGATGACGAGCATTTCCGCTACGAGACCACCGAATACTTCGCCTCGGGCACTGCGGCCGGCAAGCCGTACACGACGCGCGTCGTGGTGCGCTTGCCCGCCGACGACGCGCGCTTCAGCGGCCTCGTGCTCGCCGAGTCGATGCACGTGAGCGGCGCCGCGCACGCCTACGAGTACACGGCGGCGTACACGATGGATTCGGGCCATGCCGCCGTCGAGATCCTCACGACCTCGCCGCAACCGTTCGCCGCGTTCAACTCGGCGCGCTACGGCAAGCTCGCGATCGCGGATGGCCAGCAGAACGAGATCATCGCGCAGGTCGGCGCTCTGCTGCGCAGCGACCGCGGCCCGCTGCCCAAACCCGCGCGCAAGCTCGTGCTCGCGGGCACGTCGATGAGCGCGGGCACGGTCATCAACTATCTGCCGAGCCACATGGTGCTGCGCACACCCGATATGCAGCGCATCTACGACGGCTTCCTGCCGACCTCAGTCGGCGCCACGATCCGCGAGATCGACGTGCCGCTCATCGAGATGCCGACGATGCACGAGGTCGAGACCAACGTGCCGCGCCGCCAAGACGGCGACGAGCTTGGGCTACAGTTCCGTCTCTACGAGGTCTCAGGCATCGGCCACGTCGACTCGCGCGATAACGTGCGGCTGCTGCCGAACCCCTGCGTCAAGCCACTGAGCACGGTGTTGACGCAAGCGTATTTCGCCGTTGGTCTGCAGCACCTGTTCCGCTGGGTCGACGAAGGCATCGCGCCGCCGCGCGCGCCGCGCGTCCTGCTCGACCGCGACGTGACCAATGACGGCTCCGCGATGGCGCTCGATGCGCACGGCAATCCGCTCGGCGGCATCCGCACCCCGTGGGTCGACGTTCCCGTCGCGAAGTACGTGCCCGTGAACACGGCCGTCGACCCCGTGATCGCAAACCCGAGCGAGTACGTCAGGGTCAATGGCCTTCAGGGCGCGCAGATCATGTGCCGTTTGAGCGCCTATCAGGAGCCGTTCCCGGCCGCGAAGCTGCGCGAGCTCTACGGCAGCAAGCGCGAGTACCTGCGCAAGTTCGAGGCGCGACTCGACGAGCTCGAGCGCCAAGGCTGGTCGCTACCCGTCTATCGCGACGCCCTGCTCGAAGACGCGCGCCGCGTCGAGTTCTGAAAAGGTCTAGAACGGAAACGCGCGCGGCGTCACGATCAGCGTGATCGTGGCCACGACGAGATTGAGCGGCCCGCCGAAGCGCAGGAAGTCGACGAACCGGTAGCCGCCCGGGCCGTAGACCATGAGGTTCGTCTGGTAGCCGATCGGCGTCGCGAAGCCGCACGAGCCCGCGATCGCCAGCGCGACGACGAACGGCATGTGATCGACGCCGAGCTGCCCGGCGGCCGCGAGTGCAATCGGGTACGCGAGTACGACGGCCGTCGTGTTGCTCAGGAGCTCGGTCAACAGCATCGTCATGAGGTAGATCATCGCGAGCTGAGCGAGTGGCGTGGGACCCGCGAGCGCGACCATGCCCTGCGCGAGCTCGGCTGCGAGCCCAGTTGTCGACAACGCCAGGCCAAGCCCCAGCGTGGCCGCGATCGTGATGAGCACCTGCCAGTCGATCATCTGCCGCACATGCTCGATCGAGCAGCAGCGCGTCACGAGCATGAGGCCGGCCGCGATCACGGCCGCGTGCAGCACGCTGAAGCCGCGCTCGATGAAGAACGGCACCTGCTCGAACACCGTCGCAAGCAGCACCATGCCGAGCAGGATCGCGAGCGCGATGGCCGCGCGCTCGTAGCGCGGCTGCGCCGAGCTGTCGAGCCGGCTCACGAGAAAGAAATCGCGCGAATCGCGCAAACGCTGCATGAAAACAGGCTGCGCTTCGAGCAACAACGTGTCGCCGGGCTGCAAGACGATGTCGCCGATCTTCTGCCGCAAACGCTCGCCGCTGCGCGCGACGGCGATGACGGCGGCGTTGTAGTGCGTGCGGAAACGCGCCTCGCGAATGCTCTGGCCGAGCAGCGGGCAGCGATCCGACACGACGGCCTCGACGAGCATCCGACCCGATCGCGGCCCCTCGAGCTCGAATACCTGATTGGTCGTAGTAACCAGGCCGCGGATGCGCTGGAGCTCGACGACCGAGTCGACGATACCCACGAACACGAGCTGGTCGTTGCCCTTGAGGCGCAGCTGCGGATCGACGGCGGCGAAGACCTCGCCATCGCGCTCGACCTCGGCGAGATACATGCCCGTGAGGTGACGCAACCCGGCCTGCTGAATCGTCCGGCCGTCGATCGGGCCCTTCGGCGCCACGCGCATCTCGACCGTGTACGCGCGTGGGTCGTCCATCTGGCGTAGCGGCGGCTCGCGCGCCGGCAACAGCCAGCGGCTCGCCACGACCATGTAGGCGATACCCGCGAGCGCGCACGGCACGCCGACGGAGGCCAGCGTGAAGAAGCCCATGCCGCGATCGATCGCGCCCGTCTCGAGCGAGCTCTGCATGAGCCCCGCGACGACGACGTTGGTGCTCGTGCCGATGAGCGTGCAGAGGCCGCCCAATATCGTCGCGAACGACAGCGGCATGAGCAGCTTCGACACGGGAATCTGAAACTTCTTGGCCCACTCGATGACGGCCGGCAGCATCGCGCCGACGAGCGGCGTGTTGTTCATGAACGCCGAAACCGTGGCCACGGGGAACAACATGCGCAGCTGCGCGGCGGCCGTCGTCCTCGGGCTGCCGAACACGCGCTGCGCGATCCAGCCCATGACGCCCGTCTCGCGCAGCGCTGCGGCCACGACGTAGAGCACGGCGACGGTCATCATGCCCTCGTTGGCGAAGCCCGCGAGCGCCTGGCTCGTCGACAGCACGCCCGTGAAAAGCAATATCGCGAGGCCGATGAGAGCGACGATCTCGGCGCTCGCCACGTTGAGCACGAGGAGAAGAAAAAACCCGGCGAGCACGGCGAGCGTGATCCGGGCGTCGATGGAGAATGCGTTCACGCGGTGGGCTTAGGAAGGAAAAAACGAGCGCGCAGGATACCGTGGCCCCTCTCGGGCGGCTAGACGAGCTGGCTATGGTGATATGCGTGCGCCTAACGGCTAGCGCGACCGGAGCTCGAGCACGCGGTCAAAGATCCTTGGCCGCCATCTTGCGGTGCTCCGCCTGTTGATACGCTCGATGGATCCCCGGCAAGGTCGAAGCGAAAACGGCCGTCAGAACGACACCGCAGACTAGGAACGGCACGATGACGTACCCGGGCTGCTCGGCCAGCGCCGCGGCACCCGTGAGCGCCAGGAAAACCACTCCGAGACCGAGCGCGCCCTTGAACGCGCCGACCACCGCCTTTCTGTGCTCGCCGCGCTCGGCAAAAGGACCGAGCACGGAAAGCAACGAGAACAACGAGAGAAACGAAAACCAGATGGCAACACCCGGCTCGAACCACGCAGTCGTCATTTTTCCGCTCCTTTGGTTTGCTTGTGGAGGCGCAACAGCTCCTTACCGGTCGCAGGCGTCACTACGCCTTCGGCAACCAACAGACGGAGCCGCGCCTCGAAGACGTCGTCGCTCACGTTCTTGTCGAGCAACCGCATGCGCGCGATGAGCGCATCGATGCGGACGCGAATCGTTGGATACGACACACCGTAGTCCGCCGCCAAGTCCTTGAGAGACCCCGACGCCAGCACGAATCGCCTCACGAGTTGCAGGTCGTCGGCGTCGAGGCTGACGACCCAAGTAGGCAAGTCGATTCGGCTCATTGGCACCAAGATAGGGTTTAAACAAATAGAAAGTCAACTTTCTTTTTGTTTAAGAGCCGGGATGCGAGTTTCGGCGACCGCGGCCGAGCTCGGCGAGCTCGGCCAGCGCCGCGCGCTTGCGTTCCGGCGGATGACCTTCGTAGTAGCGCTCGATGAGCGCGCGCACGACGGCGACCTTGAGCTCCGCGGCCTCGCGCGGCAAGACCGCGCTCACCTGATCGAACGCGAGCACGACCTTGAAGTAGTGCTCGAGCTCGGGCTCCGGGATCTGCGCGTCGCCCTCAACCAACGCGCGAACGCGTGCATAGATGCGGCTCGCGTAGGTTGCGGCCAAATTGTGGGCGGTCCGCGCCTCCGCGGCGCCCGCGGCGATCACTTCGTCGAGATAGCCAAGGCCATCGATCAGGCGTGCGAGGCCGTCGGCCGAGGCCAATTGGGCCTCGGCTTCGGCCAGGAAACGGCGTGCCGCCTGGAGTTCCCGCGAGTCCGGCATGGCATTACTGTAATGAATTCGGGACTCGCCCGTATTGACCATCGATAGGCGGATTTAGGACTAGTGCATGACGAAGGAGGTGGCCTTTGGCGAGCTCTACCAAACGCATTACCGCCAGGTACGCGGGCTGTGCCGCCAGCTCCTCGGCTCTGCAGAGCGCGCCGAGGACGCGGCGCAGGAAGCGTTCATGCGCGCTTACAGCGCCTTCGCTCGTTACGACCCGAAGCAGTCGTTTGCAGCTTGGATCATGAGCATCGCCCGCAACTATTGCCTCGACCTCCTGCGTAAGCGCCGTACCGAAGCCGCGCTATTCGGCAGCGAAGCCGAGGAAGCCGCAGCCGCCGAAGCGCCCGGCGTCGACGGTTTGGGCGCCGTGTTGACCACCGAGCGCGCCTCGGCCGTCAACGGCGCCGTCGCGAAGCTGCCGGAACGCTACCGCGTGCCGCTCGCGCTCGCGTACTACGGGGACGCCGACTACGACGAGATCGCCACGACGCTCGGCATTACACGCACCCACGTCGGAGTGCTGCTGTGCCGCGCGAAACAGATGCTGCGCCAATCGCTCGCGGCAACGCAGGGAGCAGTTAACGAAGGAGCCCCGTCATGACTTGCCCTTCCCCGGTCACGCTCTCGATGTACGCCGACGGCGCGCTCGCAGCGGACGTCGCGGCATCGCTCGACCAGCACACCGCGACCTGCACGGCTTGCCGAGCGCGCGTCGCAGCATTGCGCCACGAGCACGCCGTGCTGCGGGCCGTGCTGCAAGAAGTCGACGAGGCGGCGCCGATCCCGCGCTTCACGCCGCCGCGGAACGTGCGCGAGCTCCTCGTGCTCGTGCTCGGCGTCACCCTCATCGGCGGCTTCAGCATGGCTTTCTGGAGCACCGTCGGCGCGGCCGTGCCGAGCGGGTTGCGCTGGCTCAATCCTTTCCAAGCGGGCGAGCTCGCCGAGCGCGCGCTCGAGCTCATCACTTTCATCGTCAGTGAGGGAACTGCCATGTGGACTGCTACGTTGAACATTGTCGGCGTCGCGTTGTTCGTGGCGCTATTTGCGTGGGTCGCCGCCTCGGCCGCACGCCATCGCGGGTTCGCCGCCGTGGCGGCGTCGCTACTGGCCGTCGTCATCGCACTGCCGTCGATCGGGCACGCGCTCGAGCGCCGCACGGGCAATCTCATCACGATCGAGGCCGGCGAGACGATCGAGGATACGCTGTTCGCCGCCGGCGACACGATCGCGATCGACGGCAACGTCAACGGCGATCTGCTCGCGTTCGGCCGCAGCATCACCGTGCGCGGCAACGTCGCCGGCAACATCTTCACGGGCGGCGAGACGATCAACATCGAGGGTACGGTCGGCGGCAGCATCATCGGTGGCGCCCGCGGGCTCACGCTCGCGCGGGCACGCGTCGGCCGCAACCTGTTCGGCTTCGGCCGCGACGTCGACGTCGACGTCGACGCCGAGATCGGCGGCAACGCCCTCGCATTCGGCGAGAGCGTCGGTATCGACGGCCGCGTCGGCTCCGATCTCATGGGCTTCGGCAATACCGTGACGGTCGGCGGCACCGTGCTCGGCGACGTGGAAGGGTTTGCGGGCTCGGTCCGGCTGTTGCCGACGGCGCGCGTCACGGGCAACGTCACGGCCCACGTGGACAGCGCCGGCGACTTGAGCATCGCCGACGGCGCCGTCGTCGGCGGCACGACGAACGAGCTGCTCGTCGAGCGCGAGCAACGCCGCAACCCGTATTACACGGTCGGCTACTACGTGCGGCAGGTCGTACGGCTCGGCGCCGCGTTCATCACGGGCCTCGTGCTGCTGTGGCTGTTCCCGGCGCTGCGCGAAGTCTCGCTGCCGAACGTCGGCGCGGTGCTGCGCTCGGGCGCGATCGGGCTCGCGGCCATGGTCACGCTGCCCGTTGCGGCATTCCTCGTCTGCTTGACGGTCGTGGGCTTGCCGCTCGGCATCCTCGCGTTCATTGTCGGCGCGATCGGGCTCTACTTCTCGAAGACGGTGCTCGCGCTGGTCATCGGCCGTAGTCTGTTCCGCGACCCGGCGAGCCCGCCGCACTATGCCGTGGCGCTGCTCACGGGCCTCGCCATCGTCATTGTCGCGATCAATGTGCCGCTCATCGGTGGGCTCGCGAACTTCCTGCTGACGATCGTCGGCTTCGGCATCATCGTGACGATGGTGCTCGCGCGCTTCAATCGCGGCGCCGCGGCCTAGCTCATCGCGCGACGGCCGGTCGCGTGCACCCCCCGCACCGTCCGGCCGTCGCGCGCATCGCAGGCCGTGCGTTACGATACGGACAAGAATCACGCATCGGGGGAGACGTCATGCTGCGATCCGTTGTAACTGCGTTGGCCGCGCTGACACTGCTGCCGGCGGCGGGTGAGAGTCTCAATCACACGACGGGCACGCAGGGGCTGCTGCTCATCGACAAGCTCGGGGGGCACGTCAGGTTTTTCGATCCGGCGACGCTCATGGAGCGCTCGAACCTCGAGCTGCCGAAGAATCCGCACGACTTCGCGCTGTCGGCCGATCACCGCTTCGCCTACGTGCCCATCTACGGTCCCGGCGTCTACAACCGCAATCCCGAGCCCGGCCACGAGCTCTACGTGATTGACCTCGCCGAGCGCAAGGTCGCGAAAATCATCGATCTCGCGCCGTATCGATCGCCGCACGGCGTGCAGGTCGACGCGCGCGGCCTCGTCTACGTGACGGCCGAGCTCGACCGCAAGATCCTCGTCGTCGATCCCGCGGCCGGGCGCGTCGTCGCGACGGTCGATCACGAAGGCTCTGGCCATTGGCTCGCGGTGCTGCCCGACGGCAGCAAAGCCTACGTCGCGAACAAGAACGACAAGCCGTTCGTCACCGTACTCGATCTCGCGACCCGCAAACAGGTCGGACAGATCCCGATGCCGCGCGGGACGCAGGGCATCACGGCTTCGCCCGACGGGCGGCGGGTCATTGCGATGGACTTCGGCGCGCCCGAGATCGCCGTCGTCGACACGGCCACGGACGCGGTGCTCGACCGCATCGCGCTCGCCGGCACGACCGATCCCGCCTACAAGGCCTACTACTCGCCCGACGGCAAGTGGCTGCTCACCATGGCGGGCTCGACGATCGGCCTCTTCGACGCGGCCAATCTGCGTGCGCCGCAACGCACCGTCCAGGTCGGCGCATCGCCGATGGGCATCGGTTTCTCGGCCGACGGCAAGACGGCGCTCGTCGCCAACCACGGCGACGGCACGGTCTCGGCCATCGACATCGCCACGGCCAAGGTCACGACGACCTTCAAAGCCGGCACGGGAATCGAGACGTTGACGTACTACTGAGCATCCCAAGGAAAACAGATGACCGAGCCAAAGCAACTCAGAGTCGCTCCCGACCAAGCGAGCGTGCAACCTCACGAGCGGCCGAGCCAAATCGGCCGGCGCGGATTCCTGCGCGGCGCAGCCGCGTTGACCGTCGGCAGCCTGGGCGCGACGGCGGAGCTCACGCCACCCGAAGCGCAGCCGGCCGCCGCGCCGGAGCCCGCCGGTGCGGCCCAGGAGCTCGAGGAGCAAACTCGCCGCGCGCTGCGCTGGCTGGGTCGCGACCCCGCCGACTGGGTGCGAGCCCGTAGCGGCGTCGACCACAACGTCGTGATCGTCGGCGGCGGCCAGAGCGGCCTCTCGATCGCATATGGACTGCGGCGCAAAGGCGTCGGCCGCGTCGCTGTCATCGACCGCGCCGCGCCGGGCCAGGCCGGCATCTGGCGCACGATCGCGCGCATGCATCAACTGCGCACTCCCAAGACGCTCGCAGGGCCGGAGCTCGGCAACCCGGCGCTCTCGTTCCGGGCCTGGTACGAGACCCTTAACGGCGCCGCCGCATTCGACGGGCTCGATCGGATCCCGCGCCTCGCTTGGGCCGACTACCTCGACTGGTTCCAGCAGGCCACGGGCGCCGCGGTGCGCTACGGCACGCGCCTCGTCGAGATCGAGCCGCTGGGCGACGTGCTGCGGCTGCACGTCCAGTCGAACGGCGCGCGGACCGTCGAGACGACACGCAAGCTCGTGCTCGCCAATGGCTACGCGGGCGCCGGCGGACCGAACGTGCCTGATTTCGTGCGCGCGCTACCGGCGAGCGCCTGGACGCACACGACGGGCAGCCTTGCGGGCGAGGCGCTGGATGGCAAGGTCGTGGGCATCGTCGGCGCGGGCTCGTCGGCGTTCGACGCGGCCGCCGTGGCGCTCGAGAGCGGCGCCTCCGAGGTGCACCTCTTCAGCCGCCGCTCCTACATCGATTACCCCGCGCCGCCGTCGCCGCAGGCGGCCCCGCCGCCCAGCCGCGGCTATCCCAACATGCTCGAGCTGAGCTACGAGCTGCCCGACGTCGTGCGCTGGCGGAATTTCCTGCTCGGCGATCGCCGCGTCGCTTCCGTGCCGCTCGATTCGATCGAGCGTGCCGTCGCGTTCGGCAACTTCCACGTGCACTTGAACAGCTCGTTGTCGGACGTCGCGCTGGCCGGCAACGGCAGAATCAACGGGAAGGTCGGCAGCAGGCGGTTCCGCTTCGATCACCTGATCGCCGGCACCGGCTATCGAATCGATCTCGCCGCGCAGCCCGAGCTAGCACGCATTCATGAGCACGTCGCGCTCTGGCGCGACCGCTATCGGCCGGCAGCGGGTGAGGAGAACGCGGCGGGCGCCATTCACCCGTACCTCGGCCCGGGCTTCGAGCTCCTGCCGCGCGCCGGCACGGGCGCCGAGTTCCTGCGCAACATCCACTGCTTCAACCTGGCAGGTGCATTGAGCTTCGGCATACCCGTGGGCGACGTGCCGAGCGTCGTCGATCAGCCGCGGTTGACGACGGCGATCGCTCGCGATCTGTACGTGCAGAGCGTCGATACGGCCGCGCACGAGCGCTTCATCGCCACACCGCTCGTCGCGCCGAGCGCGGGGCCGTACGAGCGAGCCGTCGCGACGCGCGATGCCGCCTAAAGCGATTTCCACATGAAGCCTTCGCCGCGCCGATAGTAGATCGCCACGGCGCGGCCGAAAAGCTCGCGCTCGTCGATGAGGCCGAATTTGCGGCCGTCGTTGCTGTTGCCGCGATTGTCGCCCATTGCAAGCACCATGCCGGGCGGCACCGTGGCCTCGAAATCCGGGCCACCGCCGCTGCGCAGGTTGAGCAGAGCTTCGCGCTCGCCGAAATGCTCCACGCGCCGGTCGCCAAGCGGCTCGCCGTTGATCGAGAGCTGACCGTTGACGACCGAGACGCGATCGCCGCCGATCGCCACGATGCGCTTGATGAGGCGCGTCTTGCCGTCCTCGGGCGAGTCGAACACGGCGATCTCGCCACGCCCGGGCGTCGACGAGCCGAAGATGTCGATCTTCGTGAGCGGAATGCGGAAGCCGTACGCCATCTTGTTGACGACGACGCGATCGTGGTCCATCAACGTGAATTGCATCGAGCCCGACGGCACGTAGTAGTGATCGGCGAGCGACGAGCGCGCCGCGGTGACGGCCGCGAGCACGATCGCGAGCGAGATGAGCTCCGAGATCCACCACTGAGCGCGGGTCTGCGGTTTCTTGTGGCCGTCGGCCGACGCGCTATCGCTCGCGCTCGCGAGCTCGCGCTCGGGGGCCTTGGGCTCGGGGTTCTTGGGGTCTGACTTGCGCACGGTAGCTCCGACAACGGGCGATTCGACTAGGTTCCTAGGCTATTTCCAGAACATCCACCAGGGCTTGGCCGGCGCGGGCGCGGCGGCGGGCGCCGCAGGCGCCTCCGCGTTGCCTTGCTGGGCTGCGACGGTACCGCGGCCCGTCGCGTAGCTCAAATCGTTGCAGCTCGGCGTCTCGTAAGGCAAGTCGGCCGGGTAGACGACGTCGGCGCCGCGGTATTCGCCCGTGAAATAGAGCGGGTCGGTGGCCACGTACTCGCGCCGCAATGCGTTGCGCTCGCGATCGAGCGTGAAGCGCTCGACGATACGCAGCTCGGCACTGTGCATCGTGTAGGCATCGGCCGACAGCACGCCGGGCTTGAAGCCGACGGTGTCGACGACGAGCACGTCGTTCTCCCAGCGGCCGATCGAGTGGCCCGCGACGCTGGGCTCGACGTCGGCCGGATGCGCCGTCTCGTTCAGGTGGATCGTGCGGTCGATGCCCGGTGCGCCGTACTGGATGCGGATCGCGTTCTCGTCCTGCGTGATCCGGTTCGTGAACGTCTCGAACCCCCAATCGAACAGGATGTTCGTCGGCTCGCAGCGTAGCCGCGGGTTGTCGTCCGACGACGGGTCGAAGCCTTCCCCGGCGCGCTTACCGGCGTCGGTCAACGGCACAGGGCTCGGGCGCGTCCAGGCCGCGCGGATCGCGTCCTCGGCGAGCGACTCGGGCGTGCCGCGCGCGCCCGGGAACGCGCGACCTCCGGCGGGCACTTCGCCGGGAGCAAACCGATCGGCCTGGCTGATCGGCACGAGGGTGCCGCTGATGCCGCGCCGGTCGGTCATGACGCGCTGCTCGGCGGCCCAGTCGCCGTTGATGTTCGGGTCGCCGTTCGGCAGCCGCTCGGGCCGGCTCTCAGTCACGACCGGCGCGTCGGGTTTCTGCCGCTGGCCGTAGCGGTCCATGCTCGTGCCGTCGGCGAACGTGATCGTGCCGAGATAGCAGGTATTCGGCTCTTTGCGGTCGGGCGAGCCCGTGATGCGCACTGCGGTGCCCGCGGCGAACATCGCCTCGCTCCAGCCCGAGCGGCGCAGCACCGTGGCGGCACGCATCTCGCATTGCCACTCGTTCACCTCGCCGTCGGGACCCGTGACGTCGACGTAGAGCCACGAGTGCGGATTGACGAACGCAAGCTTCGACATCGTGCCCTCGATCGCGATGTCCTTGTTGAGATCGAAATTGGCGATGCCATGATGGGCCCACGCGCCGGCAGCGACGACGCTGCCGCCGACGATCGAGAACAACGCGCGCAATGGCGACATGGGTACACCCTTCGGCCATAAGCCGTGGCTCGTCACTCTGACACCGAGGCCCCGCCCCTGGCAATTCCCGGCGCGGCGTCCGCGCCCTGTGGCAAACTCCGCGCACGCATCTCGCTTAGGAGCGGATTATGGAACTGACCACGCTCGAAGCCGTGCCCGGCAAGACCATCACCCGCCACTTGGGGCTCGTGCAAGGCTCGACGGTGCGCAGCAAACACGCCGGTAAAGACATCCTCGCGGGGCTCAAGAACTTCGTCGGTGGCGAGCTCAAGAGCTACACGGCGCTGCTCAACGAGTCGCGCACCGAAGCCGTCGAGCGCATGGTCGCGCAGGCCAAGGCCGTCGGCGCCAACGCCGTCGTCAACGTGCGTTTCTCGACCTCGAACATCGCCGCGGGCGCCGCCGAGGTCATGGCCTACGGCACCGCCGTCGTCGTGAGCTGAGCGCCGCGCGGAGATGGAAGGCCTGATTCAAATCGGCGTCTTCGTCGTGCTGCTCGCGATCGGTTGGTTCGCCGGTCGAGCCAACGAGCGGCGGCACTTCCGCGAGCTCGTCGAACGGGAGGCCCAGCTGCGTGAGGTGCTCGTCTTCAACGAGCGGCGCCCGCCCGCCGACCGCGAGTTTGCGCGCGGCGTGCTCGTCGTGGGCTCGGTCGTGATCGCCGAGGACTATTTCAAACGAATCGCCGCCGGGCTCCGTGGCCTCGTTGGCGGCCGCATCGGCGTCTACGAATCGCTGCTCGACCGCGGCCGGCGCGAGGCCATCGTGCGCATGAAACAGGAAGCGAGCGCGCTCGGCGCGACGATGATCTTCAACGTGCGCCTCGAAACGTCGTCGCTGTCCGAGGACCAAAGCGGCCGCTCGCCGATGTTCTCGGCGGAGTTCATCGCCTACGGCACGGCGCTCGTGCCGGCACGCAGCGCTTGAGCTACGAGAACCCCGACGTTCCGCACGAGGTCAACGTCAGTCGCGAGCACCCGTTCGCCGAGTTCCTACGCCTGCTCGCCGGCGTCGGCCTCGTGGTCGTGGCCGTGGCCGCCGTGCTGTACTTCACGGCGGGTTGGCTCGCGCGGCTCGTGCCGTTCGCGACCGAGCGCTCCTGGGTCGGCGACCAGGTGCTCGGCCTCGAGATCGCACCCTCCTCCGCGCCCGATCATGCCGCGATCGAAGCCTATCTGCGGACATTGAGCGCCGACCTCGGTGCCGTGATGGACCTGCCGGAGTCGATGATCGTGCAAGTGCACTACACGGACTTGCGCGTGCCGAACGCATTCGCGACGCTCGGCGGCCACATCGTCGTCACGAGCGAGCTCTATCGCCTCATGCCGAGCGAGAACGCGCTCGCCATGGTGCTCGCACACGAAATCGCCCATGTGAAACTCCGCGATCCGATCGCGGCGGTGGGCGGCGGGGCTTCGGTGGCGCTCGTGCTCGCGCTCGTCAGCGGCGAGGCCGACGGCCTCGTGCCGCAGCTCGCGACGCTCGTCGCGCTCGGCTACTCGCGCGGCGCCGAGGCGCGCGCCGACGAGGAAGCGCTGGCCGCGCTCGCCGCGCGCTACGGTCATGCGGGCGGCGCCGCGAGCGTCTTCGAGGTGCTCGCACGGCATAAGGATGCGCTCACCGGCACGCTGCCGTCGTTCCTGTCGACGCATCCCGCCGACGACGAGCGCATCGCCAATCTCGCGCGCGCGGCCGACAGCTGGCGGCCCGAGCACGCGCCGCTGGTGCCGCTGGCCGTGCCCGGCGACTGAGGCACAGCAAATCGCTCCTGCATTTGCTGCATGCCCGCCATCCCTGGCGGGAGCAATAAATTGCTCCTGCATTTATTGCATGCCCGCCATCCCTGGCGGGCAAAAAAGACGGCGCCGCTGCGGTGGCGGCGCCGGCACCGTTGAATCCGGGACTAGAACAACTGCCCGCGGATCTCGCCTGCGGGGAACAGGCTACTGTGCACGTTGACGTAAACCGCACCGGCCTTGATGGCCGCGACGAGCTCGGCGAACTCGCCGGGCGCGATGCCTTGGACGGCCGGGCCGATGACGTTGGGCGCGAGGACCTCGCCCGAGACTTCTGGGGCACACATCGGCACGGGCGACGCGCCCGTTGCCGGCGTGGGCGCCGGATTCGTTCCCGTCTGACAGATCCAGACGCTGATGCCTCCCGACGTGTGATGCTGGCCGAAGTGCAGGTGCGATTGCGTGACCGTCCCCGTGAGGCCCGAGTACTTGAGTGTGTAGGTGATGAGCCCGCTCCTCTCGTCGATCTCCGCGCGGAACGTGCCCTGACCCGTCGTCGACACGCCGCCGCCGGCCGCGAAGACCTCCTGATAGCCCGTGAGCTGCGCGCGCACGCGCTTGCTGCCACGGTCGTCGCGGTCCGCGCCCGCAACCGCCGTCAACCCCAAACCGACCGCGGCCGTGACGACCGCCGAGACTACCCTTAGCCAACGTTTCATGGTTTTTCCTCCCGTTTGGCACACGCCGGGGCCGCCGCGGCACCGGTTTGCTGTTGGAGGGTGAGTCCCGGGCCAATGTGAACCGGTTCACACGTCCGGCAGCGGACGTCAAGTTCCCTCAAGCCGCGGCTCGCGCTCGTTGCCGCACCCCCTAGGGCGACGCTAAGCTTCTAAGACAAGGCCGAGGCCGGCCTGGGCCCACCGAATCAAGGAGTTTGAACGTGAGATCGACCACTTCCCGCGCGCTGGCATTCGTGAGCGTTACCGCCCTCGCTTGGGCTGCCGAGGCTCAGGCGCCGGTACCCCCGTTCGAGGCAGGGAAGCATTACACGGTGTTGTCGCCGGCCCAGCCGACGAGCTCGGACACCGGTAAGGTCGAGGTCACCGAGATCTTCCAGTTCGGCTGCGGCGGCTGCTACAGCTTCGAGCCGCACATTCAACGTTGGCTCGCGCGTAAGGCCGACTACGTCAACTTCGTGCGCCTCCCGGCACTCTGGAACCCCATGGGGATACTGCACGCGCGCGCCTACTACACGGCGGAAGCGCTCGGCAAGACCGACGAGATCGACGGCCCGTTCTTCGCCGAGTTCCACACCAACCGCAACTACCTCGATACCGAAGCGAAGCTCGCGGACTTCTTCGCCAAGCACGGAGTCGATGCCGCCACGTTCAAGAGCACGTTCAACTCGTTCAGCGTCAACGCGAAGCTCAAGCGCGCCGAGGAGCTCGTGAAACGCTATCGCGTGCAGGCGACGCCGACGATCGTCGTCAACGGCAAGTTCGTGACGACCGGCGCGCAGTCGGGCACCTACGAGGGCTGGTTCGCGATCGTCGACGATCTCGCAGCGCGCGAGCATGCCGCGAGCACGGCGGCCGCGCAGTAGCGGCTCAGGGCAGCGGCAGCCCGAGGAACCAAACAAGAAACAGGGCGAAGAAACGCGCGCTGTGCCGGTAGATAGCGGGTTCTGGGCGGGCATTGATGGCGCGGTCTCCGGCTGGGCGGCCGAATCTTATGGAACCCGCGGAGGGCGGTCCAGACATGCGGGCTCCGTCACGGACGCGAGCCAACGGCAGGCTCGGCGGGCCCCGAACGTGATCCATTTACTATTCCGGCGGCCCGGGCGGCGGAAGATGTGCCGCAATGTCGTACCGAGCCCGCCACCTGCCCTACGCGCTCGTGCTGCTTGCCGCTCTGGGCGGCGGCTGCGACAGCGAGCGTGACGCCGCGCCCGTCACGACGCCGATGCCCGCGACGCTGGCCGGCGTGTACTCGGGGGAGCTGCCGTGCAGCAACTGCGCGGCGATCGCGACGACGCTCTGGTTGCGCCCCGACGGCCGCTTTTTCATGCGGCAACGGTTCGTCGACGAGGGTGCCGGCACCGCCGCGCGGAGCGCAGCCGACGCTGCCGCGACCTACAGCCTCGGGCGCTGGCACTGGGACGAGCTCGAGGCCGAAGCCGTGCTGCGCGGCGCAGGACCCGAGCGGCGACTCGGGACGCTCGACGGCGAGCGCCTGGAGCTGCGCGTCGCTTCGCCGCTCGAGCACGTGCTCACGCGCGATGCCGGCGCGCTGCCGTTCGACGACCGGCTCACGCTCGACGGGGAAAGCGCCGTGACCGAGAAGGGCGCAACGTTCCGCGAGTGCCTCACGGGCCTCAAGTTCACGGTGGCCGAGAGCGGCGCCTATCGCGAGCTCACGCGCCAGCACCGGCGCATGAACGCGAGCGGCAAGGTGGCCCTCACGACGATCGAGGGCCACTTCGTGGCAGCGGGCGAGCGCCTCGTCGTCGACCGGTTCGTGACGCTCAAGCCCGGCACGGCCTGCCCGGCCGGCCGGCCTTGAGCTACGCGGCTTCGGCTCCGCGGCGCAGCGTGAAACTTGCGACCGCCATGCGTAGACTAAGGCTCTGCGGCTCGCATCAGAATTACAATGGATCAAGAGCTCAAACGCCCGAGTCGGGCGCGCTTCTCCGACGACAGCGCGGACCTCGCGTTGCTCGAGCGCGTAGCCAACGGCGACCGCGAGGCCCTGCGCGATCTCTACGGCACGTACTATCACCCGCTGCTGCGGTTCATCTATCGGATCACGGGACGGCTCGACCTCGCTCAAGAGGGCGTCAACGACGTGATGCTCGTGGTCTGGCGCAGCAGCCGCTCGTTCGGGCGGCGCTCCACGGTCTCGACCTGGATCATGGGCATCGCCTACCGCAAGGCGCTCAAGCTGCTCGCGACCTCGCGCCGCTGGACGGCGCGCCTGGCCAGCGACCCGCTTGAGGATCTGCTTGAACGTTCGCCGCCGAGCGCGGAACACAGCGAGGACGGCGACTTGCGCGACCTGCTCGACGAGGCCTTGCGGCACCTCTCGGCCGAGCACCGCGCCGTCGTGGAGCTGACCTATTTCTACGGGTGCTCGTACGAAGAGATCGCCGTCATCGCCGCGTGTCCGGTCAACACGGTGAAGACACGTATGTTTCACGCTCGCGCCAAACTGAAAACGTTGCTGCCCGCGCTCGGCAAGGGCCCGTTGTGACCGAACCCGAAGCGTTCGGTCACGACCGGGCGTTCGACCTGCTGCCCTGGCTCGTCAACGGCACGCTCGATTCGACGCAGCGCGACGCGGTCGAGCAGCACGTGCGCACCTGCATCGTCTGCCGCCGCGAGCTCAAGGAGCAGCGGCACCTCAAGGCTGCCTTGTGCGACCAGCCGACCATTCACGTCTCCGCGCACGCCGGCCTGGCCGAGCTCGATCGGCGGCTCGACGCCACGCCGACCGCAGGCAACCGGGTGCGCGAATGGGGCGGACGGTACGCGGCGCTGCAGCCGTTCGCGTTCGCCACGGCCGCCGGCATCGCGTTGCTCGCGTTCTTGCTCTGGCTCACGCCGTTGCCCGAGATGGGCGCCGAAGGCTACGCGACGCTGGCGACCGAAACCGGCGAGACCACGAAGCTCATCGACGTCGTGTTCGCGCAGCAAACCACTGCGGCCGAGATGGTCGCCCTGCTCGCCGAGATCGACGGCGAGATCGTCGCCGGCCCGAGCGCGGTCGGCCGCTACAGCGTGCGCGTGGCGGACGGCCGGGCGAACGACGCCCAGTTGACCAAAGCCGTCGACCGCCTCGCCGCCGATCCGCGCGTCCGCTTCGCGGGCGCGTCGCTCGCCGAGTTGCCGCCATGAGAGTTTTGTTCGCCGCAGTCATCGCCCTAGCCATGACCGCGTGCGCGACGACCGGCACCGTGCGCAATGCGGGGGCCGCCGACGACGCGGCCGCGCGCCAGATCCTCGTCACGGTCCGCCAGCCGGCTGCGGTGATGGCGGGCATCACCGGCCCGCCGAACCAGCGCTACCTGCAGCGCCGTTACGGGCCGTCGCCGTCCGTCGACCGCATCCTCACGCAGCTCGCGCACGAGCACGGCTTGCGCCGCGTCGAAGGTTGGCCGATTCAGTCGCTCGACGTCTATTGCGAAGTGCTCGTCGTGCCCTTAGGAAGCGACGTCGCGGCGGTCATCGCCGCGCTCGGCCGCGATCCGCGCGTCGACCTCGCCCAGCGCATGAATCTGTTCCGCACGCAGGCCGCGCGCTACGACGATCCCTACCTCACCCTGCAATCGGCGGCCGCCACCATGGAGGTCGAGCAGGCCCACGAGCTCGCGACCGGTCGCGGCGTTTCGATCGCGATCATCGACTCCGCGATCGATGCCGACCACCCCGACTTGCGCGGCCGCGTGCGCATCGCGCGCAATCTCGCGGCCGAGCACCCGCAGCCGCGCGGCGGCGAGATCCACGGCACCGCGATAGCGGGCATCATCGCTTCGGCCGTCAACAATAACGAAGGGATCATCGGCGTCGCGCCCGACGTCAGCATCGCGGCGCTGCGCGCCTGCTGGGCCATCGCCGACGGCGACCTCGCGGCACAGTGCTCGAGCCTCTCGCTCGCACGCGCGCTCGAGGTCGCGCTCGTGCTGGGCCCCGACGTCATCAACTTGAGCCTCGCCGGCCCCGAGGACCCGTTGCTCGCGCGCCTGCTCGATCAGGTCATCGAGCGCGGCATCGTCGTCGTCACGGCGCACCCCACGACGCCGTCGAGCTCGCTCGCGTTCCCGTCCTCGCACCCGCGCGTGCTCACGGCGCATTCGTCGATGACGCCAGTGAACTCGCCTTCACCGTACATCCTGGCGGCGCCCGCCAACGAGGTGCTGACGACGACGCCGGGCTCGAGCTACGCGTTCCTCACGGGCAACTCGCTCGCGGCCGCACACACGACGGGCGTCGTGGCCTTGCTCATGGAACGCCAGCCCGACCTCGACGCCGAGCGCATCGCCGTGATTCTCACGTCGACGACGACGTACTCGGCCGGCAGCGCGTCGATCAACGCGTGCCGCGCCGTCGCGCGCATCGCGGGCACGGCCTCGTGTGCCGCGCCCTGAGGCGGCGCGCGGTTCCGAACGTCAAAACCTGGGACGCTTGCCGCGCACGGCGTAGGAAACGCTGAGCACGTAACGATCGGCGTACGGATCGCCCATGTAGTTGCGCCACGCGTAGTTGCCGTCGTAGTAGCGCAAGTCGAGCGCGAGCGCGCCGATGAGCTTCGATGCACCGAAGTTCCAGTGCGTGATCCTCGGCCCGTCCGCCACGTCGAAGAGGCCGATTGCGCCGCCGACCTCGACGTCGCCGCGCAACGGAAACACGACCGATACTTCCTGGTTCAGCGCGGAGCTCAAGCGCACGTAGTGCTCGTCGTTGTAGGAAGCCGTGTAAAACACACGGTCGCGAAACCCGAAGGTCGCGCTCACCTCGTCGTAGTTGTAGCCGGCCGCGTCGGGATAGACGTAGCGGCCGTAGCTCGCAGTCCACGACCAGCTCTCGTGGCGATCGTGGTAGCCGACGTAGGCGCTGGTCTCGATGTCACGGGTCTGGCCCGGGTAGTTCTCGGGGTAGTCGACGCTCTGCGCGCGCGCGTAGGCGAAAAATCCGGCGTAATGCTGATAGTCGATGCCGAGCTGCAGCGACGGGCCGTCGCTGTGAGCGAGACCGTGCTTCCAGTAACCGCTGCCGAGCGTGACGTAGCCGTTGACGTTCGAGACGAGCTCCTGGGCATGCGTCAGCGCGGGCGCGCAGAGCGCGACCACGACGCCGACGACGAACGCTGCCCGCACGCGGCCCACGGATCGATACCTCCCACCCAACGACTGGACTCGATTCTAGGCCCGAGCGGCAGCCCCCCGCCACCGGCAACGAGGCTCGGGTGTCATAATCCGTTGCTACCAAGCAGAGACTTTCGACGATGCACGGCGCCAAAAGCTCGTTCGCCAAGGCCTGGTACCGCCTCGGCACGCGGCGCCGGCTGGCTCGCAACGAATGGAGCGAACAGTACTGGGAGGAGCGCGGCGGACAACGGATCGTGCCCTGCCGGCGGTGCCCGAAGTTCGACGCGCGGCAGGGCGAATGCGGCGTCCCGTTCGGGAGCCCCTTGCGCAAGTGCGTCGTGGCGGCGACCGAGGCCCACCTGCGTGGCAGTCGCGGCCTGCGGGTGCTCGAGCTCGGCTACGCGCGCCGCTCCTATGGCAAGCGCATCGTCGAGCTTTGCGGCGGCTCCTGGACCGGCGTCGAGCCGCGCGTCGACCGTAGCCGCGCACCGCGGCTCGGCGCGGGCGGCTACGGGCATGCCGGCGAGATCCCGTTCCCCGACGGCACGTTCGCTCTCGTGTTCGGCAATCAGTCGTTCGAGCATTGGGAAGAGCCGTTGCCCGACGGCTCTGCGCCGCCTTCCTATCGCGAGTGCCTCGCGGCGATTTGGCGCGTGCTGCGCCCCGGGGGCCTGCTCTATCTCGACGCGCCGATTCACCTGCACGGCCACGAGATGTTCGTCGCCGGCGACCTCGAAAGGATCCTGGCCCTGTTCGCCGACGATCTTTGGGCCGACGTCACGGCCGAGCGCTGGCGCTACGACCACGCCCCGCTGCCGCGCTACCCGACACCCGCGGCCGACGTGGCCTACGTGCGCGGCACGATCAAGAGCTACGACCTAAGCGAGATCGCCGACTTGCAGACCAAGGGCACGGTCTGGCTGCTCGCAATCACGGCCGTCAAGCGCCCGCCGTCGCCCGCATGACGGCACCGCTTCGCGAGGCGCGCGCCGCGGCGATGCGTTAGGCTACGGCCGTGATCAGCCGGCGCTCCAAACTTGCCGTCGCATGCGGAATCGGCGTCGCGCTCGCGGCCGGCCTCTGGCTCGGCGCCGCGAGCGCCCAGCGCGGCGACGCACGCTTGAGCGCGCCGCCCGAGGCCGAGTTCCACTTCGCGCGCCTCGTCTACCGCAACTCGCCGTACAGCCGTCGCGGTCGTGGGGGCTGGGGCGGCCGCGGCGCCTGGGACACCGACTACGCCGACGCGGAGTTCCACGTCATGCAGGGCATCGCGCGCTTCACGCGCGTCGACAGCGCGAGCGTCGACATCGACGGCAACGGCGGCCGGTTGATACAGCTCACCGACGACCGCGTCTTCGATTACCCGTGGCTCTACGCCGTCGAGGTCGGCCAGTGGCATCTCGACGACGCCGAGGCCGCGAAGCTCCGCGAGTACCTCGACCGCGGTGGCTTCCTCATGGTCGACGACTTCTGGGGCGAGGACGAGTGGTCGATCTTCGCAGACTCGATGCAGCGCGTATTCCCCGACCGGCCCATCGAGGAGCTCGGCGAGGACCACGAGCTGCTGCACGTCCTCTACGACCTCGATCAACGCACGCAGATCCCCGGCCGCGGCGGCCAACGCTGGGGCACGGTGCCGCACTGGCGCGGCGTCTTCGACGACGACGGCCGCCTCATGGTGGCGATCAACTTCAACATGGACATGGGCGACGCCTGGGAGCACGCCAACGACGCGTGGTATCCCGAGCCGATGACGGCGCTCGCCTACCGCTTCGCGGTCAACTACCTCATCTACACGATGACCCACTGACCGCCACGAGCGCCAACGGATTTCTCACCGCGTGCGACGCGAGAGGCCGCTCCCGAGACCGTCGGCGCACAGGGGCAGCAATATGCTCCTGCCATTGCTGCACGCCGCCATCCATGGCGGCGATGTGCGCCGACGAGCCCCAGGGACGGTCTTCCGGCGTGTCTCGGGAGCGGCCTCTCGCGGCGCGCGCGGTGAGAAATCCTGCGCTAGCGCAACGGCACGCGCGCGATGCGATCGCCCGCGAACGTGCCGATCCAGGCTTGGCCGTCGAACGGCAGCACCATCGTTGCGTTGCTGAAGCTCGGCGTCGCCGTCGTCGTCGCGATCACGGTGTCCTGCATCGTCTTGGGATCGATGGCCACGGCGATCGTGGGCCGCGGGCACTGCGACAGCTTCTCGATGTCGTGCTGCGCTCCGGGTGGACCGCCGCATTCGGGGACGTCATTCGCCATCCCCGCCGTCACGAGCCGGCCGTCCGGAGCCAAGTGCACGTTGTCGGGCGTGAACCCGAGCGGCCGCGTCGTGCGCAGCTGCTGCGCCGGATTGCTGCGCGAGAACGCGACGACCGTCTGCAAACCCGACGACGCGACGTAGATTTCGCGGCCGTCGGCCGACACCTCGATGCCGTTGTTCGCGGGCAGCTCGGTGCCGCGCACGAGCGTAAAGCCCGCGCGCCCCGGCGACCACTCGAACACGGCACCCGTGGGCTTCAAGTCGACGACGGCGTCGGCGAACGTCGTGCCCGGCATGAACAGCACGGTCGCGACGAGCGAGCCGTCGGCGAACGACGCGACGCTGTTGGCGGCCAGCCCTTCGGGCATCGGCACGCAACCGCGCCACGTCAATGTGGGCCGCGCGCCGGTCGAGTCGACGCCGAACACTTCGATGGCCTCGCGCGCGCCGTGCCCGACGACGTAGAGCGTCGCCTGCCCCGCCGCGCCCGCGCGAATGTTGAGGCCGTGCGTGTTGAGCGTCGCGGGCGTCGGCGGCGTCGGGCAGCTCGCGAAGCTTGCGTCGTACCGCGCCTGAAACGACAGCGTGCTGTAGCTCCCCGTTCGCGAGTCGACGAGATAGAAGCCCGCGCCTTCGGCCATGCCGCTTGAGACGATCCACGGCGTGCCCGGCACGCGCACGAGGTCTTCGGGGTTTTTCGGCCCGCAGACGAACTGCGCGCCGCCGCTCGGCTCGCAGCTCGACTGGCCCGCAGCGCCGAGCGCAAACGAGGCGACGGCCAACACGGTGACGATTCTTAACGTGCGCATCATGGCGCTCCGGATCAGGTAGGCATGAACTCTACCACGCGGCCGGCGCGCCCACGCAGCGGTCAGAGCGCCTTGGCTGCTCGGAGGAGTCGCCGCGCGGCCGCGGCGAACAGCAGCGCGCGGCCGATAATGCGCAGGCCTTTCACGCGCCCTACAACGAGCACCGTCGCGACGGCCGCTAGGACCAGCACGGGATTCAGCAGGTTGCGCGCGAGCTCGGCCACGCGGTCCGCGGACCGAAAACGCGCTTGGATGGCGGCCCCCTCGCGGGCGAAGCCGGCACGCTGCTCGGCGCAGCGCTGCTGCAACGACGCCTGGCGCTCGGCGAGCTCTCGCACGCGGTCGTTCACACTTCGTTCCTCGTCGCCTTGGCCACGAGGCTCGCGCGATCTTTCTTGAGCTCCGTCAGCGTGCCGTCGAGCAAGCGCGGCCTGTTGCGGATCTTGATGCGCAGCACCAGGGCCGCCGTCGCGGCGAGGGCGAAGAACACCGCGGTCACGACGATCGACGCGAGCACTCGATGCGTGTCCCAAAAAACGAACACGACGAGGATCGCGAGCAAGAACAACGCGATGCCGGCCGCGAGCAAGGCGACGGCCGCCCAGAGCAGGATCTCGGCGGCTTGGTGAATCTCGCGTTGCAGCTCCGTCGACAGGAGCTCGAGCCGCGTGTGCCCGATCGCGATCGCGGTGGCGAGCAGGTTGCGCAACGAGCGCAACAGGCCGCCGATCGGCCCGGGCGGCTGCGCCGTCGGCTCCGGCGAGCTGTCCGTATCTGAATCCACGCCGCCGGCGACCAGCTTAGCGACGGGCCATCAACAGGCCGAGCACGAGCCCTATGCCCGCCGCGATGCCGACGGAAGCCCAAGGATTACCGCGCACGTATTCGTCGGCGTCGCCGGCGATCGCGCGCGCCCGCGCGAGCGTCTCTTCCTCGACGCTCTTGAGCCGCGCTTTCGCCTGGCGCAGCGATTCCTCGGCTTTGACGCGGACCTCTTGCACTTTTTCGCCGCCCTGCGACGCCGTCGCGCGCAGCAGATTCTCCGCGTCGCGCACGATCGCGGTCAGGTCGTCGAGCAATTGTTCGGCTGAGACTCGTTCCGCCATGGGGGTTCTCTCGTTGTTGCGTTCCGAAATGGTATGTCCCCGGGACTCATCGTAACAAGCCGTCAGCCTTCGACGACGAACTGGAGCCGCTCGAGCAGCTGTTCCTGGGGCGTCAGCAAGTCGACGGTCCAAAGTCCGAGCGGATCTTCGGGGAAGATCTGTTTACGCGAGAAGGTGCGGAAGCCGTCGGCCTTGCCGCCTTGGATCTGCGCTTCGATGCGCTCGCGCTCGCCGTTGTGGCGCCATTCGAAAATCACGACCTGTGCGAGCCCGGCCGGGGCGCGGACCGCGGCGAAAGCGATGACTCCCTGCTCGAGATCCGCGCGCCGCACGACACGCACGCGTGTCCCGGGTGTCAAGCCATCGATCGTCTGCGTCACACGCGCGTCCACGACCGCCAAGCCCGCGGCGGGCAGTTGGGCGCGAAACTCCCAGAGCAGGAACGGCACGGCGGCCATGCCGACGACCCAAGCGATCTTGTTGCGCAGGTGCGGCAGCGAATGCAGCGACATGGGCAACGTCACGAGCAGCCAGGCCGCGACTGCGAGCAGCGACAGCGGTACCGACCGCTCGAGCGGCAGAGACAGCACCATCGGCAGCACGACGAGCGCCGCAATCCAGCTACAGAAGGCGTGAAACGCCATGCGCCGCGCGGCCCGCGTCGCGATGAGGCGCTCGTAGACGGGATCGACGGTCGAGAGCAGCGCGGCCGCGCCCACGAGGCCCGTGAATGCGAGCTGTCCTAAGTCCCGCTGCGTCGCCCCGATCAGGAACGGCAGGCTGAAGAACAGGAGCTCCTGCTGCAACGATTGGCTCACCAAATTGACGACGAAGTTGCCGGCGCGCTGCCGGCGCCGCTCGAGGCGCTGTCGCACCCAGGGCTCGACGAGCAGCCAGAACCAGCCGAGCAGCGCGAGCACCGCGATGGCCCGCGCGAGGGTCTCGCCGCGATGCACCAACAAATAGCCGAGCCAGCCGGCCGCGAAGCTGATCGCGGGCAGCACCCAGGGGAAGCGGTGCGCGAACGAGAGCACACGGCGCAGCGACGGCATCGCGTTACACGGCTCCGCGCAGAAAAACCGACGCTAAGCGCCTCACGTCGCCGGCTGCGGGCGCGGCTTG
Source organism: uncultured Gammaproteobacteria bacterium (assembly GCA_964503125.1). GTDB lineage: Bacteria > Pseudomonadota > Gammaproteobacteria > Steroidobacterales > Rariloculaceae > FEN-1219. Next base: position 107,624 of record CAZCZE010000011.1, read on the forward strand.
CGCTCGCGAAACGGCACGCCGAGCACGTCGTGGATGAAATAGCGCGCGACGGGGACGCCGAGCAGCATGCCCCAGAGACCGAAAGCGTGATAACCCACGTAGAGGATGATCAGCGTGAACACCGGGTTCAGCTTCAGGTGCTTGCCGTAGATGATCGGGTTGAGCACGTACGCCTCGAGGGCATGAATCACGACCACGAGCGCGACGGCCGCCAACGACAGCGCCGGGCCGCCGGTGTTGAGCGCCACGAGCACGATCGGCGTCGTCGATATGAACACACCGAGCACGGGCACGAAGCTACAAATGAAGACGATGACGGACAGCATCGCGACGAGCGGGATGTCGAGCAACAGCAGTCCGATGAGCGTCAACACCGTGTTGACGACGGCGATCGCCGCCTGCGCTTCGATGGCGCGGCCGAGCAGTATCCCGAAACGCGCGATCGGCTGCGCGGCCTCCTCGTAGAAATCGCCGAGACGCGAATTGCGCAACCGGCCGATGCCCACTTTGAAGCGATTGAGATCGATGAGGATGAGATAGCTGAACAACAGCGCCAGCAGCGTCGTCGCCGTCGCCCGGTACAACAGGTTGACGACCACGGGCGCGTACTGGCGGACTTGCTGGAACTGCACGGCCATGAGCGCGTTGAGCAGGAGCTGGTCCTGACGGTTGAAGTACTCGGCGAGCGCTCCCGTCGGCGCGACGGCGCTCTGGGCCGCGGCCGCGATGTCCGCTTCCGCGAGGCCAAGCCGCTGGCGCTCGCCGATGAGCTCGTCCTCGACGATCTGCAGCCGCTCGTCGGCCAAGGCGCTGCGCAAGAAACCGTTGATCGGCTCGCGCAGCGAAGGATAGTTGCCGACGAGGCGGTTCTTCGTCTCGATGACCGTGGCTTCCGTGGCCGGCAGGTTGCCGATCATGCGATCGAGCTCGGTCGCGACGCTCGGCACGACGAAGCGCACGAACGATCCCAGCACGACGAGGAAAACCACGTAGACGATGGTGACGGCGGCCCAATGCGGCAGTCGCAATCGCCGCATGCCGAGATCGGCTATCGGCACCGTCACGATCGCGAGCACGAACGCCAAGAACACGACCGCGAAAAAATCGCGCAGCAGCCAGAGCAGGCCGAACAGGATGACCCAGATGACAACGCGGCGGTTGCGCTGGTAGAACTCGTTGAGGCTAAACGTCGACACGGCAGCGCTAGTATAGGGACTCGCGGGGAGCCGCGCGAAAACCGCAGGCGAACGCAGGTGCGCGAAACGGCGGGAAGGAGCGCCGGCCGAAAGCCTAAACGCCGAACGCGAGGATCAACAAGCGCACGTCACGTCGGCGCTGCGAATCAAACTGTCGAAGCTCGGTGAGCCCGTCAGCGCAAGTGCTTGGCGAAGGTGCTGCGGATGGCTTCGGCTGCCGTGGCCGCGTCGTAGGACTCGCCGCCGTCGAGACGGTCGGCGTACTCGAATAGCGGCACGAACATCTCCTGGCCGTCGACCTCCTCTAGGTACTCGAACGTATCGCGCTCCGCGTACACGGTTTCCCACGCCGCGCGCACGTCGCGCCAGAACGGGCCGCTGCGCTGCCAATAGCGATCGCCCGCCGAGAAATCGAAGTCGACGACGCGGTCGTAACGCGCCACGCCGAGCTCGCGCGCGAGATACGGCGTGTCCTCGACGGGTGCGCCGTGCTCATCGAGCACGAGCTTCAAGTTCTCTTCCTCTTGCACCCAGCCCGTCGGCGTCAGTGTGTGGCGGTTGACGCCTTCGAGAACGTGATAGTCGGCGCGCACCGTCGTCTCGCGCCGCGGCAGCGGCCGCGCCGTGCGCTCGCTCGTCCACGCCGAGTAACTGCCGTAGTGCTCCCACTCGCCGAGCGATTCGTAGCGCGGCGAGTCGTCGACTTGGAACACGGCTTGCGACCAACGGCCGCGGACCTCGTCGACCGTGCGCGTCACGTGCACCCAGCGATTGCGGCCGACGAACACATGTAGATCCGTGTCTTCGTAGCGCCAGTCCTGCCGCCAGTGCTTCTGGACGAACGGTCCTTGCACCTTGCCGTCGCGGTCGGTGACGAACATCACCATGAGGTGCTGGAGCCGAACGAACGTGCCGCGGTCCTCGACGACGTAGACGTACTCCGTGCCCCACGACTGATAGGGCCGCGACGGTACGAAGCCCGGCGTGAAGCCGACGGTCTCGAGAAAATCGAACGTCGTGCGGTAACCGCCCGCCAGCGCGAGGATCGCGCGCCGATCGCGCTCGAACTTGGCGAGGCCCGGCTCTTGGACGGCTAGCCAGGCGGGGCTCGGCTCGGTCGCGAGCGTGACCGGCGTCCCGCGCGTCGTGCCGCCGCGCGGCTTGAGCGCATCAGTGTCCTCGAACTGCCAGCTGAACGTGAATTGGCGCGGCTCGGCGTGCGCGGCGGGCCCGTGAGTCGCCAGCGAAACCCCAACGACGACGACGGCCACGGCGAGCGCTCGCATCCTAGCCTCCGTCGGCCTGCGCGACGGCCACGGGAAGGTCGCGCGGCCAACCGAGCCTGCCCGCCAGCGGCACCTTCAACGAGAGATCGAGCGGATCGATGCCGAACGTGAGACCGAGCAGGTTGAGCTCGACGCCTTCCTCGAGCCCCGCGAGGGCTCCCAGCACACCGAACAGATTGAGCTGCGCGCCCGTGCCGCTCGGCGATCGCGCGACGAACGCCGGACCGAGGTAATCCTTGCCGATCGCGTGTGCAGGCAAGTCGGCGCGAAGCTCGGGCGCCGCGCGCAGCACGTGGGCCACGAACGTGTTCGAGTTCGGGCCGGGCCAGACGCGATAGGTGTCGGCATACGGGTAGTCGGCCACGGCCTGCTCGATGCGCGCGATGCTGTCCTCGGCGGCGTCGCCGCGCGCTTCGGCGAGCAGCTCGGGGCGATTGCCGAACCAGCGCGAATCGGGCGAACGATGATCGACGTTGACCGCGCTGCCGCTGCGGCGCAGCCGCCAGCCGTTGACCTCGTAAACCGTGAACGAGGCGGCATCGCGCGGCTTGACCGCGACCCAGGTGTGCACGCCGAAGTAGCCGCGCCAGCGCACCGCGCGTGCCGCGTAAACCTGCACGACCGGCTCGGGCGTCGCCTTGGGATCGGGCGCGAGGCCCACGGGCGCACGACTCGCCGTGCGCCAGTCCCCGCTCGGCCCGGACTCGACGCGATCGAGATAGGCAAAGCCGAACAGGATGGGCGGCACGAGCCACAGCCATTGGGCGCTCGGACGTCGCATCCGATCAACATAGACCGGCGCGTCGGGCCGCGGCAAGCGCGCCGGGCCGGAAATCAGTTCGGCTGATCTTTCTTGAGCTTGTAGATCGAGCTGCCGTAGTAGTCGAGCATGACCTTCTCGAGCGCGCGCACGTGCGAGCTCGTGCGCTTGAACGCCTCGGCGTCGAGCTCGATGTTCTTGCGGCGCCGGTCCTTGCTGTCCGGCACGAGCTTGAGCACGCCGCCCGGCGACGCTTCGGACGTCAGCAGATACACGATCCGCGAGACCGACGTGTAGGGAATACCGAGCTTGCTCGACAGCGACTTCATCGAATGCGGGCGGCCGTCCAGATTCGAATCGATGACTTCGAGCGCGATGAGCACCTCAGCCATCGTGCCGTGGTGGCCCGCCTTGTAGATGGCCGTCAGCAAGGCGATCGCCGCCTTGCGCACGCCGTTGGAATCGAAGCGTTCCTTCGCGGCCGCCGGCCGCAGCTGTGGAACCGATGCCATGCCTTCCCTACTCACGTGTCGACTCTCCTTGACGAGCGCGAAAGCGCGCTTGCGTCCGAGTCTATTCGTGCGCTCAGGAGCGTCTCAACACCGCACTGTTCGGTACGGGGAGACCGGCGCGGCGTGCTCATCGTCCTCGTGTCGCGACGGTGAGCGCGCCCGGTGTCAGTAGTTGAAGACGACGTCCGCCTGGAGCCGGTTGTAATCGTGCTCGTTGCCGGCCGCGGCGCCGCGCTCGTTCAAGAAATAGCGCAAGCCGAACACGAGCCGATCGCGGAAGCCGTAATTCAGCTCCACGACGTGGCCCTTGCCGTCGGTGCCGCCGCCCGCGAAATCCGAGTCGGTGAACGTGCCGATGACGGCATCGGCCTCGAGATCCTGATAGAGGTAGCCGAAGCGCCAGTCGCCCTGCTTCGCGACTTGGCCGAAGCTGGCGCCGACGGCGAAACCCGTGTCTTGATCGCTGGCTTCGTTGTTCACGACGTAGTCGGCGAACAGCGTGATGGGGCGCTCGCCGGCCGTGAAGCCGAGCTCGGCGAACAGCTCGGCGATGTTGAAGTCGTTCAAATAGCCGCCCGTGGGCGTGAGGCGATTGCCCGCGTCGTCGCCATCCCAGAACGGCGTCTGGCCTTGCGTTTCGAGGTAGTCGTAGTAACTGGCGCCGGCCGTGAGACGCATGCCGTTGTCGAGCGTATGGCGATAGCCGAATTGCCCGCCGAGCAGGATCGAGTCGTTAGCCGAGCTACGCTCTTCGACCCACAGGCCCGCGTAGTTCACGAACCAATTGTCGCGGTTGTAGCGCAACGCCAGCCCTTCGGGATTGAGGTCGCTGTCGTAGATGAGGTGGTGGCTGCCGGGCCGGAAGAACGGGTTCGCCATCTTGCCGCCCGTGAACGTGAGCTGCTCGGTCGCGGCCCAGCTGAAGAACGCGCGATCGACGCCGAAGCTCTTGCGGTTGAAGCCGCCGTCGAGCGTCTGATTGCCCGACACGGGATCGTCGTCGCCCGTGGCGAGCTGGAGCCCGACGCGCACCTTGGCAGCGATGTCGGCCGTGACGCCGAAGCGCGCCCGGATGCGCTGCCGATGGCGCTCGGCCACGGTGTCCTCGTTGATCGACTCCTGCCGGTAGCGCAGGTCGCCCGCGAAACGAACGTTCGGGCCGGCGGCTGCGAGAACCTCCCTCGCCGGTGCGGCGGGGGCCGCCGCCGCCACGGTCGGGGCACTGACGGCCGCCGCCGGTGGAGCGGAACCCTGCTCGAGGCGCTCGAGTCTCGCCGAAAGAGCCGCGATCTCGCTCCGAATGGCGGCGATCTCCGCCGTAACAGTCGATTGAGCCACCACGGCCGAGGAACTCACGGTGAACGCGATCAAGGCAGCCACGACGAGGCTCTTACGCATTGATTTCACTCCGTTTTTACCAGCCGCCCTTCGGCCTGCGGGCGTCATGATGCTACGGAGGGGTTACAGTATTGTTACAAAACGTCGCCTACCGGCGGACCGACCCGGCGGGACGATCCCCGTATAATTGCCGCCTCTAGGAAACGCAGGAGCTTGGCTGTTGCGAATGCTCGCCGCGATACTGCTGGGCACCCTGCTCAGCACGTGCGCCGTACCCCCGTCGGTGCTCCAGGGCATCCTGCACACGGGCGAGCTCCGGGTCGTCACGCGTAACACCCCGGCGGCGTTCTACTACGGCGCGGACGAGCCCCGCGGCATCGAGTACGAGCTCGCGCGCGGCTACGCCGAGAAGCTCGGCGTCGGGCTCCGCATCTACATCGACGACCAGGTATTCCCAGACCTCGTCGCGGGTAAGGCCCAGATCGGCGCCGCGAGCCTGACGATTGCCGATGCCCGGCGCGACAGCGTGGCCTTCGGGCCCGCCTACCAGGAAATTCAGCCGCTCATCGTCTACCGCCGCGGCACGCCGCGGCCGCGCAAGCTTGCCGACCTCCGCGGCGGCCGGCTCGAGGTCGTCGCGAGCTCCTCGCATGCCGCGCTGCTCGAGGAGCTGCGCGCCGACGAGCCGCTGCTCGCCTGGGTGGAGCAGTCGCAGCGCTCGAGCGACGAGCTCATCCGGCGCGTGGCCGCCGGCGAGATCGACTACACGGTGGCCGACTCGCACGTCTACGAGCTGCTGCGCCACCTCTACCCCGACCTGCGCGTGGCCTTTCCGCTCGGGCCGACGGACCACATCGCCTGGGCGCTGCCCAAAGGCGCCGACGATCTGCGCGAGAGCATCGCGGCCTACTTTGCCGAGATCGAGGCGACGGGCGAGCTCCAGAGCATTCTCGATCGCTACTACTTCCCCTCGCGCGAGTTCGACTACGTCGGCTCACGCGCCTTCATCCGGCACGTCGACACGCGGCTATCTCGTTATCGCCATTTCTTCCTCGAGGCCGAGCGCTCGACGGGCATAGACTGGCGCTTGCTCGCGGCGATCGCGTATCAAGAGTCGCACTGGGACCCGGCGGCGGTATCGCCCACGGGCGTGCGCGGCATGATGATGCTCACCGAGCACACGGCCGCAATGATGGAAGTCGGCGACCGCCGCGACGCGCGCTCGAGCATCTTGGGCGGCGCGCACTACTACCTGCGCACGCGCAACAAGGTGCCGGAGCGTATCGCCGAGCCCGATCGCTCCTGGCTCGCCGTGGCGGCCTACAACTTGGGCTTCGGCCACCTCGAGGACGCGCGCATCCTCACGCAGATGCAAGGCGCCGATCCCGATCACTACGAGGAAGTGCGCGAGCGGCTGCCGCTCTTGAGCGACAAGGAATGGTTCAGCCGCGTGCAGCGCGGTTTCGCGCCGGGTCCGACGGCCGTCGTCTACGTCGACAACGTGCGGCGCTACTACGAGATCCTCATGTGGCTCGACAGCCACGAGACCCTGACCTCGCAGGAGTTCCTGACGCCGCAGTCGCGGCCCATCGGTTAGGGCTCACGCACTCGGGCCGTCGGCGCTGCGCCGCGCTGCGAAAAACTTTCGCAGCAACGCTGCGCCCTCCTCGGCTCGCACGCCGCCCGTCACCTCGATGCGATGGTTGAGCTTGGTACCGTCCGCGAGATCGAGCACCGAGCCGCAGGCGCCCGCTTTCGGATCCGCGGCGCCGTAGACGACGCGCGCCACTCGCGCATGAATGAGCGCGCCGACGCACATCGCGCACGGCTCGAGCGTGACGTACAGCGTGCAGCCCGGCAGCCGGTAGTTGCCGAGCGCGCGGCCCGCCGCGCGCAGCGCGAGGATCTCGGCGTGCGCCGTGGGATCGTGCAGGGCGACGGGCGCATTGGCGGCGCGGGCCAGCAGCTCGCCCGAGGGCGCGACGATCGCCGCGCCGACGGGTACCTCGCCGCCGGCCTCGGCTTCGCGTGCCGCGGCCAACGCTTGCTCCATCCAGGCGCCGTCGGCGTCGGCGCTACTCCCACTCACCTGTGCTCGCACCACCGGGAGCCCGTACCCTGATACTCGAGCGTCGCGACCATCTCGCGCTCGTCGGTGCCCTTGAGCATCCCTAAGTTGCGAGTCCAGTTGAACAGGACGGACTTGAGATCCGTGGCGTCCGGCGCGGGCGTGTAGGGCTCGAGCGGCGTTCCCGGCGGCTGCGGCGGCGGCTGCGCGCTGGCTGTCAAGGGCCCGGCGGGCGCGAGCAAGACCACGAGCGTGCCCCTCATCATCGATCTCTGTCGAACGTCCATCCCGGCTCTCCCCCCTCGATCGAATCGCGCGGACTGATGTGCGCGTAGCGCGACCACGAAGACTCATGATGACGCACCGACCCGAGCCAACGCCAGGGCTCGCCGGTTAGTATTCCACCGGTCCGCCCGAACGAGACGCACGCATGCCCACTCCACACGCCGTTCTCCTGCTCCTCGTGACGGCCGCGACGTTCTATCTATATACGCGTCCGTGGATCCGGCTGGAGCTCGTCTCGTTGCTTCTGCTGGTGACGCTGCTACTCATCTTCTACGCGTTTCCATACGACGCGCCCGACGGGACGCTCACCGAAGTCGAGATTTTCCAGGCGTTTGGCCACCCGGCGCTGGTCGCGATCTGCAGTCTGATGATTCTCGGGCGCGGCCTCACGGCAACGGGTGCAATGGAGCCCGTCGTGCGCTTTCTCGGCCGCGTTTGGCAGGTGAATCGCTGGCTCGGCCTTCTGTTGACCTTGGTCGTTGCCGGAGTGGCCAGCGCCTTCATCAACGACACGCCGGTGCTCGTGTTGATGCTGCCGCTGCTGCTCGCGCTGGCGAATCGTACGAATTACCCGGCCTCCAAAACCCTCATGCCTGTGAACTTCGCGATTCTCGCCGGTGGCATGCTCACGAGCATCGGCACGTCGACGAACGTGCTCGTTCTGCAGATCGCCGAAGATCTGGGTATGCCCCCGATGGGACTGTTCGACTTCACGTCGACGGCAGTCATCGCGTTCGCGATCGCACTCCCTTACCTGTGGCTGGTAGCACCGCGTCTCTTGCCCGACACCGGGAAGACGCCTACGGGCTCGAGCCGGCTATACGAGGCAAGCGTTCGCGTCGACGAGGGCGCAACCAAGCTCATTGGCCGGACGCTCGAAGAGCTTGGCCGCACGCTCGGGCGTAAGCTGCCCGCGCTTGCGCTCGTGCGCGCGGAGCGCGAGCTCACTTTCGAAGAAGCGCGGCAGGTCACGGTCGGCGACGTCTTGCTGCTGCGGGATACCCCGGAAGGGTTACGCGAGCTTGCCTCGGCCTTCGCGGTAGATTTGTTCGAGCGCACCGGCGTCGGGCGATTCATGGCAACTGACGCCACTCGAACCGAAACCAAGCTCGCGGAAATCGTCGTGGGCAGTCAGTCGGAATTGAACGGCCGAACGCTCAAAGACGCGCGCTTCGCCGAGCAGCATCAAGTCGTGGTGGTGGGGTTGAGTCGCGGCACCGGCGGATTGTTGCGCAGCGTCTCCGATATCGCGAGCACCCCGCTCAGTGCAGGCGACGTGCTGCTCGTCCAAGGCGCCGCCGATCGAATCGAGCGCTTGCGTGGAACGCACGATCTCATGCTCCTCGACGCGAGCCTCGTCTTTACGCGCTCGCCCCTCGCGCCCGTCGCGCTCGCGATCATGGGTGGCGTCTTGGTCGTCGCAGCGCTGAAGCTGCTACCCATCCATGTCGCGGCGTTCCTAGGCGTCATCGTGATGCTCGCGACGGGTTGCGTGCGCTTCGACGGCATCGGCCGTGCGCTGAGCCTCGAGATCGTGCTGTTGATCGCCTCGAGCGTGGCTCTCGGGCAAAGCCTGGTCGGCACAGGAGCGGCGGGTTGGCTCGCCCAGGGAATTGCTGCGGTCGTCGTCTATTTTCCGCCGGCCGCGCAGATTGCGATCTTCATGACGTTTGCCGCGGTGCTCACGAATTTCGTGTCGAACGCCGCCGCAGCGGCCGTCGGCACGCCGATCGCGGTCGCGACCGCCCTCGAGCTCGGTTTGCCGCTGGAGCCGTTCGTCCTCGCCATCCTGTTCGGAGCGAACTTGAGCTATGCGACGCCGATGGCCTATCAAACGAATCTGCTCATCATGAACGCCGCGGGCTATCGCTTCGGCGATTTCGTGCGTGTTGGCGCACCGCTCGTCGCGTTGATGCTCGTCGTGCTGTCGTTCCTGCTCGCCAGACGCTACGGGCTGTGACGGCCCGCACGGCTAGAACGATGGGACCGGCGTCGCGCACCGGGTAACTCCTGCGAGCGCTAGACGTCGAGCAGAGCGGCGATATCGGGCCACGACGCCGCGCCGTTTGCGCGCATCTCGGCGCGCAGCGCCGCGGGCATCCAGGCGACGAGCGCCGGCTCGAATGCGGGCCGGGCGCCGACGCGCCCGAACCAGTCCGCGACACGCGGTAGACGACCGTCGCTCCATAGCCGTTCCATGGCCAAAACGGCGAGACGGTTGACGTAGGGCGCCATCGCAACGTCGGCCATCGTGAAGTGTCGCCCGACGAGCCAAGCGGATTCCCGTAGCGCGCGCTCCATTTTTTCCAAGAAGGCTGCGTAGAGGCGAATCTGGTCGGCCGCACCCGGTGCGGCAAGGCCGTGCTGGATCCACTGCCACTTGAGCGCGCGCGCGGCCGTACCCTCGCCGGCGCCGCGCCTCATGAACTCCTCGAAGCTGCCGGCGCCTTTACGCAGGATCGTATGCCGGTGCGAGACGACGTAGGTGATCGCGGAGCACGCGGGATGCAGCTCTTCGTCGACGGCCTTGGTCCAGAGCCGAACACGTGCCCGTTCGATCGGGGAGTCGGGGTAGAGCGGCGGGTCCCGAAACGATTCCTCGAGATACTCGCAGATGACGGTCGACTCCGTGAGGATGGCGCCATCGTGGACGAGCACCGGCACGACGCCCTTCGGATTGATCGCGAGAAACTCCGGCCGAAACTGCTCGCCGGCCAGAATGTCGACGTAGTGACCGGCCCATTGCAGGCCTTTTTCGCCGAGCGCGAAACGGACCTTGGCCGCGCAGGCCGATGACCCATGATGGTAGAGCTCGAGCATTCCGTCCGAGCTAACGATGCAGCATCAGGGCAGGCATGTCGGCGTTGAAGAGCATGTGCTCGGTGACTCCGCCGAAGATCAGCTGGCGAAGCCTAGGCCGGCTATATGCACCCATCACGAGGAGGTCGCTATCCGTCTCGCGATACGCTTTTTTGATCTCTTTTTCGACGTCGCGGCCCGGGGTTGCGACGCGGTCCACCTTGACGTCCCAGTTCGCAAGATACTGAGCGAGATGTGACGACTTCGGTCCGGCTCTGTTTTCGGGTCCGCTGCTTGTGACGACGACCTGCTCAGCCTGCTGCATGAGGGGAATCGCCGCGGCGACAGCGAGCGTGGCTTCCGAGCTCTGGTTCCAAGCCACGAGAATCCTCTTGCCGACCGTCTTGAGCGGCTCTTGCGGTACCACCAACACGGGGCGTGCAGAATGCAATACCGCCGCGAGCAGAAACGCCGTGGCGCGGCCTGCGCTCTTCGGCTTAGGGCGCGCGACGACGGCCAAATCGGCAAGCGGGCCAGCGATAGCGAACATGCGGGTCGGGGTACCGACGAGCTCGTGCCAATAAGCTCGACGACGCACACTTACGCGGGCACGTTTTGCCAAATCGAAACCGTGCCGCTCGGCCGTTTGAGCGTACGTCTTGCGCGCCGAGCGGCTCGTGAGGGACGAGCTCGGCAGCGCAGCGATCACCCCGCCATAGGCAACATCCGGCAGCAACCGCACGTCGCCGGACGACGGCTCGTATCGTTCGCCGCGAACGTGGCAGCCCGCCACATTGGCTCCGATACGCTCGGCAAGCACGAACGCCGTGTCGAGTGCGAGCACGCTTTCGGGCCGATCAGCCGTTGGCACGAGGATTAGACGCACGGGCCCTCCACTTGGCTGCCGCTGACACCGTGCTGATATTCTCTCACGTAACGCGCGCTCGCACGCTGCGATGAAGGAGCGTCGGCTTTGATTTGGCTTGTCTGGACTGCGTTTGCCGCCGTCGTTGCCGTGATCGGCGCTGCCGGCTACGTCATGTGCAAGGCCGCGGATGACATCGCCGAGATTTCGGGCCTGAGCCGGGCTTGGGTGGGCCTGCTGCTCCTGTCGATCGCGACGTCGTTGCCGGAGCTTGCGACCGGTATGAGCGCCATCGTCGTGCTCGATGCACCGGACATCGCGGTGGGCGACGCCCTCGGCAGCTGCGTGTTCAACCTGCTGATTCTCGTGGTGATCGAGTTGCTCGGACGCGGCGACTCACTGTATACGCGCGTGGGATCCGGCCACTCGGTAGCGGCCGCATTCGGCGTGATTCTGACGGGTTTCGTTGCGTTCAGCATATTGATAGCGCCCGCGCTGCCGGCGTTGCGCATCGGGCACGTCGGTGTCTATGCCCCCGTGATTCTCGGAATCTATTTGGTGGCGGTGTACACCCTGTTTCAGCACGAGCGGCGCACGATTGCCACCGTCGGTCATCGACCATTGATCCCCGGAGTGGACGCGCGGTCGCTGCGGACCGCCATTCGCCGCTACGCGGTCTCGGCGGTCTTCGTCATCACCGCCGGCGCCCTGCTGCCGCGCATCGCCATGGAAATCGCCCAGCAGATGGGCTGGAGCAACACGTTCGTGGGCACCATCTTCGTCGCGTTCGCCACCTCGATTCCCGAAGTGGCGATCTCGATCACCGCAACGGCAATCGGGTCGGTCGACATGGCCGTCGCCAACCTACTCGGCAGTAACCTGTTCGACGTGGCGATCCTAGCGCTCGACGACCTGGTCTACACCAAGGGCCCGATACTGAGCGCGGTGGCCCCTTCACATGCCGTGACGGCGGTCTCGGCGGCCATCATGAGCGGGGTGGCGATCGTCGGATTCAGCTATCGTCCGACAGGACGTTTGTTCCGGCTATCGAGCTGGATCGGCATCACACTATTCAGCATTTTCCTGCTCAACGCCGCCGTGCAGTACCTCCATGGCGAGTGAGCGCGGACGACGTAGGCCCGATGGCGGGGAGAGCTCGTCGGCGCCGGGCTCGAGTCATTCGCCTCGGTTGACGTCGAAGACCTCGGCACTTTCCGCCGGCGCGCTGTAGATCTCGAGCATCGTCGCGCGGCGCAGAATCGGCAGGCCCTGGCGCTGAGCCTCCTCGACGTCGCGCTCGTACGCCTACGGACGCTTTCGCATGCGCTCCCAGTACTGTTCGAGCGTGCCCTCGATCTCGAGTCCGCGGAAGAACGGATACGGATCGCAGTCGTACTCGAGGATCGCGAGGTCCGGCTCGCGACGCCACGAGCGGTGGCGCGTGATGGGCCTCAGGTAATACTCCGGGTCATGGAGCGTGAGCTCGCTGCGCAGGGCTTGGCCATCGTCGCTGAGCGACATCCGCTCGACGACGCGCGCATTCTCGGAGAGCGGCTGGCCCGCGAGGTCCACATAGCCTGGCGTCAACATCGTCGTCTCGACGACGAGCGTCGAGCCTTCCCAGTGGCCGAGCGAGTAGCCCATCGCCCGATGCGGCGAGTCCTCTGGAAGGTTGCGGCCGTCGAGGAAGATGCGTCGAACCTCGTGGAAGCTCTCGTAGAGGATCGTCACCTGCGTGTCGTTCTGCACCACTTCGAGCGGGTAGGGCCAACCTGAGATGCGCACGAGCCCCGGCGACACGCAGCGCAGCGCCGGGTCGTCGAGGTAGTGGTACGCGTCGACGAGGCGCTGCGCGGCCGACGTGTAGTCGAGCGTGACGCGGGCGAGACCCGGCGACGTGCGCGACCAGACGCCGGTGAAATCCACGGGCTGCGGCGCGGGCGGCGGCGGCACGACGTGCCGCACCGCACGCCAGGTGCCCTGCGGCGCGTTCCGCGGCGGCGTCAGCGTGCCGCTGAGCTCGTCGCCGGCCACGCGCCCGCGAAGCGCATAACGGAGCAGTTGGCCGCCGCCGTCGCGCGTGTCGAACCCGAGCTCGATCGTGCCGTCGACCTCCTCGAGCGCCGCCGGCCCGCCATCGACGAACGCGACGAGACCGCCGTTTCGCTCTTCGATCGTTAGCGTACCGGTGTGAACCGCGCGACGTTCTTGCAGCGTGAGGAACCAGTCGCCGACGAGCGCCGACGGTTGGGCGACTCCCAAGACCGGGGAAAGCGCCGCAGCGAGGACGCCGAGCAGACCGGTTCGCAACGGCAAGGTCGTCACGGCGGCGGTTCCTCCCCCGTCGGCCGAATGACCTCGCCGGACTCGCGGCGAATCTCGCGAATCCAAATCTTGCGCGCCTTGTCGCGACCGAGGTTCCCTTCGATCGCGATCCTCTCGCCGACGCGGATCGTGTCCTTTTTCCAGCCGGCTGCGGCCAGAGCGTTCGGGCTTCGCGTCTGGGCGTCCCAAAGAATCTCCCCGCCTCGCTCGTCCGTGACGGCGACGAAATAGCGCGCATGGGGATTCACGAATAGCACTTCGACGACGGTGCCGGTGATCGTTCCGCTTTCGTCGTAGCTGAACTCGGCCGCAAACGAGTGGTGCGCGCGGGCCTGCGAGCTCAGTGTCGCGAACACCAGCGTTGCGAGACTCGCTCGGAAAGTCATTCTCATCATCCCAGTCACTCCCACTCAATCATCTTCGAGCCACTGAAGTGGTTGTTTTAGCGAAGGTATCGAAAGGGTCCGCCAGACTTTACCGCCATGATGCCGGCAGAAGATATCGCTTGAGCGCGATTGATCGCGAAAGTCTCGAAGGATCACCTACCTCGTCCGGTACCGCGTCTATAACGAAGCGAAGTCGGTGTAACCCTTCGCTCCCGGCGAGTAGAAAGTGCTCGGATCCGGAGTCATCAACGCCGCATCCTTGGCAAAACGCGCGGGCAAGTCGGGGTTCGAAGTGAACAACTTGCCGAACACGACGAAATCGGCCAAGCCCGATTCGATCGCAGCATCGCCCGTGACCTTGGTGAGCCCGCCACCGGCCGCGAACGGCCCATCGAAGAGTGGCCGCAACAGCGCATGAGCGTTCGGCAGCGGCGCCGATTGCAGCACGTGCAGATAGCCCAAACCCATCGGCGAGATCGCGCGGACGAGTGTCGTGTATGTTTCGATCGGGTTCGCGTCGTGAATGTCGTTGAACGGCATCGCGGGGCTGATCTTGATGCCGACCTTGGATGCGGAGCCCGCCGCCGCGCTCATCGCTTCCAGCGCTTCGACGACCAAGCGGATGCGATTCTCGACGCTGCCGCCGTATTGGTCCGTGCGCTGATTGGTGTTGGATGACAGGAACTGCATCGGGAGATAGCCCGACGCCGAATGAAGCTCGACGCCGTCGAAGCCCGCCGCGAGCGCATTGCGAGTCGCCTGCGCGTACTGCTCGATGACGCCCGGAATGTCGCTCGTTGCGAGCGCCCGCGGCATGGCGTAGTCCTGCATCCCGAGCGCATCGGTCCACATCTGCCCCGCCGCTCGAATCGCAGATGGCGCGACGAGGGGCTCGTCCGTGTAACGGTTCGCCGGATGCCCGATGCGGCCAACGTGCATGAACTGCGCGAACATCCGGCCGCCCTTGGCGTGCACGGCGGTGGTGATCGCCTTCCACGCCTCGATCTGCACGGCCGTTTCAATCGCAGGAGTCCGCGCATAACCGAGCCCAACGGCCGACGGCGCTACGCCTTCGGTGATGATGAGGCCCGCCGAAGCGCGCTGCGCGTAGTAGTCGACCGCAAGCTCGGAGGGCACGCCGTTCTGGCCTGCGCGGCTGCGCGTCATCGGCGCCATGATCATGCGATTGCGGGTGGTGAGACCGCCGATGCGGCCCGGCGAAAGCAAGCTCAACTTCGACACGGATACTCCTGAGCGACAGGCTATCTTAGCGCCGAACGGGAGAGCGCACCTCGACGGACGGCGCAGGCGCTTTACTACAGGCGAGGCGGCGCGGGTGTAGCGATGGCAGTGCCGTCGCGGCCGGATCCGTCCAGCGAGCCTGGCTGAAGATGGCCGTCGTACAGGTCTTTATTGTTGTCTGTACAGGCGTACTCCATGATTTCCCACTCCTTCGGCGCGAGTGGGATGACCCAACCCGTCGTCCAAGGTTTCGTATAGAACTTCGGGTCATCGATCGTCGCCTGGTACCAAAGCTCATCGGCGCTCATGCGGCGCCAACGCTCGGTCACCCGCAGGGCGTCGCTGTGGCGATTGCCGTGGTCGTCGAGCCAGGTTCGGTCCGTGAGATTGACGGTCTCGATAACGAGCGTGTCACCGTCCCAGCGACCCACGGAATCACCCAGCAACGACGGCTCCCACTGCGGCCGATGGCCGCGACCGTCGGTGTAGATGACGCGGAAGTTGTGCATGTATTCGTAGACGAAGACCACCCTGTCCGGCAGCTGCATGATCTGGAACGGATAGGGCGAGTTGTTCACGCGAGGTACGCCCGGAAAGATGCAGCGACTCGTCGGATCGATGAGCTGCGCGACTTCGTTGAAAGCCTTGAGGCCCGCGGGCGTGAACGGCAGCGGCTCGACGGGCCGCGACGTGTTCTGATGGATCGCCTTGTTCCAAACGCCCGAGAGATCCGCACGTCCGTCGGGAGTGCGCGGCACCGGCGTGCCGTTCGGCTTCGGCATCTCCGTAAGGACCGGCGACGCCGGAGGCTGAGCGTCGACCGGCACCACTACGGAAAACGCTAAGGCCATCGCGACGGCGCGCGCGACGCTGGCAAGAGGTCTTGTCATCGCACCCACTCCTTGAAATATGAACGAGCTATCGGCCTGGCGCTGGACCGCCGTCGTTGGATCCGGCCAGCACGGTACGGTCGCCGACCTTCCACGTGCGCGCGTTGCAGGTCTTGCTGCCGTCCTTCGCGGGGTAGCCCTGTATGGTGAGCGGCTCGCCGCTCTCCAAGTTCTGCCGCGACCAACCCTGCCGCGTGAGGGCGTTCGGCGCGCCGCCTTCGCACTGCCAGGCAGTCACCGAGCCATCGGCGTTCTTCACGTCCATATAGACCCAGATGTGAGGGTTGCGCCACTCGACTTTCGTCACCGTGCCTTGCAGCGTGATCGGTTTGGAGCCGTCGAACTGCGCCGCGAACGAATGATGCGCCGAGAGCGGTGCAGCTAAGACAATCGAGCAAGAGACGGCGAAGGCGATAGAGATGATTCGCATACTTTTCCCTCCGAGTAGCCTTCCCGATGGATTGACAAGTATGCTAACGGATGCTCGCGGGTTCGTCACAGCGAAACGGCGCCCGTCGCGGCGCGGATGTGCTGAACCGGCTCCGCGATCGGCCGCCGGCGCTGTGGTATCGCGGCGAGCGTGTGACCGACGTTACGGCGCACGCGGCGTTCAGCGGCGGCGTCGCGACCCTCGCCGACCTGTACGACCTGCAGTGGCGCCGCGCCGAGGAATGCCTCTTCGACTCGCCGACGAGCGGCCGCAAGGTCGCGCGCTCGTTCCAACTGCCGCGCGCCGCTGCGGAGCTCGCCAGCATCGGCCGCGCGATGGCAGTCGTCGCGCGCCATACGCACGGAATGATGGGCCGCGTGCCGGATTACCTCAATCGCGCGCTGTCCGCCTACGCGGCCGGTGCGCCGTTCCTCGCGGAGGCCGAGCCGCGCTTCGGTGCGAATGCCGTGCGCTTGCACGAGCAGCTGCGTGAGGCAGATCTCTCGCTGACGCATTCGCTGATACATCCGCAAGCGAACCGCAGCGTCGGGGCTTCCGCCCAGAGAGACCCGTTTCTCGCAGCGCGAATCAAGGAGGAGACGGACTCTGGCTTCGTCGTGCGGGGATGCCGCATGTTGGCGACGCTGCCGATCTCGGATGCGATCATGGTGCTGCCGTCGACGCTGCTGAAGGCGACGGCCGAGGACGCACCCTATGCGTTCGGCTTCGTCATTCCGAACGACACCAAGGGCCTCAAGTTCATTTGCCGCGAGAGCGTCGATTACGGCCGTTCGCACTTCGACCATCCGCTCGGCTCGCGTTTCGAGGAGATGGATGCCGTCGTCGTGTTCGACGACGTGCACGTACCATGGGAAAACGTGCTGCTTTACCGCGACGTGGAGCGCTGTAATCAGGCCTACATGCGTACCGGCGCAGTCGTCGGCATGGCTCACCAGGTCGTCGTCAAGAACATCGCCAAGTGCGAGTTCGTGCTCGGGCTCGCCACGCTGCTCGTCGACACGATCGGCGCGGAAGCGTTTCAGCACGTGCAGGAGAAGCTCGCGGAGCTCTGGGTCGCGCTCGAGACGATGCGCGCCTTGCTGCGCGCAGCCGAGGCCGACGCCGCGCTCGACGAGTGGGGCGTCGTGCGCCCGGCGTGGAATCCGCTCGACGCCGCGCGCAATCTGTTCCCGCGGCTCTATCCGCGCATGGTAGAAATCATTCAGCAGCTCGGGGCGAGCGGGCTTGTCGCGATGCCGACGGAGCAGGACTTGAAGGGCCCGCTGGCCGACGACATCCGCCGCTACTATCAAGCGGCACGCGCTGATGCGTTCGAGCGGGTGCCGCTGTTCAAGCTCGCGTGGGACGTTTCGATTTCGGCATTCGCCGGTCGGCAGGTGCTCTACGAGCGATTCTTCTTCGGCGATCCAGTGCGAATGGCGGGCTCGCTCGTCGCCGCGCACGACGCCGAGATTCGCGGCTACGCGGAACGCATTCGGGAGCTCGTCCGCGAGTTGCGCGACGAGGCGTTCGCTTCGCAAAAATAGCGTTTCGTCGGAGCGTACCGCCAGAAGATGTCGCTCGAGCCCGATTGACCGCGAAAGATTTCAGGGGCGCGTCCTCGAGCGATAGCTCGGTAAGGACGCGTACAACTCCTGCATTCGATTCCGAGTCGCCTCGTCGGGAAGAGGGCCGATGCCGGCACCGAGATTGTCCCGGGCATGCTCGAGGTTGCTGGTTTCGCTTATCGCTACGGTCACGGCAGGATGGGACACTATGTACTTCAAACAGAACTGCGCCCAACTGTCGCAGAACTCGCTCGCCCAGCCTGGCAATTCTCTCTCACTCACCTGACTGAAATATGCGCCGTTTTGAAACGGCTGCATCGCGACGACTCCAATGCCGAGATCCATTGCTGTCGGCAACAATCGGCTTTCGGGATGGGGCGTCATAATAGAGTAATTGATTTCGACGAAGTCGGGTTTTTCCGTCCTCATGAAGTCGATAAAATCCTGGTCAGCGTCTGGTCTCTCTAATGACGCGTTCCACGACACGCCGATGTGCCGTGCATACCCGGCCTCCTTCGCCCTGCGCGCCACCGGCCAGTACCGTTGAGACATTGACATGTCGAGGCCCTGGTGGACGGTGAGAAAAGCAAGTTGCGCATTCTGCATAAGGCCAGGCAGACCGGGGATGTCATCTTCGGCCAGTGGTCGTCCAAATCCGGCAAACCCCGCGGAGAAATGGACCTGGCTAGTTACATCGATGTCCAACCACTCGGCAAGATTAAGGTAGGCGTCATAGTACGAGTCGACGAAATTGCCGCCCATTTCCACCAGCAAATCGAATAGTGCGCGCGAAGTCTGCTTGGCTTCCTCGGCGTCTGTGCGTGTATTGAATACGGCCGAATTGCCGAAGCCGATTATGCCGAGCTCGACGCCAGTCGAAGGCATCTTGCGCTTGGGCATGAGCTTGGAAGCAGCGGCGACAGGAACAGACACTACCGAAGCGGCGAACGCTGCCGCCGCAAGGGCATGCCCGGCAAACTGCCTACGAGTGAGCTCTTTCATGTACGGTACCTCGACAGCGGTAAAACTCGATTCGAACCGCCGGCTCACAGTACAAGGACAACCGCGCTGGACAGATCGGAACGTTCAGGCTACCGGAAAAACCGGATCACCACGAGCTTGAGCTACGCGTTCCAAACAGGCTAACGCCGACGGTCCCGCTGCCTGATTGGCTTCGCCACTCAATGCAGCATTCACCCGCCGCGCTTTTTGGCCTGCATCTCTAAGAAGAACCACACTCTGCTACTTGCACAAGGAGCCGCCCTCCTCGCGGTGCACATCATCGAAAAAAAAGATAAGAACATCGCCGAGCTCTTTGGCGGAGAGACTGGCGATGAGGTGGACAAGTTTGCTCGGGTAAGCTGGCACTTGGCGCACGGCGTTCCGATACTCGACGCCTGCCAACGTTGGTTCGCGGGCTCGATTTTGGAACAGATCGATCTCGGCGATCATGTCGGCTTTCTGCTCGAGCCGATCGACACGGAACAGAACGCGACCTCGGAGCAGCTGACATTTCAGCGGGCACGCGATATCGAGCCGGGTCATAAACCGTAACAGCAGCACGGTCCGGCACTAGCGAGCGGCCTTTGATAACGTAAGCGAAGATTGTCCGCGGAGCCTTTTACCATTCCATGCAAGACGCAGAGGGCAAGACCTTGGTGCGGATCTTTCCGAGTCCTGGAGAGCATGTCCCGCTGCAGGGGCTTTATTTGAGCGAGCGATTCGGACCTCCAGCCGAGCGATCACGGAGTTTCGTATACGCGAACTACATAACCAGTCTCGACGGACGCATCTCGCTTCCCGATCCTCAAACCTCGAAACGCGGGGTGCCGCCCGCCATAGCTAATGCTCATGACTGGCGCCTTTTTCAGGAACTCGCGGCGTGCGCGGACGCCGTCATCATAAGCGGCCGGTACGTGCGCGATCTCCAGCACGGCGTCTCCGCTCGGAGCTTCCCAGTCAGTGGCAAGCCCGAGTACGCGGACCTTCTCGGCTGGCGTCGCGCGCGCGGTCTCGCGCCGCAGCCCGCTATAGTCATCGTCACCGCAAGCCTCGAGCTCCCACCGCTGGGCCCGTTAGCTGAGTCTGGCCGCTCGGTGTACGTTGCCACGGGCGAAGCGGTCGATCCGCGAAAAATTGCAAGCGTGCAGTCTCAGGGTGTACGCGTGCTCAGCGTCGGCGACGGCACACGCGTAGAAGGTGGCAGGTTGATTGAGGCGTTAGCGCGGGAAGCGCACTGGAACATCGCCATGATTGGCGGCGGTGAAATACTAAATGCGCTGATCGTCGACGACGCGCTCGATCGGCTCTATCTGACGCTGGCGTGCCGAATGGTAGGTGGAGTGTCGTTCGACACTCTGCTGACCGGCCCGGTGCTCGAGCGGGCGGCGGGCTTCAGGCTTAAAGCGCTGCACTACGACGCGGAGGGGTCGGAGGGCTCCGACGTCGAGCAGCTCTTTGCGATCTTCGATCGCAGCGCGCGGGCAAAGCTCGCCTGACGAGGGCGAGGGCCGCCGAAACGCCGGCCCGGCTCCTTGGTCGTGTGACGATTTCCCGTCACTCCCACTCAATCATTTCCCAGCGCCTTAGTCCTTTGTTCGATCTAGCATTTCGCACGTAGCGTCGCACTGATACCGTCAGACATACCGGCGAAAAGACCGCTGGAGCGCGATTGATCGCGAAAGATATCCTCCAAAGCGACGCAGCGACTACGACCGCGCTTCATCGCGTTGCGCACGCCTCCAGACATCGGGTTCCTCGATCAAGCCGAGCCGGATGGCGGTCGAGCGAAACTACCCGATCAGGAAAATTGCGCCGGCGAACATCACCCAACGCAGGATGACCTCGTAGTGCGGGCGAGTCGCCTCCTCACGCGACCGGCCCACGCCGAGTCATGCCATCCCCACCAGAACGGCAAAGGCAGCGCCACGAGTAACGCCCCCACCGTACACTCGGCGACTGCGTCGAGGGCTTCCCTCCTCTGTCGCTACCTTTGGTCGCTGACTAGCGCGTCGTCTACGTCGTCGTCATCCTCGCCGCTGCGTACGCTCAGCAGCGAAACCCCACAAGCGAGTAGAGGACCGATGAACAGCAGGACCCTAATTATTTGCATGACCAATCCGGTGTCGTTTTGCGCAGGCTCGGCAAGCAGCACCAGAGTCAACGCGGCGATCGCGAGTAGCAGTATTCCGGTCGTGCGCGGCCAGCGAGGTGACGTCCAGCCCAGCACGAAGAGCGGTACAGCGGGTAGCGACTGCATGAGCAGGGCCGCCCATCCCGACGACCACTCAAGTCGGATATTGTCGATGATCATCAACGCTATCCAGAATGTGCCAAACGCGGTCAGGATTCTGGCGGCTGTTTTTCGCGGACCCCAATACGAGAGCAACGCGCTCAGGAACCAAGTGCACCACAGCAGCACGAGAAAGAGCAGCCCAATATCCTGAGAGTCACGCACATCGGGAGGGCCGGACTGGAAGTAAGCCAGGCTCACGAATGCCGCGATCCCGCAAGTTAGATAGGCATGGTAGCCGGCACGATGCGCAGCGAGCAGCTGCAACTCATCCTTGTCTCGGAGCCAACCCGCTTCGCGCAAGACACCAGGCCCGAATGTCCCGAGGGCCGCCAGCAGCAGAAACCATCCGCTAGACCAGACGGCCAGCACAGCGCCGCCAAGTACTAGGCTGCCCGCAAGCCAAGTTGTTGCTGTAGGTCGCCACCGCTGATGCGTTGTCTCGCTATTCATTGCCGCTCTCCTTATCGAGCTGGAACAGTGTCTCGACACTCACCCCGAACACGTCGGCCAAACGTAGGGCCAACGCGATCGAAGGGGTGTATTTGCCCTTTTCGATCGAAAGCACTGTTTGGCGGGTGACTCCTAGCCTCTCCGCGAGCTCGTTTTGCGTCATGTCCCTCATGAGCCGATGCCGCCGGACGGTGTTGCGGATCTCGTGCCGTGCCTTCATTCAAGAAGAGTACAGTTTATTGTACTAAAAGACAAATAAACCTAACTCGAACACTGTCCGGAAGCGCCAAGGCGGGCAACTGGTTGTGTCACAGGCTGGGCGACGCGCTCACTTCCATCGGCGCTTTCGAAGGGTAGGACGAGCGACGCCGGCAAACCGCTATGCGACACCCGCACTCGCAGAAGGAAAAGTACGGGCATCTGACTCGATCAGGGAGTAAAGGACTGCTGCGAATGCGGAACGTCGATCCGCGCGCGCCTCTCGCCGAGGACGGAGGCGCGCACCTCGGCAAACTGGCGAAGCTCGGGAAAGTGTGAAGGTCTGTGCCATTTTTGCCGATAAACAGGCCCTGCTTTGCCCGGCAACGCCTTGGTAGTCTGCTAAATGCCAGTTACTCCCACTCGATTGTCTCCGAGCCGCCTAACTATTTGTTTCGTCAGATCGTTCATGGACAGCGTAAAGATTTTACCGTCAGATGTACCGCCCGAAGGTGTCGCTTGAGCGCGATAGTTAGCGAAAGATCCCGAACGACGATTATCCACGTGACGCGATTCGCGTCGGCCACCGTGTCCAACAACGCTTGGCTTCGCGCTATGCGGCGATCTTCTTGAGCACGCGCGGATAGATCTCCGCGATTTTGATCAGTGTCTTCGCCGCCGCGCTGGGCTCGCGGCGCCCCTGCTCCCAGTCTTGGAGCGTACGCACGGATACGCCGAGCAGCCCGGCAAATTGCGCCTGCGACAACCCCGACTTCTCGCGCGCCCGAACGATCGGATACGAATTGACTGTGAACCGCCGCCCCCGCCCCGCCTTGATTTCCCGAAGCCCCGACAGGATCTCCTCGCCGAGGTTCCGAGTCTTCTCCCATTCGGCGAGTTGTTTCTTAGTCATTTTGCGCATCTTCGATCTCCTCTCTCATCGTTCTCAGGAGGTGTGCGGGTATGTTTTCCCTCGCGTTCTTACCGTAGATGGTTAACATCCAGATCTCCTCGCGAGCCAGCTTCGCGAAGTAGATAACCCGCAGCCCTCCGCGTTTACCTCGCCCTTCGGCGCGCCACCGAGCTTTCCGCACACCGCCCGAACCCGGCACGATCACGCCGGCCTCGGGGTTCGAGCTCAGATAACCCTGAAGTGCAGAGTACTCGTCGTCATCGAGATATCGATCCAAAATCCTAGTGAAATGCGGCGTCTCGATGAACTCGAACACTGCATCACTATACGGCGTTGCCGTAGCAGCGTCTAGAATACCAGCCAGCATGACGCCTGACCACACGGCCTCGACCATCAAGGCCCTCGAGCGGCGGCTCGCTTGAGTCCGACAAGCGCGACCTGCTCGCCGAGCTTGCTCGGCTGCGGCGCGTTGCGCCGGCTCCGAAGCCAGCAGCGACACCGTCTGCCATCGCTCCGGCGGTTAGCTCGACGTCGGACGTGGCCGCCAAGATCAAGCCTTTCAAATCTCCGTTTCGCGGCAGCAACAGCGGCGCCCAGGCAGGATTAAGATTTCCTCGTTACTCCCACTCAATTGTCCTCCGAGCCGCCTAACTATTTGTCTCATTAGCGGGTTCATGGGAAGCGCAGTTCTTTTACGGTCAGAAGCACCGCCAGAAGATGCCGCTTGAGCGCGATTGATCACGAAAGATTTCGAAGAATGAGATCCACGCGCTGCGAGGTTTCGTGCGGCGCACGCGTCGTCAGCGCTTAGGCAATGGTTAGCGATGGGTAGGCATCGGGGTAACCGAACGTGTGGTGTAACTGTCGCGTCGTACAGCGCCGACTGCGCGGAGGCGTATGGAGGCGTATACGGCCCTCCGCTGTGTCCCCTGCCAGCTCCGGGCTCCCAATACGAACAGCGCGGCGAAAACCACACTCGGATCGGTAAACGCTGCCGCCGACTAGGTGCTACCGAGCGCGGGTTAAGACGGCGGCGAAACCCCCGCCTGGTGTGCGCATGTTTGTCGTTTGCCCTTGATACATTCGGGCGGCGACGAGTTTCACCTCGACAGGCGACATCCCCCATCACCGCGCAACGCGAAGCACCACCGGCGAGATCGCCGGCTGGCTCCGCGACAAGAGTGCCGACAAGCCCCTGTTCGCTGCCGCACAGACCCTCGCCGGCCTTCAGGATAGTTTCAGTTTCTCCACTTGCGTCGACGTCCAGAGCGACTCGATGAGACCGAGGGATCGCAGACCTTTACAACCCACCAGGAATTCGCCATGACCGCCCTTCGCACCCTCGCCGCACTGTCCGCTGCCGCACTGGCCACTGCCTGCGTAAGCCCTGCAGCCATGAATACATCACCCGCGACGCCCGGCATCGGCATTGCAAGCGCATCCGGGCCCATGGCCGCCATGGAACCTCGCATGAAGGCCATGAAAGACATGCAGCAGAAGATGATGAATGCCAAAACTCCGGCCGAACGGCAGGCGTTGATGGCTGATCACATGAAGGTCATGCGGGACGGCATGGCCGTGATGGAAGAGATGCACGGCAGCATGCAAGGCATGGGCGACGGCAGAGGTATGCCCGCCGACGTGGCCAAGCGCCACCAGATGATGACGGACCACATGGCCATGATGCAGGTGATGATGGACATGATGATGCAGCGCATGCCGGCAATAGCGGCGGCCCAGTGAGGACCGAGGAAGCCATGAGCCACACGCCCCTCGCCACCACCGCGCCCACGGCGTCGAGTTACGGCTTTCACGGTTTTCTGCCGAAGCAGGACTTCACTCAGGCCGTTGCCAAGGTGACCGAGGCCCTCAAGACCGAGGGCTTCGGCATCCTCACCGATATCGACGTCCAGGCCACGATGAAGGCCAAGCTCGGCATCGATGGCCGTCCCTATCGGATCCTGGGCGCCTGCAATCCGCCGCTGGCGCACCGCGCACTCACGGCAGAGCCCGACATCGGGCTGCTGTTGCCCTGCAACGTAGTCGTGCGCGAGGAGGTCGATGGCCGACTCGTCATCGCCTTCATGGATCCGGTAGCGGTGCTGCAGATGACCAGCGACGCCGAGGTCGCGGCCGTGGCGACGGATGTGCGCGCCCGCCTCGAACGTGTGCGATCGGCACTGACTACCGCAAGTTCTGCGTGATCGACGATCGCCGTCACTCGACACTGCGTCCCGGAAGTGCTACCGCGATTCCAAAGGTGATCAGGCATCGTCGCGGACGACAAGAATTCGCGACAGACACCTCGCTAACTACAACTCCGTAGGCCGTGCGGGTGAATATTGAGCGGGAAACGGTAGGATTTCGCCGTCCACTTCGTCTTCGCTAGCTGCCTTTGCACTCGCTTCGTTCATCGCGGCCCATGAAACGCAAAAGCCCCGGCGGGACCGTGTCGGTCGCGCCAGGGCTTGATGCCTCTACAACCCTTGGGTGTTATCTGCACCCGATATGGGTAAGTCTATGGAATTCCCGTATCCCATCTTAAATATTCAAGGCCCTGGTCGGTCGGCGGGTGCCCCTAACGGCAGGCGTTCGGGCACGTCGAGGCGCACCGCGCCGATCCGATTGTCGGCCATCCCGTAGTAGACGTCGATGCGGTCCGGCAAGTCGAGATCGAGGCGCTGGTCGATGCCGGTGGGGAAGACGACGTTGGAAACCACCCCCCGCCGCTCTTGTGGCAGCAAGGGCGTCAAAACCGGCTCCTCCGATCGGTAAAGGAGCACGCGCGGATGCTCCTTCGAGAGCACCATCACCCCGGCTGAGTAGCACAAACGGCGCTCAGCACCTCGTGGCTCGGACAGCTCCTCTCGCACGCCGTGGTAAACGATCAGCCAGCCATGACGAGTGAGGATGGGCGGAGTGCCACCGCCGATTTTCAGCATCTCCCACGGCGACACGGGAGTCGCGAGCCGGTGATGCGAGTTGAACAGGCCAAAGTGATGCGGTTCGATGCCATCCAGGGCGATCGGGCAGTAGGAAATCCAGATGCTCTCATGCTCGAGGTCCACCACACGGGACGCGCTCTGACAGGCGGTTTCCTCGGGACGCGTGCCAGGGAAGAGGGGCCGATGGAGGATCGCCATCTGCATTTTCCCGGCATGATTGGGAATGGCGAGCGGGAAGAGGCTCGCGTCCTTGTTGTCCACGTGAACGAAATCGATGCCGCGATACGGAGCGAAGGTCGCGAGACCCAGGCGCTTCCAGTGAAACAAATCTTCCGAGACGGCTAGGGCGATCCGTGGACCGATGGGCGAGAACGCCGTGTAGGTCATGACGTAACGCTGCAGCCGTTCCACAAAGGTGATGCGCGGATCCTCGCAACCGCCGCGACCGTCAGCTCGCAGCTCGTAAACAGCCTCCGGCTCAAGAGCAATGCCGAGCCGCTCGACGCCCGACGGATCACCGGCTTGATTGAACCGCACGCGGACGATGCCGATGCGCGAATAATTGCCCCGCGAGACAAGCCGGGGGAAGAGATACAGGTGACCATCTGGGCCACGAACGGCCGCTGGATTCAGGACGCCTTCGATCTCAAGCGGATTGCCTGGTTCTGGCTCCATGATCTGCCCAAGGCGCTGCAACTGAAAGCCGCTCATCGGACGTCGTCCTCACGGAGCGTCGCGTGTCGGGCCCAAACACGCGACGATGGCTTCGATCACCCGCTTCGACTCGTTCGGATCTCTGACCTGGATCGACTCAACGCCTGCTTCCTTTGCCGGATAGTCATTTCCACCAGGGAACAAGGCATCCCCGATGAAAAGCATCTCCTGGAGTCCAATTCCAAGAATGTCTCGGAGCTTTCGCATGCCGTAGCCTTTGTCGATGCCAAGCTTCGTGACATCCACGGAGGTCGTGCCGCCCAGGCGCACAGAAAACCCTGGGATAAGTTGCTCAAGGCGGGCCTGCATCTTCTTACGCTTGGCGAAGTCAGGGTCCCATTTCTCCTTTTCTTCGATGGGAGCCTGCTGCCCCAGCGCAGAAAACGTGATCTGGCTTCCCCGATCTTCGATCTGCTCTCCCCACGTGACTTCGATGCGAAAATCCGACGACTCCATCGCTTCTTTCAACGAATCGACAATTAGCTCCTTCTCCTCGTCGGAGAAGTTTTCCGCGTAGAGCTGTGTCCAGCCCGAGGAGTACTGGAAGAACTGCGTTCCACACGTAGGAAGGAGCGACAGCTCCCTCAGGCGTTCGTGGTCCGACAACCGGGAAAGCAGTTGCGTCTCGAACTGTGGCCAGCCGCCGCCGGATATGACGGCCACCTTTACGACGCGCAGCAGAGCACCGAGCAGCGCGGCCATCTCGGCATCGAGAGATGCTTTGCTTTCAGCAAGCGTGCCGTCCAGGTCGAACACAATGAGCTTCTTCCTTGGGTCAAGCGCGATCGAGCTGTGCGCTGGGCGTGGAGCACCCCCTTCGCTCTCCCAGCGAGCGATAGCCACGCGAACGCCGGGAACCTTGTCATTCCTCCCGGCGTCCTTGGAGTTACTGATCGGGAGCTCGGCGTGGCGCAGCCGGAGCACGTCTTTCAGGATTGCGAGATCCTCTCGAGCCCGAACGACGAGGACGCGAACCCGAGACCCTGGCACGGCGATGTCGCGGTCACCGTTGTCCGACACGTTCGCATCCTCGACGAGCTCGAGCCCCGCAAACCGGAGCACGCTCGAAGCATCCCGGCGAACCCGCGCGCTGTTCTCGCCGATGCCTCCGGTGAACACGACCGCGTCCACACCTCCGAGAAGGCCCGCCATCGCGCCCAGGGCTCGACCAATGGAGAGCACGAAGCGCTCGTAGGCGAGCTGCGCGCGCGACGAGCCTCCGTCCGCGGCCTCGAGGACCTTCGTCAGATCTCCGGAGATCCCGGACACGCCGCGAAGTCCGGAATGCTTCGTCAGCGTTTCGCGGAGCTCGTCGATGCCCACTTCGCAATGTTGCTGGAGGTAGAGCAGGACCCCCGGATCGACCGAGCCCGAGCGCGTGGCCATCATCAAACCTTCGAGCGGTGAAAACCCCATGGTGGTGTCGACCGATCGGCCGCCTTGGACCGCCGTGACCGAGCAGCCGCCGCCAAGATGGCAGACGATCAGTCGCGAGGGCGGAGCGACGAGAAGGTCGCTCGTTCGCTCGACGGCGTAGGCCACGCTGAGCCCGTGGAAGCCGAAGCGACGAAGGCCCCACCGCTCCGTCCATTCGAAGGGCAGGCCGTAGCCGGCTGCTGCCTCCGGGAGGGTCGCGTGAAACGCGGTGTCGAACGCCGCGACTTGCGGAACCGTGGGAAAAGCGGCACTGACGGCGTCGATGCCTGCAAGCGAGGCATGCATGTGCTCGGGGTCGAGAGCGGAAAGCCCGGCGAGCTCTTCACGAACGCTCTCGTCGATGACGACGGCCTCGCGGAAGCGCGTGCCCCCGTGCACTACCCGGTGGCCCGCGACGTCGAACGTTGGCGCTCGCTCGAGCGCGGCGCGGAGCTGATCCGCGCGGGCAGCGCTGTCCTCCGCCGCCCACGGCTCGCTCCTGCCGGCGAGGACCGTCTTGTCGGCAGCAAGCACCGTCCACTTCACGCTGCTCGATCCGGTGTTGAGGACCAAGACCCGCGTCATGGGAGCGCTCTCTTCGACGCAATGCGACGCATCAGCTCATTCCAGGACTTGGCGAATGCAGCAGTGCCTTCCCGCTGCAGGTCGGCGGCAAGCGTTTGATCGTTGACACCCTCGCCCGCAAATTCCGCGAGCACCGCTTCGGCGTCGCCGCCGTCGATGGGCATCGCGCCTTTCACCTCCCCATGATCGGCGAAGGCGAGCAGCGTCTTCTCGGGCATGGTGTTGATCGTATCCGGAGCCGCCAACGCTTCGACGTAGAGGCTGTCGGGGGCGGCGGGATCCTTGGTCCCGGTGCTGCCCCACAGCAAACGCTGAGGCAGAGCCCCGCGTGCGGCGAGCTTCTGCCAGCGCGGCGACGTCAACAGCTCGCGGTAGGCCTTGTACGTGTGCATGGCAACGGCAATGCCAAGGCGGTTGCGGAGCGCGTTCGGAACCTTGTCCTTGACGGCTACGTCCCACCGGCTGACGAAGAGCGACGCCACCGAAGCGATCCTCGGGTCGCGGCCTGCCACGATGCGCCGTTCGATGCCGCGCATATACGCCTCGGCAGCCGCGATGTAGTGCTCGCGTGAGAACAGCAGTGTCACATTCACCGGCACGCCTGCGGCGATCGATTCCTCGATCGCCGGAATGCCGGCGCGGGTACCGGGGATCTTGATGAAGAAGTTGGGGCGCTCTGCGCGCGCATGCAGCTCTGCCGCTGCCTTGATGCTGCCGGCGGTGTCGTCCGCGAGCAGAGGCGACACCTCCAGCGATACCCAGCCGTCGACGCCACCCGTGGCGTCGTGGATCGGCCGGAAGAGATCCGCGGCCTGGACCAAGTCCTCTGTCGCAAGCTCGAAGAACAGCGCCTCGTTCGACATGCCGGCGAGCACCCGCGTGCGGATGGCGTCGTCGTAGAACTCGCCATCCCCGATGGCGTGGTCGAAGATCGTGGGATTGGAGGTGAGGCCCGTTACCGCGAGCTCTCGGATGTAGCGAGCGAGTGTGCCACTCGTCAGAAGCGAGTGGGTGATGTGGTCGAGCCAGAGGCTCTGGCCCAGCGCGTGAAGCTGCTGTGTGGCGTTCATGTCGTCTCCTGTCCACCATCGACCGCGCTGGCATTCCAGGCGTGGATGACAGGCTCGGTGAGGTCGTGGTCGTACCCAAGGACGCTCAAGGAGGCGGTCACGAGTAACAGGCGGCGTCCTTCGATCGGCGCAAGCCCGATCCAGCGCACGGCGAGAATCCGCAGGACCTCTCGATGGCCGAAGAGGAGCACGGTGCGGCCGTCTGCGTGGATGCGGTCAATGACACGGTCGGTGCGCGTGGCCACGGAACCGAGCGTCTCGCCGCCCGGGCAGCCATCGCGGAAGAGGCGCCAACCGGGGCGCTCCACCTCAATCTCGACAGTCCGCCTGCCTTCGTAGGCGCCGTAGTCCCATTCCATGAGCTCATCGTCGACCTCGACGTGAGCGTGCGGCATCGCCAGCTCGGCCGTGCTGCGGGCGCGCTGCAGAGGACTCGAGACCATGCGATCGATGCGCAGTGCTGTGAGGCTCGGTCCGAGCGCACGCGCCTGGCGCTCACCTTGCTCGGTCAGTGGAAGGTCGGTACGGCCGGTATGCTGACCTGTCAGCGTCCACGCGGTATCGGCGTGGCGCACGAGGTAGACCACCGGCAGCGCTGGGTTCATGTTGCGCCGCCGCCTGCGGCCCGTCGTGCGCCCCAGCGCCAGTCGCGGATTTCCGGCATGTCCTGCCCATATTTCTTGATGTATCGCTTGTGCTCGATCCGCTTGTCCTTGAGTTGCTGCTTCAGAGCGATGCCCCTGGCGCCGGTCTGCGGCACGCGATCAATGACGTCCATGACGAGATGGAAGCGGTCCATGTCGTTCAATACTGTCATGTCGAAGGGCGTGGTGATTGTGCCCTCCTCTTTGTAGCCGCGGACGTGGATGTTCTCGTGGTTCGTGCGGCGGTAGGTGAGGCGGTGGATCAACCACGGATAGGCGTGGAAGGCGAAGATGACCGGCCTGTCCTTGGTGAAGAGCTCGTCGAAGTCGGTGTCGCTGAGCCCGTGCGGGTGCTCGGATTGCGGCTGCAGCCTCATCAGGTCGACGACGTTGACCACGCGGACTTTCAGGTGGGGGAGGTGCTCGCGCATGATGGAGACGGCGGCGAGCGTCTCCAGCGTGGGTACATCGCCGCAACAGACCATGACCACGTCGGGCAGAGCGCCTTCGTCGTTCGATGCCCACCGCCAGATGCCGATGCCCGCGGTGCTGTGCTCGATGGCAGCGTCCATCGTCAGCCACTGCGGGGCCGGGTGCTTGCCCGCGATCACGAGGTTCACGTAATGGCGGCTGCACAGGCAGTGGTCCATCACCGAGAGCAGACAGTTGGCGTCCGGCGGAAAGTAGGCTCGCACTACCTCCGCCTTCTTGTTCACG
>CAZCZE010000012.1:0-104894 GCA_964503125.1 uncultured Gammaproteobacteria bacterium
GGGCGGCGTGGGCGGGCGCCGAGCCGACATCCCCGGTGCGTGTGGGGCCCCGTGGCCGCGGCGGGACGCGGCCGGGCCCTTCGCGGAACCCCCCACGCCGTCACGCGCGGTGCGGCGGCAAAGTGAGACAGCGCTCGTCGGCGGGGTTGGTTTTGTGACTACCGTCGCCTCGCGGAAGGGGTGCCGCCGCTAGAATTTCGGGCGTTTCTGGTGTCGCGAGGGGTTTCGATGCGCAACCTTCTGGTGGCCGCCGTCGTCGTCGGTGTGGGCGGCTACTTCGGCGCCAAGTTCTACGTCCAGTACAAGGCCGCGCGAGACCTCGATCGAGTGCTCGCGCAGGCCCGCCCGGTCGTGGACGTCGAATACCGGAGCGTCGTCGCGACGCTCGAAGGCGAGCTGCGCGTCGAGGGCATCACGATCCACCTGCCGCAGTTCGACGACCCGATCAACATCGAGTCGCTGGGCGTTCGGACGCCGAGCTTCTTGTTCTTACTCGGTTTCAACAACGGCGCAGAGGACTTCGAGTTTCCCGACCGGCTCGGCGTCGAGGTCACGGGGCTGCGCGCGAGCGTCGACGCCGATTACATGAGCCTGCTCAAGGACGCGCGCAAGCTCAGCGTCGCGGCCGTCGAGCTCACGGCCGCGGACCATTGCGCGAGCACCTACGGCTTCACGCCCGAGGCGCTCAAACGCCTCGGCTACTACGAGCTCGACGTCGATTTCAATGCGGACTTCCGCCGCAGCGGCGGCGACGAGCTCGTCCTCGAGGTCGGCACGCACGTCGCGGACATGTACGCATTCGACCTGATGGTCACGTTCAGCGGCCTCGCGGACCCGACGGCGTTGGCGCACGGCGCGCGGCCGCTGCTCGTCGGCGGCCGGCTCGACTACATCGACCACTCGCTCAACGGCCGCATTCTCAAGCACTGCGCCGAGCGGCAAGTCACGGCCGAGGACGTCATCGCGGCGCAGCTGCGCGAGATCCAGGCCGTGGCGCGCGAGAGCGGCATGGAGCTCGATGCGATGATCATCCAGCCGTACACCGACTTCCTGCTCGGCAAGCAGCGCTTCACGATCACGTCGCAGCCCACGCGGCCCGTCGACCTCACGCGCATCAGCCTCTACAAGCCGAGCGACGTGCCGAACCTGCTGAACCTCACGGCCGAAGCAGGCTGACCGCGCGGCCCGCCGGGCCGTCTTCGGTTAGGATGCTCTGCGCCGCCGGCTCGGCGCGGGGTGTCCTCGATGTTTTCCGCCAAACCTCACCCATTGCTCGTTCCGTTCGACGGCTCATTCCGCGTGAGCGCGGCGGCCACGGAGCCCGACGAAGACAAGAAAGGCAACCGCTGGAAGGAGCTCCTCGAGGCTGAGGTCGAGGCGCTCGGCGCTGCCCAGTACCGATTGTTCGCCGACGGCCGCCATGCCGTGCTGCTCGTGTTCCAGGCGCTCGACGCCGCCGGCAAGGACGGCACCATCCGGCACGTCTTTGCCGGCGTGAATCCGTGCGGCTTGCACGTTACGGCCTTCAAGCAGCCGAGCCGCCTCGAGCTCGCCCACGACTTCCTCTGGCGCACGACGGCGCACCTGCCGGAACGCGGTAGCGTCGCGATCTTCAACCGCAGCTACTACGAGGAGGCGCTCGTCGTGCGCGTGCACCCCGAGCTGCTCGCGGCGCAGCGGCTGCCGACACCGCCATCCGCGTCGTTCTGGGACGAACGGCAGAGGTCGATCTGCGATCACGAGCGCCACCTCGCCGAGCAAGGCACCATGATCCTCAAGTTCTGGCTCAACATCTCGCGCGACGAGCAGCGCAAGCAGTTGCTCCAGCGCATCGACGAGCCGACGAAGAACTGGAAGTTCAATGCGGGCGATCTCGACGAGCGTGCGCGCTGGGACGACTACCTTGCGGCCTACGAGCAGTGCTTGAACGCCACGTCCCGACCGTGGGCGCCCTGGTATGCCGTGCCCGCCGACAACAGGCACTACGCGCGTTGGCAGGTGGCGAAGATCGTCAACGAGGCGTTCGAGTCGCTGGGGCTCGACTTCCCGCGCCCCGACGCCGCCGCCAAGGCGGCGCTCGCCGCGGCCAAGGTGCGCCTGCTCGCGGAGCGCGACTGACGCGCTGCGCGCGCTCAGTACTGGCCGCGCCGCGCCGCGAGGCGCTGGCGCAGTTGCTCGAGGTCGGCGGCCGCGCCCGTGAAGAGCTCCGCGGGAAACGCCGGGCCGTCGCCGACGAGCTCGCGGAAGATCGCCGCCGCCTGAAACGAGTTCATTCCGTCGCCCGCGAGATACTGCAAGCGCAGGTTGCGATCCGTGTTGCGCGCGGCGCCCTCGAGCCACGGCGCGAGATCTTGCGCGCGACCCGTGTAGGCGCCCAGCAGATCGAGCGCCGACGCGAAGCCCACGGCGCGTAACGACGCGGCCACGGGCGCGTAGTCGGAGCGTGCCATGCGGCGCGCGAGCCGCGTGAGATCGATCGGGCCTAAGTCGGTGCGGCCCACGAGCACGAGGTCGTAGCCCATGCCGTCGACCGTATTGGCGAACAGGAGCCCCTGCGGGAAGACGTCGAGGAACGTCGCGATCTCGCTGCGCACGGCCTCGGGCGTGCTTTCGTAGAGCTGCACGAACACCGTGACGACGCCGCCGTCGTTGAGCCGCTCCTTGGCCAGCTGCCAGAACTCGCGCGTGTAGAGCGCCGCGGCGCCCTTGACCCAGGGATCGAGTGGATCGGACGTGATGACGTCGAAGCGCTCGGCCGTCGTCGCCAACACGTGGCGGCCGTCGTCGATGCGCAGCTCGACCTTGGGGCTCGTGACGACCCCGAAGTTGTACGCGGCGAAATACTCGGCCGCCACGTGCGGCACTAGCGGCTCGATCTCGGCGACGACGATGCGCTCGACCGCGGGGTCGAGGCTCACGGCGCCGGCCGTGATGCCCGCCCCGAGCCCGACGACGAGCACCGACTTCGGCTGCAGCGCGAGCAACGTGCCCAAGTGCCCGAGCATGCGCTGGAGGCGCAGATCCTCGGGATACGTCGAGGCCTGCGTCTTGCCGGCATTGTGGTAGGTCAGCACGCCGCTCGGTTCGGCCACGACGGCGATCGACGACGTCAGGCCTTCGCCGACGTAGACGACGTTGGCGTCAAGGCCCCGCGTCGGCAGGAACCGGCCGTAGGCGATGAGCTCCGGCGGCAGCGCCGGCACGACGAGCGCCACGCTCGCGAGCGCCGCGGCCGCAAGGCTCGCGAGCGCCAGCCGGCGGCCGCCGCGCGCCGAGTCGTAGAACAGCAGCCAGCCGGCCGCGGCGCTCGCGACGATCATGAGCTGCGCCGTGCGTTGACTGCCGACGACGACCACGAGCACGAACGTCGTGAGCAGCGCGCCCAAGATCGCGCCGGCCGTGTTCGCCGCGTAGAGGCGCGCAACGAGTTGCTGGCGCGGCGCGCGCGTCTCCGCGGCGAGCGCCGCGAGCGCGAGCGGAAAGCTCGCACCCCAGAGCAGCGTCGCGGGCAGCGCGACTGTGGCCACGCGCAACAGGTCGAGCTCGAGCGCAGCTTTAGGCATAGACGGCAGCGTCACGTCGAGCGGCCAGTAGGGCAGCGACCGCGCGAGCGCATACGCGCCGGTCGCGAGCGCGAGGCAGAGCAGCCATTGACAAGCCGCGAGCGCGGTGCGCGGCCGGTAGCGCTCGCCGATGGCGGCCCCCGCGGCGCTGCCGAGCGCGAGCGCGAGCAAGAAAACGCCCAAGATCAGCGCGAACGTGTAGACCGTGCCGCCGAGCAGCAGCGACAGCTGCCGCGTCCAGAGCACCTCGGCCGAGAGCGCCGTGAAGCCCGACAGCGCCGCGACGACGTAGAGACTCGCGCCCGCTCGCGCTGCGGGAGCCGCTGCTGCCGGCTCGCGCGCGACGACCGTCGGCGGCTCGCGTGCCGCGAGTGCGGTTGCCGCGAGCGCAGCGAGCAGATTGAGCGCCACGGCGACGGCCGTGGCCACGTAGACGTCGTGCACGCGCAGCAGATAGAAGCCCGCGAGCACGGCGCCGACGGCTCCCCCGGCGGCGTTCGCCGCGTAGCAGAGCCCGAGCCACGGCGTCGAGCGCACCCACGGCGCTACCGCGGGCAACGTTGCGCCCATGACGAGCGTCGCCGGCAGCAGCGCGAGCGCCGCTACGAAGAGCCTAAGGCCGAAGCCGAGGCTGCCGGCCCACGCGACGTAGAGGCCGCCGAGCAGCGGGATCGTGACCAACGTCGCGAGGCCGAGCACGGCCGTCAGGACCTCGAGCAGCGCGAAACGCCGCAGCGGTCGCGCAGTCGCAGGTAAACGCGTAGCGAGCAGGCTGCCCGCGCCGAGGCCGCCGAGGAACGTCGCGAGCAGCACGCCGAGCGAGACGGCCGACGACCCGAGCGCGAGCCCGAGCTGCTCGAGCCACACGACTTGATAGACGAGCGCGGCGCAACCGCTCGCGGCGAACGACGCGAGCACGAGGGGTAACGCGTACGGCCGTGTGGCGGTTTGCGGGCGCGGCTCTTCTATCTGCGACACGGGCCGTACGACATCCAGCGGGAGCGCGAAATGCGCGAGCAAGCGAGGGATAGTACGGACAAAGGCACGGTGCCGACACTGTTCTGCTCTGTGGACGTAGGCACCCGCTGCGTTCGCGAGCGTTGATTGCCCGAGAGCTGTTCGGATTCGCTGCAGCGACGGTCGCTGGCCGGGCGCCACCATCAGCCGTTGCCTTTTCTGCAATATGGGGGATTATCTGCAGCTAGGGTGGCCACTCGGTTCCGTCCCCTGCCGTTGATGCACTCGCCGGCCGACGGTCCGAAACGACCGCAGCGCGGAGTTATTCGAATGACCAGAATCCGTCGAAAAACGCCAATTTCGGTTTCTGCCCATCCGGCGAATTCCGGACTCTGTCCAGTGGGCTGTTAGGCGGCTCTATAGAAAGAAGCAATGCCACGATCCTTCTTAACCGTACGCGTAATCCGGACGGCGCTTCTTGGCCTTTTTCTGGTGGCACTAAAGGCCAATTCTCAAGCAGCTGCCGATGCGAGCGACGAAGAGATTGTCGAGGTACTCGCACCGGAGTTACGTGATGTGCGTCTCTTGACGATGCAGGACCTTACGAGAGAACAAACTGACAATATCGGCAATACGCCAGAGGTAGGTCGGCGCTTCGAAGGCGATTTCGACGCTGATGGGCGACCCGATCTCGCTCTGTTTGGCTCATACGCGAGTGGCACATTTGTGCTCGTGGCGTCCAGAGATCAATTTGTGTGGCACCGGTCCGGTCTACTTCAGTTCACACGTCCATTCATTGTTGGTCGAGCGGATCAGGGCGTATTGAGGGTCTTTTTCTGCACGGGTTGCGATTCTGGTGGGCGAGTCTTGTGGACGGGCAGCGGATACGAGTTTGTGCCGTTTCCGCCGGTAGGCGTGCCGGAGTAGATAGCGTATGTCTGACGCAGTTTGAACGGTCGGGACATAGGTGACACTTTAGTCCGGCGGAGACATAGGTAGCACTTTGTGCAGGTTACGAAGCGTGTGCACCGCGAGCCGGCTCCTATTTGGGTCGGCGGCGGCCCCTAGTGCAGAATGCCGGTAAGGGGGATCTCATATGCACCGTACGACTGCACGAGGGTCGCTTAGCGCGGCCGCCCTGTTGTTTCTCGCCTTCGTGGCCGGCTGCGAGCCCGCAGCGCCACCGCCCGCCGCCGACGCTGCGGCACCCGCGACCGCCGCGCGCGCCGAGCGCAACAGCTATCACGACTGGCCGACGGGCCATTACCGCGTCGTCGAGAACTGGCCGAAGCCGTTGCCCGACACGCGTCACTCGCACGACGGCTGGACCTGGGGCTCGTTCGGCGGCGTCTACGCCGAGAGTCCGGACCGTATCTGGCTCGCGCAACGCGGCGAGCTGCCTTTGCCGGCAGGCGCGGCGCCTTGGACGCCCTATGCCGCGCTGAACCCGAGCCGCGGCAACTCGACCGGCAACGGCAACGGCATCACGGCGACCTGCCAACCGGAGCCGCCGCGTGGCTGGGAGCGACGCTGGGAGCACTCGATCATCGTCGTCGACGGCGAGGGCAATCTCGTCGACGAGTGGCCGCATCTCGATCAGATGTTCAGCCAACAGCCGTGCGGTCGCGGCCCGCACCAGATCAAGATCAGCCCCTACGATTCCGAGAAGCACGTCTGGATCATCGACGACCAGCTGCACATGATCTATCGCTTCACGTACGACGGTCGGCTCGAGATGAGCAAAGGCGAACTCGGTGTACGCGGCCGTGGGCCGAACACGTTCGATCGCCCGACCGACATCGCGTGGCTACCCGACGGCACTTACTTCATCACGGACGGCTACGGCGGCACGCGCGTCGCGAAGTTCGGCCCGAACGACGAGTTCATCAAGGATTGGGGCCAGGCGCCGCGCGATCCCGCGAATCCCGGCCCGAACGAGTTCAACACGGTGCACAGCATCGCGATCAGCGCCGACCAGCGGTTGTTCGTCGTCGATCGCGGGCATCAGCGCATGCAGGTGTTCGACGCCGACGGCAATTTCCTCGATCTGTGGCCGTTGCGCTCGCCACATTGGCCTACGAGCACGACAGCGTTCGTCGTCAATCACTTCATCGACGACAAAGGGTTCATCTGGGCCGGCGACGGTCAGACGTTCCGCATGCTGAAGTTCGATCTCGACGGCAATTTTCTCTACAGCTGGGGCGCCGGCGGGGCGCAGCCGGGCCGGCTCGGCTGCTCGCACGGCATCTCGACGGACCAGCTCGGCAATCTGTATCTCGCCGACTGCTTCCACGGGCGCGTGCAGAAGTTCGAGCCGTTGCCGGTCGCCGATGCCGACAAGCTCGCCGGGCAGATCCTGCGCACGTGGGACACCTGGAAGCCGAATTGACGCCGGCGCGCGTAGCGTGCAGCGAGGTCGGCCATGTTGACGCGGCGTGCGCATCTGAAAGGGCTCATCGCGGCCGCGGCGGGTGCTGCGTTGCCGCGTGAGCTCGCCGCGGCCGTTGGCGACGACATCCCGCCCGAAGGCATCGGCTCGAAGATCCGGCACCTCTCGCACAGCGACCAGGGCGGCCGGCCCGACGGCGTGCAGGCGATGCTGCACCGCGGCCATCTCTACGTGGGCCACATGTTCAGCGACGGCGTCACGGTGCTCGACACGCGCGACCCGCGTGAGCTCAAGCCGCTGCACTACTTCACGACGGCACCGAACACGCGCACGCATCATCTGCAAGTCGCCGAGGGGCTCATGCTGCTCGCGAACGGCGCCAACATCGTGCGCATGCAGTCGTACGACAACGAGCGCGACTACTTCGAGAACACGCTCGCCGACTCGCTGACGAATCGCCAGCCGTTCCGGGCGGGCCTGTCGATCTTCGACATCGACACGAATCCGGCCGAGCCGCGCGAGATCGGGTTCCTGCCCATGCCGGGCTTTGGCGTCAACCGCCTCTGGTGGGCCGGCGGCCGCTACGCGTACGTGTCGGCGCACTTCGACGGCTTCACGGATCACATCCTCGCGATCGTCGATCTAGCCGACGTCACCAAACCCGAAATCGTGTCGCGCTGGTGGCTGCCCGGCATGCACCGCGCGGGCGGCGAAACGCCCACGGCGCCGCAGGGCAAGCGCTACGCGCTGCACCACATGATCGTCGCGGGCGATCGCGGCTACGCGGCCTGGCGTGACGGCGGGCTCACGATCCACGACGTCGCCGACGCCGCGAGCCCCAAGCTGCTGGCGCAGATCAATTGGTCGCCGCCATACCCTGGCGGAACACACACGGCGCTGCCGCTGCCGGGTCGCCAGCTCGTGGTCGTGGCCGACGAATCGAACGCGGATTTCTGCGCGAAGGGGCTCTTCTACACCTGGCTCGTCGACGTGCGCGCCGAGGGCAACCCCGTGCCGATCGCGACGCTGCCGACTCCGACGGGCTTGGATTTCTGCGCCATGGGCAATTTCGGCCCACACAACCTTCACGAGAACCGGCCGGGCACGTTCGTCAGCGAAGAGACGATCTTCGCGACCTACCACAACGCCGGCGTCCGCGTGTTCGACATCCGCGATCAATACGCGCCGAAAGAGATCGCCTATTGGGTTCCGCCGATGCCGCAGCGCATGGTCGATCCGCGGCCGCGCGTGGCGCGCAATGCGCTGACGTGCGACTGCCTCGTGACGAGCGACGGCCTCATCTACGCCACCGATTGGAACGCGGGCTTGCACGTCCTCGCGTACGAAGGGTAGTTGGGCGTCGGCCGCACGTCGAAGTCGCGTATCCTTGCGGGATGCGCATTGGTCGTTTTGACATCGATCCGCCGTTGATCCTCGCGCCCATGGCGGGTGTTACGGACAAGCCGTTTCGGCTGCTCTGCAAGCGGCTCGGCGCGGGCTACGCGGTCTCCGAGATGACGACGTCCGATCCGCGCCTCTGGCGGACGACGAAGAGCGTGCGTCGCCTCGATCACGCCGGCGAGCCGGCGCCGATCGGTGTGCAGATCGCGGGCTCCGATCCCGCCGCGCTCGCCGCCGCGGCGCGGCACGCCGTCGATCACGGCGCCGAGATCGTGGACATCAACATGGGGTGCCCCGCGAAGAAGGTCTGCAACGCTTGGGCCGGCTCGGCGTTGCTCAAGGACGAGGCGCTCGTCGGTCGCCTACTCGACGCCGTCGTCGCGGCCGTGGCCGTGCCCGTGACGCTCAAGATCCGCACGGGCTTCAGCCGCGACGACAAGAATGGCGTACGCGTGGCGCGCCTCGCCGAGGCCGCCGGCATCCAGGCGCTCGCGGTGCACGGCCGCACGCGCGACATGCTCTACACGGGCGAGGCCGAGTACGAGACGATCGCGGCCATCAAGCAAGCGATCGGCATTCCCGTCATCGCCAATGGCGACGTGGTCTCGCCGCGGAAGGCTCGCGCCGTGCTCGCGGCCACAGGCGCCGACGCGCTCATGATCGGCCGCGCGGCGCAGGGCCGGCCGTGGATTTTCCGCGAGATCGCACACTTCCTGGCGACGGGCGAGAGCGTGCCGCCGCCGCCGCTCGGCTTCGTGCGCGACACGTTGCTCGAGCACGTGCGGGCGCTGCACGAGTTCTACGGCGAGGAGAGCGGCGTGCGCATCGCGCGCAAGCACCTCAAGTGGTACGCCCAGGATCGGCCCGAGAACGCGGCTTTCCGGGCGGTCGTCAATCGTGCCGAGACAGCCGGCGAGCAGCTGCGCCTGACACGCGACTATTTCGCCCGGCTCGAAGCGGCGGCCGACGAGCGCGCGCTCGGGGCGGCTGCGTAGCGGATGTCCCTGGCCTCGTCGCGTTGGTAGACGACGGGGATGTCATGCATTGCGGCAAAGGAAACGGCCCATTCGAGCGCGCCGGCGTGCGAGAGCGGCACGGATTGCCCCAGCGTCGTGACTCGCCAACGCAGCTTGCCGTTGACCGGCTCGCTTGCCACGTGCTCGATCGTCGTGGTCGTTTCATCGCCGGTATCGACGGTCGTCTCGACGAGCACGAACGTCGGGTCGACGTAGGATTCGCCGAGATCCAGCGCCGGTAGGATGCGGACGTGGCTGGCCTTCATTGTTGTTGTCCTTCGCAGGCCTCGCGCACAGTATCGCTCGCGGCGTGCAGTCGCGCCGCCCCGTTTGGACATAACCAAGCTGTTTAGTGGAGTTACTCGGCGCGCGAGTAGCCCGCGGGCTCCGCGGCCGCGGAGGATATGCCGCCGAAGCGGCGCTCGCGCCGCGCGAACTCGCGCAGTGCGCTGTCGAACACGGCCTCGTCGAAGTCCGGCCAAAACGTATCGACGAACACGAGCTCTGCGTACGCGCATTCCCAGAGCAGGAAGTCGCTCAAGCGTCGCTCGCCGCCGGTGCGGATCAGCAAATCGACGGGTTCCTCGACCGTGGCGTGGACCGCGGCCGCGAGCTCGCACTCGAAGTCCTGCAGCGAGCTCGTGCCCCGCGAGGAGGCGGCCGCTTGCGCGATCGCGGCACGCGCCGAGTAGTCGACGGCGAGTCGCAGGTGCAACTTCGCGCCGCGCGCCGTCAGCCGCTCCGTGTTCTCGATCGTGCGCACGAGATCGGCCGCGAGCCGATCGCGGCGACCGATGACGCTGAGGCGCACGCCGTTGTCGAGACAGCGCGCCGTCTCGCTGACGAGGTACCGCTTGAGCAGCCGCATGAGGTTCGCGACCTCCTGCGGCGGTCGCGACCAATTGTCGGACGAGAAGGCGTAGAGCGTCAGCACGTCGATCGGCCCGCGCGTCGCCGCCTCGACGATACGCCGGACCGCTTTGGCCCCCGCGCGATGCCCCGCAGAGCGCGGTAGGCCGCGACGCTCCGCCCACCGACCGTTGCCGTCCATGATGATCGCGGTATGCATGCGTCCTTAAGTCCCTTTCGCCGCTTGAATCAGCGCTTCCATGTGCTCGAGGTGGCGCGCGAACATCCGCTTGCCTTTGGCCGTGAGGCTGAACTCGGTCTTCGGTACTCGCGCCGCGAACCGTTTCTTGCAGGCCACTAAGCCCGCGTCCTCGAGCTTGCGCGCATGAATGCTCAGGTTGCCGTCGGTCGTTTGCAGCAGCTCTTTGAGCTCGCCGAAGCTCATGCTGCGGTTCACGCTGAGCGCGCTCAGGATCCCCAAGCGAACGCGCTCGTAGATGAGCCGGTCGGTCTCGCCGGCCTCGCGGTCGGCGAAGTAGCCGGCGACGGCGCGCAGGCGCTGCGCCTCGGGCGCGGCGGTCGTTTGCTGACCTTTTGCGACCGTCTTAGCCGCCATGGTGCCTCACGATCGTGACGCCGAGCGCAAGGTGAATGCCGCCGAAACCGAGCGCGAGCACGATGTGGCCCGAGCCCGGGGGCAGCCACAGAGTCGCGGCGCCGAGGCCCATGAACGCCATGCCCGCGGTGAACACCGCGGGGATCGCGAACAGCCCGCACGCCGCGAGACCCGCGCCGTAGAGCAGCAACCACATGCCCGTGATGAGCTCGCGGTCCACCTGACCTGCGAGCGCTGCCGTGAGGATAGCGCCGGCCAAGAACGCAGGCGCCAGCGTCATGAAGAACCGCCGTGCGACGGCGCGCCGCAGGCTCAAACCCTGGGCACGCGCCTTCTGCTCCATGAACCACAGCGCCGCCGCGCTGGCCACGATCGCGGCGCCGACCCAGATGGCGAGCCAGTGAGGCGCGAGCTGCGGCAGCGACTCGAGGCCGATGGCGACGAGCGCAGTGAGCCCCATGGCGATGCAGCCCTTGCCCGGGACCGTCGTGAAGGTATGGGCCGCCT
Organism: uncultured Gammaproteobacteria bacterium; assembly: GCA_964503125.1. Lineage (GTDB taxonomy): Bacteria > Pseudomonadota > Gammaproteobacteria > Steroidobacterales > Rariloculaceae > FEN-1219. The sequence continues at coordinate 11,299 of CAZCZE010000012.1, forward strand.
CGATCGTGCTGCGGATGTAGCGCAGATGCTCGGCGGCCCCGGAATCGATGGGGGTCGGCGCGACGGGTCGCGGACGTTTCGGGGCAACGGTCATGGGGCTAACGGGCTAAAGATCAAGGATGCCGAGGGAAGTACTTTACGCCATAAAGTACGACAAGTCTGTGAATCATTCCACGGTCAGCCGCGCAACCGCAGGGTCCGACCGGGCCTTTGCAAGGCGCCGCAAGGGCCGAGGCCGCGGCGCGCGGCGGCGCTCGCCGCGGTCAGTGGCCGCCTTTGCTTTCCGTAATGCGATCGGTTACGGCAAACAACACGCCGGACACGACGAACGTCGCGCCGCGCCGTCGCTATTTGAAGGCGAAGACCTTGAAAGTCCCGGTCGGCGTGTCGGATTGGTTCGAGTCGACGTGCAGCACGCGGTTGCGGCCGAGCTGCTTGGCGCGATACAAAGCCTCGTCCGCGGTTTGGATCAGGCCCGCGAGGCTGCGTTTGGTGCCGGGCCCGGCGATCGCCGAGCCGATGCTCACGGTCAGGAACTTCGCCGCCTCGGAGTGGGCGTGTGGAATCGCGAGCGCCATCGTTTCGTGACGGATCTGCTCGGGTATTGCCGTGGGGTCGACCCCCGACGGCGCGTACAGCACCAGCGCGAACTCCTCGCCGCCATAGCGCGCGCAGAAATCGAACGGCCGGCGTGCGGCACGCGCCAGGATGCCGGCGACTTGGCGTATGCAGCTGTCGCCGGCCTGGTGGCCGTAGAGGTCGTTGTAGGCCTTGAAGTGGTCGATGTCGACTAGGATGACTTGCAGCGCCTCCTGGTTGCGCTGCGCCTGGAGCCAAAGGCGGCTCGTCAACGTGTCGAACATGCGCCGGTTATAGAGTCCGCTCAAGCCGTCGCGCTCTGCGATGTCGTTGAGCAAGCGAGTCTCGATGAACGTGGCGCGCACGAGCCGCTCCACGCGCAGCGCTGACAATACCGACATCAGAGTCGTCGCGAAGATCACCGGCGACGCAAACATCAGATCCTGCGTCGCGACGCCGAGGTACGCGCTGATCACGACGAACGAAACCGCGAGCGCGACCCCGACGATGATGACTGCGCGCGACAGGAGACCGAGGAACAACGTGGCGTAGACGATCACGAGCACATCGCCCATCTGAAACTGCGGCAGGCCGCCGGCCGCGGCGAGCCCGCTGATCGCCATGACGCTCATGCCCGTCACGATGACGGCCGAACCCGCAATCCATTGATAGTGACGCTGCAGCGACGGGAACACGGCAGCCGCGAGAATCACGATCAACGCCGGGCAGGAGACGCCGAGGCGCAGCAGATAGATCGGCTCGAGGATCGAAGCCGAGAGCGGCGCCATGCCGCCGCGCATATTGATCGCCGTGACGACGGCCACGAGCGCGAGGTAAATGGCCGTCGCCCAGCGCGCCCGCGGCAGCGAGCGCTCGAGATAGTAGGTGCGGAACTCGGCCTCCGTCTCCGGAACGAACCGCAAGCGTTCGATCGCGTGCTTGGTTGCCGGATCGATCGAGTTGCTTTCCGTGAACCCTCGCGAAGCCTGCACGACGGGCTTGCCTCTTAAGGCCAATGTCGATTCCGTCACGCTAGCACAGGGGCGGGACCCGAATTGTGGACCGCTGCTCAACTCCCCGCGATCCCCCGGGCGCCAGTTCACTCGCGGACCGAAAGACCGCAGAATGCAGGCCCTGACACCGCCATCCCCGGGGGGCTTTCCATGCGCTCGTTACTGCTCGTCTCGTGCACCCTGTTGCTCGCGGCGGTGCCCGCCGCGCGCGCTCAAACTACGACACCCGCCGCCACGCCGCCCTACGTGCTACCCGCGAACGCGCCGGCCCACGTGCGGCGCGCCATCGAGTCGCCGGACCGCACCATGGAGCAGCGCGCGCGCGACTATCACCGCAAGCCGGCCGAGATTCTCACGTTGGCCGGGATCGAGGAGGGCGACCGCATCGTCGAGATCGCGGCGTTCGGCCAATACTTCACGACGATGCTGCTCGCGGCCGTGGGCCCGACGGGTCACGTCGACATGTACGACCTGCCGTACACGGAACGTCTCGCGGGCCCGGCCTCGCGCGAGTTCGACGCGAAGCACGCGAATGCCGTCTACCACCAGGAGAGCTACAACGACGTGACGCTACCCCAAGGCGTCGACTCGGTGTGGAACGTGCTCTACTACCACGACTTGCAGCCGCAGGGCGTCGACACGGCGGCGTTCAATCGCAAGATCCTCGCGGCGCTCAGGCCCGGCGGGGTCTATGTCGTCATCGACCACAAGGCCGAGGACGGCTCGGGTTGGCGCGACGCCGGCACGATTCATCGCATGGGCGTCGAGACGATCAAGCAGGAGGTGCTCGCGGCCGGCTTTACCCTCGCGGTCGAGAGCGACTTGCTCGCGAACCCGAGCGACGACCGGACGAAGATGGTGTTCACGCTGGGCACGCGCGGCACGACGGATCAGGCGTTCTTCATCTTCCGCAAGCCGAACTAAAGCGCCGTGCGTTCCCTGGCGTGGGCCTTGCTCGCCGCGGCGGGATTGCCCGCCACGGCGGCGGCGCACCACAGCTTCTTCGGCCGCTTCGACACGCAGCGGCTCGTCGAGCTCGAAGGCGAGGTGACCGAAGTCCTGTGGCGCAACCCGCACGCGTATTTCGCGCTGCGCGCCGATGACGTCGTTTGGGAGATCGAGACGAGCTCGCTGACGGTGCTGAAGCGCATGGGCATCGAGGCCGGCACGATTCGCGTCGGCGACCGCATCCGCATCGCGGCCAACCCGCCCGTCGGCGACAAGAAGGAAATGTACGCGCGGCACGTGCTGCTGCCCGACGGCCGCGAGCTGCTGCTCAACGTCGGGCTCGCTCCGCGCTGGACCGAGCGGGGCCGCGCCGTCGGTGACGAGTCGCTGCTCATGGCGCGCGCCGGCGATCCGTCGCGGCCGGAGCTCGGCATCTTCCGCGTCTGGAGCCACACGCGCACGATCGCGCGCCTGTTCCCCGAGGTGACCGATGCCGGCGTCGACATCAACGCCTATCCGCTGACGCCGGCGGCGCGCGCGCAGCTCGCGGCGTTCGACCGCAGCACCGACAACCCCACGGCCAACTGCGTGCCGAAGGGCATGCCGACGATCATGGAAGCGCCGTATCCGATCGAGTTCGTGCGGCAGGACGGCGGGCATATCCTGCTCAAGCTCGAGGAGTACGACCTCGAGCGGCCCATCTACATGGACGGGCCGAACGTCGCGCGCGAGCTGCCGCAACCGTCGCCGCTCGGGTTCTCGGTCGGACGGTGGGACGGCGCCGCGCTCGTCGTCACGACGACGCGCATCAGCTGGCCGTTCTTCAGCCAGCTCGGCATTCGGCAGAGTTTAGGAGTCGAGATCGTCGAGCGCTTCACGCCGACGGCCGACGGCAGCCGGCTCGACTACGAGATGACCGTCACCGATCCGGCCACCTTCACGCGGCCCGTCGTGCTGCGCCAGCACTGGCTCTGGCTGCCGAGCGTGACGCTGCTGCCTTACCAATGCACCGTGCGCTAGGGGCGCTTGCCAACCGTGCTCTGGCAATGCCCCGCCGACGCCGTGGCCGCACTCGTGCTGGCGCATGGCGCAGGCGCCGGCATGCGGCACGCTAGCATGGAGGCGATCGCCGCGGCGTTCGCGCAGCACGGCATCGCGACGCTGCGCTTCGACTTCCCGTTCATGGCCGAAGGCCGCAACCGCGTCGATCCGCCGGCCGTCGCGACCGCGGCGATCGCCGCGGCGTTCGCCGCCGCGGCCGAGCGCACGGCGCTGCCGATCTGGGTCGGCGGGCACTCGTTCGGCGGGCGCATGGCGTCGCACGCCGTGCTCGACCGGAACGTGCCGGCCAGAGGTCTCGTGTTCTGCTCGTTCCCGCTGCACATGCCGGGGAAGCCGGACACGAAGCGTGCGCAGCATCTTGCGTCCATCCGCTTGCCGATGTTGTTCCTCTCGGGCACGCGCGACGAGCTTGCCGAGCGCCCGCTGCTCGAGCCGCTCGTTGCGTCGCTGTCGAGCGCGCAGCTGCACTGGCTCGCAACCGCCGACCACGGTTATCGTGTACAGAAGCGCGCACGAGCGAGCACCGAAGGCGTGTTCGACGAGATGGGGCGCGTCGCGCGCGCGTTCATCGGCGCGCACGGGACATGAGGTAGGCGGATGCCGATGCGAAAGCTGCACCTTGTCGTCGGGCTCACGGGCGTCGTGGCGTTCCTCGCCACAGGCATCTTCATGCGCGCGGGCTTCCCCGAGCTATACAGCGCGGACGACGCATTGCGCTATATCTATCGCGCCAACCACGTCTACATTTTGCTCGCGAGCCTCGCCAATCTGGCGCTCGGCGTGCATCTCGCGGGCGGACGCACGGGGTGGCGCGCCAACCTCTCGACGGGCGGTTCCGTTCTGGCCCTCGCTTCCCCGGTCGTTCTATGCTTCGCTTTCGTTCTCGAGACGTCAAAGGCAAGTCCCGAGCGCATCGTGACGCTGCTCGGTGTGTTCGCTCTGGCGTTCGGTATCGTGGCGCACGCCCTGAGTGGCCCCGCGCGGCGCTAGGCTGCTGCACGTAAGGACTGGAGGATTCGGTCATGGTCGTACGGTTGACGGTCGCGGCGCAGGTCGTCGCAGTCGTGTCGCTCCTCTGCGCTTGCGGTCGCGGGCCGAGCGCCGAGGACGCGGCGCAGGTTGCGGGGCTTGCCGCGGGGATCGCGGCGCTCGAGCAGCGTAAGGCGCTCGTCGAGGACGCGAACGCCGTCGAGCGCTTGCAGGCCGCGTACGGCTACTACACGGATCGCGGCCTCTGGGACGAAGCGGCGGAGCTCTTCGCCGCCGACGGCACGATCGAGATCGCCCTCGACGGCATCTATGTCGGCCAGCAGCGCGTGCGCGAGTATCTCTACGCACTCGGCGGCGGCCGCCGCGGGCTCGCCGACGGCCGGCTCAACGAGCATCTGCAAGTGATGCCGGTGATCACCGTCGCAGCCGACGGTCTCACCGCCAAGGCACGGTGGCGTGCGATCGCGTTGACCGGCGAGCTCGGGGGCGAGGCGTTCTGGGGCGAAGGGCCGTACGAGAACGAGTACGTCAAGGACGGCGGCGTCTGGAAGATCAAGGCGCTGCACTGGTATCAGGCACTGCACGTGCCGTACGCCGGCGGCTGGCAGACCAATCCCGATCCCACGGGCGGCAAGCTCGTGTCGGCGACGCTGCCCCCCGACCGGCCGCCATCGGTCGAATACGAGACGTGGCCCGAGACCTACGTGCCGCCGTTCAGCTTCCCGAATCCCGTCGGCAAGTACGTGAGCAACGAGTAGGAGACGGACCATGCGTCACTCGATCGGTTTCATCGCGCTCGGGATCACGGCCGCCGCCGCGGCGCTCTGGCTCGGAGCCCGCTCCGCGGGCTCGCAGGAAACCCCGTCTCTCGCAGCGCTCGCGGAGCGTGCTGCGGCCTTGGAGCGCGACCTGGGGCGGCTCGAGGACGTCAACGCCGTCAAGAAACTCCAGCGGATCTACGGCTTCTACACGGACAAGCAGCTCTGGACCGCGGCAGCCGACCTGTTCGCGGCCGACGGCACGATCGAGGTCGGCGGTCGCGGGGTCTACGTCGGGCGCGACCGCGTGCGCGAATTCCTGCGCTCGTTTGGCCCCGAGTCGCCGCAGCCGGGCCGCTTGTTCGATCACATGCAGCTGCAACCGATCGTCCACGTCGCGCCCGACGGGCGGACGGCGCAAGGCCGCTGGCACGTCTTCGCGCAGGAAGCCGTGCACGGCGAGTACGCGAACTGGGGCTTGGGCGTGCTCGAAAACGACTACGTCAAGGAGGACGGCGTCTGGAAGATTCGCCGTCATCACTTCCATACGACGATGTACACGCCGTACGAGGCGGGCTGGGGCAAGACGGCGATTCCGAACGCCGGACCCTCGGCGGAGTTGCCGCCCGATCGGCCGCCGAGCGTTGCAACCCAAGCCTATCCCGCGGCGTTCGTCGTGCCGTTCCACTACGGTCACCCCGTGACCGGCGCGCCGGCCGCCGCGGCGCCGGCACAGCCGAGAGCCGCGACGGCTGCCGAGCTCGAAGCCGAGCTCGCGGCGCTCGATGCGCGCCTAGGTCTTCTCGAGGACACGGTGCAGCTCGAGCGCTTGAACTCGATCTACGGTTACTACCTCGCGCACCTGCAATGGGACGACCTCACGGGCATCTTTGCGCCGGCGGGCACGATCGAGATCGCGATGCGCGGCGTCTACGTGGGCTCGGCGAGCGTACGGCGCAACTTGAATCTCTATGGCCAGGCGACCGACGACCAGTTCGGCCTGCAGCACAACCACATGCAGTTCCAGCCCGTGATCAGCGTTGCGCCCGACGGGCAGAGCGCGTTGATGCGCTCGCGCGCGCTCAGCATCATGGGACAGTGGGAGCGCTACAGCCAATGGATGGGCGGCGTCTACGAGAACGAGTACGTGAAAGAGAACGGCGTTTGGAAGATGGAGAAGGACCAGGTGTTCAACACCTATTTCGTTCCGTACACCGTCGGCTGGAAGGACGTGCAGCCGCGTCCGCCGCCGGGCATCACGGCGACCAATCCGCCCGATGCGCCGCCGACGCTGCCGTTCGAGATGTATCCGAGCGCGTTCTTGCCGCCGTTCCACTACGTGCATCCCGTGACCGGTCAGCGCGTGGAGTGGCTGCGATGAAGCGCGAACGTCGAGCGGAGTGGCGCCACGGTCGCATCGATCTCGCGCGGCGCCGCACGCTGCTGCAACTGTCCGCCTGTGCGACGAGCGCCTTCGTGACGACGGACGCTCTCGCGCAAGCCGCCCCCCTTCGGGGACTACCAAGGGGCGCGCGCTGCGCGTTGACGCCCAATGCCGGCGAAGGCCCGTTCTATTTCGATCCAAACCTGCTGCGCTCCGAGATTGCGGACGGCATGCCGGGCGCGCCGCTCGAGATCGCGATCCAAGTGACGCGCGCCGGCGACTGCGCAGTGCTCGCCGACGCGCGCCTCGATCTCTGGCAGGCCGACGGCCTCGGGCTGTACTCGGGCTACGAGAACCAGCGCGGCGTCGGCGCGGGAACGGCGCTGCCGGTGGGGCGTACCTACTTGCGCGGCACGCAGCTCACGGATGCCGAGGGCTGGGTGCGGTTCACGACGATCTATCCGAGCTGGTACGGCGGCCGTACGCCGCATCTCCATTTCAAGATCCTGCTCGGCGATGACGAGGTCGTCGCGAGCCAAGTCTTTTTCCCCGACGAGGTGTCGGCCGACGTGTTCGGGAGCTGGGAGCCGTACCGGCGTTACGTCGATCGCCGGACCGTGTTCAACCACAATGACCCGATCGAGGGCAGCGTGCTCTGCGACGTGCACGAGAACGGCCGCGCGGGAGTGCGCGCGAGCGCGATCGTGGCGGTCACCACGCGCGCTTGAGCCTGCTGCGCGCGGCTCGTCGCGTCGTGCCGCCCTTGTGAGTATCATGCGCCAATACCCGCGGCCCCTTGAGCCGCTGCGAAACTGCCGGAGACAGCCGATGAAAGACGAGAGCCACGAATTCGACCGCCGTACGCTCATGGCCGGTGCGCTCGGCGCCGCTGCGCTCGGGGTCATGGGAAGCGCAACCGCGCAGCCGCCCGCGGGACGGCCGCCGGCCGGCGGGCCGCCGGGGGCGCCGCCGCAACTGTCCACACTGATGCAGATGCCGTCGCGGCTGTATCGGCTCGAGGCCGACGTGCACGACTGCGAGGTCACGGGCAAGGTGCCCTCCGACCTGAACGGCGCGTTCTATCGCGTCGGCCCCGACGCCCAGTACCCGCTGGCCCGCGGCAACATTCCGTTCGACGGGGAAGGGCACGTCAGCATGTTCCGCATCAAGGACGGCCGCGTGCACTACAAGAGCCGCTTCGTCCGCAACGAGCGCTACCTTGCGCAAGAGAAGGCGGGGCGGATCTTGTTTCCGATGTACCGCAATCCGTCGCTGGACGATCCGAGCGTCAAAGGCTTGAGCCGCAGCACGGCCAACACGCACATCATCAACCACCGCAATTACCTGCTCGCGCTCAAAGAGGACAGCCCGCCGTCGGCCATGAACTTGTTGACGCTCGAGACCGTGGTGCCGAGCTACACGTTCGACGGCCAGCTACCGAGCCGCACGTTCACGGCGCATCCGAAGCTCGACTCGATGACGGGCAACATGGTCGCGTTCGGCTACGAATCCGAAGGCCACGGCAGCGACATCGCGACGATGTTCGAGTTCACGCCGCAAGGCCGGCTCGTCTGGACCGCGAAAGTCCAGGTGCCGTACGTCGGCATGCTGCACGACTTCGCGGTCACCGAGAACTACATCGTCTTCTACGTGATCCCGATGACGATCAACCAGGCGCAGATGGACGCCGGCGGCATCCACTGGTCGTGGGACAACACGAAGCCCACCCATTTCGGTTTCGTGCGCCGCGGCGGCGACGGCAAGGACGTGCGCTGGATCCAGGGCCCGACGCGCAGCGCGACGCACGTCATGGGCGCGTTCGACGACGCGCAGATGCTCGTCGTCGACGTCGAGATGTCGTTGTCGAACCCGTTCCCGTTCATGCCGATGCAGGACGGTTCGCGTTGGAACCCGATCGCGGGCTCGAGCCACATCACGCGGCTCTCGGTCGATCTTGAGCGCCGCCGGCCGTCGGCGTACGGCATCGAGCAGATGTATCCGCACGTCGGCGCGCTGCCGCGGCAGGACGACCGCTACAACACCGTGCCGTATCGCTACGGATTCTTGGGCTGCCCCGACCCGAACGCGCCGCCCGGCGCCGGCGGCGCCTGCTACGCGCGCTTCGATCATCAGAACCGCACCTCGACGCTGTACAACGCGGGCACTGAGACGTCGCTCGCCGAGTGTTGCTTCGCGCCCAAGAGCGCGAACGCGCCCGAGGGCGCGGGGTATCTCATGGGTCTCGCGACGCGGAACTCCGAGGCCGGCCGCGCGGATCTCGTGATCCTTGACGCCGAGCGCCTCGCTGACGGTCCCGTGGCCACGGTGCATCTGCCGATGCGCGCCGTCGGTCAGGTGCACGGCTGGTGGGTGCCCGAAGCGCAGTTGCCGACGGCCTGAGCGCTCGCGAGGAGCCCGCCTCGGGCGCTTGCGTGCTGCGCGGGCTCGCGTGCGCGGACGAAGCCGAGCTACGAAACGCGCTCGATGGCGTCGCGCGTGACGCGCCGTTTCGCCACATGATCACGCCGGGTGGCTTCCGCATGTCGGTGGCCATGACGAACTGCGGCCGTTACGGCTGGGTATCGGACGAGCACGGCTATCGGTATGCGCCGCTCGATCCCGCGAGCGGCCGGCCTTGGCCCGCGCTGCCGCCGGTGTTCGCCGCGCTCGCACAGAGAGCCGCGGCGCTCGCGGGCTTCGCAGCGTTTACGCCGGACGCCTGCCTCGTCAATCGCTACGAGCCCGGCGCGCGCCTCACGCTGCACCAAGACAAGGACGAGCGCGACTTCACGCAGCCGATCGTCTCGGTCTCGCTCGGTGTCCCGGCGACGTTCCTGTTCGGCGGCGTGAAGCGCAAGGACCGCGTGGTGCGCGTCGCGCTCGAGCACGGCGACGTCGTCGTGTGGGGCGGGCCGAGCCGGCTGCGCTATCACGGCGTGGCGACGTTGAAGCTCGCGCAACATCGGTTCGCCGGCGATGCGCGCATCAACCTCACTCTGCGCCGCGCGACGTAGCGACGTTCGCCCGCGCCGTCACCGCGCCATACGTTGCTGCACCTCCTCGAGCCAGTTCTCGACGACCACGATGCTCGCTGAGCCTGCCACATCGGCCGTGCGTGGCGATTGCTGAATCATGAGAAAACGGCCGTCACGACCGACGTCATAGGTGTGGCTGGTCACGCTGGGGTCCCTATAGAGGGACGGTTCGGCGAAGAGCTCGACGGCTGCGGCGAAGGAGAGCTCCGAGCCGGCCTCGACCGCGACTGCCATCATCGCGTTCCCCTGGAGATAAAAGAGCTCTTGCCCATCGCCGGACCAACGGGGCTCGACGCCGCCGTCCCGCGAAACACGCACGGGAACCCCATCGGGATAACGTTTGACCCAGACTTCCAGCCTGCCTGTTCGATCGGATGCGTACGCCAGCCAGCGGCCGTTCGGTGACAGCGCGGGGGTGGACTCCGAGCTCGGCGTGGCCGCCACGTCGCGCACCTTGCTGTCGGGCTCGATTCGAGTCGCCACGATGTCCCCGGCCCGGTTGCTGGGGCCACCGCGAGTCAGGATCAGATCGCCTTCGGTCGACCAGACGGCGGGGGCCGCGTCCAGGCCGCCCGCACGCAGCGGCAAGGGGTCGACGACGCTGCCGTCGGCGGGCGCGGTGTAGAGGTCATAGGAACCGCCGCGATTCGAGGTGAAGGCGACCTGCGCGCCATCGGGGCTCCAGGCCGCGAATCGGTTGTCGCCCGCCTCGGCGAGCAGGATCGGTAGCCGCCCGCCGAGATCGTAGATCCAGAGGTCGCCGTCGTCGAACGGGCCCGCGGTCAGGACCAGTCGCAGGCCGTCCGGCGAGAGTCGTGGCTCGCGCGGGGACTCGACGTGCTCGCCCACGGCATCTTCGCCGATTCGGCCGCTGCGATCGACCCACACGAGTGTGCCCGTGGCGGTCGCGGCAAGCCCAGCCGGAACATAGGCGAGCGTCCCCGTTGCGGAGAGCGCATAGTCCGCCGCCGTATTGGCCCCGGGATTGCGAACGCCGTGCAGCATCGCCACGGGCTCACCCGTGACGACTAGCCGCTCGACGTCGAACGGCTGCGCCAGCAGCGTCGTGCCGCGCGCAAAGACGATGTGGCCAGTGGCGGCATACGAGGCGTTCTGCGCGTCCTCGATGAGTATCTTTCGCGCACGAGTCTCCAAGTCGAGGACGGCGACGCGCTCGGAATTGCCTTCGATGAGCGTAAACAGCACCGCGCGCGCGCCGGGCAGGAGTCTCGGCGCAACGTGAATCGCGCCACCGGGCTCTGCCGCGCCCGTCAGCAACTGGGGCGTCCCGCCGCCACGCGCCGACGCGCGGAACAGGCCGTAGCCCGACGAGAAAATCAACATGTCGTCGGCGGCCCAAGCGGCACCGAAAAAACCCGTTGGGCCATCGAGCATCTTGAGCGCCGGTCCGCCCGTGACCGCCATGCGCATGATCCCTTGGCCGGGCGACCAGAATCCGATCCACTGGCCGTCGTCGGAGAAGAACGGGTGCCCGGGCCCACCTCTGGGGTCCGTGCCCTCGCTGCCCGGAACGACTCGTGCGTCGAGCTCGGCCAAATCACGAAGATAGAGTGTGATTGCGTCGCTCTTCGCGTCGTGGCTGAAATAGGCGAGCCGCGTGCCGTCGGGCGAGATCTCGAGATCGACGCCACCGAGACTCGACAGCGGCGCCGTCGCCGGCGGCGTCACGAAGTAGCGCGACACCGGCTGCCGCAACGGCCCGGGCCGCGTCAACAGGAAGACCAAGCTACCCGCGAGAACGGCGCCTACGAGCCCGGCGCCCAGCACGTATGCGCGTTGCCAGGATGCGCGTGCGGCCGTGGTTCGCGACGTGGCCGGAGGCGAGCCCTCGAGCACGCCCGACGTTCCGTGGAGCACCAGCGCGGCACGCGGCTCGTTCGCGATCGTGCCGGACTGCGGGTCCGCGATTTCGACCGCCGCGACGAATTGGTAGCCGCGCCCCGGAATGGTCGCGATGTACTCATGCGCTCGGCGGTCTTCGCCCAGCGCGCGGCGGAGCACCGAAATCGTCTGCGGGAGATTGGCTTCCTCGACGATCACGTTGGGCCATACCGCGTCGAGCAGCTCCTGCTTCTCGACGAGGTGCCCGCGGTGCTCGATGAGATACACCAAGACGTCGAACAGCTTGGCGGTCAGCGCGACGGGTTCCGCGGTCGCGATGGAGCGTAGGGATCGGCGCTCGGGCTCGAGCTCAAACCCGCCGAATCGATAGATCACGGGGTGTCTCCACGCTCATCCGCTCCGTTTGAGGCGATCTTAGAGCGTTTTAGATCATCTTAGCTCAGGACCAAGCGTTTTTCGGCGAACCGTCTCTAGCGTGGGGATTAACTGGAGGCCTGCCGCTCCAGCAGGCTCTCAATCCAACCTCACGTCAAGGAAACCACATGAAGAGATTTCTAGGACCTATGGCGCTCGCCACGATGCTCGTCGGTCTTGCGTCCCAATCGGCTTTCGCCGACGGGCGGCGCGACGGGCGGCCCTTCGACGGATCGTTTGCCGTGGCGTACACGGTTACGCCTAACACGGCCGCAGTGAGTTACTGCGGGGGGCCGGCCTTGCCGAACGCAATCGAAGCCCACGGCAATGGGCCTACATCGCTCGGCGCCTTGTCGTTCACGCTTTTCAAAACCGGCGGTGGTGGCGCTTTCCATGGCTGTCTTACATTGGTCGCTCCCGACGGCGACATCCTGGAGGCGACTTACGTTGCGGGAGGGCTTCCGCCCAACGCAAACAACTTCGCGTTAGCCAATGGCACGCTGACATTTACCGGCGGGACGGGCAGGTTCAAGCATGCCAGCGGCAGCGCGGTGTTCACGGCGGTCTTCGCCAACTTCTATCCGACCAACTCGTTTGCCGGCGGCGGACCGGCCAACGTACCGCTGCAGGGGATGGCCTTCTACGAAATCGAGGGAACGATCCACCGCGAGAGACACTAGCGGTAGCGCGGGGCCGCGAGGTTCGCGGCCCCTTCCTCGCTGATGCAGCGAGGTTCGCGGCCCTGGGGGTCGATGCAAGGCGTGTCCGCGCCTTGACGTACCGGCTCGACGTACGAACAATCGAGCCGGCCAACGCCCCTAAGAGGAGATAACAATGGCGAAACTCATCGGCAAGTCGATTCTCGCGGTACTCATCGTCTTCAACGCGCTCGCGCAAGGCGCCAACGTGACCGGCACTTGGACGGCGAGCTTCGACACTCAAGTCGGCAAACAGGAGTACACGTACACGCTGAAAGTCGACGGCGCCACCGTTACGGGAACCGCCAAGGGCAATCTGATCACCGACTCGACGTTGTCGGACGTCAAGATCGACGGCAACACGATCACGTTCGTCGAGAAGGGCAACTACATGGGCATGCCGCTCGAGTTCAAGTACTCGGGCGAGATCGCGGGCGACGAGATCCGCTTCAAGCGCGAGCTCATGGGCTTCCCGGCCGAGGAGTTCGTCGCCAAACGCGCGCCTTAGGACCGATGACCGCCCACCCGTCGTTCTCGCTCGAGGGCAAGACCGCGCTCGTGACCGGCGCATCGCATGGCCTCGGCGTCACGTTCGCGGAAACGTTGGCCGGCGCGGGCGCGAACGTGGTGCTCGCGGCGCGGTCGCTCGACAAGCTCGAGGCGCTCGCCAAGCGGCTCGAGGCCGCCGGAACCAAAGCGCTCGCCATGAAATGCGACGTCGGCAATCCCGACGACGTCGCGGCGACGGTCGCCGCGGGTTGGCGGCATTTCGGCCGCATCGACGTGCTCGTGAACAACGCCGGCGTCGTGGCCGAATCGATGGCCACGCCCGAGCGAATTCCGCACGAGCTCTTCGAGCAGACGATTCGCGTCAACGTGCTTGGGACCTGGTACTGCTGCCGGGAGATCGGAGCCCGCCAGCTCGCCGACGGCAAGGGTGGCTCGATCGTCAATATCGCCTCGATCGCGGGCTTGGTCGGCGTTGCGGATTTTCCGACCGGGTATCAGAGCTCGAAGGCGGCCGTCATCAACCTCACGCGCAACCTCGCGGCGAGCTGGGCCGATCGCGGCATCCGCGTCAACGCCATCGCACCGGGCTGGTTCCCGAGCGAGCTCACGGGGCCCGTGTTCGGCATCCCCGAGTACCTCCGCTGGGTCAGCGAAGCCGCGCCGCTGGGGCGCATCGGCGATCCGGCCGAGCTGGCCGGGCCGCTACTGCTGCTCGCGTCGAATGCCGGCAGCTTCATCACCGGCCACACGCTCGTTGTCGACGGTGGGTTGTCCGCCACGGGCGCAGGAGGGCGCATGCCGCAAAAGGTCAGCGACGTCTTCGCGGCGCACGCGCCCAACGGGCTCGGAACCCGTATCGAAGCGCCGGAGTAGGTCCGTTTTGCGGATACAAACGGGTCTAAGGGGCACGGCGCTCGCGCGCGCGCAGGCGGTCGCGGCTGCGTGCGAGGATGGCGGCCTTGTCCACGTCGTGGGCCGTGCCCCAAGCCACGATCTCGTGGAGCGTTCGGCCGCAGCCCATGCAGACGTTGTCGTCGTCGAGGCAGCAGTTGCGCACGCACGGGGAGGCAAGCGGATCCGGTGGCACGGCGCTCATGCGCTCGCGATCATACGGCAACGGTGTGGCCGTGCCCGTGACGGGCGGCGCGCTTGCGCGTGGCCGCGATCCTGGTGTTAGATGGCGCCCCTTCCGCTCGGTCGCGATTTCGAAACCCGGCATGAACGCGGTTCTCCACTACATCTACGACCCGCTCTGCGGCTGGTGCTACGGCGCCGAGCCCCTCGTCACGGCCGCGACGAAAGTCGACGGGCTCGCGCTCAAGCTCCACGCCGGCGGGCTCTGGCCGGAGCCCACGCGCTTGCCCGAGCACATGCGCCGCTACATCCAGCAAGCGGACGCACGCGTCGGGCAAATGAGCGGCCAACCCTACGGTAAGCCGTATCTCGAGGGATTATTGTTCGACCCCGACCTCGTCCTCGAGTCGCGCCCGGTGATCGCCGCCGTGCTCGCGGCGCAGGCGCAGGGTCCTGCGAAAGCGCTGCCGATGCTGCGCGGCATTCAGCACGCCCACTACGAGCAGGGCAAGCACGTGGTGCGTGCCGAGACGCTGCGCGAGGTGGCGGCCGAGGTCGGGCTCGACCTCGCGGCGTTCGAGCGCGCGCTTAGCGTCGTGCCCGTCGACGAGCACCTCGCCGAGTCGCGCGAGCTCATGAACAACGTCGGCGCGCAAGGCTTCCCGACATTCGTGCTGCAGATCGGCAACGACTGGTTCGCCGTGCCGCACGGCCGCTTCGCGTCGACGCCGGGGCAGTTCGCCGAGTGGCTCGATGCGCAGCTGCGCGCGGGATCGCGGACGCACTGACCATGGCTCACGATTTTCGCGCCCGGCTCAAACGCGGCGAGACGCTGCTCGGCACGATGGTGACGCTCGCGAGCGCGGCGTCGGCCGAGATCCTCGCCGCCGTCGGCTTCGACTGGCTGTTCATCGACGGCGAGCACGGGCCGCTTGGAATCGGCGAGCTCACCGAGATTCTCCAGGCGGTCGGGGACAAGACTGCATGCATCGTGCGCGTCCCGGAGGCCGCCGAGGTGCCCATCAAGCGCGCGCTCGATCTCGGCGCGCACGGCATCATCGTGCCGCAGGTCAACACGGCGGAGCAGGCCGCCGACGTCGTACGCTGGTCGCGTTATGCGCCCGAAGGCGCGCGCGGCGTCGGCCTCGCGCGGGCGCACGGCTATGGCGCGCGGTTCCGCGAGTATCTGCGCGACGCCAACCGGGAGATCGCCGTGATCGTTCAAGCCGAGCACGCGCACGCGGTCGCCAACATCGAGGCGATCGCGCGCGTGCCGGGCATCGACGCGGTGCTGCTCGGGCCGTACGACCTCTCGGCGAGCTTAGGTCTAATGGGGCAGATCGACGACCCGGCCGTCGTCGCGGCCATTCGCCGCGTGACCGAGGCTTGCCGCGCGGCCGGTATGCCGCTCGGCTATTTCGGCGTCACGGCGGCCGCCGTGCAGCCGTACGTCGCGCAGGGCTACACGCTCATCGTCGCCGGTGTCGACACGCTCTATCTCGGCCAGGGCGCGAAGGCGCTGCTCAACGAGCTACGCGGGGCGCCGCCGGGCGCGTGAGCAGCAGCGCGAGCACGAAGTTGGCGACGACGCCGAGCGCCACGGGCGCGCCGATGGCGCGCAGCACGGGCAGGTCGGCTGATGCGAGCAGCACGAACACCATGAGCGTCGAGCCCGCGCAGGTCAGGACGGCGTGCAGCGTGCGCGCCTGCTCGGCCTCATCGTCGGCCGCGTGCTCGAAGAACAGCGCGTAGTCGAGGCCGAGCCCCGCCGCGAGTATCAGGGAGATCAGGTGGAACAGATTCAGCGAGACGCCCGCGACTTGCAGCACGGCGACGACAATGAGCGTCGTCAACGCGAGCGGTGCAAGCACGCGGGTTACGCGTTGGCGGTCGCGCAGCGCGACGGCAACGATCGCGATCAGCAGCAGACCGCCGACGGCGAGGCTCACGAGCATGTGCGAGCGTTGCGCGCCGACGAGACTCTCGGCTGCGGCTCGCACGTCGAGCAGCGTGGCCGGGCCGCCGGGCGAGGCGAGCGTGGTGAGCGCAGCGGCGTCGCGCACGCCGGTGAACGTGACGAGCGCCGTAACGACGGAGCCTTGTTCCGGCACGAGCGCGTCGAGCCTGCTACCGAACCCGGGCTGTGTGCGCGCCCGCTCGAACGTCAGCGGCGGCAGCGTGCGCGCGGCCTCGACGTCGGCGAGAAACGGCGCGAATGCCGCCGGCCTGAAGGCCGTACCGCCCGCGGCTGCCTCGAGCTCGGCGCGTAGCGCAGCGACGCTCGGCAACCGCGCCTGGCGCGCGACTTGTGCCGCCGCCGATGGCACGTAGCGTGCGGCGTGATCGAAGGCGCCGATGGCGTCGGCGGCGACGAGGCGCTCGAGCTCGGGGTTCAGAGCTGCGAGCGCCGCGAGCACCGTGTCGGTATTCGCGGCTTCGACGACGAGCAGATGGCGCGTATCGGCGGTGCCGAGCTCGGCACGCAGGGCACGATCGCGCTCGAGCAGCTCGCCGGGCACCGGAGTCAGCGCGCCGAGATCGTTCTCCCAGAACGGCTGCGGCGCAAGCGTTACGGCGCCGACGCACGCGAGCACGGCCGCCGGCGCCGCCCAGCGCGGCCGCGGCAGCGATGCGATCGTGTGCCACAAGCGTGCGAGGAACGGCGACCGACCGTAGTCGTGCGAACCCTCGGTCATGAGTTGCGGCAGTAGGTAGCGCGTGGTCAAGGCCGCGACCGCGAGCCCCGTCACGGTGAAACAGGCGAGCTGCTCGAGGCCGGTGACGCCGCTGAACCAAAACGTGAGGTACGCCACGCACGTGCTCGCGACGCCCGTCGCGAGCGTTGGCCACAGGCCGCGCACCACGCTCTTCAATGGCGCGCCGGGGCGGCGATGGCTCAGCAGGTGCAGCGGATAGTCTTGGGCGACGCCGATCAGCGTGAACCCGAAGGCCAGTGTGATGCCGTGGACGGAGCCGAACAGCGCGCTGACGGCGGCGAGCCCGGCGACGGCTGCGCTCGCGAGGGGCAGGGCGCAGAGCACCAACGCACCGATGCGCCGATACGCGATCAGTAACAACAACAACATCCCGATCGTGGCGAAGCGCGCCAGACTTTCGGCGGCGCTGCGCGTGCGCGCTTCCATGAGCACCGAGAAACTGCCCGCGCCGCTCGCGGTCATGACGACTCGCGCGTCGGAGCGCGTCGCCGCGAACGCCTCGTCGAGCGCGGCGAGCGCCGCGCGCTGGCCCGCGGGATCGAAGGCCGCGGCGCGCGTCTCGGCCACGAGCAATGCGCGCTCCCCGGCGGCGTCGAACCAGACGTCGAGGTCGCGCCTCGGCTCCTGGACCGGCTGCCATTGCTCGGCCAGCGTCAGCGTGAGCAGCGTCGGGTCGCGCGCGATCAACGGCTCGAGCGCAAAGCCGCCGGGTGACGCGAGGTCGCGCGCTCGGGCTTCGAGCGCGGCGCGCAGGCGATCGCGATCGAGCGCGCGGGTCTCCTCGTCGGCGGACAACAAATAGCGGTATGGCAACAGCTCCTCGGGCAACGAGTCGAGCCCGATGTCGCCGTTCGCCGCGAAACGAAACTCGCTGCCGCCGCGCAGCGCGTCGACGAGCGCGCTCGACGTCGCTGCCAACGCTTCCGGCGGCGCTCCTTCGAGTGCGACGACGAGCAGGCGCGAGGCGGGACCTTCGCCGATCGCGTCGAGCAATATGCGCTGCTCGGGCGTTTGCGGCTCGGGCAGGAACAGGCGCAGATCCGACCCCACGTCGAGGCGGCGGCCGACGAACGTTCCGAGCGCCGCCAGGGCGGCGAGCCAAACGGCGAGCAGCAGCAGGGCCCCGGCGGTGCGCTTCATTCCGCGCCGCAGCGGGCGAGCAGCTCGGTCTGCGCGAGCGGTGCCGGCAGCGGCCACGCCGCTGCAGCGCCGAGCAGCATGACGCTTGCACCGCCTCGGCTGTCGCGGATCACGAAGCAGTGCGGCTCGGCGACGCTGCCGGCGACGACGATGTCGCGGAGGCGTTGGCTCAGGCGATGGTCGGTCGGTGCGAGGCCGAGCCGCCAGCGTTGGTCGTCGCCGGTCGCCGTGACGGCGAAGTGCTGGCCGATGAACGAGGCGTCGCCGGCCAACAAACCGATCATGCCGGTCAGCAGGCCGCGCAGCTCCGGCGCCCGGCGCAAGGCGAACGTCCGCGGTGCCTCGCCGTCGCGCTCGACGCGCACCGTTTCGCCGCGAATCGCGCTCACTTCGCGGTACGGAGTCTCCACGCGGCGCGTCAACGAGCCTTGGCCCTCGTAGACGAGCGTGCCGCCGACGACGAGCGGCTCGACGAGCAACGTCGAGAACCGCACTTCGACGAACGCGATGCTCGCGGGAGCCGCGCGCTTGAGGCTCGCGATCAGGGCGCCGCTATCGGGAGCCGCGTGACTCGCGGCCGCGACCAGGAGCGCGGCGAGCAGGGCCGTGCCGGTAACGATCGCAGGCGCGGCTTTGTCGCTCCGGTGTCGCATGGTCGTGCGGCGCTCTCGCTTTTCGGTGGTGGCCAAGTTGTCGCGGATGATCGGCGCACAGTATATAGTCCCACGCCGACCGCTATCTTCACGACAACCGGAGTGATTACGATGCGCGCATTGGCTCTCAGTCTCGGTCTCGGCGTTGCGGCGTTCGGCGCGCCCGCTTACGCGGCCGATCAGGTCATCGATCTGTCCGAAATCCCCGGCCTAACGGCGGAGGCTCTGCACGAGCTCGCGGTGTACGCCCTCGAGCGGCGGCGCTACAACATCGAAGAGAACACGCCGACGTTGATCGTCGCCGAGCAGGACAATCTGCGCGTCGAGGTGCTCATCGAGCCGCCGCGGATGACGATCCGCTGGAAAGAAGGCTTCGGTCACGACCGGGATGTGTGGCTCCGCAACCTCAAGACCGACGTGCTCTGGCGCCTCGCCGAGTGACGCCGCGCGCCTAGGGCTGCTTGCGACAGTGCAGCAGCGTGTGGCCGCGCCCGATGTGGTCGTGCTCGGCGACGACCGTGAGCCCGGCTTCGCGCACGAGCCGCAGCAGGTCCTCGGAGCGGAACATGCGGCTCACGCCGTTAGCGATGCAAGTGAAGTACAACGAGGTGGCGTTGACGCTGTAACTCGCGGCCTCGAAGCGCTGCCGGTCGCATAACGTTTCCATCACGAACAGCGAGGCGGCGCCGTGCATCGCGTCGGCCGCGAGGCGCAGCACGCGCGCGGCTTGCTGCTCCGAGAAACAATCGAGCAGCTGGCTCATCCAGACGACGTCGGCCCCCTGCGGCAGTGCCGCGGCGGGGTCGAGCAGATCGACGGCGACGACGCGGACGCGCTCGGCGTAGGGACCGGCACGGAAGCGTTCGCTCGTGAGCCGCGCCTGCTCGGGCAGGTCCACGATCGTCACCTCGACGGCCGGGTCGTGCTCGACGCAGGCGGTAGCCCAGAGTCCCGTGTTGCCGCCGACGTCGAGCAGCCGCCGCGGCCGAGCCGCGAACACGTGCTTGAGCGCCGGCGCAAACGCCGACGACGAATAGAAGTGATCGAACTTGAGCCAGCTCGAGCGGACGTGGGCGGGCAGCAGCGGCAAGCCGGGGTAGAGCGTCGGCCAGTCGCCGAAGCGCTCGAGCCCGCGCGGGGCCTGCTGCTCGACCGAGGCTTGCAGCGAGCTCATGGCGTCGTAGCAGACGTCGGTGACGAAATCGGCGTTGACGCGCGTCATCGCATCGTTGAGCCAGAAGTGCCCGACCTTGTCGAGCACGTAGCGCTCGGCGCGCTGCCAGACGAGCCCGATGCTCAAGCCCATGTCGAGCAAGACACGGACGCCGTAGACGGGCAGCCGTAGCCGCTCGGCGACCTCGCCGGCCGACGCGCCCTGGTCCTTCGTGTCGGCGACCGCTTGGAGAATGCCGAGACGCTCGAGCGCGACGCTCGCCTGAAACGCTATGGGCGCGAACGCGAGCTTCTGTGCCGCGGAGATGGCCTCCAACGCAGAGACGGCTGCGGGGCGGTCGTATCGAATCATGGCGACGGAGCATACAATACCGGCCGGTCGCTGCGGTGCGAGAACGAGGCCGTCGAGCCGATGCAGAGCGGTCTTGAGATCCTGAGCTGGTCGTTCTGGTCACCGGAGACTCGCCAACCGCAAGACTGGTCCGCATCTCTGCCGAGCCCGCCGGCGACTGCGGCGGCTGTGCCTGCGAGCGCCATCCCGGCGCTGCATCGGCGGCGCATGAGCACTCTGTCGAAGATGGCCGTCCAGGTCGCGCTCGAGGCGACGGCCGCACAGCGCGCGGACTTCCTCGTGTTCTGCTCGCAGCACGGTGAGCTCAACCGGACGCGCGAGCTACTGACGGCGATCGTCGGCCGCACCGAGCTCTCGCCCGCTAGCTTCAGTCAGTCGGTGCACAACGCGGCCGTGGGGCTCTTTTCGATCATCACCGAGAGCCGCGTGCCGGCGACTTCGCTCGCGGCGGGCGCGGGCACCTTCGCTTACGGCTGGGTCGAAGCCGAGGCGTTTCTCGCAGCGAGCCCCGGCGGACGCGTGCTGCTCGTGAGCTACGACGAGCCCGTGCCCGAGGAGTACCGGCCCTTCACGACTCACGACCAACGCGCCCATGCGCTCGCGCTCGTGCTAGGGGTCGCCGCGAGCGGCGGGCTCACGCTCGCGTCGAGCGCCGCGGGCAGCGAAGAGCAGCGGCCCCTGGGGCCGCTGTTCCTGGCCTGGGCATTGTCGGCTGGCCCAGAGTTCCCGGTCACGTCCGGCGGCCAAGGTTGGGTTTGGCGTCGTGCTCGATCGTAGCTGGCGCCTGTTCGGGACCGCGCTGTCGTTCACGGTGTTCGGCATCGGCGCCGCGGTCGTGAGCGCGTTGTTCGGCGCGTTGCTCGTCGTGCCGCGCTCCGTGCGCCAGCGCCCGGCCCGCGCCCTCGTGCGCGCGAGTTTCAGGTCGTTCCTTAAGTTCATGGCGCTCGTGCGCGTTCTCGACTTCGATCTCGACCGCGAAGGCATGCTGAAACTCGGCGCCCCCGGCCGCCGCGTGATCGTCGCCAACCATCCGACGTTGCTCGACGTCATGGTGTTGCTCGCTTATGTGAAGCAGGCGAGCTGCGTCGTGAAGAGCCGCGTGTGGCGTAATCCGTTCCTCGCGGCCGCCGTCCGCGCCGCCAACTACGTGCCGAACCACGACTTCACGCAATTGTTGCGCGACAGCGCCGCCGCGCTTGCGCGCCACGAGCCGCTGATCGTGTTTCCCGAGGCCACGCGCTCCGTGCCCGGCGAGCCGCTGCGCCTGCAACGCGGCGCCGCGACCATTGCGCTCGAGTCGGATGCCGTGGTGGAGATCGTGCATTTCCGCTGCGAACCCGTGCTTCTCACGAAAGGGGACGCCTGGTATCGCGTGCCGCCGCGGCGACCTTGCCTTGCGGTCAAGGTGGGTGCTAGCTTACGCGCGCGCGAACATCTTCGCGGCGGCGCGAGCCGCAGCGTGGCCGCACGCCGCCTCACGCAGGCACTACAACAAGCGCTCGGGGAGTCTCCGTCCGATGCAAGAGCTGGAGCAGGAGCTGAAACGGCTGCTCATTGAGGTCCTCAATCTCGAGGACGTCAGCGTCGATGACATCGATAGTCAAGCGCCGCTGTTCGGCGATGGGCTCGGGCTCGACTCGATCGACGCGCTCGAGCTCGGTGTCGCGATCCGCAAGAAATACGACGTTCAGATGGACGCCGATTCCCAAGTGACGCGCGAGCACTTCGCTTCGATCTCGAACTTGGCCCGCTTCATCAGCTCGAGCCATGGTCAACGCTAGCGCACTGTCGCGCGACGAGATTTTCATCGAGCTCAAGCGCGAGCTCTGCTCACTGTTCGAGCTCGAGCCCGGTCAGATAACGCCCGCGGCGCGCTTGTACGATGACCTCGACCTCGACAGTATCGACGCCGTCGACTTGGCGGTGCGCCTTCAGGAGCTCACGAAGAAGCGCATCCGGCCCGAGCAGTTCAAGGCCGTACGAACCGTCGCAGACGTCGTCGATGCCGTCGAGCAGATGCTGCGCGCCTAGCGGCCGCGCGGCTCCGTAAGGCGGTCTAAGTGCCCGTTACGCGCCTAGCCGCCACCGCGATCTCAGTGGTGGCCGTCGTAGCTCTCGCCGTGTATCCGCTGCTCGTCTATGTCGGCATCGGGCGGTTCGGCGCGCGCGGTGTCGCCGCGTTCCTCGCCGTCGTGTGCCTGCTCAGGCTCGTCGTGCTGCGCCGCCGCGGCCAAGGCGTGCTGCGTGCGTGGCACCTCGTGCTGCTCTGCGGTGGCGGCGTGTTGCTCGCGGTCTTGAGCTTCGTGCTCGGCAGCGAAGCGGCCGTGCGCTACTACCCCGTGCTCGTCAACGGCGTGCTGCTCGTGATCTTTGCTGCGAGCCTCGCGAGCCCGCCGACGGTCATCGAGCGTATCGCGCGCCTGCGCGACCCCGGGCTTCCGCCCGCCGCCGTCGCCTATACGCGCCGTGTGACGATTGCCTGGACCGCGTTCTTCGCGATCAACGGCGGCATCGCGCTCTACACGGCCGCGCTCGCGCCGCTGACGACTTGGGCGCTCTACAACGGGCTCATCGCCTATGTGCTCATCGCGGTCATGTTCTGCGGCGAGCTTGTGATTCGCTTCTTCGTCAAAGCGAGGTTGCGCGCATGACAGCGCCAATGGCGACGCGGCTCGCGGAGCTCGCGGCGCACCCCACGGACGCGGTCGTTTGTTTCGACCGACACGGTGTCCGGCGCAGCCAGCGCGAGCTCGTGGCGGCCGCGACCGGCGTCGAGGCCGCCTTACGCGAGTGCGACGGCGAGCGCTGGGCGCTCAACCTCGACGACGTGTTCGCGTTCACGGCCGCGTTGCTCGGGTGCTGGGCGGCGGGCAGGACGGCCGTGCTCGCGCCCGCGACTCTGCTCGGGACCGCGGGCCTCATCAGAATCGACGGCGTCATCGAGCCCGCGGCGGCAGCCGCGGCCGCACCGCAGCGCATCGTTTTCGACGAGCTCACGCCCGCGCCGCGGCCGCTCGGCCGGATTGGCGCGTCGGCGGCGCTCGTTCTCTATACGTCGGGGTCGACGGGCTATCCTAAGGAGATCGGCCGGCGTCTTGCGAACATCGAGCACGAGCTCGCGGCGTTCGAGTCGACGTGGGGTGCGAACTTAGGCGCAGCCCAAGTGTACGCGACCGTCTCGCACCGGCACGTGTACGGCTTGCTGTTTCGCGTGCTCTGGCCGCTCAGCGCGCACCGTCCGTTCGCAACCTTCGATCTCGAATATCCCGAGCAGCTGCTTGGGACCGTGAGCAACGGCCAAGTGCTCGTGTCGAGCCCGGCGCTGCTCAAGCGCATCGGCCACTTGGCCGCAGGCGAGGCGCGATGGCGTGCCGTGTTCAGCTCGGGCGGTATGCTGCCCGCGGAGGCCGGCGCCGATGCCGCGCGCGTGCTGGGTGTCGCGCCCATCGAGGTGCTCGGGAGCACCGAGACGAGCGGCGTCGCTTGGCGCCGCGCCGCTGCGGTGCGTTTCGCCGCGTTGCCGTCCGTCGAGCTGCGCACTTCGGCCGACGAGCTGCTCGAGGTCCGCTCGCCGTTTTCGGGCTCAAACGACTGGCTGTGCATGGGCGACCGCGTTCGCCTCCACGAGGACGGCGGCATCGAGCTGCTCGGGCGCGCGGATCGCGTTGCCAAGATCGAGGACAAACGCATCTCGTTGAGCGAGATCGAAACGCACCTCGCCGCGCATCCCTGGGTCAAGGACTCGGCCGCGGTCGCTCTCGATCGCGGCGGGCGGCAGCACATCGGCGCCGTCGTCGAGCTCAACGAGAGAGGTCGTGCGGCGCTCGCCGAGCGCGGCCGCGCGGCCATGGGGCGAGAGCTGCGCGCGACGCTGCGCGGCAAGATCGACGCCGTCGCGGTGCCGCGCGTGTTCCGCTACCGCGACGGCATCCCCGTCGATGCCCAGGGCAAGCGCCAAGCCGCCGCATTGGCCGCTCTGTTCGCGGCGCCGCGATGACGACGGAGCCCCTCGTCGAGGCAGCGCGCGTCGACGGATCGAGCGCGGAGCTCGCGCTCGTCGTGCCGGCCGATCTTGCGTATTTCGACGGTCACTTCGCGGGCGCGCCGATCGTGGCGGGGGTCGTGCAGGTCAAGTGGGCCATCGATCTCGCGAGCCGCTACCTCGCTGCGACGGGGCAATTCGCGGGCTTCGAGGCGCTCAAGTTCCAGAGGGTCTTACAGGCGGAGCAGTCCGTCGTCTTGACGCTGCGTTGGGCCGCAGCCGACGGCAAGCTGCATTTCTCCTACACGAGCGGCGATCTGCGCTTCGGCAGCGGCCGCATTCTCCTGCGGACCGCGTAGTGAAAGTCTGCATCGTCGTACCCGTCTACAACCACGGCGAGCCGCTCAAAGCCACGGCGGCGAGGCTCGCCGCGCTCGCCTTGCCGATCTTCATCGTCGACGATGGCAGCGACGCCGCGACCAAAGACGCGATCGCGTCGGTCGCCGCTACGTTTCGCGTCGAGGTCCTGACGCTGCCGCAGAACGGCGGGAAAGGGCACGCCGTCATGGCCGGGTTGCGCGCGGCCGCCGCGCGAGGCTTTACGCACGCGCTGCAGGTGGACGCCGACGGCCAGCACGACCTCGACGACGCGCCGAAGCTCTTGGCCGCGGCGCGCGCGGACCCTTCTGCGCTCATTTGCGGCGAGCCGCGTTTCGACGAGTCCGTACCGAAGAGCCGTCTCTACGGCCGCAAGCTCACGGCGTTCTGGGTCGCCGTGGAGGCGCTGTCGCTGCGGATGCCGGACACGATGTGCGGGTTCCGCGTGTACCCGCTCGCGAGCGCGGTCGCGCTCATCGACTCGGTCGCGCTCGGCCGGCGCATGGACTTCGACATCGAGATCGCCGTGCGTCTGCATTGGCGCGGCGTGCCGCTGCGCAGCGTCCCGACGAAGGTCATTTATCCGCCGGGCGGCCGGTCGAACTTCCGGACTTTTAGAGACAACGTGCTCATCACGAAGCTTCACACGGAGCTCGTGCTCGGCATGCTGCTGCGACTGCCGCTCACGGCGACGCGAGGCGTCAAGGTGGGGCTGCACTGGGCCGAGCTCGGTGAGCGCGGCGGCGTGCTCGGCATGCAGTTCCTGTTCGGGGCGTATCGCTGGCTCGGCCGCGGGGCGTTCACGCTGCTGCTCTATCCCGTGTCGGCTTACTTCTGTGTGATGGCCGGCAGCGCGCGCCGCGCCTCGCGCGACTACTTGCGCGCCGTGCGCGCGAGGCTCGCGGCGCTCGGCCGCCCCGTGCCGCCCGGCTTAAGCGTGTTCCACCACGTGCATGCGTTCGGCAACGCGGTGCTCGACAAAGTTGCGATGTGGGCCGATGCGCTGCCGCCGAGCCTCGTCGCCTTCGAGGACGCTGCGATCCTCGACAGGTTTCGCGCCGGCAGCCCTGGCGCGCTCTTCATCGGCTCGCACCTCGGCAACCTCGAGGTGCTGCGCGCGGTCGGCGACAAGGTTCAGGATATGAAGGTCAACGCGCTCGTGTTCACGCGCCACTCGCCGAAGTTCAACCGCGTCATAACCGCCGTGAACCCGCGCACGCTCGAGCGCATGATCGAGGTCGATTCGCTGGGCCCCGACACGGTGATCGCGTTGCGCGACAAGCTCGCGGCCGGCGAGCACGTCGCGATCGTCGCGGACCGGGTCTCGGTGCGGCACAAAGAGCGCTCGCTCGAGGCGCCGTTTCTAGGGGTGCCCGCGCCGTTCCCCGAAGGCCCGTTCGTGCTCGCGCATTTGCTCGAATGTCCCGTCTACTTGCTGTTCTGCTTGCGGATCGCAGGCCGGTACCGCGTGTTCGTCGAGCCGTTCGCGGATCCGCTCGTACTGCCACGGGCAGGCCGGCGGCAGGCGCTCGAGCGCGCGATCGCGCGCTACGCCGAGCGGCTCGAGGCGCATTGCTTGCTGGCCCCTACGCAGTGGTTTAACTTTTTCGACTTCTGGGAGCAGGCCGGCGGCAAGAAAGGGGCGTAGTATGCTCACCGCTGGGGGGTCGCTTGCTGACGTCGGAGATCGAGATCGAGGTACCGTTCCACGATTCCGATCCTATGGGCGTCACGTGGCACGGCAACTACTTTCGTTACCTCGAGACGGCGCGGTCGGCGCTGCTCAATAAGATCGGCTACAACGTCCGGCAGATGATGGCCTCGGGCTATCTCTGGCCGATCGTCGAGACGCGCATCAAATACGTGAAGACCACGACGTTCGGCCAACGGCTCCGTGTGCGTGCCGAGCTCACGGAGTTCGAGAATCGCTTGAAGATCGCCTACTCGATCTTCGACGAGTCGGGCGAGCTCGTGACGAAGGCGACGACCACGCAGGTGGCCGTAGACAAGGAGCGCGGCGAGATGTGCTTCGTGTCGCCGCGAATCCTGCTCGACAAAGTGCAGGCCGCGCTCGCGGCCGCCGCGCCGGTCGCCGGACGCAACGCGTCGTGACCCTCTATCTCAACGATCTGGGCGTCGTCGGCCCGCTCGGCGCCGATAAGCGCGAGGTGCTCGCCGGGTTGCTCGCGGGCGACGGCTCGGGCCTCACGCCGTACGGCGAGCTCATCACGGGACGTACGACGATGATCGGCCGAGTGCGCGCGGAGCTCAAGCCGCTGCCACCGGGGTTCGCCGAGCTCGATTGCCGCAACAACCGGCTGCTCGCGCACGCGCTCGCGCAGATCGCGGCGCCCGTCGCCGAGCTGCGCGAGACGCTCGGGGCCGAGCGCATCGCCGTCGTGCTCGGCACGAGCACTTCCGGCATCGCGGCCGGCGAGGAAGCAGCGACCGCGCTCGTCCGCGAGCGGCGGATGCCGAGCGCCTATCACTATCGCCAGCAGGAAATCGGCACGGCCGCGGAGTTCGCGGCGCGGTACCTCGGTCTCACGGGGCTTCGCTACACGATCTCGACGGCGTGCTCGTCGTCGGCGAAGGCGTTCGCCTCGGCGTGGCGGCTGCTGGCGGCGGGTCGCTGCGACGCAGCCATCGTCGGCGGCGTCGACAGCCTCTGCGAGCTCACGCTCAACGGGTTCGACGCGCTCGAATCGCTCGCTCCCGAGCGCTGCAATCCGTTCAGCGCCAATCGGCGCGGCATCAACATCGGCGAAGGTGCGTGCGTGTTCGTCGTGACGAAGGCGCCGAGCGCCGTGCGGCTGTGCGGCGTCGGCGAGTCGTCGGACGGCTACCACATCTCGGCGCCCGACCCCTCGGGCCGCGGTGCCGAGGCAGCAATTCGTGCGGCGCTCGAGCAAGCCGCCGTCGCGCCGGAGGGCGTGGGTTACGTGAACCTGCACGGCACCGCGACCCCCAAGAACGACGAGATGGAGAGCGAGGTCATGGCGCGCGTGTTCGGCGTCGACGTGCCGTGCAGCTCGACGAAGTCTCTGATCGGCCACACACTCGGCGCGGCCGGCGCGCAAGAGCTCGGGTTCTGCTGGCTGCTGCTCGGCGACGACAACCCGGGCCGTCGCTTGCCTGCCCACGGCTGGGACGGCGTGCGCGATCGGGCGTTGCCGCCGATCCATCTCGTCGGCGAGGCCGAAGCCTGGGAGCGCGACGTGTTCGTCTCCAACTCGTTCGCGTTCGGTGGCAGCAACGCCGCAGTCGCCATAGGGCGCTCGTGATGGACTGCGCGGCGATTCCCATAGGCGAGCTGCTGCCGCACGGCCCGGCGATGACGGTCATCGATCGGCTCGTCGAGTACGATGCGAAGCGCTCGGTGGGGACCGTCACGATCGAGCGCACGAGCCGGTTCTTCGTAGGCCGGGGCGTGCCGGCGTGGGTCGGCATCGAGTACATGGCGCAAACGATTGCGGCGCACGCCGGCTACGAAGCGCGGCTGCGCGGCGAGCCCCCTTCGATCGGCTTCTTGCTCGGCACGCGCGCCTATCGCAACGAGCTCGCGGAGTTTCCATTGGCAAGCAAGCTCACGATCACGATCGAGCCGCTCGTCGCGGAAGCAGGATTCGGCGCGTTCCAGTGTGCGATCGCGACGGATCGCGTCGTCGCGACGGCCGTCGTGAACACCTATCAACCGCCCGCGCACGAGCTCGCGCAGTTTCGCCTTAGGAAGCCGCCATGACGCGCACGGTGTTCGTGACGGGGGCCAGCAAGGGCCTCGGCGCGGCCATCGCCGTGGCCCTCGGCGGGCAGGGCTTTACGGCCGTGGTTCACTACCGCAGCGACCGCGGCGGCGCCGAGCGCACGGCGGCCGCCATCCTAAGCCGCGGCGGAGCCGCGCGGTTGCTCGCCTTCGACGTCACCGACCGCGGCGCGTGTCGCGCGGCGCTCGAGGCCGACATCGCGGCCCACGGCGCCTATTACGGCGTCGTCGCCAACGCCGGCGTCCACCGCGACAACGCGTTCCCGCTGCTCACCGAGCAGGACTGGGACGAGGTCATTCGCACCGGTCTCGACGGCTTCTACAACGTGCTTCAGCCCTGCGTCATGCCGATGATACACGCTCGACGCGGCGGGCGGATTGTAACTGTCTCCTCCGTCTCCGGCGTGCTCGGCAACCGCGGCCAGGTCAACTACAGCGCCGCGAAGGCTGGCATCATAGGCGCCACGAAGGCGCTCGCGCTCGAGCTGGCCAAGCGCAAGATCACCGTGAACTGCGTCGCGCCGGGTCTGATCGACAACGTCGAGCTCGCGCAGGAACATAAGGACCGCATCTTGGATCTCATTCCCGTTCGCCGCTTGGGAACCCCCGCAGAGGTGGCTGGGCTCGTGGCGTATCTCATGTCCGATCTCGCCGCCTACGTGACGCGGCAAGTCATTTCGATCGACGGGGGCTTGTCGTGAGCGCGCGCGTCGCCGTCACGGGCATGGCGGGGATCACGTCGCTCGGCAGCGACTACGATTCGGTCGTCGCGGCCATGGCGGCCGGACGCAGCGGCGTCCGCACGATGGAGGAGTGGGCTCGCTACGAGGGTTTGAACACGCACCTCGCCGCGCCGATCGCGGATTTCGCCTTGCCCGAGCACTACCCCCGCAAGAAGATTCGGTCGATGGGACGCGTGGCCAGCATGGCCGTCGTCTCGACCGAGCGCGCGCTGGCCCAGGCGGGCCTGCTCGATGCCGAGATCGTCAGCAACGGCGAATGCGGAGTCGCCTATGGCTCCTCGTCGGGTAGTCCCGACGCGATTGCGGATTTCGGCGCAATGATCAGCGAGCGCAGCACGCGGCTCATCAACTCGACGAGCTACATCCGCATGATGAGCCACACGGCCGCGGTCAACACGAGCCTGTTCTTCAACATCCGCGGCCGCCTGATTTCGACGAGCACGGCCTGCACGTCGGGTAGCCAGGCGATCGGCTACGCCTACGAGGCGGTCAAGCACGGGGCGCAGCGCGTCATGGTCGCGGGCGGCGCAGAGGAGCTTTCGGCGACGCAAGCGGCCGTGTTCGACACGTTGTTCGCGACGAGCTGCAAGAACGATGCGCCGAGCACGACGCCGCGGCCGTGGGACCGCGATCGCGACGGTCTCGTCATCGGCGAGGGCGCGGCCACGCTCGTGCTCGAGGAGTGGGACTCGGCGCAAGCGCGCGGCGCCAAGATCTTGGCCGAGCTCGTCGGGTTCGGCACCAATTGCGATGCGCGCCACGTAACGCAACCGACGCCGGAGACCATGGAGGAGGCGATGCGCCGCGCGCTGCGGGACTCAGGGTTGGGCACATCGGCCATCGGCTACGTGAGCGGCCACGGGACGGCCACCGAGCTCGGCGACATCGCCGAGAGCCATGCGACGCGCGGCGTGCTCGGCGAGCGCATCCCGATCAGCTGCATGAAGAGCTACTTCGGCCACACGCTGGGCGCCTGCGGCGCGCAAGAGGCCTGGCTCGCCATCGAGATGATGAATCGCGAGCAGTTCGCGCCGACGCTGAACCTCGACAACGTCGATCCTCGTTGCGCGAGCCTCGACTACATCGTCGCGAGCTCGCGTGCGATTCAGACCGAATACGTCATGAGCAACAACTTCGCATTCGGCGGCATCAACACTTCGTTGATCTTCCGGCGTGTGTCGTGACGGCCGCAGCAACCGCGGTTCACCTCTACTACGCCGACTGCCGCGCACTCACCGAAGAGATCGCGGCCGCCCTCGTCACGGCCGAAGACCGTGAACGCGTCGGTGCTGCCATGCAGCCGCAGCGCCGCACGGAGTACCTGGCGGGTCGCGCGCTGCTGCGGCACGCGCTCGAGCGCGAGACGGGGCGCGCTGGCGCCTCGTTCCGGATCCGCGTGTTACCCGACGGCAAGCCCGAGTGCATCGGCGGTCCTGCGATCAGCCTCTCGCACAGCGGCGAGCTCGTCGTCTGCGCAGTGGCAGAGCGCGGTGCGCTCGGGATCGACGTAGAGACGCGCCGACCGCGGACCGAGCTCGCCGTGATCGCCGAGCGCTACTTCACGCCCGCCGAAGCCCGTTGGATCGAGACGGATCCCGATGCGCGTTTCCGCATGCTCTGGGTGCTCAAGGAGGCGTATCTCAAGGCGTTGGGGGTGGGGCTTGCGGGCGGGCTCACGGCCCTCGAGTGCGCCATCGAGCCGCCCGCGATCGTGGCGCACACGGCCGGGGGCGGCGCGCCGCGGCTCGCGCTGTGGTCCGGCCGCGGCTGTTACATCGGCCTCGCGGTCCTCGACGCACTGCCGCTCGCGATCTCCGTGGAGCGCTTCGCGCCGTCTGTCGAGCCCGATGCGTTCGGGCCGCTCGCCGCGTTGGCAGCTACCGCGTAGCAGCACGTCGGCGCGTCGCGCCGCGGCCGAAGTCCTCGCGCAGAAACTCCGTGCGGGTGTTCAAGTGCGGAAACGGTGTGTGCGGCACGAGTAGGTCGAGGAACCGGCACAGCGGCTCCCAGCCCGCGGCGACGTCGTAGACGAGCAGCCGCTCGGCGGCGATCGTATCGATGACGCTGCGGGTGTGCGCCTCGTAGACGCCGATCGCGTAGGCAGCGTCGTCGGCACGGCCCGCGAACACGCCGTCGAGCACGAGCTCGCGCGTAAGGTCGTAGACCGCGCGCAGTGCCGACTTCCGCGGCGGCGCTATGGCGGCCGTGTGCGCGAGGATCGTGTCGCGGAAGCTTGAGTACCAAGCCGCGGCCTCGCGCACCGTGAGGATCACGCGTGCGTCGGGGAAGGCCACGCTAAGCTCGCGCCAGAACGCCGCCGCCGGCCAGTCGACGGCTGCGCGAAAACCTTGGAGCAACGCGCGCCAATCGGCCGCGCCGTCGCGCGCGGCCGCGGCCCAGCGCGGCGCTTGCGCGGGATGCCAGGCCACGTCGACCATGTGGTGACACGGCGCTAGCCCAAGCGTCGTGAGCCCCGCCTTGAGCGACAGCGTGCCCGTGCGGCCGAAGCCCGCGCCGATGATTTGCAGCGTCACGACGCCACCGCCGCCGCGTTCAGCGTCCGGTGAGGCTGTGCGCCCGCGACGCCGTGCGGCGCCTACCAGCTCGCGTCCTCGCTCGGCTTCGCCGGATCGGCCGTGATGTTGAGGACCGCACAGTGGTGGTACGAGAAGCCGCCTTCGCGGACGCCCGGGTGCTCGGCCATGAACTGGATGACTTGAAGCTGACACCCTTCGCAGGTGATGTTCGGGATCGTGATCTCGGTTTCCCAGTTAGCCGCCGGCCGCTCGGTGTGCGGCCAGAGCCCGTCGACGAGGATCGGCGGCATCGGCGTCGTCATGACGAACGCCGATTGCGAGCGCAGGCCGCGCTCGGTGTCGTGCATCGTGACGGCCGGATCGAGCGGCAACAGGTTGCGCTTGCGTGCGAGCGCGATGCGGTAGTGGCCCGGATGAAAGATCGTTTCGTTGACGACGATCTTGAGCTTGCTGCCGCCCGTCACGGGCGTGACAGCTTCGGTCGGCTCACCGGGATCGGCAAGCGTGCCGCCGCACGGGAATAGCTTTTGCGGATCGCCACGGTCGTCCTGCGCGAGCCACGAGGCGGGCTCGAGCAGCCTGAAATGAGCGTCGACGGCCGGAGCGACGGCCGCGGCAACGGCAGCCACGGGCAAACCGAGCATCCACTTCCTCAAGGCAGCACCCCCGATCGGGATCGTTTTGGATGCCCGTTATTGTAGCCGTCGCGCGCCGCTGCGCCCATGAAGATTTGTCGCACGCGAAGCGTGTTCGCCGGGCGCGCGGGCCTGTATGCTGGCGGCCCCCGACGTACTCTCGGCACGCAACGGAGTGCTTTCCATGGCCGCCAAGACCATCAAGCGCGCGCACCCGGCGGTGCGCGACGACATCGCCGACCTCACGACGCGTCGGCCCGTGCCGGGGCGCGACGTCGAGCAGATCGATCCGTTCCTGTTCCTCAATCATCACGGCCCGCAGGTCTACACGCCGCATAACCACGGCTTGCCGTTCGGTCCGCACCCGCACCGCGGCTTCGAGACCGTGACGTTCATCCTCACTGGCGAGCTCGCGCACGTCGACAGCGCCGGCCACGAGAGCGTCATCAAGGAAGGCGGGATCCAGTGGATGACCGCCGGCAGCGGGCTCGTGCACGCGGAGATCTCGCCCGAGGAGTTCAAGCGCAACGGCGGGCCGCTCGAGATCCTGCAGCTCTGGGTGAACCTGCCGCCGCGGCTCAAGCTGACGGCGCCGCGCTACGTCGGCCTGCAACGCCCCGACATCCCGGCGATCGCGACGCCCGACGGCAAGGGCACCGTGAGTCTCGTCTCGGGCGAGTATCTCGGCCGTAAAGGCGGCATGGAGCCGCTGCTCGACATTTTCCTCGCGACCGTGGAGCTTCGAGCCGGCGCGCGCGTCTCGTTCCCCGGCGTTGCCGGGCGCAACGTGTTCCTCTACGTCGTGCGCGGCGCGATCGCCGTGGCCGGCGCGCCCGCGCCGCACTGGCACCTCATCGAGCTCAATGAGGACGGCGACGCCGTCGACATCGAGGCGACGGCCGATGCCGTGCTGCTGTTCGGCCACGCCGAGCCGCTCGGCGCGCCCGTCGTCGCCTACGGGCCGTTCGTCATGAACACGCGCGAGGAGATCATGCAGGCCATCCACGATTACCAAGCCGGCAAGTTCAACGCGATTCCGGCCGGCGTGCCACAGTGACGAGCGGCGTGGGCGTTCGGAACATTATCTTCGATTTCGGCGGCGTGCTCGTGACCTGGCGGCCGCAGGAGATCATCGACTCGTTCTACGCCGACCCCGCGTTGCGCGAGGCCGTGCGCGTGCACGCGTTTCAGCACGACGACTGGCTCGAGATGGATCGCGGCACGCTCGACGAGGCGACCGTCGTGCGCCGCTTCGCGGCGCGCATGGGACGGCCCGAAGCGGAGCTCCGCGCGTTTTTCGCTCACCTGCGCGCGGCGCTCGTGCCGATCGCGCCGACCGTGGCACTGCTCGAGGAGCTACGCGAACGCGGCGTGCGGCTCTATGGCCTCTCGAACATGTCGGAGTCGATCTTCGCCTACCTCCGCGGGCGTCATTCCTTCTTCGAGTGGTTCGACGGCATCGTCGTCTCCGGGGCCGTGAAGCTCGTGAAACCCGAGCCCGGAATCTACGAGCACCTGCGCGAGCGCCATGCTCTCGATTTCACCGAGTCCGTGTTCCTCGACGACCTGCCGCGCAACGTCGAGGCCGCGCGGCAGCTCGGGCTACCCGCCATTCGCTTCGAGACGGCCGAGCAAGCCCGGCGCGAGCTCGCGCCGTTGTTGCAGGGCGGCTGACGACGCGCACGCTATACTGCGCTCCACGATTAACGACGAGGGCGCCCGCACCGGGCGCCACGTGGGGGGGCTCGATGCGCTGGATAGTCGTAGCGTTCGTCTTGGGCAGCGGCTGCGCGTTTTCGCCGGTCGGGTACGCGCAAGCCGGCTCCGAAGCGCGCCCCAACGTCGTTCTCATCATCACCGACGATCTCGGCTGGGCCGACGTCGGGGCGTACGGAGCGACGGACGTGCGTACACGGCACATCGATGGCCTCGCGCGCGACGGAATCAAGCTCACGGATTTTTATGCCAACGGCTTGACGTGCACGCCGACTCGCGCCGGGCTCATCTCGGGCCGGTACCAACAGCGCTTCGCGATCGAGGCGCCCCTGCCGAGCGCGCCGGCTACGGCCGGCGATCGGGGCCTCCGCGCGACGGGCCGGTCGTTGCCGCAGCTGCTCAAGAACAACGGCTACGCCACGGCGCTCATCGGCAAGTGGCATTTGGGCTACCGGCCCGAGATGAGCCCGAACGCGCACGGCTTCGATTACTTCTTCGGCTTGAAGAGCGGTTACCACGATTTCTACACGCACGACGGCGGTGACGGCGAGCCCGACCTCTGGGAGAACGAGCGGCCGATCGAGCGAACGGGGTACACCACCGACCTCGTGACCGAGGGCGCCGTGCGCTTCATCGAGCAGCACGCGCGCGAGCCGTTCTTCATCGACATTGCGTACAACGCGCCGCACTGGCCTTATCAAGTGCCCGGCACGCCGTCGGTGGCGCCAGGCAACGCTCGCCATGTCATGCCGCACGATGCGGTCACGAGCTCGCGCGCCGACTACGTCGCGATGGTGGAGCACGTCGATCGCGGCGTCGGTGAGGTGCTTGCCGCGCTGGATCGGTTACAGATCGCCGACCGCACGATCGTGATCTTCACGAACGACAACGGCGGCGAGTGGCTCTCGAGCAGCGCGCCGCTCGTGGGGCGCAAGTGGACCGTATGGGAGGGCGGTATTCGCGTGCCGGCGCTCGTTCGCTGGCCCGGCAGGATCCCGGCCGGCAAGGTGTCCGATCAGGTCGGGATCACGATGGATCTCACGGCCTCGATCCTCGCGATCACGGGCACGCCGGTGCCCGCCGAAGCGCGGCTCGAAGGCGTGAATCTGTTCCCCGTGTGGGAGGGCAAGGCGCCCGAGCTCGAGCGCACGCTGTTCTGGCGTACCGGAACGGCGAATCGCAGGCAGGCCGCCGTGCGCCACGGGGACTGGAAGGTGGTCTTCGACGCCGGGCACACGTACGTTTTCAACGTGCGAACCGATGTCAGCGAGCGGCAGGATCTCGCCAACCGGCGCCAGGATATCGCGCAACGACTGCAACCGCTGCTCGCGGAGTGGGAGCGTGACGTCGACGCGGAGGCGCGCGCCAACCAGGTCGCGCCGAGTGGTGGCGGTTGAGCGTCGCGGTCCGACCGCGCGGTTGACGACACGCCGCAGTTGGCTGTGCCGTCCGGCGGTGGCACAGTACTGACGTATGCATCCTCGCCGCGTCGTCGTCGCGATCGTCATCTGTCTCGTGGGCACGCTCGCGAGTGCCCAGTTCCGGCGTGCGCCTCCCGAGCCCGTGGGCGGCCCGCCCGAGGCCGAGTTCCACATGGCGCGGCTCGCGTACTACGCTCCGGGCTGCGCCGGCTCGCGCGGCTACTGTAATCCTTGGTGGGCCATCGATTATCCGCAGGCCGAGGCCCATTTCCTGCCGGCCGTCACGCGCATGACGCGCATCGAGGTGGCGCCCAACAGCCGGCACCTCACGCTCGCCGACGACGGTCTGTTCGATTACCCATGGCTGTTCCTCCAGCAGGCGGGGCGCGGCGACTGGGCGCCGCAGGGTGAGGAGCTCGCACGCCTGCGCGAGTATCTCGAGCGCGGCGGCTTCCTGGTCGTCGACGACTTCCACGGCGAATACGAATGGGCGGCCTTTCGCGAGGCCATCGTCGCGGTCCTGCCGGGGCGGCCGATCGTCGACATCCCGGACGGCGACATGCTGCACAGCATCCTGTTCGATCTCGACAAGCGCACGCAGATTCCCGGCGAGCGGCACCTCGGCTGGCAGCAAATGGAAGGGCCGCCGCATTGGCGCGGCATCTACGACGACCGCGGCCGCCTCATGGTGGCGATGAACCACAACATCGACATGGGCGACGCTTGGGAGCATGCCGACGACGCGCATTACCCGGCGCCGATGACGGCTACCGCGTATCGGTTCGGCGTCAACTACGTCATCTACGCGATGACCCACTGAGCGTGCCGCGCCTCATCACTCTGTAGTAATGACGCGCCACTCGCCGCTCGCCGAGTCGAGCTCGTAACGGTCGCTGAGCGGAAAGCCCGGCGCGCGCATCGTCGTCAAGCGATTGTCGAACTCGACGCGCGTGCCGTAGCGCGGCTCGCTCGCGCTCAACGTTCCGGCGGTCAGGCTGCCGTGGACCAGCAGCGTGCCGCTGCGCCGCGAGTTGTGGCGACGCACGACGAAGCGCTGGCGGGCGTAGATCGACGCATAGATTTCGAGGTCGCCGGGGCCCGTGATGTCGGGGTCCGCGATCTCGAGCGTTCCTTCGGTCACGAGGCCGAGGTAGTCGTCCGCGTGCGGGGCGCGCGGATCGCCCGCGTAGTGCAGATCGCCCGTGATGACGATGCGGCTCGGCGAATACACCAGCACCTTGCCGTCGACCGTTCCCTGCACGTGCAGAGCGACATCGTCCGCCGCGACGAGGTAGAACGGCTCGTCGCCGAGGTCGCGCCGGAACTCATCGGCCGCCGTATCGAGGGCTCGCCAAACGACGGCGCCATCGGCGTGAAACGTGAGCGCCGTGTCGCGCTCGAACCGCTGACTTTGCACGGTGGACGCGCTCGCGAACGCGCGCTCGGGCAGGGCGATGCGCCGCACGCGTGTCTCGATGCCGGCGGGGAACATCTTGCGCCGATTGAGATAACCCAGGCTGTCGCCCGCCGTGCGGAGGTCGCGCGTGTCGGCGACCGTGACCCGCCCGTTGAAAACGGGCGACTTACGGCCCACACGGTTGACGATGAACGCGGTGTTCGAGTGAAAACGGCCGTCGATGACGTCGTCGTTGAGTCCAACCTCGGGGTCCCAGCGGTTCACGAACTGCCCGAAGTTCGAGAACGCGAGCCGCGTCATTCTGAGATCGGTCACGAGCCGTTCGCCGTCGCGCTCCGTCGTGACCTCGACGGCGAGTTGCTCCATGCCCATGGCGTCCGCCACGCCGAGTGGGCGGAAAACTGCGGTGTACTGCTCGCCGTTATCGCGCCACTTCATCGTGGCCGGCGTGGCGTCGGCCGCGAACCGGCCGGTCCACGACGACAGGCGGTGGCGCAGAGCGTCTTGCTCCTCGCGCTCGAGCGTGCGGCGAGGGCCAGAGGGTGGGGCAGCGGACGGTGAGGTGTCCGGAACCTCGCCGCGTACCACGGCCTCCTGCGGTTCCTGCGCCGGCGCTGCGGAGTCGGGCACGACATCGTCCACGGCCACTGGCGCGGGCCCGGACTCGGGCTCCGGCGCCGACGGCGCGCTCGGCGGTGCCGGCTCGACCGGCTCGGCGGTCGGGGCCGGTGTGCTGACGACGGGCTGCTCGGACGCGCGCGGCGCGGGTCGCGTCTCTCCGTTAGCGGGTGCCGGCACGCGAGGCGTTTCGGCCTCGAGCGCGACGGGCGCGTCGGAGACCGGTGCGGCCGGGATCTCGGCCGCGCGCGGGACGATCACCGCGGCGATGAAGCTCGCTTCTTCCGAGACCGGCCGATCGCCCGTGCGGACGAGCAGCAGCAACGCGAGCAGCACGCCGTGGCCGCAGACGGAGAGCAACGCCGCACGGCTCGGCTGCTTGGCATGCAGCGGCCGCATCGGCACTACACCTCAGTTGCTTGGCCCGGCGAACACGTCGTCAGTGTCGCCGTGTCGTGGGTCCGTGGCAACTGGCGACCCCGCCCATGGGGCGGTCGCCGCCCGGCCTAGCCTGACGAGCGACTTGCTTCGGCAAGATGCCCTGACGCGCGTTCGCGCGGCCGCGCCTACGGGCGGCAGCTTGCGGGCAGGTATTCGGGGGGCACGGTCGGGGCGATATAGGCGGCCGAATTGAGGCCGCCTACGGTGCCGATCTCGTTCAGGCCGGGGGGTGCCGGAGCCGCACCGCAACGCCAGACGACGCTGAGGTCCGCAGTCTCGTACGGCGTCAGCGTGAGGGTCAACCCGTTGATCAGCGTGTTTGCGTCGTTCCCGAAGGTGACCACGAGCACGCCGTTGTCGACGTTGACCGACGTGACGTAGCGGCCGCTCGAGTCGGTCGCGTTCGGGGAAAGACCCGCGGCCGCGCGATCGGCGGGCGCCTGGCCGTCTTCGAGGAACGCGGCCGCGACGGGATATTTCG
The DNA here is from genome assembly GCA_964503125.1 of uncultured Gammaproteobacteria bacterium. GTDB lineage: Bacteria > Pseudomonadota > Gammaproteobacteria > Steroidobacterales > Rariloculaceae > FEN-1219. Next base: position 49,794 of record CAZCZE010000012.1, read on the forward strand.
CGGACGCGGCCAATGAGAGGCCCTCGGTGACCTGAGCGCGGATCGTGTAGTTCTGATACGCCGGGATGGCTATCGAAGCGAGGACGCCGATGATCGCCACGACGATCATGAGCTCGATCAGCGTGAAGCCGGTCTCGAAGTCGCGATGCGCGGCCCTAAAGCGGAGGTTCATCGGGGACTCCAGTGCAATGGTTCAATCGCGGCGTCTAGCGCTGTGTCGCGACGCCCGAGTCGGCATAGACGACGGGGACTTGTTTCCGCTCGGCGTAGCTCGTCGCGAAGCCGAGGGCGGCGTGGGCGGTCATGCGCAGACGCGTCACCAAGGTCTTGACGCGTTTCTGCGTTGTGCCGGCCTTGGTCTTGTCGGTCACGCGCTCGATCGTCGCGAGCACGACCGTGTCGTCGAGCGGGTCCGTGTCGGTGTGGACCCGAATGTAGTCCTGTTCCGGACAAGCCGAAGATGGCGGTGCCGCGAGCACTCGCACTTCCATGTTCGTTCCTCCGCCTGAGCCGATACCGCATAAGAATGAGCAAGACGCATGCCACGTACGTGGTTGCGCCATTCTTGCGGTACGCGCGGAGGTTATGTTCAGTCCGGCTGACGGGGCGCGTCAGTAACTGCCGCAATGGCTCTTGACAAAATCCGGGGGAGCAAAGTGGTCCTGCTCTTGCGACATGCAGCGATCCTTGGCGCGCCGGGAAATGCCCCTACTCTTGCGACCTGCAGCGATCCTTGGCGCGCCGGGAAATGCCCCTACTCTTGCGACCTGCAGCGATCCTTGGCGCGCCGGAAAATGCTCCTGCATTTCCGGCATGCCGGCCATCCATGGCCGGCAAAAAAAAACGCCACATCGCTGTGGCGTTTCTCGTGTTCGAAGGTGTGTTCGCTTCGCTTACCAGCGATCGCGCCCGCCACCGCCACCGCCGCCGCCGCCGTAGCCGCCGCGGCCACCGCCGCCGCCGCCGCCGCCCGGGGCCTTCGGCTTCGCTTCGTTGACTTTGATTTGGCGACCGTCGAGCGAGGTGCCGTTCAGTTGCTGAATCGCAGCTTGCGCTTCGGCGTCGCTCGACATTTCGACGAAGCCGAAGCCTTTGCTCTGACCGGTATCGCGATCGCTGATGATGGAAACGGAATCAACCGTACCGCATTTGCTGAATGCTTCGCGGACGCTTTGATCGGTTGCGGAATACGGCAAGTTGCCGACGTAGAGTTTTCTGCCCATGGTTACCTCCTAAAGGTAGCGCTCGCTCAAGAGCACTTAGGCACCATGCCAAGCAGACTCATTGGAAGCGATCGACGGACGGCAGGATCATACGGATTTACGCTTCCGGAAACCAGGGGAGGGGCATATTTCCTGTATTTCCAGGCGGTTACTGTGCCGGCTCGATGCGCAAAATGGCCCCGTCCTCGTCGTCGACGAGCACGTAGAGGAGCCCGTCCGGGCCTTGCCGGACGTCGCGCATGCGGTGCCGCCAGTCGGTCAACAGCGCTTCGCGCCGCAGCTCCTCCATGCGCTCGTTGAACAAGATGCGTTGGATCTGACCGGTGCCGATGATCTCGCCCGTGCGCAGCCCGCCGACGAATACGTCGCCTTGCCACTGCGGCAAGCGATCGCCCGTGTAGAACGCGAGGCCCGAGACTGCGATCGACGGCATCCAGTAGACGATCGGATCGATGAAGCCTTCCTGCTGGAACTTCTGCGCGTGCCACGGCCCTTGATACGTGCGTCCGAGGCTCACGACGGGCCAGCCGTAATTGCCTCCGGGCACGAGGATGTTGATCTCGTCGCCGCCGTTCGGCCCGTTCTCGCTCTGCCAGATCTGCTGCGTGGCCGGGTGCACGGCGAGCCCGAGCGTCGTGCGATGCCCGAGCGTATAGATCTCGGGCAGAAACCCCGCGCGGCCGACGAACGGGTTATCGTTCGGGACGCTGCCGTCTTCGTTGAGGCGCAGGATCTTGCCGGCGTGCGTCGCGGGATCCTGGGCATCGCCGCCGGCCGTCGACATATAGATCTTGCCGTCGGGGCCGAAGATCATGCGCGAGACGGTCCCGGAATCCGGTTGCGTCACGAACAAATCGCGGACGTCCTCGAGCGCGCTCCCGTTCCAACGCCCGCGCGCGAGCGCGAGAGCACCCTTGTCGTCCGGCAACCCTTTGTGATAGGTCAGATAGACGTAGCGGTTGCCGGCGAAGCGCGGATGCAGCGTGACCTCGAGCAGGCCCGAGCGCCGCAGCGGCTTCACTTCCGGTGCCCCGGCAACGGGCTGCGGATCGAGCACGCCGCCGCGCACGACGCGCAGGCCGCCGTGCGTTTGCGTCACGAGCCAGACGTCGTTCGGCAGGAACGCGATGCTCCAAGGATGCGAGATGCCGCGCGCGACGACCGAGACGCGGATCCGCATGCCTTCGGCCGTCGCGTACTCGACGGGTCGATCGGGCAGCGGCGGGATCGGCAGCTCGGGCGCCACGGGGATGCCGTTGGCGAACGGTACCGTTTGTTGCGCGCTCGCGGCCGCGACCGCGAGCAGCGCGAGCGCGAGCTGCTGCACCGTACGAAAGCCAACGGTCATACGCACGAATCCCCCGGCGGTTCGCGAGCTTAGCACCTTGAACCTCCGCGCACCGAGCGCCACGCGGTTGCGAATGAACTGGCTCATGAGCCAGCGTAGGCGTGGGCCGGCGCCGCGCGTCGGGGCGCGCGAGCTACGCGGCGGCGAGCAGGTACAGCAAGCCACGCAATAGCTCGAGCGGCGTCGGCGGGCACCCACGGATGACTAGATCGACGGGGACGACCTTCGCCACGGCGCCGACGCAAGCGTAGCTGCCTTCGAACGCGCCGCAGCCGGCGGCGCAGTCGCCGACTGCGACCACCCATTTTGGCGCGGCCGTCGCCGCGTAGGTGCGCTCGAGCGCTTCGCGCATGTTGTGCGTCACCGGTCCAGTCACGAGCAGAAGGTCGGCATGGCGCGGCGAGGCGACGAAACGCACGCCGAAGCGCTCGAGATCGTAGAACGCGTTGCTGAGCGCGTGGATCTCGAGCTCACAGCCGTTGCAGGAGCCCGCGTCGACCTGGCGAACCGCGAGGCTCGTTCCGAGCTCGCGGGCGATCGCGCCGCGCAGCTCGGGGCCCAGCGCTTCCAACACCGGATCGGGCTCCGGCACGGCCGGACGCGCCTCCGTCACCGGGCGCGAGAACAAGTTCTTGACGAGACGGCGGCGCATGACTCTCTCAGCGGCGCCTTGCCGTGCGCGCAACCGTGCCGAGGCGACTACAGATCATGGCCCGAATACGAGCAGTTGAACGACTTGTTGCAGAGCGGGAAATCCGCGACGATGTTGCCTTCGATCGCGGCTTCGAGCAGTGGCCATTGGAACCACGAAGGGTCGCGCAAGTGACAGCGCTCGATCCGGCCGCCGCTCGCCAATCGGACGTAGGCCAGGACATCGCCGCGAAAACCCTCGATCAAGACCGTCGCTTCACACGGCTCGGTGGCTCCCGGCATCGCGACCCGAATCGGGCCGCCCGGCAGGCTCAAGAGCAGCTTGTCGATCAACTCGATGCTCTCTTGCACCTCTTCGATGCGAATCCAGACGCGCGCGTCGACGTCGCCCTCCGACCGGAGCGGAACGCGTGGGACCATCGTGTCGTAAGGGGCGTACGGCAGGTCGCGACGAGCATCGAACGAGCGGCCCGAACCGCGCCCGACGTAGCCGCCCGCTGCGAAGCTGTCGGCAAGATTCGGTTGCAGAATCCCGGTCGAAACGGTGCGATCCTGGAGCGATGCGGTGTTGTCGTAGAGCTCCACGAGCTCCGGAAAGCGTCTGCGGATCGTCCGCACGAGGGTGTTCAGTGCTTCGCGACCTGTGTCGGCGAGGTCGTGCGCGACTCCGCCCGGAACGATACGGTCCATCATCAACCGATGGCCGAACGCGCTGGCCGCCGCGCGCAAGGTCTGCTCGCGCAGGATGCCGTACTCGGCGTGCAGCAGCGAGAACGAGGCGTCATTGCAGATCGCGCCGATGTCGCCGAGGTGATTCGCGACGCGCTCGCACTCGGCCATCACCCCCCGCAACGCGAGCGCTCGAGCCGGCACCGCGACCGCGAGCGCGCGCTCGGCCGCGCCCGCGAACGCCCAGCCGTAAGCGACCGTGCTGTCGCCCGACACGCGCGCCGCAACGTGCGCCGCTTGCTCGAGGTTCCTCCCCTCGATGAGCTTCTCGATACCCTTGTGCACGTATCCCAAGCGCTCCTCGAGCCGCACGACCGTCTCGCCGTGAGCCGTGAACCGAAAGTGGCCGGGCTCGATGATCCCCGCGTGCACGGGGCCCACGGGAATCTGGTGCAGGCTCGGGCCGTGCGCCGGAAGAAACTCCGGCCGGCGCGGCGCGCTCGTGCACGGGCCGGCAGCCTCTCCCAAAGGCGTGCCGACAGGCCAGCGCCCATGATCCAGCCACGGCCGCCGATCCGGCAACGCGGTGAGCTCGATGCCGAACAGGTCTTGCAGCGCGCGCTCCGGGCGTATCGCCGCCGCATGAAATACGCCGAGCGACGCCGCACGCCGCTCCACGACTTCTTGCGAGAGCACGGCGAGCTCGTGCGAACGCACGTCGTAGATCGCCGCGTGCACTTCGGCGCGGTCGCCCCAAAGACCGAGCAGTGCGAGCTTCCCTTCCATCAAGGCCTCACCGAGCGCGCGCCAGCCCTCCTTCGGCGCACGCCGGCGCGGATAGCCGCGGTGCGCAGCCACGAGCGGCCAGTGTCCACTCAGGGTTTTCAGCATGGGTCAGTCTCCGAGCATCGCCGCAACATTACGAAACCACTCCACGATCGGCGCCGGCAAATAGATCCCTCCCACGCCCACGATAACGAGGTGAATGATCATCGGTGTGAGGCGGTACGCGGGCAGGTTGTGCCGTTTCTCGGACGGGCCGAACGCCAGACCGTGAAGGCGCAGCATCAAGGCACTGAATGCGATTAGTATGCCGACGACGAGCGGGACGGCCAGCCACGGGGCGCGAGCGAACGTCGACGTGACGAGCAGAAACTCCGCGGTGAACACGCCGAAGGGCGGCATGCCGGCGATCGCCGCGACGGCGGCGACCAGCAACCAGCCGAGGAGCGGATGGCTGTGCGTGAGACCGCGGATATCCGCGATGCGCTGTGTCCCCTCGAGCTGCGAGATGTAGCCGACTCCGAAGAAGATGCCCGATTTCGTGAGACTGTGCATCACCATGTGCAGCAATCCCGCGAAATTCGCGAGCGCGCCGCCGAGTCCGAAGGCTAGCGTGATGATTCCCATGTGCTCGATCGAGGAGTACGCGAACATGCGTTTGATGTCCCTCCGCCGAAAGATCATGAATCCCGCGAATAGCAGTGACAGCAACCCCAACGCGACCATCATCGGACCCGGGGAAATCACGGCCGGATTGCCCGCCATGATCAACTTGAAACGCAGCAGCGCGAACAACGCGACGTTGAGCAGCAAGCCCGAAAGCACCGCCGAGATCGGCGTCGGACCCTCGGCATGCGCGTCGGGGAGCCAAGCGTGCAGCGGCGCCAAACCCACCTTGGTTCCATAGCCGAGCAGCAGGAACACGAAGGCCAAGTTGAGCAAGGCCGGGTCGAAGGCCGCCGACCCGGCCACGAGGCGGTCCCACGCCATGGCCACGACGCCTTGGCCGAGCTGCTCCTGCGCGGCGAGATAGACGAGGATCGTGCCGAACAGCGCGAGCGCAATGCCGACGGAGCCGAGGATGAAGTACTTCCACGCGGCTTCGAGCGCCGCGTTGGTCCGATAGATCCCGACCATTACCACGGTCGTCAGCGTGGCGGCTTCCACCGCCACCCACATGAGCCCGATGTTGTTCGACACGAGCGCAACGTTCATCGCGAGCATCAGGAGCTGGTACATGCCGTGATAGAACCGCAGGTCGCGGCGCTTCAAGCGCCTGCCTTGCAGCTCGTGCGCGATGTAGCCCGCGCTGAACAGGCTCGTGGTGAAGCCGACCAGCGCGCCGACGATCAAAAAGACGGTGTTGAAGTCGTCGACGATGAGATAGAGCGTCGGCTCGGGGCGATGCGTGTAGAGCAGCGCGGCGCTCGTGAGCGTGAGCGCGCAGAAGGCCACGTTGAGTGCCGCCGACAAGCGGTAACCCGGGATCGCAGCGAGCAGCAAGGCTCCGAGAGCCGGAACGCCGAGGAGTCCCCACAGCGCCAAGACGCCGATCGAGGTACTCATTCCGTCTCCCCGCGCGACATGTCGAGCGCCTGGAGCTCGACCGTGTCGAACCGCTCGCGGATGCGGAACAGGAAGATGCCGATGACGATGAAAGCGATCAGCACGGAGAATGCGACGCTGATCTCGACGACCAGCGGCATGCCCCGGGCGCCCGTCGCCGCGAGCACCAGCCCGTTTTCGAGCGACATGAAGCCGATCACTTGGCTGACGGCGTTGCGGCGCGTCACCATCATCAGCAGTCCGAGCAGCACGATCGAGAGCGCGAACGCGAGGTCTTCGCGCACGAACGCGCCGGCGGACACCGTGACAGGCAGCATGACGACGATCGAGAGCGCCACGAGTGCGATGCCGAACAACATCGTGGGCCCGACGCTGACGACGTTCTCGATGGAGCGATGAATGCCCAAGCGCACGACGATCCGGTGCAAGGTCACCGGAATGACCACTCCTTTGAATACCAGCGCGATCACGGCAGTGATGAAGAGATGCGGCGCATTCTGCAGGTAGGCCTGCCAGCCGACCGAGAAGGACAGCACGCACGCGTGCAGCGCGAAGACATTCAGCAGCGCGAACATGCGGTCTTGATAGAGCAGCAGGAAGCTCACGAGAACCATCGAGCCCGCCAGCAGGTGCGCAATATCGGAATCGAGCGCGGTCATTGGGACACCCGCGACACGAACAGCAGCATCGCGCCGAGCAGTCCCAGCATCAATGCCACGCCGAGAAACTCCGGGACGCGAAACACGCGCATCTTCGCGGTTGCGGTCTCGAAGACAACCAGGAGAAAGCCGCCCACGGCGAGCTTGATCGCATATGCGACGAACCCGATCGCGTAGGCCGCTGCGCCGCCGCCGGCGACGGCGGTTCCCCACGGCGCGAACATGCAAGCGATGAGCGACATGTACAGCAGCAGCTTCAGGGACGCGGCGGCCTCGATCACCGCGAGGTGGCGGCCGGAGTACTCGAGGATCATGGCTTCGTGCACCATCGTGAGCTCGAGGTGCGTTGCAGGGTTGTCGACGGGAATACGCGCGTTCTCCGCGAGCGCCACGATGATCAGCGCGACGATCGCGAGCGCCAACGAGATGCTCAGCCCCATGTTGGGTCCAAGCATGTACGCCGAGATCGTGGAGAGCTGCGTCGACCCGGCGAACAACGACAGCGTGAAGACGACCATGAGCATCGCCGGCTCCGCAAGCGATGCGAACATCATTTCGCGGCTGGAGCCGATGCCGCCGAAGCTCGTGCCGACGTCGAGGCCGGCGAGCGCCAAAAAGAAGCGTGCCGTGCCGAGCAGTCCGACGATCACGATCAAGTCGGCGCCCGCGCTGAAAGTCAGGCCCGTAGCGAACGTCGGAATCAACGCCGCGGCGACCCAGGTCGTCGCGAAGATCACATAGGGCGCGCTGCGAAAGAGCCACGACGCGTTTTCGGCGACGACCGTTTCCTTGCGAATCAGCTTCAGGAGGTCGCGATACGGCTGGAGCAACGGCGGTCCGCGTCGGCGCAACAGGCGCGCCTTGACTTTGCGCGTTACGCCGGTCAAGAGCGGAGCCAGAACGAGCACCGCCGCCAATTGCACGAGCTGCGTGAGCCAATCGCGAATCATCGCCAGGTTCCGATGATGATCAGCAGCAGGATCAGCGTGGCGAATACCAACATCAGGTATTTGCGGATCGTGAGAAACTGCAGGTTCGAAAGGTGCCCGGCCAGCACGTCCACGAGACGGATCACCGGCGCGTAGAACAACTCCCAGACGGTATCGTGCATGTCGACGCGCAGCCTCGCCGCGCCCGCGGCGCCGGGCTTCGGCATCTCCACGTGCTCGCGCGCGCGGAATACGAGGCTGCCGAACACTCGCCGGATCGGTTGCGCGAAGCTGCCCGAGGTGTATTGCGTGGCCGGGCTCGGATCGGGAAATCCACAATCCCAGGCCGGCGCGCGGCGCAGAGCGTGCGAGGCCACGCGGCGGGCGATCAGAGCGGTGGCCGCCGCCGCAATTGCGATCATCGCGAATACCAGCAGGCCGCCGTACGCTCCGCGCTCCGCGCTGATCGGCGCTACCTTGAGCCACGGCTGCGCGGCTTGGCTGTCGAGCCGCGCGCCAACGAGCACGTCACTCACGCCGCGCAGCGCATCCATGACCCAACCGGGCAGCACTCCGGCGAGAAGGCACAGGGCCGCAAACGCGACCATCGCGCTTCGCAACCAAAGGTCCGTCTCGCGCGCCGCCATCGCAACCTGCGACCGCGGCCGGCCCAAGAACGTCGAGCCGAAGGCCTTGACGAAGCATGCCGCCGCGAGCGCTGCGGAACACGCGAGCGTCGCGCCGATCGCGGGAACGAGGAGCCGCGGGATCCATTGCGGCAGCTCGGGACTCAGCAGAATCGCCTGAAACGTCAGCCATTCCGAAACGAATCCGTTGAACGGCGGCAGCGCGGAGATCGCGACGCAGCCGACGAGGAACGTCACCGCCGTGACCGGCATCCGGTGAATCAGCCCGCCCAAGTGTTCCATGTCCCGCTCACCGGTCGCGTTCAAGATCGCGCCGGATCCCAAGAACAACAGGCTCTTGAACAACGAGTGATTGAACACGTGAAAGACCGCGGCGACGAGCGCGAGCGCTGCGGCGGCGCCCATGCCGCTCGCCTCGAATGCGAGCGCGAGACCGAGGCCGATGAAGATGATGCCGATGTTCTCGACGGTGTGGTAGGCGAGCAAGCGCTTCAAATCGTGCTCCATCAAGGCATGCAGCACGCCGAGAAACGCCGTGACGCCCGCGACCACGAGGACCGGAACGCTCCACCACCACGACGGCGGACCGGCGAGATCGAACACGATGCGCATGAATCCGTAGACCGCCACTTTGGTCATCACGCCGCTCATCAATGCGGACACGTGGCTCGGCGCCGCGGGATGCGCAAGCGGCAGCCAAGCGTGCAGCGGCACGAGACCCGCCTTGGAGCCGGCGCCCACGAGTGCAAGCACGAGCACGAGCGCCGCGGGACCGAACGCCGCCGACTGGCGCATCTCGGCGAAGCTGTAGCCGCCGTCCGTGCCTGCGAGGACGCCGAAAGCGAACAGCAGCGTCAGTGCCCCGGCGGCGGCCATGATCACGTATACGAGGCCGGCATAACGGTTGCCCTCGCTGCGGTCCTCGCTGACCACGAGCGCCCAAGACGCGAGCGACATGAACTCCCAGCCGACGAGAAATGAGAACGCGTCCTGCGCGAGCAGCACCAGATTCATCCCGGCGATGAACGCCGGGTAGAACGGCACGACTCGTTGCGGATCGCGCGCGTGGGCTCCGTACCCGATTGCTCCGACGCTCACGATGGCGCTCGTCACGTTGACGATCACCGCGAAAGCGGCGCTCAATGCATCGAACGCGAGGAGCGTCTGGCCGAGCGGCAATCCGACGGCGAGCCGAATCTCACTGGGGGTCGGGCTCGGGTCGAGCAAGGCAAGCAGCGCGAGACCCGCTAGCGCGGCGCACACGAGCGCGCATGCGCCATAGACGAAACGGCTTCCGAGCGCGTGGCGGGCAAGGAACGCTCCGAGCACGGCAAGAACAAGCAGCGACGCGATTGCGGCGGCGGCGAGCTGTGCGAGCAACAGCGTCTCCGGGAACCACAGCGCCTGGATCATGCGTTCATCCCGCCGCCAATTATCAGGACATCGACTCGCGATGCAATGTGCGTGCCCATCGATGCACGCGCCGCCGCCCTATGGATCGCTCGGCGGCGTTGCCGCGGCGGTGATCGCCGTCAGTATTCCGGCCAGGATTCGGTTCGGGTGCGGCGGGCAGCCCGGCACGGCGGTGTTGACAGGGATGACGTTCGCCACCGAGCCGGCGCTCGCGTAGCTGCAGCCGAAGATGCCGCCGGTGCAGCCGCAGTCACCGATCGCTACGACGAGCTTCGGGTCCGGCGTGGCGTCATAGGTTCGTTTCAGCGCCAGCTCCATGTTGCGCGCCACGGGGCCCGTCACGAGCAGCAGGTCCGCGTGCCGCGGGCTCGCGACGAAGCGGATCCCGAGCCCTTCGAGATTGTAGAAAGAGTTGTTGAGCGCGTGGATCTCGAGCTCGCAGCCGTTGCACGAGCCGGCGTCGATCTGGCGAATGCAGAGCGCCCGGCCGAGCGTGCCGAGGATTTGCGCCTGCAGGTGCTCACGTACCCGGAGCTGCTCGTCGAGCGGCGGCGGCGTTTCGGTGACGACACCGACCGAGCCGATCTGATGGAGGGTTTTCCACATGGATTTCTCTAGAGGTCGTGGCCGCTGTAGGACAGGTTGAACGATTTATTGATCAACGGAAAATCAGGCACGATGTTGCCGATGATCGCGTACTCGAGCGCAGGCCAGTTCTGCCACGACGGGTCGTGCGGATGGCAGCGGCGAATGTAGCCGTCATTGCCGGCCGTGAGGCCAACGATGACGGGCCCGCGCCAGCCCTCCACGGCTCCGAGGCCGGTTTCGCCCGCTGCCGGCACGGGGATCTCCATGACAACGGGTCCCGGCGCCGCTTGCTGCGCGATCGCTTCGACGAGGCGTACCGACTCGAGCAGTTCGTCGAACCGCACGGCCACCCGGGCCGCGACATCGCCTTCGGTGCGGACGATCCTGCGCACCTGCAGTGGGCCGTAGGGCTCGCAGGGGATATCGGCGCGCAGGTCCTTCGGTTGACCGCTCGCGCGCGCGGCGAACCCCACGAGCCCGAGTTGAGAGGCGAGATCCGGGGTAACGACGCCCGTGCCCGCGAACCGATCCCGCACGCCGGCATGCTCGTCGAAGATCTCGCGAACAGTGGTCGCATCCACCGCGAGGTCGCGGGCGCACGCTGCGAGCTTCGCCAGACTCTCGGTGGATACATCGTGTGCCACGCCGCCCGGGATGACGAAGTCGAGCAGGTAGCGCTGGCCGAGAGCCGCCTGTGTCGCTCGCAACCATAGCTCCTTGACGCGCGACAGCTGGGCGAGGCCGAACGCAAACCCCGCATCGTTGCCGAGCGCACCGAGATCGCCGAGATGATTGGCGATTCGTTCCGCCTCGAGCGCCAAGGCGCGCAGCCACGCGGCACGCGCGGGAACGCTTACACGCGCCAGTCCTTCGAGGGCTTGGCAGTACGCCCATGAATACGCCACGGCGCTGTCGCCCGAAACTCTCGCGGCGACCCGATGCCCCTCGAGCATCCGCGTGCGACCCAGTAATTGCTCGATGCCCTTGTGAACGTAACCGAGCCGTTCCTCGAGGCGCAGAACCTTCTCGCCGACGACCGAGAAGCGAAAGTGGCCGGGCTCGATGATGCCCGCATGCACGGGGCCGACGGGTATCTCGTGGACGCCGTCGCCCGTGACGCGCACGAACGCGTAGTCGTCGGGCCGGAGCTCCTGCGGCGGCGCTTCCTCGGAGTCCGGCGCCAGCGGCCGGTACGCAGCCGGCCACGCGGAATGTCGCAGCCAAGGTCGGGAATCGGCAGCCTGCGCGCGAATGCCGGTCAGGTCGGCGGTAGCGCGTTGCATGCGGTTGGCGGCCGGAAAGATGTCGCTTAAAGTCGGATACTCGGCGTCTCGTGCCGCGAGCGACAAGTTAACCAGCAGCAGGAAATCATCGCCGCTGAACAACGCTCGCACGAGCGCCGTTTGGCGGCACTCTCCCCAGAGGGCATACAAGCCTGCTGCGCCGGCGGCCAAATCGAGGGCGACCGGGCGCCAGCTCTCGACGCCGACGTCGAGCTCGCGAGCGCCAGGCGCGCCCGGTAGCGTCCGCGACTGTTCTAGCCACTTGCGAAGCGCCATATGGTCTCCCTATGGGTGCCTCATCGACCGGCAATCAAATCGGCCGCCGTGCGATACCAATCGGCGAGGTAGGGCGGTATGAAGACCCCGAGCAACAACACCAGGGCCAAGTGCGTGAAGACCGGTAGCAGGGCGGGCGAGTGCGGAAGCCGCTTGGCGGTGGTTTCGCCGAACACCATAGGTTGAACGCGGCGGAAGATCGCCGCGAACGCAATCCCGAGCGCGAGCAGCAGGATCGGCGTCGACCAGGGTTCCTGGCGCATGGCCGTCGTCAGGATTAGGAACTCGCTCGCAAACACGCCAAATGGCGGCATGCCGAGGATCGCCAAGGAGCCCATCATAAGCCCCCAGCCGAGCGTCGGACTCACCGTTACCAGCCCGCGAATCTCGTCGATGGTCTGCGTGCCGACCTTCTGCGCGGCGTGGCCCACGGAGAAGAAGATCGCAGACTTGGTCAAGGAATGGACCGTCATGTGCAGCAACGCCGCGAAATTGGCGACGGGGCCGCCCATGCCGAAGGCGAACGCGATGATGCCCATGTGCTCGATCGACGAATAGGCGAACAGCCGCTTGACGTCTTTCTGGCGCCAGAGGAACAGCGACGCCAGCACGACCGACAGCAAGCCAAACGCCATGAGCATGCGCGACGGCAACGCCGATTGCAGCGACCCTTCGACGAGCACTTTGCAGCGGACGACGGCGTAGATGGCGACGTTGAGCAGCAGGCCGGACAGCACGGCCGAGATCGGCGTGGGGCCTTCGGCATGCGCGTCGGGTAACCAGTTGTGCAGCGGTGCGAGGCCCACCTTGGTGCCGTAGCCGACGAGCAGGAACACGAACGCCAACGTGAGCACTGCCGGCTCGAGCTGGCCCTTGACCTCGTTGAGATTGGTCCACAAGAGCGCCGTCATACCGCTGCCGCCGAGCACCTTCTCGGCCGCGAAGTACAGCAAGATCGTGCCGAATAGAGCCTGCGCGATACCGACGCTACAGAGAATGAAGTACTTCCAACCCGCCTCGAGGCTCGCGGGCGTTCGGTACAACGTCACGAGCAGCACCGTGGAAAGCGTCGCCGCCTCCATCGCCACCCAGATCATCCCCATGTTGTTGCTCGTGAGCGCCAACAGCATCGCGGCGATGAACAGCTGATACATGCTGTGGTAGAGGCGCAGGTGCTGCGGTTTCACACGCCCGTGCTCGGCCTCGATGCGCATGTAAGGGCGCGAGAACAGCGACGTCGTAAAGCTCACGAACGCCGTGAGCGTCACGAGAAATACGTTGAACGGATCGATGAAGAACTGCTCGCCGAAGGCCGTGAAGCTGCCGTCGCCGATGACGCGGCTCGTGAGCGCGCAAGCGGCGACGAAGGTCGCGGCGCTGAACCCGACGTTGACCTCGGCCGCCCAATGCCGCCCACCGACGGCAGCGAGAGACGCGGCGCCGAGCACCGGCGCGGCCAGCAACAAGCCGAGCTCGATGCTCACTGGTCCTCCCGCAGCGATTCGAGATGATGCAGATCGAGGCTGTCGAACTGCTCGCGGATCTGGAAAAAGAACACTCCGAGCACGAGCATCGCGACGAGCACATCGAGCGCAACGCCGAGCTCCACGATCATGGGCATGCCGTAGGTCGCGCTCATGGCGCCGAAGAACAAGCCGTTCTCCATCGACAGAAAGCCCACGACCTGAGACATGGCCTTGCGGCGCGTGATCATCGTGAGGAACGACAGCAAGATGACGGCGACCGCGATGCCGATGCCGCTGCGCGTCGCCGTGCTCGCGAGAGCCACGATCGGCTGTGCCAAGCCGAACGAGAAGATCACGAGGAGCAGGCCGATGAGCATGGTTCCCGAGATCTGCAGTAACGGCTCGCTATCCCAGTAGACCCCGAGACGTTTGATGAGACGGTTGAGCAACCAAGGCAGGAACAGAACCTTGAGCAGCAATGTGAGCAGCGCCGAGAGATAGAGATGAGTCTCGCCCGTGCGCCAGGCCAAGAGCAGCGTGGCGGCGCAGAGCAGCGCCGCCTGGACGGCGAGCAGTTTCACGAGAGTGACGACGCGCCGCTGCGAGAGCATGCCGAATGCGAGCAGCAGGAAGAGCGCGGCAATCGCATTCAAGATTTGCAGATCGAGCGACAGGTCACTCATGGGCTCAACCTTCGAGCAGCAGATGAACGAGCAGGCCGAGAACGGCCAATAGGAATGCCGTCGCCAGCAGCTCCGGCACTCGGAACACGCGTAGCTTCGCGAACGAGGTCTCGGCTACGGCGAGCACGGCGCCGCAGACGACGAGCTTGAGCCCGAGAATCGGGATGGCCCCGAGCAGTGCCGCGACCGTCGGCATCTCCGTGGTGGCAGCGCCCCACGGCACGAACAGAGCGAGGCCGATGCAGGCATAGTTGAATAGCTTGAGACCGGCCGACCACTCCATGAGTGCGAGATGGCGCGCCGAATACTCGAGCAACATCGCCTCGTGAATCATCGTGAGCTCGAGGTGCGTCGCCGGATTGTCGACGGGGAGCCGCGCGTTCTCGGCGAGCAGCACGAGCGAAAATGCCACGGCCGTGAAAGCGAGGCTCGGGTAGAGCGCGAACGACTCCGTGGCGAGGTGCTCCGCGATCGCGGGCAATGCCGTGCTCTGCGAGATCAGCGACGCCACGAAGATCACGATGAGCAGCGCGGGCTCGGCAAGGAAGCCCACCATCATTTCGCGCCGTGCCCCGAGTGAGCCGAACGCCGTGCCGACGTCCATGGCCGCGAGCGACATGAAGACGCGCGCCGTCGCGAGCAGCCCCACGAGCGCGATGGCGTCGGCCGCGTCCGAGAACGGCAGGTTCGTGCCCGTCGAGGGCACGATCGCGGCGGCGCAGATCATCGTCCCGAACACGATGTAAGGCGCCGTGCGGAACAACGGCGAGGCGCGCTCGGCGAGCACGGCTTCCTTGACGAGCAGCTTGCGAATGTTGCGATATGGCAGCCAGATGCTCGGCGGCGTGCGGTTCTGGAGCACGGCCCTGCACTGCGCGATCCAGCCCGCGAACAACGGCGCGGCGAACAGCGCGATCAGCACCTCGAGGACCTGAATCGGCCACGTGAGGTCGATCATAGGGCGAACCCCAGCAGCACGAGCAGCGTGACGAGGCTGTAGATCAGGTACGTCGAGATGCGGCCCTGCTGTAGCTGCACGACGGCCTGCGCCAGGCGTTGCACGAGCGCGGCCGCCGGCACGTAGATGCCCGTCCAGATCCGGTCGCTGATTTGCACGCGATAGTGCGGTGCGGGATCGGCCGGGCTCGGCAGCTCCCGGCGCATGCCGAAGAACGGCTCGAAGATGTGGCGAATCGGCTGGCCGAAGCCCTCGGCGGTGTCCTGCATTCGCGAGTCGAGCCGTGCGAACCCGCAGTCCCATGGCGCCGAGCGCCGCACGCGGCGCCGATAGACGCGGCTCACGACGACGATCGTGGCGACGACGCAGAGCAGGACGATCGAGAGAAACACGAGCGGGGCGTACGAGGCTTGGCGGCCGGCGACGGGGTCGAGCAGCCACCAGCGGCCGAACGTGGCGCCGGGCTCGAGCAAGCCGAACTGCACAGGCACGAGTGCGAAAAACGAGATGGCCTGATTCGGCAACAGGCCGAGCAGCACGCAGCCCGCCGCGAGCCAGATCATTCCCAAGCGCTCGCGCCAACCGGCGTCATGGGCGTCGGCCAAAGTGGCCTCACGCGGCTGACCGAGGAAGACGACGCCGAAGAATTTCACCATCACGTAGCCGGCAAGCGCGGCGGCGAGCGCGACGACGGCCGTGCCGAGCGGCAGCAGCATGTTGAGAAACAGCTGCGGCACTTCGTGCGCCGACAAGAACGCTTGGAGCAGCAGCCACTCCGAAACGAAGCCGTTGAGCGGCGGCAGCCCCGCGATCGCGAGCGCGCCGATCAACGTCGGCCAAGCGACCCACGGCATTCGGTGAATGAGCCCGCCGAGGCGGCCGAGATTGCGCTGCCCCGTGGCGTGCAAGACAGCGCCTGTGCCGACGAACAGCAGGCCCTTCATGAACGAGTGATTGACGGCGTGATAGAGCACGGCGATGAGCGCGAGCGCCGCCGGCGCGTTCATCCCAGCGGCGCTGAAGATCAACGCGAGCCCGAAGCCCGTGAACAGGAGCCCGACGTTCTCGATCGACGAGAACGCCAGTAGGCGTTTCATGTCGGTCTGCGCCGCCGCGAACACGACACCGTACACGGCGGAGAAGAGGCCGAGTGCCATCGCGACGAGACCCCACCACCACGCGGGGTCGTCGAGCAGGTCGAACGTCACGCGCAGCACGCCGTAGACGGCGGTCTTGATCATGACGCCGCTCATGAGCGCCGATACAGGCGAGGGTGCCGCCGGATGCGCTTCGGGCAGCCAGACGTGCATCGGCACGAGACCGGCTTTGGCGCCGAAGCCGACCAGGGCGAGCAGGAACGCGGCCGACGCCCAGCCCGGCGACAGCTCCGCCGTGCGCATGGCGTCGAACGTGAACTGCCAACTGCCCCCCTGCATCACGCCGAACGAGAGCAGGATGCCGATCGCGCCGAGGTGCGCGATGAGGAGGTAGAGAAAACCGGCCTGGCGAATCTCGGGAATGCGGTGCTGCGTCGTGACGAGAAAGTACGACGTCAGGGCCATCGACTCCCAAGACACCATGAAGGAGTAAGCGTCGTCGGCCAGCAGGACGGCGCCCATCGCCGCGAGAAACAGATGGTACTGGAGGCCGAGTAAGCCTGGCAGCGTGCCTTCGCCGCGCCGAAAATACCCTGCGCCGAACAGCGAGATTCCCGCCGATGCCGCACCGAGCAGGAACAAGAACACGCTGCTCAAGGCGTCGCGCCGCAGATGCACCGGCAGGTCGGGCAAGCCGAAGCCGAGGATCCACTGCTCGGGCGGGCTCGCGATGCTCCAGGCTGCCGTCGCGGCTACGCCCAAGCCGACGGCCGCGCCGAGCGGAAACAGGACGTGCGCCACGAGCCGCAGGCTCGTCGGGCGGATAAGGCCGAGAAAGCCGATGACGACCCAAAGACCGAGGAGGCTTACGAGTAAGAGCAGCGGAGCCGGTGCGGAGGCGGTCACGAAGGGGTCTCGCCAGGGCGCCGAGGGGGCGGCCTCAATTGTGCTTGGATGATAATATCATTAGCATCTGATGAGAGCTCAAGAGGCCGACTCCGGTGCCCGCCGAAGACCGCTCCGCGCGACTGACGATACTCGTCGATCCACGTAAGAAGGCGCTGTTCGAATCGCTGTGCGCCGATGAGGACGCCACGCCGTCGCAGGTCGTGCGACGCCTGATCCGCGCCTACATCGAGGAGCGGACGGGCAAGCCGTGGCGGCCCGCCCCGTCCGGGGGCAAGCGTAAGCCCTAGCAGCCGTAGGGCTCGGTCGGTTTCGAGCCTCAGTCGAGCGTCACGTAGCGCTCGAGGCGCGCGACCTCTTTGGCGTCGACGTACTTGCCGATCTCGCGGCGGAACTGCTCGAGGCTCGTGTAGGGACGGTACTCCTCGAACTCGTGCGCCATTCGCGTGGTCATTCCGGGAATCGTGAGGAACGCTTCGCGGCTCGCGCGATTGAGGCTCATCGGCACGAACACGTACTGCTCGAGTCTTGCGACCTCGGCGGCCGGGACGTACTTACCGATCTCGCGGCGGAACTGCTCGAGGCTCGTGTACGGCCGATACTCTTCGAACTCGTGCGCGAGGCGGTCGGTGACGCCGGGGATGAGGCGAATCTCCTCGCGCGACGCCGTATTGAGGTTGATGCCGAGGAATAGTCGGGCGTAGAGCTCCCCGCGCTGCTCCGGAGTCAGCGTTGCGCCGAGCAGGCTGTCGAGATCGGCTACGCGTGCGAACGGCCGGCGCGCGACGATGGTCGCCGCGCGCGCCGCGCCGACGTGCGGGGCCGTCGCGAGCTCGCTCTCGCTCGCCGAGTTGGCATCCAATAGATCCTTGTTGGTGCCCACCTGGGCGAGCGCGACGCCGGCGAGTGCCGACAACGCGATAGCAATGACTCTCGTGATCATGGGGGCAGCTCCTCGTCTTAATGACGGTGTTTGAGTCACCATACGGCGTCAGCGAACACGCCTGGAGTGAATGCTCGATGACGAGGATAACGCAAATCGTCGGCTCGTATCGCCTGTTGGCGTTGGTGGTCGCGCTGCCCTGGGCGTGGCTCGCGCTTGGCTATGCCGCGGGCTGGCTCTTCTACGGCGAGGTCGTGCACGCGTCCGGCGAGTGGGCCATGCGTTTCCTGCTCGCGGCGCTGGCCGTGACCCCGTTGCGGCGGATATTCCCGCGCCACGCGTGGACGGCGTGGCTCCTGCCGCGACGTCGCTACCTGGGCGTCGCCGCGTTCGCCTACACGGTGTTGCACGCGGTCGTGTACCTGCAGCGCAGCGCCGATCTGCCGCGGATCCTCGCCGAGGCGGCCGAGGCCGGCTTGCTCACGGGCTGGATCGGGCTTGCGCTGTTCCTGCCGCTCGCGATCACGAGCAACGATGCCTCCGTTCGCCGCCTCGGGCCCACGTGGAAAACGCTGCATCGCCTGGTCTATGCGGCCGCCGCCGCGAGCTTCGCGCATTGGATTCTCGTGGCGTTCGACCGGACCACGGCGTACGTCTATCTCGCCGTATGGGTGGCGCTCGAAATTGGTCGTTTGGCCGTACGTCGTTCTGCTCCCGCTGGCTAGTGCTCAAGCGGCGCCGTGACCTACTGAATCGTGAAGTTGGCCGACTTGCTCAGCGACGCCCTGCAATCCACGAGGTCGCCTTCGGAATCCGAGGCGTACTGGCCGACGTTTGCGGTCACGGTGTAGGCGCCGCGCGGCACCGGCACGCCCGAGTCGCGTTGATCCCACGTGCTCGACTCCGTGACGGTTTCGAGCGGCGCGTAGGTTCGCGGTTGCAGCATCTGGATGCAGGCGATGCCGTCGGCGTTGCCCCAGCGTCGTCGCTGCGCCGCGTCGAACACCTCGAAGACGACGGCCGTGCACGACGAGCCCGCGGTTAGCGTTGCTGGCGCGTTCGTCGTGTTGGTGGTCGTGAGCTCGAAGGTGATCGGCTCGTCCGTGTTGAACACGGCGGCCGCTTGACTCATGCGGTCGCGGACCGTCAAGGAAGTCGTGAACGTCCTGCACACTCCGGCCGTGCTCGACGACTCGCTCGAGCACGCGCCGAGCAGCGTGGCTGCCACGGCGGCCGAAATAGCGATGGAGCATTTCATACGCGTTCTCCTTGGTCCCTGGATCGCGTCAGTTGATCTCGTAGATGCGGATTTTTTCGTTCGTCGTCTCGACCTCGACGATGGACGCCGTGCGCTCGTCGAGCGTCACGGCGAATGCCGTCGGTTGCGTCGGACGGCCGAGCAAACGGTCGAACTCGGGCGCGTCGTAGATTTCGGGCGCGGCCGCGACAGGAGGCGATGCCGAGTCGCCGGGCTCGCGCAGCAGCACGACGGCGACCACGAGCGCAACGGCCGCGCCCACGGCGCCGGCGAGCGCGAAACCGCGCCAACGCGGCGCATCGGCCACGTGCGCGGCTTCGTCGAGACGCCGCGCAAACCGCTCGGCCCCGCCCGGTGGCGGCGTGAGCTCCGCGAACACTCCCTGTCGTTCATCGTTCATGTGCAACCACTCCCTCGATGTTGAGCCGCTCGCGCAACAGCGCGAGCGCCCGCGTCCTGCGGGACCCCACGGTTCCTTCGGCGACGCCGAGCGCGGCCGCGATCTCGGGATACGTCATCCCCGCGAGCTCGGTCAACAGCAGCACGTTTCGCAGCGCCTCGGGCAGGCTCTCGAGCGCGGCCCGCAACGGTGCGCCAATCGGCTCGTGCGCAGCGCCCTCGTCGGCCACGTCGTCGATCGTGGCGATGCCGACCATGCGCCAGATTCTAGCGCGGCGGCGGCGATTGCTCGCGAGATTGAGCGCCGTGCGAAACAGCAGCGCCTTGAAGCCCTCGGCGCGGATGTCTTCCTTGCGCCGCCAGCAGCGTAAGAAAGCCTCCTGGACGACGTCCTGGCTCTCGGCGGCGTCGAAGATCACGCGGTACACGACGTTGTAGAGGGGCTTCTCCAAACGCCGGTAGACGTCGACCCACTGCGCCTTATCGACGCTCGTCACGCGAGCGGATCCGACGACGACGCTACTCGGGCCAATGCACGATGTAGAAGAGTGTGCCGTCGACGGTGTTGCCTTGCTGAGAGCTTTCGCCGAGCACGACGAACTCGCCGCGCTTCAACGACGTTCGGACCTCGAGCTCGCCCACCGCTTCAGTGTGTCTTATCTCGATCTTGATCTCGGCGTTGAGCGTGTCTCCTTGCACGTGGGCCACTTGCGACGCGTTGAGCGGGTTTCCCTCGACACTGCTCCCCTGGCCCGATTCCGAGACGACGGCCGCCGTGCCCAACACGCGAAACGTGAGGTCGCCGTGGAACCGCTTTAGCTCCGCGAGCACTCCGTCGAGTGCGCTCGGAACCGGCGTGGAGCCAGAGCCCGTTGGTCCCCCCAGGACTCGAACCTGCTGTTGACCGGCGTTCGCGTTGTTGGGGCCGCGCGTGCCGAGCACCGCCCAGTACCGCAGCGAGACGCGCGGCGTCGCAGCGACGGGGCGTGCGCGGATGGCGCGCAGCAGCTGCTCGACCTGCTCGAGCGTCTCGGGCGTAGCATTGACGAGGATCTGGCCGGAGGGCAGCAGCTCGACACGTCCAGAAGACCCGAGGGCGAGTGTCTGCTCGGGGCTCAAGTTCAGCAGACCACTGAGCGCGACGAAGACCTCGTTGCGGTACTGGAAGTCGACTTCATAGGTGCGAAGGTCCGCCCAGGCGCTCGTTGAGATCAAGCAGAGCAGGGCGGCAACTGGCAATCGAAGGCGAGTCATGTGGTTCTCCTCGTGGCTGATAACAAGATATACACCCGAGGGGGTCCGTCCCTTCCCTGAGACTCAGTCCGGCAGCGCGAACACCCAGACCGTCGCGCCGCGATTCGGTGGGCTGCGGAGCTCCGGCACGAGCGGCGCGAAGCTGCGCGCGTGGAAGCCGCCTTCGCCGACGACGATCGCGACGTATTGCTTGCCGTCGACGGCGTAGCTGATGGGGCTCGAGCTCGAGACGTCGTTCAAGCGCGTGTCCCAGAGCACGCGGCCGTCGCGCGCGTCGTGGGCACGGAAGACGCGGTCGAACGCCGCAGCGAACACGAGGCCGCCGGCTGTCGCGAGCACGCCTGAAGTCAGGGGTGCGCGTTGCCGCGCCATCCAGACGGTCTCGCGCGTCGCGAGGTCGATGGCCGTAAGGCGGCCGTAGTTGCCGTCGTCGCCGGGCCGCGGCCGGATACCCCAGTTCACGCCCGAGGACATGCCGCCCGTGCCGCCGCCGGGCACGGGGAAGAGATCCATGCACGCCTCGTTGAGCGGCACGACGACGAGGCGGCGAGCCGCGATGTAGGCCGCCGGCAGAAAATTTTTCGCGCCCGCGCCGTGCGGGCACACGAGCTGCACGCTGCCGTCGGGATAGCGCCTCAAATCGACGCGCTTCTCGCCGGTGCGCGTGTCGATCTCGGTGACGATGTTGTTGAGGCCTAAGTCGATCGAGAACACGAACTCGCCCGTGCGCGCATCGACGGCGTCGTAGATGCCGATCTTGCCGGCCGTGAGCACGACGCGGCGCGTGACGCCGTTCACGGGCAGATCGAGGATCTGCCGCTCGAACGCCCAGTCGAGATCCCACTGGTCGTTCGGGAAATGCTGGAAGTGCCAGACGAGCTCGCCAGTGTCGGGATTCACGGCGAGCGTCGAGTTCGTGTAGAGCGCGTCGTTCGTGACGCCGGGCGCCGTGCTCGGCGGCAGCAGCGGGCCCGTGTCGTAAGTGTTGCCCGTGCCGAAGTAGGCGAGCCCCGACGTAGGGTCGTAGCTGCCCGGCGTCCAGATCGAGGCGCCGCTGCGCGCGTCGAACGGAATGCCGTTCCAGCTCTCGCCGCCGGGCTCGCCGGGCCGCGCGATCGTGCCGAGCCGCCACGCCTCCGCGCCGGTCTCGGCGTCGAGGCCGACGATCTGCGGCCCGCCGAATTTGGCCGCGACGCCCGTGCCCGTCGTCCCGACCATGACTTTGCCGCGCGCGACGAGGGGGCCGCCGTTCAGGCCCTCGCGCCGGCGAAAGTCGCCGACCTTCGTGTCCCAAGCCACGGCGCCCGTCGCGACGTCGAGCGCGACGACGTGCACGTCCGACGTGCCGAGAAAGAGACGATTGCCGTGCAACGCGAGGCCGCGTTTGTGGAACGGCGACGCGCCTTGCTCGAGCGTATGCGTGTACTGCCAGAGGAGGTCGCCGGTCTTCGCGTCGAGCGCCTGGACGATGTCGCCGTAGGCCTGCACGAAGATCGTGCCGTCGCGCACGAGCGGCACGCTCTCGGCGGAGCCCGCGGGCAGCGTCCAGCTCCAGGCGAGCCTGAGGTTGCCGACGTTGCGCGCGGAGATCTCGTTCAAGGGGCTGAAGCCCTGCGCGTCGTAGCTGCGCCGCCAGCCGAGCCAGTCGCCGGGAGGCGGCACGGCGATCGCGGCGTCGGTCACGGCCGTGAAATCGTCGAGCGGCGTCGGCCGGGCGACGGCGGGCCGCGCCGTGTACGGCGAGAACGCCATGAAGCTGAACCCGCCCGCCGGCACTTGCATCGCGGCGAGCCGTTGCGCATCGGTCGGCAGCGGCGTCGTGCCGGCGACGATGGCGTTCTGCTCGAGCATGAACGCCACGAGCGCGGCGTACGTCTCGACGGGCAGCGAGCCCGGATTCGCGGTCGGCATCGTCGTGCGCGTGACGTCGAACAACGTTCGCACGGGTTTGCCGCCGTACTTGCGCATGAACGCATCGCCCTTGAGCGGCGCGCCGAGCGGGCCGTCGGCGAGATTCGGGCCGTGGCATACGGCGCAGGTCTCGGCATACGCGGTGCGACCGGCCGCGGCTTGTGCCGCCGTGTACGACAGCGCGACTTCTTGACCGGCTGCGGAGGCCGCGACGAGCACGCCGAGTGTGGTGGTGAGGGAGGCGAGATGTTGCGACATGAGGGGGCCGCTGATGGTTGTACGCCGGGATTGTAGCGGCAGTGGGGATCGGTCCATACTCGGCCCGCCGCGCCGACAATATCTAACGGGGGATATTCAATGAACGCGCATCGCATCGTCGGCCATTCGCTCCTGGCCTCTTTCGTGCTCGCATGTGGGCTTGCCGCCTACACCGAGGTGTTTGCCCAGGAGGAGTTGCTCGAAGAGATCACCGTCACGGGCTCACGCATCGTCCGCCGCGACTACTCCGCTCAGACGCCGATCGTCACGGTCGACGCGGAGGCGTTCAGTCAGCGGTCCAGCTTCGGCATTGAAGCCACGCTGAATCAGCTGCCTCAGTTCAACATTGCGGGCTCGCAGTCGCAGCTCAGCGAAGCCAATACGCCGTTTCCGTCGGCGAGCGCGGCGCCGGGCGCTGCGACGCTCGACCTACGCGGCATGGGCACGAACCGCACGCTCGTGCTCATGGACGGGCGGCGCGTGCAACCGGTCAACGGCCAGCTCGTCGTCGACGTCAACACGATTCCGGCATCGGCCATCGACCGGGTCGAGGTCATCACCGGCGGCGCGGCAGCGGTGTACGGCGCCGACGCCGTCGCAGGTGTCGTCAACTTCGTGCTGAAGCGTGATTTCGAAGGTGTCGACTTCAACGTCCAATACGGCGCGAGCCAGGAAGGCGACGGCCAGGAGGCGCTCGTCAGCGCGCTCTTCGGCACGAACTTCGGTGACGGTGACGACGGCAACGTCATGCTCGGGTTCGACTACGCGCGCCGCGAGATCGTCTACGGGCGCAACCGCGACTGGGTCGTGAAAGGTTGGAACGATCCCGGCACGAACGCCGGCGGCATCGGCAGCTCGAATCTGTCGACGTTCGTCGTCGACGGTCTCAATGCTCCGACGGCCGGCTGGCTGCCGCCTGCCGTCAACTACGTGATCGATCAGAACGGCAACGTGTTCAATGCGTTGAACCCGGGTGACCCGGCTCACCCCTATACCGGGCCGATCGGCGGCGACGGTCCGAACGCCTTCAAGATCAACCCGGACGGGTCGCTCGGTTACATCGACCGCGAGCACAACTATCTGCAGCTGCCGCTAGAGCGCTATTCGATCTTCGGCCAAGGCCGATATGCGCTCGGGGATGCGGTCGAGGCTTTCGCGACGGCTCGTTTCTCGGAGACCTTCGCGCGCTCGTACGGATTCGTGTCCGGGGCCTTCAACGTCTGGTCGCCGACGGTGCCGTTCAACAGCACTGTCGATAACCCGGCCTCCCCGCAGTTCGGCCAGATGCCGGCCACGGGCGGGCGACACCCGGTCTCCCCGCAACTCGGGGCGCTGTTGGCCTCGCGGCAGGTCGCGCCGTTCGCTCCACCCGGCTACCCCGGCGGCCCGGACGCTCGTTGGACCTATGCCGGCGGCCTCGACTACATACCGAACTTCGTCACGGAGACGACCGGCAACGTGTACCAGATCATCGGCGGCGTGCGAGGCGACTTTGCCGTCAACGAGCGCGACTGGAATTGGGAGGCTTCGGTCTCGCACGGCAAAACGACCGTCAACGCGCGCCAGCCCGAAGGATTCCCGTTCCAGCCGCGGTTGCAGAACCTGTTCAACGCGGACCTGTACGGGCAGAACTTCGACATCTCGTCGCTGCCCGGCTTCTTTCCGCTCGCCGTGACCGGCCATTGCACGTCGGGCCTGCCGATCTTCAATGCGAACGGCACCGTCAACAATACGACGTCCGTATCTCAGGACTGCGCGGACTACATCGTGCTCAGGATGAACAACGTCACGACGCTGACGCAGGACATCGTCGAGGCCAACGTCTCGGGCGGGTTGCTCGAGATGTGGGCAGGCGAGCTGTTGTTCGCGGCCGGCGCGACGTATCGCGAGGAGCAGTTCAACTTCGATCCGGACTCGGGTTTCAACGCCAACCAAGACCGCCCGAGCGTCATTCAAAACATCATCCTGCCGGTCACGGTCGCGGGCTCTACCGACGTCACCGAGATCTACGGCGAGTTCGCGATACCGCTCGTCAGCGATCGAAAATTCGTGCAGTCGTTCGAGATCGATCCGGGCTTCCGCCGGTCGGATTACAGCACGGTCGGCACCGTCGACACGTACAAGGTTCTGTTCGACTGGAGCGTCAACGACCAGCTTCGATTCCGTGGCGGCCGGCAGGTCGCGAACCGCGCGCCCAACGTGACGGAGTTGTTCAGCCCGCGCGGCGGCAGCGTGCTCGAGGGCAACGCTCAAGACTTATGCGGTTCCTGGTTTCCCGCCACGCCGGCCTATGGCAACTCTGCGGCCAACCCGAACCGGTTCAACCTGCAGACGCTTTGTCAGCACCTGATGGTGCGTGACGGCGCTCCGCCGTCGCTGTACGTGCCGGGCACGGCGAGCGCGGACAACTGGATGTTCAACGTGTTCGGCGCGACGTTCAACTTCCCGCTCTCGATCGGCATCGTCGAAGGCAACCCCGCTCTTGCGTCCGAGGAAGCGGAGACCCTGACCTTCGGTATGGTGCTGTCGTTCGACACCGTGACGTTCTCCGCCGACCTGTTCGACATCGACGTCACGCAAGCCATCGGCACGCCGGCGTTCGCGACGATCTACCGGCAGTGCATGGACCCCGCGCTCAATTCGCTGCTCGCCTCCGCGCCTGGAACGTATACGGGTGCCGAGCTCGCGGCCGGCAATCCGTTCTGTGCGCTGATCAATCGCGAGTACGTCGGCAGCACGCCGCAGCAAGGGGCCACGGGAGCCGCCCGCACGTTCGATGCGCGCTACTTTAACCAGGGAGGTATCGCGGCGAAGGGCCTCGATCTGCAATTGGATTTGCGCTTCGACGTCGGCGACGCCGGAGCGCTGAACACGAACTTCCAGGCCACCTTTCTCGACGAGTATGCCGAGACGGCGTTCCCGGGCGCCATTCCGATCGAGTACACGGGAACGACGTTCAACTCCTCGTACGACTACCGGGTTTTCACGACCGTCCGGTATCAGCGGTCTTCATGGGGCCTCGGCCTGCGCTGGCAGCATCTGCCGTCGATCGAGCCGTCGACCGCCACGGCGGATGCTCGAAACGTGGACGCCCACGACCAACTCGACCTCTTCGCGGACTGGACGTTCTCGGATCGTTACCAGCTGCGTGCCGGCATCGACAATCTCACGGACGCGGAGCCCGAGGTCGTCGGGGCGACTTCGACGAACAACGCCCTCGGAAGCACGAGCATCAACTACGATCCATTCGGGCGCCGGTACTTCGTGGGCTTGTCGATGGCGTTCTGAAACTGCGCTGACGGTCGTCCCGCGATCGAGACAACGGGCGCGAATCCGGGACGATAACGCGGCGCCGCCGAGCGGCGGCTCAGCGGCCGTGCGGGCCCGGCGCGTGGCACACGGCTTGCACGGCTGCTGACATGACGGTGCTCGGCGATCTCTCTCGCGACCTCCGCTATTCCGCGCGCGCGCTCGCGCGCAGCCCGGGCTTCACGATCGTAGCCGTCGCCGTGCTGGCGCTCGGCATCGGCGCGAACTCGGCGATCTTCAGCCTCGTGAACGCGGTATGGCTCAAGCCGCTGCCGTTCGCCGATGCCGAGCGCATCGTCACGCTCTGGATCGACTTGTCGGCGATCGGCGGCGCGCCGCGCATGCAAGTCACGCCCGGTCACTACGACGACTGGCAGGCGCGCTCGCAGTCGTTCGAGTCGATGACGGGCATCGAGCCCAGCGCATTCAACCTCACGAGCGACGACGGCGAGCCCGAGCGCCTCATCGGCGTGCGCACGACTCCGAATCTCTTCGAGACGATCGGTTTGCAGCCGATCCTCGGCCGCACGTTCGAGCCCGATGACGCGGGCAACAACGGTATCGTCGTCAGCGAAGGCTTTTGGTTACGTCGCTTAGGCGGCGACCCCGCGGCCGTCGGCCGCACGATCACACTCGATGGTTCCCCCCATACGATCGTCGGTGTCGTGCCGCGGGATTTTCGTTTCCCCGAGGGCGAGAACGAGGTCTTCATTCCCACGGCGTTCGCCGCCGACGTGTTCGCGCGGCGCACGTCGTACAACTGGTACGTCGTGGCCAAGCTGCTTCCTGACGTGGAGCTTAAGCAGGCCCAAGCCGAGATGCGCGCGGTCGCCGCGTCGCTCGACGCTGAGTTCCCGCAAACCGGCCGCGGCGCTGCCGCCAGCGTCGTGCCGCTGCACGAGCAGCTCGCGGGCACCGTGAGGCCGACCATGCTCGCGCTCGTCGGGGCCGTTGCGCTCGTGTTGCTCATCGCGTGCGGCAACGTCGCCAATCTCATGCTCGCGAGAGCTACCGTGCGGCAGAAGGAGCTCGCGATCCGCAAGGCGCTCGGCGCTGCGCGGGGCCGCGTGCTGCGGCAACTGCTCGCGGAGAGCGTCGTGCTCGCCGGCGTCAGCGCCGTCGTCGGTCTCATCATCGCGGCCGCGTGCCTCGGCTATTTGGAGCGCCTGCTGCCGAGCACTCTTCCCGCCAGCACGACCCTGGGCCTCGATCCGCGAGTGCTCGCGCTCACGATCGCGACCGCGTTCGTCGCGGTGCTGTTGTTCGGCGCCGGTCCGGCCTTCGCGGCAGCGCGCCGTGACTTCGGTGCGGTGTTCGGCAGGACCGTCGGAACGCACAAGGCAACGCGGCGTTTGCGCACGGCGCTCGTCGTCGGCGAGATCGCCCTGACGGTCGTGTTGCTCGCAGGCGCGGGGTTGCTGCTGCGCAGTTACCAAGCGGTGCTCGCCGTCGATCCGGGGTTCGATGCCGAAGGCGTGCTCGTGGCCGAAACGGTCTTGGCGCCGGCGCGCTATCCAGACGCCGCTGCGCGCGATGGGTTCTATCGGCGCGTGCTCGAGCGCGTGCGTGCGCTGCCGGGCGTCGAGAGCGCGGCGTTTGCAAGCTACGCGCCGCTGCTGCTCCAAGGCGGCGGCGCGCTCGTCTTCGTCGAAGGGCGCCCGCGCCCGGAACCCTCGGAGATCGTGCGCAACATGTCGTTGAACCGTGCCGGAAGCGCGGGGTATTTCGAGACGCTCCGTGTGCCGCTCCTCCGCGGCCGCTTCATCGACGAGCGTGATACGCGCGACGCACCGCGCTCGGTCGTCATCAACGAGACGATGGCGCAAACGCATTGGCCCGACGAGGATCCGCTGGGCCGGCGGTTCAGTCTCGGCAGCGCGGATGGCGGTCCGATGACGATCGTCGGTGTCGTTGCCGACGTTCGCGAAACGGGATTGGACGTACCGAGCGCCGCGACGGTCTATCTCCCGATCGATCAGGCCAGATCGCCGTTCATGTGGCCGCGCCAGCTCATGGTGCGCGCGGCCGGCGATCCGCTGCGGTTAGCTCCCGCGGTGCGCACCGCCGTCTGGGACGTCGATCCAGATCAACCGGTGTCCAGCGTGCGCACCATGAGCGAAGTGCTCGATGCCGAGCTCGCGAATCGAAATTTACAGCTCACGGTGATCGGCGCGTTCGCGGCCATCGCGCTCGTGCTCGCGGCCGTTGGGCTCTACGGCACGTTGAGCTACACCGTCTCGCAGAGCACCAACGAGATCGGTCTCCGCATGGCGCTCGGCGCGCAACGCCGCACCGTGATCGGCGCCATCGTGCGCACGGCGCTCGGCACTGCGCTGCTCGGCGTCGTGCTCGGGCTCGCTGCGGCATTCGCGCTGACCCGAACGATCGCGTCGTTCCTCTACGGCGTAAGCCCCACCGATCCCGCGACCGCGGCCGCCGTTGCGGGCGTGCTGCTCGCCGTTGCGTGTCTCGCCGCGTTCGTGCCCGCGCGTCGCGCCGCGAACATAGACCCGGTTACGGCGCTGCGCGCGGAGGGCTAGCCCTTCCGCCGTGCTACGCTCGGCCGGCGCGCGTTTGCGGCGCGCAAGGGGAGGTCGTTCCGATGCGCCGACGTTACGCACCGTTTACGCCGCTGCTCGCGTTGCTGTGGGTGGCCGGTTGTGCGCCGTCACAGAACGGCGAGGACGCGGCCCAGTGGAGCTTCTACTCGGCCGACGGTCGCGCGACGCGCTACTCGCCGCTCGCGCAGATCGACGCAGCGAACGTCGGCCAACTGCGCGTCGCTTGGCGCCATCCGCAGGCCGATCCCGCGATCCTCGCGGCGAATCCCGACTTCGCGCTGTCGAACCGCTACATGGTCACGCCGATCTACATCGACGGCATGCTGTACGTGCCGAACGGTTTCGGGCTCGTCGAAGCCATCGATCCCACGACCGGTGCGACGCTCTGGACGCAGAAACCGCTCATCGACGGGCCCGAAGGGTTGCCGTCGCTCATGATCAGCAAGGGCGTCGCGCATTGGGGCACGGGTGACGACGCTCGTATCCTGACCGTGCGCCAGCAGCACCTGTTCGCGTTGAACCCGAAGACGGGCTTGGGCCTAGCGAGCTTCGGCGACGGCGGCGCGGTCGATCTCTCGACCGACGAGTTTCGCTACAAGTGGAACGGCGTGCCCGTGGTCGCGGGCGACGTCGTCGTCGTGGGCTCGTCGATGCTCGAGCAGGACTCCGCCGTCTACAAGGACGGCACGCCGGGCTACGTGCGCGCGTTCGACGTGCGCACGGGCGCGGAGCGCTGGTCGTGGAGCCCCGTGCCGCGCGAGGGCGATCCCGCCACCGCAAGTTGGCAGGACGAGGCGTGGCGCTATTCGGGCGCCGGCAACGTCTGGTCGACGTTCAGCGCCGACGACGAGCTCGGGCTCGTGTACGTGCCGACGTCGGGCGTTACCAACGACATGTACGGCGGTCACCGCCTGGGCAACAACCTGTACGGCAGCTCGATCGTCGCGCTCAATGCAACGACCGGCGAGCGCGTCTGGCACTTCCAGACCGTGCACCACGATTTGTTCGACTACGACTTGCCCGCGGCGCCGGTCCTCATCGACATCACGGTCGAAGGCCGGCCCATCAACGCGCTCGCGCAAGTGACGAAGCACGGCTTCCTGTTCGTGCTCGATCGTGCGACGGGCGCGCCCGTCTGGCCCATCGAGGAACGCCCCGTGCCCACGTCGACGGTGCCGGGCGAGGTCACGTCGCCGACGCAGCCGCATCCGACGAAGCCGCCTCCGTACGAGCACCAAGGACTCACCGAGGACGACCTCATCGACTTCACGCCCGAGCTGCGTGCCGACGCGCTCGAGATCGCCAAGCGCTACGTCATCGGCCCGCCGTTCACGCCGCCGTCGGTGATCGGCCAGGAGCCTACGGCTAAGCTCGGCACGATCCAGCTCGCGGGCGCGTCGGGCGGCGCGAACTGGAACGGCGGCGCGTTCGATCCGGAGACCGGCGTGTTCTACGTCGGCTCGCGCACGGTCGCGTTCGTCGCGGATCTCTTTGCGCCCGACGCCGCGCGCTCGGATCTGCGCTACCGCGCCGGCATGCGCGAGATCATGAACGGGCCGCGCGGGCTGCCGCTCATGAAGCCACCTTATGGCCGAATCACCGCGTTCGATCTCAATCGCGGCGAGCAGGTCTGGATGGTGCCGAATGGCGACGGCCCGCGGAATCACCCCGCGCTCGCGGGCTTGAACCTGCCGCCGCTCGGCGACGCGACGCCGTCGGCCGTCATCGCGACGAAGACGTTGCTGTTCGTGACGCAAGCCGACAAGAGCACGCCGCGCTCGCCCGTCAACGTCGGCGGCACGAAGTTCATGGCGCTCGACAAGGCGACCGGCGAAACGCTCTGGTCGATCGATCTCGGCGTCGGCCAGAACGGGACGCCGATGACGTACCTGCACGACGGCAAGCAATACGTCGTCGTCGCGGTCGGCGGCACCGACTATCCCGCGGAGCTCGTCGCGCTCGCGCTGCCGCAGTGAACGTGCGGCTCCGAAGCGTGCGGGCGTAGCGCGTACCCGCAGCGTCTTGAGAGCCGCAACACGATTGCACTCCTTACGCCGCGTGAATCCGGGCGGCCACTCACGGATCGGTGACGGGCCGGCTACAACCTCCGGCCGTGCAGGAGTCGAGGCGAAGCAGGGCATCGAGACGTTTTTCTCGCCCCCATGGCTGCGCTAAAATGGTGCCAACAGGTCGGGTGGAGGCGTCCCCATTCGTACTCCTCGTACAACAGTCCTGTGCGCTCTTGCGCTCTTCGTTTTGGTCGTCGCCCGACGGGACGTCCAAGCGCAGACCGAACCTTCGTCGGTCGATGAGAGCGCCACCGTGGATACCGGTTTCGGCGAGATCGAGGAAATCATCGTTCGCGGTCGGAGCTTCGGCGAGTTGCGGTTCGAGTTCAGGCGTTTCGAGGAAGCCGTGTTCGCCCGCTTCAACGAAATCAACAGCACGGACGACTTCGACATCCACTGCCGCCTCGAGAAGTATGGCCACTTGAGAGGCCGGTCCTGCCAGTCGAACTTCGGGCGCGAGCTACAGGGAAGGGCGTACACCGCGGCGGTTCGAGAGATGCAGGACCGGGGGAGCTTCGGGCTTGGGCAGTTGTATGCCGCAGAGGCGCGCCGCCTGCAGCGGCTCTTGGACGCAGAGATGCGGCAACTGGCTACGGAGGATGAGCAGCTTCAACAGGCCATAGCGGAGTTCTCGCAGGCGCAGTTTGCGCTGACGTTGGCTCGCGGCACGACGACCTTATCGCGACAGGTGACCGCTACGAGCGGCAGCTTGCCGTACGACGCTGAGCTGATGTTCGAGATCATCATGGGCAACGAGCCTTTCCGCCATCGCTTGACCCGGCAGACGTTCACGATCGCGGACGTGCTCGGCGAGATCCGCAAGTTGGACGTCGAGTGCGCCGAAGGACGCCGGCGAATCGACTACGAGAGCGGAGTCGATTGGACGGTGCGCAACGGCTGGAGCTCCTGCACATTGCAGGTGAGCGCCAAGAGGGAAACGACGTTCAGGCTGTACGAGTTCTGAGCCGCCGCTCCGATTCAGCCTCGCGACCGGTCGCGCCAGCGACCTAGGGCCGGTTATACGGCCTATCCGCGGCGCCTGTAGTTGAACCGCGTCGCGGGTCCACGTTGACTCCCGCGGGCGCTGCCGCGACACTGCTGCACGTCGACATTGGGGGCATGGCAACGATGAAAAACGCACTCTTTTGCGTCCTCTCGTTGTGCGCCGCGGCGACGCTTTCTTGGCGCAGGGCTCCGCCGTGAACGCGCCACCCGCCGCGCCGGCATCGCGCTCCGCTGCCGCGGCGGTAACCGCCGAGATCGAGACGGCGACTGATCGGCTCGAGCTCGAGACGCTGCGTCTCAAGCAGCTCGCGGCTACCCTGCAGGCGCTGCTCGCACAGCGCCCGCAACCGCCCAGCGGCGAGGTCACTGCAGCGGCGCGCATGGCTTACGAACGTGCGCTCGCGAAGGACGCCGGGGCCACGCGCGGGTGATTGTACGCTCGACCATGGGATCAAGGACCGCATGCGCCGCTGCGTGAGCCCACTGCGCACGAGCTGCGCGGCCTTCGCTATCGCCGCTCTGAGCAGCATGCTCGCTTTGCCCGCACCCGCACAGACCGCCGAGGGCTTCCTGGTCGTCGATTGTCTACTACCGCCGCAGATTCGCCGGCTCGGCAACAGTACGTTTCCGCGCCCGCGCCGGCCGATCAAGACCACCGCGACCGACTGCGCGATTCGCGGCGGCGAGTACGTCGCTTACGACCGTGCCGACTACGCGACCGCGCTCCGAGTCTGGCTCCCGGAGGCCGAGGCCGGAGACCCCGAGGCACGCGCCAACGTCGGAGAGATCTACGAGAAGGGGCTTGGCGTCGCGCCGGACTACGCGATGGCCGCCGACTGGTACCGGCTGGCCGCGGCCGCCGGCAACACGCGCGCGCAAATCAACCTCGGTCACTTGTACGAGAAGGGGCTCGGTGTCGAACGCGATCCTCTCGAGGCGTTGGAGTGGTACCGGCGTGCGTCCGGTTTGCAGAACGCGATTCAGCTGAGCCCCGCCGAGTCGCCGGGCGCTGCCAATCTCGAAGTCTTGCGCGGCGAGATCGAGCAGCTGCGAATCTCGTCCGAAGCGCTGCGCGACGAGCTGCGAAGCGCGCGCGACGAGCTCGATACGTTGCGTGAGGTCGAGCGGGAACGGCTCGAGACGGAGCAAGCGCCGCGCGAGGACGGTCCGGAACAGGCGCTCAATGAGACACTCGGCGCGCTCGGGCGGCAGGTCGAGCAGCGCAGC
Source organism: uncultured Gammaproteobacteria bacterium (assembly GCA_964503125.1). Lineage (GTDB taxonomy): Bacteria > Pseudomonadota > Gammaproteobacteria > Steroidobacterales > Rariloculaceae > FEN-1219. The sequence goes on from CAZCZE010000012.1 coordinate 83,073, forward strand.
GCAGAAATCGTCGAGCTCTCGCGGCAGCTCGAGGCGATGCGCGCGGAGCTCACGGGAGCCCGCGACGAGCTCGAACGCAATCGCGGCGAGTTGCAGCAGCAGCTCGACAGGCTCGGCGCGACGACGGCGGAGCTGTCCGATACGGAGGAAGAAGCCGCGGCGCGGCGGCGCGAGCTACTCGCTTTGACCGCGACCCTCGAAGAGCGCGCTGCGGCGCTCCGGGAGCGGGAGACCGCGCTCGATGAACGGCAGGACCTGCTACAGCGTCTGCAAACCGAGGTCACCGCGCTCGAAACGAGAGCCGAGCAACGCCGCGACGAGATCGACGTGCTCGAAGCGCAGCGCACCGTGCTGCTCGAGCGCGTCTTGGCCGGCCCGGAAATTGCCATGATCGAGCCGCCGCTGCCTACGACACGCAGCATCGTCGCGGTGCCGGTCAGCACGGTCTCGGGAGCCAACCGCGAGATCGTCGGTCGGGTCACTGCGGTCGCCGGTTTGGCGTCGTTGTCCGTGAACGGCCAGCGTGTCGACGCGAACGAGCTCGGTGTTTTCGCCACGAACGTTCCGTTTTCGGCCGGCGACTCGCAGGTTTCGATCGTGGCGGTTGACCGTCAGGGCAAGCGCGCGAGTCTCGACTTTCGTTTACAGTCGACGCCGCCCGAGGGCAACCGGCCGGCGGCCGAGCAGGAGGCACGCGTCGAGCTGCCGGACGTGAATTTCGGCAACTACTATGCGCTCGTCATCGGTAACAACGACTACACGGATCTGTCGCCCTTGCGAACCGCGGTCAACGACGCACGCGAGGTAGCAGCCGTGCTCGAAACGCGTTACGGATTCACGACGCGGCCGCTGTTGAATGCGACGCGGTACGAGATCCTATCCGCGCTCAACGATCTGCGCGGCCGACTCACCAGCGACGACAACCTACTCATCTACTACGCCGGCCACGGCGAGCTCGACCAGGCTAACGCGCGCGGCAACTGGTTGCCGGTCGATGCAGAGCGCGACAGCACGGCCAATTGGATCTCCAACATCGCGATCACGGACATCCTGAACCTGATGCAAGCCAGACAGGTGCTCGTCGTGGTCGACTCTTGCTACGCTGGCTCGCTCACGCGTTCTTCCGTGGCGCGGCTCGAGGTCGGCTTAACGGACGAGGAGCGAGTGCACTGGCTGCGGACCATGGCCGGGAAGCGCGCGCGCATGGTCCTCACGTCCGGCGGTTTGGCCCCGGTGCTCGATGCCGGCGGCGGCAACCACTCGGTGTTTGCCAAGGCACTGCTCGACGTGCTCGGAAGCAACCGCGATCTGCTCGACGGCCAACAGCTCTACCAGGCGATCGCCGCACGCGTCTCGTACGCCGCCGCCAACGTGCGGTTCGATCAAGTTCCCGAGTACGCGCCGATTCGCTACGCCGGTCACGAGGCCGGCGACTTCTTCTTCGTTCCGAAGCTCTAGACCCGCGCCCCCGCTCTAGAATTCCACGCGGAACCCAGCGGCCAATCGATAGCGGTCGAGCTGATCGTTGCCCGAGAGCACTTCGAGATCGAGGAACGGCAACCAGCCGCTCCGTAATACCCACGCGACGCCGATACCGGTTTCAAATTGGCTGCGATCGGGCTCGTCGCCGAGAAACGTGTACTGCGCGCTCGCTGCATCGAGCAGAAACGACGCCGCTGCTAGTTCTGGATCCTTGTCGGACTCGTGCTCGTACTCGAAGCGAAACTGCGGCACCACGACACCGCGGTTCGTGCTCTTGGCGACGCTGACCCGAAAGCCGACATGGCTGATCAACGACTCGCGCTCCATCTCCGCGAACTCCATCGCCAGCCCGGAGCCGTTCAGATCCTGCTCCGCATACGCATCGATCGTCGCGCGCGCGTAGGTCGCGCCGAAGTACGGACCGAACGTGACGGCGTTGTGCTGCCGGTCGAAGCCGAAGTTGATCGCGAACCACGACTGGTCGCCCCCGGTATCGCCGATCGTCCGGACGTTGGTCTGCGGTACTACACGCCCCGACTCCTGAAACACGGAATTGCGACGAAGCTCGAAATCGGAGCTGACGTAGCCGACGCCGCCCTCGAAGAAAAACGAGTCCGTCAAGTTGATCGAGCCGAACAGATTGATGAACGTGCCGTCGTCGACCACGTTGCCCGCGCTCACGGCGGGAGTGAAGTTCACGCCCGGATTCTCGGCGACGAATTCGAGGTCGGTGCTTTCGAGGCCGAAGAGGACGCCGATGAAGGCTCGATCCGAAACCCTGTAGTCGAATCCGATTTCGCTCCCCCAGGTATCGCCTTCGAAACCGCGCTCGGCGTCGAGAGTGACGCTGCGATCGGCCTCGAACCACTCGCCGCGGAAATTCACGAGCAAACTGAACGGGCCGGTCAACGCCTCGTCCGACTCTTCGCTCGGCTTGTCGCGCAGTCGCTCGCCGCGTTCGCGCGCTTGCTTGCTACGCGTTCGCGCGCGATCCACCGGCGAAGAGTTGCCGCTCAAGCTCTGGCTCGGGTTGAGCGACGACTCGCTGTCGCCGGACAAGTTGCCGAGCGCGCCCGTGGTTTCAGCGCAACGCGCCGCAAGCGCCGCGGTCGGGTTCGTGCACACGTCGAAAAAGAAAGTCTGAAACGCGGCGTTCGCAGCTCGAGCCGAGTGCGACGCCACGAGCAACGACGCCGTCAGCAAGACGACGGTCACAGAGCTGCGGGGCATGATGATCTCCCTCTTGTTGTTCTCGGTCGGCCTGGCCCGCGAAACAAGATAGTACGCCGCGGCAGCCTGGCCGGCTGCCACGCGCGCAATCGGTGAAGCGGCGTCCCGTCGCCTACTGTGCCGTGCCGGCGCCCGTTACGGCCCACGCCGCCGCGACGTTGCTACCGCGGAACGTCCGTTTCCAGTACCGGCCCTGCGGCGGTAAGCCCGGCATCGTCCTGGCCCACATGATCGTATCGCCGACCCAATCGACCACGGGGATCGGAATGGGGACCGGCGTCGGCGGAACGAGTCCCAATACGTTCCTGCCTTCTCTGCCGCGCGAAATGATCAATGGATAGGGTGTTAGATTCGTGACGAAGATAAAGGTAGCAATCGCGCGCGTTTCGACTCCCGCGTTGAGCGTCGCGATCTCCGCCGGCGTGATAGGGTCCGACCCTTCCAACCTCTCACCGACCGTGATGCCCAACGTTTTCTCGGGATCCCAGGTCTGCGCCCGGGTCACATCCGGAACGAGCAAGCTCGCGGCAACGGTGAATACGATCAGAAACATCGTAAGTGGTTTTGTCATTGTTGTTGCTCCAAAAAAGGGAGGAACTGCAGCGGCATTATCGACGGCGGTACATGCCGAGTCAAAAAAATCCACTCGTGAGACTTCAGTCGAGCAGGGAGTGTTTTTGCCATATGAAACATCAGCTTCCGGCCAACCTCGGCTCGCCGGCGTCAGGGGCGGCTCGGCGTGCCGAACAGTGGCTCATCGAGCAAGTCGGGCGGCGCTTCGAGCTGGGGCTCCGGCATCGACGCGCGGCCTAAGGTCGCTTGAATCTCTTGCAGGCGCTGCTCGATGCCGGCCAGCACATGGCGCGCCGACGCTTGCGGTACCGACGAGGCGAGGCTTTGCGATAACGCATAGGAGAAAAACCCGTGATGGCGCCCTTGCAGCGGACCGTCGAGCGCTTCTTGGTCCGGCGCAGCCGCCGACAGTACGACAAACCGGGATTCCACGCGCGCAACGACCGCACGCGTCGTGACGGCGGTGTCGCGGCGATACAAGTCGCTGCGATCGTCTCCGGGCACAGAGCGAGCGCGCAGGTCGGCGGAGCGCGTCGCCGTTCCCGAATGGCACGAGTCGAGCACGATGACGGCGTGGCGCGCTCTGAGCTTCGCGAGCACGGCGTCGAGCTCGTCGTCGACGATGTCTGCTATACCGGCCGTTCGCCCATCGTGCGGAACGATGGTCTCATCGATGCCGTCGTCCTCGTCGCCGTTCTGATCGCCGACTCGAGAGCCGTGGCCGGAGTAATGAATGTACACGATGTCGTTGGGACCGCTGTCCCGCACCAGCTGCTCGAACGCCGCGAGAATCCCAGCGCGAGTCGCCGCCGAGTTCGTGAGCACCGTGATCAGCGGCTCGGAGAACCCCCAGCGCGCAACCAGCACATCGCGCACGATTTCTACGTCATTGAGCGAACCGCGTAGCGGCGGGATGAGCGGGGACCGGTACTCGTTGATGCCGATCAGCAGCGCGCGCTTCACACCGGAGTCGCTCCGCCCGCCGGTTTGCGCAAACGACATGGTGCTCGCGGCGAACGCCGCAAGCACTAATGCGCAGAATCTCCACCGCCACTGTTGCACTGTCGTGCCCGCTCGCGACGCGCTCGGCTAAGCGCCGGCCGGTGGCGCGCTCTTCGGCACCGCTCGAGGCGCCGATTCGTCGCCGCCATCGTCCGGCGCAAACTGCGGCAATGCCGAGTCGCCGCACAGATTCAAGTACGACGGCGCCGGTCCTTCGTCGATCTCGAACCCGAACACGACGTAGTTCGCATCGAGCGGCTCGCCACCGCGGGTCAAGCCGACTTGTGGTCCGACCTCTTCCAGCATCACTTCGCGCAGATCGACCTCGCGCCCGACGTCGATCGCCGCCCAAAAGCCGGGCTGCAAATTGACCTTGGATCCGCCGCGCGCGATTCCGTACGAGCTGAAACCGCCGCGCCAGAGCGGCGGCTCTTGCGCCATGCTGCCGACGATCGCCTGCGCGAGCGCGGCGCCCTCCTGGAACATCGCGGGCACGCGCATCGGCGGCAGCGCCTGCAGCGCGGTCTGCACGTCTTGATTCTCCAATTGCAACGGCACTCCGGTGACGGCGAGCGCTGTACGCAAGATCTTGCGGAACAGCACGCCGGCGCGGCGTTGCGAACGCAGCATCTGGATGCGCAGACCGAGATTGGGCTCGTCCGTGATCACGGGCTCGATGGCTTCGCCGCGCTGGGCGACATACTGATAGCCGATATTGCTGAAGCCCTCGTCATCGATGTCGAACTGCTGCGCAAACAGCCAGGTCATCGGCTGCCCCGCGAGCGGGGCGCGCAGCTCGACCGTCAGCGTGCCCTGATCGGTTTGGCCCCAATCGCTTTTGGCGCCGTGAAACCCCAGTATCTGGCCGTTGAAACGGTACGAGCGATAGTCCTGGAGCGGCCCGAGCTCCGGCACGACGCTCAAGGGGCTCACGAACCGACCGCGCGAATCGCCGAGGTCGCCGGCCCAGTGGACCAGCCGGTACGTGGGCGCCCGCGCCGGTCTCAAGCCGCGTGGGATTACAACCGGCCGTCCCTGCATCAACTGCTCTTGCAGCTGCTCGACCTCGATCAAGGCGGCCTGCTCGCTTGCGGACAACTCGCCGGAGTCGAGGAAATAGGGGTCGATATCGCCGAGCAACAGCTCTTCGTCGTCCGGCTGGGCGCGCGCGGCCGTCGAGCCGAGCGCGGCACCGGCTGCACCGGAAGCCGCCAGCGATCGCAATAGGTCTCTTCGCTTCATGATGCTGCTCCCAAAATGGAAAGCCCGTCGTTCACTGCTGCACCTCGATGATCACAGACGCTGCCGTCCAATCGCCTGCGGCGTCATCCTGCTCCAACCGGCCGGATTCCGTGGCCGGCGCACCCTCGTCGGCTACGACCCGGATGCCGCGCACGGCCTGCGCCACGAGCGCCGAGCGAAGCTCGCCGATCGCTTCGTGCCGCTGGCGCGCCTCCCGCGCAAGCCGGCGGATCGTCTCCGCGAGCTTCAGTTCCGTCGTCGCGAACACGCGCACGGTGTCGGTGCCGGCGGGCGGCGCGTAGTCCCAGTGAAAACCCGCGCGATTGCTCGCGCCGATAGAGTCGGGGATTCGTACGACCGTGTTGGCGCGAACGAAGCCGTCGGGCAAGAAGCCGATCAGTTGGTAGTCGTTCGGGAACAGCAGATTCACGCCGCCTTCGGTATCGACGTCCACGATCGTCAAATAGACGTCGCGGTCGGCGCGGATCTGCAACACAAGGCTGTTGTGCGCGGAGCGCGCGTCGTCGTCGTTGCGAACCGTGTAGACCGGCGCGGGCGGTGGCGTTTGGCCCGACGCGCTTAGCTCCGCACCGTCAGTCACGACCTCGGCCCAAAGCCGAATCCTCGCGGCCGGGTTGTCCAGTCCGAGCAACGCCGTCGCCGTGGCGGACGTCGCGAAGACGCGCGCGAGTTGGCGAGCGAGCGTCGCGTCGTCCGTGTCACGAAACGACAGAGCCGTCTGCAGTCCGGCGGCGTCTCTGATGTGCCATGCGTCGCGATCATCCACTACCACGAAGCGCGCAAACTGCCCTGCGCCGACGAATTCGAGTTGCGGCAATTCGGCCGCGAGTGCGCGCTGCAGACGCGCGCGGCGATCCTCCCGGGCCTCGAGGCGCACGGGGATCCGGCCCGAAAGATCCGGCGCTGCGAGCGCGATCGCGCGGCCGCCGCGCGGCAAGTCGCCTCTCACAACCTGCAGCGCTAGCAGCGCATCGCCGCCTTGAAGTTCCTCGACCAACCCCAGCGCAATCGCGTTACCGAAATCGAACTGCGTTTCCGCAGCTGCGTAAATCCCCCAGAACGATCCGGGGTTGGCGTTGAGCTGCGCGCCGTCGAGCAGGCGCACGTGGTCGGCATCGACGCGCTCGATCTCGAGCCATGCGCGGCGCACCGGCGCTTCGGTGTGCGCTCCAGGCGCGGCGCTCGATTCTGTGTGCGCGGTCTGCGCGCCGGGGCTCGCGACGCGAACCAGCGGGGTGAGCAACCGGCCTTCCGGGGCTTCGAGCTGTGGCTCGGGCGCCCTGGTGAACAACTGTTCCTGGATTCGGCGCAACTCGAGCACGCTACTTGCGTGCAGGTCCGCCGGGGTAGCCGACGGCCCCAAGCCGTCGAGGCTGCGGGCGAGCGCGTACGAGAACAGGCCGTACCAACCGCCGTCGACGGGCCCATCGAGGGCTTCCTCGCCGGCGGGCGCCCCGGTCATCAGCACGTGCGGCAACTCCTCGACGAGCACGACCTCGCGAGTGCGCGCCGCGAAACGTCGATACAAGTCGGCGCGCTCGTCGGGAGGTGCGAACCGCGGCCGTACCGGCGTCGGTGAGCGCGTCACAGTGCCGGAATGGCACGAATCGAACACGATGAAGGCATTGCGAGTCCGGAGCCGCGCGAAGGCACTCTCGAACTCGTCATCGATGATGTCGGGCACGCCTTCCTCGCGCGCATCGTGGGGGAGAATCGTCTCGTCCCAACCGTCCTCCTCGTCGCCGTTTGCGTCGCGCACCTGCGAGCCGTGCCCCGAGTAGTGGATGTACACGAAATCGTCCTCGCCGACCCTGCCGGCGAGCTCATCGAGCGCCGCTAAAATGTGCTCGCGAGTCGCCTGCTCGTCGGTGAGCATGACGATGTCTTGCTCCGCGACACCGAACCGCGTGAGCAAGATTCTGCGCACCATCGTGACGTCGTTGACCGCGCCGCGCAGATCCAGTATCGCCGGCGACGTGTATTCGTTGATGCCGATCAGCAGCGCGTGACGCGCGGGCTCGCTTTGGCCATGCGCCGTGCTTATCAGGGCCGACGCGAGCAGGAGGGTCGTTGCCGCTCGATGGCGCTGTTTTTTTTGGATCCACAATCGACTATTGGGCATAGGCCGATCATCCGGATCATTCAGCCGCGGGGCCGCGGCATCATGACACGATCCCCGCGCGAGTTCAGCCGTCCATGTTGCCGGCCCGCTGTCCGGCCTGCCCGGGGACCGCGCCGCTAGCGGGGTCCGCGCAGGGCGATGGGGGATTGCCCTCGAAAAAGGCCGCGAACTCGTCGGGCGGAATCTGTGCGAGCTCGATCAGATGGAACTCCGGACTTACGAAGAACTGACAGGGCGCTCCTGTGAATGCCTCCGAAGAGAACGGTGGCAGCGGTGAATAATCCTGCGCGCTCAGCCACTCATGTGACGCACTCAGATCGTCGACCAGAAAGCATAGGTGATAAAACCATGCTTCAAGTATCGGCCGAGCCTTGCTTCCTCACCCACAGGCATCACGAGCTCCAAATAGAACGCCATTTGCAGCTCTAGAAAACGCACTCGTACACCTTGACTCGAGACGTCGAACGCGCGGGTTCTCCGGCGCAGGCCGAAGGCTGCGCTGTAGATCTCGCAACTCCGCGCGAGATCGCTTACGGGGCATCCGATGTGGTGCGGAGTCGACTTGATCATTGGCACGACTGCGCGATCTTGGTCAGTCCGGCGTCATCTTGAAAGTGAGTCTCCGTGCTCGCCCCGGTGGCCACGTCGATTTGCGAGCGCACTTGCCATCGCCGCCTTCCGTACTAGAACCCATCTCAAAATTGTTTGAGTAGGATCATGATTGAGGCGAGCTGGACGAACCCGAGGAAGCTCTGTCGATCGCGAGCAGCGACTGTCCCGCGAACGTGTCGGGTAGCGGCGACGCGCTGCGCGGGCCCGCGGCGGCCGCGAGCTGGCGGCGATCTGCTCGCTCGTGAGCGTCGTGTAGGCGACGCGGTGCATGTGCTCTTTTGGATAGGCGATTGTCTGCACGTTCCACGAGCCTAGCCGCGCCCGGGTGGCGGAGGCAACACGTTCCCGCGCTGTTGCTCGGCCGGTCGCTCGAACGCGAGGGGCTGCTGCACTTCCCCCGCGAGGCCAGCGCAGCTGCCGGCCGCCATGCGATAGAGACCCATCCTAGCAAACGGGGTCGTAGGGCAGGCCCGCCAGTCGCTAGGCGCCTCGTGCGGGCGGCAGCGTATACGCGGGCTCGCGACGGCGCGCCTACTCGCTCTCGGGCGCCCCGGTGCCCGGCGAAGTGATGAACAGCCGGCGGCCGTCCGGGAGAGTCACGTCGCGGCCGTTGGCGGCGTTCGAGCCGTTGCGGTGGCGGTAGCCGAACACGACGACCTCCGTGCCCGGCGGGATCGAGTCGCGGGTCATGCCGCGGCGCACGAGCGTGTTGGGGCTACCGGCCTCGATCATCCACTTCTCGACCACGCCGCCGTCGCGCGGCACGTCCAGGTGGATCCAGGCATGTGGATTGATCCATTCCACGCGCGTGATCGTGCCCTTCAACGTGACCGGCTGCTTCGCATCGAACTCGGTGGAGAACGCGTGGTGGGCCCCGGCAGGCCGAGCGCTCACGAGTGACGCGCCGCCGACGATCGTCACGATCGCCGCTCCGACAAAACCACCGATCTTCATCGACCTCCCTCCTGTGCTCGCCGCTCTTCCTCACGCGTGGCCGACAATATGCCCCGCAGACCGTAGTTGCCTTCGTGACAAGCAAACTCGATGAGGTCACCCGCCTGAGGATGCATGAAGATCTCGACCGTCCACGGCGCCGTGAACACCGGGTCGTGCACGGTGGCGCGATAGCGAATCTGATCGGGTCCGGTGCGCGTGAAACGCTCGACGACGCGAAACTCGTCGCTCATCACCGAATTGAGCATCTGCACGCCGTAGAAGTGCCGATGCGGTACCTGGTTGGTAGTTTCGACGACCAGAGTGTCGCCCTCGAAGCGGCCGCGCGAATCGCCCGTCCACTGCCGCACACTGCCGGGCAAGTGCGGACGACTGTCGATCGGAATGATGCGGACCTCGTGATTGAGCTCCGCCATGATGGTGACGTACTCGGGCGTCTGCACGATGTAGTAGTTGTTGTTGTAAGGCTCCGGCAGCATCGGCGCTGGGCCTCCGCCGAATGCGATACACCGCTCCGTGAGGTAGCGATCCTCGGGTGTGTCGGCCGGGTGCGCTGGCGCACGTGCCAAGTTGCGCTCGTGCTCGCGTTGGGCGGCGGCCGTGAACGGCGGAACGCGCCCGTTCGCCGGCTCGACGATCAGCGACGTGCGCCGCGTCGGCACGATGTCGTTGCCGCGATCCATCCAAGCGTCGTTGTAGGATCCGACGTTGCCGGCGGACCTGTCCGCCTCGATGTTCGCGTCGCCGCTCGTCGCCGCGATGCGCTGACGCACGTAGGCTCTCGCCTCCTCTTCGGTGAAGAACGCCTTGTCGCCGAGATCGACGGGGCGCTGCAGCGGCGTCAACGTGGCGTTGGACCACTTGCCCTGCAGGTCGGGATCGTCCCACGGCGTGCGCGGCGCCTGCGCCTCGATGACGACGCCGAGTGCGGCTGCCGGCAGCACGAAGAAAACCCACTGTCTTCGCTTCATGTCTCGCTCCTCGTCACTCTCGAGGCTGCTTGTAGAGATCGCCGTACAGCAGCTCTTCCGTGAACGGCACGCACTTGAGCTCCATCAGGTGCTCCTGCGGATTCGGGTTACGCACGAGACGAAAGCGCATCGTCCACGGGCGGGAGAAGGTCTGCGGGTCTTCGAGCGTCGCCGAGTAGTCGATCGCATCCGGACCCGCCGGCGTGTAACGCTCGACCACCTTGAGCGCGGAGCTCGAGTGGTTGCCGGCGCGGTCGAGCCACGCCATGCCGTTGAACCCCGACACCTCCACGACGAGCGTGTCGCCGTCCCAGCGCGCGTTCGAGATGCCCATCCAGCTGTCGATGGCCGAAGGCTGCGGCGCCCCGAGGTTCACGATGCGCGCGGCACCCGCGAACTGATACGCGATGAGCAGGTGACCGTCCGAGTGGAAGATCTGCAGCGGGTACGGCATGTAGCTCGCACGCGGCACACCTGGGATGTAGCACTTGAGCTCGGGGTCGTCCTTGAAGCGGTTCTCGTAGTTGCGCCGCTGCTGCTCGGCCGCGGCGGGCAGGTACGGGATCTCGTCGCCATCGACGATGCCGTAACCTGGCGGCGTCGCAAGCAGCGCTCCATACTCGGGCGGCCCGGCGCTCGCACCGTGCGTCAGGACGTTCCAATTGGCGGTCGTGAACGCCTGCCATACGCCGCTCAGATTCGGCTTACCGTTGGCGAGCCGTGGCGCCTCGCCCGTGCCCGAGCGCTGCTGAGCGCCGGCGCTCGCGGCGAGCAGCAGTCCGAACGCGAGCAGCATGAGAGTCGATCGTTTCACCGCTCGATCTTTAGTTCTTGGCGGGCTCGATGCGCAGAATCGAGCCGTTCGGTGTGAGCCGCGCGCTGCCGGGGCCCGACTGCTGATCGCGCTCGACCGCGAGGTAAAGATAACCGTCGGGACCCTGCCGCACGTCGCGCACGCGCACATCGAGCTGCGTGAGCAGCGACTCGCGGCGCTCGGGCTGCGGCGGCGGCTGCTTGAACGCGACGCGCTGCAGCTGCTGGCCGCTCAACGCGCCGATCAAGTAATGGCCGCGCCACAGGGGGAACTGGTCGCCCCTGTAGATCATGAGGCTCGACGGGCTGATCGCCGGCACCCAGAACATTTCGGGCATCTCCATGCCGGGCCGGAACCACGACTGCTCCGAGGCGAGGTTGCCCGTGTAGATTTTGCCGAGCGACACGAGCGGCCAGCCGTAGTTGCGGCCCGGCAAGAGCCGATTGAGCTCGTCGCCGCCCATGGGCCCGACCTCCGTGGCCCAGAGCTCACCGGTCTCGGGGTGCCAGGCGAGCCCTTGCGCGTTGCGGTGGCCGTAGGTGTAGATCTCGGGTTTCGCGCCGGCGCGGCCGACGAACGGGTTATCCGCGGGCGCCGTGCCGTCGTCGCGCAACCGCAGCACCTTGCCCACGTGGCTGCCGAGATCCTGCGCGAGCATGCGGTAGCTCGCGTCGTCCGTGACGTTGCCGGCGTCGCGATCGCCGACCGTCAAGTAGATCATCCCGTCCGGGCCCACCTCGGCGCGCCCGGCCGTCGCGCCCGTGCCCCAGGCGTCGGCGACGAAGACGTCCTCGACGCGCTCGAGCTTCGCGCCGTCGAAACGGCCGCGCGCGAGCGCGATCGTCGTGTCGCCGCCGTCGCGCTGCTTGACGTACGAGATCAAGAGAAGGCGATTGCGCGCGAAATCGGGATGCAGCACGACGGAGTTCATGCTGCGAGCGCGCAGCGCGTCGGCCGGCCAGCCGGGTATCGGCCTCGGATCGAGCTTGCCGCCACGGACGATGCGCAGCTCGCCCGGCAACTCCGTCACGAGATAATCGGTGCCGCCCGGCAGAAACGTGAGATGCCAGGGCCGCACGAGACCGTGCGCGACCGTGACGACGTGAATCCGCACGAGGTCGCCCGCGGGGCAACCGCCGTGTTTGCCGCCGTTCGGCGAGCAGACGCCCGGCGTGTAGGTATCGAATGTCCAGCTCGAGCTCTCGTCCTGGGCGTGCACGAGCTGCGTGGCATAGACCAGCGCTGAGACGAGCATCATCGATCGTAAGCGGAGCATTCCCCCTCCACGTCATGATCAGTTCATGCGGTGACCATAGGCCCGTGAATGCGACGGCGTCAACACGGGCCGCGTTGACTCGCAGAGGCTCGTCGCGTTCAGCTGCAAGCGGCGCGGCTTCTGCCCCCCTCGCAGCGTTCGCTTCTCGGCGGGTACGAAGAGCACTTGGCGACCGCGGCACGCTGAGCTCGTGCGTTGACCCTGGAAGTCACGCACCCCTAGTATGGGCCGAGATTCTTCGGGGGTACGACGACGATGCGAACACGCCTCGCACGCGCGGTTCCGGTCATCTTGTCACTGGCTGTCGTTAACCTCGCGACCGCGCAAATGCACCACGGCGAGTGGCCCACGTACGGCGGCGATCTCGGGCACACGCGCTACGCGCCGCTCGATCAAATCAACGCTTACAACTTCCAGGCGCTCGAGATCGCGTGGCGCTTCAGCGTCGCCAACCTCGGCCCCACGCCGGAAACGCGCTTCCAAAGCACACCGCTCGTCGTGGACGGCGTGCTCTACACGACGGGCGGCACGCGCCGTGCCGTCACGGCGCTCGATGCGGCGACGGGCGAGCAGCGCTGGGTCTTCAGCCTGAACGAAGGCGCGCGCGGCGACGAAGCTCCGCGCCGGCTGTCGGGGCGCGGGCTCGCGTTCTGGCAGCGCGGCGACGACCGGCGCGTCGTCTACGTGACGCCAGGCTATCAGCTCGTCGCGCTCGATGCCGACACGGGCCGGCCCGTCGAGACCTTTGGCGACGGCGGCATCGTCGACCTTTGGCGCTCGCTCGATCAGGGCGACGATTGGGACACGAGCCAGGTCGGCACGCACTCGCCGCCGACGATCGCGAGCGACGTCATCATCGTGCCCGCGGCGCACACGCCGCTCGCGCCGCCCGAGCAGGCGAACAACGTCGTCGGCTACATCCGCGGCTTCGACGTCGTGACGGGCGACCTGCTCTGGACGTTCCACACGGTGCCGCGGCGCGGCGAGCCCGGCTACGAGACGTGGCTCGACGGTTCGGCCGAGACCGGCGGCGGCAACGCGGGAGTGTGGGCCACGATCTCGGCCGACGAGGAGCTGGGGCTCGCGTATCTGCCCGTCGAATCGCCGTACGGCGACATGTACGGCGGCTTGCGCCCGGGCGCCAACCTCTACGGCGAGAGCATCGTCGCCGTCGAGCTCAAGACCGGCAAGTACCGCTGGCATTTCCAGACGTCGCACCACCCGCTCTGGGACTACGACATTCCGACCGCGCCTATCCTCGTCGACGCCATCAAGGACGGCGCGACGATCAAGGCACTCGCGCAGGCCACGAAGCAGGGCCTCCTGTTCGTGCTGGACCGCGCGACGGGCGAGCCGATCTGGCCGATCCCCGAAGTCCGCGTGCCGGAAGGCGACGTGCCGGGCGAGTGGTACTCGCGGACGCAGCCGATCCCGACGCTGCGCTACGGCCACCAGGGCATCGAGGTCGACGACCTCATCGACTTCACGCCGATGTTGCGCGCGGAAGCCGAGCGTGTCGTCGCCCGCCATCGCATCGGCCCGATCTACACGCCCGCGGTGGCGTACGACCGGAACGGGCCTACCTCCACGCTCATGGTCATGGGCGGCAGCAACTGGCCCGGCGGCGCCTACGATCCCGAGTCGCACATCGTCTATGTCACGGCGAGCATCGGCGTGAACAGTATGACGATCTGCCGTTATGCCGAAGGCTCGGTCATGCCGCATGGCGTCTGCACCGGGCCCGACGCGGGCGCGTTCGGCGGCCTCCGCAACGTGAGCGTCATGGGCTTGCCGCTCTTGAAGCCGCCGTACGGCACGATCGCGGCGATCGACGTCTCGAGAGGCACGGTGCTCTGGGAGATTCCGAACGGCGAGACGCCCGACAACATTCGCAATCACCCCGCGCTGCAAGGAGTGAACATCGGGCGCACCGGTCGGGCGGGACAGCCGCCGGGCGCGCTCGCGACCAAGACGCTGCTCATCGTCGCCGAGCCGGGTTACGGGCCGACGCCCGACGGCACGCGCGGCTCGATGCTGCGGGCCTACGACAAGCGAACCGGGCAAGAGCTCGCGGCGTTGCAATTGCCCGCGCCGCAGAGCGGCTCGCCGATGACGTACATGCTGAACGGCCGGCAGTACCTCGTGATCGCCGTGAGCGCCGCCGATCATCCGGGCGAGCTCATCGCCTATGCGGCGCCGTAGTCTCGTGCGCGCCGTCGCCTGCGTGGCGCTGGCTGCGCCGGCCGTCGCACAGTCGCCGCAGACGTTCGACGCGTTGCTCACGTGGGTGCCGATCGGCGGCGCCGAGCGCAACGACGTCGCCGGAGAGGGCTCCGCCACCGGCACGTTGTCGGGCGCGCGGCTCACGATCGCGGGCTCGTTCGACGGGCTGCCTGCGCCAGTCACCGGGGCGAAGCTGCACCGCGGTCCGGCGACGGGCGTCCGCGGCCCCGCGATCGCGGATCTGAGCGTGACCGGCGGCGCCGCCGGCACCGTCGCGGGCGAAGTGCGCCTCAGCGCGGAGCAGATCGCGGCGCTGACGGCCGGCCAGCTCTACATTCAGGTCTACTCCGAAAAGGGCGTGCTGCCGGATCACGCCACGCTGTTCGGTTGGCTATTGCGAGGCGAGCGAAGGTGAGCGCGACCGGAGACGCGTGTCGTTGGCTCGTTGCCGCGGGATCGCTGCTCGCGAATCACGCGCTCGCGTTCACCGCGGAGCAAGCCGCCGCAGGGCGCGCGGTCTACGAGCAAGGCTGCGTCGTCTGTCACGGCGCCAACCTGCGGCAGCTACCGGGCTCGCTGCTCGCGGGACCGGAGTTCGTCGCGAAGTGGGGCGAGCGCGGCACGAACGAGCTCGTCGCGACGTTGCGCGCGACGATGCCGCCGGACCGGCCGGGGGCTTTGCCCGAAGAGCAATATCTCGGCCTCGTCGCGTACATCCTGCAAACGAACGGCGGCGCCGCGACGGCGGCACCGCTCGCCGTTGGGACGACCGCGCGTGTCGGCGCCGGGCTCGATGCGCGCGTTGCGGCCGCGCCCGCGCGCCCGACCGCACCCGCGGCGCCCGCCGGGCCCACGGGCGTCGTGATCGCAGGCACGGTGAAGAACTTCGTACCAGTGACCGACGCAGTGCTGCGCAACCCCGCGCCGCGCGACTGGCTCATGCTGCGCCACGACTACAGCGCCACGAGCTTCAGCCCGCTGACGCAAGTGACTTGGGACAACGTCGGCCGCTTGCAGCTCGCGTGGACCTGGCCCATGCGCGAGGGCGGCACGAATCAGCCGGCCCCGATCGTCTACGACGGCACGATGTACCTCGCGAACACGGGCGGCGTCATGCAGGCGCTCGACGCGCGCACCGGCGCGCTCATCTGGGAGCACCACGTGGGCGCCGACATCGCGCCGCGCGGGCTCGCGCTCTACGGCGACAAGCTCATCTTCCAGAGCGCCGAGGAGTGGGCCATCCGCCCGCAGGAAGCTCGGCTCATCGCGCTCGACGCGGCGACCGGCGAGACGGTCTGGAACGTGGCTTTGCCCGACGTCTACGCGACGAACAGCGGCCCGCTGATCGCGAACGGCCTCATCATCCAAGGCATGGGCACATGCGCGGTTTACGAAGACAACAAGTGCTTTATCAGCGCCTACGATCCTTTGACCGGTGCGCAGAAGTGGCGCTTTCGGACCGTGGCGCTCTCCGGCGAGCCCGGCGGCGACAGCTGGGGCGACTTGCCGGATCTCTACCGCGCGGGCGCCGAGTCGTGGATCACGGGCAGCTACGATCCCGAGCTCAATCTCACCTATTGGGGCACGACGCAGGCGAAGCCGTGGATGCCCGCGAGCCGCGGCATGCAGGCCACGGATGTCGCGCTGTACTCGAGCTCGACGCTCGCGCTCGACGCCGGCACGGGCAAGCTCGCCTGGTATTACGCGCACGCGCCCGGCGAGGCGTTCGATCTCGACGTCGTCTACGAGCGCGTGCTCGTCGACAGCGGCGACGACAAGTGGGTGCTGTCCGTCGGCAAGGACGGCATTCTCTGGAAGCACGACCGCGCCACGGGTGCCTACCTCGATCACGCCGAGACCGTGTTCCAGAACGTCTGGGCCAGCTTCGATCGCGAGACCGGCACGCCGCGCTATCGCGACGATATTCTGAGCGCCAAGGTCGGCGAGTGGGTCGACAGCTGCCCAAGCACGGCCGGCGGCAAGAACTGGCACCCGATGAGCTATCACGCGCCGTCGCGGCAAGTGATCATCCCGCTGTCGCAAAGCTGCATGGCGTTGCGTGCGCAGGCCATCGAGCAGCGGCCCGGCGGCGGCAGCGGCAGCGGCGCCGATCGGCGCTACTACGAGATGCCGGGTAGCAACCGCAACGTCGGCAAGCTCGCGGCGTTTAACGTCGACACCTTCGAGGAAACCTGGGCGCTTACGCAGCGCGCGTCGTTCCTCACGGGCGTGCTGTCGACCGCGGGCGGCGTCGCGTTCGTCGGCGACCTCGATCGCAGCTTCAAGGCCGTCGACGTGCGCGACGGCCGCGTGCTCTGGGAGACGCGGCTCGCGACCTCGGTGCAAGGCTTCCCGATTGCGTTCGAGGTCGACGGGCGGCAGTACGTCGCCGTGGCCACTGGCTTGGGCGGCGGCAGCCCGCGCGGCGTGCCGTCGCTGCTCACGCCCGAGATTGCGCCGCCGAATCGCGGGCACGCGCTGTACGTGTTCGCGTTGCCGCGCTAGGGCGTCGGGGTAAGATGCCCGCGAACATGAGAAGCCTGCTCGCAATCGTCGCTCTGTTCGCCGCCACGCAGGCCTCCGCGCAGCACGCGACCGCGTTCGACGTCGAGAACGGCGCCCGCGCGTACCAAGCCACATGCGCGGCCTGTCACGGTCCCGACGGCAACCTCATCGCGGGCATCGACTTCGGCCGCGGAGTCTATCGCCGGCAGTACACCGACGACGAGGTCGTGCGCATCATCTTGAACGGCGTCCCCAACACGCCGATGCCGCCATCGCCCGCAACGTCGGAAGCGCAGGCGCTGCAGATCGTCGCGTACCTGCGCTCGCTGCCCGAGACCGCGACCGATGCCGGCGTCGGCGGCGACGCGGCGCGCGGGCGCGAGATCGTGAGAACCTCGAGCGACTGCATGACTTGCCATCGCATCGGCGGCGCGGGCTCGGCGCTCGGCCCCGACTTGAGCCGCATCGGCCTCGACCGGCGAGCTGCCGAGCTCGTGCGCGCGCTCGTCGATCCCAACGCCGACGTGCAGCCCAACCAACGCACCTATACGGTCACGCCGCGGCGCGGCGAGCCCGTCACGGGCCGGCTGCTCAACCACGACACGTTCACGGTGCAGCTGTTCGACTCGCAAGGGCAGCTGCGCTCGTTCGACAAAGCGACTTTAAGCAGCTTCGGCTTCGTCGACTCGCCGATGCCGTCGTACCGCGACAAGCTGTCGCCGCAGGCGCTCACCGACGTCGTGAGCTATCTCGTTTCGTTGCGCGGAGGTTCGGTGCAATGAGGTGTCGTTACTCGCAAGCACTCGTGCTCGCGGCCGGTCTCGCCGCAGCGGTCGGCGGCGCGCGGGCGCAAGTCACCTTCGATCGCATCCTCAACGCCGCGCGCGAGCCGCACAACTGGTTGAGCTACTCGGCAACGCCGGACAACCATCGCTACAGCCGGCTCGACTCGATCGACACGAGCAACGTGGCCAACCTCGAGCTCCAGTGGGTATGGCAAGCGCGTTCCCTCGAAAAATTCGAAGCCACGCCGCTCGTCGTCGACGGCATCCTCTATACGGTGCAGGCGCCGAACGACGTCGTCGCGCTCGACGCCAAGACCGGGCGCGTCTTCTGGACCTACCACCACGAGCCGTCGCCGGCCGCGCGCACCTGCTGCGGCCGCGTCAATCGCGGCCTCGCAATCCTCGGCGACACGTTGTTCATGGGCACGATCGACGCGCATTTGCTCGCGATCGATGCCAAGAGCGGCACGCTCGTTTGGGACGCCACCGTCGCCGACGCCTCGCAGAACTACTCGATCACGATGTCGCCGAACGTGTTCAAGGACTTGGTTCTCGTCGGCACGGCCGGCGGCGACTTAGGTATTCGCGGGCACATCTCCGCCTTCGACGCGAAGACGGGCAAGGAAGTCTGGCGTTTCTACACGATCCCGGCGCCCGGCGAGCCCGGCAACGACACGTGGTCAGGAGAGTCGTGGCGCACCGGCGGCGCCGCGGTCTGGAACGCCGCGGCCTACGACCCCGAAACCAATCTCGCGTTCTGGGGCACGGGCAACCCCGCGCCCGACTGGGACGGGAGCACGCGCCTCGGCGATAACCTGTACTCGAACTCCGTCGTCGCGCTCGACGTCGATACCGGCGAGCTTGCGTGGTACTACCAATTCACGCCGCACGACGAGCTCGACTACGACGCCACGCAAGTCCCGGTGCTCGCCGACATCTCGTGGCGCGGCACGCCGCGCAAGGTGATGCTCTGGGCGAATCGCAACGGGATCATGTACGTGCTCGATCGCGGCACGGGCGAGCTCTTGTTCGGCAAGCCGTACGTCAATCACAACTGGTGGGCCGGTTTCGACGAGAAGGGCAGGCTGCTGCGCGTGCCGGGCATGGACATCGACAAGGAGGCGAAGCTGTTTCGCCCGCACGTGCACGGCGCGATCAACTGGGCGCCGCCGTCGTTCAGCCCGCGCACGGGGCTCTACTACGCCTCGCACTGGGAGGACTCGAGCATCGTCGCGATCGAAGGGCAGTTCCCGCAGCCCGCGGGCATCAACCGCCGGCAGACCGCGATGGGGCAGGTCAACCTCGAGCCGTTCTTCAACGGCGAGGGCGAAGCCTACGGCGTCGTGCGCGCGTATCATCCCGACACGCTCGACCCCGTCTGGGAATTCAAGATGACCGACATCACCTGGGGCGGCGTGCTCACGACGGCCGGCGATCTCGTGTTCGGCGGCGGCCGCGAGGGCTATTTCTTAGCGCTCGACGCGCGCACGGGCGCGCTGCTCTGGCGCGAATCGCTCGGTGGGCAAATCAACGCCGGGCCCATGAGCTACGCGGTCGACGGCAAGCAGTACGTGGCGATCGCCGCGGGCAGCGCGCTGTTCGCGTTCGCGCTACCGGACGACTAGGCAGTCGTGGAACAGCGCGGCGTAGTGGAACTGAGAATCGACGAGCTCCAACCGGGGCGGTACCAGCCTCGTCAGCAGCTGCGCGAGGAAGGGCTTGCCGAGCTCGCCGAGTCGATTCGCGAGCAAGGCGTGCTGCAGCCCTTGATCGTCAGGGTCGTCAAGCTGACGGACCACGCAAGCTCGAAACCCTACGAGATCGTCGCCGGCGAGCGCCGCTGGCGCGCGGCGCGGCTCGCGGGGCTCGCAACCGTGCCCGTCATGGTGCGCGAGCTCACGGACCAATCGGCGCTCGCCGTCGCCCTCATCGAGAACCTGCAGCGCGAGGACTTGAACCCCGTCGATCAGGCGCGCTCGATGTCGCGGCTCATCGAGGAGTTCGCCCTCACGCACGACGAGATCGCCAAGGCGCTCGGACGATCGCGCGCAGCGGTCACCAATTTCTTGCGGTTGCTCGACCTCGCCGACGTGGTCAAGGACTTCCTGGTCCAAGGCTCGATCGACATGGGCCACGCTCGCGCCTTGCTGCCGCTCGATCAGAAGCAGCAAGCCGCTCTGGCTCGCAAGATCGTGCGGTTTGGCTGGTCGGTGCGCAAAGTGGAGAAGCACGTCAAGACGTTGCTCGCGCCTAGACCTAAGGCGAAGGCGACCATCGACGTGCAGACCCGCTGGCTCGAGCAGCAGCTCGCGCGCGAGCTCGGCGAGAAGGTCTCGATTCGGCCGACGCCGAGCGGCGACTACGTTCTCCAGCTTCCCTTCGGCGATCTCGCGAAGCTCTCCAAAGGTCTGCAACGGCTCCAAGAGCTCGTGCAGCAGATCCGCGCCGCCGCCGGGCCGCGGGCGCGCGAAATCTCTCCCTCGTAGCCAGATGACCACGAGGCGCTTCAGGGAAGCAGCCGGCGATACTGGGCCGGTACCGGCCCGAGCTCCATGAGCCGCAGAAAACTCGTCGTGTCGGTCGGCGGCCAGACCGCCGCCGGCTCGATGCGATCGGCAGGGGAATCCGTGAACGGCGTGTAGAGAGCGCGGCCGCGGTCTCGATAGGCGGCGCAATCGTCATCTGCGTCGCGCGCGTAGTAGCGCTCGGCCTCGTCGCGCGCGACCCACGCGCTCGCCGTCAATCGGCCCGCGTTCCACGGTTTGCGGTGCTCGTGGATCGTGCTGCGCCGCACGACCCGCATCGTGAGCACCATGCCGTGCTCGCGCTCGACGTTGCGCCGCGCTGTGTCTTTCCAATCGGCGGGCGGCGTCGCCCAGGTCGTGCGCACCACGGCTTGCTCCCACTCGGCGAGCGCGGCCGCGAACGCGCGCGGCGGCGCGGTGCAATCCTCGACTTCAGCCTCGATGACGTAGCCGCGCACTTTGGGCTCGGGCAGGCAGTAATAGAGAGTGCCGAGCGCGAGCGTCGAGCTCGTGAGCACGAGCGCCCGGAGCCGCGACGGGTCGGTCACGGGCAGGAAACGGAAGATCGCGCCGAGCACGAGGCCCGCGAGCGCGCCGAGCGGCCCGGTGATAAAGATGCCGACGAGCGGTCCCTGATTGGCCTCGGGATTGAGCGCAATGGGCCCGAAGAATCCCGCCGCGAAGCCCGTGCAGCCGAGCACGATCACCCAGACGAGAATCCCTAGCCGCACCTCGGCAGTTTTCGACGTCGCGCCCATCGCTGCCAGACTGCACCGCAAGCCGGTGCGTCGGCGTGATCATGCTCACGAAAAGGGCTGGCTCCGCTGTAGGCGATAAACGGCGGCCGGTTCGCGTACCTCGGCTCGCTCCCAGTCCCGCTGCACTGTCGTGGTGCAGAATCCCTCACGTGAGGGATTTTGGTCCGCGTCCTCCGCGCCCACGTCGTCGTCCGCGAAGTCCTCGAGCCGATACCCGTTCCGCGGGATCGAGCGTCCGTCCGCCGTCACGAATCGCAGCGTGCCGCCTTCGTCGTGCACGATGCCGAAGCCGCCCTCGTGCAACAGCCGATGGTGATGCGTGCAGAGCAACGTCATGTTGTCGGGGTTCGTCTCGCCGCCGTGGATCCAGTGCTTCAGGTGATGCCCGTCGAGATAGCGCTGGCGATGGCAGCCCGGGAACGTGCAGCCGCGATCGCGCGCGTAGAGCGCGCGCCGAAGCGGCGTCGAAACCGTGCGTTGTTTGCGCCCGACGTCGAGCGGGTCGCCGTCGGCGTCTTCTGCCACGAGCACCAGGCTGCAGTCACAAAGAAGCCGTTTCACGGTGTCGATCGGCAGATCGGCGTGGCCCGCCCCTCCCGTGAGGGATTTCGCGTCGGCATGAATGACCACCTGGTGGTGATCCGCCGTCGATCCGCCCTCGCCATCGGCGCCGCCGAGGTACGACTTGGCCACGGCGACCAGCGCATCGGCCTGCTGCGCCCGCCAG
>CAZCZE010000013.1:0-21884 GCA_964503125.1 uncultured Gammaproteobacteria bacterium
CGGATCTCTCCGTACACTCTCAAGCCCGTCTCGATAAAGTGGCTGCGGAGCTCAACGGCCGACCCAGACAAACCCTTGGCTGGCACTGCCCCGCCGAGGCACTCGATGCTGCTGTTGCATCGACCAGTTGAGATCGCAGGAAGTGCGCCGCCGAGCCGCAGGGATGCACTTCCGGCGTGTCTCGGGAGGGCCTTCACGCGCCGGTCGCCATTCCGCGTTGCGCGTAAGGAGCCAACCAGCATGGGCAGCACGATCCGGTTGAAAGCGAGCGATGGGCACGAGCTCGATGCGTATGTCGCGGAGCCGAAGGGGAGGGCGAAGGGCGGCGTCGTCATCGTGCAGGAGATTTTCGGCGTGACGGGGCACATTCGGCGCGTCGCGGAGCAGTATGCGGCGCAGGGGTACAAGACGGTCGCGCCGGCGATGTTCGATCGCGTGCAGCGCAACGTCGAGCTCGACTACAAGGACATCGAGAAGGGCCGCGCGCTGATGCTCGAGCTCAAGTGGCCGGGCACGCTCGCCGACGTGGCCGCGGCCGTGACCGCCGTGCGCGATGCCGACCGCGTCGCCGTCGTGGGCTATTGCTGGGGCGGCACCGTCGCCCACATGGCCGCGAGCGATTTGCCCATCGACGCGGCGGTCTCGTACTACGGCGGCGGCGTCGCGAAGCAGCTCGACAAGAAGCCGCGCTGCAAGATCATGTACCACTTCGGCGATCAGGATCACGCGATCCCGATGGCCGATGTCGAGCGAATCAAGCAGGGCATTCCGACCGGTATCGTGCACGTCTACGCCGGCGCCGCTCACGGCTTCAACTGCGACGAGCGCGCGAGCTTCAACCCGAAGGACGCACAGCTCGCGTTCGAACGCTCGCTGTCCTTTCTCGACGAGCAGATGCGTAGCCGATCGTCTTCGACTTAAGAATGCTATAGGCGCCTGAAGCGTTTACGATTCTTCGCGGAAGGCTAGGATGGGGCGATGCCATAATCGCGCCGACGAAGTTTGGCCGTGCGCCGATGGTACCGACGATCCGAACCCACAACCTGCAGCGCCGCTATCACATGGGCGCCGAGACGATCCACGCCCTGCGCGGCGTGGACTTGAGCGTCGAGCGCGGCGAATACGTCGCGATCATGGGGCCGTCGGGGTCGGGCAAGTCGACGCTCATGAACATGATCGGCTGCCTCGATTCGCCCGATGAGGGCGAGTACTGGCTCAACGGGCAGCTCGTCTCCGCCATGAAGGACCGCGAGCTCGCGCGCGTGCGCAACAAGGAGGTCGGCTTCATTTTTCAGACGTTCAATCTGCTGCCGCGCGCCAACGCCTTGCACAACGTCGAGCTGCCCTTGATCTATGCCGGCATGAAGCGCAAGGAGCGCTTCGTGCGCACCAAGCAGGCTCTGGACCGCGTCGGCCTCGGCGAGCGCATGCTGCACCGGCCGAGTGAGATGTCCGGCGGCCAGCGCCAGCGCGTCGCCGTGGCACGTGCGCTCGTGACCGAGCCCAGCATCCTGCTGGCGGACGAGCCGACGGGTAACCTCGACTCGACGACGAGCCGCGACATCATGGCGTTGTTCGATGCGTTGCACGCGGCGGGTCACACGATCTGCGTCGTCACGCACGAGCACGACATCGCCATGCACGCGCACCGTATCATCACCTTCCGCGACGGCAGGATCGCGGAAGACATCGTCAATCGCGAGCGAATCCATTGAGTATGCGAAGTCTTTTTTGGTTGGTGCCGGCCGTCGCCTTGGCCGGTTGCGAGCAAGCCCAGGTTGCAGCGCCCGACGTCTACGATTCAGCTGCGGTCGAAACGCGCGACATCGAAGTCACGGTCGATGCCGCCGGCGTCATCGAGCCCCAGTCCACGGTCGAGGTGAAGTCCAAGGCTTCGGGCGAGGTGCTGCGCGTCCACGCCGAGACGGGCGACGTCGTCGAGGCCGGCCGCATGCTCGTCGAGATCGACCAACGCACGCCGCGTAACCGCTTGTCGGAGACCGAGGCCGCGCTCGTGGCCGCGCAGGCCCGGCGCCAGATCGCGCAGACGCAGATGGAGCGCGCGGCCTCGCTGTTCAAATCGCAGACGCTGACTCAGGCCGACTACGAGCAGACCCAGCTCGAGTTCGCCAACGCGGAGTCGCAAGTCGTGAGCACGAACGTAGCCGTCGAGAACGCGCGCATCACGCTCGAGGACACGGCCGTGCGCGCGCCGATCACGGGCACGATCATCGAGAAAACCGTCGAGCCCGGCATCGTCATCACGTCGCCGACGCAGGCCGTGAGCGGCGGCACGGTGCTCATGAAGATGGCCGACTTGACCTCGGTGCAGGTGCGCACGCGCGTCGACGAGACGGACATCGGCAAGATCCGGCCCGGCATGGTCACGCGCGTTACGGTCGCGGCCTACCCGAATCAGCCTTTCGACGGCGAGGTGCTCAAGATCGAGCCGCAGGCCATCGTCGAGCAGAACGTCACGATGTTTGCCGTGCTCATCAAGATCGTCAACCGCGACGGCTTGCTCAAGCCCGGCATGAACGCCGACGTGCAAATTCAGATCGCCAGCCGCGAAGGCGTGTCGGCCGTGCCGACGGCCGCGCTGCGCGCGGATTCCGATGTGACCTTGACGGCGGCCATGCTCGGCGTGGCCGAGACGCAGCTGCGCCAGGAGCTCTGGCCCGACGGCGTGCCGCAGGGCGCCGCGGGGAAGAACGTCGTGTCGATCGGCGGGCGCGAGATCGAGCTGCCGGCCGGCGTCGATCCCGCGAAGGTCACGGCCCTCATGCAGAAGCGCAGCAGCGGCCAGGAGCTCACGGCCGAGGAGCGCACGCTCATGCGCACCGTGATCCAGCAGGCCGGCGGCAACTTCGGCGGGGGCGGCGGCGGGCCGCCCGGCGGGTTCGGAGGCGGCGGGTTCCCGGGCGGTGGGGGCGGGTTCTTCGCTTCCGGCGCCAGCCCGCCTGCGGCGCGGCCGGCGAACGTCACGGACTACCTGTTCGGCGGCGACTACTGGGTCATCGCGGTGCGCGGCGACGAGGTCGTGCCCGTGGCCGTCAAGACCGGCCTCACCGACCTCGAGTTCAGCGAGATCGTTTCGGGGCTCGAGCCCGGCGACCGCGTGCTGCTGTTGCCGAGCGCGAGCCTCTACGAGCAGCAGGAGCGCTTGCAAGAATTCATCAACCAACGCTTCGGCTCGACGACTCCGTTCCAGCAGGGCGGCCAACAACAACAAAACGTTCCGCGCTGGCTGTTCCGCTGAGGGTCTCCGTGGCCGTCGAGCGGCGGTTTCGTAACCCGAGCCTCTCGCTCGCGGCCCAAGTTTGGGGCGCGCCGGGCGAGCGACCGATTCTGGCGTCGCACGGCTGGCTCGACAACGCCGGAACCTTCGACCTGCTCGCGCCCAAGCTCGTGGGCTGCGAGACCGTCGCGCTCGACCTCGCCGGTCATGGCCTGAGCGACTCGCGCTCGGCCGATTCCGCTTACAACATCTGGCAGGACGTCGGCGATCTCTCCGACGTGGCCGACGAGCTCGGCTGGCAGCGCTGCACGCTGCTCGGCCACTCGCGCGGCGCCGCGATCTCGATGCTGTTCGCGGCCACGTTCCCGGAGCGCGTCGACAGGCTGGTGTTGCTCGAGGGCGGGTTGCCGATCACGGCCGAGGCCGACGAGGCGCCCGAAGGCTTGGCGCAAGCGCTGCGCGAAACCCGGGCCCTGCGCGGCAAAGCGGGGCGCGTGTTCGCGACGCGCGAGAGCGCAATCGCCGAGCGCGCCTCCGGGTTTTCGCGCGTCACGCCTGCCGCGGCCGAGGTGCTCGCGCGCCGCTCGCTGCGCGAGGTGCCGAGCGGTTTCCAGTGGCACGCCGACCAGCGCTTGAAGGCGCAATCGGAGCTGCGGCTCACGCCCGAGCACGTGCGTGCTTTCGCGCGCCGCGTGACGGCGCCCGTGCTGCTCCTCTACGCGTCGCAGAGCCCGTTCGCGGGACGGCCGCTCTATCGCGAGATGCCGCAGCTGTTCGCCAACATCGAAGTCGGCGAGGTGCCCGGCGGTCATCACTGTCATCTCGAAGGTGCCGAAGCGGCGATCGCCGGGCGCGTCCGGGGCTTTCTGGGGCTCGCTACCACTAATTGACAACTTGGGCTCGTGCGGCCCAATATCCGGTAGCGCACGGTTCGCACGCGAGTGCGACGAAAATGGGAATCCGGTGCGCGGCGAGAGCCGCAAAACCGGGGCTGCCCCCGCAACTGTAAGCCGCGAGGGTCCGTTTCACGATTGCCACTGAGGCCACGTGCCTCGGGAAGGCGAAACGGATCGCAGGCGAGCGGCGAGCCAGGAGACCTGCCGCGCGCGAGGAACGTACTGTCGGCCGGGGTGTGCCGGACAGGCGCGCTGCGACACGGCTGCCTTCCGCATTCGCTGTCCCACGCCTGCCCGTCCCCGCAAAACCTAAGAGGGGACCTAAGTGGCGACGCAAGCAGCTCATGTCTTCGACCCGAAACTCGTCATCGACCGCCGGCGCGACGCGCTGCTGACGCCGTTCGGGCGCGCGACGCTCGCCGATCGCTACCTGCTGCCCGGCGAAGGCCCGCAGGATCTATTCGCGCGCGTTGCGCTCGCCTACGCCGACGACGCGGCGCACGCGCAGCGCCTCTACGATTACATGTCGCGCCTCTGGTTCATGCCGGCGACCCCGATCTTGAGCAACGGCGGCACGGACCGCGGGCTGCCGATCTCGTGCTTCCTGAACGCCGTCGAGGACGACTTGGGCAGCATCGTCACGACGTGGACCGAGAACGTCTGGCTCGCGTCGAACGGTGGCGGCATCGGCACGTACTGGGGCGGCGTGCGCTCGATCGGCGAGCCCGTGCGCGGTTGCGGCCAGACTTCAGGGATCATCCCGTTCGTGCGCGTCATGGACTCGCTGACGCTCGCGATCTCGCAGGGCTCGCTGCGGCGCGGCTCGGCGGCGGTCTACATCGACGTGCATCACCCCGAGATCGAAGAGTTCATCGAGATTCGCAAGCCTTCGGGCGATTTCAACCGCAAGAGCCTGAACCTGCACCACGGCATCTGCCTCACCGACGAGTTCATGCGGGCCGTGCGCGACGACGAGCCGTTTGCGTTGTGCAGCCCGCACACGGGCGAGCCGCTGCGGCACGTCTCCGCGCGCTTGCTGTGGCAACGCCTGCTCGAGACGCGGCTGCAGACCGGCGAGCCGTATCTCTTGTTCATCGACACCGCGAACCGGCAGCTCGCGCCGCATCAGCGCGCCGCGGGACTCCGCGTGCGGCAATCGAATCTTTGCAGCGAGATCCTGCTGCCGACGGGCCGCGATCACTTGGGAGCCACGCGCACGGCCGTCTGCTGTCTCGCGTCCGTGAACTTCGACACCTGGGACGAGTGGTGCGACCGCCCGGAGTTCGTCGAGGACGTGCTGCGCATGCTCGACAATGTGCTGCAAGACTTCATCGCGCGCGCCCCCGACAGCATGGCGGCGGCCAAGTACTCGGCGAGCCGCGAGCGCTCCGTGGGCCTCGGCGCGATGGGCTTTCACTCGTACTTGCAGCGCAATGGCATCCCGTTCGAGAGCGCGCTGGCGCGCGCCGCGAACTTGCGCATGTTCCGCCATCTGCGCCGCCAGGCCGACTCGGCTTCGCGGCGGCTGGCCGCCGAGCGCGGCGCGTGCCCCGATGCGGCGGAGCGCGGCGTCGCGGAACGCTTCAGCCACAAGCTCGCCGTCGCCCCGACGGCCAGCATCAGCGTGATCTGCGGCGGAGCGAGCGCCTGCATCGAGCCTATCCCTGCGAACGTCTACACGCACAAGACGCTGTCGGGCTCGTTCAGCGTGCGCAATCCCGCGCTCACGGACGTCCTGACGCGCAAGGGCTTGAACGGCGAGGACACCTGGCAGTCGATCCTGGCTCACGACGGCTCCGTGCAGCACCTCGACGGGCTCGACGACAACGAGAAGGCCGTGTTCCGCACGGCGTTCGAGATCGACCAGCGCTGGGTCGTCGAGCTCGCGGGCGACCGCGCGCCGCTCGTCTGCCAGGGCCAGTCGTTGAACCTCTACCTGCGTAGCGACATCCACAAATGGGACCTGCTGATGCTGCACTGGATGGCGTGGGAGCGCGGCGTCAAGAGTCTCTACTACTGTCGCTCGAAATCCGTGCAGCGCGCCGGCTTCGCGGGCGTCGACGGCGACAACACGCGCGCGTGGCCCACGCGGCCGCTCGACGCGGACGCCAACAAATACGACGAGTGCTTAGCATGCCAATGATAAATTCAATGACGAAGGGCGAGCAGATCGAGCTGTTACCGGCCCCAGGCCTCCTGACGCCGAGCCGTAGCTACAAGCCGTTGCGCTATCCCTGGGCCCTCGACTTCTGGCGCCGGCAGCAACAGATCCATTGGATGCCCGAGGAAATCCCGCTCGGCGAGGACTGCAAGGACTGGAGCACGCGCCTCACGGATGCCGAGCGCAACCTGCTGACGCAGGTATTTCGCTTCTTCACTCAGTCCGATATCGAAGTGCAGGACAACTACATGGAGCGCTACGCGCGCGTGTTTCGCCCCACCGAGATCAAGATGATGCTCGCGGCGTTCGCCAACATGGAGACCGTGCACATCGCGGCCTACGCGCTGTTGCTCGAGACGCTCGGCATGCCCGACTCCGAGTTCGCGGCGTTCTTGGACTACGACGCGATGCGCGACAAGCACGATTACTTGCAGACGTTCAACGTCGACAACGAGGCCGACATCCTGCGGACGCTCGCGATGTTCGGCGGTTTCACCGAGGGGCTCCAGCTCTTCGCGAGCTTCGCGATCCTGCTGAACTTTCCGCGCCACAACAAGATGCGCGGCATGGGTCAGGTCGTGTCGTGGTCCGTGCGCGACGAGACGCTGCACTGCGAAGGCATCGTGCGGCTGTTCCACGCGTTCGCCAACGAGACTGGCGCGCTGACCGACGTCGTGCGCGACGACATCGTCGACTGTGCGCGCACCGTCGTGCGGCTCGAGGATCGCTTCATCGACCTCGCGTTCGAGCTCGGCCCCGTCGACGGGCTCGCGGCCGCCGATTTGCAGGCCTACATCCGCTACATCGCCGACTGGCGGCTCAAGCAGCTCGGCTTGCCCGCGCTCTACGGTATCAAGGAGCACCCGTTGCCGTGGCTCACGGCGCAGTTGAACGGTGTCGAGCACGCGAACTTCTTCGAAACGCGCTCGACGGAGTACGCCAAAGCCGCGACGGGCGGTGCGTGGCACGGCGCGGAAGGGGCATGGGGCCTATTCGATCGGCGCGTGACGAGGCAGATCGATCTGCTGAAACCCAGTCCCGACCGCGCGGTGTAAATAGCGCGCGCGATCACGGCCACAGCCGACGACGCCAACCCGTGTGCTAGAGTCGGCCGCTCCAAACGGAGGCCGGCATGAAGATTTTCACGGTTGCCAAGGGCTCGACGGGTCTAGAGGGGCTCAAGCGCGGCGAGCGCGAGCGCCCGACGGCGGGCCCGGGCCAGGTGCTCGTGCGCATGCGCGCGGCTTCGCTCAATTTCCGCGACCTCGCGATCGTCGCCGGCAAGTATTTTCGCGGCCCGGTCGAGCACGACACGATTCCGCTGTCCGACGGCGCCGGCGAGGTCGCGGCCGTCGGGGCCGGAGTCGAGCAATTCGCCGTGGGCGACCGCGTGGTGGCGGCGTTCACGCAAGGTCAGCCGCCCGCGGCGCTCGGGTTTCCGCTCGACGGCTGCTTGACCGAGTACGCGGTGTTTCCGGCCGGCGGCTTGCTGCGCGTGCCGTCCCACTTGTCGTTCGAGGAAGCGGCGACGCTGCCGTGCGCCGGCGTCACGGTCTGGAACGCGCTCATGCACGGCCCGAAAAGCTTGAAGCCCGGCGAGACGGTGCTCGCGCTCGGCACGGGCGGCGTGTCGATCTTCGCGCTCCAGATCGGCAAGATGGCGGGCGCGCGCGTCATCATCACGTCGTCGAGCGACGAGAAGCTTAAGCGCGCGGCCGCGCTGGGTGCCCACCATGGCATCAACTACAAGAAGACACCCGACTGGGAGAAGGCCGTGCTGGAGCTCACGGGCGGGCAGGGCGCCGATCACGTCATCGATACGGGCGGCGTCGGGACTTTGCCGCGCTCGTATCTCGCGGTCGGGCCGGGCGGGACCGTCAGCGTCATCGGCGTCATGACGCGGCCCGAGGGGGACTTGAGCCCCTATCCGCTCATGACCAAATTTGCGATGGTGCGCGGCATCTTCGTCGGCACGCGCGAGCACTTCGACGGCCTCATGAAGGCCGTGGCGGTCAACGGGCTCCATCCCGTCGTCGACAAGACGTTCGATTTCGACGCCGCGCCCGAGGCTTACAAATACCTCAAGTCCGCGCAGCACTTCGGCAAGGTCGTCATCAAGATCTGATGCGCACCGCGCTGAAGACTCTCGCGTGGCTCGCCGCCGGTCTCGTTGCTCTGGTTGTGGTGCTCTATGTCGCCGCCGTCGTCATCAATCGGCACGATGAGCCGCTGTCCGAGTCGGCGCGGCGGTTTTCCGAGCTGTATCGTAATCAACCGTCAGTCGCCGACGAGGAAAACGCATTCGTCTACGTAATGGGCTTCGAGGCTGCCGCCGGTGAGGATCCTTACGCGATGGGGTTGCGACGCATCGACTGGCTTCGCGAGCACACCGCCGGGCGCCCGCGCGGTGACAGCGAAGACCCACTGGGTTCTGCCAGCCACCGACCGCGTAGCCGGCCTGCAGAAGCCGAGGAATTTCTTTCGGCTTGCGGAGAAGATACCGCGGAGTGCGTGGCGGCGTTCTCGAGCGCGGGCGGGCTCGCCGACAAATGGATAGCCGTCGACGAATTGCTGTTGTCGCGCTACCTCGAGTTACTGGCTCGAAGCGGCTGGCGTGACGAGTTTCCGGACGACTTGTCGTTCCCGCTGCCGCCCTTCGGCGTGACAGCGGATGCACAACGCCTTCTGCTTCTGTCCGCGTATTCAGCAGCCGAACGAGGCGATGCGGAGCAGGTCCACGAGCGGTTGGATGCTGACCTGCGCTTCTGGCGCGGGGTACTTCGGTCGACCGACATGCTGATCACGAAGATGATCGCGACCGCGGCGCTCAATCGTCATTTCCAATGGGGCAATCTCGTCCTGCGCCGTTTGCCTGCGGGCAGCGCTGCCGCGGCCGTTCCCTCCGGATGGTCCGGTCCACTAACGGACGCGGAGCGATCGATGCGTCGCGTCATGACGGGCGAGTGGCTATTCGTGTCCGCGACGTTGCAACGCTTCGAGCCGGATTGGGTCTTGTCGTCGGACTCATGGCTGGATCGAGCTCAAACCCCTCTGCTCGAGCAGTTCTACCAGCCCCAGGACACGATCAACCGGTTCGCCGACTACTATTGGGGTTTGGGCGAAGCGTTCGATGCGCCACTCGAGGGCTACGAAGCGGCGCTCGCGCGTGCCGCGAGGCTCACCCGTGAAACAGCCGACAGCGCGTTTCAACGTCCGTTATACAACCTTGGCGGCGGCGTGCACCTCGCGGCGACGAGCGATTTCACCCAGTACGCCGCGCGCGTGACCGACGTAGAGGGCGTGAGGCGCGCCGCGCTCGCGGCCGTGATGCTGCGCGACGCGGCCGTCGCACCGGCGGACGTGGCGGCCGCACTGCGCACAAGCGAGTTGCGCAACCCGTACGACGGCGCGCCCTTCCAATGGGACGCCGCGGACGAGGCGATCGTTTTTCGCGGGCTCGAGCGCGGTGCGCGCGGCGAGCATCGACTCCACTACTGACGGCAGGCGATCGACGGGCTCAGAGCACGCCGTCGTTGCGCTGGCCGAGCGTCTTGCCGTCGGGCAGCTTGATCGAGAGGTACTGGCCGCCTTTCTCGTCGTTGCGCAGCGGAAAAACCACGATCGACACTTGGTCGCCGCGCTTGAGTGTCGTCGAGCGCCAGCCGTCGCGGGCCAGGTGGCTCGCCGGGTTCATCTCGATGCCCCAGTTCGCGACCTTGCCGTCGGCGTCGGCCACGTCGATGTGAATCCACGAGTGCGGGTTGCCCCAACGGAACTCCGTGACGACGCCCGTGAGCGTCACTTGGCGCGTGCGATCGAAGACGATCGGCGAGTGGTGGGCGAGAGCAGTGCCGGCTACGAGCAGTGCGGCAAGAGTTGCGGATGCGATTCTCATGGTCGTCTCCGTCAGCGAATCAGCGATTCCGACGACGTCGCCGGCAGGTTTTCGTTGAGATCTGGATTGCACTCGACCTCGGCGATATCGACGTCGTGCAGGCGGTTGAAGCGTTTCGTCATCTTCCAGTCGCCCTTGAAGCTCTTGGGATCGGTGAGCGTGTATTCGATCTCGAGCGTCTCGCCGTTCTCGATGAGGCGCATGCGCTCGACGATGCGCAGCGCGTCGCTCGCGGGGATGCTCGCGCCGCCCTGGTCGAGCCAATGGTGGTGGCCCGGGAAATACTTCGTGTCGACGACGAGCGTGTCGCCTTCCCAGCGGCCGATCGACTCGCCGTTCCAGCTCGGGACGACGATGTCGGGCTCGCTGTGCGGGCGGCCGTCCAAATAGATGATGCGCACGCTGTTGATGAAGCCGCTGATGTAGTAGATGACCGTCGGCTGTTGCAGCAGCACGAACGGATGGACGCGCGTCATGATGAGCGGCATGCCGGCCGGCCAGCACTGGCCGATGTCGTCGCGATATAGCTTGTTCTCGGCGAGCGCCTTCTGCCCGGCGTCGTAGTGCACCTGGGCCTCGGGCGTGAGCTCGAACGTCGGCGGGACGAACTTCCACGATTGCGGGCCGCGCAACTCGTGCTGCCAGGTGCCCGTGAGATCGAACGGCGGCGCGGGGCGCGGCTTGGCGAGGTTCGCGGGTGCCAGCGCGCCTTGCCCCTCGGGGTTCTGCGCCGTGGCCATGCTCGCGCCGGCGATCGCCAGCAGGGCGGCGAGGCACAGCTTCCCAAGTGCGGTGAGTTTCGACTCGAACATTTCTCCCCCCAAAGCCAGGCCAAGTCACTCTAGCACTGATGGTACCCGGGCGCGCTAGGTGCGCCAGTGGGCGAACGGGCCGCCCGCAATGCCGATCGAGCTACCGCGTTTGGAGTTTGCGGTCGCTGCGCCGCCGGTGGTCCGATTGTGACCACCGGCGCCGCGGCACGTTTTCGGATTATTGGCGCTTGACGTCGAGCAGCGTGAGGTTCGGGTCGGCCGCGATGCACTCGGCCTGCTGGATGCCGAGCTCTTTGCGCACGATGTTCGTGCCCTGTACGAGCGACACCATCTTGTAGAGCGCGTGCCGGCGCGCCATGCCCTCGCGGCCCATGCCGCAGTCGGACGACAGCACGAGCCGCTCGGCCGGGATGTGCTTGAGCGCGAGCCGGATGTGGTCGGCCACTTCCTTCGGCGTTTCGACCTGCAGCGTGTGATGGTCGATGACGCCGATGGCGACCTTCATGTCGGTGATCTCTTTGCCGATGGCCTCGAGATCCATGCCGTCCGAGCTGCACGACTCGAACGTGATCACGTCGGCATCGACCTTGTTCAAGATCTTGAGCGCGGGCTTGTAGCTCTGGACCTGCGCGAACATGCGCTGCTGCGACGGGTTGCCCCAGCACGTGTGGCACCAGACCTCGGTCTTGGCGCGCAGTCCTTTCACGGTGTTGTTGAACACCTCGAGCATGAACTCGGGGTTGATGACCTTGTCGACGACGCCGCGGGCCGCGAGCAAATGGATCTGCGGCTCCTCCATCTGGATGACGGGGCAGCCGGCGTCGGCGAGCGCGTGGAGCTCCTCGTTGAACGCGTTGGAGAGGGCCCAGATGCGCTCGCGCACGTCTTTATAGTGAAAGTCCTGCACGGCGAAGGCCACGAGCTCGGGCGTGACCGTGCCGAACTTGACGGGCTTGTCCGTCATGCGCTGTGCGGCTTTCCAGATCTGCGCGTACTGCATATTGCCGCGGCCGATGGGGCCGACGATGCTCGGCATGAGCCGCGCTTCGATGTAGTCGTGGAGAATGTGGCCGCGCGGGAAACCGATGCCGCCGCCGCCGACGGGCGCCATCTTCGGGACCCTGTCGAAGCCCGCCATGTGGAACGGCGGATAGCTGGTCCAGCTCTGGCCGCCGATGTCCTGCGTGAAGCGGCAGTCGCCGTCGGTCACGATGTCGAGGCCGGCGATCGTCTGCTCGTTGAGATAGACGGCGAGCGTGTCCTCGTATTGCTCGCGGAACCGCGTCTCGACCATGGCCTCGAGAAAGGCTTTTAGCCCTAAATTTTCCGTATACCAGCTCGGGCGCGGCAAAGAGCCCGTAATGGTCGTAGGCAATAGTTGGTTTGCCGTCGCGCGTAGCATTCTGGATACCCCGTTAGGTGTTGTTCGTTGCCGGCCGGGAGCCGACATTCTCGGCGGAGACGGATACAATATTGAATTAATCGTTTCCCCACAACCCTGAACGGATCGAGCCAGCGGGACGAAGAGCTCGACTTCGCGGCGACGGAAGCGACGACCGACCGCTCACGCGGCACAGCACGATTTTACGAGGAGCTTCTGCATGGATTTGGGCAATGGCCTGGGTCATCTGACCTATTCGACGCTCGTACACCCTGGCGATACGTGGAGCGAGATGTGGGACAGCTTGAACCGCTACGTCCCGCAAGTGAAAGCGCGCGTCTCGCCGCACAAGTCGTTCGGCGTCTCGCTGCGATTGTCGGCGTCGTCGGCGCAAACGCTCACCGGCGATCGTCACGAGCGCGAGCGGCTCAAGGAGTTCTTGCACCAGCACGACATGTACCTCTATACGGTCAACGCGTTCCCGTACGGGCCGTTCAAGAACCGCGTCGTCAAGAAGGACGTCTACGAGCCCGACTGGAGCACGGACGCGCGGGCCACGTACACGATGCAGGTGGCCGACATCCTCGCCGAAGTGGCGGCGCCGCACGTCAATCCGTCGATCCAGAGCCCGCCGCTCGGCTTCAAGCCGAAGGTCACGGGGCCCGAGTACGTCAACGAGTTCACGCGTCACGTGATCCAGACCGTCGCGCACATGGTGCAGCTCGAGAAGCGCACGGGCCGCACCGTGACGCTCGCGCTCGAGCCCGAGCCTGCGTGCTTCCTCGAGACGACCGAGGAGGCGATCGACTATTTCAAGAACCATCTGTACGCGAGCGAGGCCGTGCGCATGCTCGTGACCGCGACCGGCTTGAACAAGTCGCAGGCCGAGGCGGCGCTGCGCAAGCACTTGGGCATGGTCTACGACATCTGCCACCAGGCCGTGGAGTACGAAGACATCGGCAAGTCGCTGCGAGCGCTCGCCGACGCCGGCATCCCGGTGTTCAAGCTGCAAGAAGCGGCCGCGCTGCGTGTGCCGAACGTCACCAAGGAAACCGTCGCCGCGATGCGGCCGTTCGCGGAGACCGTGTACCTCACGCAGACGATCGAGAAGATCGACGGCCAGTTGAATCGTTACCTGAATCTCGAGGACGCGTTCGCGGCGTTCGAGCAGAATCCGAAGCTGAAGCGCGAGTGGCGCACGCACGTGCACGTGCCCGTGTTCCTCGACAAGATCGGCGAGCATTTCGAGACGACGCGCTTCGCGATCGAGGACGCGCTCAAGTTCCACAAGAAGTACAAGCTCTCGCCGCAGCTCGAGATCGAGACCTATACCTGGGACGTGCTGCCGGACTCGATGAAAACCGGCTCGATCGTCGACTACGTGGTGCGCGAGCTCGATTGGGTCCAGGGCCAGCTGCGCTGAGCGGCTGCGGGAGCGAAGCATGAAGGTGGGTTTCATAGGCCTCGGCCGCATGGGTCAGGCCATGGCCGCGAGGCTCGTCGCCGCCGGTCACGAGCTCGTCGTCTACAACCGCTCGCGCGACAAGGCGGCCGAGCTCGAGAAAATCGGCGCGAGAGTCGCAGCCTCGATCGCCGAAGCGTGCCGCGGCCGGGACGCCGTCATCAGCATGTTGGCCGACGACCAAGCGCTCACCGAGGTCGCCAAGGAGATCGTCGCGGCTCTTAGCGTAGGTGCGATCCACGTCGCGATGGGCACACACGGCGTGCACGTGCTGCGTGAGGTCGATGCCTCGCACGGTGCCGCCGCGCAGCGGTTCGTCGCCTCGCCCGTGCTGGGCCGCCCCGAAGTCGCGGCCGCGGGCCAACTCGGCATCCTCGCCGCGGGCCCGGCCGACGCCATCGCGAAGCTCGCGCCGCTCTTCAAGGCCATGGGCCGGCGCACGTTCGAGGCCGGCGCTAAACCTGAAGGCGCCGCGGCCGTGAAGCTCGCGAACAACATGCTCGTCGGCTGCGCGATCGAGGCGATGGGCGAAGCTTTCTCGCTCGTGCGCAAGTACGGTGTGGAGCCCCAAGCGCTGTACGACGTCATGACCGACGGCATGTTCGCGGCGCCCGTCTACAAGGTCTACGGCAACATCATCGCCAAAGGGCTCTACGACCAAGCGGGATTCACGACCGCGCTCGGTTTGAAGGATGCGGGGCTCGTGGCCGCAGCCGCGCAATCGGTCAACGTGCCGTTGCCGAGCTTGAACATCTACCGCGACAGCTTGTTGAGCGCGACGGCGCACGGCGACAGCCAACGCGATTGGGCCGTCATGGCGCGCGTGCAAGCGCGCGCGGCCGGCCTCGAATAGCGCAACGAGATGCGCCGATGATCAATGCAGGTATCGTCGGCGCAGACACACCTGCCCGAGAAAGTTCGCAAGGCTTAGGGAAAGCTCCGATGCGGTTCGTGGCTAGCGCGTGGCTCGCGGGCGCGGTCGTCGGCTTGAGTGTGCCCGCGGCGGGGCAGCTCAATAATCTCGACGAGGCGTTGCGCACGACGCCGATCACGACGCAGCAACTCGCCGACGGTTTCCACGTGCTGTTCGGCGTCGGCGGCAACATCCTGGTCTCGATCGGCGACAACGGCGTGCTCATCGTCGACGATCAGTTCCCGCAGATGGTGCCGAAGTACAAGGCCACGATCGGCGAGCTTGGCGGCGGCGCCATCGACTTCGCGATCAACACACACTGGCACTTCGATCACGCCGACGGCAACCAGGTGCTCGGCCCCGAGGGCACCTGGCTCATCGCGCACGAGAGCTCGCGGCAGATGATGACGCGCGACAACGTCATCAATGTCGTCTCGCAGCAGCTCGATCAGCCCGCCTATCCTCCGGCGGCGTTGCCCGTGCTCGCCTACGACGACACGATGCGCTTCCACTTCAACGGCGAGCGCATCGACCTCATGCACTTCGGCCCCGCGCATACCACGGGTGACACCGCCGTGATCTTCCGCGGCCACAAGACCGTGCACCTGGGCGATGTGTACCACAGTGCCGCCTATCCGTTCGTCGACGCGGACAACGGCGGCAGCTTGAACGGCATCATCGAGTTCTGCACCAAGGTGCTCGCCGAGATCGACGCGACTTACACGGTGGTGCCCGGCTACGGGGCCGTCACCGACGCCCAGGCACTCGCGGACTACGTGGCCATGCTCACGACGATTCGCGACCGCGTGAGCGCGCTCATCGCGAGCGGCGCCACGCTCGAGCAAGTCGTCGCGGCGCGGCCGACGTCGGAATGGGACGAACGCAAAGGCAACCCCGCGAACTTTCTCGACCGCTCGTACTTGAGCCTCACGCGCGAGCGGCACTGACGCGCGGCGTCCGGCGCCCCTAAAGGGCGGGCCGTTCCTCGGGACGATCGAGCCGCACGCGGCGCACGCCGAACGCGGGCACGCGCGGCGGCAGGTTGCGCAGCCCGGGGATGCGCAGGATCAGCCGCAGCAGCAGCGGCAAACGAAACATCCGGCCCGACTCGAAGGCGGCGACCATGCGCTGTTGTACGCCGGCTTGAAAGCGTTGGATCACTTGGGTCGCGCCTTCGCGGCGCCGCTGCACTTCCGCGAGATGGCGGTCCTCGACCGCGCCGTTGCGTAACGGCTCGGTGAGCACGTTCGCGGCTTCGACGGCGTCGGCGATCGCGCAATTGATGCCGACGCCGCCGACGGGCAGCATCACGTGCGCCGCGTCGCCGATGAACAGCAGGCCCGGCCGGTGCCAGCGTACGAGCCGGCTCGCCTCGACGGACAACAGGCTGATGTCGTCCCACCCTTCGAGCAGGCCGACGCGGTCCCCGAGCCACGGCAAGATCGTCAGGATCGACCGCCGAAAGGCCTCGATCCCGTCGGCCTTCACTTGTCGATAACGGCCCGGCGGGCCCACGTAGCCGAGCTGCCACTCGGCCGGGCGTCCGAGCACGGCGATGATCTCCCGCGGGCCGACGTCGATGGCCGCCTCGTCGTGGCGGTCGTCGGGCCGGCGCGGCAGCCTGAACCACAGCACCTCCATCGCCCCCGATTGGCTCACGGGCTCCACGCCGGCGAGCTTGCGCATGCGCGAGAAGCGCCCGTCCGCGGCCACCGTGAGGTCTGCGCGCACTTCGCCGCCGCCGTCCGTGGACCGATAGCCGACGCCGCGAATGGCGCCGTTGTCGTCGAGCAGCCGCTCGACGTGCGCGCCGAGCACGAGCTTGAAGTGTGGATACCGCTGCGCCTCCGCGACGAGGAACTCGAGGAAGCGCGCCTGCGGCATGATCATGACGTAGGGGAACGGCGTCGGCAGCCGGCTGAACACGGCGGCTTCGTCGACGGTCTTGCCCGACACGAGCCGGAACGATCGCGCTTTGACGTGCGGCAGCTCGTGCACGCGTGCGGCCAGCCCGATCTGGTCGAGCACCTCGAGCGTCGCGGGATGGATCGTGTCGCCGCGAAAATCGCGGTCGAAGTCGCGATGCGCCTCGAGCAGCGTCACCGGAATGCCGGTGCGCGCGAGGAACAGCGACAACGTGACGCCGGCCGGGCCGGCACCGACGATGCAGCAGCTCGTTCGCCGTGGCTCGTCCGGCACGTGCGCTCTCGACCACAGTAGGAGCCCTCAGCCTAGCGCAGCGCCCGCTGGACATAAATCCGGAGTTGCGAGCTCACGCCTGGCGAGCCCGGGGCGACAGCGGCTATCCTTCGCGTCCATGACGGTCGTCTCGGCAAGCACGATCTTAGGTCACCTCGACTTCCTGGTGACGCAACCGGACCAGGAGCGCGCGGTCGTGCGCGACCTCGTGTCGGCCGTGCTCGCGTTCAACACCCACGGCCACGGCGAGCCGTTGCAGATCAGCTTTCCGCTCTACACCGACGCGAAGGTCAGCGAGCGCGGCATCCTGGGGCCGTGCGTGCGCGTCACCGGGCCGGCCGAGAAGCTCTACGTGCTCACGTTGCGCTACGAGGTCTCGGCGCACCTGCGCGCGGGGCGGGCGATGACGCTCGTGCGCTCGCGGCCCGTCGTCGACGCTGCTCGCAATGAGCGCTTCGCGCTGGTGTCGCGCGCGGGCTTAGCACCGCTCGCGGTAGCGCGCGCACGCCCGCTCGTGCTCTCGGGGCATTCGCGGCTCATCGAGATGGCCGGCAACCTCGGTGTCGCGTTGCGCGACGAGGCGGCGTTCGTCGCGCGCGCGGAAACCCCCGTGGCCACGGACGGCGCCGTCGATCTGCTCGGGTTTTCCGAGCGCAAGACCGTGCCCGTCTTGAAGTAACCCACTGCCACGCGCAACATCGAGCCCAAGATAACCGGTCGCGCGTATCGCGGGCGGCGGGCGCACCTCGAAGGCCCCTCCCGAGACACGCCGGAAGACCATCCCTGGGGCTCGTCTGCGCACATCCCTGTGCGCAGACGGTCTCGGGAGGGGCCTTCGAGGTACACCCGCCGCTGATTGAGGAGTCGTAACGTGCAGCGCTTGAAGTCTTCGCTCGTTTTGGTTGTGGCGTTGGTCGTGGGCGTCGCTACCACGTTTGGGGCTGCGGCGCAGTTTGGGGCGCGGGCGCTCGACGAGCCTTTCAAGGGCATCACGACGGACGGCACGCCGGTGGCGGGCTTGTTCGCGGTGCGCTCGACCGGCGTGTCGACGGAGCCCGTTGCACGCGCCGCCAATGCGTTCATCGCGGCGCTGACTCCGGAGCAGCGCAGCAAGACCCAATACGCGGTCGACGACGACGAGTGGCGCAAGTGGGCCAACGTGCACCGCTACGAGCGCCAGGGTGTCTCGTTCGACGAGATGGGGGAGCCGCAAAAAGCCGCCGCGCGCGCATTGCTGGCGGCGTCGCTGAGCGCCAAGGGCCTGAGATTGAGCGAGGACATCATGCGTCTCAACGAGACGCTCGCCGAGCTCAACGACAACAACTTCGCCGAGTACGGTGAGGGCAAGTACTGGCTCACGGTCATGGGTACGCCGTCAGCGACCGAGCCATGGGGGTGGCAGCTCGATGGCCATCATTTGATCGTCAATTACTTCGTCCTCGGCGATCAGGTCGTCATGACCCCCGCATTCTGGGGGTCGGAGCCCGCTGTCGCGACCTCGGGTAAGTATGCCGGCACGTCGATCATGGAAGACGAGCAGCACGCAGGCCTCGCGATGGTGCGAGCGCTGACGCCGCAGCAGCGCGAGCGCGCCGTCCTCGAGCCAAAAAAAACCGGCAACAACATTCGCGCTCAACTGTTCAGCGACAACGTCGTGGTCGCCTATGCCGGGGTGCCGGTCTCATCGTTTACGGCTTCGCAGAAGGAGCAACTGCTCGACCTCGTCTCGCTCTACACGAGCAATTTGCGTGACGCGCACGCGCGCGTGCATCTCGCCGATGTCGAGGCGCGCCTCGATGAGACGTATTTCATGTGGGTCGGCGAGACGAGCGACGACTCGGTGTTCTACTACCGCATCCACAGTCCGGTCGTGCTGATCGAGTTCGATCACCAAACGCCGGTGGGGCTCACGCACCTGTATCCGCGCGGCGTGCCCTACCGCGAGCACATCCACGCCGTCGTGCGCACGCCGAACGGCAACGACTACGGCAAGGACCTATTGCGCCAGCACTACGAGCGCGCGCATTAGCGCTACCAACCGCAGGTTTTGCCGGCGTTCTGCTCCTTGAGCCACGCCGAGAGCGGCGCGTAGTAGGCGAGAATGGCCGAGCCGTCGATCGTGCGCTGGCCGGTGAACGCCTCCAGCGCGTCGGGCCACGGCTTCGATTGACCCATCGCGAGCATCGCGTTCAAGCGCGTGCCGACCTCCTTCGAGCCGAAGAACGAGCAGCGGTGCAGCGGGCCCGTCCACCCGGCCTGATCGCAGGCCGCCTTGTAGAACTGGTACTGGAGCACGCGCGCCAGGAAATAGCGCATGTACGGTGTGTTGCCCGGGATGTGGTATTTCGCGCCCGGGTCGAACGCGTCGGGGCCGCGCTCGACGGGCGGGCGAATGCCTTGGTACTCCGTGCGCAGCGCCCACCAGCCCGAGTTGTAGGTCGCCGGCGTCAGCTCGCCCGAGAAGACCTGCCAACGCCATTTGTCGACGAGCAGGCCGAACGGCAGGAACGACACGCCGTCGAGCGCCTGTTGCAGCAGCAGCCCGAGATCCTGCGACGCGTCGGGAACGCGATCGACGAGACCGATCTGCTCAAGATACTCCGGCGTGATCGAGAGCATCACCGTGTCGCCGATGGCTTCGTGGAAGCCGTCGTTGGCGCCGCCGCGGAACAGCGCGGGCTGGTCCTTGTAGGCGCGTTGGTAGTAGTTGTGGCCGAGCTCGTGGTGGATCGTGCGGAAGTCCTCGCCGTTGACCTCGGTGCACATCTTGATGCGCAGGTCGTCGCGCGAGTCGAGGTCCCACGCCGAGGCGTGGCAGACGACCTCGCGGCCTTCGGGGCGCACGATTTGCGAGCGATCCCAGAACGTCTCGGGCAGCGGCTCGAACCCCAGCGACGAGAAGAAGTCCTCGCCCGTCTTCACCATCTTGACGGGGTCGTAACCCTTGTCGACGAGCAACCGATCGAG
The DNA here is from genome assembly GCA_964503125.1 of uncultured Gammaproteobacteria bacterium. Classification (GTDB taxonomy): domain Bacteria; phylum Pseudomonadota; class Gammaproteobacteria; order Steroidobacterales; family Rariloculaceae; genus FEN-1219. The sequence goes on from CAZCZE010000013.1 coordinate 19,886, forward strand.
ATCGATGCCCGTGTCCGTGCCTGGCGGCGCCACGAGATCGTAAAGCGCGCCCCAGCTCTGAGCCCACATGTTGCCGAGCAGGTCCGCGCGGATCGGCTCGTCGAGCGGCACGGCGCCGTCGCCGTAGCGCTCGTTGAGCTCACCGCGCACATAGCAATGTAAGTCGTCGTAGAGCGGTTTGACCTGCCCCCAGAGCCTGTCCACCTCGGCGGCGAACTCGTGGGCCGGCATGTCGTAGCCCGAGCGCCAGAGCGCACCGACATCGGCGAAGCCGAGCTCACGCGCTCCCTCGTTGGCGATCTCGACCATGCGCGCGTAGTCCGTTTTCATGACTTGCGCGTAGTCGTGCCACTTGGTCCAAACCTCCTCGAGCTGCGCGGGGTCGCGCAGCGTGCGCATCAAGGTTTCGGTTTCGCTTTGCGGCACGGTGCGGCCGTCGAACTCGATCTTGCCGGTGCTGTAGGTGCTGCCAAGCCGCGTCGTGATATCCGCGAGCTCTTGCGCGGCGCCGGGCCGCTGCGGCGCCGGCAGCGTGAGGGCGAGCTTGAGCAGATCGAGCTTGCGTCGTGCGGCGGCGTCGACGTCGACGTCGTCGTACGTCACCGCATCCTTCGCGAAATTCACGCCGAGCTCCGTGATGCGGGCGTCGACGTTCGCGACGAGCCAGTCGGTGTCGTAGTTGATGTAGGTCGCGTTGACCCAGTTGATGCGCGAAGCCTCCTCGAATATCGAGGTGTACTGCGCCTCGACGTCGTCGAGAAAGGCGACGGCGTCAGCGGCCGTCGGCGCGGGCGGCGGCGCGTCGGGCGAGCCCGTGGGCGAGCATGCGGCCAGCAGGTGGGTGAGCGAGGCAACGATCGATGCGCGGGCGATGGGATGCGGCATGGCGATTCTCCGAAGGCCTTGCGCCCGACATTAGCGGCTTTCGCGCCGGGCGGCAAAATATCGGCGGCCGCATCGATCGGAGCTTGCGAGCACCGGCTCGTCCGAGTAGCGTTGCCGGTAAAGAAACGGCGCCATGCGCGCTACGTCAGGGGGACTCGATGGCTCGTCATCATTGGAAATCTTTAGTCGGTATCGCGGCCGTCGCCGCCGCCGCCGTCACCGTGCCGAGCTCGTTCGCGGCCGAGGACGAGAAGGGCTTCGTCATCGTGATGCCGAACGAAGTCGTGTACGGGAAAAACCCCGCCGGCAGCGGCCCCGACCTGGCCGTGATCGCCGGCGACCCGACCAAGGAAGGGTTCTACATCATCCGCGCGCGGTTCGCGCCGGGCGTCATGTCGCGGCCCCACCATCATCCGGGCGACCGGCACGTCACCGTGATCTCGGGCACGTGGTGGGCCGGCAAGGGCGAGAACTTCGATCCCAACGCCACGACGCCGCTCGGGCCCGGCAGCTACATGCTGCACCCCGCGGGCGAGGTGCATTTCGACGGCGCCAAGGACGTCGAGGCGATCGTCGAGATCAAAGGCATCGGTCCCGCGCCGACGATCCTGTTCGCGCGCTGACTCATACCAACGTATTCAAGGACTAAACCTCATGACCAAGCACGATGGGCTCGAGCAAGTCGCGGGCAACGGACTGCTGCACCGCCGGCTGTTCTTGACGGGCGGAGCGGCCGCGCTCGCGGGCGCGACGCTGCTCACGGCCAAAGCGGCGCCGCCCGATCTGCCCGCGTGGATGAAGACTCCGGGCATGCCGATGCGCGCTTACGGCGAGCGCTCGCCGCACGAGGCCCAAGTGCAGCGCCTCGTCAATTCCCAGCCGAGCACGACGGGCAGCGGCGGCTCGCGTACCCCGATCGAGGCTCTCGAAGGCATCATCACGCCGAGCGCGCTGCATTTCGAACGCCATCACGCCGGCGTTCCCGACATTCCGCCCGATGAATATCGGCTTTTGATTCACGGTCTCGTCGAGCGGCCGCTGATCTTCGATTTGAACGCGCTCACGCGGTATCCCTTGGTCTCGCGCATCCAGTTCCTCGAGTGCTCCGGCAATA